>CANJMI010000009.1 GCA_947475525.1 Polyangiaceae bacterium | reverse complement strand
GGTGATGTTGTCACCGGGCATGACCATCTTGACGCCTTCGGGCAACCTGCACGACCCCGTCACGTCCGTTGTGCGGAGGTAGAACTGGGGGCGGTAGTTGTCGAAGAACGGGGTGTGGCGGCCGCCCTCTTCCTTGCGGAGGACGTAAACTTCGCCCTCGAACTTGGTGTGAGGGTGGATGCTGCCGGGCTTCGCGAGGACTTGGCCGCGCTCGATGTCGTCTTTCTCGATGCCGCGGAGCAAGCAGCCGACGTTGTCGCCCGCCTGACCGAAGTCCATCTCTTTTCGGAACATCTCGACGCCGGTGATGGTCGTCTTGCGGGTGTCGCCGAAGCCGATGATCTCGACTTCTTCGCCCGTCTTGATTTGACCGCGCTCGATGCGGCCGGTGGCGACGGTGCCGCGGCCCTTGATGCTGAACACGTCTTCGATGGCCATGAGGAAAGGCTTATCGACTGCGCGAACGGGCTCGGGGATGTAGCTGTCGAGCGCCGCGAGGAGCTCCTTTATTTTCAGCGACCAGGCGGGGTCACCCTGAAGCGCCGGGAGCGCCGCACCACGAACGACGGGAGCGTTGTCGCCGTCGAACTTGTACTTGGTCAGGAGCTCGCGAACTTCCATCTCGACGAGGTCGAGCATCTCGGGATCGTCAACCGCATCGCACTTGTTCAAGAAGACGACGAGGTGGGTGAGACCGACCTGGCGAGCGAGCAGCACGTGCTCGCGCGTCTGGGGCATGACCGAGTCGAGCGAGCTGACGGTGAGGATTGCTCCATCCATCTGCGCCGCGCCGGTGATCATGTTCTTGATGTAATCGGCATGGCCCGGGCAATCGATGTGCGCGTAGTGCCGATTCGCGGTCTCATACTCGACGTGCGAGACGGCGATCGTGACAGTCTTGCTGTCATCGCGAACCGTGCCGCCCTTCGCGATGTCCGCGTAGCTCTTCAGTGTCGCCATCTTGTCGCGCGACTGAACGGCGAGCAACGATGCGGTCAGCGTCGTTTTGCCATGGTCGATGTGACCGATGGTGCCAACGTTGACGTGGGGCTTGTTGCGTACGAATTTCTCCTTAGCCATTGCCTGCGACCTCGAGCGAAAAAATGTTGCGGTGATTGAGAGTGAATTACAGACCGGAGCCCACCATCGGATTTGAACCGATGACCCCGTCCTTACCAAGGACGTGCTCTACCAACTGAGCTAGGTGGGCGTTTCGGCCCCATAAGCAGGGCGCTGTTTGCGTTACCTTTCGGCCGGACTTCGTGAGTCGTTAAGCCGATTCGGCAGGTTTAAGTCAATCTCTGAGTCGATCTCGTATTTTAAGTTTCGTGACGTGCGACCGGTGTCGCAGAGCGGGAGACGGGATTCGAACCCGCGACATCCAGCTTGGAAGGCTGGAGCTCTACCAACTGAGCTACTCCCGCGAACAGAATCCCCGCGAAGGGAAAGGAGTGGAGGCTGGTGGATTTGAACCACCGTAGGCATAAGCCGGCAGATTTACAGTCTGCTCCCATTGGCCACTCGGGCAAGCCTCCGAATTTTCAAATCAAAGCCTGGGCCAGGACGGCCCACAGGCGGAGCTAGCAAGGGGACTTGAACCCCTAACCGCCGGTTTACAAAACCGGTGCTCGACCAATTGAGCTATGCCAGCAAAGGCATCGTCGGAATCGTGCCGCATGTAGGAGACAGTCGCACCCCACTTGAGGTGCTTCGATTTCCGACAGTCGGGGTCGCGCTTCTATCGCTAGGAGGGGCGGGTGTCAAGTCTCGCAAGAGGGTCCCGTCACTTGCGTTCGGAGCGGGACGCTGCGATTCTCCGCCGGCGCCGTTTCGGAGTGTTCCGAATTTGGTGCGAGGATATACCGTGCCATGAATTGCTCTGCGTGTGACTACGCCAACATCGAGGGGGCGCGCTTCTGTGCCAAGTGCGGCGTACTCATGCCGCTCGACCAAGGCCCATCGGATGACCCGTTGATTGGGGCCGTGCTCGAAGGGCGGTACCGAATCGTGCGCCTTCTCGGCGAAGGCGGCATGGGACGCGTCTACGTCGCCGAGCAGCAGATGGGCACCGCCGTCCGGCGGGTTGCGGTAAAGACGCTCCTCACGGAATTTTCGCAAGACGTCCAGGTTCAAGGGCGTTTCAACCGCGAGTGCGGCACCGTCGTAGGCCTCGAGCACCCGAACACGATCACGTTTTATGATTTCGGGAAGACCCCCAGCGGTGATCTTTACATCGCGATGGAGTTCGTCGACGGAAAGCCGCTTGCCGATGTGATCATCAACGACGGGCGTATGCCGGCTCCACGGGTCGATCACATCATGAAGCAGATTTGCGGTTCGCTGCACGAGGCACACGAGAAGGGCATCATCCACCGCGATTTGAAGCCTGAGAACGTGGTGCTCACCGAGCGGGCCGGCGAGGTCGATTTTGTGAAGGTGCTCGACTTCGGGATCGCCAAGCGCAGCGACGCCGCTGATCAGGCGCGCGAACAAAAATTGACGCAGGCGGGTACGGTACTCGGAACCCCCCCGTACATGAGCCCCGAGCAATTTACCGGGGCGGAGCTCGATCGCCGGAGCGACATCTACTCGCTCGGCGTGATGGCTTACGAAATGATCACGGGCACGCTGCCGTTCAAGGCGAACACCGCTTGGGAATGGGCGACCCAGCACATGACCGCTCAGCCGTTCCCGTTCGAGCGAACGACGGGCGAGTTCGCGGCGCAGATCCCCGCGGCGATGAAGCAGGCCGTTTTGCGGGCGCTTTCAAAAAACCGCGACCACCGACAGCCGACGACGAAAGAGTTCTACCGCGAGCTCGCCAGCGGGCAGACCTCGAGCATTGGCGCAACGGCGGGCGGGTTCCCCGCGACCGAGGCGTTCGCGTTGCCTCAAGCCGCTCAAGGTCGTCCCGGTGGCACGCAAGCGGGTGCGGCATTCGGCGAAGGCTCCGCGCAAGGTGGCTACCCGACGCCGATGGCGGGAAGCGCTCCGCAACCGTATGGAATGGGCGCGCCGCACGATGCGCAGGCCCATGGCTATCCGACCCCGGGCCCGCACATGGTCCCGAACGGGCGTCCTGCGTATGCGCCGCAGGGCGGCGGTAGCAAGGTCGTCGTTTTCGGCGCGCTCGGCCTGCTCGCCGCGGGCATCGTTGGCGGTGGCCTTTGGTACACCCAAAACCATGGCGATGATTCGGAACCCACCGTGCCGATTCGCGTCAACACGAGCGCCACGGTGAGCGCGCCCCCCACGAGCGCGAATGGCGGCACCATCGACGGCGGGACGCCCACCGCGACCGCGGATGCGGCGCCCTCGCTCGCACCGGCGGGGGACAGCAGCGCCACCGCAGAACCCATCGCCGACACCGCGCCACCGCCACCGCCGCCGACGACGAGCACCACGAACACGAGCGGACGCACCGCTCCTCCCCCGCCTCCCCCGCCGGCGAAAAACAGCGCGTGCGACGACGCGATCGGCGCCGCGATGGCGGGTCGTTGTGGAGCAGCCAACGCGGCCTTGTCGCGCTGCACCGGACCGCAGCAGAGCACCGCCGCGGCGAACGTGTTGCGCTGCAATCAAAAACACGGCGGGCGGCGCTAAGGCCCCGGACGACGGCATGGCAGCAGGCAGCGTCCTTTGCGGCTCGCTGTCGCGATGGGCAGTACCGCTCGGCGCGGCGATGCACAACGCAGGCTACCGGGCGCTCGGCCTCGATTGGCATTACGTGCCGTTCGAGATGACCGAGAGCGGGTTGCCCTCGGCCTTGTCTGCGATGCGGGTGCTCGGTATCCGAGGCCTCGGCGTCTCGATGCCCTTCAAGCTCCTCGTGATGTCGCAGCTCGACCGACTCGACGCCAACGCCGCGAAGATCGGGGCTGTGAACACCATCGTGAACGACGACGGCGAGCTCGTCGGCCACAACACCGATTGGCTCGGCGCGACACGGGCGCTCGAAGAAGTGCGGGCGGTCGCCGGCGCACGGGTGCTCGTTCTCGGTGCGGGTGGCGCGGCGCGAGCCGTGGCGTTTGGACTGCTCGAACGTGGAGCGTCGGTGTGCTTGTCGAACCGTACGGATACGCGTGCGGTCGAGCTTGCGCGTGAGCTTGGAACGGACGTCGTCGCTTGGGAAGACCGTCACCGTGTCGAGGCCTTCGATGTGCTCGTCAACGCGAGTTCGCTCGGGATGAGCACCGTGGATCCGATGAGCCCCGTTGACGCGAGCGCGCTGCGAAGCGACCTCATCGTGATGGACATCGTCTACAAGCCGCTCGAGACTGCTCTCATTCGCGCAGCAAAACTACAGGGCGCCACGACGATCGATGGCGGGCGCATGCTGCTGCATCAAGCGGCCGCGCAGTTCGAACTCTACACGCGTGGGCCCGCTCCCCTCGAGGCCATGAACGACGCCCTCCTCGCTTACGTCCGATGAAGCTCTTACCCTTCATCGCCATCCTCGTCGTCGCGTGCGGGCGCCACGGCGACACGAGCGGCACACTCGCCGCCTCTGCCACCTCGCTCGTCGTAGCCGCGCCGGTATCGGTCGCCTCTGCCACCCCGCTCGTCGTAGCCGCGCCGGTATCCGCCCCGACCGCTTCGTCGACGAACGAACCGGGCCCTCCAACTGACGGCATGAAGCGCATCCCCGCAGGATTTTTCCTCATGGGTTCATCGGCGGTCGACAGCAACGAAGAGGAACGGCCGGCACACGAAGCCGTCGTCGCCGCGTTCGAGTTCGACACAACGGAAGTCACAGCCGACGCCTACACCTCCTGCGTCACGGCCGGCGCGTGCACGCGAAGCCACGTGGGCCGTCAATTTTGCAACGAGGGCGCCCCGAACCACGGCCGTCATCCGATCAACTGCATCGATCTCCGGCAAGCCGCAGCCTATTGCGCGTGGGCGAAGAAGCGACTCCCGACCGAACGCGAGTGGGAGTACGCCGCGAGCGGAGGAATGGAAAAACGCCGCTTTTCTTTGGGTTCGGCGGAGCCCACCGAGAAAACGACCTGCTACCACCATCCTTTCGGGAGCTGCGAGGTGGGGGCGTTCGGGGCCGGTGCGTTCGACCTGCTCGACGTGACGGGCAACGTCTGGGAATGGACCGCAACGGAGTTTGGGCGCTACCCGTCACGCGGAAAAGCGGACGCGATCCGCGACGGGCATCACTACGTGTACCGGGGCGGGAGCTGGAGCAGACGCTTCCCGAAATGGATGCGCAACGCACTGCGAAATCGTTATCAGCCACAGGAGTGGAGCGCGGCCATTGGCGTGCGTTGCGCGCGGTCGAGCGAGCCGCTCGTGTGCCCTGATGACGCCGAGGCGCGGGACGGCGAGTGCGTGCGCGTGCGGGGAACGACGGTGTGTGACGCGGGCGCACGATTCGACGACGCGAAGCGGGCGTGCGTACCCGACCTCGACCAAGCGAGAGGCGGCATCGCGATGCGGAGCGCAGCGGCAGCCACGAGCGATACGTCCGCGGCAGATAGCGGGAAGCCCCCGAGCCCCGCGCAAGCGATCCCATGTTGCACGCAAACGCGCACCTCGGAACACGACGCCGATTGCAAAAAAAATTGGCCGAAGACGCCGGCTTCGTACCGCTTCGACGGCGCGAAGAGTTACCCCGACCGAGTTCCGTTCGTGAAGGGCGTTGGCTGCTCGCCGCGTGACATGGGCCAAACGTGGACGAGCGCTTGCTGCCCGAGTTGACGGGCACGGAGCCAACACGGGGGGTTGACCCAACCATCGAGACCACTCGGCGGCTCTTCCCCACGCCACGCGCACTTCTGCGACGTTTCGGAATGAAGTTTCGCCGGAAGCTGTTGCAGCGAGACATCATGATTCGACCCATGCGTACGCTCACCTCCCCTCGCCCACCGCTGACCGCCTTCGCCGCCGTTCTCTTCGCGCTCTTGCCCGGCTGCGGCTCCACCCCAGGGACGTTCGCCCCCGAGACGCGCCCGCGAACCGACGCGGCCATTGCCAGTGCGCCCGCGCCTGCGCTCCAAGTCTCGACGCAAGCCGCGATGCCCACGCAATCGAGCGTTGCAGACCTGGTCGAGCACGTCTCGCCCGCGGTCGTAAACATCACGACCACGCACGTGCTCACTCGCAGTGAAGGCGCGCACCCGTTCGACATGTTCTTGCATGAATCGCCCCAACCGAGGATGCCGCGGCAGCGCAGTGGCGCGGGCACCGGCTTCATCGTCGATGGGCAAGCGGGATACCTCGTCACGAACGCGCATGTGGTCGAAAACGTCGACGAGGTGAAGGTGCATTTTCTCGACGGCAGCGAGCTGTCAGCGGACGTCGTCGGACGCGACACGAAGGTCGATCTGGCGCTACTCAAGGTCAAGGCACCGAGCGCGCTCTCGTCGGTCATTCTTGGCGAGAGCAGCGCGCTGCGCGTCGGCGAGCAAGTGCTGGCCGTTGGCAACCCCTTCGGACTCGGGCACTCGGTGTCGCTCGGAATCGTGAGCGCAAAAGCACGCAGCATCGGCGCGGGGCCTTACGACGACTTCATCCAGACCGACGCATCGATCAACCCGGGCAACAGCGGCGGTCCGCTCTTCAACATGCGCGGCGAAGTCATCGGCATCAACACGGCGATTCGTGCGGGCGCCGATGGAATCGGATTTGCGATCCCGGTCGACGCCTTAAAGGACGTGATCGCCCAGCTCAAAACGAAGGGCTTCGTCGAGCGGGGGAAACTTGGCCTGACCTTTCAGCCGGTCACGCCCGAGCTCGCCGCGGCACTCGGAATGGAGCGGGCCGAAGGCGCGATGGTGAACGAAGTCTTGAAGAACGGCGCGGCCGCCAAAGCGGGGATCCATCCCGGTGACGTGATCGTCACGGTGGACGGCGTGGGGATTCATCGGTCCGAAGAGCTCGCACGGAACATCGCGCGCCATGCGCCCGGCTCGAGCGTCGACGTGACGGTGCTGCGTCACGGAAAGCCCGTCATCGCTCGGGCGACACTCGACAAACTCGATGAAGGCGAGCAGCCGAAGGCAGCGACGCGCGCCGGCACGCCGAAGCCAGACCGAATGTTCGGGATCGATGTCGCCGATGTTCCGGGTGGCGGCGTCCGAGTAGTCGATCTCGCGACGCCCATCGAAGGACTGTCTCAAGGCGACGTGATCGTCGAGGTAGCCGGCAAGCCCATCGCGAACGTGGCAGAGCTGCGGTCCGAGCTCGACGGTCACAAGAAGGGCGAGACTGTCCTCCTCAAGGTGCAGCGAAACGGGAAGGCGCTCTTCGTCGGTATGCCCGTCGGGTGACAGCGCTCACGGCGCCGTCGGCAAGGACGGAGTCGAAGGCGCAGAAGGCCCGGATGGAGTCGAAGGCGCGGACGGAGTCGAAGGCTTCGGGCCCTGGTAGTTCGGCATCGGCGACACGCTCACCGAGCCATTGCCGCGGCTAACCGCCATGAGTTTGCCATCAGCGATGTCGCGTTCGAGCGGCGTCGGGCACGCGATGTCGAGACCGAGCGTGCAGGCGCGGTCCCAATACTCGATGGCCTTTTTCGCGTTGCGGCCGACCTTCTCGCCGCGCCAGTAGAGGTCACCGAGCGCGCGGCAGGCTTGCGGCCAGCTCGCTTCGCAGGACTGCTGATAAAGCCCCATCGCTCGGTCGAAATCCGCGTCGACTTCCTGGCCACGTTCGTGAAACCAGCCGAGCTTGTAGCAGGGCATGCCCTCACGCTTGCCGCAGCGATCCCTGCAGTCCGGCACGTTCCCGCCCTCGCAGGTGTTCGTCGGGAGCAGCTCCACGGCCCCCGCGCCACACCCAAGCGATGCGGCCGAAAACAAAATGACCACCGCCACCAATCGGGCACAGCTCCGGTGCATGGGGGGACGCTACACGAACGATGCGTGCGCGGCCAAACGGACGGGTGGGGCATCCGCACGGAATGGCACTCCATCAAGAAAAGAGATAGCGTATCCACGGTTTCACTCAATTAATGCCGTCGAACCCACCTGCGGGCGGCGGCACAACTGGACTTCAATAAAAAGAATCAACATGAAAATTTCAAACTTGCTTGCCACTTCGGGCCTCGCGGCCTTCGCGCTCATCGCCTGCGGCGGCAGCGACGACACCTCCGCAACCACGAGCACCACGAGCACCGCTACGACGGCCACCACCGGCCAGGGCGGCGCGACGGCCACCACCGGCCAGGGCGGCGCGACGGCCACCACCGGCCAGGGCGGCGCGACGGCCACCACCGGCCAGGGCGGCGCGACGGCCACCACCGGTCAGGGCGGCGGCGGCGGCGGCGGCGATCCGGAACCGATGCTCAATGGCTGCACTCGCGCGACGGCGAAAGACCTGACCAAGACAAAGTCGACCACCATCACGGACGTGTCCGCGTGGACCTTTGGGCATAAGGCATGCATCATCGTGACGCCCGGTACGCAGGTCGTTTGGCAAGGCAATTTCGTGACCCATCCGCTCGCAGGTGGCCCAGCCGGCCAGGCCGACTCGAAAAGCCCCATAACCCTCGCGAAGCCAAACGGCGACGCGGTCACGGTGATCACTCCCACCGATAATGGCAACGGCCAAGCGTATCCCTACTTCTGCATCAACCACAACGGCATGCAGGGCGTCGTCTACACCTCCGAATTGCCCTGAATTGCTCGAGCGCGCGGCGGCCACTGGTGCGTCGCGCGCTGCGCTCAGGAGCCCCGGGGCCGACGTGCTGCGCTGAGGTACCGCTCAGGCTTGGCGCACGAGCTCGCTTATCAGCACGCCGGCTGCGACCGAAACATTGAGCGACTCCACCGTTCCCGAACCCGGGACCCGGATGAGTTCGTCGCATTGCGCCCGAACGCGCGAGGTCATTCCCTCGCGCTCGTGACCCAACACGAGGATCGTGGGCCGCTTGAAGCGATGGCCAATGGCGTTCTGGGTCGAGTGGGCGTCGGCGCCCACGATCGAGATGCCGCGTGACTTCATCCGCGCGAGGGTCTCGCCGAGGTCGGGCGTACGACAGAGGATCACCCGCTCGGCCCCGCCTTCGGCCACGCGCACGGCATTCGAAGCGAGATCAGGCCCCGGAGCCAGCGCCCCGAGGATGACCGCATCCACCCCGAAAAAAGCCGCGGTGCGGAGGATCGCTCCGATGTTGTAAGGATTGCGCACGCGATCGAGCGCGAGGGCCACGCCGCGTGCCGCGACGAGCACCTCGGCGAGCTGCCGCGGGGTCGCCCAACTGCGAGGGCGGGTCGTGACGACGAGGCCCTCGTGGTGGGGCGAGCCGGCGATCCCCTCGAGCTCGCGATCAGAGAGCTCCGCGCATGGAATCCCCCGCTCCTCGGCGGCGCGGAGTTCGCTGGACGCGTCGGCTGCACTGCGGCCGGAACATGCAATTTGGAGGACATCCTCGGGACGCACTGCAAGGACCGCGAGCGCCGCCCGCAGGCCGTAAACAACCTCCTGCCCGGGAGCCGCGCGCGTTTGAGGCGCCGACTCCGACTGCGACTCACGCGGGGGCGGGCCGCCGCTGTCGCCATAGGGCCTGCCGCGCGGAGCACGTGGCGCCGGGGCCGCACCCTGTGAGGGACCGGTAGGGAGGCTGCGGTCGGCGCGAGCGGCCGTCGGACGCGTCTCGGGGCGTCGTTTCACTTCTTGACGCAGGTGCCGACCTGGAGGTCCTTGTAAAGCTGGCAAGTACCCGTGCCGCAGTCGCCATCGTCGCAGCAGTACTTCGCGCAACCGCCGTCTTCGAGGCAGGTGTGCCCGGGGGCGCAATACGGGCCGTTCGACTGATCGCACTCTTCGCAGAGCTTCGCGTCGTTCGGCGCGGCGTAGCAAACGAAGCCGTCACTTCCGAAGTCGCACGACTCCCCGGCTGCCGTGTCGCACGGCGCGTTGGTCACCGGGTTGCACGACTTCGGCAGACACTCGTCTCCGCATTCGCACTCGGTGCAATGAAAGAGCTTCTCGCTCGCCGCGGTGATCGCCGGCGTGCCGCAAAGCTTCTGGTCCATCTGGACGCCGAAGAAGCAATCGACGCAATTGGGGATGCCGTCGCACGCCGCGAGGTCGGCGCAGCACGCACCAGAGACGCACGTCGTGCACGTGGTGGGTTTGGCGATGATGCCGACGCAGCTCGGAGCGCCGCCGCCGCCTCCCGTACCAGCACCGCCGCCGCCGCCAGCACCGCCGCCGCCGTTCAGGTCGGAGCAATCCGGCTTCGAGGGGGCGGCACAAGCTCCCTTGGACGGAGACGTGCCTGGCGCGTCGCACGAGGCTTCTGTCATCGTGAGGGAACCTGTGCTCGAGCTCTGCGCCACCGGACCGGTGGTCACCGTGGCCGTAGCGACGGTGTTGCTCGCGGTACTGCTCGCGGCTCCGCCAGAGCCGGTATCGGTCGCCTCGACGGTACAAGCCGCCGGGACCATCGCGTAGATTCCGAGACCGACCACCACGAACAGGCTCTCACGCTTCATCGCTCAAACTCCTTCAGAAGACAACAAACCCCCGGCCTGTCGCAAACACGCGCGGGCCCCGAACCAAGCCCGCGTAGAGTGCCGGGTTTCCTTCGGTAGCTCAAGCACTGATCGCGGCAACCTGCGCCCTCTCAGCGGGCCCACTGCACCTTGTCAAGCAAGGCATCGTGCACGAGGGGGGACTCGAACCCCCACACCTTGCGGCGCCGGAACCTAAATCCGGTGCGTCTGCCAATTCCGCCACTCGTGCATGAGAACCCTTGCGCTCAACGGCTCCGAAGCGGTGTCTAGCGCGTCGCGCGGCCGCACGGAACGCCTATCCGCTGGGGCGGCGGAAGTCTGCCACCCTCAGAGGAAGAACACCTTCACCAGAATGTCGGTGATGCCGATCAGCGCGGCACCGGCGATGAGCCCCGCGCAAATCGGTTCGTGCGCGCCAACCCAGAGTTCGTGGGCCGGAGTACCGGGCTTGTGCCCGTGCCGCTTGTGCATCCAGGCAAAGAACGCCGCACCCATGAACATCGCGATCGTCGAATCGGGGGGCAGCACGACACCGAGCCCAATCGCCAAGGGACTCAGCGGGAATTTGCCTTTGCTGCGGATGCGCAGCACCTCCATCACGACCCCCGCGACCGCGGCTATCACCATCGAGGTCACGATCGATTTCGTCAGGAGCGTGCCGCCGCCGCCGCCGAAAATCGCCGTGACGAGCTCCGATACGCCTTTCCATTGCATCGCGGAGGGGAACCCAAACTGGCCGCCTTCGGGAGCCATCTTCGCCTGCACGCTGTCGCCGGGGTGGTAGTCCGAGAGAAACAGCAAGTAGAAGAGCGGCGTGCTCGCCAACGCGCCTGCGATGATTCCGATGGTGTGACCGATCGCTTGCTGGCGAGGCTTCGCGCCGAGCATGTAGCCGGGCTTGATGTCCATCAGCAGGTTGCTCGCGTTGCCGGCCACCTCGACGCACATCACGCCGGTCATCAGGTTCGTCGGCGGATGCTTTGGATCGAACGCACCGAACAGGAACTGCGGGATCTTGCTGAGCGAGCCGGTGGGCGTGATGCTCGTCATGGCGGTGCTGCTCGCCGCGATCAACGTCAGGACGAAGATGAGCGGCAAGGCGGTGATGCCGAAGACCCAGCTTACGCCGAACCACGCGTGCGCCATCCACACGCCGATCATGCCGACGATCGGGATACCCACGAGGGACACCTTCAAAGGCAGCTCGATGTGGGCAAGGCGGTCGACCGACGCTCCGTCTTTCTTTTTACCGAGCGATTTGAACGCACCAATGAACACCTCGGGCTTGCCGAACAGGCTGACGAGCGAGGCGACCACCATGATCACGATGCCCCACCAGAGCGCCCACGTGTTGACGACGTGCGTCCGCGAAAAGGTGCCGTCGGCCTTCGGGTGAATTTCACCGATCAGGATCATCCACGGCACGATCACCACGTAGTTGAGGAGCATCCCGAGCAGCATGCCGCCCGCCGAGCGCAGCCCCATGAGCCCGCCCGCGCCGATCATCGCGAGGTCGAGCGTCGGAGACAGCCCCAAGCTTCGAAGCGGAACCTTCGCGAGCGTCGGCTCGGGCACCCAACCTTTCTCGACGAGCGCGTAGTACCAGGCGTCGAGGTTGTGCGGCATGTGCCAAACCTTCTTCAAGCCAAACCACTTTTCCTGCACGAGCCGCATCAGGTTTTCACCCGTGAGCAGGCCGACGAGTGCCGCGACGCCGCTTGCCTTCACGAGCACGCGCGCCTTCTGCATGCCCTCGTTGCCGGTGCCCGTGTAAAGCGCATCGAGCACGACGCCGCACGCCTGCCCCTCGGGGAACGGCTGCTGTTCGTCGTTGATGAAGCGACGCTTCATCGGAAACGCGACGAGAACGCCGAGGCACGACAAGACGACGTTGAAGAGGAGCATCTGCCACCATGGGATCAGCGTGTTCTGAATCCACATGTAGGCGGACATGCCGGAGATGAGCGGGCCGGTCATGTAGCCGGCCGAGGTCGCGATGCTCTGGGCGGCGTTGTTCTCCAGAATCGACAAGTCTTTGGCGACGCCGAGCTGGGCCATCAACCGGAAGGACGCGTACGCGAGAATGACGCTCGTGAGGCCGACACCGAGCGTCCAGCCCGTCTTCGCGCCGATGTAGAGGTTCGTCGCCGAGAGCACGCCGCCCAATAAAAAACCAGTAACCGCGGCACGCACGGTCAACTGAGGCATGTCTCCGCGGTACACCTTCGAGAGCCACCACGAGTCTTTCTCCTCGATGGTCCAGGTTTCGATTTGCTGGGGCGTGAGCTGCTCGATTGCCATGCGTGATTCCTCAGTTACGAGCCTCGAACCATACCTGCGCTTCGTCGCAATTTCCTAACTCGCCGTGCGCTTGGGTGTGCGATCATGCGCCGATGCCTCCGCTCCGAAGTGTGCTCCCATGGCTCGCGTGCATTGCCTTCGTTGGAGGCGCGGAGATCGTGGGCGCCTGCGGCTCGAGCGGCGATGACCCCGGCACCGGTGGCCAGCAAGCCGCATCGACGACCGGCGACGGCGGCTCCGGTGGGACCCTCGTCATGTTTCCATGCGGCTTTGATTGCGCGACGCTCGCGACCGACGCTTGCCACATCGCGCAGTGCGACATGACGAAGCTCCAGTGCGAGTTGGTCGACGCGAAGGACGGCGTTTCTTGCGAAGACGGGAAGTTCTGCACCGAGGGCGACGTGTGCGTGAGCGGCGCGTGCGCGCCCGGGCCCAAGAACGAATGCGGCATCAAGGCCGCCACCTGCCAGGCCATCACCTGCGACGAGACGAAGAAGAGCTGCAACGCCGGACTCGAGGCCAACGCCACCGCATGCACCGACCCCGCGAACAAGTGCGTCATCGGCGGCCAATGCCAAAACGGCGTGTGCGTCGGCGCAAAGAACGACTGTTTTTTCGCGCCGGTCCCCAATGATTGCAACGTCGCGGAGTGCAACCCCGACAGCGGCAACTGCGAGCCCAAGCCTGCGAACGAGGGGCTTGGCTGCAAAGATGCGGCCGACCTCTGCAGCGTCGAGAAAACCTGCTCGGCCGGCGCGTGCATCGGCGGCAAGCCGAAGAGCTGCTCCAAATTATCGCAGGGATGCACCCTCGGCTCGTGCGATTCGATGTCGGGTCAGTGCGTTGGCAGCCCGCTAAAGGAACAGGAAAGCTGCGACGACGTCGACGCATGCACGAGCGGTGAAGCCTGTTCGCTCGCCAAAAACCAATGCGGCGGCGGCATCGTCGAGTCGACGTGCAAAGGTGGCGACGGATGCTGCCCCTCCGGTTGCACGGCCAACACCGACTCCGACTGCCTCGTTCAACTTGCGACAGGCGACGACTTTTCATGCGCGGTCTCGAGCGAAGGCACCGTGAAATGCTGGGGCGAGAACACGTACGGGGAGCTCGGAAACGGCACGAAGATAAACAGCGCCGTTCCAGTTCAGGCGTTGCTGACAGGTGCCCGCTCGATCGCAGCGGGACAGGACCATGCGTGCGCCGCACTCGTCGATGGGACGGTTAAATGCTGGGGTTACAACGCTTACGGCCAGCTTGGGGACGGCACCAAGACGACCAGCTCGAGTCCGGTTGCGGTGAAGAACCTGACCGGAGCCATCCGCGTGACCGCCGGCGACTTTTTTTCCTGCGCGTTGCTCGAGACGGGGGCGATCAAATGCTGGGGTGACAACGCGACGGGTCAGCTCGGCAATGGCGTAAAGGTACAGAGCAGCCTGCCGGTCAGCGTGTTGAACATCACGACGGCGACCGCGATGACGGCGGGCTACCGGCACGCCTGCGCCATCCTCGCGACGGGGGACCTTCGTTGCTGGGGGCGAAATATTTACGGTCAACTCGGCGACACGACGAGCACCGACAACGCGACTCCGGTCACGGTGAGCGGAATCAGCAATGCCAGCGAAATTGCGGCAGCATACGATGCGACGTGCGCGGTCCTCACGACGGGAGGGGTCGCGTGCTGGGGGTACAACAGCTCGGGCCAACTCGGCAACGGCACCACCGTCAACAGCGCCTCGCCGAGTCCGGTGAGCAACCTATCGAACGCGAACGCAATCGGCGCAGGCTCGTCGCATTTCTGTGCAGGCCGAACCGACGGCTCGGTGGCGTGCTGGGGCTACAACCTGTACGGACAGCTCGCCAACGCTCAGCTTTCGCAAAGCTCCCTGCCCCTCGCGGTCGCGAACGTCACGAACGCGCGGAGCATCGCGGGCGGAGCGCACCACACGTGCATCGCGAGCACCGGGGCGCTGCGCTGCTGGGGCCACAACAACTACGGGCAACTCGGCGTCGGAAACAAGGTCGACAGCGATCAGCCGCTGAACGTTACGGGCTGGTAGCCTTCGCGGGCTTCGCCTTGGGGGCGCTGACCTTCGGAGCCTTCGCCGTGGGCTTCGCCTTGGGGGCGCTGACCTTCGGAGTCTTCGCCGTGGGCTTCGCCTTGGGGGCGCTGACCTTCGGGGCCTTCGTTTTCACCTTCGACTTGCCCGCCCCGCGCTTGACCACCTTCCGCTTGGCGCCGTCGTCCTGCCCACGCGGACTCGGCAACCGTCGCGGCGGCAACAATTCGGGCTCGCCGGGGATGCGTTTCGCGAGAAAAATAGACGCATCCAGCTTGTAGAATTGGCGCTTCCGATAAAACGAGAGCGCACCATCATTGTTCTCGGCAACCTCGAGAACGAGATGCGTGCAACCGCGAACACGCGCGAGGTGCATCAGCTGCTCAATCATGCAGGAGCCGACGCCGCGACCCTGAAAATCGGGATGAGTTGCGAGCTCCTCGATGAACATCGGCCGCATGTCGCGGTTGTCGAAATAGCGTGGGTTTATCCAGTTGTCATCGCCGAGCACCTCGAACGAACACTCCGCGTAACCGACGATGTCGCGGCCGACCTCGAACAACAATTGCTCAACGCCTTCCTCGTCGTATTGCTCCGCGAAGCGCGCCTTGCTGCGCGGACGTTGGTACTCGACGGTCTGAGCGTGGACGTCGCGGAACACGCGCTTCAAGAACTCCCACGCGCGGTTGATGTCCCGCCGGTGCATGCGGCGCACTTTCAACTCGGCAGATTTCTCGGGCGCGACGGTCGGCTCAACCATGATCGCGGGCATCATAGGTGGTCGCCCCGATGCGGCAAGCGGCAATCGGAATGGTTCCCTCGCGATACCTGCGCGTCGACTCTGCCTGAGCCGAGCGGAGCGCTCCATGGGCTCAGCTCGTCGCGTGGCCAGGGCTGCGAACGAAATCGAGGATCGCCTTGCGGCAATCGTTGGGTAAATCGACGAACTGGACACCTGAAGCGTAGTGCCCACCGCGCGCTTCGCGGCACCAGCGAATCGTCGCCCCGACGGCCACGGAACGTCCCTCGCCCGGCAAGGTGAATTTGATGCGGATTTTCGCCTGCGCGGGGATCGTCTCCTGCGTGCGAACGAGCATGCCGCCGAGGGAAATGTCCTCGCTACGGCCTTCGACGGTCGCGCCGTTGTGGTTCAGCTCGGCCATCGTGATGTAGGGAACGCGCTCAAAAAGCCGCTGCACGCGTGACGTGGGCGAGCCCCGCTCGGGCAAGCGACTGAGTCGGTCGAACTCTTCGCGCATGCTGGGGGTCGCGTCGCCAAGGAGGTGCGTTGCGCCTTCGGTGCAACCTGTGGCGAGGCCCAACGAACGCGCGAGGGCCCGGCCCGATGCGAAGCGGTCCTCGGGCCTCAGCGCGAGCGTGACCGTGAGAATTTCATCGAGCTCGGGGTCAACGTCAGGCCGCAGCACGCGAACACTCGGTGGGGCCGTGGCCCGCGACAACTTGCTTACAACCTGCCCCATCGTGCCCGTGTACGGCACGGTTCCCGTGAGGCACTCGAACAGCGTAACGCCGGCGGCGTAGAGGTCGGCGCGATGATCCACGGCACCTTCGCCGAGCAGCTGTTCGGGCGCCATGTACTCGGGCGTACCGAACGCCTCGCGGTCACCAGAGGGCGCATCGAGACTCGCTCCGCCGAGCGCCGCGATCCCAAAATCGAACAATTTAACGACCTCACGGCCCCCTTCGAGCGCGATGAACACGTTGCTCGGCTTGAGGTCGCGATGCACGATGCGCCGCTCGTGCACGACTGCGAGCGCTTCGCATATCTGTCGACCGATGTGAGCGACGTCCCGCACAGGCAAGGTCCCGCGTGACGCGATGATGCCGTCGAGCGTGCGCCCGACGAGCATTTCCAACGCCAAGTAGGGGCCTTGCGCGGCGCACACCCCGACGTCGAGCAGCTCGACGATTGCGGGGTGGCGGACGGCGCTGATGGCCTGCGCCTCGATCAACAATTGCTCCTCCGAGACCCGTACGAAGCGTGACCGCCGATGGACGAGTTTGAGCGCGACGATGCGGCCGGTCTCCAGCTGCTCGGCCTCGAACACGGTGCCCATGCCGCCGCGGGCGATCTCGCGCCGCAGGGTGTAGCGCTGATCGATGAGGTCACCGACAACGGGGTCCTTTGCCACGACGCGGGAGCCTACACGAATCTCGCGCGACATCGATGCTTAGCCGCGTCGTTTGGCCCCACTCTGCCCGGTTGGGCGGCCCCCCGCACGACGGGAGTTCACGCGAGGCGCTCGACGGGCCCCGCACCTTCCCGAATCACGCGAACGTCACCGGCACTTAAATCGACGACGGTGGTGGGCACCGATCCACAAACGTCCACTTCGAGGACGAGATCGATCCCTGGAAACGTCGAGTCAATCGTCCAGGGATCGACAAGCGGATCATCGTCGAGGGATGCCGTCGTGGAGACGAGCGGGCGGCCAAGCGCCTCCACAATCGCGCGCGGCACCGCATGATTCGGAACGCGGATCCCGACGGTCTTCTGTTTGGTCATCAAGAGCTTCGGCACGTCACGCGTTGCCTTCAAGATGACGCAATAGGGACCAGGAAAGATGCGCTTCAATAAGCGGTATTCGGGATTCTCGACGACCGCGTACTTGGCGATGTCGGAAAGGTCCTTGCAGATCAGAGCCAGCGGCTTGGTGCGCGGCATGCCCTTGACCTGGTAGAGGCGGTCGACCGCCTGCTTGTTCAGAGGGTCACAGCCAAGCCCGTAAACGGTGTCGGTCGGGTAAGCGATGATGCCACCCTTCTCGAGCACCTCGATGACGCGCTGAATTTTGCGCGGCTCCGGGTACTCGGCATGGATCGAAAGCAGCACAGCTCGAACGCCTCGATCAGGCCTTGAGGGATTCCGAGCCGCTGATGATTTCCATCAACTCCTTCGTAATCGCCGCCTGGCGGGCGCGATTGTACTGGAGCGTCAGTCGAGCGATCATGTCGGACGCGTTGGTGGTCGCCGAGTCCATCGCCGTCATTCGCGCGCCAAGCTCGCTCGCCATCGACTCGAGCATGGCACGAAGAATCGAAATCTGGATGTACATGGGCGCGAGCTCTTGGAGGAGCGTCGTCTGATCGGGCTGGAACTCGTAGGGGACGAGCGACACGACCGCGTCATCACCGTGCGAAGAGCCTTGCGCATCGGAAGATGCGAGCACCGTCCCCTGCGCCGTCTCCACTGGCAGCAGGCGCTCGAGGGTCACCTTCTGCGTCATGGCGCTCTTGAACTCGTTGTAGACGAGGTAGAGCGCATCCACCGAGTCTTCGGCGCGCAGGAACGGCGCGAGAACCGCCCGGCCGAGCTTGCGCGCCCCTTCCATCGAGACGTCATCCCAGACTCCCTCGAGGTACTCCATCGGGGCACCGCGCCGCCGGAAGTAGTCACGGCCTTTGCGGCCAATGACGATGAGGTGGACCTTTTGGCCTTCGGCCGTCCGACGACGCCACTCGCTTTCAGCGAGCTTGCAGATCGTCGCGTTGAAGCTTCCGCAGAGACCGCGGTCGCTCGTCAGAACGACGAGTTGGACGTGGCGCTCGGGGGACTCGGCGAGCAGCGGATGAACCGCAACCACCGCCGATGAATCGACGACGACCGCGTCCGCAGCGCGCCCGTCGTTATCTTCCTCGACGACTGCCAGCGTGGAGGCCCTGCGCCCTTCGGCGGTGACAGCGAGCAGCACCTGCTTCGTCTTCACGGCGAATGGACGGAGCTCGGTTATCCGCTGTTGCGCACGGTTGAGGCGCGCACCAGCCACCATCTTCATCGCGCGCGTGATTTTGCGCGTGGACTTCACGCTCACGATCCGCTTGCGAATGCTCTTCAGCGAGGGCATCGGCTAGGCCTTCTTGCTCGGATCGACGACGAAGACAGAAATGAAGGCCTTGAGGGCCTTTTCGAGCTCGGCCACGATCTCGTCGGTGAACTCCTTCTTCTTGACGATCTTCGGGATGAGATCAGGGTGCTTCAACTCAACGTAATCGACGAGTTCAGACTCGAATCGATCGAGCGAATCCAGCGGCAGTTCATCGACGAAGCCCTTCGAGGCGGCGTAGATGATGAGGAGCTGACGTTCGACCGACTGCGGCACGTATTGCCCCTGCTTCAGGATCTCGACGAGGCGCTTTCCACGCTCGAGCTGAGCACGGGTCTTCGCATCGAGATCCGCAGCGAACTGCGCGAAAGCAGCCATTTCGCGGTACTGCGCGAGGTCGAGACGCAGCGTGCCGGCGATTTTCTTCATCGCCTTGATCTGGGCGTTGCCGCCGACGCGGCTGACCGAGATGCCTACGTTGATGGCCGGGCGGACGCCCGAGTAAAACAGATCCGCCTCGAGGAAAATCTGGCCATCGGTGATGCTGATGACGTTGGTCGGAATGTACGCCGAGACGTCGCCCGCTTGCGTCTCGATGATGGGTAGCGCCGTCAGCGAGCCGCCCGAGAATGGATCCTTCTTTATCTCGTAGTCGCTCGTGGTGAGCTTGTCCTTGAGCTGCTGCTCGACCTTCTTCTTGTCGGCGCCACCTTGCTCCCACTTGTGGAAGAGGTCCGCGTCGACGAGCTGGAATGCCGCCGCTTCCGAGGACTCACGCCCCTGATGCCCGACGTGCACCTTGCCATCGACCCCGACGAACGTCGGATCGCCCGACGGAACCTCGGTGCCCTTCTTCACGACGTAAACCCGGTCGGCCATCTTCGCCGCGCGCTCGAGCAAGCGGGAATGAACGTAGAAGACATCGCCCGGATAAGCCTCGCGTCCCGGCGGACGGCGGAGGAGCAACGACAACTGACGGTACGCCACCGCTTGCTTCGAGAGGTCGTCGTAAACGCAGAGCGCATGGCGGCCGGTATCCCGGAAGAACTCGCCGATCGTTACACCGGTGTACGGCGCGATGAATTGGAGCGGAGCCATGTCGCTCGCCGTCGAGGCGACGACGACGGTGTATGCCATCGCGCCGTGCTGCTCGAGCTTGTCGACGACCTGGCGCACCGTCGACTGCTTCTGGCCGATGGCGACGTAGACGCAGAAGACGCCTTTGCCCTTCTGGTTGATGATCGTATCGACCGCGATCGCCGTCTTGCCGGTCTGGCGATCACCGATGATGAGCTCGCGCTGGCCACGGCCAATCGGAATCATCGCGTCGATCGCTTTGATGCCCGTTTGCATCGGCTCGGTCACCGGCTGGCGGGCGATGATGCCCGGCGCCTTGAGTTCGACGCGGCGGCGCTCCTTTGTTTCCAAGGGGCCCTTGCCGTCGATCGGCTGTCCGAGAGAATCGACGACGCGACCGAGGAGCCCGTCACCGACGGGAACGTCCATGATGCGCCCGGTGCGCTTGACCTTCGAGCCTTCACGGATGAGCGCCGTCTCGCCGAAAAGCGCGCAGCCAACGTTGTCCTGCTCGAGGTTGAGCACGATGCCGTACACCGGACCGTGGTCGGTCGCTTGGTCGGGCTGAAACTCCACGAGCTCGCCGGCCATCGCCTTGCCGAGCCCGTGAACGCGCGCGATACCGTCGCCAACCGTGAGCACCGTGCCGGTCTCGGCAACGCTCGGGGCGCCCTCAATCGCCTGAATCTGCCGCTTGATGATCTGCGAGATCTCTTCCGCTCGGAGCTGCATGTCTTTCAATTCCTCGTGATGTTTTACGGGCCGGGAGGTCAGTTCTGGCGCAACGATGCCGAGAGCCGGTCGAGCCGGCCGCGGATGGTTCCGTCAATCACGCGGTCGCCGATTTGGGCGACCACGCCTGCGATCAGCGCAGGATCTACTTCAGTGGTGATCAGGACCTTTTTGCCGGTCGTGGCGCGAATGCGTTCAACCAGGCGGTTGACGTACGCGGGCGTGAGTTGTTTCGCGCTGCGAATGGTCGCGCGGACAACTCCTTCGTGCTCGTCGCTCATCTCGAGGAGGAGAGCCGCTACGTCCGGGAGCAAGGACAGCCGCTGGCGGTCGGCAAGCAGTGACAGGGTATTGACCGCCACCTCTGAGGCCCCGAGTCGCTTGCCGAGGTCGGCGAGGACGGCGCGCCGTGTGGCATCGGTCAGACTCGGAAGATGGTCGAGCTCCCGAAGCTCCTCGCTCGCGGCGTAGGCCTCGGCGAAGCGTGAAAACTCTCCGACGAGCGCGCCGAGAGAACCGTTCTCACGCCCGAGTTCGAACACGGCACGCGCGTAACGTCGCGCAATTGTTTGGCTCATGATGCGGCTCCCGTCGCCCTACCGTCGCTCGCGCCCTTGACGAGCGCGTTCCCGATGTCGTTCAGAAACTCTTCGCAGAGCCGATTGTGGTCGTCATCGTTGATCGAGTCTCCGAGCAGCGCTTCCGCGGCAACGAGGGCGCCATCGAGCGCTTCGCGCGAGAGGGTGTCTCGCGTGGATTTGGCCTCTTGAACGACGCGGAAGTCGGCGTCGGCGAGCATGCGAGTGCGTGCCTGACCGAGCTCCTCGCGGAGGTGCTTCTCGTCGAGTTCGCCCTCCTCGGCATAAAGCAAACGCAACGCGGCTTGCTTATCATCAAGCTTATCGAGGTCGGCCGCGTACTGGTCGAGCCGCCCCTTGGCGCTCGCTTTGATTTCTTTCGCGCGGTCGATTTCGGACATGATCGCGCTGCGACGCTTCTTCAAGGCCTCCGCGATCGGCTTTCCGCCAAAGCGCGTCACGAGCCACATCAGCAGGCCGAAATTGATCAGGTTGGCGAGGAGCGGGATCGGTGTGTTGCGCGGATCGCATTCGTCGTCGTGGTTCTCGTAACGCCACGGATGCGGAGTCAGACGCCATTTCCACCAGGCGGTGCTGCCGAATCTTGCAGCGAACCAGCTGGGGGAGGAGTCATCGAGGCGCTGCGGCGCCGGCACGGCCTTCTCGTTGTTCACGCCAAGCCAGCCGTGGAACAGGTTGACGTTCTTCGGCGGGTCGTTCGGACCCTGCCCGATGCAGTAGCCGTGCTCGTCCGTTGGAAATTTGCGGGCCGACGGGCTCGCCAGCGTCGGCATGACGCCGCCCGGTTCGCGCTTCAGTTGCTCGACCAGCTGGCGCACGTTCTTCTGGTCGTGCCCCGGGCGCATCGGCGGCTGGGCTTGAGGAGCCGGACCGGAACCACCGACCGGAGGATGCCAGCCAGGCAATCCGGTGATCGGACTGATGGCGTTGGCGGACGAGGTCGGGGCGGCATTGGGCCTCGCCGTCGGGGCGGCATTGGGCCTCGCCGTCGGGGCGGCATTGGGCCTCGCCGTTGGGGGCGCAACGGGCTGCGCGAGCGCAACGCCACCGGCAACGAGCAGGCCGCTGAAGGCGAGGGCAATTCGGAGTCCGAGCAACCTTCGTGGCATCATGAGCGCACCTCTCGGCCGAGTACGCGACTCGCGATTTGAGACGCCAACGCGGGGCGTTGCCCCTCGAGATCCTTGCGGATTGTTCCGACTTCGCGCTGGATGGCGGCAAGACCCGTCCCGAGCTGCTCGGAGACCGCCGTGCGCGCGGAGCCCGCCAGTTCGTCCTCGAGTTGGTTCAACTTCGCGCGGACGCGGTCGCGGTCGACTGCGGCGTCCCGCCTTACCTCTTCTAGGCGCTGGTCGTACTCGCCCTTCAGCGCGATCGCCTTGTCATCGAATTCCCGCGCGTCATCGATCGCTCCGGCGGTGCGACGCTCGCGCTCATCGAAAACCTTGAGGAGCGGGTCGAATATGAGGTCCTTCATCAACACGACGAACGCCGTGAAGAGGATGAAGTGGGCGATGGCCGTCCCGTCGAGATCGAGGTTGACGGCGCCCGAGGCAAACATCTGCGAGGTGTGCATGGTGGAAGCTCGGGCTTCGGGGCAGAGGGGATACAATCTCCTTCAATCCGAAGCGCGCGAGCGCGCACCTACCATGGCCGCTCACCGAGAGATAGGGGCTGCTAGTCCGTCCAGCGTCGGAGCGTCCCTCACCCGAGCGCATCCTCGAATTCGGCGCAGAGGCCAGAGGCGGCGCGTTCCAATATTGGAAGCTCGAGGCACCCGGTCGCGGGAGCCAGGCCCGCTTCGTCGCGCAGCTCGGTGAGTGCGCGTGGATTCCTGTACCAATCCTCATCGTGACGGTCGACGAGGGTGCGGCGTGCATCGACGGCCGCGAGCATGCCGCAGAACGCTGCCCCATCACCGGGCCGGAGCATTGGAAAAACGGCAAAACAGGCCGGCGAGAGCCCCGCGCCGAGAACGCGTTCTGAAAGCTCGCGCTGCCGTTCGCGGGCAACCGAGAAGCTCTCCCGTGCGGACGCTGCGACGACGACCCGCCAGGCGTCGATGCGCGAAGAGGTAAGGAACGCCATCGCGAGAATACGCCGATGGTCGCGGGCCTTTCCCTTCGAGAGCCCAAGAACACGCCTCGCGAACGACTCTTCCGCGACGATCGAAGCGAAAAGCGCACGCCGTTCGTGTTTGCGGAGGCTCAGTGGCGGTTGGTGCACGGCGAGCGGCAAAGAGCGAGGCCTGCACGCTTCGAAGACCCGCATGCCGAACGAACCGAGCGCGCGCGCGTACGAGGTCGCCCCGATCGCAGTTGGCACCTTGATGGGGCCGAGCTGAAGGCCGCGAGTCCAGTCCTCACGTGCAAACACGGAGCGAATCCAACGCGACGACGGACGGACCGGCCATCCCTCCTGGGCCCCCGACGCAAGCACGAGGGCCAGCGTTTCCTGCCAGTCGGGTCGGTTGAGAGAAGTTGCGAGCCCGTCGGTTGCCACGAGCCACCGTTCGGCGAGAGTCACCGAATGAGTCGGCTGAAGGGCCACCCCTTCCGCGAGCTCGGACACGGCAAGTGAGCGGCACGACAATGGCAGCGCGCGCTCCCGATCGAGACGCCGGTCGAGCGCGATCTGGGCCGGATCCGCGATGGTGTGAGCCCACTCGCCAAACTCATCGGCGGCTCGCGCACGCACACTGGCATGGCGACCGCCCACGACTTCGCGGCGGAGCGCCCGGACGCTCGTCGGCACCGAGCGCCCACGCACTTCACGGGGAAGCCCCCACGCGCAAGCGAGCTCGAACCGCGCGTCGAAGAGCGTGTCCTCAAGCCAAAATGTCTCAATCCAATCGCTGAGCGCTCGCGCGACGGGGTCACTCGCTCGCTCGCGAAGTTCGTGGCGGACTTCTTCGTGAATCAGTGACTCGGGTACTGGGCTCCGCGAGAGCTCTCGGGCCGCGAAGTCACGTTCGAGATCGAGGGGACCGTCGATCGCCGCGAGCTCGCCTGTGCGCTTACGCCAAGCCGTGAGCGCCGCTGCGAGCGCGCCGTCGAAACGGTTCCAATCGCCGAGCTCCATCGTCTTTCTCAACCGTGAATCGCGGGGGCCACGCCGAGGGAACGGTTCAGCGTCCCCTCCACCTCGGCGAGCTCAGCCAGCCGCCCGAGCGTTTTTGGCTCATCACCGCCGACGTCGATCGCAAGCTGCCGAAGGACGCTGTAATGGCGCGCCTCGCTCGCCATCAGCGCACGATAAAAAACGGCCTGTTCGTGTTCGCCCCGCGTGTCGAGCGCCTCGGCGAGGAGCTTGAATCGCTCGCACGAACGCGCCTCGATCAACGCCCCCGCGAGCAAGCGATCGACCATGCGTTCGCGGCCACCCTTCGGCCCCTGCACATTGCGAAGGAGCGCCACCGCGTAGTCATCGACCGGCGGGGCACCGAGCTCGAGACCACGCCGCTCGAGCTCAACCAACACCTGATCGAAGTGCGCCAATTCTTCCTGGGCAAGCGCCACGAGCGGCCGCACGATCGACGGCGCCCACACCGCCCGGCCGGCAAGTGCCAGCGCGCTCGAAGCGGCCTTCATTTCGCAGTGAGCGTGATCGACGAGCACGAGGTCGAGGCGCTCGGCGGCGCGCGGTGCCCAGCCGGGATCGGTCGCGCTCGTGAGGCAAAACATCCGTTCGCTTCATGGCGCATCTCGGCTGTGCTGGGAAGCTTGCAGGCGGCGCGCCCGCTCAGAAGGAGTCGGCTGAGACGCGCGCCGTGTCGAGGAAGTAGCTGAGCTGCACGAACACCATCGTGGACGCAGGGCCGGTGACCGAGCGGCGAAACGAAGCCTCGATGCCGAAACGCGGGTCCAAGTAGCCGAAGCCGCCGCTCACCGCGTGTGCGGGACCAAGCCCCGTTGCGGCGAGCGCGTCGAACCGATAGCCGGCGCGCAGCGGAACCCTATTGAGCAGGAGGTACTCGCCGCCCGCCATCGCGCGGGGACTCGGCTTCGAGTAGCTCGTGATGTCGAGCTCGGCATCGGCCTCGATCGTGAAGTCGGCCGTGCCGAAACCGACGGCCCCCCCAAACACCGTGGGCAAAAGCCCGTGATTTCGGTAGGTTAAGTTTTTCCCATAAACCGCCAGGCCGAGCGACTCGATAGGCTTGATCGTCAGACCCGCATCGGCGGTCACTGTGCCGACCATGCTTTTGCGGACCGGAGCGGCACCGGGTTCCGGGACGATCTCGGGATTGACCAGACCTCCTGAAGCACGACTGGCACCGAGCGGGCCGAGACCATCCTGCTGCACGTTCAAGAACCGACCGCCCAGCCCGATATGGAGTTCTTTGCTGACGGCGAACGCGAGCGCGATGCGAGTGTCGAGCGTTTTTCGGGCAATTCCGTCCGGATCATGAAAACCCGCGACGAAGCTCATCCCGCCCGCGAAGCGCCGCGTGGAGTCGGTCACCGCGCCGCCGTACGTCTGACGGCGCGCCTCCGGCGAAAATTCACCGATGGCGGCAATGTGGTAGCTGCGCGTGAGGCCGAGATTCGCGGGATTCGCGTACATCGCGCTTATTCCGCTGCCGAGCGCATGGAGCGCCCCGATGCCCGCGCTGCGCGGCGTCTCCGTGGCGCCGTAATCGTACGCGAGAGCGGGAGGCAACGTACTCGGCTCCGCAACCGCACTCGCGCTGACGAGTAAGGTGCCTACCATGGAAGCGGCGATGGCGAGCGTTCGAGCGAGCATGAGGGCTGTGCCGCGGACGGCATACAGATAAGTGCGCCGGTGGGGCCAACTTCTTCGGTTATGGCGAAACGGACATACCAGCCTTCTCGCGATGGTCAGCAAGCTGGGGAAAACTCGCCTGACGCAGCGCGTCGTTGGATTGGCGCAACGTTGCGGGCAACTGGACCCGCGTGGCCACCGCGAGGCGTATTGACTTTCGCCCACGAACGAGCAGTCACGGGTGAACCGACGTTCCGGAATAATTCGGCGATTCGAGGGTCGAATATCGCCTCGCCACGAGTAAAACTTGGGCCGCCGGTCGGGGCACCGGCTGCGCGATTTTCACGCGGGGTTTAGTGAATATTTTCAAGCAGTTGTAAATTTTTTTCACGAGACGGTGGACTCACGCGAAGAGTCGATGTTAGGTGGCGCTCCTTCGGCTTCCCGGAATCCACACACCGGTAAGCCAACACGCTCCCAAACGCTGTCCGGGGTCTCCCGGACGGCACAGTTTACCGGCCCCCAAACGAGCAATCCAAGGGGACGCTGGGGCTGTGGGTTTTCGACGAGTCACCTGGTGCATTCGTGCTCCACACGTGCCTAAGTTTCGCGCTTTTGCGTCAACTTCGGGTGCCAGGTCGCCTGTGGAAAACTTGTGGGCAGGCATGCCGCAAGGGAGGCTCCGACGGGGTGATTTTTCCTCTTCGGCCAGCGACGACGGCGACCAGATGGCAGAACGAGACGCACGGGCAGTGTTCGATGTAGCGGTCGGAAAGACGCGTGAGCGGTCTCCCGGTACGTTCGACCAGTGGTTCGGCGGCATCCAGTTCGACGACTGGACCGGCGAGGTGCTGACCCTTCGAGCCCAAAATGAATTCGTACTCGACTGGGTGCGGACGAATTTCTGGCCTGATCTCCGCGAGCAGCTCCTCACGCTCTCCGGGATCTCCGTTCAAGTCAGCTGGATCCTCGACCCGCACCTCGAGCGACCCGTTTCGCTGGCGACGATGACGCAACCCGTGCGCCCACGCCCACTCTCGCTGCCCCAACCCGAGGACCTCCGACCGAGCTACGTGACGGCCGTCGATCGTATGCCGGTGGTCGAGCGCCGCCGGGTGTCTCCCGAGGACATCAATCCTCGCTTCACCTTTTCGAACTTCGTTGTCGGGCCGAGCAACCAGCTTGCGCACGCGGCCTCCGTGGCTGCAGCTGGCGGAGGTGGCCGACGCTACAACCCACTCTTTCTGTGCGGCGGGACCGGACTCGGCAAGACCCATCTCGTGCACGCGATCGCTCATCGCGTCTACGAGGAGCGCCCCAACGCACGCATCCGCTACCTCTCGGCCGAGCGCTTCACCAACGAATTCATCACCGGCCTGCAGCACCACCGGATGGATGAATTTCGCAGCAAATACCGAGAAGATTGCGATGTCTTGCTGGTCGACGACATCCAGTTTCTCGCGGGTCGCGTGCAGACACAGGAAGAGTTCTTCCACACGTTCAACGCGCTCCACAACGCCGACAAACAGATCATCGTCACGAGCGACAAGTATCCGCAGGCCCTCGAGCGGATGGAAGAGCGACTCGTGTCGCGTTTCGCTTCCGGACTCGTCGCCGACATCCAAATCCCCGAGCTCGAGACGCGTGTCGCCATCGTCCGCAACAAGGCGGCACTCGAAGGGATCGAGACCGACGATGATGTCGCGATCTTCCTCGCGCAGGCGGTTCGCTCGAACGTGCGCGAGCTCGAAGGAACGCTGATCCGCCTCGCAGCCAAGTCCTCGCTGACGGGTCGAAAAGTCGACATGGAGTTCGTCAAGGCGGAGCTCCAAAACACCTTCGTGCATCGCACGCAGATGTTGAGCGTCGAAGATATCCAACGCGCCGTTTGCCAGCATTTTCACCTGCGAACGAGCGATTTAACTTCGAAAGACCGGCACAAGACGATCGCGTTCGCGAGGCATGTCGCGATGTACCTCTGCAAGCAACGCCTCACGTGCAGCTTCCCCGAGCTCGGTCGAGCATTCGGTGGACGCGACCACACGACGGTGATGAGCGCGGTGCGTAAAATCGAGACACAACGCGAAGACGATCCGGCGGTGCGCGCGCACATCGAAGCTATTGAGCGAAAGCTCGCGGTCGAATAGCCGAGCCCTGCCCTCGCGCGTCAGCCGGGCCACAACCCCGCACGCGGTAGGTTCAGGAGCGCGTAGCCAACTTGGCGAGGAGTTCGCGTGCGTCCGCAGCGATAAGCCCATCGCCGCGTTCTTCTGCCTCGCGGCAGACTTCCCCGAGTATGCGACGCGCCCGCTCGTGACTGCCGTGCGCTGCGAACAGGCGCGCCATCAGGTAGCGTCCCCCCATCGCGTCGGATAGGTACCCCCGCGCATCGGCGTAGCGAGTCAGCGCCTTGAGTTTCTCTTCTGCGCCTTCCGAGTTTCGGAGGCCATCGAGCATGCTGAGATGCAGCTGGTTGACGTTCGAGAGCCGGTCGTGGTCGAGCTGCCGTGACAACTCCAGAGACTCGATGAACGCGGCGTACGCGCGTGGATGTTCGCCGATTCGATCGCACGCGTCTCCGAGGTTGTGCAAGCCGAGAGCGGCCTCGAAACGCAACCCCGCCGCCAACGCGAGGCGCGCCGATGTACTCGACTCACGTGCCGCTGCGACGAAGTCTCGTCGGTAGAAATGAACGACCGCTCGGTGCTTCGCCAGCAGCGCCTGAAGAGGGAGGTCATCCTCTCCGCCACGCGCGGCAACACGCTCGAGCAGCGCGAGCGCCAAGTCGAATTCACCGTTCGCCGCGCGGGCCACAGACATCGCCACCACGGTGCGTGCGTCGAGTTCGGGCTCCAATAGCTCGAGCCGCGCGCAAGCCCTGAGGGCGCGTGCGTGCAATCCTTGCCGACCGGCGAGTTCGCATTCGGCCGCGAGCACCGCCGCTTCGAGCGTTCGGTCCGACACTTCGCCGAGCTGCACCTCCTCGAGGAGCACGAACCCTTCGTCGAACAAATTGATCGCGGCGAGTGCCCGCGCCGCTTCGACCAAAACGACCACCCGCTGGCGCGCATCACCGCGCTGCTTGACCTCCCGTACAAGGCTCCCAACGACGTCCCGGAGCCCGGGTGCATTGCGAGAGTGCGCGACCGCGCTGCCGAGTTCGGTGAGCCAACCGAGGAGCTGGTCGACACCGCGTGACTGCATCTCGGCAAGTGCGGCACCGCGCATCATCAGCCGCACCGCCGCCTCGACTTGGCCGAGTGCGCGGCGCTCGCGACCTGCCGACCAGAACGCTTCGACCGCGGGCACCTTTTCGCCAGCTCCGAGCAAGTGGACGGCCAACCGCTCGGCGACCTCACCCCCTCCACGCGGCGCCGATGCATAAACCGCAGCCGCAGCCGCATGCAGCTCCTGGCTAACCGTCGCCGCCATCGCATCGAGCACAATTTCTTGATAGAGGGGCGAAGCGAAACGCACTTGCGTGACAGCCGTCCGCGCGACGAGACCCTTCTGCTCGAGCGTAGCGAGGTGTCGGTCGGTCGTCGGCAACACCTGATCGAGCGTCGACGCGAGCACCGTCGTGTTGGCAGGCTCACCGAGAGTCGCAAGCGCCTGAAGCACCCGCCGCTCACGCTGTGCGAGTCGGCTCACGCGGTCGGCGATCAGCGTTCGGAGCGTACGAGGCGCCGTTGGCTGGACCACCCCACGAACAGTCGCCACGCCGCTCGTCACCTGAACGAATCCAGTGTCGCAAAGTTCCCGCGCGAGCTCTTCGACGAAGAGCGGGTGGCCGCCGGCGCAGCTGCGTACGTGAGCGAGGAGCTCGGGCGGAAGGGACCGCGCGCCGACCTGCAACTCGAGAAGCTCCACCGTCTCGCGCTCGGTGAGCTCCCCAAGTTCGACGACGTGAAGTCGCCGCTTGCTTTGAAGAGCACGCAAACTCAAATTGTGCGGACTCTCGAGCTCCGCATCGCCGCGCTGCGAAAATAGGAAGAGAGCGCGCAGGCTCGGTTTTCCCTGGATGATGCGCAGCACGGCATCGTAGGTCTCAGAGTCGATCGCCTGTGCGTCGTCGAATGCGAATCCGTGGAGTTTGTCCTTGCACAGACTCGCGACCATCCGCGCGAATCCCGAACGAATCGCCGCTCGCAGCTCCCCGGATGTCAGGCCGACCGGCGCCCCGAGCAGCGAGAGCAATCCGTTCGCTTCCTCGTCGTGGAGACCGAGCGCCCGCAGGCGAGGACGGACCTCGAGGAGCCGCTCGGCGTCGTCGTCCGCTTGAGTCCCGCACAAGACGTGAAGCATCTCGCGTAGCGCACTCCACGGCTCGCTCGACCCATTGAGCGGACACGCGCAGGCGTAGAAGGCCACGTTGAATTTACCGCGCTCGAGACGTCGGGTCGCCTCGTATAAAAAACGCGATTTACCGATGCCGGTCTTGCCCTGCAGCAGCACGAGCTGAGCCTCGCCGCGAGTAGCCGTCGCGAGCACGGCACCCAGTCTTTTTAGCTCAGTTCGTCGACCGACAAAGCGTGTTCGCGCTGACTCGAATGAGAGCGGCCCGCGCACCGTCACCCCTTCGACGAGCGCTCGCGCTTCGGGCGGCAACGGTTCCGTCATGAAGCTGCGCCGCACGAGGCGCGCCGTGATCGGCGACAGCACGACCTGGCCTTCAACCGCGCACGCGAGGCGCACCGCCGTCGCAACAAGCGCTGCGAGTCGGTCGTCATTGAGCGGCAAGCCGCCGTTGTCGACGCTGATCGGCCCCGAGTGCACGCCGGCTCCGCGCACCTCACCGACACCCCGCTCCCGCACGAGCGACAACGCCGCCCGAACGGCCGCCTCACCATCGCGACCATCGGTGTCACCGAGCCCAAAGATCGCCACGAGCCTGTCCGCGGATCGCTGCTCGAGCCAGGCGCCATGCCGTTCGAGCACGTCACGAAGGCGCGGCATCCGCTCGGGATCGGGCACCATCGATTCGGCATCGTCACGGCCGGGTCGGCTTAGGAATGGCAATGCGAGAACCGTGACCTCGCGCCGGTCTCCTCCGGCCGGCTCGCTTGACCCATCGTCGCCGTCCTTCTCGGCCGCACGCTGCGGCACTTCGACCGGCGTCTTCTCGTCCGAGGAAGAGCGGGCATCGAGGACGTTCACCACGGCAAGCTCGGGCTCACCGTCGACCGCGCGTAGCGGAAGCAACAGCTCGGCGAGGTCCGCCGCGCCGAAGCGTTCGCCCGTCGTGTAAGCAAACGCGAGGAGCTCTTCAAAGACTTCGGCCGCGCTGTTCGTCCGATGTTCACGCGCCTTCGCGAGGAGGCGATCGATGATGGCGACAAGCGACGCCGGCACGTCGGGACGTGCGAGGCCAATTGGGGGATATTCGCCCGCTGCAATTCGGCGAGCCGTCTCTACGCGGGTTGGAGCGGCGAACGGATTTTCGCCGGCCAGCAACTGATAGAGGAGGATGCCGAGGGAGAAGAGATCACTGCGCGAATCGGTGGCCTCGCCGCGCGCTTGCTCGGGGCTCATGTAGCCCAGCTTGCCGCTGACCGTAGCGTTCACGCCGTCGCTTTCTCCGGTTGCGCCATCGAGCGCATCGTTGGCTTTGGCGATTCCGAAATCCGTGACTTTGACGTCGCCATCCCAAGACACGAGGACGTTGTGCGGCGAGATGTCACGGTGGACGATGCTGAGCGCCCGCCCCTGTTCGTCGGTCCGGCGGTGCGCATGATCGAGCGCCTTCGCAACCTCGCCGGCAATGTAGACGGCAGCGGCGATGGGCAGCGAATACTCGACCCCGCGACGATGCTGCCTGAGACTGCTTAGCATCGTGGCGGCATCGAGCCCTGCCACGTACTCCATCGCGATGAAGTAGGTCGGCGCAACGTCCTCGCTTGGGTCGAAGCGCCCAAGGTCGAACACCTGAACGATGTTGGCGTGCGACAACCGCACGGCGAGCTTCGCCTCGTGAATGAACATCTTCACGAACGCGGGATGGGCCACGAGCCGCGGAACGATCCGTTTGATGACGAGCAGCTTCTCGAAGCCCTCGACGCCGAGGCTCTTCGCCTTGAACACTTCGGCCATGCCGCCGACACCGATTCGCTCGAGGAGCCGGTAGCGACCGTAGGCTCCTCCGAACGCGGTGTTCTCGCTCGGCGGCCGCGTCCCGTCGGTCATTCGCTAGACCTGGTACATCGACTCGGCGATGCGGAAGGCCGCGCCCTCGAGCCGCGAATACGCGCCGCGAATTGGGGTCTGATCGTCCTGTCCGAGCACCGCTCGCAAGGCGAGACAGTCGCTCCGAATCTGGCCGAGGAGCTCGGCGCTCACGAGATCGGCGTACCCGTCGAGCGCTTGTTCGGTCGTGTAGAGCAACGTCTCGGCCTGGTTTCGAAGCTCCGCGAGTTCGCTGCGTGAGGAGTCCGTTTCGCGGTGCTTTTCGGCATCGCGCACGAGGGTGTCGACCTCATCGGTCTTGAGGCCGCTGTGGGGCTTGATGCTGACCTGGGTCGTCACGCCAGTGCCAAGGTCGGTCGCGCCCACGTGCAAGATGCCGTCGGCGTCGATCGAGAAGGTCACCTTGATTTTCGGAACGCCGCGGGGTGCGGGAGGGATCCCCGTCAGCTCGAACTCGCCGAGGCTGCGGCAATCCGCGGACATCTTGCGCTCGCCCTGCAAGACGTGGATCGGCACGAAGTTCTGGCCGTCCACGCTGGTCGTGAATATCTCGCTCGACTCGGTCGGGATCGTGGTGTTGCGTGCGATGAGTGGGGTCATGACGCCGCCGCCCGTTTCGACACCGATTGAGAGCGGGGTCACGTCGAGGAGGAGCACGTCATCGACGTAACCGGCCAACGCCGCCCCTTGAATCGTCGCGCCGATGGCGACGACTTCGTCGGGGTTGACGTCGCGGCTCACCGGGCGCCCGAAGAGTTCTTCGACCGCCTGTTGAATCGCGGGCATTCGCGTCATGCCGCCGACGAGGACGATCGCGTCGACCTCCTTGACGGTGAGGCCGGCGTCACGCACCGCTCGCGAACATTGGTCGATCGTGCGGTCGACGAGATCGCCGCAGAGCATCTCGAGTTCGTTGCGCTTGATCGTGCGCTCGAGATGCAGCGGGCCGTCTTTGCCCGCGGCGATGAACGGGAGGTTCACCTCAGTTTCAAGTGACGACGACAGCTCGTGCTTGGCCTTTTCCGACGCTTCCTTCAGCCGCTGAAGGGCCATCCGATCGTTGCGCAGGTCGATGTCAGTTCGCAGCTTGAACTCGTCGGCGAGCACATTGACGAGACGGAGGTCGAAGTCTTCCCCGCCGAGATGCGTGTCGCCAAGCGTCGCCTTGACGCTAAACACGCCGGCTTCGATGCGCAGAATCGAGACGTCGAACGTGCCGCCCCCGAGGTCGTAGACCAAGACGGTTTGCGCGTCGGTGTGGTCGAGACCGTAGGCGAGGGCCGCAGCCGTCGGCTCATTGATGATGCGCTTGACGTCGAGTCCGGCCACCGCACCGGCGTCCTTGGTGGCTTGTCGCTGAGCGTCGTCGAAGTAAGCCGGGACCGTAATCACCGCTTCGGTGACCGGCTCGCCGAGGTAGCTCTCCGCGATCGCCTTCATCTGCGCGAGCACGATCGACGACACTTCCGGTGGGGACATCGCCTTTCCGCCGGCCTCGACCCAGGCGTCCTGGTTCTTGGCGGCGACGATGTGGTAGGGCACGAGCCCCTTCTGCTTTTGAACCTCGACGTCGTCGAACTTACGGCCCATCAAACGCTTGACCGCGTACACCGTGTTCGTCGGGTTTGTGGCGGCTTGCCGCTTGGCGACTTGGCCCACGAGCCTCTCACCCGCGAGGGTGAAGCCCACGACCGAAGGGGTAGTCCGAGCGCCTTCCGAATTCGGGATGACCCGAATCGATGCCGCCTTGATCGCTCCGTTGCCGTCGAAAACCGCCACGCAAGAGTTCGTGGTGCCGAGATCGATGCCGATAATCTTGCCCATGTCGCGTATTCATCGCGGCGATGCCGCTTCGGTGAGTTGCCGGGCCGACAAAGCTAGCAGCATCCTGGCGCGACCGACAATCGGAACGAGCAGCGCTGCGCTCAGTTGCAGAAAAACTGGCCCTGAAAACATATGCAGACGTTTGCGGCGTAGGCGCACTCTTGCCCCGGTGCCGCTCCGCACGCGCTGCCTGGAGCCGGCTCGTCCGCAGGGCACGCGTCGAAACATTGCCACTTGCCCTTGTTGCAGACGCACGACCCGTCATCGTAGGCGCACCCAAGACCCGGCGCGGTGCACGACGAACCACCCTGGGGCTTCGCCGCCGGACAATCCGCGCACATCCACTTCCCTTGGAAGCAGCCGCAGTGCGTGGCGTCGTACTGGCAGAGCGCCACGCCGCCGCCCATCGACTGACAGGACGAAAAGCTCTTCGGTTCCGCGGCGGGACACGAGTTGCACTGCCACCCCTTCGGCTGGCACGTGCACTGGGTAGCGTCGTAGGCGCAGTTCATTGCGGCCTGGGGGCACGCCGTTCCTCCCGATGGCGCACTCGCCGGACACATCGGCCCGCCGCCACCCGTCGACGAGGACGACGTCACCGAGGAGGATGCGCTCCCCGTGACCGCGGCACTCGAAGCCACTTCGGCTGAGGACGAGCCACTTCCGCTCGACGCGGCGACATTCCCCGACGCCGCGGGACCGACCCCGCCGCTCGCGATTGTGGAGTTTCCGCCCACGCCGCCCGTCGGCAAGGCGCCGCCCACGCCGCCCGTCGGCAAGGCGCCGCCCACGCCACCCACCGAGGACGCTCCACCAAAACCGGGCGTGCCGCTCGACTCCGGCAGGTCGAACATCGAGCGCCCGCATCCACCCGCGAGCACGGCCACGGCTGCCGCCGCCATCACCGCAACCGCACGAACACGAGCCGGACGACGGGCCGTATGCCAGGGAGGAGCGGAGGGGGATTTCATGTTTGCCCCGGGATTGTAATTCAACTTGCGCGCGATTGCGAAGCGCGGTCGGGGCGTGGCGTCGTCGAACGGTTCAGTTGGCGTCGGAAGCGTCGCTTGTGCCTTCCTCGGCGGGCTCGGCGGTTCCCGGCGAAACAGCCTCCTCCTCGGGGAGCGGACCCTTCGAGACGACGACCAGCACAGGGCGCATCAACGCGTCACCTTGGCGGTAGCCGGCCTGGAGTTCCCGGGAAACGAGCCCCGCCGCAAGCGTCGCGTGGTGCTCGTACTGGACCGACTCGTGGAGCATCGGGTCGAATGGCTTGCCCACCGCGTCGACGCGCTCAATCCCGAGCTTCGTGAGGGCCTCGCCGAACTGCTTGATCACCATTCGGAGGCCGTCCGCCATGCTCTTGGCATCCGTGGAGGCATCGACATGGGTCGTCGCGCGCTCGAGGTTGTCGAACACGGGCAGAAGCTTATTGAGTGCGCTTTGTGACCCGCTGCGCTTGGCGTCGTCCACTTCTCGGGAGGCGCGTTTGCGGTGATTTTCGAAGTCGGCGGCGACGCGCAACATGCGAGCGTGGCTGTTTTTCGCTTCGGCTTCGGCCGTAGCCACCTTCGCCTCGAGCTCCCGAATGCGGCCTTCAGCCTGCTCTTGCGGCGTCAGCGCCTCCGTGGCGCGGGTATCGATTTCGGCTGCAATCTCGTCGCTTTGCTGTTCGTCGCTCATGGGTAACCCTTCGGATTGGGCCCCACTATAATTCTTCGAGACCCAATGGCAATGCGCACCGCTCGCGTCGCGGGCAGTCGAAGCGGGAATTTACCGAAAAGCGGGGTCAAGGCCCGCGCAATTCGGTGTATGCCGATGATATGCACACGCCTGAGTTGCTCGACCTCGCGCAGAAGCGCTTGCTCGCCACCTACCGGCCCCAGCCGATCGTCGCCGCCCACGGTCGCGGCGCGGAGTTGTTTGACGTCGCGGGCAACCGCTACCTCGATTTTTGTGCCGGCGTCGCGGTGTGCTGCCTCGGCCACGCCCACCCCGAGCTCGCTCGGACGATAAGCGAACAAGCCGCGCGGCTGATTCAGGTCTCGAACTACTTCTACAATGAAGAGAACATCCTGCTCGCCGATGAACTCTGCGGCGTGACCGGCTTCGACCGTGCGTTTTTTTGCAACTCGGGGGCCGAAGCGAACGAGGCGGTGCTCAAGTTGGCGCGCCGGCACTTTCACGGCACAGGTGAGACCGACCGGGTTCGAGTGATCTGTTTCGAGCGGGCGTTTCATGGTCGCACGATGGCGACGGTAACGATGGGCGGCACCGAGGCTTATCGGGTCGGATTTGGACCGCCGCTCGGGGGAATCGAGCACGTGCCGTACGGCGATCTGGAAGCGGTTCGCGCCAAAATGGGACCCGACGTCGCCGCGATTCACGTCGAGCCGGTGCAAGGCGAAGGCGGCGTGCTGCCCGCCCCACCGGGGTTTCTCAGCGGCCTCCGCGTGATCGCGGATGAATACGGAGCGCTGCTCACGATGGACGAAGTCCAGACCGGCATCGCTCGAAGTGGAAAAATGCTCGCGGCCGAGCATTTTGACGTGCGTGCGGACGCGGTCGCCCTTGCGAAAGGCCTCGGTGGCGGCTTCCCAATCGGCGCGATGCTCGTGCGCGAAGCCCTCGCCGAGAGCCTACCGACAGGCACGCATGGTTCGACTTTCGGGGGCAATCCGCTCGCGTCCGCCGCGGCGCGCACGGTCCTCCGCGTCGTGTGCGAGGAGGGGCTCATGGAACGTGCGGCGGCGCGAGGCCAGCGCCTCGGGGCCGGTCTCGCCGCGGTGGCCGCTCGCTATCCGACCCTGTGCCGAGGCGAGCGCGGTCTCGGCCTGCTGCGCGCCCTTGTGCTGCAAGACCAGGTGCAGGCCCGCGATCTACTCGGACCGGCACGCGAGCAAGGGCTGCTCGTCACGGCCGCGGGAGCGTCCGCCTTGCGATTCACCCCGCCGCTCGTGATAACCGACGCGGAGGTGGACGAGGCCGTAGCGAAGCTGGATGCGACGCTTCGAATCCATTCCGCTGCGCACGGCGGGCCGTGAGTCGCGTCAACGAAGGGTCGTCGCAGATAAACAGCGGGACGAGCTCGCCCGCGGTGCGTTGTGCGGGGTGTGGCGCTTCGATTGACGCGCTGCGCGCAGGGCACGTCACGATCATCGACGCGCAATTTCGTTTTTTCTGCGATGTCGACTCGTGCCGCGAACGCTTTTTCGGCCGCGCCCCACGCGTTCGTCGCATCGCTCCGCGCGCTTCGGTGCCGCCGCTGGTCGAGAAGGCCATCCTCGCTGCGGTGCGCCCCTCCGATGTTCCGGCTGAGGCGAACGACGTACTGCCCGAAGCTGCGCCACACGATCCGCACGAGTTCATCGAGCCCGTCGCACCGGTATCGAAAGAGCACGTCGAAGCAGCAGGCGAGGCCCCCGGCGAACGCGACGTGGCGCTGTTACTGGTCGCGCTGACCTTGGTCGCGGGCCTCCTCGCCATGGCGCTCGAACTCGCGGATTCGACGAAACTCGTACGCATGGCAAGGCTCCTGCTCGTCGCCGTTGGTACGGCGACCATTGCCGGAAACGCACTCACCGCGAGGGGTAGCCGCAGTGACCCAAGCGAGTCGGGGGGCAACGCCGACGAAGCTTATCCGCACTGGCTCGTGTCCGTCGCGCCGCCCGCCCTCGCGCTCAGCGTGGCCGTCGCGAGCACCTGGTCGCTGGACGTGGCATCGAGCCAACGCGCAATTTTCCTCGCCGCGACGATCGTGACGGTGGACGCCGCGTCCGTATGGCTGACGAGCACCGCCGGAAGGGCGACCGAGCGCGGGCGCCAGTGGATCCATCGGCTGATAGGGAACCCACGCGAGCGCGGCACGGCGCAGACAGCCGAGCCTGGCCACGCCATCCTGGTGAGCGTCGACGAGGTGGTGCCGGTCGACATCGAGGTGTTGGAAGGGGAAGCGACCGTACTTTCTTGGGTAGTTGGAGGCGCTCCCCTCCGGCGACGAACGGGCGACGTGGTGGTTGCGGGAAGTCACGTGCTCACGGGTCAACTCCGCGGGATTTGCACGTTTTCTGGCGAAGAGCGTTCGTTGTCCCGAGCGCTGTTCTCGCCACCGCATCGTCCCGACGTGCACGCGCAAACGCCCCGGCAAGCTCGCCGTTTCGTCGAGCGCTGGTCGGTTGCTGGGGCGCTCGTCGCGGCAGCCGTGCATGCGGCGACACGTGGCAAGGCCCTCGACGTCGCGATGGTTAGCGTGGCTGTGTACGCGGCGCTCGCCAATATTTCCATCGCCGTGCTGCCGAGTCTCACGATCGCGCGGAGCCTCCTCCTCGGCCTCGAGCGCGGCGTCGTCTACCGAACCGCAGAGGCATGGGAGAATGCCGCACGTGCGACAGTCGCGATTTTTTGCACCCGCGGGACGTTGCTTCGAGGTGAACCCGAACTCGTCGAAATTGAGCTTTTTGTGCGTCCGGATGGGCCAGGGCGCCCCGTGGTGGAGAACGACGTCCTCGGCCTGGCGGCCTCCGCACTCGCGGGAGAACGGCACCCGATCGCGCAGGCGCTGAAGCGTGCCGCCAGGGACCGTGGCCTCCCGAGCGACCTCGTGCGCAATAGCCGCAACCATGAAGGCCGCGGCGTGACCGCGGTGGCTGGCAGCGGAGAAGCGGTGTGCGTCGGCACGCGCGAGTTGATGCTTGAGCGTCGAATCAGCGTGGCTGTCGCCGAAGACGCGATGGGCGGCCTCGAATCTGCCGGTCGAACCGTGCTGCTCGTCGCGCGCGCGGGTCGTCTGCTCGGCTTATGCGGGCTCCAAGACGGGCTCCGCACGGGCGCGCGAGCCGCAGTCCAACACCTCCTCGATGTCCAGGTCGAACCGGTGTTGATGTCGTCGGACACGGCCGCAACCTGCGAGGCCCTCGGTCGCGCGCTCGACATCGACCACCTGCGCCCAGGCGTCCGCGACGACGAGCAGGCCGCCACGGTCGAGCGTATTCGGGACACTGGCGCGGTCGTTGCGGTACTCGGTCACTCGCCGCTCGACGGGGTCGCGTTGAAAGCGGGCGACGTCGCGGTGGGTCTCGGCCACGCCGGTCGCTCCGGTGACGAGGTCGGAATAGCGACGGTGATAGACGACGTCCGCGACGCCGCGATCGCCATCGCCCTCGCACAACGATGGCGGAAACGTGCCGTCAGCGTGCTCGGCGTTGTCGTCGCGCCAGCCATTTTTGGATCGATGGTGGTGACCGCCGGGCTGCTCTCGGCGGAATTTGCGCCGCTAGCCCAGTTACTCGGAACGATCGCCGCCACTTGGCAATTAACGCGGGAGGACTCCGTATGATGCGCGCCCCTGAGATTCTTGCACCTGCTGGTGATCGTGCGTGCCTCGAGGCCGCCGTGCATGCCGGCGCCGACGCCGTCTATTTTGGTTTGCAAGGGTTCAACGCCCGGGCACGCGCCGCGAATTTCGACTCCGCGGGGCTCGCCGAGACCGTGGCCTACCTGCACCGCCATGGCGTACGCGGCTACGTGACATTGAACACCCTCGTCTTCGACAACGAGCTCGACGCGATGGTGGAGGCCATTCGGAGCTGCGAGGCGGCCGGGGTCGACGCGATCATCGTCCAAGATCTCGGGTGCGCGCGGCTCGCGAGGGAAGTCGCTCCGTCGCTACCGTTGCATGCGTCGACGCAGATGACCTGCACCGACGCGGAGGCCATCGACCTCGCGCGCGAACTTGGCGCGAGCCGTGTGATCCTCGCGCGCGAGCTGTCACTCGCGGACATCACGGCAATCCGCCGCGACAGCGATGCCGAGCTCGAGGTTTTCGTCCACGGTGCGCTCTGCATTGCCTATTCGGGGCAATGCCTCACGAGCGAAGCCATCGGCGGGCGAAGTGCGAACCGCGGCGCATGCGCTCAAGCGTGCCGACTCCCCTACGAACTCGTCGTCGATGGGGTCCTGCGGGACCTCGGTGACAAGGCGTATTTGCTGTCGCCCGAGGACCTCGAGGCGAGCGCGCTCGTGCCAGAGTTGTGCGCACTTGGCGTAGCCTCCATCAAGATCGAAGGCCGAATGAAGGGCCCCGAGTACGTGGCGGCGACAACGGCGCTCTACCGAAAAGCCGTCGACGCGGCGGTCGGGCGAGCGGAACCACCGACGCTCGAAGACCGGACCCTCGCCCTGATGACGTACAACCGAGGGTCGGGGCCAGGCTTTCTCGCTGGGATCGACCATCAGCGGCTCGTCGAAGGCCGGGGCTGCGCTCACCGCGGCATGGAAATCGGCACCATTGACTCGGGAAAGCTCGGGCGACGGGGTGAATTCGCGATCATTCTCTCGTCGGGGCTCGCGCGCGGCGACGGGATCCTCGTCGAAGGCGGGCACGCGAGTGTTGGTGAGTTCGGCGGACGCGTCTGGTCCCTCCAGGTCGACGGCGCCGACGTGCCGGCGTGCGACGGCGGCCGGACCGTCACGGTTTGGCTCGGCCCCGACCGCGAATCGCCCCCTCCCCTCGCCGGACGGCGCGTATTCAAGAGCGACGACCCAACCCGCGATCAACAAGCGCGCAGGGTTGCGGAGCGCGGACGGCGACGCCTCGACATGCGGCTTTTCGGAGCCCTCGGCCAGCCCGCGCAGCTCGAAGGCGTGTGCGGCAGCGCCCGCGCGTGCATCCAACTCGAAGGGGTCGTCGCCGAGGCCACTGGGGTCGGCCTCAACGTTGACGATTTGCGAGAAAAGCTTGGCAAATTAGGCGAAACACCATTCGAGCTCGGCGAGCTGACGGTCGAGCTACCGCCGAGGCCGCACCTCGCTTTGTCCGCGCTGAACCGGGGTCGCCGCGCGCTCGTCGAGGCGCTTTTCACGAGTGCGGTACCGGCGCGTTTGCCCGGCTCGCACCGACCGTCATCGGAGTCGCTGCGGGCCCTCCTCGAACACGCGGTCCCAACCACCCCGCCGCCGCCACCGGGCCTGTTCGTGCTGTGCCGCAACCTGGTGCAGGCGCAAGCCGCGCTCGAGGCCGGAGCGGACGGCATCTACCTGGATTTTCTCGAACTGACGGGCACCGGCCGTGCGGTGGCGACGCTGCGGGCGAACGGCTCGCCGTGGCTCGGCCTCGCTCCCCCTCGAATCCGCAAACCGGGCGAGGACAAAATCGACCGTTACCTCGCCTCGCTGTCCCCGGACGGCATCCTCGTGCGGGGACTCGGAGCCCTTCGCGGCGGGCGCGGCGAGCCGTGGATTCGCATCGCTGATTTCTCGCTGAACGTCGTCAATCGACTCAGTGCTCGTGAGGTGCTCGCCCGGGGCGTCGCCGGGTTTACGCCCGCGTTCGATCTCGACTCGGCCCAGCTCGTCGCGCTGCTCGAGACGGGCCTCGGCCCTTTCGCGGAGGTGGTCGTGCATCACCCGATGGCGCTTTTTCACATGGAACACTGCGTTATTGCGGCGCTGCTCTCCTCCGGCTCCGACCATCTGACGTGTGGTCGCCCCTGCGATCGGCACCAACTTTCGCTGCGCGATCGAGCGGGCATGGACCATCCGGTCGAAGCGGACGTCGGGTGCCGCAACACGGTGTTTCACGCCCGAGCGCAAAGCGCCGCGGACCTCGTGCCGACCCTCGACCGACTCGGGGTTCGGCGATTCCGCGTGGAGCTCGTGCGGGAGGACGCCGAACAGGTCGGACGCGTCGTCTCGGGCTACCGGCGTCTACTCGCCAAGGACGTGGAGCCGAGGCAGCTCTTCCGTGAGCTCGGCAGCGAACAGGGCTACGGGATCGTCCGCGGCTCGCTGCGCGTCATCGCGTGAGGCCGCGACACGTGGCCGACGAGAACTTGGCCCGGCAGGCAACGGATCGGCATGAGCCATCGGTGCGCCTCGGCTCGTCGTTCATCGGATCGCTGTTGATGGCCGCCTGCGTGGCGGCGTGTGGCGGGCGTGAACCCGACGCAGAGAACGTCAAGCGCGGCGAAGCGGCCTACGAGCTCGCCGTGGACGCGTTCAAGCGAAACAGCATGCGCGAATCGCTCGCCCACGTGAGACGCGCGCTCCAACTCGACGACGAGAGCGCAAACGCGGCCTACCTGGGCTCACTCGTGATGCTCGTCTTCTGCGCCGACGACGCGAGCTCCCCCGACTGCCGCTACGACGAAGCGGAAAATTACGTCCGACGGTCGCTCGTCCTCAATCCCGAGCTGCGCGATGCCAGGAACACCTTGGGGGTCGTCCTGATCCACCGCGGCAAAGCCGTTGAAGCCATCGGCGTCCTCGAGCCGCTCGCTCGCGACATGCTCTACCAATCACCCGAAAAATCCTGGGGAAATCTCGGCTGGGCCTACCTCGAGGCGGGCCGCGCGGGCGAAGCGATCATCGCGCTGAAACGCTCGGTCGCCGCGCAACCCTTGTTCTGCGTCGGGCACTACCGGCTCGGTCTCGCCTTCGAAAAACAGCATGAGCTCGAGGCGGCGCGCCAGGCGTTCACACGCGCGGTCGGCATCGAAGAAGGGGCCTGCGCCCGGCTCCAGGACGCTTTTCTAGGCCGTGGACGGGTAGCGAAGGCGCTCGGCGACACGACGGAAGCCCGAAAAGACTTCGAGCATTGCCGGGAACTCGCACCCTCGACGACCGCCGGTCGGGCGTGCGTGGCGGCGCTCCTTGCGGCTCAGTGACGGTCATCGGGGGACGTTGGCCTCGTCCGATAGTGGCGTAAGATACCGAAATTACTAGAGAGCAACCGATTTCTTGGCCGCCCAAGGTCAGAAATGGGTTGCCGTCCCGTGGCATGGATGGTTGATCCGGGGTCCTCGAGCCACGGCCCCCTGAGCTTTCGCGCTGCAAAGCGCTGGCTCCGAGTGCCCCTCGAGCCGCACGACCCCATGGACACCATCGGCACCTACCTCAAGCGAGCCCGCCAGGCGCGCGGGATGAGCTCCGGTGAGGTCGCACGCGCGACGCGGATCCCCAGCGCGTCAATCGAGCGCATCGAGGCCGACCACTTCGATGACTTGCCGGGCGAAGTGTTCACCCGCGGCTTTCTCAGGGCCTACGCCACGGCGGTCGGCCTCAATCCGGATGAGGTGCTCGCGCGCTACACCGCAGGACGCCGCAGCGTCTCCATCGAGCCCCTGCCCGTCGCCGCCCCCATCGCCAAGGCCGGCCGGCGCCGCTTCGGTGTCGCGATCGCATTCGTTCTCTTGCTGCTGCTCTTCACCTTGGCGCTCAGCATCGTGATGCGCCCGCGTGGCTACGACCGACCACAAGAGCTCTCGGCCGTTCAGCCGTCGCCCCTCCTCGTCCTCGACGCCGCCACCAGCTGACCGGCTCGACACCTCGGCGGTCGACGAGTCCCTCCGCATGGCCCGACCGGCAACCCGTCTCGCGCAGACCCGGCTTGAGACGGCGGCGCTGCTGGTTGGCCGTTACCCGGTTGGCGAGGCCGACTTGATCGTCCGGTTTTTCACCGAAACGAGCGGGATGGTCGGCGCCATCGCCCGCAACGCACGGCGATCCGATAAACGGTTTAGTGCGCTCGAGCCACTGCATCTTTTGCGGGTGCGAATCGACAGCTCGCCGGTGCGCGAGCTCGGCACACTCACCGAGGCACACCTCGAGCGGCCTCGCCTGGGGCTCACGACCCGACTCTCAGCAATGGAGGCTGGGGGACGTGCCCTGCGCTGGCTTCGGCGGGCAGCCCCGACTGGCGGCGCCGAGCCGCAGCTCTGGTACGAGATCAACATGTTGCTCGACCGACTCGACCACATGTCCGGAATGGACGACGACGCGGTCGAGACGTTGCTCGCGGGGACGGGCCTGCGACTCCTCGGTGCCACCGGCTGGCGCCTCGAGCTCGAGCAGTGCGTTCGCTGCGCAAAACCGTGTCCCGAGCGTTCCCGCTCCATCCTCGACGTCGCCGCAGGTGGCATCGTCTGCCGCGACTGTGGAGGTCGGGGGGAGGTCCTGAGCGCGGCGGAGCGCGTGGCCTTGGTCGCCGCCATCACGGGCACGGTGACCTCGCTCGACGGGTTCGCGCGGCGTGCGATCGACATTGTCGAGCGGGCTCTTGACGTTCATGGCCGAGGAGAGGCCACATGATTCTCTGTGCCGGCGAACTTATGTGGGACATCCACGTCGAGCCGGGCTCGTCGCTCGAGACAGGTGACCGGCTCGTGCGGGTGCCCGGCGGAGCCGCGGCGAACGTGGCGATGGAGCTCGCTCGCAAGGGACGCGCGGTGGGGGTGGCGGGCGTCGTAAGCGCTGACGCGCTCGGCCACGGTTTGTGCGAATCCCTGGAGAATCGCGGGGTCGACGCGAGCCGCGTGAGCCGCGTTCCGGGGCGTACCGGGCTCGTTTTTCTCGAGCGAACGCAGGCATCGAGTGAGCGTTTCGTCAGCTACCGCCCGACGGTGGGCCCGTTCGAAGGAGGCATCTCCCTCGCCTCGGTTCGAGTGCTCCACATCGCCGCGTTGAACCCGATCACCGCCGAGCTTCAGGCGTTCGCGACGCTGGCCGCGGAGGCTCGCGGACTCGGCGCTTGGGTACTCGTCGACGCCAACGCTCGACCCCTGCCTTGGCGTGACCCGCTCGATGCGGCAGGTCGCATGGCTCTCGCAGAGCTCGCGCGGCTGGCGCACGCGGTCAAGGTGAGCGACGGAGACCTCGAGCGCATCGGTGCATCCGTCGCGGATCCGCTCGACCTGTTCGCTGCCAGCGGCACGACGACCTTCCTCACCCGCGGCGGTGAAGCGACCTTGGTCCAAGGCGCATGGGGCTCGTTCGAGCGTGCCCCGCCGGCCGTGGAGCTCGTGCGCTCAATCGGCGCCGGAGACGCATTTTGTGCGGGAATTCTCGCAAATCTTCACGATCACCCGACGACCGCCACGTCGCGCGGCGCGGCCTTCTGGAGCACGGTCCTCGACGCCGGGCACGCCTCGGCAGCCACGCGCGTCTCCACCGCGTGGTGAGGCACGCCCGATGGCTCAAGCGAGGTAATGGCGAACGGCTCGCGGACGGTCGCCGGGCACAATCTCGAGATACGGCCGCCCCGGCGCATCGACCGGCCAGGTGAAGCTGCCCGTGTTCGCGTAACGCTCCCCGAGAGCCTCACGATGCGCGTGCCCAAAAACGACGAGCTTGGCATCCGACTCGTCTGCGATGCGTTCGGCCGCGGCCGCTAGTCGAGCGACCACCGTGCCGCCGTAGCGGTCTCCTCCTGCGAGCCAACTGCCCGCCATCAGCGCCCCGCCGAGCCCGAGCGTCGCCCAGCCTTTGGCGTTCTGCCGCGTGCCCGAAACCGCCAAGGCGCCGAGGCCAGCGGCGATGGCAAGCGTGGCTGCCACGCGATCCAAGTAGAGCCTCGCGAAGGTACGTGGCCAGCTCTCAAACGTCGATGGGCCACCAATGGCGAACACCGCCTCGACGACCGATGCGGGCACGCCTGCGTCTTCGGCGTAGCGCGCATGCCGTTCCATACCGAGCGTTCGATCGGCGGCGCCGCGGTAAAACGGTCCCGCTTGCGCGAGGGCGGTGAATGCGGTCTCGAAGTAGCGGGCGATGACCTCGGGCGCGCGTGGGCCGTACCAGCGAAACGCCGTGATCAAGAGCTCGAGCGGCATGGCGTCATTCGCGTGCATGAACCGATACGCTTGCGTCGGATGGATGAACTTCGCGCTGAAGTGGACGCCGAGTCCGGCTACGCCATCGACCAGTGGATGGGCCGGTGCGTTGTCGGGATCGTAGACATGCCCATGCTCGAGGTGCACGCCTCCCTCCCGCAGGAACCACGGTCGCGTCACGATGCGTTTTTGCGCCGCGCCTACCACACCGACCGCGGCGGCGACGTGCTGCACCGCCTCGGGCGCCCCAAGAGCGGCGTCGTGGTTGCCACCGAGGAGCGCCACCTCGCCACCGGCGTCGAGGAATTCCGCCAGTTTTCGGCGCAGCGTGTCGTGCACGCCGAAGACGTCACGGACGGCCTCGCGGCACGCGGTGTTGGGGGCGTCAGTCGCAAGATCGAGGAAATCTCCAGCGAAAACGAGCCGCTCGCCGGGGTGTCGCTCGAGCAAGCGCCCGAGGGCATCCGCCACGTCAGGCGGAGAATGCCGCGTGAGATGCACGTCCCCAACCACGAAAGTGCGCGCGCGCTTCTCCCCGTCCACCAAACCCGTGTTACCATTCGCTCGGCTCAACGCGACGAGCAAAGGAAGCATCGTGATGATTCGATTCGTAGCTCTGATGGTCTTGGCGGCAGCGGCTTGTGGCGGCAAAGCGGTGATCGACGCACCGATCGGCGCGGGCGGCGCGGGCGGCCAAACAACGGCCACCACAGGCTCGAGCGCGAACCCCTTCACGGCAGTCGTGTCGGCGGCCTCCGGAACCGAACCTGTCTGCGCCGACATCGAGGCCGCCTACGCGGCGGTGCTGGAGGATGCAAAAACCTGCACCCCCGGCGTGACCGACCCGTGCACGAAGGTCGTGCCGAGCGACTTGAGAAATTGCTGCACGCCGAACGTCGCGGTCAACCAAGGGGAAACGGAAGCGATCCTCGCACTCAAGACGCTGACCTCGGACTACGCCGAAAAAAATTGCCTCGTCCCCTGCGCCGCCGATTGCACCGACCCGCCGCCGGCTATCGGCATATGCGACAATGGCACCGGCAAGTGCACGTCCGCGTCGGCGCCCGACCCAGGCCCCTGACGCCTCCCCGTTCGCTCCCCCATAACGGCCGGGGAGCAGCCACGACGCGCGTCGTCTAGACAGCGTCGGGCGACACGATCGTACCGGCGATGGCGCTCGCCGCGACGACGAGTGGGCTCGCCAAATACACCTGGCCCGGTCCACTCCGCCCAGGGAAATTGCGGTTGATCGCGCTCACGGTCACTTCCGACTCAGTGAACGAGACGCCCGGCCCGGCCTTGATGCACGCGCCGCACGAGGGATCCACGAGCTCCACGCCCATCGCCTCGAAGAGGGCGATGTAGCCGCGTTCTTCCGCGTAGCGGCGAATGTCTTGCGAGCCGAACTGAATGTAGAGGTGAACGCCTGCTGCGAGCTTTTTCCCTTGGTCGTGAGCACGCTGCAGCACGCTCGCGTACATGTCCATGTCGGTCTTCTTGCCGCCCGTGCACGAGCCGCCATAAGCGATGTCGATCTTGATCGGCGTGTCTGCGAGGTGACGAAGCGGCACCCCGTTGCGGGGATCGCCGGGCGTCGCGACCATCGCTTCGATCGATGAGAGGTCCACATCGAAACTATGGGCATAGCTCGCGCCTTCATCGGCCTTCACGATGCGCGCACGGACCGCGTCCGCGTCCAACCCACGCTGAGTGACGAGGTACTGCACGACGACCTCGTCCGCCTCGATGATCCCGGTGAAGCCGCCGGCCTCGACCGCCATGTTCGTCAACGTCGAGCGCTCGTCGAGGGGCAACGCCGCGATGCCGGGCCCCGTAAACTCGAGCACCTTGCCGATGCCGTCACCGCTGCGCCAAAACGGCTGCGCCAAGAGGAAGAGCATCACGTCCTTCGCGGTCACACCGGAGCGGAGCTCACCTGTCACGACGAAACGCACGGTCTCGGGGACCGCGAGCCGAACATCACGCGTGTACCAAGCGTTCGCCATGTCCGTTGAGCCGACGCCAAAGGCGAAGCAACCGAGCGAGCCCGCCATGCACGTGTGCGAGTCCGTCCCCGTAACGATGTCACCCGGCAACGCGAGCTCTTCGATCACTTTGTTGTGGCAGATGGCCTCCGAGCCGACGGTTTTGCCGTCGCGCTTCACCTCGCCATAAAGCTTGATGCTCTGCTTTTTCGCGAAGGCGGCCTGCACCGTCTCGAGCTTTGCCGCCTGCTCCTTCAAGCCCATCTCCACATGCTTCTTCGGCATCACGAGGTCGAGAAACGTGAGGTGGTCCCGAAAGGCGAAAACCGACTCGGGGTGCGACACCTTCGCGTCTTTACCGAGCGCGGCGGCGAAGAGCGACTCGGCCATCGGCGTCACGTACTCGTGGCTGAAGCGCACGCTCGAACGCACGAACAAAGAGTCCCCGGGCCGGACCGCAGGCACACCGACGAGCCCCGCTTTCGCGTCGACGATCGCGTGCTTGGCGATGATTTTCTCGCACAAGGTCATCGGGCGCGCGGGCGTCTCGATAGCGGGCGGGGTCACCTCGCCAGCGAGCCGCGCCTTGTTGTAGTTGAAGAGTCCGCCGTACTCGACGACGTCGGCGCTGATGCGGTCGAGGCCGCGGGTAAACTCCTCGATCGGCAGCTCTTCGCCGCGCTCGATGCGGTCGATGATGCCGAAATCGGTGCTCGTCAGAAGACCGATGTTTTGACAATTCTGGCGGTAGATCTTCTCGATGCTGCGCGCGACGACGAGCTGCACGCCCGATTCGCGTTCGGAATACGGCGCCGTCTCGCGCGAACTGCCGCAACCTTTCGAGCGACCACTGACGATGACGCCGAACCCGCCGTTCTTGATCGCGTCACGCTCGACCTTGCCGCCGCGGAGGCCGACGAGGCAATAGCGTGCGAGCGTTTCGTCGAAGTAGTAGCAGACCCAACCCGGCGTAAGCTCGTCGGTTGAAATGTTGTCGATCAGAGCGTCAGGCTCGGGGCGAGACGGTAAGTCGTTGCCGCGGAGCTGAGTCGCGAGGGTCTCGAGGTCCTGGGTGAGCCAAAGCGTCCGGCCCTGGATCTTGACCGACTTCCTGCGCAAAAACGGCATGCGAAAGGCGTAGTCCATCAGCGGCGAATTGCAAAGCGCGCCCGCGTGACACGCTGCGTCACTTTGAGAAGAGCGTCAGCGTCGCCGAGGCCAGCGTGCCCTCGACCATGCCGACGGCGTCGCCGGCACACACGAGCCACTCCCCCTCGGGAGGCTCACCTGAAAATCCCGCGAAGCCCTCGAGAGAGGCATCGTCGCTGTCGGGGGCCGGCGCGAATTCGCACGTGTTCGGTGATGACTTGCAGACCACGTCCGCGTCCTCGAGGCCTTTGCCCATGTCCTCCGCGGAGGTCGCGGCTCCGTCGCGGAACGCGAGGGGATAGTCCGCCGCGAGGTTCGCCGCACTACCGTCGCCCTTCGAATTGCCGTCATCTTTAGGCTCGCTGGTGCCCGGGCGATTCAGCACCGTGAGGATCGTCCCGTCCGGGCTTTGCACCTTCACCACCAAGTGCCCAAGGCGCTCGTGCTCGAGCCCGAGCCTCAGCTCCACGGCCGTCACGGTCCGTATGCCGTCACCGCCTGCGACGAAGGTCAAACAGTTCATCGAGTCCAACGTGCCGTCGTAGTTGTTGTCCTCGATCGCGAGAGGCTCGTCGGGCTCGACCGTCACGTCCTGCCGGTGCCAACACTCGGAGCTGCCCATCACGGACTCGCAAAAAAACCCATCCGCGAGCGCGCACTCGGGACTGCAGCCGCCGCCGGAAGTCGTGCTGCTGCCCCCAACACCTGCCCCGCTGCTGCCGGTCGCACTGACAGGGCCACTTGGGCCCGTACCCCCGCTGCCGACCGATGCGGCACTCGCAACGCTGTCCAACGGCTCGCGAAGCCCGCTTCGGTCGAGGACGCACGCTGCAAAAAAGACCGCAAAAAAGACCGGGAAAAGCGGCATGGACCGCACAAGCCCGTCAACTTCAACCGACCTCACGTGCCTCAACCGCGGCGACGAGTTCGAGCCACGGCCGCAGGCGCTCGCCGCTGACGTCGATGGTCGACGGGTGAACCGCGGCGAGCAATCCTTGGAGCTCCCCATCCTCGGCGAGCTCGGCGGCGAGGGCCGCACGCATCCACGCACGCTCGGAGGCGTCGAGCACGCCGCTGAACGGCGCGAGGGCCCGGTCGATTTCCGACGCGACAAAAGCGTCCGACAAAAAAGGATGCTCCGGCGATTCCATGGTGACAATGGAACCTGCCGGAGCCGTCAGCGTCAAGCACAGCCGCACGGTCTTTGGCGCACTCAGGCCAAAGCCGGCGACGCGCGACTCAACCGGCTTTGAGCGCCGTCAGCTTCTCGGTCAATTCGGGGACGATCTGGAAGAGATCGCCCACAAGACCATAATCGGAGACCTGGAAGATCGGCGCGTCGCCGTCTTTGTTGATCGACACAATCACTTTGCTGCTCTTCATGCCGGCGAGGTGCTGGATGGCCCCGCTGATGCCGATTGCAAAGTAGAGCCCGGGAGCAACGACCTTGCCGGTCTGACCGACCTGGAGATCCGGCGCGCAATAGCCGTTGTCACATGCGGCACGGCTCGCACCAACCGCGGCACCGAGCACGTCCGCCAGCGGATCGAGCAGCGCATAGAATTGCTCCTTCAGCGCGCGGCCACCGGAGACCACAACCTTCGCCTCGGCGAGCTCGGGCCGCTCGCTCTTCACCTGGTCGCACTTCACCCACTCGACGCGCGCCGCAGCTTGCCCGACAGCCGCGAGCGCGACCTTCTCGATAGGCGACGCGGAACCCGTCGACTCGGCAGCCGCGAACGCGCTCTGACGCACGGTCACGACCTGAATCGCGGACTCGACCACGCAGATGCCAAAGGCGTTGCCGGCGAACAACGGGCGCTTGTAGTGAAGCGTCCCCCCGCTCGCGGTGACGTCGGTGATGTCGGCGGCATAACCCGCCTCGACCCTTCCGGCCACACGCGGCAAGAGATCCTTGCCGAAGCCACTGGCCGCAGCCACGACCACCGCGTAGTCCTTCGCTACGGCGGCGACGGTCGGCGCGTAGCGTTCCGCGAGGTAATTCGCAAGGGAGGCGTCGTCGACGACCAGCACCTTCTCAGCCCCGAGCTTCGCGAGCTCCTCGGCAGCGGCACCGAGCTCCGAGCCGAGCACGAGGATCGAATAACTACCACCGAGGGCCGCAGCGGCGGTGCGAGCGAAGGTGACGGCCGAATGCGTGGTCCTCTTGACTTTGCCTTCAGCGAACTCTGCAACGACAAGTACGTTTGCCATGATGTTGTTCCTTTCGTGCGTGTGGTTCAGAGCGCTTTAGCTTCGTTCTTGAGCTTGTCGAGCAGCGCATCGACGTTCGCCACCTTGGCGCCAGCCTTGCGTGCCGGCGGCGCCTCGTACTTTACGTAGCGGATGCGCGGTTTCTCGGTCGTGAGCTCGGCCAGAGTCTTTGTGTCGAGCGGCTTCTTGCGCGCCTGCATGATCGCGGGGAGCGGGGCGAAGCGGACGCCATCGTTGTACTTGAATGCGCGATCGGTCGAAGCCGAGTACACGCTGGTTGGCGCCACGACGCGCAGGTCAACCGTGACGACGGCCGGATACGACACGCGGACCTCGACGACGCCACCATCGACTTCGCGAGCGACGAGCAATCCGGCGCTCTCTTCGCGCAGGGTGGCCGCGAACGCAGCCTGTGGCCAATCGAGCAACTCGGCGAGGATTTGGCCGACCTGGTTCGAGTCGCCGTCAACCGCCTGCTTGCCGAGGATTACGACGTCCGGCTTCTCGGCAACCGCGAGCGCTGCAAGCGCCTTGGCGACGACGAATCCGTCGAGCTGTTCGTCCGTGCACTCGACTCGAATCGCACGATCGGCGCCCGTCGCGAGCGCGCTCCTCAAGGTCGTCTCGACCTCCTTCGGACCGAAGCTTACGACCACGACCTCGCCTTTCCGCACCTTCGTGCTCTTGCCGTCTTCGGTGAGTCGAAGCGCCGCCTCCAGCGCGTAGTCGTCAAACGGGTTCGGCTTCCACTCGAGCCCGGTCGTATCGACCTTGGAGCCGTCCGCGGGGATCTTCACCTTGTTGGCGTTGTCGGGGTCCGCAACGCGCTTGAGTGCGACGAGGATTTTCACGCCGTTCGGTCTATTGACAATGCCGCACTGAGTCAAGGGCACGCCCCACTCTTGCTCTTCACTCCCCGGCCGAGCGGCTGACCCCTGGCGCGGGCTTCAGCATGGGTCAGACCTAGCATCCCCGCGAGCGTCGACCTATAAGACCGGGTTAGGGGGACGGGCATGGCGACAACGGATCGTGTTGGGGACCTATTTCGTTTCGAGTCGAAGGCTCTTCCAGAGTCCACTCGAGTGGCGGCGTTTCGTGGCCGCGAGGGGCTATCGGAGCTCTATCGCTTCGAGATTGGCCTGCTCGTGCCCGTGGGCGCCGACATCGATCTCGACACGGTGATCGGCGAGCGCGCTCTATCGCGCCCATCGCGGCGTTGGCCGCTGAACCTTCACTCCTGCGAACTGCCTCGGGACCGCTGAAGAAATCGTGCTACCGACCCTCTTGGGGGGCCCGGCCCGTTGACGGATGTGGGGGATGGTGGCAGCGTCCCGCCTGGATTGGCCAGGTGGGGCTCGGTACCCAAAAGGCCATCCACTACGGGCGGGCACCCTCCACGGATTCTCCGGGGAGCGGGCGCAGCTGTCCCGGTCGATACCGTTGTGGTCGGCCATCTGGGCTACCACTTAATTTTATAGGTGAACCATGTTGAAGCTTGCGTTGAATGTGAAGGCTGGCGTTGTGCTCTCTCTCCTAACCCTTGCGGGCGTCGCGAGTGCCGAAACCTGGTACTCCCCTTACTGCACGAGCGGAACGCTCAAGCAGAACGGCGTCGGCAAGCAGCACACCTGCGAGAAGATTGAGTCGAATTCGGCGACTTGCCCCGTCACCGGCTCCACGCTGAAGACGGATATCATCGGCATCGACATGTGCGAGAAGATCAGCATGGTTCCTTCCGCCACCGAGTGCGACCTCGCCCTGACCGACATCAAGGACAACTGGAAGATCGTCGTCAAGGCCGGGGTTGACCATTGCGAGCACAAGACCGAGAACAAGGGGCAAAAGCCGGTCAAGTGCAGCGTGGCGGGGGCGACGAAGGTAACCGACGGCGACGCTAACCGGGACACTTGCAAGAAGGAGACGGAGACGCGCACGGAGTCGAAGTGCGAGTCGGGCTACACGCGTAAGACCGCCGGCTCCGACAAGTGCGAGAAGACGAGCTACTCGGCGCCCGCGTTCCGTTGAGCTGATCGATTGATCAACCGTCGCGCTGGCCGTCCTGCCGCGGCGCCCCGACCAGGGCCCCGCGGGCCGTGGCGCCGGCATGCGGAGACGCAAATCGCCAGGACGCGGACAGGGTAAGACTGTCACGGTGGCTACTGTGACGCGGCGACGGTGCATGGAGCCCGCGCGCTCCGCCACCGGGACAGTCGCGATGTAACCGTTCAGCGTTCCCTGACGCCGAGCGCGGCCATCGCCGTGTCCATGCCGGCCAGTGCACGGGTGCGTCCGTTCTTTGGGTTGTCGGGACCCAGCCGCACTTCAGCCACCCAAACCACCGGTTGTTGGATTTTTTTGTTTTTGTTAGCCGGCCTTGGCCCGCCGAGTTCGCGCCGAGTTGCCCTGCCGAATCGGGCGTTTTCCAGCTTCACTTTTCCTATCCGCAGCTCAACTACAGAGACTCTGCAGATACATCACCAGACCTCCCCTCGCTCAGGATCGCCTCGAGATCCCCCGTCGCATTCGCAGGTTCAGGCTCCGTATCACAAAGCTCAACTCCTCTCCCCGCGTGCCAACGCCTTCGGTCGACGCGCGTACCCGCCCCCTGGAGCTGTTTTTCCAGTTGTTACTCACCGCTCGATTCGAACGAATCGAGGGCTAGCGCGTCAGGTTGACGTCGTAGCTGCCATAGTCCGAATCGGCAGTACCCGTTATGGTGGTGCTCCCAGGCGTGCGCTCGATCGCATCCGTCTTGCCCATGACGGCCTGGATCTTTCCAGCCAGGGAGAGCGTGAGCGTGACCGCACCCTCGAGATCGCCGCTCATGTTGAACTTTCCGATCAATGAGCCGGTGAAGGTGCCGTTTGGAATGTTGCGCAGACTCAGATCGAGTTCCGGCAGCGCTGCGGGATCGGTGTCGTAGGTGATGTGGTAGCTCGTCTCGACCGGCCCGTCCGAGTAGCCGGCGAGCGCATCCTGCAAGCGCATCTCCTTGTTTGCGGATGCGCCCTGGTCGACTTTGCCAGACACCGTCATGGTGCCGCTGGCGCTGCCGGAGCCGGTCTGCGGTGGGATGCTGGCGTTCTTGGCGGCGTTGAAACCCGCCATCCGGAGGTTGATGCCACGGTCGACCGAAGCGTCGAGACCGAGGTAGGCGCGCCGCGCGGAATTCTCATCGTCGACGCCCTTCCCGCCGCAATCGGCTGCAGCGACCAAGGTAACGAAGATCGCGGTCGCCGCGCGCAGGGGATGAGGTTTGCTCATGACTGACCCATAGCATGAAGCGGTAGCCCGCCTAGATGGACAGGGCGCTGAGGTTGGAGTCGCCGGTCGTTTGCTGCTCAATTTTCGCCCACCCGAAGAGCGCTTCCCGACCGCGGGCAGCCTCGTCGCGCGGTCGTAGACACTCGGCTTGATGGTGAGTTGCTGCTCGATGAGGTGCCAGGTGTAGAATCCCCGCTGTAGAGAGCAAGGGACCTGTCCGGTCTAAGCGCCAAGGCAAATGTCCGGTTTGCTAGCGAGACAGACACTCGGGACCGTCGTGCGGTGCGGGGACGAGCATCGCCGTGGAAAGAAGAGCCCGTGGGTCGCCGAGATCGGTGGCTTCAATGTTCACCGTGGGGTGCTCGTGCACGCCGGCGTTCTCGCGCCGACACCGCAAGCGGGTGGGAGCTGATTGAAAGCGGGCTAGATCCCGACGAAGATACCTTCGCCCAGGTATTCCGCCATGAAGTCGGAGACGCGCTGGACGTAGCTGAAGCCGTTGGGATCGCGGACCCATACCGCTATGACTTCTTGGCCACGGATGACGGCGGGACGTACCGCGTCGACGATGACGACGTGAGCTTCGACCCAGCCGGGCCGGTGAATCGCCGCCATGAACGTCCGGTTCGTCCCGCCCATGACGACGTTCTGGATCGCGGAAAACTCGTAGCGCCCGGCCGAAGTGATGAGCCCCGGGATCTTGTTGCACATCTGCAACCGCAGGTAGCGGAGCACCGCGGTCATGTCGCGGGCGCCGTGGATGGTAAACTGGTTGGTTGCCATCTGTTCGCCGAGTTCGACGCCGAGGTCGCGGAAGATCATCCGAATGCAGCAGGCCCAACAGTTCGAGTACGGCCCCTGGGCGAGCTGTGTCCGCCACGCCGGAGAGCTGAAAATTCCGCGGCGGGCGTAGTCGTGGAAGCGGGGTGCATTGGGGAGGGCGCTACCCGGTGCAATGAGGGGTGGAGCGGCGGGGTTACGCGCTCCGAGGCGCGGCGCGGACGACTCGGCTGACAACTCGACCGGTCGTGGGCCGGCGGTCGCCGCACGTTCCGCCGCTTCTTCCGCCGGACCTCTCGCGGCGGATGCGGCTCCACGTTCGGCGAGCTCCGTTCCCGCGGTCGCCCCTCGTCGCTCGGCCACCGCTTCGGTCACCCGCCGGACGGCAGCGCTGCTGATCTCGGCGAGCCCCATAGTCAAGGTTCGCACCATCAGGTAGCCATCCATCGCCATGTAGATGTCCTGCGCTGCGGTCTGCGCGCGATCCATCCAGCGGGCCATATGCGTCTGCAGGAGCTGATGCGCGTTGGCGCGCCGCCAGCGCTCGTTGTGGTCGAACTGGACGAGCGCGTCGCCGAAGCCGTCGTTCGAAGCGTTGAGAATTCGCTGCTGATCCTCGTCGTAGCGCAACGCGAGTTCGTCCATCTGGCGGCGCAAATCGGCGTCGCCCGAAGCGATGGCGGATTCGAGCTGGGCGTAGACGTTGTGCGTGACGCCGATCGGCGATATCCCTTGATCGACGCGCGACGAATCGACCGAGCGCACCCGGCGACGCGGCGGCTCGTTCGGCCTTCCGCGTAGCACGGTGTGGACCGGCCGCTGGTTCTCGCGCCCGGGATTGATCGCGTTCACCTGGATCGGCTCGAGCGCGTCGGGCAGGTAATACAACAGGTACGGCAGATCGCGCGCCGTCGGCTGTTCGTACCTCAGCGTGTAATTTCCCTGGTTATCGGTGGTCGCCTGCCCGAGCCGGCGGCCGCTCAGCATCTGGATGAGTCCGCCGTTGTCCTCTCCTGCGGCTGCGGCGATCGGCGCGCCGGGCGCCATGCCGACCTGATCGCTGAACAGCTCGACGCGCACACCGGACACGGCACGGTGCTGGTCATCGACGACTCGGCCGCGAATCTCGGGCATGGCTAGCGACTCATGCATTCCCGCGTGGCCTGGTCGGCCTCGCCGGTGACCGGCAGACCGTGGTCGCGCTGGTAGTTGGCAATCGCGATGCGCAGCGGATCGCCCGCGTTCGAGAGCTGCTCGCTGCGATAACCGAGATGCGCGAGGCGCTGGCGCACGCCGGAGAGCTCATCGGCCGGATCGAGATGACCGACGCGCACGGGGTAACTGTTGCCGCTCTCGAGCAGCGTGAGCTGCACCTCGTTCACCGTCGTCGGCACCTGAAACGAGATCCGACCGTTGCCATCGCTCGTCCCTTCGATCCGCCGGGAGGCGCCTTCGACCGTGAAATGCTTCGACGCGAGCGGCCTTTCGCCCTCGCGCAAGGTGAGCACCACGGTCACCATCCGCACCTGGGCGCGGTAGCGATTCGTTGTCTTTTCGTTGATTTTGTGTTCACGCGGAGGATGTTCGGGCAGGAACACGATGTCGCCCGGAGCCAGCACCTCGGGGCTCGGCCGTTCCGCGCGGAGCTCGGCGTTCCGCTGATCTTCCCACACCTGCTTCGGATCGAACCCGTGACGGTCGGCGAGGCCCGTCAAATAATCGCCCTGGCGGACGACGTACGGCCGCATCGTCATCGTCAGCCGCTCTCCACGTCGCTGAGATTGGGGAAGGTAATCTGGCCCGAGCCGTCGATGTCGGCCGCGGTTCGGTTGCGCTCGACCACATCGCCCTGATCGCGCTGCGCGTGCAAGTAGCTGCGTTTACTGCCGAGCGCGTCCTCGACCGACAACTCGTTGTGACCCTCGGCGTGCGGCGTGCTTGTGGTGCGAATGCCGCTGATGGTCTTCTGCACCGGCAGCGAGAACGGCAGCGGAATCGTACCGTTGTAGACCGAGCCGGTCACGAGCGGCTTGTCGGGATCGTCGCCCTCGAACATGAGCACCACTTCCATGCCGATCCGCGGGATGGACTGTAAGTCCCAGCCAGCGCCGGCCCACGGGTGCATGGTGCGGATCCAGCAGCTCGAATCGTTGCGATCGGCGCGGCGGTCCCAGTGAAACTTCACCTTGACCTCGCCAGAAGAATTGAAGTGTATCTCCTCGTTCGCGGGCCCGACCGCGGTCGGCGGCGAGTAGGACATTAGAAGCTGCATTTTCTTCCGCAAGCAAGGTAGCCCGGTCGCGCGGTCTCGTCGAGGGGGGTGTGTGCGGAAGCGCCTACGGCCAGGCGTTGCGAGTTACGGGCGGCCGGTTGCGGGCGCCCACCGGAGGAATAACAACGTTTCGCGCGTGACCGAGGTGAGAATTATTCCCTCGGTGGCGAGCGGAACAACCGGAACCGACGGGTGCGTTCCACGCTTCTGCTGCCGAACGGCAGTTCGACTTGGTCGAGCGCCTGCGCGGGCAGCGGTGGTCGGCGTAGTGCCGGTGGTGGTCTTGGTGCGAGCCCGTAATTGGCCATGAGGCGTGCGTTGGCGTCGGGTGTCGTCGCTGCCTCGACCCACCGAATCGGTCCGCCGCAACGAGCTCCGCAAGGCTCCAAAAGCTTCCCCTCCTAAAGGGCTTCGTCACCGTCCACCGTGGGGGCGTGGACAACCGTGGCTGCGTGGAAAAAGTTTTTGGTAGTACTTGAAAAAAACAATCGAGTTCGGCCTCTTTAATTGCAAGCACTCCTGAGCCGGGGTAGCGGGTGACCATGGTTTCAAAAGTTTCAAACACATTCCGTTTCAGTGTGCTCGCGTGCGCCGTATTGGGCAGCGCTTGCAAGAGCGAGCCCGTAGCGACCACCAGCGGTTCCGTTGCGCCGTCCGGCCAAGCGACGGCTGCTGCGGCGCCGGGTGACCTCGTCGTCGGCAGCGAAATCGTTGTGGTCAACTCGGCCAACAGCTTTACCGGCGGCACCGCAACGGCGATTGCAGGAACCAAGGTCATGTACGACTACGGCGACCCCGACGCGACCACCAAAAAACGCCAAACTTCATCGGCGGATAAAGCACAGGCATTCGTTCTGGGCGCGGCACCAAAAACTCCCGTGAAAGTCGGCGACTTTGTCATTGCGAAGTCCACCTCCGGTTCCTGGTTCGGCTGCGAAGTGAAGACAGCCGAAGCAAGCATTCTCGGCTGCGAGGATTCGTACGGCAAAATCAACAACACCGACCCGAAGAGCGTCGTCGCTCCCGACGGCGTGACGAGCGCCAACATCAAACAAGCGTTGACGTCGGCCACGAAGGAACGCGTCTTTGACGCCGCCGCCGCCGCCGCTGGTAAGCCTGCCGCGCCGAAGGGCTGGACACCGAAAGCGGCCGACATGGTCGCCGTCGAGTGGATGACCAACAAGTGGCATGCGGCCTCCGTCGTCAGCGTCGATGGCGCCAATGTCACCATCAAGTGGGACAACGGAGTTTGGAAGAACGACGTGAAATCCCTAGCCGCAATCGTGCCAGCGCCGAAGGTCGCTCTTGCCGTGAACGCGGGCCAGTTCGTCCTCGTGCATGTCGGAAACGAGTGGACGGCCCACAAGGTCGTTAGCGCCACGAAGACGACCGCGGAGGTCGTTGACAAGAATGACAAGCAAACCACCGTCAAACTTGCGGATGTTTTGTTGGTCGGCGGCTGACCGTTCCGCACGGCGGGCATAAAGCCGACGCGCGTACCCGTAGACGACGCTCACTCCTTTCAAGGGGTGGGCGTTTTTCGTTTCATGGGTGGGCCTTCCCGCCCATAGCCAATGCCCATAGCCTTAGCGTTCATACACCATGCGCTCGCTACGAAAGAGCCGAGCCGTCGCCAACACGGCTCCACCCGAAAGCAACCGCGCCGACGCGGCCGATCACTCGATCCCGAAATGCAAAACAACGAGCCCCCCTCGAAGCGACTCAACGAACCGAGCCTCGCGGGCTATCACACAACAACCGCTTAAAAATCGCACAAACCAACAAACTCGCCGAAAAACCCACACTCCAACTCATCGTTTCACAAAGCGGTTTATCCCGCGCTCGCGCAAACGGCAAATCACCTGTCCACTCGCAGGCTCAGGCTCAGGCTCCGGATCACTGGGCTCAAGCCCTCTCTCCCGGCGTGCCCACACCTTCGGTCAAACCACGTTTTTATCCCCTCGAGCTGTTTTTACACCATTGAAAAACCTATGGCGTCCCTTTTAAGATTTCCTTCGCGGCGCCATCGTGTTGCGGTTCCGGCATGAAAAAATTGGGGGTTAGCGGATCTCGCGAGCCGAGCGCGACAGCGACGCTTGGGCGCACGGGACTCCTACTCGGGACAGCCCTCGCACTCGCAGCCGTCAGCGGCGCGTGTGGCGACGGAGAGACGATTGCACCGGCGACCGGCACGCAGACGGCCGTGACCTCGACCGCGAGCGGTGGTGGCCAGATGGCTTCGACCAGCACCGGCGGCGCAGGCGGCCAGATCGCTTCGACCAGCACCGGCGGCAGCGGTGGCAGCGGTGGCAGCGGTGGCAGCGGCCCGGTTGCATGTGCGACGACCGCGAAGGGCGCAACCCGCGGCTCGGCGATCGCGCTGACGCCAAACGACCAGCGACTGGTCAACGTGAACCGCGACAATGGCACCGTCACGGTGATGGCCATCGACAAGGCCGACGGCCAGCCGAAGATGACGATCGTGAAGGATGCCAACAGCGACGACGCCATCGCCGTCGGCGCCGAGGTTTGGCAAGTGGCGATCGATGGTTGCGGCAAGGTTGCCTACGCCATCTCGCGCAAGGATCAGAAGCTGGTCGAAATCATCGACCTCGACACGGTTCCGAAGAAGGGCCGCGAGCTCGCCGTGGGCTCGGAGCCGACCGGCATCGCGATTACGCCGAACAACCTCACCATCTATGTCTCGAACTGGGTCGACGGCACGCTGACCAAGGTCGATCCGGTCACGATGACGGTGATTGGCACGGTCGATCTCAACGCGACGCTCGTGGCCACCGGCCTGCTCGGCACCAAGTACAACGTGCAAGACGGAAACTCCACCAAGGAGGTATCGCTCACGGCCCGCCCCGCGATGGCCCATCCGCGCGCGCTCGCGATCACCAACAACGGCGACGCGAGCGACGACGACGAGAGCGTGCTCGTCACCGAGTGGTTCGGGCAGCGCACCGCGCCCGAGTCGGCCACCGGCAACAACTCCGACACCAACAAGAAGGGCCTACTTTACAAGGTCGCCGTGAAGGACGACGTCGCCACGACGCTCGATCTGCCACCGGTAACCGACACCGGCTTGAACAGCCCTGTCGGCCCGAAGGCCACCGGCACCGTAACCGGCTGCTACCCGAACCAGGTTGCGTCGGTGTCGATCGACGCCGGCTTCGCCTACGTGTCGAGCACCTGCGCCTCGCCGGTAGGCCCAACTGGAGCTTTCACCCGCGGAGCGTGCACCACCACCGCGTTTTGCGCCGCCGAGTTCGGCGCGAACTCGACCTGCACGGCCGGTTTCTGCACCAACTTCACCTGCGTGAACGACGCCGACTGCGGCATCGGCGCCTCGGCGGGTGCGTGCACGGTGGCGACTGGAAAATGCGCCGTCAACCCGAGTAACTTCAAGACCACCACCCATCCGGCGGTGACGATCGTGAAACTCGCCGATAACTCGGCCACCACCACGGTGCTCGACAAACTGTTCATCGATCCGATGGTCGTTGGCACCGGCGCCACTCGCGTACCGCTGCTGCAGCAGGACATCGATTTCCGACCCGGCTTTGCCTACACCGCCGCCGAGGGCACCGATGGGGTGTTCCGAATGACGATCAACAACGGCGCCATCGCCGCAGTCGGATCGGGCCAAAACAAGAGCTTCATCACCCTTCGCAAAAACGCCGCCGACTCGCTCTTGCGACTGCCGATCGGCATCGCCATCGCGAAAGGTGACGCCTTCGCCTACGTGAGCAACTACGGCAGCCGCGACGTGACCGCGCTCAGCCTGGGCGCGCAAGCGATCGCGGGCGACGGCGCCGCGGACTTTCGCATTACCGCGAGCGCCGCGCTTCCACCTGGCAACTCGGACGCCGAAGCGATCCTAAAAGGGCGCCGTTTCTTCGTCACCGGCCTCGGCCGCTGGTCCCTCGGTGGACAGGGCTGGGGTTCCTGCGAGGCCTGCCATATCGACGGCCTGAGCGACAACGTCACCTGGTATTTCGGACGCGGACCGCGCCAGTCGACCAGCCTCGACGGCTCGTATGCCTCCCAGGACGCAACCGATCGCCGCATCTTCAACTGGAGCGCCGTGTTCGACGAAGTCGCCGACTTCGAAGGCAACATCCGCGGCGTATCGGGCGGCGTCGGTGCGATTGTCAAGACCCTGTCGACCCCGCCCGCGAACACCGATCGAATCGACACCGCCAGCGAAGCGCCGCCGCAGCAGGCGCTGCAGGGATCGTCGGCAGCGATCGCCGATCCAAACTCGAACACGAGTCATCCAAAGAGCCTGCTCGCCGATTGGGTCGAGATCGATGCGTACATGAAGGCGATTCGCTCGCCGCGCAAGCCGAGCAATCTCGTGGCGGCGGACGTAACCGCTGGCAAGGCGCTCTTCGCCTCGGTCGGCCAGGGCAACTGCATTGGCTGCCACAGCGGTCCGAAGTGGACGCTCTCAAAGGTGTTCTACACGCCCGGCGATCTGCCCAACGCCGCCTCCGGCGTGGTGCTCTCGACTGCGCTCGAAGGCGTCACGTGGAACACCAACTTGAACAATTTCCCCGCAGCGCTGTTCCCGTCAACTACCGCGAATTCACAGACGATGCGCTTCGGCACGGCCCCCGGTGCCGAGCAACTGCAGTGCGCGCTGCGTCCAGTTGGTACCTTCGGCGTCTCCCCGGCCGACGTCAACGCCCGCGAGTTGCGCCAGGACATGTTCACAGCGGCCCAAGGCGCGGCCGTCACCGGCCTTGGCTTCAACATCCCGTCGCTGCTCGGCATCCAGGTGGCTGCGCCCTTCTTCCACGCCGGCAACGCCCGGACGCTCGAGGAACTGCTCAGCACCACCTTCGCCGCGCATCACAAGTCGGCGCTCGCGTCCGTCTTCACCATCAGCGAAACCCAGGCTAAACAGCTGACGGCATTCATGCTGTCAATCGACGAAGACTCGAAAGATAGCTCGGCGGTGCCCGCGAAGGGTCAGAACGGCGGCTCGCTCTGCTTCTACCCGTGAGCGGTTGAGCGACCGGCGTCGTGACGGCGCCGTGAAACGAGCGGTGGGCTTCGGCTCGCCGCTCGTGTTCGTTTGTAGCCGCCGCTACCGCAAGCGCATGCATTTTGTGCTCACTTCGGCACCAACACTCATCCGAGTTTTATTCTTCTCGAAGCAAAGAGCACCCTAGAGTCCACGGCGAAAGAAGCCTTTCGATTCATTGGCCCGCCGGTAGAATTGTGTAGTTCCATTCGGTGATTCACGTCGAGTCGCGACCAATGCGATCCCTCCGCGTCCGTAGGCGAAAGCCTCGGCTGCGACGAAGAGTCGCCTCGATCGCTCGGTTAGCGCACCAGCCAACCCCCGAAAACGTTGAAGGGCCCGCGGGCTCGGCTTCAGTGACCTTCACTCAGCCACAATGATCTCATGGCTCAATAAATAATCTCATGGCTCAATACATGAGTTGATGCGCCCAGTGCCCTTAGCGCCCGCGGAGCGACTGCGAGAGCGCAAGAATGTCCGCCAAGACGCCCGCGGCTGTCACCGCGCCACCCGCGCCCGCACCTTGGACGACGAGCGGGTATTCGCGGTAACGCTCCGTCGTGAATGCGACAAACGCCTCGGTGCCGCGAAGCCGCGTCGCCGGATGGTCCGCCGGAACCCCGACGGGTCCAACGCGGAGTGACGCGGGGCGCGTTCCGTCGCCGGGATCGATTCGGGCCAGGTAGCGCAGCACCCGTCCTTCGGAACGCAGCTTGGCAATCTTCGCTTCGTAGGCGGCATCCTCGCGCTCGAGCGCCTCAAAGAAAGCGCCGATGTCGTCGTGGGCGAGGAGCGCAGGGCCAACGAAAGGCTCCACCTGCACGTCAGCGAACTCGACCGGCAGTCCCAGTTCCCGCGCGAGAATGAGTGCCTTTCGGGCAGCGTCGATCCCTGCGAGATCGTCTCGCGGGTGTGGCTCCGTGTAGCCGCGCCGACGTGCTTCGGCGACGGCGACGGACAGCTTGTCGCCGTTCGTGAGTGCATTCGATAAGTAACCGAGCGTCCCCGAAAGCGAGCCTTCGATGAGCAGGACCCGGTCGCCGGTGCGGACCAGGTTCTTCAGCGTCTCGATGACCGGGAGGCTCGCCCCGACCGTGGTCTCGTAGCGGTACGCGCGGTGGGCCCGGCGTGCGTCCTCGAACACCTGTGCTCGACGGGTGAGCGCAAGCGTGAGGGGCTTCTTATTGGCGGCGACAACGTGGATCCCAAGCTTAAAAGCTTCACGGTAGAGGTCCTCCATGCCGTCGGCTGCCGTGCAATCGACGAGCACTGGGACGGGCAGGCGGGCAAGCTCACCGAGGAGCGCTAGCGTGTTTTGCGCGGGTGCGTCCCGAAGTTCAATGGCCGCGTGCGCAACATCGAGTCCGCGAGCCGAGAACATCGAATGATTGCGATCCGCGAGACCGACGAGCCGTACGTCGAGGCTGTGCGAATCCCGAAGCGTCGCTTGCGCCGCAGCAAGTTGCGTCAATAGCTGGCTCCCAACGGTGCCTTTACCCAGCAAAAACACGCTTACTTGCTCATGTGCGAGGTTCATGGCGGCGTGCACCGTTCGAACCGCGTTCGCCGTGTCTTCGCCGTTCACGACACACGTGATCGCGCGTGACGTCGCCCCTTGGGACGCCGCACGAACGTGAATGCCGGCGATGCCAAGCGCGCCGAAGAAACGCCCTGCCACATTGACGGAACTCCCCATGGCCTCCGCGACCAAGGTCAGCAGGGTCACCCCTCGAGCCACGCGCGGCCCGGCGAGATCTCCCCGCTGAAGCTCGCGCGCGAGCTCCTCGACGATCACGGCCTCGGCGCGGCTTGCGTCTTCGCCCTCGACGACCAGCGCAATCCCGTTTCCGCGTGGCGCCTGCGTCTCGAACCACACTGGAATGTCGGCGTTGGCGAGGGCCATGACCACGCGCGGTCCCAGGTGGAAGCTCGCCGTGCGCTGTGAGCCCTCGACATCGACCAGCGCCATGCCTTCAAGTGAGGTGACGCACGTTGCGCGCTCGACGTCGGTGGCGCCCGAGCCGTCCACCAGCGTGCCCGGTGCGTCTGGCGCAAAGGTGTTGCGGATCCGCATGGGGATCCCCGACGCAATGAGCGGCAGCACCGTGCGCGGGTGCAGCATTCGCAGTCCCAGCCCGGCGAGCTCGAGCGCCTCGCGGTAACTCAGCCTGGCGACCGGATAGGCCTCGTCGATGAGCTCGGGATCGGCCGTCATCACGCCTGAAACATCCGTCCAAATGTGCAGTTCGTTCGCGCCCCGCGCCCGAGCGAGGAGCGCGGCTGTGTAATCCGAGCCGTTACGCCCAAGGGTCGTCGTGCGACCGCTCTGGGTCCGCCCGAGAAACCCCGTATGGACGAGGAGCGACCCGGCCGGCGCGGGAACTTCGTCGAGGCCGGCCAGGGTTGCTTCCCAAAGAACGGTCGCGTCACCATGCTGGTCATCGGTGACCACCCAGTCTCGTGCATCGACCGCTCGCGCGCCGAGGCCACGGGCCGTTAGAGCACCCGCCACGAGAATTGCCGCGGCGCGCTCGCCAAACGACAGCAACTCATCGCGTGTCGCCGGCGAGAGTTCCGCCACAGCGGCAATGCCGTTCAGGAGCCGTGTCAGTTCCGCGCCGAGCGCATCGAGCTTGGTCGCGGCAGCCACGAGGCCCGAACCTGCCGCGTTGCTCGCGCATTCATAGGCCGTGGCAAGGACGGTGCGAGCGAGCGCCGTCGCACTTTCGAGGTCACCCCCCGCAGCCGTCGCGCCTACCTCGATGAGGTTGTCGGTGGTATCACCGAAGGCGCTCACGACGACCTCGATGTGGGCGAGGCCATGCTCGCGGACGATGATGTCGAGCACCTGTCGAAGCGATTCCTCGCGTGACAGCGAGGAGCCGCCGAACTTGAGCACGTTGCGCATCATGTTTTCCGAGACTTGTCTTTTATAGTGGAGCTTTTGTCAATACGATGTGAGAGGAAAGGTGACGCAATGGCCCCCGTGACGCAACCCCGACCGCGCTCGAAGACGGTGCCCTCGAAAGTCCCGGTGGGGCGTCCCAAGCGCCCTCCGAAGTCCAATAAGTCCAAAGTCTCCCAATCCCTCGTTCTGCGCACGGCCACCAAGCCGAAGGGCGATGAGGTTGGTGCGGCCGGGCTCGCTCGGCGGGTGGCGGACAGCCTCCGGCGGATCCGCAAAGACCGCGAGCTTTCGCTCGACCAGTTGGCCGCCGCAAGCGGAGTCAGCCGCGCAGCACTCTCGCAAATCGAGGGCTCACGCACCAATCCGACACTCGCGGTGCTCTGGAAAATCGCAGTCGGCCTCGGAGTTCCCTTCCGGGCGCTCCTTGGAGAGGAAGGTGATTCGCGCTGTAAATTGCTGCGTGCGGAGGATATGCCGCGACTTCGGAGCGTGGACGGGCGGGTTGAAAGTCGCTTGCTCACGCCGGCCGGTTCGTCACCCGGTCAAGAGACCTACGAGCTTCGCTTTGCACCGCGTGGCCTTCTCACGAGCGAGGCCCACGGCGTCGGTACCACCGAGACGGTTCTGCTGCTCACGGGTGCCCTTCGGATGATCGTCGGTGACGAAGTGCACGAGCTTGGCCCCGGGGATGCCTTTCATTTCAGGGCCGACATCGCTCACACCTACGAAAATCGAAGCACGCACGAGACCCGCTTCTTGAATCAAATTCAATACGGGCGCGTGGACTGAAAAGGGTGGGTTGAGTTCAAGGTGCTTTTACGCTGGCGCTGTTTGAATAGACGATTTAGGTAAACCGGGCGCGTTTGGAAAAACAGCGCGCTTTTTAAATAGACAACGCGCTTTTTAAATAGACAATCCCACTTAGCAGGGGACCGTGTTCACGTCCTAGCGAAGGAAACCCCATGAGCCAAAACGAATTTCGCCTCGAAACCCTCGCCCTTCACGCCGGACAGTCCGCTGACCCCACGACGGGTTCGCGTGCCGTTCCCATCTACCAGACGACGTCGTATCAATTTCACGACACCGAACACGCGTCGAATCTCTTCGCACTGAAGGAGTTCGGGAACATTTATACGCGGCTCCAGAATCCTACGACCGACGTCTTCGAGAAGCGGATGGCCGCGCTCGACGGTGGGGTCGGGGCGCTTGCCGTAGCCAGTGGTCAGTCGGCAACCACGCTCGCCATCTTGAACCTCGCTCAGGCGGGAGACGAGATCGTCTCGGCAGATAATCTTTACGGAGGCACGTACGCCCTGTTTCGCCACACGCTGCCGCGGCTCGGCATCAAGGTGACGTTCGTTCCATCGAATGACCTTGTCGCCCTCGCGAACGCGATCACGCCCAAGACCAAAGCCGTTTACGCCGAGTCGATAGGCAACCCGAAGCTGAACGTGGCTGACCTCGCTGGTCTCGCGAAGGTTGCACACGCGGCTGGGGTGCCCCTCATCATCGACAACACCGTGTCGCCGTTCTTGTTGCGGCCTATCGAGCACGGCGCCGACATCGTCGTTTATTCGGCGACGAAATTCATCGGCGGTCACGGCACCTCGATAGGCGGCCTTATCATCGACGGCGGAAAGTTCGACTGGACGAATGGCAAGTTCCCACTCATCTCGGGCCCCGAGCCGAGCTACCACGGACTCGATTTCGTCGCGGCCTTGGCTCCGATGGGGAACATCGCCTACATCATCAAGGCACGCGTGACCATGCTTCGCGACCTCGGCGCCGCGCTGTCGCCGTTCAATTCTTTTCTGTTTTTGCAGGGGTTGGAGACCCTGCCCCTGCGCATGGAGCGTCATACGTCGAACGCACTCGCGGTGGCTCGCTGGCTCGAGAAGCATCCAAAGGTCAGCTGGGTGAACTACCCCGGGCTCGAGTCGAGCAAGGACCACGCGCTCGCGCAGCGTTACTTGCCGAAGGGAGCCGGCGCGATTCTCGGTTTCGGTGTGACCGGTGGTCTCGAGGCCGGGCGCGCCTTCATCGATGGGCTGAAGCTCATCTCGCACGTAGCGAACGTCGGTGACGCGAAGAGCCTGGCGATCCATCCGGCCTCGACCACGCACCAGCAACTCTCGGCTGAGGAGCAGGTGGCGACCGGTGTCACCCCTGATTTCGTGCGGCTCTCGGTCGGCATCGAGCACATCGATGACATCCTTGCTGACTTGCAGCAGGCCCTCGCTCGCGTGTGAGCTCGAACGATGTCGGAGCAGTTCGATGGCGGTCTTCGCACGCGCGCCCTGCGGGTGGGGATCGTCAACTTGATGCCGAGGCTCGAGACGTACGAGCCGAGCCTGTGTCGGCTCTTTCAGGCCTCCGAAGTGGCCGTGGAGCCCGTGTGGATCCGCCTCGGTTCCCACGGCTACACGAGCAGTGATCCGCGCCATCTCGAGGCTCACTACGTCGCTTACGACCGCGCCATTCGGGTGGCTCCGCTCGACGGGCTCGTCCTCACCGGCGCGCCCGTAGAGAAGCTCTCCCTCGGCGAGGTGCGTTACTGGCCGGAGCTCTCGGAGTTGCTGGACGACGCCAGACAAAACTGTGCAGGAACGCTGGGAATTTGCTGGGGAGGGATGGCGCTCGCCGAGCGGGAGGGCCTCACGAAAGAGGTCTATCCGCGGAAGATTTTCGGGCTTTTCGAACATGCGTTCACCGAGCGAGCAGCGGCGGCTTTCGGAATGCATGGTCCCTCGTTTTTATGTCCGCAGAGTCGCTTTGCAGGGTTCTCTCGCGAGGCGGCGCGGGCCGCTGACGCCGATGGTCGCATTCGGCTGCTCGCCGAGGGTGGGGATGCCGGGCCGACCCTCTTGCAGAGCGTCGATGGGCGCGTCGTGATGCATCTCGGACACCCGGAGTACGAGGCCTCGCGGCTTGGATACGAGTGGCGACGTGATGAAGCGGCGGGCCTGACCGATGTCGCTCCGCCTTACGGCTACGACCTCGCGACGGACCGGCCTTACGCCGACTGGGGTCCCGACTCCGCCGAGTTCATGCGGGCGTGGCTTCGGCGCTTGCGCCATTCGACGCCGCTGGATTGAAGCCATCGCGGCGCGCCAGCCTGGAGCCACTGGCCACCAGCATGAAGGTCCTCGTGCAAGGAAGCGAGATCGCGAACTTCTCGGGCGACGGGCTGCGACCCATCGCGTCGGACGTGATCATCCGCGACAACTACGTGCACGACGTGTACGTGAACGACGCCGACGGTGACACCAACCACGACGACGGCGTGCAGATGTGGGCCCTCAACGGTGCGACCTACGACAACATCCTCATCGAGCGGAACTGGATCCAGGAGACGACCGATGCAAAGCGCCCGCTGCAGAACGACCTGCAGGGCATCAGCCAGTTCGACGGCGTCAGCACGAATGTCGTCATACGCGACAACGTGGTGCTCGCCGGCGCCTACCACGGCATCGCCTTGTACGGCTGTCAGGACAGCACGATCGACCACAACACGGTCGGCAACCCCGGCAGCAACACCAACCAGCTGTGGGTAGGCGTCTTCGACCTCAAGGACGGCACCCCCTCGAAGGGCCTCACCGTCACGGACAACGCGGCGACGACGTTCAACTTCTCACCGCTGACCACCGTATTCGTGAACACGAACAACATCGACGTCCTCGATCCGGTGGCGACTTATACGACCTTCGACAAGGCCTCGATGGTCTTCAATCTGGCGCCGAAGGTCGGCTCGGTGCTCGCGGGCAAGGGCGCGGGCTCCTCGCTCAAGGAGCCACCCGCCTCGTTGCCGTGAGGGGTTCCACTCAGTGAGCTGAAGAGGCTCGCGATCTCGCCGGCACGCCTACCGGTGAAAAGCGCCGCCGCCGCGTACAGCGCGGAGACTTCCATCCCTTCATTGGCAGTGTAATCCGATTTTTTTGCGAGCTGGCATGTGCACGCCGCGCGTCCTCTAAGCTAGACTCTGCCCCGTGACGCATGAGACCGACGTTCTGGTGATCGGCGGCGGCATCGCCGGCATGACGCTCGCGCTCGATGCCGCGGACCATGCCGTTGTCACCCTCGTGACGAAGCGCAGCCGGTTCGAGTCCAACACCGCTTACGCGCAAGGCGGGCTCGCAGCCGTCATGGCGGAAGGCGATACGCCAGAGGCGCATAAGCAAGACACGTTGACCGCCGGAGCGGGGCTGTGTCACGAGGTCGTCGTCGACAAATGCGTCAACGAAGGGCCTGTCAGGCTCGCCGAGTTGATCGCGCGGGGCGCCCGCTTCGACACGTTGGACGGGGTCCTTTCCTTGACGCGCGAAGGCGGCCACTCAGCACGCCGCATCGTCCACCACGCGGACGCGACGGGCCACGAAATCCAACGCGCGCTGGTCGAGGCCTGCGCCGCCCACCCGAACATCCACGTACTCGAGGATCACACCGCGATCGATCTCATCATGCTGACCTCGTTCGGCGGCCCCGATCGCTGCGTAGGCGCGTACTTGCTCAATGAGGCCGCGTCGACCGCGGACTCGCACGTGGTCGAGACGCGGCTTGCGCGGGCGACCGTGCTCGCGACGGGCGGCGCCGGAAAAGTGTACCTCTACACGACCAACCCCGATGTGGCGACGGGCGACGGCGTGGCGATGGCGTACCGCGCGGGGGCCGAGATTGGGAACATGGAATTTTACCAGTTTCACCCGACCTCGCTCTACCACCCGAAAGCGAAAAATTTCCTCATCAGCGAAGCGCTACGCGGTGAAGGCGCGATTCTGAGGTTGCCGAATGGAACGCCGTTCATGGAGCGGCACGATCCGCGAAAAGAGCTTGCTCCGCGCGACATCGTCGCCCGCGCCATCGACTACGAGATCAAGCGTGGCGGCTTCGACAGCGTGCTTCTCGACATCAGTCACAAGCCCGCCGATTGGCTGAGAAATCGCTTCCCGACCATCTACGAGAGCTGCAAAACGTGGGGCTACGACCTGACCTCCGAGCCGCTGCCGGTCGTTCCTTCGGCTCACTTCATGTGCGGCGGAGTGACGACAGATTTGCACGGCCGCACGACGATTCCAGGGCTGAGTGCCGTCGGTGAGTGCGCCTTCACCGGCCTTCATGGTGCAAACCGGCTCGCGTCCAACTCGCTCCTCGAAGGCGTTGTCTTCGGTCACCGCGCGGCCCTCCGCATCGTGGCCGAGCTCAGCGCGCTCGAAGGCACGACCTACCCCGAGGTGCCCGACTGGCAGACCGGCGCCGCAGTGCCAAGCGACGAAGGCGTCGTCGTCAACCACAACTGGGATGAACTCCGCCGAACGATGTGGAACTACGTCGGCATCGTGCGCTCGGATGCCCGCCTCCGCCGAGCCGCGAGCCGCATCGCGCTGCTGCAGGAAGAGATCCGCGAGTATTACTGGAAACACCTCGTCACCCGCGATTTGCTGGAACTTCGGAACATCGCCACCGTCGCCGAGTTGATCGTCGCGTGCGCTTCGGTTCGCAAAGAGAGCCGCGGACTGCACCACACGATCGACTACCCCGACACCGACTCTCGACTCCTCGCTGACACGGTCGTCAAGCGCGGCGTCCCCGCGCACCTGCGTGCCGCGCTCGCGCTCTGAGGAAAGGCGACACTCACTCGATGCTCGACCCCGCAGCGTTCCCTTCGCAACCGCCGCCCGCGCGAGCCGACGGCGTGCAACCGATGTCGGCAATCGCGGCCGCCCTTTGGATCGTCGGCGCAACGTTCGGCTTCTTGCTGCTCGGCTCGCTGCTCGCCTCCCTCCGTGAGGACACGGGGCGGGACCAAACCGTGCTCGTCGTCTGTCAGGCCGCGGCGTACTTGCTCGCCTTGTTCGCAATTTTGCGAGTGCACGGGCCAGACGCGCCTATCCGCGAGTTCATCGCGCTGCGTGGGACGCATGCCGCGTTCTTTCCCCTCGCCCTCCTTGCGGGAGCGAGCTCGGCGTATTGGGCATCGTGGGTGCTCGAACGCGTTCATCGCCGCTTCCCCGATGCGAACAGCTCGAGCCGCTTGGTCGAGATCTTCTTCGAAGCGAGCCCACGCGGCCGCATCGCCATGGGACTTTCCATCGTCGTGCTCGGACCGGTGGTGGAGGAGCTGCTCTTTCGCGGCGCGATCTTTGGTCCGATGGCGCGGCGCTACCGAATGAACATCGTGATCGCGTGGACCGCGGCGCTCTTCGCGGTCGTTCACGTAGAGCCGCGGGTGATGTTGCCGATTTTTTTACTCGGCCTGACGATGGGCTTTCTGCGCGCGGCAAGCGGTTCGCTGTGGCCGTCGATGCTGTTTCACATGGGCTTCAACGGAGCGCAGTTCGCGGATCTCTACACGTACGCTGGGCCGCCCGCGCCAAACGCGAAGCCCGAAGCGATGCCGCCTTGGGAAGCCGCGGCTGGAGTCGGCGTGTTCCTCGCGTGCATGGCCCTCGCGATCATCACCGCGAACTACACCGCGGCGGCGCACAAGGCGCGCAAGTCCGCCGCAGGGGTGTAGGCGCGCGATGAGGCGTCAGCCGAAGAGCCAGAAAGCACCGCGGCGCACAAGGCGCGCAAGTCCGCCGCAGGGGTGTAGGCGCGCGATGAGGCGTCAGCCGAAGAGCCAGAAAGCACCGCGGCGCAGGCGCGTCCGTCAGGGGGCGAATTTCAGCTGAACGATGCCGAGCTTCTTCAGCATCTTGATCACGACGAAGGTCGGGTCGATCTCGAACCAGCGCTTGGCGAACGTCGGCGACGTCGGATGGCGGTGGTGGTTGTTCTGAAAAAGCTCACCGGCCGTCAGGACATCGACGAAGAGCGTGTTGCGCGATTTGTCCGACGTGTTGAAATTCCGGTAGCCGTACATGTGGCCGGCCCAGTTGACGACGGCGCCGTGCACGGGGCCCATCAGGTAGTGGAACGGCAGCAGCAGGTAGAATGCCCAGTGCGGCGCAAACTTCACGTAGAAGAGCGTGTACGCGAGACCGAATGCGATGCGGGTCGTCCATGAGCTCGCGATGCGATCGAGCGCCGGCCACGACGGACACTCGCCATCGAAACGCGACTCGGGCTCAATCGTCCCGACGACGATCCCGCGGTAGCGATCCTTCGTGTGGGCCATCATCGTCCACAGATTGCGAAAGACGTGCGGCGAGTGCGGATCCTTCTCGGTGTCGCTGTAGGCGTGGTGCTCGCGATGCAGGATCATGTAGCCCCGCGGCATCAGGAACGACGACCCTTGCGCGACGAAGGTGCAAAAGTGGAAGAAGCGCTCCCAACCTTTGCTCATCGTGAGCATTCCGTGGGCGCAATAGCGGTGCAGGTAGAACGACTGAAAAAAGACGGACACCCACCAGTGCGCGAGGAAAAATACTGCAATTGCGAGCATACGCGGCGTATCTAGCACCCACGCTTAGGTCGCCGCCGTCATGCTTCTGTCATACCCCGCCCGACTCAGACCCCTCGCGACAGCCTAACCCGTCGCAGGAGATGGCGTGTTGTCGGTACGGCACGATCAACGCAGTTGAGGCACCATTCATGGGCACTCGATGGCGCGCTCTAGGCCCCTCGCGACGCGCCGTTCCTGCGCCAAATCGCGGTTATTTTCGACATTTTCGCGCATGTCCATCGAATTCCGGCGTTCGGGCCGAGCCGCCTTCGTGTTAGGTCGGTCGGATGCGCGTGTGCGTCCGCACGCCGCCGAAGGAGTCAGCCGTGAGCACCCCCATCGTACCCACCGACCGTGCCGTCCCCACCAGGGCCACCGCCGCAACTTCGCAACCTACGGGGCTCTACGCCTTGTTCTTCGCGGAGGCGTGGGAGCGCTTCTCCTACTACGGCATGCGCGCCCTCTTGGTCCTTTACATGACCAAGCACTTGAAGTTCGACAAGCCGCAGGCGCTGGCGATTTACGGCACGTACACGGGGCTCGTGTACCTGACGCCGTTCCTCGGCGGGATCCTCGCCGACAAGTTCCTCGGCCGTCGCAAAGCGGTCGTCATCGGCGGCATCGTGATGGCGCTCGGGCATCTCGCGATGGCGTTCGAGCCGCTGCTCTACCCCGCGCTCGGTCTGCTGATCGTCGGCAACGGGTTTTTCAAACCGAACATCTCGACCATCGTGGGCGGCCTCTACGAAGAAGGCGACACGCGTCGCGACGCCGGCTTCACCATCTTTTACATGGGCATCAACCTCGGCGCGTTCTTCTCACCGATCGTGTGCGGCGCGCTCGGCGAAAAGGTCGGCTGGGACTACGGCTTCAGCGCGGCCGGCATCGGCATGGTGATCGGCCTCGGCGTGTTCCTTTGGGGCCAACGCTTCTTCGGCACGGTCGGACTGCCGCCAACCAAACCGGGCACGACCGCCGCAACCTCGCTGGTCGTGGGCGATTGGGTGCACATCGCCATTGGCTCGCTCGCCTCGGTCGGACTCGTCTTCGGCACCATCCGCATCTGGCCCAGCATCGGCCCTGTGTTTTGGTCGGTCTTCAATGCCATCCCCCTCCCCGGTCGGGTCCTTGTCGGGCTCGCGATCCTCATCGGTCCGATGCTCGGCGCGAAGCTCGACAAGACCGAATGGACACGCGTGGCGGTGATCTACATTCTCTGCTTCTTCAACATCTTTTTCTGGATGGGCTTTGAGCAAGCGGGCGGCACGATGACGATCTTCGCCGACGAACAAACGAACCGCGCGTCGGGGCCCCTGACGCTCGTCGCGATAGGCAGTTTGCTGGCGGTTTGCTCTTTCGCAATCAAGAAATCGACCGAGAAAGAATCGAGCGGCCAGTGGCTCTGGAAGGGTCTAACGGCGATGTTCGGCGTCGCGTGCGTCTACTACTTCGTGCAGGCCGGGCGCGCGCTCACCGGGACGCCGCAAGCCGACATCCCCGCCTCGATGTTCCAGGCGATAAACCCGCTCTTCATCGTGGCCTTCGCGCCGTTCATCGGCTCTATCTGGACGCGCCTCGACTCGGACGCGAAGACGCGCACCTCCTCCGCCGTGAAGATGGCGATCGGCATGGTGATCCTCGGCCTTGGTTTCGTCGTGATGTACATCGGCCAAAAGGGCGCAACGGGCGGAGCAAAAATCGGCCCGCAGTGGCTGCTGTGCGTCTACGCCCTCCACACGCTCGGTGAGCTCTGCCTCTCGCCGATCGGCCTGTCGATGGTGACGAAGCTCTCCGCGCCGCGCATCCTGTCCTTGATGATGGGCGTGTGGTTCCTCTCCTCGGCGGCTGCGAACAAACTCGCCGGCTCGCTCGAGCACATCGTCGAGGAGCGCCACTTACCCGTGTACGGCGTGCTTATCGCTACGTCGATCGGCGCGGCGATCGTGCTGCTCGTATTGAGCCCAGTCTTGAAAAAGTGGATGCACGGCGGAGAAGACGCCGAGGGCGCGCGCGGACATTGAGCCGACCATTCAGCGGGCGAGGCTCGCGGCGTTGCGAATCGCGAAGGTGCAAGTGACCGATGGCTGAAGAGGCACGTCCTATCACCGAGGCGTTGAAGGTGCGCGCCACGATCCTCGCGGCCTTGGTCGGCTCGATGTGGGCCGAGGAGCTCGTCGATACCGCTCTATTCGGAGGCGGCCTCGACCGCTTCGGCATCCACCCGCGAACCCTGCGAGGGCTCTTCGGGATCCCGCTCGCGCCGTTCCTTCACAGTGGATTCGGTCACCTGCTCGCGAACACCGCGCCGCTCGTGGTGCTCGGCTTCTTCATCATGCTTCGCCGAAAGCGCGATCTTCTCTTCGTCACGCTCGCGAGCACACTCATCGGCGGAATCGGCGTGTGGCTCTTCGGCGGGACGGACACAGTTCACCTCGGCGCGAGCACCGTGGTGTTCGGATACCTAGGTTTTTTGCTCAGCCGCGGGATCTTCGAGCGCCGCTTTTGGTCGATCCTCGGCAGCCTGGTCGTGTTCTTTCTCTACGGCGGAGCGCTCTTCGGAGTGTTGCCTGGACGCGCTGGCATCAGCTGGGAAGGCCACCTCTTCGGGCTGATAGGCGGCGTGCTCGCCGCATGGAAGATGGCCGAGCGCCCGAAGACCGAGAGCCCGAAGACCGAGCGTTCTAGAGTGACTTGATCGTGAGCTTGCCGTGGCCGGTGTTTACGCCGTCCGCATTGCTCGGGTTCATGCCGCTGTTGTACGAGAGCCCGCCGCGACCCGTAGCCCCGCCGGCCGAACCGCCTGCGTTGCCGCCCTGATAACCGCCGCCGCCCGCGCCGCCGTTGCCGCCGTTGCCACCACCGCCGAAGCCGCCGACCCCTGGATCGGAACATTGCCCAGGACGTTTCGAGGTGCAGCCGAGCGCGCCGTTGATGAACGATTTGCCGCCGTCCGCGCCACCGTTGCCGGTGAAGCCGCCGCCGCCCGAGCCTTCGGCGCCGCAACCGCAATAGTTGCCGTCACCGGTGCTCGTACCGCCGCTGCCGTCGCCTTTGGTGGACTTACCGGCCATCAAAAGTTTCATCATGTCGATGTCGCTGCCGCCGCATGCGCCATAGCCCCCTCCGCCTCCGGCCACGAGGAGCGGCAGGTCCGCTCCTACGGCGACGAAGGTGCCCCCACCCCCGCCGACGTTGATCATTGCGCCATCGCTGCCCATCTGTCCGACGACGATTTTGAGCACGTCGCCCTTCTTCAAGGTGAAGTCACCGCGCATGCGTGCGCCCGCGCCGCCGGGGGCAAAGTCGCTCTTACCGGCCTCCGCTCCGAAGGCTTCGAGTTGGTAGACGCCATCGCTCGGCACGGTAAAATGCTGGTATCCCGCGGTCACGGCGACCTTGCCCTTGAGCGCGCTGCCCGCGCCGTACGCTGCGTCGCACAGCGCCTGAGACGGCCCGATGGCGCCCGTTTGCGTACAGGTCGTGAACGTCACTTCGAACTTGCACTTGCCGCTCAAACACGGCGAACCGCCGCAGTCGGCAGCCGTCGCGCAGACTTGCCCAGGCCCACATCCGGGGCAGGCCGACCCGCCGCAATCGACGTCCGACTCGGAGCCGTTCTTCGTCATGTCGGTGCAGTCGGAGGCTTCACACTGCTCGTCGGTGCAGATGCCGGTCGAGCAATCTGACGGTATTTTACAGCTTTTCCCGAGCACACACGGACCGCAAGCGGGGCCACCGCAGTCGAGGTCCGTCTCGGTTCCGTCGGGCTTGCCGTTCACGCAGGTCGCCGCGGCGCAAACTCCGCCTTGGCAAATCTTCTCGGGGCACTGACTCGCCTTCGTGCACGGCGTCTTCATCGGGCCGCCCGTCGCAGCGCTCCCGCCACCACTGCCGCCACTGCCGCCACTGCCCCCGACGCCCGGGGTCCCCGTCGACGTACTCCCCGAAAGCGGGTCGCTCTCGGTCGCTCCGCGAGCGCACGAAGCGGCACCCACCATGGCCCACGCCACCGCCGCCAACGCTGCGAGCGCGGTGCGCAAACTCGGTCGATGTGTCGAAGTCATCACGGTGAAAAGTAGCAGAAACAGAGGGTCCGTTCGAACTTCGGGAGCAACTTGGGTGTTCGTCAGCGCCGCGCGTGCAGGGTGATCTCGTCGCGGTCATGGTAGAGCTGACGCGCTCGAAGTTCGCGCCAACCGCCAGCGATGAGAACGCGCTTCACGTCGTTGACCGTGTCGAGCCGGCGCTTCATCGGGAGCTTGATGTTCGAGACGAGGTAGCGCGCCCAGTGCTTCTGGCCCCACAACGCGAGGAGCTTGGCGACCTCGCCGGGCTTCCACACCATGTCGCAAAAGAGCCAATCGACGGCCTCCGCGGGGCGGTAGGTGAACGCGTTGTCGCGCAAGTGGAGCACTTTGCGATCGCGGGCGATGTCGGGCTGTAAATTCGCGCGATCGACCGCGATAATGCGCGCTTTTCGACGCAAAAGGAGCCAGGTCCAGCCGCCCGGCGCGGCGCCGAGATCGACGCACACGTCCCCCGACTCGGGCCCGTAGCCGATCCACGCGATCGCTTCGGCGAGCTTCGAGGTCGCGCGAGAAGGTGCCCCCGACGGGATCTTCATGCGCGCTCGGCCGCCAGGCCAGGTCGACGCGGTGCGAGAGAGCGCGGCCGCTCCGACGTAAGCGCGACCCGACTCCGTCAGGCACACCTGAATGATGGGCGCGTCCGGATCGTACAGCTCGTGCGCACGGACGATGCGAGCGCCATCCGGGCCGAGAGCGTTGGTCACCGCCTCGGCAAACTCGGTCGCTTGCGAGGACAGTCGGTTGGCCGCGTCGCTGTCGGGGACCCAAACGTGGAGCGCATACGCGACGGGCGCGGGTGGCACGAGCGGCCGAATCGCGGCGACCAGCGCTTCGAGGTTTGCGGCAACTTCCGCCGCGATGGGGAAGCCCTGCCGAGCAAAGACGGGCGGCTCGGCACCGCTCGCCGGCGCGTCACCAATCGCGAGCGCAGGAGCGAGCACGCGGCCGCGCGGGAGTTCATCGGCGAGGTCCCGTTCAAAATCGTCGCGTGAAGTCCAGAGCCATTGCATGACGGGCCGAGGCTCTACCGAGTTTCTTGCGGCGCGGCTCGTCAATTCGCTCGTGCACGGTGCTCCCCATGACGCGGACGACGCGGACGACGCGAACGACGCGAACGACGCGAGGGCCGGAGTATGCTTATCGGCGTGTGGCGCCCCAGACTCTTCGTCGCGATGCTCGGCGTCCTCGGCGTGCTCGGCTGCACGGGGCTCGAGGACCATGGCCGGGACGCGCTCGAGGCGGCATCGTCCACGTCGACCTCGACCTCCTTTTTGACCTCGTCTTCAAGCGGGGCGGGGAGCGGCGGGGACGCTCGGTGCGCAAGCTACGTCACGTGTGCGAGCGCGCCCGAACCCGCGAGCGAACCGCGTTTGATCCTCGGTAGCGGCAAGGAGTGCTTCGCGCCGTTCACGTCGTCCGGCGTCGCGCCTGTCGTCTCCGGGCCACAAGGCGGCTACCATGTTTGGGTCGCCGTGCGGACGAGCGGGTTCGCCCTCGACCCAACGATTTCCCTGCGAATCATCGATGATTCTGGATCCATAGCCCTCGTCGATCCGATGCTGCGTACCCTCGAACCGTGCGGCATCGAGCAGGGCTGGAGCGAACAAGCACACCTGTTCGGGTTCCTCGCGGTCGCCGATCCTAGCGCCGCAGCGCTCCTCATCGGCACCGCGGCGACACTCGATGCGACGCTGAGCGATGGCGTGCATGAAGCGAAAGACACGGTCGCGATCGTCTTCGGGGCGATCGAGGTCGATGCCCACCACCGCGGACAGTAACGGCCGAGCGCGCTCGCGTCCCTCCCCCACGGCGTCGTTCCGTGCTCGAATAACAGCATGCTCGTGCTCCGCATCGGTCTTCTCCCGCTCGCCCTGGCGTTGCTCCTCGGCGCGGCACCCAACGACGCGACACCGACCGACACCCGCAAGCTCACCCCGAAGGCACTCGCCGCGGCGATCTACTACCGAGCGGGCGGAGCGGACTTGCGCGCCTTGTGTCGCAGCGAGTGCGGACTCATCGGTAACTCGGAGCTGCGGAGCTTCTGCCGCGGCGACTGCGGCATGATTCAAGCGTCGGAGTCGCGGAGCGCGTGTCGCAGCGAGTGTGGCCTCATCGGTGACTCGGATTTGCGCAGCCTGTGTCGTGGCGACTGCGGCCTCGTAGGCAATGCCGACCTGCGTGCGTTCTGCCGCAACGATTGCGGCCTCGTCGGCGACGCGAACCTGCGCAGCTACTGCCGCAGCGACTGTGGACTGATCAGCACCGTGGCTCAGACTTTGCGGAGCGACGCGACAAAGTAGCCATCGGTGCCGTGCACGTGCGGCAAGAGTCGGAAGCTCGTGCCGCCTTCCGCGAGCCGCGCACCGAGTTCGGTATCGAACGGGCAGCGCTCGAGACCGTACGCCGCGAGCGCATCAACGACGCCTTCACACTCCGCGCGAAGCACGCTGCACACCGCGTAAATCATGCGACCACCAGGCTCGAGGTGGCTCGCAACGCGGGCCGCGATGCCGAGCTGCACGACCGCCATTCGCTCAGGATCGGCCGCTCCGAGTCGCTCGGCTATTTCGGGTCGCCGGCGCAGCGTGCCCGTGCCGGTGCATGGCGCGTCAACGAGCACGCGAGCGTAGGTGCGCTCCAGACCACCCGAGCCCACACTCCAGTCGATCGGAAAACGATCACGCACCGTCGGGCTGACGATCCGCGCGAGTTTGTTGGGATGGCGATCCGCCGCGTCGACCGCCCCATCGGGGGAGACGAGCTCGGCGAGCAGCATCGTCTTGCCACCGCGGCCGGCACACGCGTCGAGCACGTGATCCCCAGGCTGCGCACCAACCACCATCGCGATGAGCTGTGCGCCCTCCTCTTGCACGGTCCAATCGCGCCCGGCACCGGGTAGTCTCTCGGGGTCGCCCGCCCCGCGCACGATGATGCAGCGCTCGCTCAGGCTACCCGCACACACCTCGGCCAAAGGGACAGCCTCGCGGAGTGTGACGAGCCATTCCTCGCGTGAGCGCCCCGAACGCAAACACAGGTTCGCCGCCGGGATCGGGTCGGCGAGCAAGAACGCCTCAGCCGCGTCACCCGAGCCGAGGGACTCCGCGAGCGCCTTGCGCAACCACGCAGGCGGTGAGTCGGCGATCGCACGTGCGAGCCGCATCCGAGCCGCGCTCTCGGCGGGAGAACCAGCAAGCGGAGCGGTCCCTCGAGCCGGCACATCACCGGCGACCTTGCGCAACACCGCGTTCGCGAACCCCGCGACTTGCGTGCCGGCCTCGCTCTTGATCGCCGAGACGGCCTCGGAGACAGCGGCGAACGGGGGCACGCGCTCGAGGAACGCGATGCTGTACGCAGCGATCAGCATGTGCGCGCGAACGAAGGGCTTTCGACGGTACCGATCACCCGTGGCGTGTTTGCCGATCGAGCGCTCGAGGGACGCTGCCGTGCGCAGCACCCCGTAGACGAGCTCCGTCGCGAGGGCGGCATCACGACGGTCGAGGCCGGGGTGCCGGTCGAGCTCGGCGTCGAGCGCGAGCGATGCGTAGGCCGCTTCCTCCCATACGCGGACGAGCACGGTGGCTGCCACGTTGCGGGCGTTCGGAGCTTCGCTGCCAAAAAAATCTCGGTCGGTCATGATTCGTCGCTGACCCCCGGGGTAAGCTCACCCCGTCTAGAACGCGCTCGCTGCCTGCGTCAAGCGAACGACCAAGGACCTGCTCGTCGAGTTCGCGCTCCTTCGCGCCGCCCACCCACGCGGTTTTACGCACCCAAACTTCGGATGGCCACCACCACTTCGGCTCGCTCGCCCGATTAACCGAGAAGTTCCCGCACTTGGGCCTGGATCACATCCCAGCGGCGATCGATGTCGTTGCGAACGGCGAGCCCCATCAAGAGCAGCAGCACGAGGAGGCCAAACAAGCTGACGAGCTCGCGCACCCGCAGGGGAACCCGTCGCCGCGTGAGCGCCTCGGCCCCGAAAAACAACAGGTGACCGCCGTCGAGAACCGGAATGGGCAGGAGGTTGATCAGCCCGAGATTGATCGAGATCACCGCGAGCGCCCAGAGCAGGTAGCTCGCTCCTTTTTGGCGCTGCTGGACGACGACATCGTAGACCGTAATTGGCCCGCCTATCGTCGATAGGCTGAGCTCGCCTTTGGCAATTTTCGTGATGCCAATCACGATGAAGCGGACGACATCCCACGTCTCGTCAAGCGCGCTCGGCAGCGCGTAATTGAGGAGGGACGGTCGCCCTACGGACTTCTCGGGGACGCGCGGCGCCCAGTTGTGCGCACCGAACTTGTGGCGCGTCGCCCGCGAACCTTGCTCATCGGTGAGCACCTCCACGGCCAGCCGCACGCTGCCCCCGAGCTTCTCTCCGGCTCGCGTCCACTCGACCTCGTGGGTACCGAGCGGCGCCATGCTCATGCGCTCCTCGTACATGGTCCAGCTGGTCACCGGCAGGTGGTCGATCGTCTCCAAGCGATCACCTTCGCGCATCCCCGCCTCGTACTCGGCCGTGCCCGGCCCGATCTCGGCAAGGTAGAGATCGGCAAGCTCGATGCCCGTCCGCTCTCCCAGCGTCTCACCTAACGCTTCCGGCGTCAGGGCCGCGAGCCCCGTCTCGTACACGTACACTCCCGCGAGTGGCTCGGGCGCACCGTCGACGCGCTTTGGACGCAGGTACGCGACGGGCACGGTCTCGCCACGGTTGCCGGCCAAGAGGCGCTCGAGATCCGCGAACGTCCCAACGGGCATGCCGCGCACCTCGGTCACAAGGTCTTGCGTACGAAGACCCGCGCGGTAGGCAGGCGACTCGGGGGACCTGAGGCCGATCACCGCGGCGGGGCGACTCGGACCGACACCGATGATGCCGACGCGATCGACGATGCCGAGTGCTCGCTCTTCGGTGCGCTCCTCCGGGGTCACCGAGACGTCGACGTGCTCGTTGTTGCGAAACACGATCAGGTGCAATTCCTTGCCGGGACTCTTGTGCACCGCGCGCTGAACTTCGGCGAACGTCGAGACCCGCTGACCTTCGACCTCGAGGATCCGATCACCGGGAATCAACCTGCCCGCCGCCGCGTGATTCGGCAGCACGACGCCCACTGTCGGCGGCGCGAAGTCGTCTTGCGCTGCAAACACTCCGAGGTACAAAAGCACGGGAAAAATCAGGTTCATCGCAGGTCCCGCGAGAACGATGATGGCGCGCTTGTAGAGCGGCTGCGCTTCGAAGGTTCGATGCTTGTCCTCCGGCCACACCGGCTCTTGCCGGTTTTCTTCGAGCATCTTGACGAAGCCGCCGAGCGGCAGCAGGCCAATGCAGTACTCGGTCTCGCGCCCACGGATCCGGACGATCTTCGGCCCGAAACCGATCGAGAACATCAGCACTTTGACACCGAAGATCTTCGCCCACGCGAAGTGCCCGAGCTCATGCACGAAGATGAGCACCGACACGAACACGGCGAAGTAGACGAGGTCCACAACGGAGCTTTTGCGTGCGATTTACGGGGGGGTCAAGCGCCGGAGCCGCCTACTCGACCTCGTCCTCGAGGTAGAGCTGGGGCGAGACGATCATCGTCCGGGTGGTGAGGTTCGCTTTTCCGGTCAAGGCGAATTTGCTCGTCACTCCGTCTCCGTCGAGGTCACCCTCGGCCGCGGCTTCGAACGCCTTCTGTGCGCCGCCGGTGCTCTTCGGGTTGTTCGGGGCGACCTGCGTCGCGCTTCCCCGACCGTAGTGGTAGCGAAACAGAATCGGCTGGGTGACCGAAAATTTGAGGCACTTCCAGCCCGTGTCATCGGTGCCGCTGTTGAAGTCCTTTCCCTCGACGGTACTCGGTTGGTATTTCTTGCCGGCTGGCACCTTGGTCGGAACGAACGTGGACGTGTTGCAAACGTCGTGGCTGTCACCGGTGCTGCTCGCCCCGTCCGCGAGGTCTTCGGCGGGCGCACTTTCGCGCTCGTAGTAGGCAAGCGCGGCCCGGGTGATTCCACCGATATTTTGCTTGGCCTCGGCGGTTTTCGCGACGGCGAGGTAGCGGCGAACTCCATAGATCGCGAGCGCCGCAAGAACCCCGATGATCGCGACGACGATCATCAACTCGACGAGGGTAAACCCATCGGACGACGAGCGATAACGACGGCGAGACACCACGCGTGCAAGAGTAGCACCGAAAGCTGTCGTACCTCCGAGCACGCTCGGCTCCCGGCTCGTACCAGATGACCACCTCCACCGCTCAGCCCGACAAGCCGCTCGGCTCCTCTCCGCACACCCCCGCAGGGAGTCGCCTCTACCTCGTGGTGCTCGCGGCCGTCGTCTTGGGGGCGCTCTTCGGAGCCGTCGCACCGAAGAGCGCGGAGGCCATGAAGCCCCTCGGCGACGTCTTCGTTCGCGCACTGAAGATGGTGATTGCGCCGATCGTATTTTGTACCGTCGCGACGGGCATCGCGAGCGCCGGGGACTTTCGCAAGGTAGGACGCGTCGGCCTCAAGGCGCTCGTGTACTTCGAAGTGATGACGACGTTGGCGCTCGCCCTCGGGCTTGGCGTCGTGCATCTCGTGCGACCAGGCGAAGGGATCCACGCGGCAGCGGCAACCCTCGACGCGGCGGCGGTGACCGCGCAAACCCATGGCCGCGAAGCGAAGACAATCGCGCAACATCTCGGGGACGTGATCCCCGATTCGGTCGCCTCGGCATTCGTTGGCGGCGAGGTGCTGCAGATCTTATTTCTCGCCGTCCTGACCGGGCTCGCGCTGGTGCGCATGGGTGAGCGAGGGCGTCCTGCGCTCTTGGCCCTCGACCAGGCGGGCAAAGTCCTGTTCGAACTCGTGGCCATGATCATGCTGCTCGCTCCAGTCGGCGCGTTCGGCGCGATGGCCTACACCGTGGGGCACTTCGGCCTCCACGCGCTCGGTCACCTCGGTCGTTTGATGCTCGCGTTCTACGCCACCTCGCTCCTCTTCGTGTTTGTCGTGCTCGGCGCGGCCGCGGCGCTGGCCGGCGTTTCAATCCTTCGGTTGCTGCGCTATCTGCGTGAAGAGTTGCTCCTCGTCCTTGGTACGTCGAGCTCGGAGTCCGCCCTTCCGCAGCTGATGGACAAACTCGAGCGCCTCGGATGTGCGCCCGCTGTCGTGCGCCTCGTCGTGCCGACCGGCTACTCATTCAACCTCGACGGAACATCGATCTACCTGACAATGGCTGCAGTTTTCGTCGCGCAAGCGCTCGACGTTCCGCTGTCACTCGGCGACGAACTTGGCTTGCTCGGGGTTTTGCTCCTCACCTCGAAGGGCGCGGCGGCTGTCACCGGTGGTGGGTTCGTCACGCTGGCCGCGACACTGCAAGCGACCCACACAATTCCCGTGGCGGGGCTCTCCCTGCTCCTCGGGGTCGACCGCTTCATGAGCGAAGCGCGGGCCCTGACGAACCTTGTCGGCAACTCCGTCGCCACGTTGGTCGTGGCGCGTTGGGAAGGAGCACTCGACGTCGCGCAAGCCCGGGCGGTACTTGCGGGGCGGGACCCCATTCGGCTGCCTGACGCGCCACCTTCGGAGTGAGGAGTCGCGGCCTGAGATTCATAGCGGCGCGCAACGAATCCGCATGACTATAGTGCCCACGACACGGACCGAGACATTCGACCATGCACACCAACTCAAGCGACAAGCAGCCCCTGACCCTCACCTCGACCGCACGGCCCAACGTCGACCGACGCCAGCTCCTACTCGGCGGGCTCGCGCTCGTAGGCTCGACGGGATGCGGCTTCCTCCTTCACCCCGAGCGCCGCGGGCGCACGGGAGGCAACATCGACGGCACGGTTCTCATCTTCGATCTCCTGTGGCTCATCCCGGGACTTCTCCCCGGCATCGTCTGCCTCGCGGTGGACTTCACGACGGGGGGAATCTACGGGAGCGGCACCTCGACCACGATCACGGTGTCCTCCGCCCCGCGCCCGCCGCTGAATGGCGACAACGGAGCCCCATCCCCAAGCGCGGAGTTATCCGTCGAGGTCGAGCTCGACGGCGCCATCGTCGCATCGGGCGGTCTCGCGCCCGACATGACGGCGCGTCTCGATTGGCGTCACGCGGTGGAGCATGCCGCGTTGCGTGAACGCGGTGTCGTCCGGGTCCGCGGCGCAGAAGGCCGACGTGCCGAGGCCGATGCGCGCGACCTGCTCGCGGCGACGGTCCCAGTTAGCCGCAGTACCTGAGGCCTCTCGCCTGGGGCCCGCGGACAAGAACTCGTTCACGCCAGCGCGAGCACCTCGAGCCGCGCAAGGCTCGAGCACGTGATGCTAATTGCGCGCATCAATCGAAGGCGGTTCGCGCGGACTTCGAGGTCCTCGGCCATGACGAGCACAGCCTGAAAGTACTCCGATAGGACCGGCGCGAGCTCCGCGATACGCGCGAACGCAACCCCGTATTCTCCCGAGGCGCATGCGCTCTCGATCGCGTCTTTTTGCTCAAAAAACCGATCAAATAGCACGCCGTCGAGAGGCTCCGGCCCGCGCTGTGGCTCGCCCTCCGGGGCTTCCTTCGCGATGTTGGTCGCACGCTTGAAAACCTCACCCACCTTCGCGCGCGTCGCCGCATCGAGCGTCGCTATCGCCACCGCACGCGCCCTCGCATCAAGTGGCCGATCCGACGCCACGCCGAGCGCCGCTTCAACCGCGTCCGTCGGAGCCGCCTCGACAAGCACGCCGCGCAACCGGTCGCGGAAAAAGGTCGCGAGCTCCTCGTCGGGAAGAGCGAGCGCCTTACCCTGGGTCGCGTACGCACCCTTCGCGAGCGCGACCGCGTCGCTGACTCGGAGGTCGAGTCCACGGGCGAGGAGCGTTCGAAGCACACCAAGGCACGCGCGGCGAAGCGCGTACGGATCGGCCGTACCCGTCGGCTTCAAGCCGATGCCAAAGCAACCGACCAAGGTATCGAGGCGGTCCGCAAGAGCGACAAGGGCCGAGGCGACAGTCGGCGCAGGCTCGTCATGCGCACCTTTAGGCCGATAGTGCTCACGGATCACGTCGGCCACGGCAGCGTCTTCGCCTTGAGCGAGCGCATACGAGCGGCCGACCGAACCTTGAAGCTCGGGAAACTCGCCGACCATCAGCGACACGAGATCGCACTTCGCGAGGTGCGCCCCACGTTGCGCGACATCGCTGGTCGCGGCGTCGACACCCAGCTTTTCACCAAGCGCACACGCGAGCGACTCGATGCGCTCCGCCTTCTCGAGCATCGTCCCGAGCTTCTGTTGAAAGACGACACCCGATAGCCCCGCGCGTCGCGACACGAGGGGTTGTTTTTTATCGGTCTTCAGGAAGAAGTGAGCGTCCGATAGCCGCGCGCGCATCACGCGATCGTTGCCGCGCACGATGAGTTCCGGCGCCTCCGCCGTGTTGACGACGGCAAGGTAACGCGGCATCAGCGTGCCGTCCGCCGCGCGAACGCCGAAGTAACGTTGATGGCCCCGCGCAACTTCGAGGATCACCTCTTCGGGGATCTCGAGGAACTCGCGCTCGAACGCGCCCGCAACCACTTGCGGATCCTCCACGAGCGAGACGTTCTCGCCGACGAGAAACGCGTCCTCGATCAGCACGCCGCCAAGCTCTTGCGCTTTCGCTTGCAGGCGAGCGTTCATGACCTCACGGCGCTCGACGGGACAGACGATGACGCGCGCGCGACGCAGCATGTCGATGTAGCTCCCCGCCGCGCTGAGCTGGATCTTTCCCGGATGAAGAAACCGATGGCCCCACGTGGACGCGCTGCACACGATGCCCTCGACGACGACGGGGACGACGGCGGCGCCGTAAATCGCACACAGCCACCGAATCGGGCGGCCCCACGCGAGCGAGCCTGAGCCCCAACGCATCGATTTGCGAAACGGAATTGCACGCACCAGCTCCAGGAGCGTGGCCGGCAAGAGCTCCATCGCAGGGCGCCCCTTTTCACGGCGCACGCCGCGGAGGTACGCGCCTTTCGGAGTCTCCACACTCTCGAGCGCATCGACAGCAACGCCGAGTTTCTGCGCGAAGGCCTCGGCGGCCTTGGTGGGTTTGCCGTCTTTGTACGCGGCACTGGCGGGCGGCCCCATGACCTCTTCCTCGAGGTCAGGCTGATGCCCGGCGAGCCCCGAGACGAGCACCGCGATGCGACGCGGCGTGCCGAGCGCGCGAATGCCGCCGTGCGCGAGCCGAAGGGCCGCGAGCTTGTCACCGACCAAGGTTGGTAGCGCCGCGAGTGCCCCCTCGACGAACGACGCAGGCAATTCCTCGCAGCCAATCTCGAACAGCAGATCTTCGGCCATCGTCTCCTCAATCTCCCGCAATCATCTGAGCGAGCTCGTAGCGGCCCGCCGATTTTCCTGTAAGCCAGCGCGCCGCACGCAGCGCCCCGGCAGCAAAGAGCTCGCGACTCATCGCGCGGTGTGTAAGCTCGATGCGGTCGAACTGTCCGACCAAGTGGACCGTGTGGTCGCCGACGATGCCGCCTCCACGAACCGCATGCACGCCGATTTCCGTGGGGTTTCGTGTGCCGACGTCGCCCTCACGCCCGTGAACGGCAACGAGCCCGGCCCGACCTCGCTCGGCCGCCTGAACGAGCATCGTCGCGGTGCCGCTCGGCGCGTCCGTCTTTTGGTTGTGGTGCGCTTCGACGATCTCGACGTCGTAATCACCGAGGGCCGCGACTGCACGGCGCACGACATCCGCGAGCACCTGCACTCCAACGCTCATGTTAGGGGCCCAGAGAACAGGAATTTTCAGGGCCGACTTGTCGAGCAGCGCGAGGCTCGCGGGCTCCAGGCGGGTCGTGCCACTGACGAGGGCAACACCGGAGCGGGCCGCGCCCCGAAGGATCGCGTCGAACGCGCCCGCGGTGGAAAAGTCGATGACGACGTCCGCGCCGAGCAGCCCCGAAGCGATGTCCGCGCCGATCGCCACGCCGAGCGTTCCTGCGCCGGCGAGGTCACCTATGTCGCGACCGAGGTGGGGCGACGCGCCCGAATCGATCGCGCCGACGACCTCGACTCCGCCCGCTGCGGCGAGCCGCACGACGGTCAGACCCATTCGGCCAGAAGCCCCGAAAATTGCGAGTTTCACGGCCGCTTAGGCTCCGACGTTCGCGCGTGGTTCGGGCTTGGCCGCCGCCGTACCAACCGGCGTGTGTCCGAGCGAACGCAGCTCATCGGCCACCTTGGCGCGCGTCGCGTCACTCGCGGCGAGAAGAGGCAAGCGCACCGCATCGTGCATTTTGCCGAGCCACGCGAGCGCAGCCTTCGCCGGCACGGGATTCGGCTCGACGAACATCGCTCCATGCAGCCCCGCGAGCGACCGATGAGCCGTGCGCGCGGCGTCCCACTCACCTGCGAGCGCAAGCGTCGTCACGGCGCTGACCTCACGAGGCAACACGTTCGAGGTGACGCTGATGACGCCACGCACGCCACACACCATCATCGGCAAGGTCAGTACGTCATCGCCCGAGAGAATGGTGAGGCGATCCCCGAGTGCCCGGGCGAGCTCCTGGCAACGGATGACGTTCCCGCTTGCGTCTTTCATGCCGACGACGTTCGGCGCGCGCTCACAAATCTGCACCGTCGCCGCGACGCCGAGATCGACGACGCTACGACCCGGGATGTTGTAGAGCACGATCGGGCAATCGACCGAGGCTGCCACCGCGAGGACGTGTTCGCGCATGCCGTCCTGAGAGGGCTTGTTGTAGTACGGCATGACGAGCATCACCGCGTCGGCGCCAGCCTCGAGCGCAGCCTGGCTCGCCTTGATCGTGGTCGCCGTCGCGTTGCTGCCCGTGCCCGCCATCACCGGCACCCGACCGCGCGCCACCTGGGCGACAACCCGAATCACCTCGAGTTGCTCGGCGGCGCTCAGCGTCGGCGCTTCGCCGGTCGTTCCGCAGGGGACGAGGCCGCTTATGCCCGATGCAATTTGGTCCTCGACATGCCTGGAGAGCGCGGCAAAATCGACCCGTTCACCCCCCTCCTCGAAGGGCGTCACGAGGGCTGTCCAGGTCCCGCGAAAGCTCATGTCTCCCATGGCGCGGCCGGTATACCACGGGCTGTCCACTTTGAAGGCGGCAACGCGAGGGCGTGTGCTAACGTGACTCTGCGCCAATGGATTTCTCGACCTACCTGAAGAGCATTTCGACGGCGGCCAATACCATCCTCGAGGGGATGGCGGTCACCTTCTCGCACCTCTTCCGCCTGCCAATCACGATCCAATACCCGGATCGGACCGATCGGCCGGTGGTCGAGATGTTGCCGCCTCGGTACCGCGGTTTTTTGGAGGTGCAGATGGACATTTGCACGGGCTGCAAACGCTGCGAGCGCAGCTGCCCGATCGAATGCATCGCCATCGACCTCGTGAAGAACCCCGCGACGAAGAAGCAGGAGATGGCGCGCTTCGACATCGACATGGGAAAATGCATGTACTGCGGCCTGTGCGTCGAGGCGTGCAAGACCGAGTCGACCGGGGCTATCCGGCACACGCGTGAATTCGAAGGCGCGACCGAGATCTTCGATACGTTGACGTTCCGGTTCATCCCCGAGGGAACGCAGCCGATGTACAAAGCGCCGAAAGACTTGAGCGAAATTCCGCTCGGCGCGTACGGCCCCCATGCCCGTGAAGCCCGAGAGCGCGCGATGCGCGACAACCCCGCGGTGCTCGAACAGCTCCGCGCGATTTGGGCAAAGGAAAACAAGTCGAAAAAGGGCAAAGCCGCCGCCGGCGTCAACCCGGACAAGGCGAAGGTCATCAAGATCGACATCGCCGCGAAGGCACCGAAAGGCAGCACGAACGCGTTCGCGGTGCTGCTCGAGACGCTCACCGCCCAGACCGATTGTGGCGCCTGCGGATACCCGACCTGCCGCGACTACACGACCGCCATGGCGAGTGGCAAAGACTACGACGCTTCGAAATGCGAGCCGGGCGGCGCCGAATCGACGGCCGATCTCGGCTACGCGATGGACGTCTACTGGAAGAGCCCGACCGAAGCCGACACGATTGCCTTTGGGGCCACCCAAGATGCAGCGCCACCGGTAGCTCCGATTGCCGTTGAAGCGGCTACTGCGGACGCCTCCGCCGCGACGACTCCGAGCGTTGACGCCTCGCCTGCGAGCTGACCGTCAGAGGGCGCCGCTAAACCACAGCGCGGCGCCGGCACCGGCTGCGATCACCAAGAGCAGCATGGCCTTGACGGCGATCGAGGACGGGCCTTTCGAGTCGTCCTTGGCGGCACTCGCCTTCGCCTCGGTCGCGTTCGGACGTGCAGCCGCAGCCGGCGCCGGACGCGCTTTTTTTGCGCTGGCAATCAATGCGGCGGCGGCCTCAGCGGATACGCGGGTCGTCGGCTCCTCATCGAGCGGCGTTGACGTGACGCGACGTTGACGCGGCTCGTCGTGGTCCTCGAGAGCCGCGAGGTTGCCCTCCTCGAACGCTCCGGCCGGAAGCGTATTTCGAACCAAAAGTGCAGCCTTCGAAGGCTCCCCCCTCCCGTGGAGGTCGCTCCAACTGTCGAGGTCTTCGATCTCGAGAGACGAGGAGAAAGACGCCGTCGACACGTCCGCCGTCGAGGACGCCCCTTGAGTGAGCTGCTGATCGCGCAGGGACGTAAACCGCAGCAGCGTCTCGTCGATCAGCTGGTCGATGAACGACATACCCACGACCGGCACGCGCGGTGCGCGCTTAACCATCGCCACACGAACGAGCTCTGCGATGTCGAAGGAATCGACGGCCTTGCCGAGTCGAAAGAGGAGCTGCGTCAAATCACGGCCGAATTCGCGCGCGGTTGAGTAACGCTCGTCCCGATCACGCGCGAGGGCCCGCCCAAGGATGCGCAGAAGCTCAGGGGCGTTCGCTTGGGGGTTTATCGAGTCAATCGCCGGGACGTCGGCCGTCTGTACCAACTTCACGGTGTCGTAGTCGTTTTTTCCAAGAAACAATTTTTGCGACGCGAGCATCTCCCAGAGGATGACTCCAACCGCGAAGATGTCCGCGCGAGCATCGACTTCAATACCGCCCGCCGCTTCCGGCGCGAGGTAGCTGAACTTCCCTTTGATGATGCCAGCTTCGCTCTTTTCGAGTTGGGTCGACGCCTTCGCGAGGCCAAAGTCGACGATCTTCACTTCGCCGTACTTCGAGAGCAGGACGTTTGGCGGCGACATGTCGCGGTGGACGGCGTTGAGCGGGTGCCCATCGAGACCCGTGAGCTCGTGTGCGTAGGCGAGCCCCTCACAGATTTTCGACACGATGTAGAGCGCGGATTCGAGCGGAACCGGGCGGCCCGACTCGAAGAAATAGCTCATCAAATGCTTGAGATCGGTGCCTTCGACGTACTCCATCACGATGAAGTACGCGTTGTCGCCGACGCCGATATCGAAGACGTGCGCGACGTTCGAGTGGTTCAGCTGGGCGGACAGCCGAGCCTCATCGAGGAACATGGCGATGAAGCGCTTTTTCTCGCTGAGGTGAGGCAGCACGCGCTTGATGGCGACTTGCTTCTTGAAGCCCTCGAGCCCGGCGCTTTCCGCGAGGTACACCTCGGCCATTCCGCCCGAAGCGAGTCGCTCGACGACGCGATAGCGCTGGATGGCCTTTTCCGTCACGGGGCGAACGGTAGCGACGCTCGCCCCGGCGGTCGAGTTGTTTGCTTACCCTTTTCGGGGGGTTCTCGGTGCTTCGTGAGTTGGAGTCTCGCTGTCGCTGGAGAGCGAGCGACGCCCGGCAACTGGGTGGCTCCGCGGCATCGTCACGGTGACGGTCTGTTCACTTCCAAGGTCTTGGACGAACCGCAACTTCGGAGGCGGCGACGCTGGGTAGGGCAGCCCCGCGACACTCGCGCCGTATTGCTGCAGCTGAGGCCGCACCGCGGAAGGGAACGCATGGCGACGCCCTGCGCGCACGGTTGAGTCCTCATCGGCCGGGCCGCGACGGTCGTCGACGTTGGTAATCTCGGCGGTCCGCAAGAGCACCATGCGGTCGCCGTCGTAACGCGCAAGGAGCGCCATCGCGCCGACCCGAAGCTCACCGATGAGCCCGCCCGCCTCGTTGAGATCGAGGCAGGCCACGAACTGCGCACCGATCGCCTGTTTGACATGAGGCGGCGCGATCCCCTGGGGAGAAACGATCCATTCGCACACGCCATCGTCGTCGAGAAGGTAGGTGCACGTCGCGGTGTGAACGGCGTACGCGAGGTCTTGCGGGGAGCGTGAGGCCACCATCAGCCGGAGCCTACCATCCCGTCCCGACGAAGCGGACAACCTACCTCCCGGCGATGCGCTCGCGCAGCGTTCATCGCGATTTCGCGTCGAGCGCGAGTGAGAGACGACCGAGCGAGTCAGCCGCTTCGATCAGCCTCGCGTTATCGGGAAGAGCCAAGAACGCCTTCTCGTACGGCGTATCTCGCAGACCTCGCGTGCGCCGCTCGAGGGCCGGCATCGCGCGAGCAATCGCGTCTTCTGCGCCGGCGAAGTCCCCCTGGTCGATACGCGCGCCGTGAAGTGCAAGGTAGATGACCGCTTCGTTGAGGAGACTCGGAGCGCCCGCCTCAACGAGGTCGGCTGCCTCAAGGGCGATCTGCTCGGCCCGCTCGTGCTCACCGCTACGGCGTTCGGCCTCGGCCCAGAACCCGAGCGCCACCGGCAACACGTCGCGATTTTCGGTCGCGCGGTACGCCGCCGCCGCCTTCGACAAAAGTGAGCGCGCGCGCGAGACCTGATCCGCGCCACCGCGCAAGAGCTCGCAGCCGCGGTAGAAAAGCATGCCGAGCGTGACGCGGTCTTGGCCCACCCAACCGCCCGCCGCGGCGTCATCCGCGTTGGCGCGCGGCTCCTTCAACTCCGCATCGAGCGCGGAGTCCGCTCCAAAGTGCGCGGCCCAGCCGAGGAGCAACATTCGCCCGAGGCGCATCGTCCCCTCGCTGCCAACCTCTTCGGCCATGAAGATGCCGTCTTCGATTGCTCGCCGCGCTTCGTCACGCGCCCCGATGGTGGTGAGCGCGAATCCGAGGTTGATGGTCAGCATGGCCTCGCGGTTTTTCTCGCCGGCGGCGCGTGCTGCCCGTGCTGCGTTGCGGCGTGCTTCAAGCGCAGCCGCGAGCTCGCCGCGGGTCTGGTGCACGACCGCGAGGGTCTGCCACGCATCGATTGCGGCAGTAACGACACCGCGGGTCTCCGCAAGTTCGATGAGATCACGCGCCGCCTCCGTCGCTCGGACGAGGTCACCCGCGAACGCATGGCGCGTCGCGAGCGTCGCCGCGCACCGCGCTTGCTCATCGAGCAAGCCGAGTTGCCCGGCACGCCGAACGACGTCGCGTAGCCGTTCGTCGACGTCCATGCCGGCCGAGCGCGCGTGGTCATAGCGGGCGCTCGCACCGAGCATCCGGACTTCGCTCGCGTCATCGGTAGCGTTGTCCTTCATGGCTTGGATGGCCTCGGCCCGATCGGCCGCGCCCTCATCGAGCCGTGAATGCACCTCGTCGAGCAGCGTCGCCCGGCGGAACGCGTCGGCCGTCGACTCCGCATAAGTCAGCGCGCGATCCGCCATGCGGCGCGCATCGCAAAGCGCATTCGCGGCCAAGGCGCGGCGCGCGGCCGTCTCCCAATGAGACGCGGCCTCGGCATGCTGGCCGCCGAGGTCATAATGCTCGGCAATGGTCGCGGCGTTTTCTCCCGACGACGCAAGCCACTGTGCCGCCCCTGCGTGCAGCTCACGCTTCAGCACGTCACTCGCCGACGCGTACGCGACATCTCGAACGAGGGCGTGTTTGAAGCGCACCTCACGCGTCCCGGTAAAACGTGACTGCGGGACGTTCACCATGAGTTCCGACTCGATGAGGCGCGCGACGATAGCCGCCGCATCACCGACTCCGACAGCCGAGAGCCCCGCCTCAAAGCTCGCGAGACCAAACACGCTCATGCGCGTCACCGCATCGCGCGCCTCCGGGTCGAGGGCATCGAGGCTGACTTGAATTGCGGCCTCGATCGTCGGCACGAGCGCAACCTCCCGGCCGGAGGCAAGCATTCGGGCGAGCTCCTCGGCGAAAAGCGGAGAGCCCGCCGCTTGCTTGGCGATTTGCTCGAGCCGTGAATCGTCGGCCTCGCACCCAAGCACTGCACGTGCGAGCTGCATCGTCGCGCGACGGGGGATCGGCCGCAGCTCAACGCGCTCGTTTCCGCGACCGCGAAACCCGTTCGGAACTTCTTTCCAGAAAGAAGGACGCGCCAGCGCGAGCACGAACAACGAGCGCCCCGCGGCTCGGTTAAGGAGATGGTCGAACCACTGGACCGACTCGGGGTCGCTCCACTGCACGTCCTCGAGCACGAGCACGCACGGCTCGATGCCGATCACTTTCAGAGTGAGCTCAGTCATCGCGAGATAGAGGATGTCGCGCGCGCGATTCGGATCGACCTCCGAGCCAAACGGCTCCCCTGCGAGAAGTCGCTGGAGCAATTCGCCTTCGCCGTGAACGAGGTCGAGAGGCTCGATCACTTGAGCCACCTCCGCACGTCGGGCACCCTTCGAAAGGTTGAGCAGCTCCGCAAGCGCATCGGACGCGGTACCGAGCGCGCGCGCGCGGCCGTAAGACTCGCAGCGGACGTTGATGACCCGCACGGGCTTCGGTCCATGGTTCGGGAGAAGGCGGGTTACCCCGAGCGATGTGATTGTCGCAGGAGCGCTGTCGAGTATCAGCGAATCGACCCGTGCGAGAAACTCGCGGGCCAGCCGGCTCTTGCCGATGCCAGGGGGCCCAGAGACGCTGACCGCCACCGGTGCACCGCCCTCCGTGCAGCGAATGAACGCGGCAAATAGGGTATCGAGCTCGCTCCCGCGGCCCACGAACGGAGTCGCCTCGGCCGACGTCCGCCGCGCGGCGACCACGTCTCCCGCAACCCATGCGCCCGAGACCGCGCCCTCGGCTACGAGCACAAACTCGAAGGCCGCGCGTGCGAGTTCCACGGTGGTCTCGTCGACGAGCAGTTCACCTTTGCGCGCATCCCGAGCGAGGGTCGAGGCCTTGTCGACAACCTCACCTACCGGGCGCGCACGGTCGACCAGGGCGCGTCCCGTCGCGACGCCGACGCGCGCACCGATGCCGGCGAGCTGCTTGCCGATCTCGACGGCTTTGGCGGCTTCCCCGCCGCGCGCACGACGCGCACCAAAAAACGCGACGATGGCATCCTTGCCTAGGCGGACCGCTTCTGCGCCAAGCTCACGCATGCGCGCGATTCGCTCATCGCGCTCAATGCCACGACCCACCTCGAGGGCCACCATGGTCGTGACGAGCCGGCTCGAATTCGAGTGAGGAGAATCTCCCTCGGCATCGAGCGCCACGGTGAACGCAGGCAAACCCGGGATCGCGCACAGTTCAGTAAGACGAAGCTCGACCTCGACACTCTCGGGGCGGTCGCGCCATTCGATCGAGAGCATGTCGGCGACGAGGTCGTCGAGCGCCTCAGGTACATCTGCGAGCAGCTCGGAGAGCCGGGGAGCGGGCGTCGAGACCAGTCTAGCGAGCGTCGCGATCGACGATGCGCCAGCGTGTGGCGGGCGCCCAGCGCACAGTTCAAACAGCGTGGCACCGAGCGAATAGACGTCACAACGCACATCGAGGGTCGGCTCGCCTCGCGCCTGCTCAGGCGCCATGTACGCGGGCGTTCCCGTGACCGAGCCCCCAGTGGAGGAATCGGCGGACGCCACTCCGAAGTCGACCAGCTTCACGTGTGGGAAGACGCCGTCCTCGCGCCGCCCAAGGACGAAGATGTTGGAGGGCTTGACGTCGCGATGCGCGATGCCGGACGCGTGCGCCACCCGAAGCGCGCCCGCAACCTGACGCGCACACTCGAGCGAGGTCCGAAGATCGAGGCGCGCCGCGGCAACCACCCGTGCAAGGTCGCTTCCTTCCAGCCATTCCATGGCGACGAAGGGCGTCCCAGCATCAAAGTGATGACCGGCCAGCTCGATGGGCTCCTCGCCGAGTGAACCGAAGTCCACGACGCGAACGATGCTCGGATGGGACAGCCCGCGAAGCAGCTCACCTTCGGCCGTGAATCGCTCGCGGTCCGCGGGGTCACTGTCGCAGAGCCGGATGACCTTCAGCGCGACGCCTTCGTCGGCCAGCCGATCTCTGGCTTGGAACACGATTCCCGAGGCTCCACGACCCACCTCGCGCAAGACCTCGAACCGCTCCAAAAAGGATGGTCCCGACGGCACGGCTGCGAGGCTAGCACCGTTCATTGAAGAGCGAACTTACAAGGAAAGGTGCGGACGACTTGACGTTCCACGAGAGCGCCTTTAAACCGTCACGTATGGGTAGGCACCGGGCATTCATCGCGATCAGCGTTCTTGCCACCATCGCCACGTTCTTCGCATGGTTCTTCAACCAGCGTTGGCACGGTTGGGAGGAGATCATGAAAATGGTCGGCAAAGGCGACAACATGCCGATCGCCGGCTTGATGCCGCTGATCATCTTTTTCACCTACCTATCGCTCTCCGAGGGCCTGCGTCACGATCGCCTGATCCGTCAGGGACGCGAAGCCGAGATCCTCGACGAGATGTACAAGTAGCGGGCGCGCTAGCTTCTTTCGGCGACAGCGGGGCCCCAACCCCGCGCTAGCTTCTTTTGGCGACAGCGGGGCCCCGACCCCGCGCGCGTTACCTTGAAACCGACGAGACGCCGCGACGACGCAACGCGCTGTCGAGTGCCAGCAACGCGCCCCTGTGCATTCGGCAAATTTGCGTCGGCGATAGCCCGAGCCCCGTGGCGATCTGCTCGAATGGCTCGTCGCCGAAATAATGGCGAACCAACACCTCGCGCGCGGCCGAGTCTTCGATGCCTGCGACGGCATCGCGTACCGCTCGCCGCTCGTGATCGCGCATCGCGACCCTGTCCGGCGCGCCAGCCGAGTCGGCCGAAAGCTCGATGCCTCCGTCAGCTCCGAGCGCCGTCAACGCGAGCGCCGTCGCACGCAGTCCGAGCGACTCGCGCCACTCATCCAAGGCCGGTCGCGGGCTCGGCTCGTCTTCGCTGGTGTCATTCGCAGCCGCAAGCCACATGCAGCCCGTCAGACCCTTCGCTCGCCGACCGAGCAGGGTATCCATGCTCCGGCCTCGCAGCGCGTCGAGCATCGCCCAGCGCAGGAACCGGCGCAGGTAAGGTTCGAACGGTGAAGCCGCGGGGTTGTAATCGCGAATCAACGTGACGAGCGCTTCATTGCCGATCGACTCGAGATCCGAGCACGGGACGCGTCCTCCGAGCTGACGCCCAAGTCGGGCAGCCACGTCGCGAACGATCGATTGGCCCAGTCGCGCGCGCTCATTCTCGGCAGCCAGCCTCGACGCTTCCGCCTGGCCTTCCGCCGTCGCCCCGCCCCCTCGCGCCTCGCGGTCCCATCCCATTGCCTGCAACGGTAGCAAAACCTTCCGATTGACAGAAGGGGGCACCTGCGCGACGTGCCGCGCCACAACTAAATATCGCCACGGCAGTCAGAAGCGCGCTCGAATGGGCACGCCTCTGCGCAAGAGGGAATCCGGTTCAAAGCCGGCACGGCCCCCGCCACTGTATCCGAGGACAAAAGCGCGACGAAGCCACTGAGCTTACGCCCATTGGGGCAAGGCTCGGGAAGGCGGCGCTGGAGGATGATCCGGAAGTCAGGAAACCTGCTGCTGCGGCTGTCACATCGAGTCTTCGGAGGGAAGACGCGTGCTGCGCATGCTGCGTATCTCCGTCTTTCGTCCGCCGGCTCAACCCCAGGCGCGGGCGGCGCCGACGGAGTCCGACATGCAGCACATCACTCGTTCCATTCTCTCTCGTTCCATCCTTCTCTCAACCTTCTCGAGCGGCCTCGCACTCGCAGCGCTCACGGGCGCATGCAGCAGCGACGACGAGTCCGCAGTCACCGGGGCGGCGACGTCGGCCAGTGGCGGCGGCGCGACATCGAACACGACCAACGGTCAGGGCGGCGGCGGCGGTGCCGGCGGCGGTGCCGGTGGCGGTGGCGGTGCCGGTGGCGGTGAAGCGCTCCTGCCATGCCTCGATGCGAGCGCGTACGACGACGCCTTCGAACTCGCCGAATCGTCCTTGTGCGTTGTCGCGCGCTTCGAGGCGCCGTTCATCGTCGGCTTCGACGAATCGTTCGCCGAGGTGGCTCCGACCTGGGGACGCCACGGCGGACCGCTGACGCTCGCGCAAAAAGGCACGACGTTCACCTTGTCGCGTTGGAAAGTCCCGGCAGGGGCTGGCGGCGAGCTCACCCTCGAGGGCTCGCCTACACCGATCGAGAGCGCCATCGAGCCTGCGATCGCGCCGGCGCAACTGTTCCTCAATGCCGCAGCGGTCGACCTTCCATTCGGCGGCTTCACGCTCGTCGGCTGGTCGGAATTCGGGACACCGAATGGCGAAGCGTTGCTCGTCGGCGCACAGGGAATCGAGAAGCGCTTCGGAGTCTCGGGGCTGTACGCCAGCGTCGGGATTTACGGCCAAGCCAAGGCCCGCCTCCTCTCGACGAGCCTCTCGGCGGTGGGCAAGCAGGGCAACGAGGTCGGTCTCTACGCCAACGATTTCTGCGGCGCGGGCGCGACGTTCGCACCCTGCATCCTCGACTCGGGCTCGGTAAAAAAAGGGCTCATCACGAAACAAGGCGACGCGAGCGGTCCGGTCGCAATCGACCGCGATGGCAACGCACTGACCGTCTTCCCGACGCTCTCGACCAACAAGCAGACGCTCGTCGGTTACGCGTCTGACACGGTAGCGCCGACACAGGCGAGCCCGATCGCCACCGAACTCGCAACGCTCGACGGCAGTGGAACGTCACTCGCGGCACTCGCGCCCCTTAGCAACGTCATCGAGGAAGACGGCCTCGCGTTCTTTCAACCCGCGCAAATGTTCGTTCCCGGCGACGTCGTCGTGCAGCGTTACGTAGTCGACGCGGGCGGCAAAAAGCTCGCGGCCAAAGGCACGCCGACCTTGGCGCTCGTGCCGAAGGCGCCGGGTGCGGACGTTCGGTTGATGGTGGATGGCGCGGGACGTCTCTGGGCCTCGCTGCGGGTGGATCCGAAGGCGCCGGGGAGTGCGTTCTTCGTGATCGACCGGAAAGCGCTCCACTGAACGGACGTGCGCTGTGCGATGGCTCGGGCTCCGCAGAGTTTGTGCCTAGGCTTGGCGGAGCCGGGCCGTTCGCGCTAGAGTTGCGCAATAGATGCGCTTTTTCTTAATAGCGGGGCTCATCGCTTCGCTCTCTGCCTCCGTGCTCTCTGCATGCGGCGGGACCCAATCCTCTGCCGACCAAGAGTCGACTCACGCGGTTCCAGGGGTGAATGCGACCATTGCATTCACCTCGGCGGGACCGCTCTTGCTAGCGCCAGGTCAGCTCGTCGCGCTCGCCGTGACGACCTCGCCCCCCGCGCGGTACGAGGTGTCGTTCCGCTTGCTCGGTGATTCCCTCGATGCGTCGCTCAGCGCCACGAGCCTCGTCGCCGATTCGAATGGCATTGCGCGCTTCGAGTTGCTTGCGCCGAATCACGCCGGGACCTTCGCCGTGCGGGCGACAATCAAAGACGGTTCGAGCGCGGACCTGCTCGTCTCGATGAGCGACCAGGGATTCAGCACGCTGCATGTGATGCCGCAATACGAAGGCGGGCGACCCGTGGCGTCGTGGGTGGCGCACGCCGCAGCCGGAGTCACCTGCGAGCAGCTCGCCGACACGTTACCGAACGACCCCGAAGGTGCACTGACGAGCACGGCTCCGGCTGAGGAGGCATTGTTTTTAACCGACGCGCCCGTCGGCCCAAACCTCGCGGTGATGGCTCGAGCGGGGCGGTACGCTTGGGGCTGCACCGACGTGGCGGACCTCACGCCTGGAACGGTGCGCTCCGTCAGCGTGCACGTCACGAACAAGCCCATCGACACGACCGTCAATGCACTCGACGTTGCCCTCGCGTTCGTGCCCGCGCCGACCGAGTGGGAGTTCATGCTGGCGCAGGAGCGCGTCGCGATGACGCACGAGTTCACCGCTCTCGGCAGCGAGCCCCAAACGCTGCTTGCGACCATGCTGTCACTCGCACCCGCACCCGCGGCTTTCGCCACAGCGGCCACGAACAATGGCTGGCTCGCCGCGCTCGACGCCCACTACGCGCTCGCGCCGACATCGCCAACCGACGCGCTCATCGCGTGGGCGCAAACAGCCGCGAAGAAGCCACCTCAAATTCGAGGGACGCTCTCGAGTCTCGACGAGTCGCACGGCCTCTTCGTGCTCGAGTCGATAGGCGCGCTTGCGGGCGACAAGACGGGTGCTCCGCAGGATTACGTGATGACCGTCGGCGTCGCTCCGAATGACGAACTGCACCTCGGCGGTGCGCTCTTCATGCTCCCCTCGCGGTACATCGGCGCGACCGTTGCGGAAGCGGCGCTTGCGTCCTCCATGAACGCCGAGACCGTAAAAGATGCGCTCGCGAAGCTCGTCGGCTGCGGCGACCTCGGCCTTGTCGGCGCACCGAGCTGCAACGCTGAATGCGTCGAGTCGCTGTGCGAGGGTGCACTCGAGACCTTGTGGCAGCGCGCCCGCGACGCCTCGGCGACCGGCAACACGTCCGCCGTCATCCCGCTCAAGGCCTCGGGGCAAGCGCTGTTCGACAACGACGCCGTGCTGACGGGGTTCGACGGGAGCTGGCTCGGCCACGTGCAGTGCGCGTCCGTCGTCGCGAAGGTGAGCGGCAAGGCGACCGCGACGTTGTCGTCAATGCCCCCCCCGAAGTAGCTCCGCTACAGCTGACAGCGCCGAGCCGATCGCCTATTCAAGGATCATGCGTCGCTTCATTCTCGCGCTTGGCTCAGCGTTCGTCCTCCAAGCCATCGCGGCTCCCGGCTGTTCGCCGACCGACTCGTCGACCGGCTCCGGCGGTGCATCGTCCGCGATTCCACTTGGCGAGGTGTGCCTGCCCCCGGCGCCGACGTTCATCAATGTGCGCTTCGAGCCAAACTTCATCGTGCTCGCACCGGGGCAGCACCGAAGCGTACGCGTCGTCGTCGATCCGGACGTCTGCGACCCCGCGACGGTAACGTTCGCTAGCAGCGATTCAAGCGTCGTCGCCGGACCGAGCGACCAGACCGTTCGCTACGGGCAACCGACCTTTCTGCTCGAGCTTACGGGCACGGCAAAAGGCGACTCGACCATCACCGCAACGATCCCCCGGGGCGACGGCACCGACGCCACCGGCACCCTCGCCGTGCACGTGGCCGACGCGACCGCCCTCACCTGCTCCGACGCCGACAGCTCTGGCCCGACGATGCTCACCGCCGGCGTGTCAGCCAGCGAACCGGGTCGCGTAGCCGGCAAAGGTGCGCTCGCAAATGCAGTGATCTACCTCGCTAAAGGCGCCGACGCCCCGAACTCGGGCAGCTTCCGCTGGAGCGTGGCGCCGTTCGACACTTCGGTTGGGTGCGGCGAAGACATCGTGCCGAGCGGCCACAAAGCACTCGGCCCTGCGGTGACCTTCGGCCCTCCCGACAAGGTCTTTCCGCGCGACATCGCGCTCGAGGTTCCGATCAATCCGGCACGCATGCCGGACAACGCCCACTGGCGTCACGTGCACGTCGTACACAGCGGACCGAAATTCAAAACGCCGCGCGTGATCGCCGTGACCAATCCGCGCCCCTACCGCAAGGCGGACGGAAGCTGGATCTATCGGTTCGAGGTGCCGCGCCTCGGGACCTACCAAGTCGTCACCGAAGGGCTCACCGGAGCCGCGACCCGGAGCCGACGCCTCACCCACCGCGCCGTGATCGGCGTGTCGATGGGCGGCGCGGGCACTGCTCAATTCGGCCTGCGCCATCACAACCTATTCGACGTTGTCGCGCCCCTCGGCGGGCCCATCGACTGGACGTGGCTCGCCGACCATCTCTCAGAGAATCACGTCGGTGGTTTCCGTCCAATCAAGCCCGGCACGAAACTCGAAGACATCCCACTCACGCCCGCATCGTGCAAAACGACTGCCGACTGCAAACCCGACGAGGAGTGCTTCGGGGTCGTCACCGAACCCGCTAAAGACGGCGCGTGCCGCTTCATGCCCGTGTCGGATGAGCCGTACGAACACAGCTCGTCGTTCAACGCTTGGTGGGCCGAGTTTCCACGCACGGGCAACGGCGGCAATTTCGATCGCAATGAATACGTGCAGATTTTCCGCGATCTCTCGCTGATGTTCGGCAACCCCAACGGTTACAACCCCGAGCAACTCAACCTGCCTGCGGGCGTCGATCCCAAGCACCAGAGCCAGACGGGTGACCACGCGAACAACGCGTGCAGCGTCTACATCGACCCGCTCGAAGACGATCCGAACGAGGCTACCCAGCAGGAACTTTGGTCCCAATGCGCGAAAGAGCGCTGCAAGTACCATCAGACGTTTTCGAGCTACTACGACGACGAATTCAACCCGGACGGCACGTTCCCTGTCATCACGTTCTGCGACGGGGCGAGTCAGCAAGAGGCGCTCTCACCGTGGGCGAATACGTGGGTCGACGCCGGCAACAACCAGCCGATGGAGGTCGCTCTCGCCGTCGACTACAACGGCAACGGGAAACGCGACGAGCTCGAGCCAGTCGTCCGCGCCGGGCATGAGCCATGGGATGATGTCGGCACCGACGGCAAGCCGAGCAGCCTCGAATCAGGCTACGGCCCAAGCGACCTCGATCCCTCGGGCGATGACTACGACGCGCAGTACAATCCGACCGGCACCGAAGGCAACCATCGCTTCGAGGCAGGAGAGCCCTACCGCGACTTCGGACTCGATGGCGTCGACGCGACGAGCAAGAGCCCCTACGACCACGGTGAAGGCGACGGAAAGTTTACCGCGGCACCGGGGCTTCAACGCATGTGGGATTACGACCCCCACTCGATCGTCGCCGGATGGCCGAGTGCGGTAGCGGTACCGCTCGACGACGCCGCGCTCTCGCGTATCGATTTTTGGACCGACGGCGGCACGCGCGACTTGTTCAATTGCGCCGTCGCTGCGAGAAACCTCACCGGCACGTTCCTTGGACGCGGCCGCGCGACGGCGTTCTACAGCGACTTCAATATGCCGCTCGGACTCGATCCCGCGGTGCCGAATGGCTACAATCCCGGGCAGGTCGCCTACGACGAAATGCCGGGCGCGGTGTTCATGCGGTACGGCCACGACGAACCCTCCGCGAAGCAAGTCGAAGACGGTTCGGGACAGCACGTCGGGACCGCAAATGAAGTGACCGCGCGACTGCAATCGGCGCTCTACTTCATTGGCTCGCGTTGGCCCGACGCGCCACGCGCACTCTCACCGAGCTCCAGCGACGATCCCGTCGAGGGCGTCGATCCGTGCCAGATCATTGGCAACTGCAACTTTAACTTCGCCGCGAGCGACGGCCGAACGGGCCCCGTCGCGATCTCGCTGCCGCCCGGGTACGCGCACAAGGATCTGCAAACCGCGCGTTACCCAGTGATCTACATGCTTCACGGCTACGGCATGAAGCCCGAAGATCTGCAGGCGTCGATCGTCTTTCTCAAAAACTGGATGAATGGCAGCACCGACTCCCAGCACCGACGACTGAAAAAGGCGATCCTCGTTTACGTCGACGGCCGGTGCCGCGCGCCGCTCGGTAAAGACGGCGAAGGTCACGCCGAGTGCATTCGCGGGTCGTTCTTCACCGACAGCATTCGCCCCGACGGTCCGCAGATGGACAAGTGGTGGCTCGAGCTGATGGGCGAGATCGACAAGCGTTATCGCACGATGGGTGAATCAACGGTCGACTGGCCGAACTGAACGCGGGCCGGGGTCTCCCGGTCGCACGAGCTCAAGGAGCGAAACAGTCGAGCCCGATGCGCTTGCCGCTTGGCGAATCGAAGACCGTCAGCGGGATCGGACGCCGACGCGCGGGCGCGCTCCAATTGGCCCCGGGCATGGTGGAAAGTCCGCGGCTCGCACGCGCCGCGATGGCGTCGATGCAGCTGCCGCGCGACTCGAGGCGAAGCCGGTACTCAAAGGCGTCGAGGTGCGCCGCTGCGCCTTTGAGTGTCACAGCCGTCGGGATGAGCGTTGAGACCTCCGCGAGCCAGCCGTCTTCCCCCGGTTCGCATCGTCGAAGCGCCGCGCCACGCGAGCGCAGGTCGATGGCAATAGGGGCTCCAACAGCGCCCGTGTCCGCATCGAGCGAGTACATGAGCCAATCGATGTTCGTGCCGCGATCGACTTTGTCTTCCGGCATCGCGACCAGGAGGCCGAGCCCGGAGCCATCGGCTCGGCGGGTGAGCACCGGTGCGTGGGGCGGAAAGTTGCGCGGGCGGTTGGCGCGTTGAATTCGCGCGACCTTCGATGCGCCCTGCGAGTCGGCACGCCATAGCTCGAGCCCCCCTGGCGCGCCGAGATCCACAAGGAAATACCAGCGATTTCCGAGCCTCACCGCGCCGAACTCGGAGGGCGGTCGCATGGGCACGCCCGTCGCGAGCAACACCGGCGCTTCTCCTTCGGGAGCCGAAATCAGATCGCAACGATTCAGATGCGCGCGGCACACACTGATAAGCGCGGCGCGGCCTCCGGGGTCTCGGACCACATTCCATTGCGCGTAGGCAGTCTGCGGTCGCCCGCCGAGCGCTTCGAGCGCGGCGTCGAAGTCGAGCCACGGAGCCCGCGCCCGTTCGGTGGAACGCACCCAACCCTCGGACGCAAAGCGGTCGTCGAAGCGCGCCTGCCAAACTCCACCGCGCGACCATGCCGTCGCCTTCGGTCCCCAAGCGTATACCGAAGCACGGACCGACGATTGAGGAAGCGAGCCACGCGCCGCGCCGAGTTGGCCTTCCCCGAGCGCCGGAGCCGCGACGTCATCGAAGGGGAGCCAGGTGTTCGGCGGTGCCGCGGCAAGTCCCGGAGTTTTGACACCGAGCGCGCCAAGCGAACGCGCGGCCGAATCCGCAGAGGCCGCGACCGAGGCCGCCTGCCGTGGAGCCGCAGGCGTTGTCGGACGCAGCCCACATACGAGCTCGAGTGAAGGTCTCACGTCCATTGTGACGACGCGCGCGGGGACTTCGGAAGGCTCACGAAGGTCGCCGAACCGCTGGCCTTCGCCTGCGACGCCGCTAGCGGGCGAGGTGCCCGGCTCGAACCAGCCCGCGCGCACCCAGCCGCGCAGCGAGCATCCAGCAGCCGAACAACCGCGCGTACGGTTATCGACAACATCGGGGAGGCGCGGCAACACGAAGCGCGTCCAATGTTTGCCGCCGTCGACCGATTCGAACCCCACTTCCGCTGACACGCCGAGCGCGAGCGGCCCGGAAAAAACCACATCGCCACCGTGATCGTAGAGCGTCCCAAATGACACCTTTCCATCCAGCGCAACCTCGATGCCGAGCGCGCGCCCGCCGGCTTCGACCCACGCGCCGAGTGCCCCCGAATCGGTCTCCCACATGCCGTCGAGCCACATCCCATTGCGCGCGATGTTGGCGAGCAACTCCGGCTCGTCGGGAATCACAATCGGGACGCCTGCGACCTCGCTTCCGTGAAGCAGACTCAGCGTCGGCGGGGCGCCGGGCCGCGGCGGCACAACCACCGCAGCGCGACCGTCCCGCAGCGCGACAATACGTTCGGAGCCGGCTTCACCCTTGACCACGATCTCGCGTTTCGCACCGCGCCCATCGAGGAGACAGTGATGCCGAGGGTCATCCGGCTTGGGCAGCACATAAGCCGCCTTGGCCGGCACGAGTGGAGCCGGCAACGAGCGCACGAGTGGCGCACGCACTGAGCGCACGAGCGGCCGGGCCACCGAGCGCGGCGGCATCGCATCGGGGCCACATGCACCGCGCACGACGAGCTGCCCATTGCCGCTCGAAGCCACGAGCCGAGGCTCCTCGAAACGCCAGATCTCCTGCAAATCATATGGCGCAATGAAACGTAGGATCGACGTCGGTCCCCCGCTCGTCCCACAAACAAAGCCGAGGCCGTCGCCAACGCGAACGCCTTGACACTCGGCCTCGGGCTGCAGCGCAGCCGGCTCCGTGAGCGCAACGATGCGGCCGCTCGGCACCGCCACACGCGCAAGCCTTCCGTGATCGGCGACGAGTACCGTTGTCGCGGAGTCGGGCAATCCTCGCTCAACCGCCAGCCGCAGCGGATTGAGGCCGAGGGGGCCACGTGGAGCCACCGGGGTGACCTCGTCGTCGGCCACGACTTCCTCGTCGGACTGCGGTTGGGCAAGTGGTGCCGCCCCCTCTGCCGTCACGCGAACGCGCCCTCCTTCGGTGAAGATGACCGGATCGCCGCCCTCGGCCACAATGCCGCGCACGTTCGTCAGGCCCGGGACCGCACGCCAAGTCGCACCCGCGTCGAAGGTCGCGAGCGGCCCGCGAAACTCGGCGTCAACCACCGCTCGCCAGCCGTCGACAAACACCATCGCACCCTGCTCTGCCGAGAGCGGCAGCGAGCCCCGAGGCATGAGCGCGCCGGTGGCGGGATCGAGCGCGATGATATCGTTGTAAATGCCCCGAAGGTAGAGGCGGTCAAAACCGACGACCAGCTCTACCGTATGGCGCGAGAGACCGGCCAGCGGGACGAGCGTGCCGGTCCAATCGTCCGCACGCCAGACCTTGGTAGCGAGGCCGTTCGACTGGTAGAACACGAAGCCTCCCCCGAGGCGGCTCGGTAGTTCGCTCGCTTCGACGGCCCCGTTGAATCGCTCGGAGGCGAGCGCCACGTCGCCGTTCGCGTTCCGCACGACGCGAAGTCCGGCCGTCATATGCAGCGTCACGCCGTCGCGACGAAACATAGCGGGAGTCAATGAATCATCGATGTCCGGGACAAGGAGGCCAGGTCCGATGAACGTTGGCGCGGCGCTCAAAGGCTGGCGCGACGCGGGGATCGGCGGCGACGCGACGTGACGTGCGCAGCCGCAAAACACCAATGCCCACGCGACCGCAACGCTCCGCATTCGAGCCCCGTTGTAGCAGGTTTCGCGGGTGCGGCGGGACGGGCGAGAACGTTGCCCGCGTCTCGAATGCATGCGAATGACCGGGCATGCCCTGCACCGTCGCCGTAGTAGGAGCGACCGGCCTCGTCGGTCGCGCGATGTTGAGCATCCTCGAGGAGCGTAACTTCCCCGCGGAGCGCGTCTTGGCACTCGCCTCACGGCGGTCGGTCGGGCGAAGTCTCCCGTTCCGAGGTGGCGAGCTCGAGGTGCAGGAGGCGTGCGACGCAAACTTCGCGGGTGTCGACATCGCGCTCTTCAGCGCCGGAGCATCACCCTCGCGTGAGCTTGCGCCGATGGCCGTGGCACGGGGCGCGGTCGTCATCGACAACTCGAGCGCCTGGCGGATGGACCCCGAGGTGCCGCTGGTCGTTCCCGAGGTGAATCCGGAGGCCGCTTTTGTCCGTCCGAAAGGCATCATCGCCAACCCGAACTGCTCGACCATCCAGTTGGTCGTAGCCCTGAAGCCGCTCCACGATCTCGGACGCATCGAGCATGTCGTCGTCTCGACCTACCAAGCCGCGAGCGGCAAAGGCCAAGAAGCCGTCGACGACCTCCTCGCACAACAACGCCAGCTCGCCGCAGGCCAGCGCCCCGTCGCCACGATCTTCCCTGGACCACTCGCCGGCAACCTGCTTTGTGACTGGCAAGCGGGCACGGACGACTACTCCGAGGAGGAGCTCAAAATGGTCAATGAAACGCGCAAAATATTTGGAGATCCGCGCATCGGCGTCTCTCCGACCACGGTGCGCGTACCGGTTGTCACGGGGCACAGCGAGTCGGTGTTCGTTCGATTCGCGCGGCCGATCTCGGCTCTCGAAGCGAAGGCTGCGCTGCGCTCGGCCCCCGGCGTATCGTTGCAAGAAGAGCCCTACGCTCCGGGTCGCCACCCTCAGCCGATCGACTGCTGCGGACATGACGCCGTCTTCGTTGGGCGCGTGCGCGACGATCTCGCCGTGCCCGGCGCGCTAAACCTGTGGGTGGTCGCCGACAATCTGCGGAAAGGCGCCGCGCTGAACGCCGTCCAAATCGCGGAGCTCATCGTGGCCCGCGCTCGATGAACTCGGCACGCCGCATCGCACTGACAGCCGCGTTGCTCGGCGGGTGCGACGCGCACAAGCAGCCGCGCGATCCAACGCTCGCCGAGGACATCGCCTGGAAGGGGGTCGGAGCCTCCGCGCCGAGCACCCAGCCACCATCCGCCCGAGAAGCGTTGAGCCTGGACTGGGAGACGGTCAGCGAAACCGCACGTGCGCGGGCTCGAAACGAAAAGCGCCGCATGCTCGTGTGGATCCACGCCGATTGGAGCGTCGCTTCAAAGAAGCTCGCGCGCGACGTTTGGAGCGACCCCAACGTCGAGCGGATGCTTGCTCCACTCGTGCGGCTTCAGCTCGACGTCTCGGACAGCAGCGCCGATTCCGAAGGAAAAACAGCGGAATTCGCTGTCGATTCGGTACCGGCGGTGCTGATACTCGACGAAACGGGGCGCGAGCTGTCGCGCCTCACCGCGGGAATCGACGCGGCGAAGATTCTCGCCGCGGTGCGCTCGACGGAACACCGCCGCTAACGGTCCCAAGCGAAGCCGCGACGAGGCGTCAGCGCTTCTTCGCACCGGCGCGCATGAGACACATCAAGTCATCAGGCGCGCACCCACCGGAGTTCGACTTCGGCGGAGGAGGCTTGGTGGCGCCAGCGCCAGCGGGAGTCGCACCAGCACCAGCGCCGGCAGCGGGAGGCGGTGGGGCCACAGGTCGAGCTGCCGCTGGGCCTCCATATTGCGCGGCTACAGGAGTTGAGGCGACGGCGGCCTCGCTCGTCGCGGAGGGTGCCGCGGCGACAGCCACCTCCGCCGAAGGCGCCGTGGTGGCTGCAGCGGCCGGCGACGCGCTGGTCGAAGTATCTGCGGGTTTCGCGGCAATTGCGGCCTGCGATGGAGCACTCGACGACGAACCAGCGACCTCTTGCGTCGGGGTCGAAGAGCCGCGCACCGCGAGAAAGATGACAGCCCCGAGCAACAGGACAACGGCCGCGGCAAGCGCGCCCATCACACCCTTGTTCGAAGGCTTCGCGACCTCGACGATCACGGGCGCCGCCATGGCCATCGCGACCGGAGGCGCGAGCGGCTGCAGGCCCGCGAGAGGAAACAAGCCGCCGTCGCCGGACATCGCCGTAGCCGCGGGGACGTCCGCTCCGCCACCGAACCCGGACGCAAGCGCCTTGAGATCGATCAAGCCCGAGTCTTCCTGATCGAAAGACTTGGGCCTGACCGGCACACCGGCCGCGTTGGCAGTCAGGGTATTGAGCGAGAAAATTGCGGAGTTGCCGTCATCCCCCCGGGACGATGAATCGCCCCCGAAGTTCGGCGCAGTGGCGCCGCTCGACACGTTGGCAAACATGCCTCCGCCGCCGCCACCGAACATGCTGCCGCCCGGGGCTCCAAACCCGGTCGCCGTCGGAGCGAGGGCTATCGCGGGTCGCGGGGCCGGCATCGCGGCACCGCCAAACAACTTGACGGCGGCCGAGCCGTCCATCGCAACGGTCGAATTCAGTTCGTCTTCCGCTGGAGGTGCGTACGCTGGCGCGGGAGCAGCCGGATAGCCCGCCGCCGGATAGCCCGCCGCCGGAGAAGCAACAGCCGGATAGCCCGCCGCCGGATAGACCGCCGCCGGAGAAGCAACAGCCGGATAGCCCGCCGCCGGAGAAGCAACAGCCGGATAGCCCGCCGCCGGATAGCCCGCCGCCGGGGAAGCAACAGCCGGAGAACCGCCGTCGCGTTGTGCCGCCAGCGCGGCGTCGTAATCCGGAAGGCCGCCGTCGGGCATCGCCATCGTCTGGCCGAGATCATTCGGCGGCGCGACTTCGGCCGGGGCTGCCGGGCTGCCTTGGGCCGCCTCGTGCAGCGCGTCGACGAGCGCATCGACATCCTTCAACGGCGCCCAATCGCCCATGCCTTCCGTCCAGACGAACGTCTCGGCGTCGATCGTGCCATCGTTGTAGGCAGCAATAACATCCGCGATCGCCATCGAGCGTTGGTCGGTATCGGTGACGCTAACGGTGTAGGTCACGAGCGGAGCAGGAGGCGTGCCGCCTTGCGTGGTGACCTCTCCGTTAGGGGAGACCACGATCACAGCGCCGCATTTGCGACACTTGACCTTGACGGCCTTCCCTTGGATTTTGTCATCCGAAACCGTGTACTTCGCGGCGCAAGAGCCGCAGGCGATTTTCATCTTTCTGATTCGGTTCTTCGGTCACGTTACCGAGGTTGGAGATGGACTCTAGCAGGCGGAACGCGCACGACGTTAGCCTAAGTTTCGCAGTTCGGTGAAGCAGACGTTCGGCGGCGCGCAACGGCCTCGATGAGCCCGATTTCGACGATGGCTCCTGCCGGCATCAACGCCCTGCGCCCCGAGGGTCGCGACGACGAGCCCATTCGCACAGGACCATCCCGGCTGCGACGGACACCGGGTACGAGTGGTTGATGCCGTACATTGGGATCGCGATCACGCGAGCGGACGCATCGAGCAAGCGTTGCGGCACGCCGTCATTCTCACTGCCGAGCAGCAACACGACATCCTCCGGGTAGTCGACCTGCCAAATCGTCGTATCGGCTTGGTCACGCTCGACACTGTAGAGCGGGCGCCCAGCGACCGCCGCGAGGAATACCTCTTCGTCGGCGCACTCGACCACGCGCTCGTAGCGCTGCATCCCCATTGCGGCCCGCTCGTAGTAGGGCTCGGTGCCAACCAGGAAAATTTCCCGCACCAGGAACGAGTGCGCGACGCGGATGATCGCGCCAATATTGAAGGGATTCTTCGCACGGATCACCGCGATCGACATGCCGGCTCGCAGCGGCTCGAGCTCCGCCCGTTGCTGCTCGATGCTCATCTCGAATGGATCCACGCGCGCCACGACTCACGTCGTAGCCGTCCCTGTGGTAAGGGCGCAAGCATGGCTAGCGAAACCCCCTCCGTGGTCTCGATCCCAAAGCTCGCGGACCACGTCGGCAAAGAGGTGACCCTTCAGGGCTGGCTCTACAACAAGCGGTCCAGCGGAAAGCTGCATTTTCTCGAAGTCCGTGACGGTGGCGGCCTCGTCCAGTGCGTGATGGCGAAAGCCGAAGTGGGCGATGAGACGTTCGCGGGAGCAGAAGCGCTTCAGCAGGAGGCTTCTCTACGCGTGCGCGGCAAGGTCGTCGCGCACCCAAAACGCGAAGGCGTATTCGAACTGCAGGCGACGGGCTTCGAGCTCATCGCCGCACCGACCGACCCCTACCCGATCACCAAGAAGGAGCACGGCCCGGACTTTCTGATGGACCACCGCCACCTGTGGCTCCGCAGCAAACGCCAGCACGCCATCATGCGCGTACGGCACACCATCGTGAGCGCGATCCGGGAGTTTTTCGACACCCGCGACTTCACGCTGATCGATGCGCCGATCTTCACGCCGAGCGCGTGCGAGGGCACGAGCACCTTATTCGAGACGGATTATCACGGGCAGCCGGCCTACCTGACCCAGTCGGGCCAGCTCTACATGGAGGCTGCCGCAGCCGCCTTCGGCAAGGTCTACTGTTTCGGGCCGACGTTCCGCGCTGAGAAGAGCAAGACGCGCCGCCACCTCGCGGAATTTTGGATGGTCGAACCGGAAGTCGCGTTCACCGACCTCGAAGGCGTGATGGACCTTGCCGAGGACTTCATCTGCCACATCGCGCAGCGCGTGCTCGAAAGGCGCCGCCCTGAACTCACCGAGCTCGAGCGTGACGTCGCCGCGCTCGAGAAGATTCAGAAACCGTTTCCTCGCGTCACGTACACCGAGGCTGTCGCCATCGTTGCTGAAGAACGCGCGAAGCTCGAGACCGCCACGGATGCGCCCCCTCTCGAATGGGGAGGCGACTTCGGCGCCGAGGACGAGACGCTGCTTGCCAAGCGTTTCGACCGGCCCGTGATGGTCCACCGTTGGCCTGAAGAAGTGAAGGCGTTCTACATGAAGCGCGACCCAAACGACCCGCGCCTCGCCCTTGGCGTCGACGTGATCGCCCCCGAAGGCTTCGGCGAAATCATCGGTGGCGGGCAGCGCGAAGAGAACCTGGCCGTACTCGACGCCGCAATCGCGAAGCATGCACTTCCGATGGAAGCCTTCGAGTGGTACCGCGACATCCGCAAGTTCGGCGGCTTTCCGCACGGCGGCTTCGGCCTCGGACTCGAGCGCATGGTCGCATGGATGTGTGGCTTGAGCCACGTCCGCGAGACGATTCCATTCCCGCGGATGTTGAACCGTCTCTCGCCTTGAATTGAGCTTGCTAAGCGGCGTGAAAACACGAACGCTTGCAGGAGTCGAACTCAATGGCGCGCCTCATCGGAATCCTCGCCAACCGCCCCGATCTCACTCGGCGTTTTGCTCTGCGTGAACGCCTTGTGCTCGCCGCCGCAAACCCCGAGGGTGCGCCGTGGGGCTGGGGTGTCGGCTTCCAGCAGCACGGCGAGTTTCTCCTGCGACGCCGCCCGGTCGAAGATCGCCGCGAGCTCGATCTCGGTGACATGCTCGGTGACGTGACGAGTGATCTTTTGCTTGCCCACGTGCGACGGGCGACAATCGGCGCGCGCTCTACGGACAACACGCACCCCTTTCGTTACCAGCAGTTCCTTTTCGCCGAGACCGGCACGATCACCGGCTTCGGTGACGTGCGCGCGCGGATGCTCGAGTCCGTCCCCGAGTTTTTGCGACGCGGACTGCGCGGCGACACCGACGGAGAGTTACTCTTTCACCTGTTTTTGTCGTTCCTCCACGATGCCGGCAAGCTCGACGATCCCGACGTGAAGCCGCGCGCCATCTTCGCCGCCCTCGCCGCTACGATCGACCTCGTGCGTCGGCTCGCGAGGGAGGCCTCACTGAGCGAGAGCCGCATCAACGTGATGGTCGCGAGTCCCGAGGGCCTCGTCGCCGCGCGCTTCGGTACCCCCATGGCGTACCGCGTTCTTTCCGGGCGGCAAGGTCTGGAGCCGCTCTTCGCGGGTGAGGATCCTGGGAAGGTGCGCATGCCGGACCTCGAAGCGTGTCGCCTCGCTGTCGTCGCCTCCGACTTCGAAAACGACGCGATACCGGAAGGGTGGACCGCGCTCGCGGACGGAGCGATGCTCGCCCTCTCGCGCACCGATGCCCCGCTCGAAGCCCCACCGCACCGCTGAACGCAGCCGAGTTTTCGGCGACCGCGCCTCCCCTTTTTGGATGCGACGAGCGCAGCGAGCATGCATTCTTGCGTGCGTGGTGTGGGCCGGTTGCGTGCCGCGCGTCGCGACACCCTTCGCAACGGCGGGCAAGCTGTCGCACGCTGCGCGACGTCCCGACGGCGTCGCGATCGATCCGACGAGCCAACCGCCCGGGCCGCAGAGTCGCGCCCCCGTCGAGAACGGCATCGTCACCCTGCGAACTCCGCTTGGCTTCGAGGCGGCGCGAGTCACGCTGCAAGGATTCTTCGAGGGCGTCACACACGAGGATCTCGCCGCCCTTAGCGCGGTCGCTTCGCCGACGGCCATGGTCAGTAACATGCGTGGCGGCAGCCTGGAGAGCGTCCACAATTACGGATTCCTGTGGCGCCAGCGATTCGCGAAATTCCGCTACGAAGCCGTCGACCGCGGAGCCCTCTACCGCGAGTCAGAAATCGAGACGTTCGATACCGAACACGCCGACGCCCTGCCTGTCGAGCTCACGCTTGCCTCGAGCGGCGAGACGCTCGCACCAGAGGACGTGGTCCTGCGCGTGAGGATGCTCGGACAACCGACGAAAGCCGACCGAATTTTTGGCGAATCGCTGACGTTTTGGCTCCGGCGCGACGAGGACCGCTACGTCATCTACCGCATCGCGGAAGACGTGCCGCAGTGACTCGGCAAACACTGCGTTAAGCGAGGCGGCCCGCTTGGCAAACGCGTGACCTCGCGCGGGCGAGACGCGAACGCGAAGATTTCGACACGGGTCGAAAAACCGAGTAAAATTCAATGCATGTCGCCGGTCAAGATCGCGTTCGTCGCATCCGGGGGGGCAGCACGTGGACTCGCCCACCTTGGAGTGCTCAAGGCCTGCGAGGAGCTGGGGCTCATTCCCGAAATGTTCGTCGGCACGAGCGCCGGGGCCATCGTCGGAGCGATGTACGGGCAGGATATCCCGCTCGACGTGCTGATCGATGGTTATCGGCTGCCGTGGCGACGCCGCCACCAAGGCCCACGCCTCCATATGTCGACGTTTCTCGGAGCTCCGACGGCGGAAGAGTTGCTCGATCCCGGGCACCTCGCCTCCGGAGTGTTCTCGATCCGGAAACTCGAAGCGTATTTGCGGCAGCATCTGCCAATCAACGATTTTAGGCAGTTCCCGAAGCCCGTGTACGTCACCGCCGTCGACATCGACTCAGGCGAGCGCACAGTCTTCGGACCGGGCGTAAATGAGCACGTCCCGGTGAGCGAAGCTGTCGCGGCGAGCTGTTGTGTTCCGGGACTCTTCCGCCCAATCCAAATCGGCGGGCGCTACTACGTGGACGGAGAAGTCGCGCGCACTCTCTCGGCCGACCTCGCCGTCGAAGCAGGCGCCAACGTGGTGATCATCTCGAACATCTATCGGCCGCAGCGGGACCGCGGCTCGAAGCGCTCGCTTGCACAGCGCGGCATCCACCGCGTGCTGCGCCAATCGCTCAGCACCTTGCTCACCGAAAAAGAGAGCCGCGGGGTCGAGGTTCTCCGGCATCGGTATCCCGACGTCACGTTCATCGACATCGCGCCAGACCTCGGTCCGTACGGTTACTTCAACACCTTTTCCGCGCGACCGGTGGTGCTGCGCGGCTACGGAACCGCCCTGCGCGCACTCGCGAGCGCGAAGGAAAATCGCGTATTCGATCGGATCTTACCCAACCTCGAATCGAGCCCCGGGCTCACTCCTGCCGCACTCCGCGGGGGACTCCGAAGCGTCGGCTAGTGCTGCCGCACGCTTTTGCGGTTCTCGCGGAATGGCGACTCGGCTATCCGGGTTGCCGGTCGATGAACACACTGATGCCCGCAGCACTCGAGACCCGGATTCGCGCCGTGCTCGCGCCGGCCCTCCTTCTCGGGAGCGCCCTCGCCTCCTCGGGCTGCGCGGTGCACTACATCCCCAACACCGACGTCGAAGACAACGCTCCGCACCGCAGCGTGGTGTCGTTCTGCGAGGCCTATCGCAAGGCGGTCGAGCGCAAGGACGTCGCCACGTTGCTCGGACTCGCGGCCCCCGGCTACTACGAGGAAGGGCCGAACGCCGACGCGAGTGACGACGTCGACTACGCCGGGCTCCGCGCCTACCTCACCCAGAAGTACGAGACCGCGAACAACATCCGCTACGAGATGCGCTACCGACGCATCACCCTCGACAGCAAACCGTGCGTCGATCAGCAGCAAAATTGCGATCGGGTGCTCGTCGACTACACCTACAGCGGCAGCTACCGTCTCGCGACCAAAGAGGGCGAGAAATGGAAGAGCACCGTCGAGGAAAACCGCCTCGAGCTCATTCCGTCGGGCGAGACGTTCCTCATCCTGACCGGCATGTGAGCGTCATCGGCGCTCTGCGCTCACGCCTCGCCTAACGCAACGGCCGCGCCGCCTGACTCAAGCGAACGTTGCCCCGCCTCGAGCACGCGGACGACGTCGAGCCCTTGGTCGATGCCACTCAGCGATGAGGCGTCGAACGAAGGCGCACCAACCGAACGTGAACTCGACGCTGCAAGCGCCGACGCGACGAACGTGGTGAGCTCGACTTTGAGCGGTTCCGCATGCGATACGCGCGGGATCGTGATGTCGCCGTGACGTAGCGCGACGAGCTCGGCAAAGCTGCCAAACTCGCCCGTCGGTTCGGGTCCGACATCGAATACGCGCACTTTTTCGGACGGCTGCATGTCATCGAAGGTGGCCATTCGGCGCGCTCCGACGACGGTGAGTTCGCGACGTTTGCAGGGCTCGAGCCACGAGACGTGAATCGCCGCAAAGACGCCGCCGGGAAACTCGAGGTGCGCAAAGACCACGTCCTCGACGCTCGGGTTGAGGTAGGCGGCGCCCCGAGCCGAGACGCGCACGGGAAGCGTCTGCGTGAGCGCAAGGATCATCGCCACGTCGTGAGGGGCGAGGCTCCACCATGAGTTCTCGTGGGTGCGCACGGTGCCGAGATTCACACGAGTCGCGGTGAGGTAGCGCAACGCGCCGAGCTCGCCAGACCGCACGAGTTCGCGGAGCTTATCGACCGCAGGGTGGTAGAGCATCAGGTGTCCGACCATGAGCACGCGGTCCGACGCCAGGAGCGCGGCGCGGATGCGAGCCCCCTCCTCGAGCGAGCGGCACAGCGGCTTCTCGACGAACACGTGTTTGCCCGCACCGAGGGCCGCTACCGTGAGAGGCGCATGCAGCTCGCCGGGAGCCGCAATGACGACCGCGTCGATGGCGGGGTCCTCGAAGGCCGCCCGAGCTTCGGGCGATGTGCGTAGACCAAGTGCCGACGCCCAATGGCGTGCTTCGTCGGAGGGATCGACCACCCGTGCGACCTCGGCTCCAGCCACCGACCCAAGGGCGCGCACAAGAGTTTTGCCCCAACGCCCCGCGCCGAGCACGGCCATCCGCAGCGTCACGTTGCCTCCGTGATGGCGCCGTCGCGCTCGACGTAGCGCAGGCCGCACACCGAACATTCGGGAGCATCGCCTGACGCCAGCGCCTCGCCGCACGCGCACACCCAACCGACCTGGCGCGCGGGAACGCCCATCACCCGAGCGAAGTTGGCAACGTCGCGGGTCACCACGGCGCCCGCGGCGACGAACGCGAAGCGGCCGATCGTGACGCCGCAAACGATGGTGCAGTTCGCGCCGAGCGTCGCTCCGCGCCCGACGAGGGTAGGCTCGAAGGCGTCCTTGCGCGACACGTGCGCACGCGGGCGCGCGACGTTCGTGAACACGGCGGATGGACCGCAAAAAACGTCATCTTCGAGCGTTACGCCATCGTAGACGCTGACGTTATTTTGAAGGCGCACTCCATCGCCGACGCGAGCCGTCGGAGCGACATACACTCCCTGACCGAGCACGCAGCCCGAGCCGATGCTGGCACCCGCCGCGACGTGAACGAAGTGCCAGACGCGCGTGTGCGCACCGATGCGGCAGCCCTCGTCGCAAACGGCCGATGGGTGGACCGAGGCGGAGTCAGCGATCACGCCGAGGCGCCTCGATAAAACGCGCCAATTTCCGAGACGACGCGACGTTGCTGATCCATCGACAGCGCTGGGAACATCGGCAAGCTGAGCAACTCACGCGCGGCCGCCTCGGCCTCGGGGCAGTCGCCAACCTTACCGCCGAGCGCGGCGAAACACGGCTGCAGGTGGAGCGGCGTCGGGTAGTACACGCCTACGCCGATACCGCGCGCCTCGAGGTGCACGCGAAGCTCGTCACGCCGGCGACAGCGGATGACAAAGTGATGGACGACCTCGACGCCGTCGGGGTCGGCCCCTGGCACGGTCACGTGAGTCGCGAGCCGTGCCGCATCGAAGAGCGCGCGGTAGTGGACAGCTCGCTCGCGGCGCGCCGCATTCCAGCCCGCGAGATGGGGCAATTTCGCGCCGAGAATCGCGGCTTGAAGTGCATCGAGGCGGCTGTTGATTCCGACCACATCGTACACGCCGTCCTTGCCCCCATGTTGGCGCAGCCGAGCTACCGCGCGCGCGGACTCGAGCGTCTTGCAGAGAACCATGCCGCCGTCACCCCAGGCGCCGAGGTTCTTCGTCGGATGAAACGAAAGACAGCCAAAGTCGCCGAACGAGCCCGCCACGCGGCCCCCACGCGTCGCATCGATCGCCTGCGCCGCATCCTCGACGAGCGTGAGACCGCGACGCGCGGCGAGCTCGACCAACGGCTCGATGCGGGCACAACGACCGAACAGGTGCACGGCAACTACAGCGCGAGTCCGAGACGAGATCGCGGACAGCACGGCCGCGGGGTCGAGGCCGAAACCGTCGCGCTCGATGTCGACGAATACCGGCACGGCGCCGGTGCGGGCAATCGCACCTGCTGTCGCGAAAAAGGACAGCGCGGTCGTGATAACCTCATCACCAGGGCCGCAGCCCGCCGCACGGAGCCCGAGGTAGAGGGCGTCACTGCCGCTCGCGACCCCCACCGCCGCCGCCACCCCGAACCGAGCCGCGAGCGCGCCTTCGATTGCCTGTACTTCCTCGCCGAGAATGAAGTGTTGCGACGCCGCCACCCGCGCCACCGCCGCGTCGACGGCCACCGCCGCGTCTCGCGTGTGCAAACAGACGAGCGGAATGATGGCCACGCTCGAAAGTTGGGCCATTCGGCGGGCGTCGTAAAGCCCCACGGGCGGCGCCGGCACGTCTGGAGGTGGACACCGAGGCCGGCTCTCGCCTTTCCCCAACGGCGGGACGCTGCTAGACCCTCCGTGAGGCACTCATCCCATGACCAATCCGGCGCAACCGCAGTCGTTCGAAGAATTCTGGCCCTTCTACGTTCGCGAGCACTCGAACAAGGCGAACCGCCTGATTCACGTCGCGGGCACCACGGTCGCGCTCGCCATCGTGGCGTACGCCGCCGTGAAGCGCAAACCGAAGGCTCTGTTGCTCGCGCCGCTCGTCGGTTACGGCTTCGCGTGGTTCGGTCATTTCTTCGTGCAGAAAAATATGCCCGCAACCTTCAAGCACCCGCTGTGGTCGTTCCGTGGAGACATGCGGATGGTCGCTAAGACGCTCGCAGGGACGATGGACGAAGAGGTTCGTCGGGTGCTCGAGGAGTACGCGGCCAATGCGAACGGTGCGACCGGTGCGACCGAACAGGACGAGCCCGCAGCCCAGTCTGCGGCCCCCGCGCCGCAATCGACGTCAAGCTCCGGCGGATTGAACTGAGTCGAGGGGACGGACCGATGAGAGCGAGCGCGAGCGACGCCGAACGACTCGAACACGCGGCCGACTGCGCCAACCGCCTGCGCAAAGCGATCAGCACGGTGATCGTCGGGCAGGAAGACGTCGTCGATGCGATGTTGATCACGCTCGCGACTCGCGGCCACGCGCTGCTCGTCGGTGTGCCCGGGCTCGCCAAGACGCTGATTGTCGCCTCACTCGCAAAGGCGCTCGATCTGAGCTTCGGGCGTGTGCAATTCACCCCGGATCTGCTGCCCGCCGACATCACCGGCACGGACGTGCTCCACGAGCAAGACGGCCAACGCTCGCTGCGTTTCCTTCCAGGTCCAATCTTCCACAACCTCGTCCTCGCGGACGAGATCAACCGCACTCCCCCGAAGACCCAAGCGGCGCTCCTGCAGGCGATGCAAGAGCGCGAGGTCACCGTCGGCACAACGACGCATCCATTGCCGAGGCCGTTCCAGGTGTTCGCCACGCGCAATCCGGTCGAACAAGAGGGCACCTACCCTCTTCCTGAAGCGCAGCGTGACCGCTTCCTGATGGAAATCCATGTCGACTATCCGAGCGAAGCCGAAGAACGTGAGGTCGCCATTCGCACGACCTCGAGCGTGGCACCGGCGATCGCGCCGGTGGTGACGCGAGACGAGCTCGAGTCCGTGACGGCCCTCGTGCCGCGCATCCCAGTGACGGATGAAGCCGTGGACCTCGCGGTGAAAATTGCGCGTGCCACACGGCCGACCACCCCCGGCGCGCTGGACGACATCCGCCAATACGTGCGCTTCGGCGCCGGACCTCGCGGCAGCCAAGCGCTCGTACTCGCCGCGAAGGCGCGAGCGGCACTCCGTGGCGACGCGGCGGCTGACATCGAGGACGTGCTCGCCCTGATCGTACCGACGATGCGGCACCGCCTCGTTCTCTCTTACCGCGCCGACGCCGATGGCATCGAAGTCAAAGAACTGCTCGAACGGGTTCGTCGCAGCCTGACGTGAGCGGCCAGACATCGCTCCCGATCGACGCCCTCATGCCGCGGCTGCTCGAGGCGTTGATGGAGCGCGGCGCCGTCGTTTTGCAGGCCGCCCCTGGAGCTGGGAAAACAACCCGCGTACCCGCCGCTCTTCTCGGAACGCCAGCAATTCGCGGGAAAATCCTCGTTCTCGAGCCCCGCCGCATCGCCGCTCGGGCAGCGGCCACGCGCGTCGCAAGCGAGCTTGGCGACACCGTGGGAGGCCTCGTCGGGTACCAAGTTCGGCTCGATTCAAAAACGTCCGCGCGCACACGGATCGTGTTCATGACCGAGGGCGTCCTGACCCGCCAGCTCTTGCGCGATCCGCTCCTCGAAGGCGTTGGAGCCGTGATCCTCGATGAGGTTCACGAGCGCCACCTCCATACCGACATCGCGCTCGCGCTCGTGACGCACCTCCGTCGCACGCGGCGACCCGACCTCCGCATCGTGGTGATGTCGGCGACGCTCGACGCCGCTCCGGTTGCCGCGCTACTCGATGCCGTCTCCCTTGTCTGTGACGTGCCGGCTCACCCCGTGGAGCTCGCGTACGCACCGAGCCGCGAGCCTGTGGAGACGCAGGTCGCCATCGCCGTCCGCAAGGCGCTCCGCGATGAACCCACGGGGCACGTGCTCGTGTTCCTCCCCGGCACGAGTGACATTCGCAAAGCCATTTTGCGGAGCCAGCCGCTCGCGGCCGAGGAGGGCGTGCGGCTCTTGCCGTTGCATGGGTCGCTGTCGCCGAGCGAGCAAGACGCGGTGCTCGCTCCATCGAAGACGCGCAAGGTGATCGTGTCGACCAACGTTGCCGAAAGCTCGCTCACGATCGACGGCGTGCGGACGGTTATCGACAGCGGGCTCGTGAAGGTCGCCCACCAGCCGCCGGGCTCAACGGTGCAAAGCCTCAAGGTGGAGCGCGTGAGCCGCGCCTCGGCCATTCAACGCGCCGGTCGCGCAGGGCGCACGGCCCCCGGTCGGTGCATTCGCCTTTATAGCGAATTCGACTTTCAAACACGGCCCGAGTTCGACGTGCCCGAGATCCTCCGGTCCGACTTGAGCGACCTCGTGCTCACCGTGCTCGTTGCCGGCGCGCAAGCCGACACGTTGCCGTGGCTCTCACCCCTCCCTGCGGATGCTCTCGCCGCAGCGTCGCAGCTGCTTCTTCGTATCGGCGCCGCTCGGGACGGTAAACTCTCGCCCCTAGGCAGGCGCATGGCCGCGTTGCCCGTGCACCCGCGCATCGCACGCTGCCTGCTCGAAGCGGAGCGGCATGGCCTCGGGGAGAGCGGCGCGGCGCTCGCGGCGTTGCTTGTCGAGGAGGCGACGGGTGACCGCAACGGCAGTCAGAACTTCTGGGACCAACTCGCTCGCTTCGAGGAATTCCTCGTTTCGGGAGGGCGCGGCCGCGGGCACGAAGGCGCGGAGTTGCAACGCGGTTCTTTGCACTCGGCGGCGCGCGCCTACCGCGAGCTTGTGCGACACGTCGATGCGCGACCTCTCGCGAATCCGACACTCGAGCCCGAGCACGCCCTCTCGCTGGCCTTGCTCGCGGGCTTTCCAGACCGGGTCGCGCGGCGCAACGCAAAGCAGAACAGCTCAGGGACGCGTGGGCCAGGTGAACGCACGCTGATGCTCACCGTGTGCGACGGCAGCGCGGCAACCGTTCGCGATCCCTCCGCCATCGGCGGCGACGGCTGCACGCTGTTGCTCGACGCGCGTGACGGCGGCGGCACGGGCAGCATCCACGTCGGCTCGGCCATCCCGCTGCGCGCCGATTGGATCCTCGACTCGCAGGGAGACTTCGTCGAGGCCGAGTCGCAGGTCCTCTTGAACCGCGAGACGGGGCGGGTCGAGTCGATCGACCGCCTGCGTTACGGCCGACTCGTGCTCGACGAATCACGCTCATCCGCAGCGGGGAGCGATGCGGCAATACGCCTCTTGACGGAAGAATATTTCGCGCGCGGGCTCGACCGAAAGGACGCGCTCGACGGACTCCAACGACGCGCGCGCTACGCAAAAACAGCGGGATTTGCTGGAATCGAGGAGGAGTTGCGGATCACGGTGGCGAACGCGGCGGCTTCGGTTCAGAGCTTGGACGAGCTTGCAGCGATCGATGTGGCGGCGCTCTTCACAGCCGAGCACGCAAGCCTCATCTCGACGCTGGGGCGCGTCGCTCCGGCGGCCGTGCGCCTACCGACGGCCCGCGATCTCCCCATCGTTTATCCAGCGGACGGAGCGCCGTTCGTCGAGAGCTACTTGCAAGATTTTTTCGGCATCAGCGTGTCGCCGGTCATCGCCGGCGTACCACTCGTGATGCACCTGTGGGCCCCCAACCGACGCCCCGTGCAGGTCACGTCCGATCTCGCGAGCTTCTGGAAGACGACCTACCCCGAGCTGCGCCGCGCCTTGATGCGCCGTTATCCGAAGCACCACTGGCCCGAGGATCCGACCGACGCCAAGGCCACTCGCTTCGCCCGCAACGCATGAAGTGAGCCGCAGGGTACGCGCGCACGTGCATCACGTCAGCGGCTTCGCTGTGGCGCTTCTGCCCTCACGCCCCATGCGCTCTCCTCTGAGCGCGGAGCACCGCGACGATCCGCCTCCCCGCCGCGATGACGATGACGACCATCGAGACCATGGCAAGCGCGCACATCGTGGAGAGCAACCAGCCCTGCAGCACCAGCGCCGGCTTGCCGCTCGCGATCATGCGAGGGATGAAATTCGAAGTGATGAGCTCGTAGCCCGCGGTCTCGGTCGCGACCGATACAAAGAGGAGCGGCCCCAGCGTGACCCACGCGTAGCGCCCGCGACCAGCGTTAACGATCATCGTGGTCCCAGCGGCGAGCGCAATGCACGCGAGCAATTGATTTGAGATCCCGAGCATCGGCCAGATCGTGGCTATCGATCCGGTCCAAACGAAGTAGCCCCACGCCGCGCAGATAAGCGCCGTCGAGAGGACGGTCCCCGGCATCCAATCGGTCTGCCCGAGCTTGGGGTGCAATCGCCCCGCGAACTCCTGCAGAAGGAAGCGGGCGACGCGCGTGCCCGTGTCCACGGTGGTGAGGATGAAGAGCGCCTCGAACATGATCGCGAAGTGGTACCAGTACGACATCAAGTGCCGAAAGCCCGGCACCCCAGCGAAGATCTGGCTGATGCCGACCGCGAGTGACACGGCTCCGCCCGGCCGCCCATCGAGCCGCTCACCGATTTGCGCCGCGAGCTCGGGGAGGCTCTCGGTGGTCATGCCGAGCTGCGCAAACTTGTCGGGCATCGTGTTGATAGCGAAGTAGTCCGCCTGCGAGAGTGAGCTTGCGGCGATCAGCGCCACGATCCCGACAATCGCTTCGCCGAGCATCGCGCCATAGCCGATCGGACGCGCGTGCGACTCGAGTTCGATCATCTTTGGGGTGGTTCCGCTGGCGATGAGCCCGTGAAATCCGCTTATCGCCCCGCACGCAATCGTGATGAAAACGAAAGGGAAAAGCCTGCCTGGAACGACGGGGCCGCCACTCGTAAACTGCGAGACGGCCGGAATCTTGAGCTCCGGGTTCACGTAGACGATCCCCGCTATCAAGAGCGCGATGGTCCCGAGCTTCATGTAGGACGAGAGGTAGTCCCGCGGGCAGAGCAGCATCCACACCGGGAGCACGCTCGCGATGAACCCGTACGCCGCGAGGCACAAGACGAGCGTGTGCTCGCTGAGAAGAAACGAGGACGCGTAGGACGACGACGCCACCGTTTTTCCGAAGCCCACAGCGAAGAGCAACGCGACGACACCAATCGCGGAGGCCTCCTTGATCTTTCCAGGGCGGAGCTTGTGCATGTAGAGCCCCATGAAGAGCGCGATCGGTACGGTCGTTGAGATGGTGAAGGCCCCCCATGCGCTGTCAGCCAATGCCGTCACGACGACCTTCGCCATCGCGGCTATCGCGATGACGACGATCAGCAGGATCGCCACCGCAGCAATCAATCCCGAGGCGGGCCCGATCTCATGGCGCACGATCTCCGCGAGGCTTTTCCCGTCGCGCCTCATCGACGCCGTGAGGATCACAAAATCGTGCACCGCACCGCCGAGGACCACGCCAACGAGGATCCACAAGTAGCCCGGTAGGTAACCAAACTGCGCCGCGAGGACCGGGCCGACGAGCGGACCTGCGCCGGTGATCGCCGCAAAGTGGTGGCCGAACAGCACCCACTTGTTCGTGGGCACGTAGTTGTGGCCATCCTCGAGGCGGTGAGCGGGCGTGACGCGCGCGTCGTCGAGAACGAGGACTTTCGCAGCGATAAACGCGCTGTAATAACGGTAAGCGATCGCGACCACGCAGACCGCAGCCAACATCAACGGGAGGGCTCGCACCCGGCAAGGCTTAACGAGCTTCCGTGCTTTCAGCAACCGCGGCGTGATGGCCGCTCCGAGCAACCGCGCCGCTAGGTGACGCTAAAACTCACACTGCCCCGTCGCCGTGCTGCAGCTCGAGCCGCTCGCGATCGACGGGCAAACATTGCCGAAAAACTCGTCGCAACGCGGACCGCAGGCGTGGGTCGTGTGCGTGTAGCAGATGAAGTTGGCAACATTACCGCCCGCGCAATCCGCATCCGAGGCGCAACGGCAGCTGAAGTCATCGGGGATGCCGTTGTCGTTCTGATCCTCGCCATCGCAGTCTTCGAGGGGGCTCGCGTAGGGGCTCGCGTCGCAATCCGTGTCCGTAGCGTCGGTCTTGCCGTCGCAATCATCGTCTTGGCCGTTGGTGCACCGCGCGATGCCGAACTCGGCCGTTCCCGGCGAGCCGCCGTTGCAGGTCATGCATGCCGAGACGACACCGCAGGTCGCGTCACCGCAGTCGACGTAGACATCACCGTCGTTGTCTTTGCCGTCCGCGCAGCGCTTCGTATCCGACTCGAGCGGGTTCGACTCGAGCTCGACGTGGAGCACCGTCGCGCCTTCGTTTGCGCCGAACTGCGCATCGACCGTGAACCCGTCGAGGAAAACGTAATACGTCCCAGGGTAGAGGACGTCGAAGTCGAGCGAGGCGGCCCACTTGCTCCCTGCGCTGTCGTCGTCGCACGCGAGCTGGGGGCCTTCACCGCAATTTCCTAAACGCACGTAGAGCACCGAATCGAAGCCCGTGCCTTTTGAATCGAGATGCACGCGCGACGGCTGCGAGAGCGTGAAGTAATAGACGGCCTCACCGGACTCTCCTCCGCAACTTCCCTTGTTTTTGCTTACGAATCCGGTCGTGTTGCCGACGTACGTGCCGCTCGTCGTGATGAGCTCGGCGGTCAGGCAGTTCGCGTGTTGGGTGACGCAAGTCGGGTTGTTCGCGCAGTCTGAATCGGCGCAATCGGTGTCGCCGTCGTAGTCGTCGTCGAGCAAGTTTTGGCAGAGCTCGCTCGTCGGTTCGCAGCTCGGTGCGAAGGCGCACGCATCGTCTGCGCAATCGATGATGCCGTCGCAATCGTCGTCTTTGGCGTTGTCGCACACCTCGGACACGCAAGCGTTGCAGGCCGGTTTGGCGATGCACTCAGGATCGGCGCAGTCGACTTTGCCATCGCAGTCGTCGTCGGCGAAGTTGGAGCAGGACTCGGGCACGCCCGGTGGAGTGCAGGCGCAGTTACCGACGCCTTTGCACCCGGGGTCAGCGCAGTCGACAAGCAGGTCGCAGTCGTCGTCGCTCGCGTTCGCGCAATCCTCGACGGACGCCTTGCAAGCGCAGATCGGCGCGGCGACGCATTCGTTGTCCTCGCAGTCAGTGGCGCCGTCGCAGTCTTCGTCGAGGCCATCGCCGCACGCCGTCTCGCCAGCCGCGCAGCCGCACGCCATCGTGCCGATGCAGTCGGCGTCGTTGCAGTCGACGGTGGTATCGCAATCTTCATCCGTGCCGTTGTTGCAGTTCTCCGAGCCTTGAGGCGTGCACCCGCACGCGGTGAGGTCGGTGCAGGCTGGATCGAAACAATCCGCCACGCCGTTGCAGTCATTGTCGGCGGCGTCCGTGCAGACCTCGGCAAGCCCGGAGGCTGCGTTTGGATTGAGATCGTTGCAATCATCGCCACCGCACGCGAGATCGACCGCGCCGTCTCCATCGGCGTCTTTGGGCGACCTGACGCAGGCGCCGGCCTCGCACGAGTCGGTCGTGCAAAGGTCGCCATCATCGCAGCTCGCATCACCGGTGCATGTGCCGCCCGCGCCGCCCGTGCCGCCCGCTCCGCCCGTGCCGCCCGTGCCGCCCGCGCCGCCCGTGCCGCCCGTGCCGCCCGTGCCGCCCCCAACCTTCTTGCCGATCGACATCCCGGTGCGACCGCACGCAACCACGAGCACCGCGAGCATGACGATGACGATGGGACCGCGAAGGCCGCGAAGGCTGGCGAAGCTCACGCGACGACGATAGGCCCGTTTTCACGAGGCTAGCAAACCGGGTTCGTAAAGGGGCATCGCCGGCTTCTTTTTCCCTCGGCCCCTGCCTCTGCTACGGACCTGCCGGTGAGCCCGCCCGACTCTCCCGCCCCCGCGCCAAGCGTTGCCGTCGTGCGGCCCCCCGAGGGCCTCGCCCGGGGAGTCTACGCCGCGCCCGCGTGGGCGCTTTTGCTCGCAGTCTTTGCTCTCGTGCTCGTCGCCTGCGCCATCGCCATGGTGCGCAAACGCGCGCGCTCGGCGGCACGAACAACGTCCGAACTCCCGTCACCACCCGCCTCAACGTCGCGCGAGCGGCGGCCACCGGCACCACCGCGATGACCCAAAACGCCCCAACGACCGACATCAACCTCGAGCGCATGGTCCGCCGTGTGCTCGCCGTGATGATGTTCGCCATCCTGCTTTACGGCGCGTTTCTCGTGTACACGGGCCTCGCCGACGTCGGCTCTCGCTTCGTGAACTACCGCTGGTGGACATTCTGCGCCGCCTGCGGACTCGCGGCGCTGAACTACCTCCTGCGCTTCGTGAAATGGGAGATCTACCTCGGCATTCTCGGCATCCGCGGGATCCCGAAGGTCGAGAGTCTGCTCACGTTCCTTTCGGGCTTCGTGCTCACCGTGTCCCCCGGCAAGGTCGGCGAGGTCTTCAAGTCGCTCGTCCTCTACCGCACGCGCGGCGTCCCGGTCGAACGCACCGCCCCGATCGTCGTGGCCGAGCGCGTAACCGACCTCATCGGAATCATCGCGATGATCACCGTCGGCAGCCTCGGCTTCAAAGGTGGCCTTGGGTGGGCGGCAGCAGGCTCCGCGCTCGTCTTCGGGCTCTTGGTATTCGTGGCCTCCCCGCGCCTCTCGGGCTGGGCAGTCCGCCTCGTCGGCAACGTACCTGGCCCGATTGGCCGAGTCGGCACCCGCATCGCGCCTCGCCTCGTGACCGCGCTCGATCAGCTACGGGAGATGACGACTCCGTCCCGCCTGGTCGTGCCAACGCTCCTCAGCATGGCGAGCTGGTCCCTCGAAGGCGTCGGACTTTGGCTGATTTTGAAGGGATTCGCGCAGGACACGACGCTCTCGCTTTCATCCTTCAGCTATGCGACCGCAACACTCGCGGGCGCGATCGTCCCGCTGCCAGGCGGACTCGGCGTCACGGACAAGCTCATCGAGCAACAGCTCACGCACCTCGGCGGAGTGCCGCTCGCGGTCGCGTTTTCGGCCATGGTGCTGATTCGCTTTGCGACGTTGTGGTTCGCGGTGCTCGTCGGCTTTGGCGCGCTCGGCCTTCTGCGCAGGCGTTACCCGAGCCTGGCGGCCGCTTCGGAATGATGAATTGCGGTTGACGCAAGTTCGCCGCGCGTAGACGGGCTAACCGACATGGCCAGTGCTCAAAAAGCCAAGGTTTCACTGCGAGGGGTGCCGCTCGTCGAACAGATCGTAGCGCGCCTCCGCCCCCACGTGACCGTGGCGGGAGGTGACGCTGGCATGTTGGATCGCCTCGAGAATCGCCTTCAGGTCGAGCTGCCCCCAACACTCCGAACCTTTCTCGCATTCGACTTCACCTTCGCGAGCTTTGGCGCGCGTTGGCGCGGACGGGGGCGCTTTGGTCGCAGCGGCAGCAGCAGCGGCAGCAACAGCAGCAGCGTCGGCCCGCGCATAAGCTCGCTACGCAGCCTCGCAGACTCGATGGTCGAGCTCGGCTTCAGCGAGGCGCGCTTGCGGCGGCGGCTCGTGCGCCTGCCCAACCTGCCAAACGACCCGTGGAACGCCCTCTACCTCGGCGAGTCACGCAGCGACGGAGAGCTGCCGATCCTCGGGCTTATCACCGACGCGACCAGCGTACTGCCGTATGTGCGTTACACCGGATTCGATCTGTATCTCCTCGAGCAATCCGGGCTCGCCAACCTCACGGAAGCCGCGCGCCTCGATGACCTCGACTCGCACCTGATCCTCAATCCGGAGTTGAGCTCGCTCAATCCCGACGAAGACTTCGACCCGAGCTTCTGACGCTCGACGGGCTCGATCGCACTCAACGTCGTGGCAGAACACGTTCTACTGGTCGTCAGTGCCGCGCACGCCGCGGACCGCGCGGACAAGGTCATCACCGAGTGTCTGAGGGCGCAGGGTCGCACCGTCACACGGGCCGATGTTCAACGCTGGCTCGAGGGCGGACATGTCACACGATCCGGTATTTTGCTGGAACGACGTACGCTCCTCCGCGCGGGAGACATCATCGATGTCGGCATTGGCCGGCCTCAAGTGAGCGACGCTGCGCCCGATCCGAGTGTCACGTTCGCCGTCGTCTTCGAGGATGAACACCTGCTCGTCGTCGACAAGCCAGCCGGTCTTGTCGTCCATCCGGCGCGCGGCCATCGCGATGGGACGCTCGTCAACGGGTTGCTTGCCCGCGGCGGGTTCGAGCTCGCCTGTGCCGACGAACGCGACCCCCAAGGGAACGTGCGGCCGGGCATCGTGCATCGCCTCGACAAGGACACGAGTGGCCTCATGGTCGTCGCAAAAGACGCCGCAACCCGCGAAGGCTTAAAGACACTCTTCGCCGCACACGACATCGAACGGGCGTACCTCGCACTCACCGTCGGACATACCGAGCGCCGCACCTGGGACACACCCCACGGCCGCCACCCAACGAATCGCCTGCGATACACCTCACGAATCGGCGCCGCCCGCGCGGACGTCCGGCGCGCCATCACGCACATCGAGCCGCTCCAGGTGCTGCTCGGTGGCAAGGCGACGCTCGTCCGCTGCACCCTCGAGACGGGCCGTACTCACCAAATTCGCGTGCACCTGACCGAGCAGTCAAAGACCCCGATCCTCGCGGACGCGCTCTACGGCACCCGCGCGACCGACGACGCGATCGCCCGTGCCGCGACGGCGCTCGGACGCCAAGCGCTGCACGCCGCGGTGCTCGGCTTCGTCCACCCGATCACCCAAGCCGCGCTTCGTTGGGAGAGCGAGCTTCCCGCAGACATGCGCACCGCCCTCGAGTCGCTTGTCGCCGGAGCGAGCTAATCGACGGAGCCGTCGAGCCGTGGGTCACCACATCTTCGAGGGCGTATCGGCCTTCGAGCGGACGACGATGTCGACGACCGCGCGATCGTAATAATTCCGGTCGTGGAACTCTGGCGCAACGCGGCTCCTGAAGTGCGCTCGGCCCTTTTCGATCTCTTCGGAGAGCACGACGAAGAGGTTGTCGTGCTCGACGCCTTCGGCAATTTGCTCCTCGTTGTAGAGGGAGAGATCGCTCGCGATCGCGCGGGCAAGACGGCGCGCGTCCTTCTCGTTCTCGATCAACGCCATGACGCCCAGCGTACTCGGCCGCGCCGGCGACGCCAAGACGAACGCCACTCAGGTTTTTTTCGAGCCCGAGACCTCAATCGCGGCACTGTCGACGGACGCGAGGGTGGGCGGACCGAACTTTCGGAGACGCACCGTCGCCGTCAACGCGGGCGTGTCCTCGAAGATGCGAGCGAGCAGCCGCTGCGCGAGCGTCTCGAGGAGCTTGTACGAGGTGCGTGTGCCCTCGTCGACAACCAGCGTCGCGAGCGTGTCGTAGTCGAAAACCGTGGTCCGGTCGTCGGACTCCGGAAGCAGGCTCACCGGCAGGCTCACTTCGAGATCGGCCACGAAATCTTGTGGCAACTGACGCTCCGAATCCGAGGCGCCATGCTTGGCACGAAAGCGAATCCCGTCGAGGCGAATCCCGTAGCGCGCGAGTTCGAGACCCATGAGGTAGGAGGCTTTAACACGATCGCAGCAACGCTGACGCGACAACGCGCCGAAGGCGGGTTAGCCTGATCTTAATTGTCCATGCTTCGTTCGCTTGTCGGGTCCGTATCCCTCGTCGCTGCAACGCTCGCCCTCGCGGCGGGTGCTAGCTGCGCCTCCTCGGAAGTCGTCGTGGAATCAGGCGCAGGAGGCGGCTCGAGCAGTGACACGAGCAGCTCCGGCGCGACCGGTTCCAAGCTGACTTCCGTGTCGATAGGCACGTGGAACGTCCACAATTTGATCGACGAGAAGCTCAATTCGGAGGTGCCTTTCGAGGACATCGACAACAATTACCCCGCTCATCGCGCGGCGGTGGCGAAGGTGGTCGACAGCTTCAACCCCGACATTTTCGTCCTCCAAGAGGTCGAGAGCCAGCCCGTCCTCGACGCACTGAACGCGGCGCTTTCACACCCCTACGAGCACACGCGACTCATCGACGGCAATGACCCACGCGGCATCGACGTCGCGATGCTGAGCCGAGTCGCCCCAACGAAGGTGCTGAGCCACCGCACGGAACGGTTCCTCAAAGCCGGGACGACCTCGCCCACGTACGGTTACGCCCGTGACTGCCTCGAGATGCACTTCACGATCAACGCGCGCCACGTCGTGCTCTTGGGCGTGCACTTCAAGTCGAAAGACTCCGACGATCCGGACAAGCGGCTCGCCGAAGCGCAGCACACACGCATCCTCGCGAACGGCATCGCCAAGGCCGATCCGGCCGCCCTGATCATGGTCCTCGGCGACGTCAACGACACCCCCCTGACTCCGCCGATGGACGCACTCACGGCGGGCAATCCCATCTTCACCGACGCCGCCGCCCTTGCACCGGAGGGCGACCGCTGGACGTACAAGTATGGCGGCAAGTTGATGCTGATCGATCACGAGCTCGCCAACCCGGAGCTCTTCGCGCGGCTCGAGCCGTCCTCGGTGAAGATTCCGCACACGAAAGCGATCACGACCGCGAGCGACCACGCACTTATCGTCGCAACCTACGACCTTCTCTGAAGCGCCGCCTCCCGCGCTCGCAATGCGCGCAATTTACGCGCATTCTTGCTACCTTGAGCGCTGGTTTGGATGGGCAGCACGGCTGACGGCGATGGGCATTCCGGGGGTGGGGTGCGCGGCTCGGGCGGACGCACGCCCCGGGCCCCGCGAAGCGTCGCCGCCCCACCCGCCTCGAGCCTCCGCAATCGACGCGATTGGGGCCGCAGCGCGGCTCGCGTGTTGTGCGTCCTTTTTGCGACTCTTGGGGTCATTCCCCTTACCCTCGGAGTGGTCGTACGCTTGAGCGCCGTGCAGGCGTGGGCCTCGCGTGAAACGGCACGCGTTCTCGACCGCGAGCTCCACCTCAAGGCGAGCTACCGGCTGCACATCGAACCGTGGCCTTTCCAAATAGCGTTGGATGACGTGCGCATCGAGGCGACAGATGATGGCGGCCCGTTCTTCCAAGCGCGCCGCCTCGTGGTGCAGCCCCGGATGTTCGCGCTGCTGAACGGCGAACTCGACGTCGGCGAGGTGCGCCTCGAGGAACCGTCGGTGCGCGCGGTGGTGAAGGAGGGCCGCCTCGTCAACCTCGACCTGACGGTACCGGAGTCGCCACCCGACGCGCCGAGCGCCCAATTGCCGCTGACCGCGCTTTCCATATCGAACGGAGAATTCGATATCTCGATCGACGGGCTACGCATCCGCAGCCGCCAGACCGACCTCGACCTGACCGTGGATGACACCGCCCCATCGCAAGCGGATGCGTTCCCACCGAACCCAATCGAGCTCGCGCTGCGGAGCGGAGCTATCGCGATCGATTCACGGCACGCCGATCCAACGGGCGGCGAGCGCGTCGACGAGGACCGACTGTGCAGCTTGCAAGTGCGGGCGCGCGTCTCACCTGGAGAGATTCTCATTCGGCGCCTCGACGCTGCGGGAGCCGTGGATCTCGATCCGGGGCTCGACACCCGTCCCGCGTGCGACCTCGCCGAAAGCGATTGGCGTCACCTCTCGATGGCCGCAGCCGCGCTGCACATCGCGCTGGATGCGGACGGAATCAAGCGGGTCGAAGGCCGCCTCGCCGTGCGCGTGCCCGTGCCGATCGTGCATCGTTTCGTGAATGTCGGACCGACGACGGGGAGACTCGAACTCGACGCCGACGACTTTAACTTCGTGCGCGGGCAGCGAGCTCCGAGAGTGCGAGGCCACCTCCGCGGCGAGCAGCTCGGAGTGATGTCGAAAGTGATCGCGCAACGCCTGACCGCGGATCTCGACCTGACCGAGGAGCGCGTCGAGGCCTCGAACCTCGCTGTCGAATGGGCGGGTGGCAACGCCACCATCGAGCGGGTGCGCGTCTCCCCATGGAGCGAAGGGGTCCCCCTCGAGGCGACGGCGGTCCACGTGCGCGGCGTCGCTTTCCAACGGCTCTTCGAGGCGCTGAGCGGAAGCCCGAACGCCCATGTCGCCTGGCAGCTCGACGACGTGAAGTACGACCACTTCGGCGGCACGCTCTCCCCGCTCTCTTTGAACGGACCTATCGTCGCCGAGACGCTTGATTTTGCGGTCTACGACCGACCCGCGTCACGCCAGGATCGCCAGCGAATCGTGGGCCTTTCCTCCGCGAAGATCGCCGGAGACTTCGCCGTCAACCCGGCCGGCATCTTCTTGAATGACGTCACCATCACGACGCCCCGGTCCCGCATTCTGACGTCCGTTGCGCTGCACTTCTCGCAGCAACTCGGCGTGACGCTGAAAGAGGGCACGGTGATCGATCTCGCGGACGTCTCGCCACTCGCGAGCCTCGAGGTCGGTGGCCGGGCGTCGATCGTCGCCACTATCGGCGGGCAATTCACTCACCCGGAGTTGCTCGGCAACGTCACCGTGGATGACCTCGTGATTCAAGGTTTTCCCATCGGCAAACTCGCCGGTGCCATCGCGTTCGAACCCGTGCATCTCGAGTTGACGGCGGGCACCGTCGTGCACGGACGGACCACCGTGCAGCTGCCCGAACTCCACCTCGACTTTGGTCGTCCGCCCGCGACCCTCGTGCTTACCAGCCGCATCGACTCAACCGGTTCGGGCATCTACGCCGAGGATTTTTTCGAGATGCTGCGCCTCGAGCACGACCCGAACTACCGCGACATCCGTGGGATCGCGAAGGGCATCGCGAACGCGCGCTTCGTTTTTGGCGGACCCGAGGACGCATGCGGAGGCGGCAAGCTCTTCGTCGATGCGCGCCTCGACCTCTCGGACATCCTCGTGCTCGGCCAGAGCTTCGAGACTGGCTCCGTGGACCTCGACTACCTCTGGGACGACCGGCCAGCGGGCGCGCAGGGAGTCGTCGTCGACGTGCACGCCTTGTCCTTGCGCAAGGGCCCAGGCAGCGTGCTTGGCCGCGCATCCATTCGTCACGATGCGGAAGTCGAAGCCGACTTCACGGCCACGGCGATCCCCCTGACGATGGTGGACTCTCTAGGCCTGAAGCCGACCGAGAGCCGCGTGCTGCCCGATGGAACCGTATCGGGTGTCGCGCGGTTCGACGGTACGCTGCAGCGACTCCATGGCCTCTTCGACGTCTCGATGTCGAGCATCCGCCTCGGCCCGGCCATGTTGCCGGGGTCGCGCATCGAAGTGGAGATGCTCCCCGAGACGAAGCCACTCGTCTTCGACGGCAAGTCCGTGTGCGAGCACCGGATCGCCCGCGAATTGCTGCCAATGAGCGAGACCGTGTCCGAACGCGGCTCCGACGAAGCCGCGACCTTTCAGTTGCGCCATGGCAAGCTCTTCGGCGGGCAAGTCGCGATTGACGACCTCATCTTCACCCGCGGCGAGCGCCCCATGCTGCGCGAGGGGACCATTCGCCTCGACGCTCTCGATCTCGGTGCGCTCGCCAATTTGGTCGCCGGCGTCGCGTACTCCACGGGCGCTCCGAAGGGTACCGCGTCCGGTGAGCTCCGCCTCGAGCAGATGCCGCTCGACAACCCGGCGCTCGGCGAGGCGCGCTTGCGAATCGACAAGCTCGAGCTCTCGCGAGACGGCACGACCGTCACCATCGGAAAGGTCGAACAAGAGCTCGCCCTGACGGCCGACGCCCTGAAGATTCCGAGCTTGCCGATCACGCTCACGCCCAAGAGTGGTGTCGCCGCGACAGTGACCGTGGCCGGCCGCATCGAGGAGCTCTCAACCTCCCCCAGGCTCGATCTGCACGCGACGCTCACGCCGATCGATCTGTCGCGACTGACCGACCGGCTTCCATTCATTTCGCGCGCAGCCGGCATCGTGACCGGAAGCCTCCACGTCGATGGTCCCTACTTCTTGCCGAGCCTGACAGGCGAACTCGGACTCGAACGCGGCTCGCTGCGCTTCGCAAACGTGAACCTCCCGCTCGATGACGTAACCTTGCGGGTCGTCGTGCGGGGCGGCGAAGTCGAGATAAAACAGGCGACCGCCCGCGCTGGCGCCTCGGGGCAACTCTCGCTCACGGGGAGGATGCCGCTACGCGGACTCGAGCTCGCCGAGGTCAACGCCACGCTCGCCGCCCGGGACATCGCGCTCCCCGTAGCCGAAGGTGTGAAGGCCACCGCAAACGCACTCCTCCACGTGAGTTACCAACCCGGTGTCGCGAGTACTTTCTCGAGGAACGCCAGCGACATCGCGGTGACCGCGGGCCTGCCTCAAGTAACGGGTACAGTCTCGCTCACGAACTTCAACTACGCGCGCCCGATCGCATTCCGCGTCGATTTGGATCAGCTCACCGGAAAGACGCGCACGCTCGTCGACACGTACGATCCCCGCAACGACTTCGTCGCCTTCGACGTCGCGGTCGTTTCACCGCGGCCCCTCCGCATCGTCAACAACCTCATCGATACGAGCCTGGACGTCACCCCGCCCGGCCTACGACTGACGGGCACGAACCAGCGCTTTGGCGCGCGCGGTAGCCTGCGCCTCGAACCGGCCTCGAAGCTCTTCATTCAGGGGCACGACTTTCGAGTGCGCGAAGGCCGCATCGACTTCGACAACGCGACCCGCGTGGCGCCTCGCCTCGACGTCACGGCCGACACCGAAGTGCGTCGCTACGCCTCGGCGGCGAGCAGCGCAACGGCCGGAAGCTCCGACGCAGGCGCAAGCGCCGGCACGGTGTGGCGCGTCAGCATGCATGCAACGGGTGACACCGATGCGCCGGTCGTTCAGCTATCGAGCGACCCGCCGCTCAGTCAAGACGACATCGTCCTCTTGCTCCAAATCGGCATGACGCGCGCGGAAATCGAGCGAGGCCTCACGAGCTCGCTTGCGCAGAGCGTGAGCCTCGAAGCGCTGTCGGCCGTCACCGGATTTGACCAAGCGTTGCGGAAAACCGTGCCGATCATCGATGATTTTCGCCTCGGCAGCCAATACTCGTCGCGGACTGGACGCCCCGAGCCAACGGTGTCGATTGGAAAGCGCATCACCGACAACCTTCGAGCGACCGTAACCACCGGCCTCTCCGATAACCGCGAGCTGCGTTCGAACATTCAGTGGAAGCTCAAACAGGGGCTGAGCTTCCAAGGCTCGTACGACAACGTCAACGACATCTCAAATTCGACAACCGGCAACATCGGCGCCGATTTGCGTTGGAGGATTGAGTTCGAGTGAGCGCACGTGTCTTCGCGCTGTTCTTCGCCGCTTGGACGACGTTGCTCGCGTGGTCGGCCGGCGCGCAGGAATCCGCAGCCGTCGCCGGCGATGAGACGAGCGGCTTTGACGCGGCGTCCACCGCACTCGTCGTGCCGTTCAACGACCAACTAAGCGACCTTGCGGGCAAGCCGATCCTCGGGTTTAGCGTCGAGACGACGGGGCGACGCTGGCGCGAACGCCCCACCTTGCGCGCCGTGGCGCTAGGCACCCCGCTCACCGCGGACGTAGCGCGTCGCGCACTCCGCGAGGTGCTCGACACAGGAAGGTTCGCTCAAGGTTACGTCGACGCCCGGCCTCACCAAGACGGTGTCATTTTGCGCGTTGTCGTCGTGCCGAAACGGCTTGTTGCGCAGCTCACCGTGGATGCATCGTCGGTGCCTGAGGCCCGCGTGCAGGCCGCTCTCGGGCTTGCAATTGGGGCCGAGGTAACCGAACCCGTCCTACGCGAAGCACGCTCGCGGGTGCTCGACCTCTATCGCAAGTTTGGCTTTGCGAAAGCCCGCGTGACGTTGACGACGAGCGACACCGACGACGTGGCTCAGGTGCTCCTCCGCGTCATCGTGGCGACTGGAAAACCGCAATTGATCGCGCGACGTGTCTTCGTGATCGAGCCCAAAAACCGAACCTCGCTCAGTGTGCTCCGCGAGCGCTACCGACTCGGAGAAGGCGACATCGCCAACGAGGAGAGTCTGCGCGAGGCCGACACGGAATTCGCCGACATCCTCCGAAATAGCCTGTTTTTGCAGGCAGAAGTATCTCACCGCCTCGCACGGCGCGGGGCCGACACCTTCCTGTTCGTCGACGTGTCTTCAGGGCCGCGGTACCAGTTCGACTTTCAACGCGCACGCGCCTTCGACTCCACGGAGCTTCGGGCAGCCCTCAAGCTCGAGCGCGCGACGGAGCCCTCCGCCGTTGCCCTCGCCGACCGACTCGTCACCTATTATCGCAAGCGCGGGTACCTCGACGCGCGAGTGACGGCGACCGAAGACCTGAACGACGAGGATGCGGTCAAGCGCATCGCCTTCGAGATCCACGAGGGGCAGCCCGCTCGCGTGGTCCGCCGTGACTATGCGTGCCTGCCAGCCGACGCGCCGCCGGGCCTCAAGGCCGAGGACCTCGCCGGCGAGCTCGACGCCTTGCTCGAAGAAGAGCTGCCGGGGCGTTCGTTTTTGGCGGCGATAGACGAGACCGCAGCAGACAGCGGCCTGTCTCCGAACGACGGCACGCGCGCTCCGACGCGGCGAGCAGAACCCGCGTCCGTGTACGAGTCGGAAGCTTACGAGAAAGCCCTCGACCATCTCTCGCAACTGCTGAAGAGCCGTGGCTATTTGAACGCACTCGTCGGGCCGGTCTCTGTTGTGCGGGCGCGCTGCAAGACGGGACGCGGCGGGCGTTGCGAGGCGCGGGCCACGCCGCCTTTGCCTACACCGAACTGCGCCGTCGACGCGTTCGAGCTTCCCCTACCCGAGCCGCCGCTGCCGGAATTGCATTCGTGCAGCCCGGATCCGAAGCGCGGCATCGCATGCTCCCCCGACATCGTCTTGCGGATCCCGATTCAGCTCGGACCGCAGACGCGCCTCTACGACGCCGTGGTCGAAGGCAACGTGCGTCACACCTCCAAGGAGTTGCTCGCGCTGTCCGGGTTGAAACTCGGCGAGCCCCTCTCGCAGCTCGAAGTGGACGCGGCTCGCAGCCGCATTCAAACCAGCTACGCGGACGACGGCTACTACTACGCCGCCGTGCGTGTCGACGTCGACTACTCCCCCGATCGCACCCGCGCACGCGCCCGCTTCAACGTCGTCGAACATGAGCCCGTCACCATCACCGGCTATGACCTCCGTGGCGCGACCCGCACGGACCCGAACCTCGTTCTTGGACGCCTTGCGCTCTGCCCCGATCCCGCCCGCTGCAGCGAGTCCGAACGGTATTTTCGCCGTGGGGCCGTGCGCGAGAGTGAAGAGCGGATCGCGGCGCTCGGAGTGTTTTCCAGCGTGTCGATCTCGCTCGAAGATCCAGACGTTCCCCAAGCAAAAAAGCGGGTGATCATCAGCGTCGTCGAGCAGTCCGCGCAGTACCTCGAGCCGCGCGCCGGCTTCTCGACGGGCGAGGGTTTCCGGTTCGCGTTCGAGTACGGGCACCGCAACGTCGCGGGCAAAGCCATCGGCCTCACGGTTCGCTTCGAGTTAGGTTACCTGCCCGATTTTCTGATCCTCGATTCGGGCGTGCGTGCGAACTACGAGGCGTTCCTCGGCGACGTTGCGCAGCGGCTCGAACGGCGCAACTCGGTCTCGCTGCGCTTTCCCGAGATCGGCCTTGGACCGAAGGTCACGCTGAACCTCGACGGCATCGACGTGCACGACAACCAGCGTGACTTCAGCCTGAGTCGCGAAGCGCTCCTCCCTCTCCTCAGCTACCGCCCGCTTCGAAACGTCACGCTGCAGCTCGGTGCGTCGGCCGAGGTAAACGAGATCCAGGTCTACCGCGCGGGAGGCATCGAATCGGTCATCCTAAGCAACCCGGCGCTCGCGACGCTCTTGCGCGTGCCCGAAGGACGCACCGTCGCCGTCTCGCAGCGCATCTCGGCCACCTGGGACCGCCGCGACAACCCCTTCGCCGCAACGCGCGGAACGCTCTTTTCGACCGCGGTCGAGCACGTCACAGCCCTCCCCCTCGGCGACTCTGCGAACGTCGACAGCGAGTTCCTGCGCATCACCGCGCGAGGTGCCGGCTACGTCCGTCTGACGGCTCGCGGCCTCGCCCTCGCCGTCAGCGTGGCTGGGGGCGGCAACGTGCAGCTCACGAAGACGAGCGCCACCTACCCCGACCGTTTGTTCTTCATCGGTGGCGTCAGCACCATCCGCGGATTCGGCCTCGATTCCCTCGTCCCCGAAGATCTCGCGCAAGAAGTCCTCGCCGGAAAACTCGCCATCGACACCATCGGCGTCCGAGCCGGTAACGTCTACGTGAACCCGCGGGCCGAATTGCGCATCCCGTTCACCGACACGTTCGGCCTCGGCGTCTTCGTCGACGCGGGCAACGTCTGGTCCACCACCGAATCCATCCGCACGCCGAGCGACCTGCTCACGCTCCGCTACGCCACGGGCGCAGGCTTGCGCGCGAGCACACCCGTAGGCCCCGTCGCGTTCGACGGTGGCTTGAACCTCGCACCACGCCCATGGGAGGCCCTTGGCGCCCTGCATTTCTCAATTGGCCTCTTCTGATAGGTGAACAAACCCTTCGCCGAGGCGCGCCAAACTGTCACGGACCCACCGAAAAACTTTGCGCGACACCACTGAACGCGGGTACAGTGGCCCGTCTTCAAGCGACGCACCGAAGCAACTCTCCTACCGAAACGAGGCACACGACGATGAGCGACGAGAAGCAAAGCCGCACCCCGGCAGCCAGCACCACAGCGAAGCAGAAACTCCAGGCGCTCGAGCTCGCAGTGGCGGCCGTGGAGAAAGAATACGGCAGGGGCGCGATCATGCGCATGAAGGAGGGCCAGACCCTCGTCCGCGACATCGCCACCGTCCCTTCGGGTTCACTCGCGCTCGACATCGCGCTCGGCACCGGCGGCTACCCGCGTGGACGTGTCGTCGAGATTTTTGGAGCGGAATCGAGCGGCAAGACGACCCTCGCGCTCCATGCCATCGCGAACATCCAGCGCCTCGGCGGAACCGCCGCATTCATCGATGCCGAACACGCTCTCGACATCAACTACGCGCGCAAGCTTGGCGTTCGCACCGATGACTTCCTCGTGTCGCAGCCCGACTATGGCGAACAGGCCCTCGAGATCGCCGACATGCTGATTCGCTCGGGCTCCGTCGATTGCGTCGTCATCGACTCGGTCGCGGCCCTCGTGCCGAAAGCCGAGCTCGAAGGCGACATGGGTGACAGCCACGTCGGTCTGCAGGCCCGGCTGATGAGCCAGGCGCTCCGCAAGCTGACCGGCAGCCTCAACAAGTCGAACTGCATGATGATCTTCATCAACCAAACCCGAATGAAGATCGGTGTCATGTTCGGCTCGCCCGAAACCACCAGCGGCGGCAACGCGCTGAAGTTTTACGCATCCGTGCGCCTCAAGGTCACGCGCGTCGGCGCGATCAAAGAAGCGAACTCCACTGCGAAGGAGCCCGAGGTCGTCGGCAACCGGACCCGCGTCAAGGTGGTGAAGAACAAGCTTGCGCCTCCGTTCCGCGAGTGTGAATTCGACATTCTTTACGGCCGCGGCATCAGCCGCAGCGGAGATGTGCTCGACCTCGCCTCGGACGCGAACATCGTCGACAAGAGCGGCTCGTGGTTCTCCTTCAACGGCGAGCGCATCGGCCAGGGTCGCGAAAAGGTCCGCCAGCATCTCGAAGACAACCCCGAGCTGCTCGAAAAAATCGCCACGCTCGTGCTTCAAAAGAACGAGATCAATCTGCCCACCAACGTTGCCCCGGCAGAGGAAGCGTCCGCTTCGGAAGAGCCGAGCACCAACGGCAAGTCTCGCCGCGCACCCGCGCAAGCCTGAACTCGGTTCGGTCCAGATAGCCACTCGGGATCCGCGGGATCTCAGGGGATAGGTGCATCCGATGTTGGTCCTCCTTCGCATCCGCCAATTTGTTCTCATCGAGGAGCTCGAGCTCCGATTTGAGCCTGGCTTCAATGTCCTCACGGGCGAAACCGGCTCGGGCAAATCGATCCTCGTCGATGCGCTCGCGCTGGTTTTTGGGCAGCGCGTCACCTCGGAGGTCGTCCGGCCCGGCGCCGAAGAAGCGGAGGTTCAAGCGCTCTTCGATGTCACCTCGAGCCCACAGCTCATGGCCAAACTGTCGGAGGCGGGACTCGGCATGGACGGGGAGCTCGTCATTCGACGTGTCGTACATAAGAGCGGCCGGTCACGGGCCTACGTGAACGGTCGGGTGTGCAGCGCGAAGGAGCTTTGCGAGCTGACGCGTGAGCTCGCGGACATCACCTCGCAGCACGAGAGCGTGGCGCTCGTCGATCCGCGTACGCACCTCGAATACCTCGACCGGTTCGCGGGACTCTGCGGACAAGCCGCAGGAGAGAGCGAGGCGGAGGGCGCCTGCGAGCGTAGTTCCCTTGCGCGTGCGGTCGAAGCGGTGCGGGGACTCGACGAACAAATTGCGCAGCTCGCCGCGCGCGAGCGGGACCGCCACGAGCGTGAAGCCTTCCTGCGCTATCAGCTCGAAACCATCGACAGCGTGGCACCGGAAACCGGAGAGCTCGAGAAGCTCAGCGATGAGCTATTGCGCCTAAAACACGGGGAAAAGTTGCGGAGCACGGCGACCCGGGTGACGGCATTTCTCGATGGAGAAGACGGCGGAGCGTGTGACGCACTTGGGCGTCTCGCGGGTGAGCTCGCAGCGGGAGCAGCCATCGACGAGCGTCTCCGAAGTGCGGCGACGGAGGTCGAGCAATGTTGGAATGTGCTCGCCGAAGTGAGCCGCGAACTCGGCCAGTACCGCGAGCGACTCGAGGTCAATCCGTCGCGACTCGAGGAGATTCAGGCGCGACTTTTTCGGTTGGAGAAACTCGCGCGCGCGCACGGTCCAACGCTTGCCGGCGTGTTCTCGACACGAGAGCGTCTCGCGGCCGAGCTCGAGGCATTCGCACGAGCGGAAGCGCGCCTTCCGGAACTCGCCACCGAGCGGGAGGCGGCGCTCGCCAAGGCGGCAATCCTCGCGCGACGTCTCTCGAAAGCGCGCCATGAGGCAGCAAAACGCCTCGCGAAAGCGATCGTGGGGGAGCTCGGCGAGCTCGGTATGAATGGCGCCCGTGTCTGCGTGGAGGTATCGGGGCGTCCTCCAAAAGACGGCGAGCCCGTGGTCGATGGTGCGCGCCTCGGTGCCGCGGGGATCGATCGAGTTTCGCTCTTGCTTGCTCCCAATCCCGGAGGCGAGCCACGGCCCCTCGGTCAGATCGCTTCGGGCGGAGAACTTTCGCGGGTGTTGCTCGCGTTGCGTCGGGCACTTGCGACATCGGGGCAAACGGAACGTCGCGCGGGGATCGTGGTGCTCGATGAGATCGACGCCGGAGTCGGTGGCGAAACCGCGGACCGCATCGGACGCGCGGTAGCGTCGATCGCCGGAGAGCGGCAGGTCTTGTGCATCACCCATCTCGCGAGCATCGCGGCCTACGCCGATGCCCATTTCGTCGTTACCAAAACGGTATCGACCGAATCGACGACGAGCACCGCCCTCATGGTCGAAGGTGCGACGCGAATCGCCGAGCTTGCCCGAATGTTGACGGGTGCGCGAAACGGAACGACGGAGCGCGCGGCACGGGATCTGTTGACGGCCGCGAAGCGCACCCGGTCGCGCACGGCGAAAGCCGCCTGAGCCGAAGTCTCAGACCGCCTTCGGCCAGTAGTCGGAGAACCGTTCGCTGTTGGCGAGCGCGCGCGGGCGTTGCGTCAGAATCTCGCAGCCCTTTTTGGTGACGACCAGCGTGTGTTCGAACTGCGCGGAGAGCGCCCCGTCACGCGTGACGGCCGTCCACTTGTCGTCGAGCACGTCCACCTCATACGTGCCGAGGTTGATCATCGGCTCGATGGTGAAGCACATGCCCGCGCGGAGACGCATGCCGCTGCCGCTCTGGCCGACGTGCGAAACCTGGGGAGCCTCGTGGAAGATGCGGCCAATGCCGTGGCCGACGAACGCGCGCACGACGGAGCAACCTTCCTTTTCCGCGAACTCCTGAATAGCGGCGCCGATATCTCCAAGCCGCGAGCCCTCGCGAACCGTTGCGATACCAAGGTCGAGCGAGCGCCGCGCGACCTCGGTGACGTGCTTGGCTTCGGGCGAGGGCTCACCGACGTAGAACGTGACGGAGGTGTCGCCGTAGTAGCCCTCGACGACCGAGGTCACGTCGACGTTGATGATGTCACCGGGCTGGAGCACCTGCTTTTCGCTTGGGATCCCGTGGCACACGACTTCGTTGACCGAGGTGCAGACGCTCTTCGGGAACCCATGGTAGTTCAGCGGCGCAGGGCGAGCGCCACGTTGCAACGTGTCCGCATGGACGAAGCGATTGATGTCTTCGGTGGTGATCCCTGGGCGGATCATCGCATCGACCTCCATCAGCGTGGCGACGGTGACCTCGCTCGCGCGGCGCATGAGTTCGATTTCGCGGGGACTCTTGATGGAGACGTTGCTCACGGTCGATCCTGTGGTGTGGGGGAGAAGGCGTTATCAGCCGTCGTTCAGCGCTTCGGTCGCCGCGGCGACGACCACGGCTTTCGCGACATCCTCGGCGTCGGCCCTCAGGTGCCAGTGGACGACCGGCCCGTCAATGCCCGCGAAGCGTCGCAGGAACGCGATGAAGGAGCGGCCACGTACGGAATTCTCGTTCGAGTCGATGAGCTCGTAGGTGGGGCTCGAATCTGGAATTGTGAACTCGAGAGACTCGACGGCGTAGGAGCGGCTGACGAACGCGTTCGGATCGACGCGCACGGTGAGCACGTACGAGGAGTGCTCGCCATTTCCGTCGCGGCTTAAGGTCGCCACGGTGACCCGTGTGACGAGCTCGGCGTGGCGCGTCTGCCGAGGCAGTGCGGGGTCGTCGGCCGCGCGCTGGCCATCGAGGGTATAGCCGAGCGCGGCCAGATCGATGCCGTCATCGAACAACGACATCACCTCTCCCTCCCATGCGAGGAGCTTCAGCGTCGGGGCGACCGGAACCTCGGGCGGAACGCAACTCGCGAGCACCCCAAGGAGGATGAGGAGCGGCGAGCAGGCGCGACGGATTCGGATCATCGCTGAGCGCCAATGCATCTCATACCTGAGCACAGCCACGACGTCCAACCGCGGCGCCCAAGCATGGTGCCCCGCGCTCGACGGTGATAAGAACTCGAGCAACTCGGAGGCTCGATGCGTATGCGATTAAGCGGTATTCTTCAGTCGATTGTTGCAGGATTGATTGGCGTCGTTTTCGCGACCAGCGACGCCGGAGCGGCACCGCCGAAAAAAAAGCGGGCTGAGAACGCGGAGCCAGCGGAGGTCGAGACACCGATCACGGTCGAACCTGTGGCGTTCGGCGCTGACCAAAACGCGGTCGTCGCCGCGTACGAGAAGCTCATCGAGAAGGACTTCGCCGCGGACTTCGACAAGGCCGAGCCGGGCGTCGAGCTTCGCCGCCTGGAGGAAAAACTTCAGGATGAAAAAAGCTACCTCAAGAAGAGCCTGCTGCTGCTCGATTCGCCTCCGACTACCCTCGACGGAACGCCGCTCGTCGGTGAGTTCAGCTACGGCAACCAAGAGAGCATCTTGCGCATCGAGCGCGGCGGGAAGAAGCGCACGCTGTTCTTCATTCGCGGCAAGCTCTGGAAGATGATCGATGCGTACCCGCTCGGAGCCACGTCGAAGTGGGGGGCAAGCTTCAAAACCGCGCTCGCCAAACTGGAGGAGCGAACCGAGGTCCCGGGGCGCGTTCTCCCAGCGAACGAAGCCGAAGGGCGTCGCTACGAAGAGGCCGACTGGGCGGACCAGAAGACGCACATGCGGGCCATCAACTGGGGCAAGCAACTCGCCGTTTCTTACGCCGAACGTGCCACCGAGGCGCGCCTTCCCGAGCTTCGCACGGTCAAAGAAAAAAAGGTCGAAGCGCTCGACCCGGCAGTCAAGGCCGTGCTTCGCTGATCCTCTTGACCCGGCGAGCCTTTTCCAGCTGAATGCCGCCGATGTCAGACAAAGCCGAAGCCATGAGGTCGATGTTGCGCGACGTGCTCGCGCCGTTACTTCACGCCGACGGCAGCGCGCTCTACCTTGTCGAGCTCGGCAAGAAGGAGCTGCGCCTGCACATCACGGGCAAGCTTAGCGGAAGCCCCGGAACGCCCGGCGCGATCGAGTTCGTTATCGCTCCCGCGGTCGAAGCCGTTGACAGCAAATTGAAGCTCATCGTTTCGTCGGGCTACATCATCCCGAGCGGCGCGGAGTTGCTGACGGCCTGAATTCGCCGCCGGCGTTGGGCTGCACGCTCTCGGTCGTGCACGTTACCGCGCGTTACTTCAGCGAGAGACAGTTCGCGGCGCAGCCATCACCGCCGACGATGTTGCCGTCGTCGCAGATCTCACCGCCATCGACGTAAGCGTCGCCGCACTTCGGTAGCGTGCAGTTTGCACGGCAGCCGGCGGAAGCTGCATGCGCGATCAATTGAAGCGGCGTCGTAAGGCTGAGAGTGACGAGCGATTGGTCGCGCTCGACGAACGCCCACGAGGTGATGCCCGCCGAGAACGTCGGAGTCACGGTGACGGTCCACGTGCCGGGAAACGGGAAGCTCGTGACGACGCCCCCGTCGCTGTTGGACTGAAAGCTCCACGCGCCGGTGACCGACGTCGCGGAATTCTTGAAAAACTCGGTGGTGTTGTCGTCGGCGAGCGCCACCGCCGTTTGGATCGGCAAGTTCGACATCGCGAACGCCACCGTGCCCGCGGGTTGGTTCTGCCCGCTCGAGTTGAGGTCGATGCCGTGGTGCACGAGCAAGGAGAGCACCTGACTCGTGGTCGAGCGGTGAAAGAAAATCCGGCTACCGTTAAGAACCTCAAAGCCCGTGTGTGAGCTCGCCGATTTGTAGTCGTAGAAGAGCGCAGGGTCCGAGATGGTGTCGTAGGGCATGACCGCGCGCCGAAGTGCCCCCTGCACGATCTCCAACGCAGGGATGTCTTGATTCACCGCGCCGAGATCGCACTCTTCGCCAGCGTCGACCTTCGCGTTGCCGCAGAGCAACTCGGTCTTGCAGGTGGCGGAGCAGCCATCTCCGTTCGCCGTGTTCTTGTCATCGCATTGCTCGACGCCCGACCAGAGAAAACCATCGCCGCACAGAGGCTTTTTGCAGAAGGCGACGCACTCATCTCCGCTGTTCGTGTTGCCGTCGTCGCACAGCTCACCGGCATCGACGATCGAGTCGCCGCAGCGAGGTTTTTTGCAGGTATTGCGACATGCGTCGAGCGGGTTGGCATTGCCGTCGTCGCACTCTTCGCCCGGATCGATGACGCCGTCGCCGCACGTCGGGCCGCCGCCCGTCGCGACGCCGCCGGCACCGTTCGCGCCACCGGCACCGTTCGCGCCACCGGCACCGTTCGCGCCACCGGCACCGTTCGCGCCACCGGCACCGTTCGCGCCGCCGGCTCCATTCGCGCCGCCGGCTCCATTCGCGCCACCGGCTCCGTTCGCGCCACCGGCTCCGTTCGCGCCACCGGCTCCATTCGCGCCACCGGCTCCGTTCGCGCCACCGGCACCGTTCGCGCCACCGGCTCCGTTTTCACCTTCGCCACCTTGCCCGAAGCCGCCACTGCCGACGCCGTAGTGACCGTTCGGCCGCGAGCTCAGCGTCGAGCGGCTGCACGCACCGAACGCCGACGCTGCGATGCCAAATCCGACGAGCGCACGACGCATGAAGGCCAGTCTACCGACCTTCGCTTCCCGAACGCCACTACCGCGCATCGATCGCGCGCAACGGGCCACGAGCGCCGTCGCTCGCGAGTGGTATGGTTGCATTCGCTGCTCGGGCCACGTCCGGCGCCACACGCACAACAAGACCGCAAGAATGAGCACGATCGACGGCAACACCGCTGGGCTAAGCCCGCACTCCATTCAAGTGCTCGAACGGCTCTACCGTCGCAAAGTGCCGCTCGCACAAATTGCCTCGCCGGAGCTCATCAAAACACTCGTCGATGCGTCGAAAGAGGCCCGACGCCAGGTCGGCGTACTCGTGCACCGCTCAGGCGTGATCGACACCGTGATCGTCGGCGATTCGTCCCGTTTGATGCTGCCCGACATCGGCCGTCTTCGCGCCGCGCAGGGTCGCTTCCGCGCACTCCGCCTCGTGCACACGCACCTCTATGGCGAGGAGCTGAGCCGGGACGATTACCTCGATCTCGTTCGCCTGCGCCTCGACCTCGTGTGTGCGCTCATGCTTTCGCCCGAAGGCGAGGTCCGCGCGATCCAATACGCCTACAACACCCCACCCCACAAAGACGGCGACCCACCGTACCGCGCGGTAGGGCCGATCCATCCGAGCCAACTCGACGTCAATTTCGGCGAGCTCATCACAGGGCTCGAAGAAGAGTTCGCTCGGCTCTCGCGCACACGCAGCGTCGATGCAAAAGACGGTCGCGCCATTCTCGTCCACGTGGGCGACCGAAAACGCCCGGGCGCCTTACGGGAAGCCGAAGCGCGTCTCCGCGAGCTCGAGGAGCTTGCGCGCACGGCCGGAGTCGAAGTGATGGATCGCTTCGTCCAGCTGAGAGAACGCTTCGACCCCAAGTATTTACTGGGCAAAGGCAAACTCGACGAGATTTTGCTGAGGGCGTTCGAGTGCGAATCAACGACCCTGATTTTCGATCAAAACCTTTCACCGTCGCAGGCCTCCGCCATCTCCCAAGAGAGCGACCTCAAGGTGATCGATCGCACGCAACTGATCTTGGATATCTTCGCGCAACGCGCCGAGTCGGTTGACGGCAAATTGCAGGTCGAGCTCGCTCAGCTGAAGTACGCGTTGCCGCGACTCGGCCAAAAGGATGACTCCCTTTCACGCCTGACGGGCGGCATTGGCGGGCGTGGACCGGGTGAAACAAAACTCGAGATCGGCCGCCGCCGCGCACGCGAACGGGTGACCGTGCTCGAGGACCGCCTCGAGAAGCTTCAGAAGCAGCGTCGTCAACGGCGGGCGAAGCGGCGCCGCAATGAAGTCCCTATCGTCTCCATCGTCGGGTACACGAACGCGGGCAAAAGTACCCTCCTCAACACGCTCACGGACTCCGACGTCACCGCTGAAAACAGACTCTTCGCGACCCTGGACACGCGCTCGCGACGCTTGCGCTTTCCGCAGGAGCGCGAGGTGGTCATTACCGATACGGTGGGTTTCATCCGCGATTTACCGAAGGATTTGTTCGCCGCATTCCGGGCGACTTTCGAGGAGACCGCCGATGCAGATCTGTTGTTGCACGTGATCGATGCGGCCGACCCCGATCGCGAACAGCAAATCGCGACGACGGAAACGCTCCTGCAAGAGCTCGACCTCGGCAGGCTGCCGCGGCTCCTCGTCTACAACAAGGCGGATCTTCTCGACCCGGCGGACAGCGCACGGCTCGTGCTCGGTCGTGACGATGCCGTGCTGATCTCGGCCGTCGATCGCGAGAGCACTCGCGCGCTTCTCGACCGCATCGCGGCGGAGCTTGCCAGTCGGTGGGCGGAATCCGCGCTGGTTCCAAACTACGAGGAAGCGCTCTTCGCCGACGACGCGGTGGCCGACACAACGGAACTCTACGAGTGAACGCAAACGGAAAGGCGCAGTGTCCGCGCAGCCACGCCTTCGATCCCGCTTAGCGACTGTCGATCTGGCGAGCCGCGTTCTTGTTGTCGAACCAGTCGCTCTTTTGATGGCGGTGGAGCTGCGAGGCGTAGAGGCAATCGCGTAAATTGTTGTGGCGATGCGTGACGCCACCGTGGTCGAGAGGCGACGCGATGAAGATCGCCCGGCCGTCGGTCAACGCCTTGCGTGACAGCTCACCCGGCTTCAGTTCATGGAGCACGTTGAAGCCATCCGCGCGGAGCTCCGCCATTAAGACAAGGTTGTTGGCGCGGACGGGAGGCGTCGCGTACGTGCTGATGAGCTTATGGTGGCGACGCTTGCCGCCCCCGGCTTTCAGCCACGCGCGGAACGACGGTCCTGCGCCATAGAGCGCGTCGAAGAGGTACACCTCCGTCACCTCGACTTCACCCTGCATCAGGCACGCGGCGGCCACCCGGTAGCCACCCGAGTGCGCCGAGAGACAGACGGTTCCGAAGCTCTTCGCAGCGGTGGTCGCGCTCGGGCCGAGGATGCGCTTAAGGCTCGGCTTTGCGAGCTCGCGCGCAAGCTCGTCGGTCATGCGTCGCAGGCCACCCTTGTGTTCGAGCTTTCCACCGTTGGAATCGGCTGCGCGCACAGGGCCCTGCGGCGCGATGAGGATGGCGTTCTGCTTGCTCTCGGCGAGCTGCTCGCGAAGTGCGTGCTCATGGACGGCACCCTCCGCGGTGTTGTTGTGGCCGTGAAAATGAATCAGCGCGTCGAGGCGTCGATCCTTCGGGAGTCGGTAGTGATGAGGCACGAACACCAACACCGAACGGTCCTCGTAGGGTGCGCCGAGCAACGGAAATGGAGCATTGGCGAGCGCGAACGTCAGCGTCACGCCGTCGGTCCCCCGATCGATCCGTACGAGTTTTCCTGAGGGGGCGGCCGTGGCGCCCTCACCCTCCGCGGCATCCTCTTTTTCCAAGGTGACATGCTTCGCTGCAAGCGCGTCCCCAGGCCCGAAGGCGCCGAGCGCAAGCATTCCACCGAGCGCGGAGAGAAACGCGCGCCGGTCAATTCGAGTGCCGTTGCGAGGCGTGAAAAACGGAGCCACGGACGATCGGCTAACACCCGGGCTATGCATCGGCCAAGTCTTTACCGCCATGGGCGCTTGGGCCTAGGGTTCATTCGTGGAAAGCAAGCGTTCGACGCCCCCCGACCGAGTAGCCGCCGCCCGCGCCATCGACGCATTCCTGCGGGCCCTTGGCCACGAGCCCGAAGGCGAGCTCGCCGATACCGGGCGCCTCGTCGCCGACGCGTGGTGCGATGAGCTCATCTCCGGGTACACGGACGAGCCGGCCGCGCGACTGAGAGCAGGCGCAATCGCAGCGACCTCGAACGACCTCGTCCTCGTGCGGTCGATCGCCACCGCGATGATGTGTCCACACCACCTGCTGCCTTCGCACGGCTACGCCGACGTGCTCTACCTCCCGGGCGGCAGCGTCGTCGGCTTCGGCGCGATAGCTCGGGTCGTGTCCGCGCATACGCGCCGCCTCGTCTTGCAAGAGGTAGCCGGCCGCGCCATCGGACAGACGCTGCTCGACGCCATCGGTGCTCGCGGCGCCATCGTACGTCTCCGCATGGTGCACACGTGCTTCGCAATCCGCGGTGACGCCCAACCTTCCGCGCGCGTCGAGACGGTCGCCCTCCTCGGTACGTGCGAAGTCGAAGGCGCCGATCGCATGCTCGCATTGGGAGCCCTTACGGCCGGCGGCGGAGACGCTCACCCATGAGCGAGCTGGTCGTCATCACGGGTGCAAGCCGCGGGATCGGCCGTGCAACCGCGCGTGCCTTCGCGGCCCGGGGACTGCGCCTCGCCTTGTTGGGTCGACCGAGCGCACGGCAAGAAGAGACCGTCGCCGAATGCCGTTCCCTTGGCGTCGAGGCCTACGAGTACGCCTTCGACCTTACGAGTGCCGATGCGCTCGCACAGGCCGCGCGCGACCTGCTTGCAAAACAAGGCACGCCGCGGGTCGTCATCCACAACGCGGGCGACCTCGTGCGTGGCCCACTCGTCCATGAGACCCCTGTTGACGATTGGGATCGCGTGCTCTCCGTGAACCTTCGCGCGCCGTTCCTGCTCTCACGCGCGCTCTTGCCTTCGATGCTCGCGGCCGGACGCGGAAGGATCGTGCACGTGTCCAGCATCTCGGCCACACTCGGCTCGCCCGGAGCCGCGTCGTACAGCGCGTCCAAGTGGGGCCTGATTGGCTTATCGAAATCGCTCGCGGACGAGCTCCGCGGCACGGGCCTTCAATCGCTTGCGATCTTGCCGGGCTCGACCGACACCGACATGCTCGCGCAAACTCCGTTTCCTGCGAAAATGTCCCCCGAGCATGTCGCTCGGCTACTCGTTTTTTACGCGCTCGAGGCCCCCGACGCGATTCAAGGCTCGGCCGTCGAGATGTTCGGTTGACCCCGTGACCGCTTCGCGCGAATTAGTGCGGGCGTGCACGGGGGCGGAATGTCACACTGTTTATGATGTTGCATGGGGACGTCACTGACCTTGAGCTGGCTCTCAAGGAGCTGCCGCTGTTTCCGTTGAGGGGCGTCGTCCTGTTTCCCGGGATGGCACTGCCGCTTCACGTGTTCGAGCCGCGCTATTGCGCAATGACCCGTGACGCGCTCCGTTCGCACGGCTGCCTCAGCGTCGTGCACGTCCCTGATCGGAACGCGGATATGCGCGGCAACCCAGCGATTTGTGGCGTTGCAGGGGTAGGAACGATCGCCGAACACGAAGAGCTCCCCGATGGTCGCTTCTATATTCTACTCGTCGGACGTGCCCGTGTGAGGCTCGAAGAGTTGGCGTTTCGGGAGCCTTATCGTCGGGCACGCGCTCACATTCTCGAGTGCGATAACAGCGAGGTCAACGAACTCGAGCTCGTCGCACTCCGGTCGACTATTGCCGCATTCGGACGCGTCGCACGCGCACTCGATCCGACTTTTGATCCAAGCATCCCGGATGACCTCCCTCTCGGCGCCTACAGCGACGCCTGCGCAGCCCGCCTCGTGCTCGACTCCACGCACCGTCAGCGGATCCTCGAGACGCCGCGTGTCGCCGCCCGGATCCAGCTTCTCACCGAGGTGCTGACGATGCAGTACCACGATCTCGATCTCTCCTCGCCCGACGTAAACTAGGTCGGAACGTACCTTTTGGGGCTTACACGCCGCGCGAACGGACATCGTCACGGAGGATGCGACCGTCCTGCATCGTGACCATGCGCGGCATGCTCTCCGCGAACGCGACGTTGTGGGTCACAACGATGATCGTCGTTCCATGGCGTCGGCTGGAGTTGAAAAATAGCTCGTGGATAGCCTCGCTGGTCTGGGTGTCGAGGTTGCCCGTCGGCTCGTCGGCGAGAATGAGCTTCGGCTCGAGGACGAGGGCCCGCGCGAGCGCGACGCGCTGCTGTTCACCGCCCGAGAGCTCGCCCGGCCGGTGCGTGGCGCGGTCCGAAAGGCCGACCTCCTCGAGCAAGGTGCGCGCCCTCTCGACGAGCTCGCTGCGCTTACGCCCCTGAATGAGCCCCGGCATCATCACGTTCTCGAGTGCGTTGAATTCGGGCAGGAGATGGTGGAACTGGAACACGAACCCAATGGTGCGGTTGCGAATCTCTGCAAGCTTCGCGGAGGCAAGCCCGGTCAGCTCCTGCCCCACCAAGCGAATGGTGCCGGCGGAGGGCACGTCGAGTGTGCCAATGCAGTGAAGCAGCGTGCTCTTGCCAGCGCCGCTCTTGCCCACAATGGCGAGCACTTCGCCTGCCTGGATGTCGAGGTCGATGCCGTTCAACACGGCGAGGTCACGCCCCATGTGCAAGAACTTTTTGTGAAGCCCTCGAATCGAGACGACGGGCTCGGACGCGTTCTGTAATGCAGCTTCGCTCATGTCACTCGTAGCGCAGGCCATCCACGGGTCGGACACGCGCCGCCGTGTAGGCTGGGTAGATGGTGGCAATCGTGCATATCGCGAGAGCCGCGAGTGTGACCATCGAGTAATCTTGAAGGTCGACGTTCACGGGCAAGCGATCGATGTAGTAGACGTCCGGATCCAGGCGCACGCCGGACCACTCGAGACCGAGGCAGGCCGCGAGCGCGACGGCGACACCAAGCCCCGTTCCGATGGCGCCGATGAGCACGCCTTCGATCATGAAAATCAGCATGATCGAACGGTCCGCGGCACCGAGGGCTTTCAAGACGGCGATCTCGCGCGACTTCTCGGTGACCATCAGGAGGAGCGTGCAGATGATGCAAAAACTCGCCACCGTGATGGCGATGGACAAGATGATGAACGTGGCGAGTTTCTCCAGCTTCAGCGCACTAAAAAGATTTTTGTTCATCTCCTTCCAGTCGCGGACACGGAGCGCCTCGGCCGCCCAGACTCCTTCACTCGCCGGCGCACGGCTGATCGTGGGAGAGCCCGCGCGCCTGTCGGATTCAAGAGTCGCGACGACCGCATCGAGCGCCGGGCGAACGGAGAGAATCGCCTCCGGATCGCGAATGTGGATGTCGATCTTGTTGATGCGCCCCGACATCTCGAAAAACTCTTGTGCGGCGGGCATCAGCACGTACGCCGTCGACGCGTCGTACTCGTACATTCCACTGTAAAACACGGCCGCGACGAGGAACCGCCGCGATTTTGGCATGATGCCCGCGGGACCTAGATCGCCCATCGGAGACAACAGCGTGATGCGATCGCCGACCATCACGTGCAGCGATTTTGCAAGCTCGCGACCGAGGATGATCGCCGGGTACACCTTCTTGTCCTGGGCGAGATCGCGGGGGTCGATGCCCGGCAGGAAGAATGGTGGCGTCTTGAGGTAGGGCTCGCCGCCGGGGCCGCGACCGATGACGTCCCCCGTCGGGATCTCGAGGATTTTCTGGGGCTCCGTGAGAAACTCGAACTTCCCGTACTCGATGTTCTTCTTCAGGTTGATAACGTCGCCAATCGAGTCGGACTCGATTCCGCGCAGCAACACGCCGGCGGTGTTCGTCGCGCTCGAGGCCATCGCGTCCCCGCCGACCACGGGCGTCGCCGCTCCGCCGAAAGGAGCGACAGCCCGGCGCACGGCCGCGAGCGGCTCTTCGTAATGGGCGAAGCCTTTTGCGTCGGCAACGTCCACGACGACGTGGGCCGTGTTGCCGAGGATCTTGCGCTTCAGATCGTGACCGAAGCCGCCCATGATCGACGTGACCGAGCAGAGTGCACATGAGCTGACGGAAACGCCGAGCACGCTCAACACACTGATGACCGTGAGAAAACCGCTCTTCGTGGCCGAGAGCATGCGCGCGCTGACGAACGACTCGAAGCCGCGTCGCTGAAGCATGTCGAGCGCGAGAGGGGTAAGCCCAAGCGCGGTGTAAACGACGTAAACGACGCCCGAAACGAGCGCGATCGCCCGGACGATTTCGAGGTTCAGGTCGTAGGTCGCGAGCGGCCCGGTCGCAGGTGGATGACGCAGCGAGTACGCCGTAAGCCCGATGAAAGCGATACCGAAAGCGACGCCGAGCCACCACGCCACAGCGCGCGACACGCTGGTCTTCATACGCGCGAGTCCACGCCGGACGAGGACGGGCATCGCCAAGATGACGCCCGCAAACAGAATCAAAACTTGGACGCTCATTCCGGCCTGAGGAGCGGAAACAGGACAACGTCGCGGATCGACGGCGAGCCCGTCAGCATCATCACGAGCCTATCGACGCCCATCCCGAAACCGGCGGCCGGCGGCATGCCGTACTCGAGCGCGCGGATATAATCGTGGTCGTAATCCATCGTCTCTTCAGCGCCGCGTTCTTTGGCATCGACCTGCGACTGAAAACGCGAGGCCTGATCTTCGGGGTCGTTCAACTCGCTGAAGGCGTTGCACACTTCCTTGCCGTCGATGAAAAGCTCGAAGCGGTCGACGAGCGTACCGTCGGCATCTTGCTTCCGCGCGAGGGGCGAGACCTCGAACGGATAGTCGGTGATGAACACCGGCACGCTCTTGTCTCCTTCGCGGTAATCGCGCGTGAGGAACGGCTCGGCCACGTATTCATACGCGACGAAGGTGCGCTCACCGGTGCTCGTGCACTTCTTCATTCCGGTTCGAAAATTCGCCCAATCGAGCTCGCGGCCGTTGGCCTTGGCGGTCTTCGCCCAGTCCTTGATCGGCGCGTCGGGTTGGTCGACGAGGTCGGTCACCGTGAGCGGAAGACCGGCCAGCTCGAGTGCCTTGGCGAGCGCGGCTTTCATCGGCAAGCGCTCGAAGCGCTCGAAGGTAAAGCGCCGTGAGCTGAGCCAGCCCGCGTGCTCGGTGGGCATCGCCTTGGCGAGCTCGGCATCGACGAAGCGCATCATCTCTTCGGTCTGCGCCATCAACGTCTCGTAGGTCGCGTACGCTTGGTAATACTCGAGCATCGTGAACTCCGGATTGTGCCGGGTACTGATGCCCTCGTTGCGGTAGCAGCGCGCAAGCTCGTAGACGCGCTCGAAACCGCCGACGACCAAGCGCTTCAAGTAGAGCTCCGGCGCGATCCGCATGAAGAGTTCCATGTCGAGGGCGTTGTGATGCGTGCGAAAGGGCTTCGCCACGGCGCCGCCGATAAGCGGGTGCATCGTCGGAGTCTCGACCTCGAGAAAATCGCGCGAGTCGAAGAAGCGACGCACTGCGCTCACGATTTGCGAACGCGCGCGGAACACCTGAGACACTTCGGGGTTCGCGACGAGGTCGACGTAGCGCATGCGGTAGCGCTGCTCGACATCCTTGAAGCTCGTCTTGGTGGGGAGCGGTCGGAACGCCTTCGTCAGCACGCGCAGGCTCTTAGCCGCGATGGAGAGCTCGCCCTTTTTAGTCGCCATCGCGGTGCCGGCGACTTCGACGATGTCGCCGAGATCGAGGTCCTCGAGACGCGCGAACGCCTCGCCGAGGCCCGCTTCCTCGCAGACGGCCTGCAATTCACCGGTGCGATCACGGAGGCGCACGAAGGTCATGCCACCGAAGCCCCGCACGAAGAGCACGCGGCCGGCGACGCGAAAGGCGGTGGGCAGAACCGTCTCGGCGATGTAGCGCCCATCCTCGCCGCGCACGCCATCAAAGCTCGCACGCACGTCGCGGAGGTCGGTGAGGGGCAGCTCGCCCGCGACGACATCGTTGGCGAACGGGTTCTCGCCGCGCTCGCGGATCCGGGCCGCCTTGCCGCGACGCACCTCGATCAGGTGATGCTCGCTCTTGCCTTGGTCTTTCGCCTCGGGGCGCGCATCGTTCGTCATTCCGACTCTCCACCCGCAGGGGCCGCCGATGCGTTCAGCAAGTAGCCTTCGATGAACTCATCGAGATCGCCGTCGAGCACCGCGTCGACAGCTCCGGTCTCAACGCCCGAACGGACGTCCTTGACGAGACGGTACGGAGCGAGGACGTAGTTGCGGATCTGGCTTCCGAAATCGATCGCACTCTTGCCGGCCTGGTAGGCCTGAGCCGCGTCCTGACGTTTCTGAAGCTCCAGCTGGTAGAGCTTCGCCTTCAGCATTTTCATTGCGAGGGCGCGGTTCTGGTGCTGGCTGCGCTCGGCGCGGCACACGATGTTGAGGCCCGTCGGATGATGGCGGAGGCGTACCGCCGTCTCGACCTTGTTGACGTTCTGCCCGCCTTTTCCACCGGCGCGCATCGTCGTTATTTCGATGTCCTTCTCGGCGACCTCGATGTCGATCTCGTCCTCGGTGTCGGGCGTCACGTCGACCGCGGCGAACGAAGTCTGGCGCGTGTGGTCCGCGTTGAAAGGCGACATGCGCACGAGCCGATGAACGCCACACTCGGCACGCAGGTAACCGTACGCGTTCGGACCTTGTACCGCGATCGTGACGCAGTCGATGCCCGCTTCCTCGGCGTCCTGGTAGTCGAGGATTTCGGTTTTGTAGCCTTTGCGCTCGCACCAGCGGAGGTACATGCGCATCATCATGCCGGCCCAGTCCTTCGCGTCCACTCCGCCAGCGCCCGGGTTGATGCTGAGAATCGCGTCGCCGTGATCGGCCGGTCCGGAGAGCATGCGCTTCAGCTCGAGATCGCGCACGGTAACGGCGAGCGCATCGATTTGCGCGGCGGCGTCGGAGAGGGCGTCCTCGTCGCTCTCGGCGACGGCCAAGTCGAGGTAGTCACCGGCGTCCGTGAGGTCCTTGTCGACCTTCTCGATCAGCGTGACCTTGCTCTCGACGTCGGCGCGCTTGCGAAGGATGACTTGGGCCTTCGCCTGGTCGTCCCAGAAGCCCGGAGTCAGGGTTCGTTCAGTGAGATCATCGAGGGTCTTCGTAAGCTGAGCGAGGTCAAAGATGCCTCCTCAGCACATCGAATCGCCGCTTCAGATCGGCAAGCTTTTCGCGCGCTTCGGCTAACATGACGAAGCCGTCGTATTCGATCCGTTGGGGAAACGCCAGAGATGCCGCGAGGCGCGCCCCACCTTGACGGCTGAACGTATGTTCAGCTACCGTGGGAAACGATGGCGGCTTTTTCCCTCGGACTCCTCACCTCCCCCAGCGTCGCGAAGCACGGCCCGGCTTTGCCTCTTCTCGCAGGGCTCGAGCTGCCACGCGGCAGCGTCGTCGAGCTGACAGCCCCCTCGGGTCTGGCGCGGACCACGCAGCTCGCCCTCATCGCTTGCGCCACGGCCCAACGGATCTCGCGGGCGCTCTCGCACGACGGAGACTCGCGCTGGTGCGGCTGGATCGATGCAACAGGTTCACTCTACGCGCCCGCCGTCGTCGAAGCGGGGGTCGAGCTCACGCGGCTCCTCGTCGTGCGACCCGATGCGGAAGAGCTCGCGAAGATCGCCGTATGCATGGCAGCGAGCCGACTCTTCTCGGTCCTGGTCCTCGACCGCGCGGGCGTGCCGGGAGCCAGCGTAACAGCGAAACGAACGCGCTGGGACATCGCGGTGCGGCGCCTCGCCCTCGCCTGCGAGTCGAGCGACACCACCGTCATTTTGCTGAGTGACGAGCACGTCGCGAAGAGCGCACCGCTGCCTGTCGCGATGCGAATCGAGGTCACGCGGCCCGACAGCTCGCGGTTGAGCCTGCGCGTCGTCAAAGATCGACGAGGCATCGAAGGTGGAGCGCGTTTCGTCTCGCTCGCCCACCGTGCCCCACCCCCAAGAGGCGCGTCCGCCGTCGGCTCGAAGCGCGCGTCTTTGTGACAGGCCGACACACGTTGCAGAGGCGCGTCGCAGCGCTCGTCACCGATAGGCTCGCGGTCGAACTCGCACAAAGAGCGCGCCCGCCAAACGATGGGCCGCTCGCCGTCATCATCGATGCGGAGGATGCCGCGCGTGAAACTGACGGCGACTCCCGACTCGACGCCGTCAATAGGCTCGCGTGGCAATGCGGTGCGCGGCCCGGACAGACCGCAGCCGAGGCCGCGGCGTACGTCGCCCGACTCGCCATTGTGCATGTGCCAAGGAGCGCACTCCACGATGCCCTCGCGGGACTCGCCGAAGTCGCGATGGCGGTGACTCCACTGGTCGCACTCGAGCTCGAACACGAGTCGCCCGAGCCGTTCGTACGCTACCCCGCGGGAGCCGCCGCAGGACCTCACGACACAGTGTGGCTCGACATCACCGGCTGTTCTGAACGGCTCGGCGGCGAAGAGATTCTCTGCGCCGAATTGCGCGCTCGCACGGCTGAACTCGGCCATCACGCACGCGTGGCGATCGCCGATGGGCCACGGCTCGCGCAAGCCCTCGCCCGCTGGGGAGACGTCGAGTCGGTGGCTCCACCTGGACAATCGGCCGAAGCGATAGCGAAGCTCCCACTCGCGAGCTTGCCGCTCGAAAGCCGGATCGTCTCCTGGCTCGCCGAGGTCGGACTCTGGACCGTAGGCGACCTCGCGACGGTCGAGCGCAGCCGCCTCGCACACAGGCTCGGAACCCACGCAAGAGACGTGCTCGAGCTCATCGCCGGACGCGACGACATGCCACTGCGCCCCTACGAACCCGAACGCCGCGTGGTGGAACACGTCGGTTTTGAGGAGCCCCTCACGAACCACCAGCCGCTGCTCTTCGTCGTGCGCGGCATGGTCGCGCGCGCATCGGCAAGGCTCGGCGCTCGCGGTGAGGCCAGCGGCAAGGCGGTGCTCGAGCTCGTTCACGATCGCGCGGCGCTATCGCTCGCAGCACGCGAAGGGCGCATTGTTCCCCCGCTGTTCAGCATCGATCTCGGACTTCCGGTGGCGCTCGCACGCGAGGATGATCTGCTCCGAGCCATCCAGACACGCGTCGAAAAACTCGAGCTCACCGCCCCAATCGGCGGCGTTTCGCTGATTTTGGACGCCCTCACGCGGCGCGCCGAAGCGCAGCTCGATCTCTCGAACCTCTCCGCCGCAAACCCCGATGCTCTACCAACCTTGCTCGCGCAATTGTGTGCAGCCGTTGGTCGCGAGCGCGTTGGCGTGCTCGAGGTGCGGGACAGCCATCGCCCCGAAGCACGTTCGGTGTGCGTACCCGTGACGTTCGCTTCGACAGCGGCTCCGCCGAACACATCCTCGCGAAAGCGAACGAAGCCTATGCCGAACAACCCCGCCGAAACGACGCCGGTCAGCTCCGATGAGACGCCTACGCTCTTCGTGCTACGCGAGCCGACGCGCATGTTGCAGGAGCCCGTCTGCATCGGAAGCCTTCGTCCCGGCGCGCTCCTCGCCGCCGACCGCGTCGTTTACCTTATCAAGCACCTCCGCCTCTCGTCGCGCCTCGAAGGCGTCGAGTGGTGGAGTGTGCAACCCATCTCCCGTGACTACGCTCGCGTGCAGCTCCAGTCGGGGCTCTCGGGTGTGCGCTCCGAACATGCCGAGGCCTGGGTGTTCCACGAGCGAACAACCGGCCGCGCGTTCCTGCACGGCTGGTTCGAATGAACGGGAGCCGTGCTTCAGTAGGTGACTTAACCGAACGGCACACTTGCAGACCCGCACGGTGCAGACCCGCCGAACACACCACTCGAGGAGCCACCGCACCCATCCGCCGTGAGTGAAGTTCGCGTGCTGTCAGGATGTCGCCGGCAGCCACGGCAATTTGTTCCTCGCGTGTTTGGCCAAAAGCGATAGCTTGTCCCAAGAGCATCATGAACTTCCTTCGTCTTTCTCCCAAACTTGCCTCGGTCATCCTCGTTTGGGCGTTCGTTCTTGGAGCGTGCTCCGAGACCATCGTCAGTCCGGCCCTGCTCGCCGGCGAGCTGCAGCCCGACCTGTTTTGCGAAGATCTGCTGCCCCAAACGCTCGAGCTTCACGGTAGTGGCTTCGCGCCGCTGCCGACCAAGACGCTCGAAGGCAACACGGTGCTGGTTCTCCCGAAGGTCGAGGTCTTCGCCGCCGCGAATTTCGAAGGGGCTGCGCCGGCCACCGAGAGCTTCGTTATTGAGGATGATCCAGCCAATCCCGCGACGAGCGCCGTTCACTTCGAGAGCGAGACGCTCCTCAAAATCGACCTCGCGAAAGGACTGCTCGGCCCCGGAATCTATGACGTCAGAGTCACGAACCCCGACAACACGACCGTCGCCACATGGGCACGCGCGCTCGCGATTGTCCCTGCCCCCGAGGTGCAAGAGTTCGATGCGAAGTTGAATGCGCTCGCGTGTTTGGCCGAGTCCGAGCAGACCCGCACCATCAAGGGCAATTGGTTCGCTCGCGTCGATGGCATCAGCCCCACGCTCCGCGTAGGTGACACGGCCTTCGAGGTGACAGCGATGGACGGCTGCACGCCCGTTGTCGCCAGCATCGGCAACAAACTCGAGCTCTGCACCTCGCTTACGTTCACGCTCCCCAAGGACTCGCTCCCGGTCGGTGTGTACAAGGTCGGCGTCACGAACCCGGGGCCGGTGGGCTGCTCCGCGTCGAGCACACTCGACCTTGCCATCGTCCCGCCGCCGAAGGTGCTGGACCTCATCCCAAGTGCATTCTGTGACGACGGCGTCGATAAGACGTTCACCATCGAAGGCGAGGGATTCCTGGCGTTCGACGGCAAGGTGACGACCGTGACGATCGGCGGCATGCCCGCGGCGCTCGTCGGCGCGCCGATGGATTGTACGGTACTCGCCCCGGCATTTCCTGACGTCCAGACCTGCAACCAGCTCGTTGTCACTTTTTCGAAGTCGGCGATCTTCGGGGAGTACGAAGTTGGCGTAAAAAATCCCGAGCCTGTCGCGTGCAGCGCGGTGGCCGCGAACGCTCTGTCCGTAGCCCCCGTACCCACCGTCACGTCCATCGCACCGACGAAAATATGCAGCGGCGGCGGCTCGGTCACCGTCACGGGCTCAGGCTTCTGGGTCGACTCGAAGATGAACGCGCCTACGGTCGAGCTCGTACCAAGCGACAACGGCGTGACGATCGCCGCGGCCGCGGTGCAGTGCCTCGATTGCGATCCGGCGAACAACAAACCCGGCACCCAACTCGAGGTTCAGTTCGGCTCCGGCACGACACCGGGCGTCATCTATACGGTCAAGGTGACGAACTCGGGCGGTTGCGTGGCCACAGGCCCTTTACCGACACTCAACGTCGAGGTCGGACCGAAGCTTTTCCTCGCGGATCCGTTCGTCGTGCCGAATCAGATCAACACCCGCGTGACCCTGTATGCGACCAAGCTGAGCGAACCTCTCCCGACTCCCGCGGCGTGGATCATCCCTGCCGGAATGATGGCGCCGCAGATCGACATGGTCGCGCTCCCAATCGATCCCGCGTTCCCGAAGCGGCTGCAAGTGATCGTGCCGAAGGGCACACCAGCCGGGCTCTACGACGTTTACCTTAAAGACGGCTCGACGTGCGCCCCCACGATGTTGCAAAACGGCATTACCGTCACGGACAAGGAGGACCTCTCGATCCTCTCGGTAACGCCCGGGTTCGGGGCCGTAGCGACGAACACGGCGATAGCGCTCTTGCGCAATTCTGTGACGTCGAAAGCGAATTTCATCGCCACGCCGCGCGTCTACCTGAACCCCGCGAAATCGACGAACCCGCCGGCCGACGCGAAGTCGATTTTGCTCGGCTCGACGTCGTTTCTTGATGCAAATCAGCTTACTGCGGTCGTCCCAGCGGGCACACCCGCCGGGCTCTATGACGTTCTCGTCGTGAATCCTGAACCCACGGCCGAAGTTGGCATTCTCTACGACGGCTACGCGTCGGTAACAGCGCCGCCACCCGTGATCATCAACGCGGTGCCACCCTCAATCACCGCGCAGGCGAACCAGCCCGTCGAGCTTCAGGGCGATGACTTCCGGGCGAATGCCAAAGTCACGGCGTCCTGCGTCAACGCATCGAAACAGCCCGTCGCCGCACCGACGGTGATCTCCGGGATGCCGTCCTGCAATATGGCTGGCAAGGCGTGCACGCTCGTCGCCGGAATCGACGGCGGGGCGCTGGGGGGCGGCTTCGTTTGCATTCTGCGGGTCACCAACGTGGACAATACCTTTGGTGACTACTCGGCTATCGGCGTCACGAACTCGTCGCTCAACATCGAGACGCCAACCGCCGGCACCGACATGCTGATTGCGCGGCGCGGCCTCGGCAGCGCAGCCGCGAAGCCCACGGCGACGGCGCGGTTTCTTTACGCCATCGCAGGGGACGATGGCACGGCTGCGAATACCCGCACCGACGTCGAGTTTGTCCCTGTCGATCTTTACGGAACGATGGGGAAAACCTGGTCGCTCCAGCGAAACGGCCTCGCGCAAAAACGTGCGTTCTTCGGCACCGCGCAGACCTCGCGTTACGTTTACGTCGTCGGCGGAACTTCGAACGGCAATGCGAATGCGCTTCAGAGTGCGGAGCGTGCCCAGGTACTCGATCCGCTCGAAGCGCCCGTGATTGTGGATGTCGACTTCACCTACGATTCGCTCGGCGTCTCGGGTGTGCTCGCCGGCGAGTGGATCTACCGCGTCGCGGCCGAGTTCAAGGACACCGATCCGCACAACCCCGGCGGCCAAGGTCTCGCTAGTGACCCGTTGATCATCAAGGTCCCGAGCGACTCGAAGCTCGGCATCACGATCTTCTGGAAGGCGCCCGTGACGTGCGAAGGCAACCCACTTCCGAATATCGACAAATACCACGTGTACCGTACGCCTACAGCCGGCTCCGGCTCCGGCACCGAGCAGGAGATCGCCGTTGTCGATGGTGATAAACTCTCCTACCTCGACAAGGGTGAGACTGCGGATCAGACGAAGACGCCGCTCGTCCTCGGATCGACGGGCAGGTGGCACGCCTTGCCGAACCTCGGTAACGGTTTCGAGCGCAACGGCGTCTCGGCGGTGATTGGGGTCGATCCCGCGACGCCGCTGACCAAACGCTACCTCTACGCGATGTTCGGACGAAACACGTCGGCGGTGCTCGCCACGTATCAGTTCCTGCCGATCACCGTGGACACGTGCGGACACGAGACGGTCGCGAACGCGTGGACCCTGGGCGCCAACACCAGCACGGCGCGGATGAATCACATGACGTGGCTCGTCGATCGCTCCGTCCGCACCGACGTCGGACCCACGACCAATTTCATCTATGCGGGAGGCGGCCTGAACAATACGGGAGCCCAGGTGCAAACCGTCGTGCGGGCGAAGGTCGCGGCGGGCGGTGATATCGGCAGCTTCACCACGACCCAGTCGCTGACGGGCGGCGGCATCACGGGGGCGGGGGTGCTTGCTGCCGCGCAGCAGTTGTTCGCTTTCGGCGGACAGCAGGGCGTGGCCCTATCGATCGGCAACAAGGGCGTGAGCGCGCCCATCGTCGACACGAACGGTAACCTAGCGAATAACAGTTGGAATTCGGGGCTCAATTTGCTGAACCCACGTGCGTTCATGGGCAGCTCCGTGCAGAGCGCGTTCGCGTTCTTTATCGGTGGTCAAACGCCCAACATGCCGGCGACGAAGACCACCGAATCCGTCGTGTGGTGAGAAAGAACGGATGACCCGGATGAAGATCAACACCCCCATCGCCTTCGCGTCGGCGCTACTTTTTTGCGCTGCACCGGCCCTCGCTACGAACCCCTCCGACGGCGCGCGCGCAAGTGCGCTCGTCACCCCTGGGCCCACGCCCGACAAGGCGACAGACGCTCAAAAGAACAGCGCTAAAGCCGACTATCTCGCCGCAAACAAGGCATTCGCGAGCGGCCAATTGGAAGAGGCACAGCTTAAGTTCCGCGCATCGTACGCAGCCGTGGGCAGCCCAAACTCCCGCATGATGCTTGCGCGCGTGCTCATGAAGCTCGGCCGCAACCTCGAGGCGCACAGGGAGGCGCAAGCGGCCAACGAGGAGGCTCAGGCGCAGACGGCAGTGAATCCGAAGTACACGGCGACGACCGAGAGTACCCGTGACGATCTCAAAGTACTCGAGAAAACACTCGGGTTGGTGAACGTCGCGCTGCCGCCAGGGGCAAGTGACGGCACCCTCACGATTGGCGGCGACGAGTGCGATCTCGCGCTCGTCGGACGGTGGGTCGCCGTCAAGCCCGGGAGCGTGAAGGTCGCCTATGCAACCGCGAACGGCGACAGCGAAACTTCGGTGAACGTCGCGGCGGGCGCCAAGGTGCCTGTCGTTCTACCGGTGCTCGTTCCAAAGAAGACGGCAGCGCCGACCGTAAAGGAGGTCGAGCCGCCCAAGGATGAGCCGCCGATCGAGCCTCCGCCACCGGCCGAAGAGCTTGCGGATCCGAACGATCGCGGCGCGCTGGTTGTCGGCTTGAAGGCGGGCGCCCTCGTGTCGGTCAACGGGTTGCAGCCGAACGCAACGGGCGTAGTTGAGCTTGGCTACGTGCTTCCGTTCCTCCGCCGAGCCTTCGGACTTATCGTCGATGTCGGCTACGCGCAGCCTGCTACGTCCCAAGGCGAGACCGACCCGCGAGTGGCGGGAGGCGGCTATACGTGGCAGCTCGTGCAGCAGCAGCTGACAATCCAGCCGAGCCTCTACTACCGTGCAACGATGCTGCCGTCGGTCGGCCCCGGAAAATTCGTGCCGTACGTCGCGGCCGGCCCGCGGGTGTTCCTCACGCGGAGTCACACCGACAGCGACGGCACGCTCCCCGTGCTCCTCGAGCAGACGGAGGACTCCACCCAAGTCGGTTTCGGTGCACACCTCGGGACCGAATTTCTCCTTGGCCCAGGAGCTTTCGTTGTCGAGGGCCTCCTCGGTTGGGCGCCGATCGAGCAGCGGACGACCGGTACGGCGGCGCTGACGGCGGTATCGGCATTCGGCGGTTATCGATTCATGCTGTGAGTGGCGGACCCGGGCCAAGGTGCGCGGGGTGCCAGCCGCCCGGGCCTTGAAGGTGTTGCGCGCATGGCACGGGCCGTGTACCTAGTGAAACAATGTTCACTAGCAAAATCGCTGCGCATGTGAAACTCACGGCCATCGCGTCCCTCGCCGTCGGGTTCTTGACCGGCTGCCCGAGCATGCCGATGATGACGACCGCGAAAACGATCGGCGACGCCAAGAACGAGCTCACGATCGCACCTGGCGTTGTGGGCTTCAGTGCCAGCGCGTTCGGTGGCTCCGGCACGCTGACGCTTCCCGATGTGGGGCTCGGCTACCGCCGCGGCATCGGCGACAGCTTCGACCTCGGGGTGACCGTTGGCGGCTTCGGTCACCTCCAGCTCGACGGTAAGGTAAACTTTCTCGGCAACGCCAAGGGCGACAAGTTCGCTCTCGCGATCGATCCCACCGTTGGTGGCGTATTCATCGGTGCTGGAAACGTCGGCGCGGGTTACGTCGACTTTGCCGTCCCCGTGCTTATGGATCTCGCTGTGAATGACAGTGTGCGTTTCACGATTGGGCCTCGTTACCGCGGGTACTTGCTCTTCGCGGGAGCCTCGGGCGTAGGCTCCGAATCTCACTTGTCCCACATGGTCGGTACCGGTCTCGGCGCGGAGTTCGTCGTCGGAGACACCCTCGCGCTCCAGCCCTGGGGAACGGTCGACTACCTGCTCAATCCCGTCGCCACAGGGACCGAGTCAACTTCCGCCATCCTCTTCACGGGCGGCCTCGCGATCAAGCTGCGCTTCTGACGCTGGCTGGAGCTCGAGCCCAACTTGGCGCGGGCGTGGTTAACATCGCCGGCGCGCGCGCGCGTGATGGACGGACGGTCCCGTCTTTGGCTCGAGAAGCTCATCCTTCCGTGGGTTTGGCCACGTCCGCCACCCCTTGTGCGCCGCCCATATCATGTATCCCGTGCAGTCATAGCGGTAATGCGCTAGGAGGGCCGCCGTAGACCACCGCCAACCCGACCATTGTGGTCGCCGGGGGGGGACGGCGTGGCTTGGAGAATGACGATGAGTTCAATGCCTTGGACGAGAGTGAGCCTGTTCGCGATTGGCGCGGCGGCCCTGGTTGGCAGCGCCTTTACGGCCTGTACGGATGCCGAAAACCCGACGGTCCAAACTGTCAGCGGAGGTGGCGGGGCCGGCGGCAACTCAAGCGGCGTGTGTCCGGGCGGCAAGCTTTGCGGCGACGTCTGCACGAACGCCGAGTTCGATCCGAAAAACTGCGGCGAGTGCGGCCAGGTCTGTGGGGCCGGTGAGCTCTGTAGCGCGGGCATGTGCGGCGTCGAGTGCCTCGGCGGTTCGACGAAGTGCGGCGACGCATGCGTCACCACCGAAAACGATCCGAAAAACTGCGGCGCGTGCGACAAGCCCTGCGACGCCGGGCTGGTGTGCGTCAAGGGCGGCTGCGCGCTGACCTGCGCCGACGGCGGAGGCAAGGAGTGCAACGGGGTCTGCGTCGATCCCAAGCAAGACGCCAAGCACTGCGGCGACTGCAACAGCCCATGCAACGCCGGGCTCGTGTGCATCGACGGCAACTGTGCGCTCGAGTGTGCCGGCGGCGCGACCAAGTGCGCTGGCCTCTGCGTCGACAACAACAACGACCCGAACCACTGCGGTGGTTGTGACAAGGCCTGCGATGTGGCCAGCGGCGAAGTATGCTCACTCGGTGTGTGCGCGTTCGAGTGCATCGGTGGCACCTCGGAATGCAGCGGAACCTGCGTTGACACCAAGATCGATCCTAAAAATTGCGGCGGCTGCGACACGATGGCAGCGCCTACGGCGTGCAAGTCGGATGAAGTTTGCAGCGGCGGCGTTTGCGCTTCGGTATGCGGCGGGGGCTTGACCAAGTGCGGTCTAAGCTGCCTCGACACGATGACCGACCACGGCCACTGCGGCGACTGCAACACCGTCTGCAAGAACAGCGAGAAGTGCACACTCGGAAAATGCACGGTGTGTGACTCGAACGTCACCGACTGCGACGGCGACGGCTGGAAGAAGGGCGACGGCGATTGCTGCGACGCGCCCGGAGCCTGTGGCGCCGATGCCAAGCTCGTGAACCCTGGCGCGGTCGAGGTGCTCGGCAACGGCATCGACGACAACTGCAACGGCAAGCAAGACTTCTTCGACTTGCTCGACACCACCGCCTGCGATTCGAGCCTTGCGTCCAACTCCAGCACCGCCAGCGACTACGCCAAGGCGCTCGGCATCTGCCGCAGCACCACGGCGAGTCCGGCGCTCAAGGACAAGACCTGGGGCCTCATCGAGGCAAAGCTCCTCCGCGCCGACGGCTCCGCGCTCGGCGACTCCAAGGCCCGGTCGATCCGCAATGTGGTCGGCGGCATTCAGCCTTCGACCACCGAAGGCCAGAAGTCGGTGCTGCTGTCGACGGGCCTCGCCTCGGACTCGAGCCAGACCCTGCCTGGCCCGAATCTCGACGTCGAATTCACACCACACTTTCCAGCGAGCAGCGTCAACATCGCCACCTGCGTCAACGCGGCCTGCATCAAGGACTGGTTCACCACCGCCAACCCGCCGCTGAAGAAGGCGAACGAGCTGCCGGTAGCGCCAAACTGCGGCGCCGGCAACTCGGGCGAGCCTACTGAGGCCCGAGACTCGGTGATGTTGCAGATCAAGCTTCGGGCGCCGACCAACGCGCGCGCGTTCTCGCTCAACACGTACTTCCTGTCGGCCGAGTTCCCAGAATTCGTGTGCAACGAGTACAACGATCAGCTCGTGATCTTGATCGACACGCCCAAGCCGACGAGCCCAATCCCGAACCCGGTCGACAAGAACTTGATGGTCTACAACGACGGCGCCGGCCTCTGGCCGGTCGGCATCAACGTGGCCTCCGGCACCGCGCTCTTCAACGTCTGCAACCTGGCGAGCGCTCAGTCGATCAATGCCAAGGTGAGCTCGAAGTCGTGCTCGCTCGGCAAGGGTCAGCTCACCGGCACGGGCTTTGAAGACCGCGGCGGCAGCTTCTGGCTCACCACCAGCGGCAACGTCATCCCCGGCGACATCGTGACCCTGCGCATCGTGGTGTGGGACGTCGGCGACTCGTACTTCGACTCGATGGCCGTGCTCGACGGCTTCAAGTGGCTGCCGAACGCCACCGTCCCCGGCACCGACGACATGTGACTCGGGTGACTTGAGAGAGGGCCTGCTTCCCAAAAGGAAGTGGGCCTTTTTTTTGATGCGCCCCGCGTGTTTCCGCTAGACCCTGATGACGCGGACCATGGGCCTCTCCGACGTTCACGCTCACCTGACGCACCCGCGCATCCTGCCCGTGATCGATGACGTGCTCGCGCGCGCTCGCGCCGCTGGGTTGACGACCATCGTGTCGAACGGCCTGCACCCAAAGGACAACGCCGCGGTGCTCGCCCTTGATGCCTACGCCGCTCTCCTCGACCAGCAGGCCGATGCCAAGACTCGGCTCAAGACCGCGCAGGACGATCTCGAAGCCAAGCTCGACGCCAAATGCCCCACGCTCACCGAGGACGAGATCAAGACCCTCGTCGTGGACGACAACTGGCTGGCCACTCTTGCCGCCGCCGTGCAGGGCGAGCTTGACCGCGTCTCGCAAACCCTCACAGGCCGTATCCGCGAGCTCGCCGAACGCTACGCCACACCGCTGCCGCAGCTCACGCTTGAGGTGGCCGCGCTCGCCGCCAAGGTCGATGCCCATCTCAAACGGATGGGCGCCCAGCTATGAGCGAGCCGAAGAAACTTCGCATCCGCAACAGCACCGCCGAGTTCCTCGTCTTCACCGCCCAGGCCGGGGAAAAAGGCATCGAAGTTCGCGTGGAGGACGAGACCGTCTGGCTCACCCAGAAGCTCCTCGCCGCCCTATTCGATGTCGATGTCCGCACCATCAGCGAGCACCTGCAAAACATCTTCACCAGCGGTGAACTCGCCGAAGCCTCAGTTATCCGGAAATTCCGGATAACTGCCGCCGACGGCAAAAGCTACACCACCGCCCACTACAATCTCGACGCCATCATCGCCGTCGGTTTCCGCGTGAATTCCACTCGCGCCACCCAGTTTCGCCAATGGGCCATCGGCATCCTGCGCGACTTCGCCGTGCGCGGCTACGTGCTCGACAAAGAGCGGCTGAAAAACGGAGCCCTCTTCGACCGATCTTACTTCGACAACCTGCTCGCCGAGGTCCGCGAGATCCGCGCCAGCGAACGTCGATTCTACCAAAAGATCACCGACATTTACGCCACCGCCCTCGACTACAGCACCGAGGCCGAGACCACGCAGACCTTCTTCGCCACCGTGCAGAACAAGCTGCACTTCGCCATCCACAGCCACACCGCCGCCGAATTAATCGTGGACCGGGCCGACAGCGCCAAAGAGCACATGGGACTCACCACCTGGCGCAACGCGCCCAAAGGCAAAATCCTCAAACCCGATGTCGTCGTCGCCAAAAACTACCTCACGGAAAAGGAACTCAAGGCCCTCGACCGCTTCGTCACCATGTATCTCGACTACGCCGAGGATCAGGCCGAGCGAGGCGTGCCCATGACCATGGCCGACTGGGCCAAAAAACTCGACGCCTTCCTCCAGTTCAACGAACGCGACTTGCTCGACCATCCTGGCAAAGTCACGGCCGAGATCGCCAAAGTCTTCGCCGAATCGGAGTACGAAAAATACCGCATCGTGCAGGATCGCCTCTTCGAGTCCGACTTCGACCGCATGCTCAAGCAACTGCCGAAAAAAGGAGGCCAGCCATGAAACCAGATTTTCTGTCCGCCCCGCCCCCCGGCTATGACGACGCATCCGCGCCACGGGTCTTCAAGCGATTGACAGAACCGGCCCGGCATTCGGTAGCCTGCTGACGCCATGGGCCTCTTCGACGTTCACGCTCACCTGACGCACCCGCGCATCCTGCCCGTGATCGATGACGTGCTCGCGCGCGCTCGCGCCGCTGGGTTGACGACCATCGTGTCGAACGGCCTGCACCCAAAGGACAACGCCGCGGTGCTCGCCCTTGCGAAACGCGACCCGCTCGTGAAGCCTGCAATCGGCCTCTATCCAGTCGACGCGGTGATGCGGGAGATGCTCGCCGCGAAGGTGCCGTACCCGCGTGATGAGGCCGACGACGACGAGCCGCCGTCGGCCGAGGAGGCGGTCGCCTTCGTACGCGCCCACGTCGAGGAGGCCTTCGCCGTCGGTGAGGTGGGTCTCGACGGTTACTGGGTCCCCGAGGCGCTCTGGCCCGCGCAGGAAGACGCCTTTCGCGCGCTCGTTCGCATCGCGATCGACGCCGACAAACCGCTGATCGTCCACACCCGCAAGCGCGAGCAGCGCACGCTCGAGATTTTGCAGGAGCTCGGTGCGAAGCGTGTCGACTTTCACTGTTTCGGCGGCAAGGTGGCGCTCGCCCGCAAGGTCGCGGAGGCCGGCTACTACCTCAGCATCCCGGCGAACGCGCGCCGGAGCGAGAGCTTTACCCGCATGCTCGAGACCATTCCGCGAGGTCAATTGCTGCTCGAAACAGATTGTCCTTACCTCGCTCCTGAGAAGGATCAGGCGAGCGAGCCGGCGAACGTCGCGCTTACGTGGCGCTACGCGGCCGAACGCTGGGGCGTCACGGAAGATGCCGCGGCGGCGCAGCTCGAAGCCAATTTTGAAGCGCTCTTCGGCGTGAAGCCCTGAAGGACAGCTTCGCGAACTGCACGCGTTTACTGGGCGCGCGCGACAGTTGGCTTTTCGACTTGACGTGAAGGCGCCTCGTTCCGGCATACTGTCAAAAGTTTGGCGGAGCACGTGTCTCGCGCCCAAACAGCGAACCTGTAACGGGGGGGTGCCAGGCTCGAGGGTCTCATTGAGACCACCGGGCCGCCGATGAGGATGCCCCATACGAGGGCAACGTGAGGAGACTCCTTATGTTGTGTCTGACCCCCAGAACGGTGATGGCGGTGGTGGCTGCGGTCGCGCTTGCGGCGTGCGGCGGAGAAGTCGAGTACACGGAGGCCGCCCCGAGCGCCCCGCAGACGAATCCTGCCGCGAAGCTCTCGCTGGCGGTGAGCCTGGCGCTCGAGGCCAGTGGGCCCCAAGAGGTGCTCGTCGTGTACGACGGCTCGGCCATCGAGACGCGGGCGCGCGCCGAACAGGGGCTTGCGTTTCCGTCCGAAGCGCGCGCCGAACGCGAAGCTCGGGGGGTCATCCGCAAGGCCGCCTTCGATGACGCGAAGACCGCGATTCATTCGCGCATGGACCCGCGCACGTTCGCGCTCGTCCACGACTACGACCAGCTGCCGGTGAGCCTCGTTCGGGTCGATTCGCTTGGGGCCGCGCTCGCGCTCGCGGCCGAGCCGGACGTCGTCCAACTCCACGAAAACTTCGCAAGCGAGGCGTTTGCCGACGAAAACCTTGCGATCATCAATCAACCGGCCGCCGTGCAGGCGGGCTTCGCGGGCCTCGGTTCGACCATCGTCGTCATCGACACGGGGCTCGATTACGCGAGGCCTGAGTTCGGCACATGCCCGACCGCAGGAGTCGCCGGCTGCCGGGTCTCGTTCGTCGGTGAAGTCGCGCCCGAGGACTACGTTCTCGACGATCCCGCAATGCCACATGGCAGCGCCACCGCCGCGACCGCGGGCTCCGTCGCTCCAGGCGCCATGCTTATTGGGCTCGACGTGTTCAGCGGGGCCTACGCCTACGACTCCGACATTCTGAAGGCCATCAATTGGTCGATCGCGAATCGCGCGCTCTACAACATCGAGGCCATCAACTTGAGTCTCGGTGGCGGCAAATACGTCGCCGCGTGCCCCGGTTTCGCTGCAACCGAGGCTATCAAGGCCGCTCGCGCCGTAGGCATCCTGACCGCCGTCGCTTCGGGCAACAACGGCTACCTCGACAGCCTCGCGTACCCGGCATGCGGCCCCGCGGCGCTCTCCGTTGGTGCAACGACGGCGTATGAGCAGGTGCTGAATGCGAAAGCGGTCTTGGCCGACACCGTCACCTACTACTCGAACGCCAGCAAGCTCCTGACGCTCCTCGCCCCAGGCTCGGCCGTAGCGACGCTCGGCTCCGTATGGCACGGGACCTCGTTCGCGGCGCCGCACGTCGCCGGCGCGATCGCGACCCTCGCCGCTGCGTACCCGGACGACTCCCCCGACCAGCTTCAATCACGCCTCGTCGTCTCCGCGAAGTCCATTCTCGATACGCGCAACAAGCTTACGTTTCCGCGCATCGACCTCGCCGCCGCGACGCAGCCTTGCCTCTACGCCGTTACGAAGGCGACGGCGACCGTGTCCCCCGCGGGCGGCGCTCCCGTCTTCGCGGTCACGACCAGCAACGCGTGCGGTTGGACGGCAGTCTCCTCCGCCGCGTGGCTCACGCCCGACGTCTCAGCCGGCGCAGGCAGCGCGGCCTTGACCGTCTCGGCCCAGCTCAACAACTCGAGCGGTCCGCGCACGGGTACCGTCGCTTTTGCCGGTAAAACGCTGACGTTTACGCAGGCGAAGGACACCACCGCACCGACCGGAAGTCTGCTGATCAACGGCGGGGCCATGTTCACGAATGACCTCGCGGTGTCGCTCGCGATCACCGCCGTGGACATCAATGGCGTCGCGCAAATGTGCGTGAGCAACGGCACCACCTGCGGCGCATGGGAAGCTTTTGCACCGACGAAGGCGTGGAAGCTTGCGACGGTCGATGGCAAAAAGACCGTTCGTGTTTGGCTGAAGGACGGCGTCGGCAATGCGAGCTCGGCCGCTCTCACCGCGGTGATTACCTTCGACTCCACCGGACCGACCGGCGGGCTGATAAAGACGGCGCCCCTCGACGGTGCACTCAACGTCACGTGGTCTGGCTTCGTCGACACGCTGTCCGGCGTAGCGAGCTACAAGGCCGTCTTTTCGGAAGGTACGGTTGCACCGACGAGCTGCCTTCTCGGCACCGAAGTGTACGCGGGCGCCGAGCTGAAGTTTACGCACGCGGGCCTTACGAACGGCACGACGTACGCCTACCGCGTGTGCGGCATCGACAAGCTCGGCAAGCTTGGGGCGGGGGTCGTCGGGCTCGGAAAGCCCGTGCCGTTCACCGAGCCGCCGACGGGCAGCGTGGTGATCAACGGCGGCGCGGCCAACACGTCGCAACAAGCGGTCACGCTGACGATCACTGGCGCTTCGCAGGGTACCGTCACCCAGATGTGCGTCAGCAACACGGTGAACTGCGTGGCATGGATTCCGTTCGCGACGAGCCACGTGTGGACAGTCGCGCCGCTCAACGGCACGAAGACCGTCAATGTTTGGCTCCGCGACAATTGGGGCAACACGCTGCTTAAGCCCGTTGCGGACACGATCGTCTGGGACAACGTCGCCCCGGCAGGCGGGGCCCTCGCGGCCACAGGCTCGCTTCAGAAGGTCACCTTGACCTGGACGGGCATCAAAGACGTGACCACGGGGATCGCGAACTACACCATCGTCGCCATCCCAGGCGTCACCGCGCCCGCCTCCTGCTCGGCCGGAGACGTTCTCTACTCAGGCACGGGGTTCTCGTTCGTGCATGGCGGTCTCCCTGATGCGTCGACCTACTCCTACCGACTCTGCACCACCGACAAGACCGGCAACGCCTCCGTCGGTTTGACGAAGACCGCGACGACCCAAGTCGCGATGACGCCCGCGCCGGCGCCGTGATTCAGCTTCGTGGATCAGCTTCGTGCCGCAGCCCACGCACGCCCAAAAAAATATTGAAACGGCACGTGAAGGCGCCCGGCCCACGAGTCTTCGTTGTGCAGGCCGTCAGGGAAGCTGAACTGCAACAGGTCGTCACCTAGCCGGTAGCCGCGGAACACCAGGAGGTCGCGCATCGCGTTGGTCGCGTCGAAGTTGTCACGCGGCCAGCCGCTATCCAAATAAACGCGGATCGGCCGCTTTTCTTCACGCTCTACGCGTGCGAAGAGGTCGTCGTCGTAGCCAAAGGTGCTCGACAGGCAGGCAGCGTTTCCGAACACCGCGGGGTAGTTCCACGCGAGAAAGAGGGACACGACTCCGCCGAGGGAAGAGCCCATCACGACGGTGTCTTTCGCGCTCGTCCGTGTGCGAAACGCGCGGTCGATCGCAGGCTTGATGGTACCGACGAGAAAGTCCCCGTACGACTGGTAGCCCGCGCGGGTGTAGTCGCGCATGCGGTCCATGGGGGCGACGCCAACGACGATCACCTTGCGAACGGCGTTCATTCGGTCGAGTCGGTCCATGGTCTCGTCGACTTGCCACTCGTGCCCGCCGAACGCTTCGTCGGGGAAGAACAGGTTTCGCCCGTCTTGCATGTAAAGAACGGGATAGGTACGGAGCATGTTCTCCTCGTACCCCGGGGGTAGGTACACGCGGACGGCGTGCGAACGGCCGTCGCGCTCGAAGGTCATCACCTCGGTAACGCTCCCGCGTTCTGCGCCAAAGAAGAATGGCCACGCCTCGGGATCCGGATCGTGGCGACTGACGACGTAGTCGCTGCCGCGGCACCAATGAAAACCGTCATCGCGGATGAGGCACGCCTTGAACGACAAGAAGGCCTCGTCGAGGGAAACATCGAAAACCGCGTGCTCTTCGCTACTCTCGACGGGTTCGAGGTCGTGCTCCCAGTCGCGTGACGTGCGGAGGACGAGGTGGCTTTGACCTTGGGGATAGCGGATGGTGATGCGCACGGGCTAGTCGCGTCTCGGCCGTTAGTGTACGCCGCGAACCATCCCCATGGAAAAACTGATCGAAGGTATTCACAGGTTTCAAGCTGGCGTGTTCGGTCCTCAGCGCGCGCTCTTCGACCGCCTCGTCGAAGGCCAAAATCCGGACGCCCTTTTCATCACGTGCTCGGACTCACGTGTGTCCCCGAACCTGCTCACGCAGACGAAGCCGGGAGACCTTTTCATCCTGCGAAACGCCGGCAATCTCGTCCCGGCGTGGGGCTCGCACAATGGGGCGGAGGCCGCCGCGATCGAGTACTCCGTCGATGCCCTCGGGATTCGCGACATCATCCTTTGCGGCCACACCCACTGCGGCGCAATGAACGCACTGATGGGTGACCCGGCGGACCTAGCCGAGCTCCCGGCGGTGGCGAGCTGGCTGAAGCACGCCGAGTCCACGCGCCGCGTGATGCGGACGCACTACAAGGAGCTTACGCCGAAGGCCCGACTCGAGACCTGCATCGAAGAGAACGTGCTCGCGCAGATCGAGAACCTGCGTACGCATCCCGCAGTCTTTGCGGCGCTCACGCGTGGTGAACTGCGCCTGCACGCGTGGATGTACTCGCTCGAGACCGGCGGCGTGGCGGCGTTCGATCCGGAGGCCGGGCAGTTCCTGCCGCTCAACGATACGCCGCGTGGCACGCCCGAGGACGCAGGTAGGCTCGGCGGGCGCCGCAGTATCTGAGTCGCTATTCGGCGAGAGCGGGCGGCCCGAGCTCGCCCGCCGCGAGCGCGCGGCACCAGCGCCCAATAGGCTCGTGTGGCAGGGCCTCGATCGTGTGCCCATCGCGACCGACCATCGTTTGGTTGGCCACGAGCGCGTTGAGGATGGCCTCGTCGACGCTTTGAATGACGGCTTCGAACACCGGGTTCAACGCGTCGTCAGGGGCGGCCAGGCACGCTCGCGGATCGGCTCCTTCGGCGAAAAAGTCAGGATTTCCCGTCGAAAACGCGAGGAAGATGTCGCCCGACCCGTGCCCGGCGATCGCCCCGCTCCGCCCGACGCCGAGGGTGGCGCGCTTCGCGACGCGCCGCAGTTGGTGCGGCAAGAGCGGCACGTCCGTAGCGATGACGACGATGATCGAGCCCTGCTCGGGCAAGCCCGGCGCGCCCTCTTTGAGCCAGCGTCCGACCGGGAGACCTGCGATGTGGCACTGCTCGCGCCGGCCAAAGTTCGCCTGCACGAGGGCCCCCACCACCCCCGGTGTCGTGCCGAGTGTAACCGCACGCGACGCGGTGCCGATGCCACCTTTCCACTCGTAGCAGACCATGCCGGTGCCGCCGCCGACGCTGCCTTCGTCGATGGCCCCCGGAGCCGCATCCTCGAGCGCGGCGAAGACATCCGCATCGGTGACATGGAAGCCGTCGATGTCGCTCAAGTGCCCGTCGTAAGTCTCGGCCGCGACCGGCAGCATCCACGGCGACATGCGCCGCGCCTGGGTCTGCACCATCCATTTGACGACCGCGTCGCGAGCGAGCCCAACCGAGTGCGTGTTCGTCAGCACGATGGGCAACTCGGTGCGACCAGCCTCTTCGATCCACACGAAGCCCGTCATCTCCCCGTTGCCATTCATGCTGTGAACCCCAGCAAATACTGGCCTTCCGTGATTCGCGCGCCCCCGCGGATGGATGGCCGTGACCCCCGTTCGAACCGGTCCTTCGCCGACGACGAGCGCGCCGTCGCCGCGGACGATTGTGCGGTGACCGACCTCGACGCCGGCGACGTCCGTGATGGAATTGAGCGGACCCGGTGTTCCACGAAATGGGATCGAGAGCGAGCGCGCACGCAGCTTGCCCGTTGGAGTGCGCGCATAGGCGGCGGCTAAGGAGAGGACGCTCATCGGTGGAGGTCTCGCCGAGTGCAGGCGCGGCGCCAAGTCCGATGACCCATCCGAGGAGTGCCTTCGCGCGTGGTAGGCTTTGGGACCCATGGAAACTTTCCGCGCACGCATTCATCTCTGCCAGCGTCTCGGCGCAAAAGCGGCGCGCGTGGTCACGGCGCTCGGGTGCGCCGCGATCGGTTGGTCGGGTACGGCGCGCGCCGCCGACGTCAGCACGCCGCAGCCTGGGCTTACGCTTGCGAAGACCGCGAACGATGCGCTGATCGTGGCCGATCTGTGTGCCGCTGGAGTCTCGGTACGCGCGACGAAGTACGACGAGCGCAAGGCGACGCCAACCGAGTGGGCAAAGAACCCCGCGGTCAATGCCGCCGCTGCGGTGAACGCGGACTTCTTTGATTTTCCCGGTTGGACGCTCGTCAACGGGCGGGCACGCGGCGCGGGTGCGGATTGGCCCGATGGCAAGATGCTCTTCGAGAAGCGCGGCTACTGGGAGTTCGGACCCAACCGTGCCGGCTGGCAGCCCGCGGACCTCGTGCCTCCGGCTGCGCCCGTCGTCACCGAGATCGTCGGCGCGCACAACGTGATCATCAAAGGCGGCACCTCCCAGGCGCCGAATTTCGATGGTGATTCGGTGATCCTCACGGCACATCGCCGCACCGGCATTGGTCTCAGCAAGGACCGCCGGCACCTCTACCTGTTCGTCAGCAATGCCTCACTTACGGGCACCGCGATGGCCGCCGCGATGATCGCGCGAGCCGCCGACGCGGGGGCACCGCCTATCGATCACGCGAGCAACATGGATGGCGGTGGCTCCTCGCAGATGCACGTCGACGGGGTAGGCGCGATCTTCGCCACGGGTCGCCAAGTCAACAATCACCTCGGCGTGCTCGCGACGGGGGTCGGTAGCGCACCGCAATGCCCGCATCCGCCGCCCGTGGGTTACCTCGATGCCATGTCGTGCGACGCTGGCGTGGGCTGGACGCAAGCCCCCGAGGTTCCGACGCAAAGCATCGGCGGCGTGCTGACGTTCGACGGCAAGCCGTTCGAGCCCTCCGTGACGTACGCGTTCTTCAAAGCCGAGGTGCCCCGCGATGACCTCTGCGCCGCACTTGGCTCGTGCAACCACGGCTTCATCGTTCCGACACCGTGGAGCGCGATGGACGGTAAAAACCACGATGTTTACGCCTATGGGTTCAACCCGATCGACGGCGGACCGAACGCGGAGCTCACCGGCAGCCCCAAAACGTTTGGTCCCTGCGCGGCTCCCACGGTGATGGGGCGCAAGCGCTGGCTTACCTCGGAAGACGTGTTGAAAGCGTGGAAGTTCTCGACAGACACAGACCTCCTCCACGTCACGGACGACGTGCTCGCGACCCTGCCGGATGACGACGAAGTGTCCGCGGGTCCCGAGCTTGCGCGCTTCGAGGACGCAAGCGGAGAGCTCGTGTTGCTCGACCGCGGTACGAGGCGCCTCGTCCCATCGACCCTGGCTGCGGCGAACTGGCACTTCGATGCGACCGCGGCTCCGCTGAAGAGTACCGCGGAGCTCGAGGCCTTGCCCGCTGGGGCGACCCTCCGCAGCCGTCCGATGCTCGTCCAGGGGAGCGGGCCCAAGGTCTACCTCGTCGACGATTCGAACGTACCGCCTCCACTCGGAACTGGCGGCGCGGGGCAAGGTGGCGCGGGGCAAGCCGGCGCGGGGCAAGGTGGCGCGGGGCAAGCCGGCAACGCGGGTGGCATCACCGGCGCGAACGAGTGTGGCTGCACGATGCCGGGCCTCCCGGTCTCGTCGCCAGGCGTCACGTGGCTCGTCGGTCTCGGTGCATTGGCCCTGCGGAAACGCGCGAGCCGCCGTCGATTGCACCAGGCATAGAAAGTCGGCTTGCTGCCGCCCGTCTATTCGAGTGTATCCTGCCGAACTTGGATGCCGGCGGACGGCGTCGAACCGAGGTAAATTGAATGGAAACGCTGACGCATTGGATCGATGGACGGCCGGTCGCCTCGAAGAGCGAGCGAACGGGTGACGTGTTCAACCCCGCGACGGGCGAGGTGCAGCGCCACGTCCCCTACGCAACCGTTGGCGAGGTCGATGCTGCGATCGATTCCGCGGCGAAGGCTTCCGAGTCGTGGCGCCATGCCTCGCTCGCGACGCGCACGCGCATCCTCTTCGGCTTCCGCGAGCTCGTAAACAAACACAAAGATGACCTCGCGCGCTTGCTGACGCTCGAGCACGGCAAGGTCTTCTCCGACGCGCAAGGCGAAGTTCAGCGCGGCCTCGAGGTGATCGAGTTCGCGTGTGGGCTCTCCCATCTCTTGAAGGGCGAAATCAGCGAGAACGTCTCGACCGACGTCGACTCGTATTCGCTCCGCCAGCCGGTCGGCGTCGTGGCTGGGATCACCCCATTCAACTTCCCCGCGATGGTGCCAATGTGGATGTATCCCGTGGCGATCGCCTGCGGAAATACCTTCGTCTTGAAGCCCTCCGAGCGTGACCCGTCGGTCACGAATTTTTGCGCGGAATTGCTGACGAAGGCCGGCTTGCCCGAAGGCGTAATGAACGTCGTTCACGGCGACAAAGTCGCGGTCGATCGCTTGCTCGAACACCCGTCGATCGGCGCCATCAGCTTCGTCGGCTCGACACCGATCGCGCGCTACATCTACGAGACCGGCACGAAAAACGGCAAGCGCGTGCAGGCACTCGGCGGGGCGAAGAATCACATGGTCGTGCTCCCCGATGCCGACATGGAGCTCGCGGCCGACGCGGCCGTGGGAGCCGGCTACGGTTCGGCGGGCGAGCGTTGCATGGCGATAAGCGTGCTCGTCGCGGTCGGCAACGCGGCCGACAAGCTCTTGCCGAAGATCCAGGAGCGCATCGCGGCGATGAAGGTCGGCAACGGTCTCGACGCCTCATCGCAGATGGGCCCGCTGATCACCCAACAGCACCGTGACAAGGTGGCGGCGTACGTCGGAGCGGGCGAGGCCGCAGGCGCGAAGGTGCTCGTCGACGGTCGCACGCTGAAAGTGCCCGGCCACGAGAAGGGCTTCTTCCTCGGGCCATGTTTGCTCGACCACGTTCGTCCCGAGATGACCGTCTACCGCGAAGAGATTTTCGGCCCGGTGCTCAGCGTCGTCCGCGTTGACACGTACGATCAGGCGATAGCCCTCGTCCACGGTCATCCCTACGGAAACGGCACCGCCATCTTCACCAATGACGGCGGAGCGGCGCGCAAGTTCCAGCACGAAATCCAGGTCGGCATGGTTGGCATCAACGTGCCTATCCCCGTGCCGATGTCGTACTACTCGTTCGGCGGTTGGAAGCAGTCGCTCTTCGGCGATTTGCACATCTACGGGCCGGACGGCCTCCGCTTCTACACGCGCAACAAGGTCGTCATCGGTCGCTGGCCCGACCCGCGATTCCGCGGTGTCGACCTCGGCTTCCCGCAGAACGCGTAGCCCCAAGCGAGCTACTTGGTAGGGGCGCAGGTGGAGACGCCTGCCGCCACGATCTCGAAGCCGACGCTCGCGTTAATCGTGCTGATGGTTTTCGCAATCGGATCGTAACGATCGATGCGCGACGACGTGCCGATCGGCGCCGTGAAAAACCAAAACGACCCGCCCCATTGCGCGAAAGCCGAGGGGCCGGTCGTCTTGATAGCATCGATGTTGAGGTGCGCCCCGATGGCCGCGGTGAGCTTATCGATAGGCGACAAGTACGCAGGCTTCGTGGTGAAAAAACCGTAGAGCTCGCCTTTTCCTGTGCCCGTGAGCTGGAGCGTCTGGCTTGTGCCGAAGGTTCCGTGCGGCGTGACCACGAGCGTGCCCATGTCGATCGAGCCTGTCCCCAAGTTGTTGGCGATCGTCAGCGTTTCACTTGAAAAGTCGGGTGCGTTTGCGACGAACGCCAAGCTGAACGTCGAGAAGCCATGTTGGCTCGGGACAAATGCTGTTTTTTCACACGCGGCGGACGCGGTCGACACCTTGTAGAGTCGGCGGTCGCTGTAGAGGACCCACGCGAGCTCCTGCCGATCGACTGCGATCGAGACCGGGATCACGCCGGCGCTCACCTGGCACATCAGCGGGCCGACCAATTTGAGCTTGGCCGAGGTCGGGTCGAAACGATGGAGGTCATTCGTCTTTGAGATGACGAAGATGCCGCCTTCTGCCGGGCTACACTCGGACCCGGACCCACCGCCGCCGCCGCCGCCGCCGGTCCCACTTCCGGACGTCGTCGTCGCGCTGTCGGAACCTGTACCGCTTGGGTTGCCGGTGGTGCTCGACGGACCCGCGGAGGCCGCGCCGCCACCGGTCGTTGTCGTGACATCGGTCGTGCTCGCGCTGTCGTCTTCGTCGCGCGACCCCGTAGCGCACCCGATGACCGCAAGCGAAGCGAAAGCGAACGCGAACTGACAGCAAGGCGAACGACCCATTTCGCGGTTCCTAGCACGACTTCGGTCGCTTCCGACGCCCGATCGGGAGGGCCCTGGACGAAGCGTGTGTCGATACCTCGCCGTTCGCTCCACCCCGGGCCGTGGGTCTTGCTATCCTCCCCGCCCGATCACGGCCGGGTGGCGACTGACGCCGCCGCGGACACGCCCCCCAACGCGAGACGAGACGAACCATGCGCCCACTTCCGATTGCCCCCTCAAGCCTCTCCACGAGCGACCATCAAGGTTTGGAACGCCACGCGCGCATGCAGCGCGATTTTGAAACTTGGAAGGCCGCCACGTCGCACGGGTCCGAGCTCGTCCTCGGCATCGCGGGGTTCGGTTACGCGGATCTCTTCGAGCCGGCGCGTTTGGCCGATCTCGACGGGGTGTTCCGTGAGGAGCTGAGAGCGACCGCGCCCGAAACATTTGCGAAGTTCGATGCGTTCCGCGCCGCCCAAGGGGAAGGGTTGGCGCCGGAGGCCGTATCGGCGCTCTTGGTCGAGGTTGCGCCTTACGTGTCGGCGTTCGTCGCGCGGCTCTTCGGTGTCGAGGCGGAGGCGCGGGTGCTCGTCGACGCCGCCGATGCTCGCTCGCCACTCTGGCGCTTCAAGAAGGAGTTCGCAAAAAAGCGTCTCTTCAAGCCCAGCGCTGGGCAAAGTTGGAAAGGAAGTGACGGCGAGGCCGAAGACGCATCGCGTCGCGTTCTCGCGGATGCCGGTGCCGATCCGTCCCTCTTCGGTTCGGGCAGCGACGACGAAGAACTCGCGGTGGCGATCGCGGCCATGGCCGTCTTTGATGCTCACGATGCAGCTAAAAAAGCAGGCAATACCGACGAACTCGCGCGTCTCGCGGTTGGGCTCGATGCGGTTGAGCGCTGGCTCACGGTCCGCCGCGCGGCCCATGGCAGAGCGGCGCGCTGGCCGTCATTGAAGTCCCCCGCGAAACTCGAGTACGAGGAGCTCGTCCAAATTCGCCGACCGAGCGAGGCGTTGCCTGAGCTCTTCGTCGGTCCCGACCACGAGCGCCGCAATCGCGATGGCTTCGTGCTCACCGATCGCCGCGGCACGGAGCGGCAGATCGAAAGCGAGGTCGAGTACTGCATCTATTGCCACGAGCGCGACAAGGACAGTTGCTCGAAGGGCCTGCACGACACCAAGACGGGGGTCGTCAAACCGAACCCGCTCGGTGTCGACCTCAACGGTTGCCCGCTGTGCGAAAAGATCGGTGAAATGCAGGTGCTGCGGCAGGTGGGTGACTCGATAGGCGCGCTCGCGCTCATCTGCGTAGACAACCCGATGGTCCCCGGCACGGGTCACCGCATCTGCAACGATTGCATGAAGTCCTGCGTGTATCAAAAGCAGGAGCCGGTAAACATTCCGCTCGTCGAGACCGCCGTTTTGACCGACGTGCTCGACCTGCCATGGGGCTTCGAGATCTACGGTTTTCTCACGCGCTGGAATCCGCTGAACCCGAAGCGTCCCTACGCACGCGCCTACAATGGCAAGAACGTTCTTATCGTCGGCCTTGGTCCGGCAGGCTACACGCTGGCTCACCACCTGACGCAGGAAGGCTTCGCGTGCGTCGCGGTCGACGGCCTCAAGATCGAACCGCTCCCCGTCGAGCTTACGGGTGACGAGACGACGCCGCCGCGTCCAATCAAGCGTTACTCCGACCTCTGCGTCGAGCTCGACGAGCGCGTGCTCCTCGGGTTCGGTGGCGTGAGCGAATACGGCATCACGGTCCGCTGGGACAAGAACTTCCTCACGGTCCTCTACGTGACACTCGCGCGGCAGCGGCTCCTCCAGATCAAGGGCGGCGTGCGCTTCGGCGGGACGCTCGACCTCGACGACGCCTGGGAGCTCGGGTTCGACCACGTCGCGATCGCTGCGGGAGCCGGCCGCCCGACGGTCATCCCAATGAAGAACAACCTCGCGCGCGGGATCCGCAAGGCGAGCGACTTTTTGATGAGCCTTCAGCTCACTGGCGCCTACAAGCGCTCGTCGCTCGCGAACATGCAAGTTCGCTTACCGGCCATCGTCATCGGCGGTGGCCTAACGGCGATCGACACGGCGACGGAGCTGCTCGCCTACTACATCATCCAGACCGAGAAGACCTGCGAGCGGCTCGATGCACTCCGCGAGGAACGCGGCGAAGCGAACGTGATGGCGATGTTCGACCCCGAGGAGCGCGAGTTCATCGAAGAGCAGCGCACGCACGGAGCGGCCATCAAAGCGGAGCGCGTCCGTGCTGCCGCCGCCGAGCGCGAGCCCGAGTTCCAGAAGCTCCTCGATTCTTGGGGGGGCGTCTCGCTCGTCTATCGCAAGCGCGTGCTCGACTCGCCCGCGTACCGTTTGAATCACGAAGAGGTAATCAAATCGCTCGAGGAAGGCGTTCGGTACTTAGAGAACCTCGCCCCCGTCGAGGCGAAGGTCGACGCCCACGGCGCGGTCGAAGCGATGACCTTCGAGCGTCAGTCGCTCGCCTCCGGCAAGTGGACGGCAACCGGTGAGATGGTGGAGCTTCCCGCGCGCACGGTGTGCGTCGCAGCCGGCACGAGCCCGAACGTGATGTACGAAAAGGAGAAGCCCGGCACGTTCGCTTTCGACAAGTGGAAGCAGTTCTTCCGCGCGCACACGGCGTACCGGAACGCCGAAGGCAAGCTCGTCGTCGAGCCGACCGACGACCCGAAAAAGGGCTACTTCACGAGCTACGACGATGGCGTCCACGCCGTCAGTTACTACGGTGACAACAATCCGTTTTACGCAGGCAGCGTCGTCAAGGCGATGGCCAGCGCGAAGGATGCCTACCCGCATGTCGTCGCCTTGTTCGAGGCCGAGACGGCGAAGCTTGGCGACGAGCCGCAAGCGAAGCGAGACGAACGACGGCGCGCCCTCTTTGCCCGCGTCTCGAGCGAGGTTACCGCCACGGTGCACTCGGTGACGCGCCTGACGCCCACGATCGTCGAGGTCGTGGTGCATGCACCGGCCGCGACCCGCAAGTTCGAGCCGGGGCAATTTTACCGCATGCAGAATTTCGAGGCGTCTTCGCCTGTGATCGAGGGCACGCGCGTCACGATGGAAGGCCTCGCGCTCACGGGGGCCTGGGTCGACAAAGAGAAGGGCCTCTTGTCGATGATCGCGCTGGAAATGGGCGCCTCGTCGCGCATGCTCGCGATGCTGAAGCCCGGTGAAGAGGTCGTCGTGATGGGGCCGACCGGAACGGCGACCGAGATCCCCGAGGGCGAGACCGTGTTGCTCGCAGGTGGTGGCCTCGGCAACGCGGTGCTGTTCTCGATCGCGAAGGCGCTTCGCGCAAAGGGCGACAAGGTCATCTACTTCGCGGGTTACAAGAAGGGCGAGGATCTCTTCAAGCAAGAGGACATCGAGGTTGCGACCGACCAGGTAATTTGGTGCACCGACACCGGCGCCGAGATCGCCCCGCGGCGTCCGATGGATCGGCAATTCCGCGGCAACATCGTCCAGGCGATGCTCGCCTACGCGGAGGGCAAATTTGGCGGAGAGCTCTTCAACCTGAAGGACGTTCGCCGCATCGTCGCCATCGGCTCCGACCGGATGATGGCGGCGGTCAAAGAGGCGCGACACGGCGTCCTTTTGCCGCATCTCGACCCGAAGCACGTCGCAATCGGCAGCATCAACTCACCGATGCAATGCATGATGAAAGAGGTCTGCGCGCAGTGCCTCCAGAAGCATGTCGATCCGGTGACCGGCAAGGAGACCATCGTCTTTTCTTGCTTCAATCAGGACCAGGAACTCGATCGCGTCGACTTCAAGAACTTGAACGCGCGCCTCCGGGCGAACACGGCCCAGGAAAAACTGACGAATGCCTGGCTCGATCGGCTCCTGACCAAGGCGCCGGATCTGCACCGCATATGAGTGAGCTCGGTCGTGAGGCGGCTGGCATTCGGACCGGCCGCCCCGGCTCCTTATTTGACGCCGGGGCCTGAGCAGGCGAAGAGATTCCTTCGGGGAAGCTTGGGCGTTGGGGCACCGATGCGCCTGCGCGAAGCGATCTCGCGGAGACGATCCGACATGCGGCAGAATTCGCTCGTAACGGTCCTATTGGGCGCGGCGGTTGTGGCGCAGGCGCCGCAAGCGTTTGCCGATGACGCTGGCACTCAGTTTGCTTTGCCCCGGCTCGATCCGGCCGCTGCCGGGGACGCGTTCTTCAGCGTGCCCAGCGCCGAGACGAACGGGCGGCTAGCGATACGCGCGATGGTGTTCGCCGACTATGCGCACCGGCCGCTCGAGGTCACGACCATCAACACCGGCACTCTCGTCAGCTCGGTCGTGCGGCACCAGGTCCTCGCGCACGGAAACGTCTCCGTGGCCTTGTTCGATCGCGCCGTCATCGGCGTCGATTTTCCTGCGGCATTTCAGCAAGGTGATGCCTTCGCCGCGGGTGGGACATCGCTCCCGGCGCCGCCGACCACGGGCACCGCGAACGTGCGTCTCTCCGGTCGCGGAAGAATTTGGAGTGAGTCGCGGGGGCTCGTTCATGTCGGCGTCGGAGGCTACCTTTACCTGCCTACGACCGGTGCGTACGCGAGCGACGCACGCCTCCGCGGCTGGGTGCACGCCATCGCGAACGGTGACGTGGGCAACCGCATCCGCTATGCGGCGGCGGTCGGCCCCGAGCTGCGTGAAAGTCGCGAGTTTCTCGGCGTAAACCAGGGCTCGCGGCTCACGTACTCCGCCGCGGTCGGCGCCCTTCTCGGCCCGCAGCGCGAACTCCAAGTTGGACCCGAGGTGCTTGGAACGTTGTCGTTCGACTCGGTCGATTCGCGCACGACGAATCTCGATGTGCTCGTCGGAGCGCGTTACCGATTCCTCGAAGAGTTCACTCTCGGCCTCGGTGCCGGAACAGCCCTGTCGGCGGGGGTCGGCAGTCCACGCGTTCGCGGAATGCTGAGTTTTACCTGGGCTCCCGAGATCGACGTCGCCAAGAAAGAAAAGGTCTCCGACCGCGACGGCGACGGCGTCCATGATCCGCTCGACGCCTGCGCCGACACGGCCGGTGTAGCAAGCGAGGATCCAAAGAAACACGGCTGCCCGATCTTGGATAAAGACAGCGACGGCATTCTCGATGCTGTCGACGCGTGCATGGATGCGGTCGGCGTGGCGAGCGACGACGCGAAGAAGCACGGCTGCCCGGTCTTGGATAAAGACGGCGATGGGGTGCTCGATGCTGTCGACGCGTGCCCGGAAGCTCTGGGAGTAGCCGCTCCGGACGCGCTGAAAAATGGCTGCCCGGTAGGCGGCGACCGCGACGGGGATGGCATCGCCGATCCGGTGGATGCGTGTGCCGAGCTCAAGGGCAGCGCGAGCGCCGACCCGAAAACGAACGGCTGCCCCAGTGACACCGATGGCGACGGCGTGCGCGATGACGTCGACGCCTGCCCGGCGGAAGCGGGGGCGGACTCGTCGAAACCGCAACACCGCGGCTGCCCGGCGGACGCGATCCTGAACCTTGGCGCGCCCGGTATCGAGTTCGACGGAGGTGGCGTAACGCTCCGAGCAACCAGCGACGCGGGTCTCGAAGCGGTCGCGAGTTTCTTGAAAGAACACGTCGAGCTCGTGAAGGTCGAGGTGCAGGCGCACACCGACAATCAGGGCGCAAAGCGCATCAACAAGACGATCTCGCAGGATCGCGCGGGTGCCCTCGTCGCGGCCCTCGTCAAGCGTGGCGTCGCCGCGAATCGCCTCGTCGCCAAGGGCTACGGAGACGAGGTCCCGCGGGTCAGCAACGATACGCCCGAAGGCCAGGCGAAGAACCGCCGGGTGCAGTTCCTGGTTCTCGAGAAGAAGTAAGGCCGTACCATGAAGAAGATCCTCTCATCGTTGTTCTTGTGCGGTGGCCTCTCGGCGAGCCTCATCCCGAGCTGCATCCCGTCCTCCGGCTCCGCCGAGCGTGAGCGCGTCGCCGAAGTCGCCCAAGCCCTCACGGCCGTCGACCTCTGCTACCTCGGCGGGGCGGTGTTGCCGAACGTGTCGCTCAATGGCGACGCGACCCTCGACGGCAATGGCATCGAGCTCACCGCCGCCGAGGGCTCTCAAGCCGGCTCGACCTTCTTCCGTTCCAAGCTTACGAGCGACGCCGACATTCACGCGGCCTTCGAGCTGCGATTCTCGCAGCATCAGGATGGCGGCGGAGAAGGCATCGCGTTCGTGCTTCAAGCCGCGGCCAATGGGCCCACGGCACTCGTCACATCGAGCGAGCCGGATGCCGGAAAAAACCTCGCCTACGACGGGCTCACCCCGGCCATCGCGATCGAGTTCGATACCGTGGCGAGTGGTGCTTTCGACCCCAACGGTAGCCACGTGGCCCTCACCCGCGGGAAGGTCGACCACGATGCTCCCGAAAACGCCACGCTGCCCGTGATCTCCGTGCCGTTCGACCTGAAAACGACGTCGTCGATCCATGCCTGGTTCGACTACGAGGTGCTGACCCACACCTTGGGCGTGTACGTCTCGACCAAGATCGCCAAGCCCGCGCTGCCGCTCTTCGTGACGTCCGAAGTCAACCTCGCCACCGAGCTCGGCCCTACGTTTTACGCGGGATTTACGGCCTCCACGTCGCATGCCGGCTTGCCGGATGTGTCCCCGGCCTCGCGCCAGCAGGTCCTGGGCTTCTTGGTAACGGACCACGGTCCGGATGCGCTCGCGGCGTGTTGTTTGCTCAACGCCGACTGCAAGAATGCCGCGGCCTCCATTTGCGACGCCGGTTCTCACATCTGTGGCGCATGCTCGCTTACCGACGTATCGAAGTGCGCCGCGACGGAGGGTTGCGATGTGTCCGACGGCGCTGGAAAGTGCGTGCCGTCGTGCAACACAGACAGCGAGTGCTCCTCGCCTGACTTCCCGGTGTGCAGCCTCACGGGTGCGACGAGTGGCAGTTGCGTCGCGTGCTCGGCAAACTACGGTGACCCATCGCTCCACGCCTGCGGGGTCGGCGCGAAGGTCTGCAAGGCGATCGGTTATTGCGGTAGTGGCCTCGGTACCGGCACGGCCTGCACGATCGGCGAAGAATGCGATTCGGCATTCTGCGTCGACGGGGTCTGTTGCGACTCTGCGTGCGCGGGCGGGGACACGAGCGACTGCCAAGCCTGCACCCAAAAGGCGGGCGGGACGAAGGACGGCATGTGCACCACCGTCACGGATGCGACACCGTGCGAAGACGGCGATCTCTGCACCGTCGGCGACGCGTGTTCCACCGGCGCGTGCACCGAGGGACCCGTGACCGATTGCTCGTTGAAGGGCTCATGCACGAGTGCCGTAGGTTGCACCTGCACCGCAGGCTACGCGGGTTTGACGTGCCAATACTCGGACGAGGACGACTGCACCGGCCACGGCGTGGCCCAGGCCGACGGCAGCTGCAAGTGCACGCCGAACTACGGCGGCTCGCATTGCCAAAAGTGCGCAGTGAACCATTTCGGCGAGAACTGCGCGTCGGTCTGCAATCCGGCGTCGTGCCCAGTGCCTGCGAATGGCTGCCAAACCGCGGCTTGCTCGGAGGAAGGCACGTGCACCTACACCGTGGTGGCCGAGGGTGCGACCTGCACGGATGGCAACGCATGCACGACGGCCGACTCCTGCGTCGGCAATAAATGCGTCGGCGCCAAGCCGGTGTCGTGCGTGCCCGTCGACACCTGCCACGAAGCGGGCGTGTGCGACTACAAGACTGGCGAGTGTTTGAACCCCTTGCTGCCCGATCTCACGGTGTGCAGCTCGGAGGTCGGAGACGCAGGGCAATGCGCGGCGGGCGCGTGCATCGTGCCTGATCCGCTGGCAAATCGCGGCAAAGGCGGCAACTTCGGCACTCAGGGCGGCTACGCGTGCAGCGTTGCGAACACCGGCTCCGGGGGCGCGCAAGCTCCACTCGGCTTGGTCGTGCTAGCGCTTGGAATCATCGGATTCACGCGGCGCCGTTGACTCCCACCTCAGCGGCGCGGGTTCCTAGAGAACTCGCGTCATCGGCCAGTGGATTCGAGCACGATGCTGCCAATCGCGCCGAATTGCAGCGCCGCCGCGACGATCACGAGCACGTGAAAAATCTCGTGGTAGCCGAACACCGCCGGCATCGGATCGGGCTTTCGTCGAGCGTAGACCAGCGCCCCAAGCGAGTAGCAAACGCCACCGGCTAGAACCAATGCGGCGCGCCTGCTACCGAGGGCGAGGTGCAGCGTGCGAAACTCGAGCGTCGCCATCCAACCGACCGCGACGTAGATGCTGGCGGTGAGCCAGCGAGGCGCGTGCGCCCAGAAGATCGATTTTACGACCCCCGCGAGGCAGCCGCACCACACCAGCGCAAGCAAACGATGTCCGACGTCGCTTGGCAACGCGAGCAGGCCCATCGGCGCGTAGCTCCCTCCGATCAAGACGAAGATCGCGGCGTGGTCCACGCGGCGCATACGAGCCCGCGCAACCGTGCTCCACGTTGGCCGGTGGTAGAGGGCGCTCGTTCCGAACAGCGTGACGAGGGACGCGCCGTATACCGCGCCCGCGATGCGTGGCAGGCCCGGCGCCGCGACGTACGTCATCACCGCGGTCACCACCAGCGCGAAGTAGAAAGCCACCTCGTGGCTCACCCCGCGGAGTCGGGGTTTCACGCGCGGCGGCGGAAGTGCGGTCGGGCTGGAGACCTGGGCAATCGTTCGTGCGGTCGAGGACTCGGCCATGGCTCGTGCTCCGTTCGAAAAAGTGAGCGAAGGTGCCACGCGGAAGGACCGTCGTGCGATTAGAAGCTCGATAGAACGCGTATCACGCGGAGTTTTGAACGTCACCCGCGTTTGCACCGGAGTGCGCTATCGTTCGACCGGCCCAAGCCCGTACGCCATGACCCGAACCTCCGCCACGCTCGCTTCGACGGAACCTCTTTGCGACGGCGATGAGGCCGTGCGCAGCGATGCCGCGGATGAGCTGCCTCTTTCCCTCGAAGCGTTGTTTACGAATGCGCCCGTGGAGGAGTCGCGCGTCGACAGCCGGCATGGTCCGAGTGCGCGACTTGCCACGAAGGACGGGCGGGAGTGCATCGAGGTTCGCGATGCTTCGAGCCGGCTGGTCTTCGAGCTCGATACGGTAACGGGAAAGGCCACCGTCCTCGCGCCGCGCGGCAACCTGTCATTTGCGGCTCTCGACGGCGACATCGAGTTCGTCGCGAAGGGGACGGTTCGGGTTCGAGGTGAGCGAGTGGAAATCTCGGGGGGTAAAGAGTTGCCGGCGTCCATCGTCCTCGGTGAAAAGCTCGCGACACTATCCGCCCACGGGATCGTGCTCGTGGCAGAGCGCATCGAGAGCGCGGCCACTCGGATCTTCGAGCGGGCGCGTAACGTGTACCGGCAGGTCGAGGAGCTTCATCAACTTCGCGCGACCCGCGTTCGCACGGTGGTCACGGAGGGGCACCACCTTCGCGCGGGGCACATCGCGATTGAGGCGGACGAAGAAGTGCGGATCGACGGTACGCGTATCAACCTCGGCTAGCCGCGCACGTCAGCGTCACGATTCGGGCGTCAGCATGTCGCGTCTGATGTCGGCGAGCGTCGGCGTTCCGACGAGGGCCATCGTCCGTGAAAGGTCCTCCGCCATGCCCCGGAGGAGCTCGGCTACCGAGGCCTCGCCTTCGAGCGCGAGTGCCCAGAGGACCGGCCTTCCGACCAGCACCGCGCGGGCCCCAAGAGCGAGGGCCTTGAAGACGTCCGAGCCAGACCGGATCCCTCCGTCCACGTAAACCTCGCAGTCGTCGCCTACGGCGCGCGCAATTCCAGGCAGCGCGTCGAGTGTGGCTGGAGCGGCGTCGAGCTGCCGTCCGCCATGGTTCGAAACGATGATCCCGTCGATGCCATGCCCAACCGCCCGCCGTGCGTCATCGACCCGAACGATCCCCTTCAAGACGACGGGCAACTCGGACAGCGACCGTAGCCACTCGAGATCCTTCCAGCTGAAGGATGCGTCGTGCCGGTCGTCGACGTAGCTCGCCAGCGCCGAGCCTTCTGTGGCCGCCAAGGCCGAGTCACTTGCGAGGTTCGCCGCGGTCATTCCAGGGGGCAGCGCGAACCCGTTGCGCTCGTCGCGGAGCCGTCGACCGAGCACCGGAGCATCGACCGTGACGACGAGTCCCGAGTACCCCGCCTGTTTTGCGCGGAGGATGAGCTCGCGGGTAAATTCGCGGTCTTTGTGCACATAAAGCTGAAAGAGTTTCACCGCTGGCGTCGCCGCGGCGATGTCCTCGAGGGTCGTCGTCGCGAGCGTCGACGCGATGTAAATCGTGCCCACCGCAGCCGCCGCGCGAGCCGCCCCAAGCTCACCTTCGGGATGGGCGAGCTTCTGGTACGCCATCGGCGCGATCAGGATCGGCATCGCGACGGGGTGTCCGAGTACCGTCGTGCCAAGGTCGCGCGTCGCGACGTCCACGAGCACGCGGTACCAAACAACCCACCTTTGATAGGCGCGTACGTTGCGCTTCATCGCCCGCTCGGCATCGGCGCCCGAACGGAAGTAGTCGTACGCAACTCTCGAAAGCTTCGCGCGGGCCGCTCGCTCCCAGTCGCGCGGCGAGAGCAACTTCGCTTTGGTCGATGGCTTCTTCGGCACGGGACGAGACTACCGGGGTCTGCGTCCCGCGCTGCGGCTTTTCCGGTGGGCATGGCCCGAGCGATCGCCGCTCCCCTTCAAGGCTCGTGGTCGTCTTCTCGGCGCTCGTCGTCGGGTGCCGCGAGCGCGCTTGCGAGCTTGGTGACCTGGTCGGGTCGGAGCACGGTGAGCACGGCACGCACCTCGGCCACGCGACCATCGATGCGGCCTGCGGCATGCTGCTCGGCTTGCGATGCGATAGGCAGAGCCGTGGCGTCGAACGCCTCCGAAGCGAACGCCACCATGGCGGCTTCCGCTTGCTCGCGGCGTTCATACTTGGCCTGCGCGCTCGGTTTTCCCGCGGCGTGAACGTGTTCTATTTCGACTCGAAGCGCCGCGCGCTGAGCCTGGTCGAGGTCGAGTTCACGCATGAACCTCACAGCCCCCCGCCCTCCGCGCCCACCTTCTTTGGCGTGATGCCCGCCGCGCCCGCCCTCTTTGGCGTGATGCTCTCCGCGGCCTGCGTGCTCGCCGTGCTTCGCCTGCATTCGCTCCACCAACGCTTTTCGCTGGGCCGGGTCGAGTAGACGGTGAAGCTCGTTCAGCGTCTTTGCATGCTCGGCCGAGTTGCTCACCGCGAAACTGAGCATTTTTGCTCGCGATTCGGCAATCTCGGCATCCTGGAGTGTTCCGTCGGCGACGCCCTTCGCCAGCGCGGCGCGAAGCTCGTTCTTGGTCGCCTTCGCGGCTTGATGTTGCGCTTTCCGTTGCTCTCCGAGCAGGTCAAGCTTCGCCGTTTGCTCGACCGAAAGAGAAGGGTCTTTCCTTGCCGCGCGTAACAGCTTTTGCAGCCCGAACGCGCCGTGCCGCGAGCCACGTCGCCGCCCTTCGCCCTCGTGGGCTTCGGAAGTTTTTGCGCGGGCGCCTTCGCTATTCGACAGCGCGGATGGCGACTGCTCGGGGCTGGTCGTTGCGGCGCAGGCGCCGAGGAAGGACGCCAAAAAAAGTGGGATGGCGGTACGTGCATACGGTGTCATGGCAATTCTCTCCGATGGGGGCGGGCGCGCCGAGGACGGAGTCGCCGTCGCCGAGCTGCGTTGCCGCGCGTGATGTGAGGACAACATGCGAGACGGGCGATTGGTGCCCGGGGTGCGCCCTTCGAGGTCCGTGAACATGAAACCGTCGCCCGCCGCGCGAAGAACAACGCCGCGGCTACCCCGAACATAAGCCCCGGCGCGAATCGGCGACCGTGCGACCCCACGCTGCAGCTCGCCTCCGACCCAACGCCGCGCACGCCCGAAGGCTCGGTGGTCGTGTCCGACCCGCTCGCCGTTGATCCGGGGCACGCTTCTCCAATCCCAGCGTCGAGTGGGCAGTCGTCGTCTTCATCCATGACGCCGTCCTCATCGTCGTCGGCGTCGCACGCATCGCCGAAGGCGTCGGCATCGTTGTTGGACTGGTTCGCGTTCGAGACCTTCGCGCAGTTGTCTTTCACGTCGGGCACGCCGTCGTCGTCGAAGTCGGTGGCTGCCGCCGGTGCGAGCGCGAAATCGACCGTGAGCGGCTCGCCCGCTGCGATCGTCTTCTCGACACTCGCGCTGTCGTATCCAAGCTCTTTTGCGGTGATCGTGTACGTTCCCGGGAGCGCCATCAGCTCGTATGCGCCTTTCTCATTGGTGACATCTTCGCCGACTGTTTCGATCGACACCGTGGCGCCCTCGAGCGGATGTTCAGGGTGATCTTTTTCGTAAACGACGCCCGCGAATGAGCCGACCGAGCCACTCTTCGGAGCGAACAGGGCGAGGTGATTGGCGACCGTACGCTCCACTCCATCGGAGGGCGCATTCACGACGCCCGCGCCTTGCACGTACATCGTGGAGGACCCTCCGCCGTCGAAGTTCATCGACTCGTACGCGCCGAGTCCTTTTAGTAGCGTGCCGAGTTCTTTGCAGGTCATCCCCACGCTTTTGGTTGTGCGCCCATCGACCACGGCAAGCACCAGCGTCTTCTTGTCTTCACTGAGGCCGATCGCCGTGCGTGGGTGCCGAGTTTGGCAGAACGAGCTATTGGGGCTGAAGGTCTCGACGACCCCCGCCTTGACGAGCCAAGGGTGTCCCGAGACGACCCCCTCCATCCACGAGCTGTCGAATGTGACAAGGGGCGCGAGGGGCGTGAGCTCGAGCTTGGTGCCTTTGTCGAACGCAAATGTGCCTGCGCTCTTCGTGTCCAAGGTGTCTTTCCACGCAGCACCCGAGCCTGCCGCGAGGCCGCTTGTGGCGTACGTCGCATAGGAGAAAAAATCGCCGTTGATGGCGACTTGCCCGGCGATGAGCTTGGCGAAACTCGAGGTCGTTTTCTTTCGCTGGCTCGTGCTTGTACTCTGAAAGTGAACCCCTGGAGTATCGAGCGCGACAACGACCGCGCTCACGACTTCATTTGGATTCGACGTGACGCGACGCAGGCGTTTTACGCCGTCGAAGGGTTTGGTCCACGTGTCGGTAGCCGTCGCTGCGGTTGCGGTGAGCGCAGCGACGAGACCCAATAAAATGCCAAAGGTCCGAGTCATTTTCGTTCACCCGTTGCAGCGCAAGGAAGGGATATCGTAGTCGATTCGGGGTTCGTCCCCGGCCGCGGCCGTCGCGAGGACGTCGCTCACACGCGGAGTCTTCACGGTTGTCACCCTTCTGTTTTTATCACGCTGCCACCGGCGTGAGTAGACGCGCGGCTTTACGAGAACAGGCTGCGCACTTACGCTCCGCCGCGATGAGCAAGCCCCGCTGGACCATCGACGATCTCCCCAAGCAGGACGGCAAGGTGGTCGTCATCACCGGCGCGAACAGCGGCATCGGCTATGAGGCCGCGCTTGCGCTCGCGGGGGCGGGCGCTCACATCGTCATGGCGTGTCGCAAGGAAGCGCTCGCGCAGGCCGCCATCGGGAAGATTCGTGAGGCGCACCCGTCGGCATCGCTCGAGTTCGTGGCGCTGAACCTCGCGTCACTCGCATCGGTGCGGGCGTTTGCCGCCGAGGTTCAAACAAAGCACGAGCGGCTCGACGTGCTCGTCAACAACGCCGGGGTGATGGCGCTCCCTTATTGCAAGACCGAGGATGGCTTCGAGATGCAGCTCGGCACGAACCACCTCGGCCACTTTGCTCTCACCGGACTGCTGCTCGGGCACCTGCTCGCGGCTCCGGCTCCGCGCGTCGTCAACGTCGCGAGCTCGGCGCACAACATCGGAAAACTTCGCTTCGAGGATTTGCAGGGCGAGAAGAGCTACCACCGCTGGCGCGCATACGGGCAGTCGAAGCTCGCGAACTTGCTCTTCACGTATGAGCTGCAGCGGCGCCTCGATGCGCACCACCTTGGGCTGAAGAGTGTCGCCTGCCACCCCGGTTACGCGAACTCGAACTTGTCGCTCGTCGCCGCGCAGATGGACCAATCCTCGGTCGCGGAGCGGTTCTGGCGCTTCGCCAACGGGAGCGTCGCGCAATCGACCGCGATGGGCGCATTGCCTACGGTGTACGCGGCCGCGGCGCTCGAGGTGAACGGGAGCGATTACATCGGGCCGGATGGTTTCTTCGAGATGAGCGGCTATCCGGTGAAGGTTAAGTCGAATGCGCGGTCGCGCGACGAAGCCGCGGCGGCCGAGCTTTTTCAGGTCTCCGAGCGACTGACCGGAGTGACCTTCGCTTTCGGCGGCTGAGCTCCGTGTGCTTCAAAAACCGGCGCGGACGCCTGCGCTGACGAGGCCCGTCGCAGGCCCAGCCTCGAACACCGCGCCGTCGATACCCTGGACGCCGAAACGCTCATCCCGAGTCGGCACGAGCAACTGCGTTCGCGCAAACCACCCGAGTGGACCTACGACGCTCCCGCTGCCTTCGACGCTCGCGCCGACAAGCACCCACGGCCTCGTTTCGCGGCCCGTCGTCGCGTAGCCGCGACCTTCACCCCGCAGCGCGCCGACCGCGAGCTCGGGGCAAGCCGACAACTCCCATGTGTGTGAGCCCACGACGAGGGGGGCTACGTAACATCCACGCACGATGCCGAGCGCCAACGAGACGGCCACCTCGCCGGGCCCCGCCGCGAACGTTTGGCTTTCGGGCAGAATGAATCCCACACCGAGGCCCACGTGTGTCGCGACGCGCGCGGTCGCATCGGCGACCAAAGCCGGGGCGAGCGCGCCGACGAGCCCGAAGGATGCCGCGCCGCCGACGTCGAGGGCGAGCGTCTCCTGCGGAATGACCGCGACGGGTGGCGGTGTGCGGTCCATGGCGAGCTGCAATTTGTCGAGTGAACGTTGTTTCTCTGCCGCGACAACTTGCGCGTTCGCAATGAAAGCGGCGGCCTTGGCCTCGGCCGCGAGGGCCTTCGTCGTGGCCTCGGCGGCGAGGGTCGCCGCGGCGGAAGCTTTCGTTTCGGCGATGGCGACCTTGGCTTCGGCGACGGTGGCTCGCTTCTCTGCGATGGTGACCTTCGCGTCGGCAGTCGCTTCGACGGCGGTCTTGACTTGGGCCTCGAGCGGCATGCCGTCGTCGAGCACGATGGCGAGCGTCACGGCGACGGCGTCGGCGAGCCCGGTGCAATCAGAGCCCAAGTCGGTGATCGTGCGTGCGTGTCCCGCGTTGGCATTCTCGCGGAGCGCGGCTCGAAAGCCTTTCGCGCGGCGTTCAAACCGCACGGTGTAGCCATGCCCACCGGCGTCTGCTGCGCGTGCGACCTCCGCCACGACGGCCTCGCGTCTCATGTGCGCGTTGACGCGGGCGGCGAAGGTGGCTCCGTCCGGGCAGCTCTCGGCGCGGTTTGCACGAACGACGCGAAGGGGTGTCGTCTCATCGGCCCGAGCTTCGCCCGAGAGGGCTGCGAGCGCACTGGCGGCAAAGGCGATGCCGCTTCGCTGTCGCCAAACCGAGCTCCACAAAACGATCACACCCCCGCTCGTACCACGAGCCGGGGGCGTTACCGAACAACCCTCAAATTGCGCCAGCGAATCAGAACAGCGGAGTGGTGCGCCGTTGCAGGGCGCGCACCATCGGACGGTAGCCGTACGAGCCGAGCGAAGCGTCCATCAGCTGGATGGGGCAGACCGAGCTTACGACCGTGCGGGCGCTACCGAGAGCCTTCATCACCGCGAGCTGCCGCAGGCCCGGGTACGCTTTGTCGCGGAGCTGCAGGGTGGGCTTGCTCGGCGAGCAGAGCGGGTTCTTGTCGGCGTTGACGGCATCCTTGCAGTCGCAGACCTCGACGCCCGGGTTGCTGCAGTCGATCGGAATCGGAAGCTCGAATGTGCAGGCAAACTGCAGGTCGTTCGCGCCCGGGATGAGACGCTCGGCGCCGGTTATCGGATCGGACTCGGGCGGTGAGCCCGGGGCGGCCGTGCTCGTTCCGGTGATGGGATTTGTCCCGGTGCGAGGTTCCACGGACTCGACCATGTGGGGATCGAGCGCCTTTACGTAATTGGCGGGGTCACCGAGGATCACCTCCCAGGTGCTGAGGCCGCCTTGCTTGACGTCGAGCTCCGCCGTGTCTTTCAGCTCGCCTTTCGCATCCTTCTGCGAGCGAACGAGATCTTGCCACGGGACGCCGAGGACGCTTGCGAACACCACCATCTCTGGAGTTCGCTCCGCGAAGAGCATGTTGGGGGCGATGCTGCCTTTGCGGTCCAAGATGGTCGACGACGTAAAGGCCCGCACGGAGCGGTCGATCGGCTGGAGAAAATCGATCCCGAAGCGACGTTTCTGATCGAAGGCGCGCAGGTTAATAGCGTCGTCTTCCGGCGCGAGGGTGTCGGTCTTGCCATCGTTGTTGACGTCGCACTTGTCGAACGTTGCATCACAACCTTGTCCCGGGAACTCGGCGCACGAGCGGCAGCAGCTCGAGTTCGGATCGACGGCACACGACGCCGTCGCTTTTGGTAGCCGGTAGGACTTACTGGTTCCGGGCTCGTAGCGCTGCGTCGCCCAGTAGAATTGGCTGCCGTCGCGGACCGAAGCGTCGTTCTCGTCGGAGAGCGCGATGACGACGAGAAGCGAGTCTGGCCGCAGGAAGGCGGCGCGCTGCTCGAGAAGCTTCGTGTCGACTCCGTTGAGATCCGCTTGGCCGTTATTGACCGTGATCGACGCGTAAGGTTCTGGTTCCACGAGAAATCGATAAACCGACTCGAGCTGCGCTTCGAACCCGCAGCCGACCGAGCCGACGCCGCCCATCAGAGCCTTGGCGCTCCCGGTGAACGCCGCGAGGTCTTGGTTCCCCGGACCGTAAGCGACCAAACCGAGGCCGCCTTGGGTTGGGACTTTCGTCGAGTCGTCGGGGGAGGTGCGATCGAGCAGCCGGCCGTGATCATTCTCGCTCGCGCTCTCGCAGCTGTCGGAGCCGTGGCCGCCGAGGCTCGAGCTGATGACGCCGAAGTGGATGTCTTCGATCGGCGGGTGGACACGAGCCATTCCGTTCGGGCAACTGCCGTCGGCCGCGGCGGGAACCTCATCCGTGCCGTCACCGCCGCTGCACGGAGGATTCGCGAGCGACTCGAGGTACTCCTTCACGGCGCCCTGGAGGATCTTTTGCTTTGCGCCCATCGAGCCGGAGTTGTCGAGCGCCACGAGCACATCCACCCTCTTTGCCTTGACGACCGGGGCCGCGCCGCCGCTGCCTTCTGACGTGGTGCTCGACGGACTTCCGCCGCCAGCTGACGTGGTGCTCGAAGGACTTCCGCCGCCAGCTCCCGTCAGGTCTCCTACGTTCGTGAGAGGGCCGTCGCAGCCGACTGCCGCCAAGAGAGAACCCACACCAGCACCGATCAAACGTCGAAGTTTCATCGCAATCCTCCTTCAATACCCCCTAAAATTTCCGCTCGACGGTCTCCATCAAGGTGCGAGGGGTGCGCACTCTCGATGCTACGGACCGCGTCGTCGCGGGGTTCGAAGAGTGTGTGGAGGGCTCGCGTCGTCGCCATCAAAAAAAGTGTCGTGCCCGCGTCGTATTCGCAATCGCCAGCAATTTACCGCGATGCGAAGGACTTCATGCGCGCCGCATGAGGGCTCTTCGGGTAAGCCGCGAGGAAGGCTTTGGCGCGGCTCTGCGCCTCGGTCGCGCGCCCGCTGCCGGAGAGCGCCTCGACCGACAGGGCTTCGCGCTCCTGGGCGAGCACGCCGTCGGAAAAACGCCCACGTGCGGAGTCGAGCAGGCCGATAGCTTCGTTCGCGCGTCCCTGGCGAACGGCGTCGCGGGCTCGGATGACGAGCGCACTCTCCTCGCGGAGTTGGCTTTGACGCTCTTCGCCGCCGACGCTTCCGCGCGCGGGTGTGGCTGTTGCCTTTGACGCAGGCTCTTCGGCGGGCGCGGTGCTGAGCACGAGACCGGTAGGAACGGGGGCCGCGATCGGTGTTGCCACTGCCGTTGGTGTCGTGGTCGCCGCTGATGTCGTGGTCGCCGCTGATGTCGTGGTCGCCGCGACAAACGCATGGCGCGCGTGGTCCTCTCGGCGATGGCTGACTTCATTGCCGAGCGCCGCTCCACCCGCGACCAGCGCGATGGCGGTGAGTTTCGTGAGCACGCCGCCGACTGCCACTTTGGTTCCGACCGCCGCGACACCGGTGCCTGCAGTCGCGCCGCTCGCGTGGGTCGCGGAAGCGCCTCCAACCCCTGTCGCAGCCGGGCCGAGGCTCGCTGCCAGGGCACCCCAAACGGCGCCTTTTGCCCCTTCGGGCGGCTCGATGTCGACTCCACCTTTTAAGAGTTCGAGCGCCCCTGAGGGGGCCCGCTTGGGATCGTCCAGCCAACGTGCTTCGGAACTCATGCTGTACCTCCTGCGACACGGAAACGGTCTTTTGCGTGCAATCGCCCGAGTCCGGCTTCGAACGTCTGGCGCGCGAGCCTTAGCCGCGAAAAGACGGTGCCGAGGGGGATGGCGCAGAGCTCGGCTATCTCGTCGCTCGTGTGTTGTTCGAGCTCAAACAACGTGAACACGGCTCGCTGCTCGACGGGCATCTCGTCCATCAGCGCGTCGAGGATGGCGAGCCCTTGCCGGCGCTCGGCGCTCTTTCCGGCGTGGAATGTCTCGTCAGCCCGCTGCGAAATTGGCTCGTTTTCGTCGTTCGACTTGCGCCGTTCGTAGGCGGACTTGCGGCGATCTTGGGCAACCCTCATGCAAATTCCATAAAGCCACGTCGTGACCTTCGACCGTGCTTCGAACTCCGCGAGCTTGCGATGCACGACGAGGAAAACATCCTGCGCCGCGTCGGATACGTCGCTCTCGCGTACGCCGAGTCGCCGCAACGACCGCCACACGAAGCGGAAGTGTTCATCGTAGACATCACGGAAATTCATGGCTCCTCGGATAAGCCGAGCGGCCCATTATGTGGCCGCGCGCACGCCGTTCCATCACCGAAACTTCAAAATCGTTTTTGGCCGGCATCCGAACGAGGCCTGGCCCGTCACCGCGCCACGTCAGTCGTCGCCTCGCGAGCCGCGGCTGCCTTTCTTTTCGGACTGCCGACGTTTGTCCGTCAACCGGCGCGTCTTGGAGCCGCGGGTGGGTTTGGTAGGCACGCGCTTCTTCGGCGGCGTCGCCACTTCCTTCAGCCATGCGGCAAGCTGCTCGACGCAAGCCGTGCGGTTGGCGAGCTGGCTACGGGACGTCTCACACGCGATGAGCACGCTGCCGTCATTGAGCAATTTCGAGGCAAAACGCTGGGCAAACCGGCGTTTTACGTCATCAGTCAGGCTCGGCGAGTCGAGCACGCGGAACCGCAAGGTCGCCTTGGAGTTCACCTTGTTGACGTTCTGACCGCCCGGCCCTCCACTCCGCGCGAACTGGAACTCGAACTCGTCGTGGGGGATGCGGATGCGCGGGGTCACGACGAGGTGGCGGCGCGGGTCGGCTTCGGGAGCGCCTTCATGGGGTGGCAGCGTTGGGTTGTTCATGCGAAGGCTCGCGTGCTCGAACGCGCCTACCCGGGCGACGTTACGCCGGCCGTGGCCTTTGCGCGAGTCTGAGGTCGGCCATGGTTCCGCGCTTCGTACTCCGCGCTACCGCTTCGCCCCATTCTTCGTGCTAGGTTCCGCCCGAAACGCGCTCCCGCGACTTTCCGCGTGGCGTGCGTCGACTTCGAAAGACTGAATGCACCTTCCTTCTGCTCCTGCTTCTTCCCCTTCTTCGTCCGTTTCCATTCCCGTTCCAGGCGCCGCTTTCGCGGACCTCGGGATCTCGGCACCGCTCGTTCGCGCGCTCGTTGAAGAAGGCTACACGACACCTACGCCGATTCAGACGCAGGCGATCCCTTGCGCGCTCGATGGGCGCGACATCCTCGGTTGCGCGCAGACCGGAACCGGCAAGACCGCTGCGTTCGTGTTGCCGCTGTTGCAGCATCTCGTCGCGGGCCGGCCTACGGGCCTCGTCCGGGCGCTCGTCGTCACGCCGACCCGCGAGCTCGCAGCGCAAATCGGCGAGCGCGTCACCGCCTACGGCAAGTACATCCGCGGGGCTCGGGGCGAGACCATTCGACACGCGGTGATCTATGGCGGCGTGAGCCAGCGAAACCAGGAGGTCGAGCTCACCCGCAGGCCCGACATGCTGATCGCCACCCCGGGCCGATTGCTCGATCTCGTCGAGCAGCGCGTGCTGCGCCTCGACGGCGTGATCTACCTCGTCCTCGACGAGGCGGACCGCATGCTCGACATGGGCTTCATCCACGACGTGCGCCGCATCCTCGCCAGGCTCTCGCGCGACCGACAGACGCTCTTCTTCTCCGCGACCATGGCGCCGCCGATCGTACAGCTCGCCGCCGACATGGTCCGCGATCCTATCAAGGTCAGCGTCACGCCGGAGGCGACCACGGCCGAGACCGTGAGCCATGGCGTTTTCTTCGTCGAGAAAGCCAACAAGCGCGCGCGCCTCGAGACGATCCTAAACGAAGGAAAAGACTCGCGTGTGATCGTGTTCACCCGCACCAAGCACGGCGCGAATCGCCTCGCCGAGCAGCTCGTGGACTCCGGCTATGCGGCGGCCGCGATTCACGGCAACAAATCGCAAGGCGCACGCGATCGGGCGCTCGGCGGATTTCGCGCGGGGACGCTGCGGGTGCTCGTCGCGACCGACCTCGCGGCCCGCGGCATCGACGTCGATGGGGTCTCGCTCGTGGTGAACTACGAGATCCCCAACATCCCCGAGAGCTACGTGCATCGCATCGGGCGCACCGGCCGTGCGGGCGCCACCGGACGCGCGGTCTCGCTCTGCGATCGTGAGGAGCGGGCGTTCTTGCGAGACATCGAGAGATTGCTGCGCGACCGGGTGCCGGTACTCGGTGAAGACGCCGATTACGGTTCCTCTTCCAGCGCGCCGTCGAATGCCCGTAGCCCCCATGGAGCGCCAGGCAACAGGCCGCAAGGCAACAGGCCGCAAGGCAACCGGCCGCAAGGCAACCGGCCGCAAGGCAACCGGCCCCAAGGCAACCGGCCGCAAGGCGACAGGCCGCAAGGCAACAGGCCGGCCATGAACGGACAGGCGACGAACGGAGCGCCATCCAATGGGCCCGCGATGAACGGCGCGGCACCGAATGGAACGGCAGGCAATGTCATGGTGAGCACCGAAGGCGCGTCCGGCGGCGGGCCGTCGAACCACCAGTTTCGCGCGCGTCGTTTTCGTCGTCCAGCACGCTGAGACGCCACGGCTCGCGGTGAGTTAGTTGCAGGTGCTCTCGCAGCTCGAGTTCGCGCAGGTGAGCAAGACCTCGAGCTTGGTCACGCCGTCCGGGTGCTTCACGTAGCAGCTCTGGTGGCAGCTCAGGCTCGATGGCCCGCACGCGTCGAAACATTTCCAAAGGGCGAAGCACGTGGGGTCGCCGAAGCACGCGTTTGTCTCCGAAGCGCAGCTTTTGAACACGCACTCGCCGCACGGATCAAAATCGGTCGAGCCCCACTTGCACACGGCATCGCACGCCGTGCCGGCGCAGCCGCTGACCAAGAGCACGTCGGCGATCCCTTCGGGATGCAAGGCCATGCACTTCTCGGTACAACCGTCCGAGTCCTGGCAGCCTCCCGAGCATTGCAGGAGCGCGAAGCACTCGGCGTTGCCTTGGCACGCGCACCACGTCTCAGGGCAGCTCGTCGCGATGCAACCCGTGCACGCCTCTCCCCACGACGAGCACGTGATGGGCTCTGCGCCCGAGCTCGACGAGGCGACGCTGCCGACGCCCGATGGCCCGGCCGTGACCGCGAACATCGCGCCGCCACTGCCACTGCCACTGGTTGAGCTTCCTCCGCCTCCTCCCGTCCCGTCCGACGGTGGGCCGCCCTCGACAAAAACGGTCGAGCACGCGGTGGCAAGGGCGCACACGATGGGAGCGAAGACGGCAAGGCGCATCGCCACAATTGTCGCGAATCGGGCTCGCGGTTGTCGAGAAGATTGCGGACGCCGCGTGGCGTGCGCGCTCCAATGAAACTTCGGGTTCAGTGCCCGTTGCATGTCCGGCGATCATGCTATCTTTCACCGAGTGACGAAGTCGTACTGGGCGCTCGCCGCCGTCATCGCCTGCCTCGCACTCGCATCCGGTTGCCCCGTTGTCGCCACGACAGACGGCTTGAGCTCGAGTTCGAGTTCCGGTCCGAGCTCCGGTCCGAGCGGTGGCACCCCGGCCAGCACGGGCGTCGGCCCCGGCGGCGGCGCGGTTACCGGACCCTACATTTTGCATGGGCACGTGGTCACGCCGGGTGAGGCGTTCGACGGCCAGGTGATGATCGACGGGCCGCTCCTCGCCTGCGTCGCTCCGGGAACCGAGTGCGAGGCGCAGCATCCGGGCGTACCCGTTTTTGAGACCGGCGGTGTGATCGCGCCTGGCCTCATCGACACGCACAATCACATCCTCTTCGACGTCTTCGACAACGACGATTGGGTGCCGCATCTGCCTTCGTCATGCTCGGTCGACGCCGATTGTTCGGGCTCGCCTTACTGCACCGTTGGCTCGTGCGCTTGCACTCCGTTCGGTTGCAAATACACGGACCACACGCGCTGGCCGAAAGAGGCCGAGTACGGCCTGATGCTGGACTACAAGCAATGCCTCGAAGATGCTTCGCAGGGCAAGCCGGTGTGGTGCCCACTCGATTACGAGGGAACGAACAACAGCCTGAAGTGCGAGCTGCACAAGTGGGGCTCGCTGAAGGGTCTCGTCGCGGGGACCACGAGTATCGTTGGCCTCCCGGGCGTCTCGTCGGCGTGTTTCTCGGGCCTCAGCCGGCCTGTCGACGTCGAGCAGAATGGCCTCGCCACCGACACCGTGCAGACCTCTGCGCTCTTCCCACCTTCGAAGAGCTCGGCGGACAGTGTCTGCTCCAACTTCGCCACCGGAAAGACCGCGGCGTACCTCATCCACGTTGGCGAAGGCGTAAACCAGAAGGCGCTCGCCGAGTTCACGACCCTCTACGACGTGTCTTCCGCCCCGGGCTGCCTCTACGCGCCGGGTACGACCGTGACCCACGGCACCGCGTTCGGCCCGCAAGAGTTCGAGAAGATGGCCGCGGCGAAGATGAAGCTCACGTGGTCACCGGCCTCGAACGTCGCGCTTTACGGCAAGACCACCGACATCCCCGCGGCCCTCGCGGCGGGCGTCCAAGTTTCGCTCGCGCCCGACTGGTCGATGGGCGGCAGCCAAAACATCCTCGATGAGCTGCGTTTCGCGCGGGATTGGTCGAACAAGAACTTTAGCGGGTTGCTGACGGACAAACAGCTCGTCGAGATGGTGACCACCAATGCGGCGGCTGCCCTCGGACTCTCAGGCAGCGTCGGGCTCCTCGAGCAAGGCGCGGTGGCTGACGTGGTCGTGTTCGGGGGCGGTGCGAGTTTGCCTTACGCCACCATCGTCGCGGCGACGCCGGCGAGTGTGCGGCTCGTGCTGGTCGCGGGCGTCGCGCTTTACGGTGACAAGGCCTTCGAGGTGCTAGCTCCGGCATCGCCAGGGTGTGACGCCATCGACATCTGCGGCGTCGAGAAGTTCGTCTGCGTCGCCAACGAGTCCGAGGTCGCGAAGGCCGGGCAGACGTTTGCGCTCGTTCACGATGGCTTAGAGGATGCGTTCGCCGCGCTCGATGGCATAAAGGAACTGCCAGCCTCGAGTTGCGGGTCCGCGTGCAAAGCCACGGAGAGCTGCTTTGTGCGATCGAACCTGCCGACGGCGGCCGTGTCGAATTGCGGTGGAAGCTGCCCCGGAGGCGAAGACTGTTTTCACGTCTCGATGTCCGGCGCGACTCCGTACAAGTGCCTCACCGTCAACGCTTGCGCCCCGGTGAAGTCACGCAAGCTTGCGCCGCTCGCTCCCGTCGTTCGCTGCCAGTAACGCCGCGCGCGAAGTACACGCCCGAGACTACGAAGAGTCCGATGGAGCTTGCGGCGACGACCAGTCCGAACCTCCCGAAGAACTCGACCCACGAGAGACGCGCGCCACTAAAATTCTTGTAAAAAAGCAGGGCGACGCTGCCGAGGTAGCCGAACGAATCGGCGACGTAGATGAGGAACCCAGCGTTGCCTCGCACGCCCAGCGCCGGGAGCAACCGGTCGAACAAGACGCAATTGAACGGCACGTAGCCGATGTAGAGACCAACGCCGGCGAGGATCATCCAGGGGACTGGGCCGATGAAGCCACCCCGAAAGAGCAACGTGCTTGCGCCGATCAGCACACCACCAAAGGCCATGAGCGCGTGCACGACGGCGAGGGCGCGCCGGCTGTCTCGAACCATCATCACCAAACCAACGGCGGTGATCGCCCCGAAGGCGACGGGGAGTTCAGTCGTCGTCAAGAGCGCGGGCGTGTTCGAAAAGCCGAGCGCACCCCAGAGTTCGAGTGCAAAATTATCCCGGAAATCACGGTACGTCGTGAGAAGCACGTACGCGAGGACGAGCGAGACGAGGCCAGGTGCCGCGCGCGCCAGCAGCCCCCTTCGATCCGCGGCGCTCATCGGCTCGCGCTTCATCCGGTGCGCTTCGTCTTCGGCACTCGGCGGAGGGAGCTGCGCGAGCATCCAGACGAAGAGAAACATCGGCAGGAGGAAAAGTGCGCCGGTCGCCGCGGGCATCCAAGCCTCGCTGACCCCGTAACCGAGCACAGAGAGGCCGACGCTCTTCGCGAAGCCGCTCGCCACGATGAAGCTTGCGCACAAGCCTGCGCCGAGAAGGTCCGAGGTTCGGCGTCCTTCAAGCGAGCCGAAGACGAGGCCCCACGTCAGGCCGAGTGGCAGTCCATTCAAGAAGAGGCAGATCGGCGCGAGCGACGGCGGGACGAGGGCGAACGCGATCAGGGTCACTTCCGCCGCCGTGATCGCTGCAGCGAGAGTGAGTGCGCGTCGGGCGCGGGTCATCTCGGCTATCACGCGGATGCCGATGAATTTGGAGAGGCAGTAGCCGACGATCTGCGCGACGATCAGCGCGACTTTCGTGTCGATGCGACCGAGCGGTCCGAGGTCGAGTTGCCCGGCGTAGCTCGCCGCGGCGAACGCCTTGCGGAAGCCGTACATACAGAAATAGGCGCCAAATGCTGAGAATAACGCATAGGCGGTGAAGAGCGAGGCCGGTGCACGCCCGAGCCACCGTGCCGTCCGTTCGCTCAAAGGTCCTCGGTCGCGAAGAGCTCGCTCAGCACGCGTCCCTGCTCGTCAGGGCTTGGCGGGAGTCCCGCGACAGCGCGCACCGATGGAGCGAGATCGGCCAGATAGCGAGGCTCGGGCGCGGCGACCATGCCTCGAGCGTACACGCGACTACCGGCCGCAACGAGCCAGACGCGCGCCGATTCTTTCGAGTCGCCGTGGTCGCTAAAATTATGTGAGCGTCCGTGATCGCTCGTGACGAGGAGCAACGTCTCGCGGCCCGTCAGCCTTTGCTCGGTGAGGACGGCATCAATCTCGCCGATGGTGCGATCGGCCGCTCGAAGCGCATCGAGGTAGCCTGGATAATCATTGTGGTGCGCGTGTTCGTCCGTATCGCCGAGGCCGACGAACAGGAACGATGGTCGTGTTTCCCGCAGGATCTCGAGCGCGAGCGGCGCGGTGTATTGGTCCGCTCGGTAGTCGCCGTACCCGGGCTCGGGCGCGCCCCGTTGGCCTTGCTCAAAAAGTGCGTTCGCGCGAGTGCCTTTCAGCGTGCCACGGAGGGCACTCTTTCCAGCCGACACGAGCGCGGCTTCGTTTGCGCCGACAGCTCGAGCGATAGGCGGCCATGACGAGACGACCGCCGCTTCGCCGCAGACCGCGAAGTCGTCCGGAAGCGAACGCCAGCGAGAAACGCCGCATTCGTTCGAGGTGCACTCCGTCTCGTGGCGCCCCGAGAGCATCTCGATGTAACCCGGCAAGGACACGTAGTTCGGCCCGCTCGCGGAGATAGGTTCGCCTACGCCTGGGGCTCCGAGCGCCGCGCCTTCCGAGCGGATGATCCGATGGAGATTCGGCATCAGCTCCGCCGCACTCGTGTCGCGCGGGACCCCCGCAGCCTTTGCCCGTTTTGACTCGACCCCGGTGAAGACCTCGTGCCATCGCGCTCCGTCGAGGGCGACGAGGACGACCATCGGGGCGTCCTTGTGACAGGACGTCCATGCGGCTCGCCGCGCGGCCGCGGTCGTGGCTGACACTTCGGGAAGTGAGGCGCGTTCCACCGCGACTGGCTCGAAGTGCCGTTCGGTTGCGGGCCGAAACGTCGGGTGCGCGACCCCCTCGCCCGAGCATGCGAGGAGCCCGATGCCGAGTGTGCTCAGCAAAAATTGAAGGGGACCTTTCGTGCCGCGTAGGCCCATGGTTCGCTTCTTCACTGAGTTCAACCGTAGTCACCGGCTAGGGCATGACGACGGCGGGAATGTGACGTGTCTGCGACCTTCGGGACGTGTTGCCTGCTCCGCTCGCGCTCGCCCCTATGGGTAGGTTACGTTCCTCCCGCAATGAACGCCACCGAGGACCCGAATCCGTCGTTCGAGATCGATGCCGACGTGCGGCTCGCGCGGACACCGCCAGCGTCGCTCTACACCGATCGTGGCACCCACGCGCGCATCCGAGAGCGGGTGCTCGCGAGCGGCTGGAGTCTGCTGCTCGAACCCGATCCGCATTCCGCGTTGGACGTCGTGCCCTGCAGCGTCGCAGGGGAGCCCACCGTGTGGGTGCGTCGCGGGGCGGAGGAGCGCTTGCTGTCCAACGTGTGCACGCACCGCGCGGCTCTGCTCGTCGATGCGCCGTGCAACGTGGACGTGTTGCGCTGTCCGTACCACGGACGTCGTTTCAGGCTCGATGGCTCGGTGCTCACCGCGCCTGGTTTCGATGGAGCGCTCGGCCCCGAGGACGCCTTGCCTTCCCTCGCGCTTGGCGCGGCGGGGATCCTTCGATTTGGGGCGGTCGCGCCGCGCGTGCCATTCGCGGAGTGGTGGGCTCCGGTGGACGAAGCGCTGCGCGATTCGGGTCTCGAGCTGGCGGCGCTGGTGCGCGATTCGACGGGTGACATCGACTACCCCATCGAGGCCCCGTGGCTTCTCTACCTCGAGAATTACCTCGAAGCGTTCCACATCCCGTTCGTCCACCCAGAGCTCTCGAAGACGCTCGCGTTGGAGGACTACGCTCACGCGCTCTTGCCGCACGGCACGCTGCAAGTTGGGGTCGCGCGCGAGGGGCAGCCCGCGTTTGAGCCGACCACCGGGCGCTACGCCGGGCAGCGCGTAGGTGCATGGTGGTTTTGGTTGTGGCCCGCCACTCTCGTCAACATCTACCCCTGGGGCGTCAGCATGAACCGCATCGACGACGCGGGATTCGGGCGCTCGGTTGTCCGTTACCGCGCGTGGATATGGGATGCCTCACTCCGCAACGTAGGCGCGGGCGGCGCGCTCGATGTCGTCGAGGCGCAGGACCAATCGGTTGCGTTGCGGGCGTGGGCGGGCCTGCAGAGCGCCCTCTACCGACGCGGCCGCTACAGCCCGACGCAAGAGAGCGGCCTTCACCACTTTCACCGAATGCTCGCCGTCGCGCTTGGGTCAAGCCGTCCGCTCGGTGTCGAATTGAGGTAGGAAGGGTGTCCGCGGACTCCTCGTAGGGATGCTCCGAAAACCCAGCCTCATGCCAAAAATTCCAGACTTTCGCGCCCTCGCGCTCACGCACGGTCTCGACGATCGCTTTGCCGAAGGTGTGCTCGCCGAAGTGCGCGCCTTCGAAGCGAACCCCGGCACCGACGACCCCAAGCTCGCGCGGCTTGAGCACCTGCCCTTCGTCACGGTCGACGGACCGACCACGCGCGACCTCGACCAAGCTCTCCACATCGAGGGCGATTCGGCTGGGTTTCGCTTGCGCTACGCGATCGCGGACGCCTCGTACTACGTCGCGCCCGGAAGTGAGCTCTTCGGTGAGGCGCTGCGCCGCGGCGCGAGTTTTTACATGCCGGGCCACTCGGTTCCGATGCTTCCACGGGAGCTCTCCGAGGGTCTCGTGTCACTCGGGCCCGATGTCCTTCGCCGTGCGCTCGTGTTCGACGTTCGCATGGATCAACGTGGCACGGTCGTAAGCTTCGAGCTTGTGCGTGCGCGTATTCGGAGCCGTGCTCGGCTCACGTTCGACGAGGTCGATGGCCTCTTGTCGCAGACCGCGCGTTCTCCTCTAACAGGGCATGAAGCCGCCGAGAGCCTGACGTTGCTTGGGCGCGTGGGGCGACTGCGGGCCGAGCATGACGATCGCAGCCAGATGGTGCGCTACGTGCGCGTGGAAGCGGGCGTGCGGCTCACCCCCGATGGACAGGTTGAGGTCGTGCGTGAACCGCGAGGTCCCGCCGAGCTCGCAAACGAGCAGCTCAGCATCTTGTGCAATGCGCTCGGTGCACGCTGGCTCGCCGATGCCCACGCGGACTTCGTGCAGCCGATCTACCGGGTGCACGCGCCCCCAGAGCCAGAACGGCTCGCGACCTTCGAGCGGCTCGTTCGTCACGTCGTCCGTGGTCGCGGTCTCCCGGATGATCCGTGGGTCTATCGCCGTGCCGCCGCGCTCGGGATGGCGGCCTACCTCGAGAGGCTGCCGACAGCGGGGCCGGAAGAGCGGCTCGGGCGGGCGCTTCATCGGCAGGCGATGGTCCTCAATGGTCGCTCGTCGTTCTCAAGTGAGGCGGCGTCACACTTCGGCGTTGGAGAGACCGTGTACTCGCGGTTCACGGCTCCTATGCGCGAGATGGTCGGCGTGTTCTGCCACAAGGAGGCTATCGAGCGGCTCGCTGGTCGCGGGGAGCGTCCCCGCGAAGAGGATGAGGCGATCCGCGCGCAGGTGATCGAGGCTGCCAATCGCTCGAAAGACGTGCAACGTGCGCTCGATCGCGACGTGACTCGCGCCGTCATCGCGGTCGTCCTTGGGGCTGACGCCGCACGTCCGCTCGGTGAGCGACCGCTGCGCCGCGGCACCGTGATGGGGATCTCGAAGGCGGTCGTGCACGTGCATCTCGACTCTCCGCCCCTCGACGTGATCGCTCCGTTGCGTGAACAAGGCCAAGCGCTTGGGGGCGCATGGCTCGAGACCGTGGACGATGGCGCTCGTCTCGCTCGCCGTGGCTCCGGCGAGACCGTGTGCGCGCTCGGCGATGAGGTGATGGTCCGAGCGGTCGGCGAAGGGGCCGTCGTGATCGTGACGGCGGAGACGGCGTCGGTGCTCAGGTAAGCTCGCGTGCGAGCGTGACGAGGCCGGCGAGCGGGTCGCTCGTGTCGAGCAACATCGGGGCGGCGACCGCGATGGCCTGTTCACCGGCGAGCGTGCGCAACTCGGCGAGCTGTCTGTCGTGCTTCTCGGCTTCGGCGCGTTCCTCGTTCGCGAATGCGTTCAGCAACCCGATGGCTCGGCTCGCCGCGGGATCTTTGTGGCCGAATTCACTTGGGTGCGGCCACGCTGCGAACTTTGCGAGCGAGCGATTCAACACGAAGCCTGCGAACGGCAGCTTGCGGCGCGCGAGCTCTTTTTGAAAAAACGCGGCCTCGCGGAGCGCGTCCTCATCGGGAGAGGTGACGAGCACGAACGCGCTTGCATCCGATGCGAGCAGCTTGGCGACGCCGTCGCTGTGTGCGCGCATACCGCCGAAAAGCCCGCCAAATGCTTGGAAAAAGACGCTGAGATCCGTCATGAAGCCGTCGCCGAATACGCGCCCGAAGACGTTGCCGACAAGCCGGCTCGCGCCGGCCATAAACCGTGAGCCCTCCTTCGGGATGAACACCTTGAGGATGCTGTCTTCGAGGAACGCGGAGAGTCGCTCGGGCGCATCGAGAAAATCGAGTGCGTTGCGGGAAGGGGGCGTATCGAGGACGATGAGGTCGTAGCGGCCCTCGGCAGCGAAGGCGTAGAGCGCTTCGCCGGCGGTGTACTCGAGCATCCCCGAGGCCAGCTCCGACAGGTGCGAGAAGAGCTTCGTCGCGAGGATTTTATCGGCCTGCTCGGGAGTCCCGAGTACCCGGATCACACGCTCGAAGACCACCTTCGGATCGAGCATCCACGCGTCGAGCGTGCCGGTCCCGCCTTCACCGAGGTCGAGCCCCAACGCACGCAGTCGATCTGCCGGAACGGGCTGCGGCGTAGGTGAGGCGAGCGCGAGCCCGAGGGCGTCTGCGAGGCGTCGCGCCGGATCGATCGTGAGCACGAGGACACGTCGGCCTGCCTGCGCACCCGCGAGCCCCAAAGCCGCCGAGGTGGTTGTCTTGCCGACGCCGCCAGGTCCACACAAGACGAGCACGCGCTTTTGCCGCACGAGCTCGCCGAGGGACATCGGTGCAGGGTTACCGTGGCTTCCGGTCGCGTCTTTCGGGCTCATGCGGCGGCTCCGGCGAGGCCTTGTTCGATCGTAGCGACCAACGCGGCTCCGCTCGCGGCGTGCGCCCGAACTTCCAATAGCGGGGCGCCGAGCAAACGCAAGCGCGCGAGGGCGTCATTGGCATTCGCGATTCGAACGAGCGCGCGACGACCGAGCACTTCGCGGGGCAGGACGGTGTCGAGCAGCGCACGCTCGGCCGGCGTGAACGGGTCGTGTGGCAGTTGATTTGCGACGATCGCGCCGACGTCGAGGCCGCGTTGGCGAAGCCCCGCGTAGAGTTCAACGGCTTCGCTGACGGGCAGCGCTTCAGGCAACGTCGTAGTGACGACCGTCGTCGTGCGTGGATTGCCAATGAGCTCGATGCCAGCGCGGGCCGCGGTCGCGATGGGTCCAATGCTGAAGACCTTCAGGATCGTCTCGGGCAAGGAGGCGAACGCCAACGTGTGCCCGCTCGCGGGTGCGTCGAGAACCATCAGGTCGTACACCGACGAGCCGTCGCGGCGCTTCTCGTCGAGGAGTTGCATGCCTCGAAAGAGAACACCCATTTCCGCGAAAGCTGGAGCCGCATCGATGAAGCGGCGCACGGCGTCTACCTTGAGCGCACGCTCGGCCATGAACTTAAATGGCAGCGTTTCCCTTAGGAATGCGCGCACGCCGTCCTCTCCGCGCAGGACCACATGAGCGATCGTCCCTTCGAGTGTTTGCGGCTCGTTGCTCGCGGCTCGCCCCGGCGCGAGAAGCCCGAGGAGCGGTGAAGGGGAGGAAGCATCGCGGCCGACTTCGCACGCAATCACGCGTTTGCCCATGGCCGATGCGCGCCTGACGAGGGCCGACGCGATGGTCGTCTTTCCGGTGCCGCCTTTGCCCGTCACGACGAGCAGGCGCCGCGAGAAAAGGTCAGCGAGTACGCTATTTTCGGTCGAAGAAGAGTCGGGGGGGCGCACGGCGGAACCCTACACCGGAACGGCTCCGCTCGACTGCGGGTTTCGGGTCCAGCGGCGATCGACCAGCGCGTTGACGCGGTCGGCTTCTGGTCGTACGCGGGCGCCGCTTATGCGCAATCACTTTTCAAGCCCGTCGCAGCGGCACGTCAACTCTTCAGCTTCACGACCTGCCCGGTGATGGTCACCGTCGAGGGCAGCGGGAAAATGAACAGAATGGCGCCGACGATCCGCGCGAAGGGTGAGTACTGCGTCATGTGATAACGCACGCGAACCACGCCATCGCCGTTCATCTTTTTTACCTCGGGCAGGAGGACGGCCTTGAAGCCCGTCTCGAGGTCCGTCCCGGCGACGTCGATGTTGCCGAAAAGGAGCGGGCCGGAGCGGCTCACCTGGATGACACCGAGCACCTCGTGGGCCTCCTGGATGTCACCTGCCGTCACAAAGATTTCTTTTCCACCGGGCACCGCGGGGAGCACGACTTTGTCCACCATCGTGCAGCCGGAGCCGAGCAATGCCGCCACCGCGAGAGTCATCATCTTTGATCGCATCGCATCACTCCTTGAATTCGATTACTTCGCCGGTGACCGTGACGTAGCGGTCTTTCTGTTCGATCTTGGCCTTGCCGTTGACGAAGTTGTTGACCGTCCGCATGGCGGCCTCGGCGCGCTCAGCATCCGTCGACGGATTCTCATCGAGGAACTCGATGTTGATCACCCCATGACCACCGAGCTTGACGGCCTCTTCCGCGAGGGCGCCTTTTATCGTCGCGTCGAGATTCGCGTAGCCGACGTCGGCAACGCCTGCCAACTGCACGCCGTAACCGCGCACCTGAACGAAGCCGATGGTGCGGTACTTTTTGGGGGAGCCGCCGGTCGAGAGGTAGAGGGCGCGGCCCTGCGGGGGCGAGTTCGACAACGCGCCACCCGAGACGACAGCGTTGCAGCCGAGCGACGCCACACCGAGAGCGCCGAGCGCGAGGAGATGCAGCGGCCTCATGTTCCACCCTCCGGTTTCGGCGTGAGCGCCGCGGGGACGTCGGTCGCGCGCGGGGCTGGCGGGGAGCGGCGGACGAGCTCACCCGTGATCGTGACCTCGGACGGGAGAGGAATGAAGAAGTGAAAAATCGCAACGATGCGCCGGAAAGGTGAGTACTGCGTTTGCTCGACGCGCATGTTCACGAGGGCATCGGCATCGCGCGAGCGGATCTCGGGGCCAAGCTCAGCTACGGCCGCGGCGAGGTCGGTTCCGACGATGTCCGCGAACCCGAACAGGATTGGTCCCTTGCGGGTTATCTGCAGCACCCCGCGGCTCTCATACGGCTCGGTGAGAGCCTCCGCCGTGACCAGGAGCTCGCCCGGCGTACGCGCCTGCGGCAACATCGCCGAGTTTACCGAGGTGCAGCCCGAGGTGCAGCCCGCGGCCGCCAACAGCCCTCCGCAGACGAGCGCAACTCGGCACGCTCTCGCGACGCGCGACGGATAGTTGGAGGTGGGCACGGACGCCACGCTAAGTCACCCTGTCGCAAGTCGTCAACGGAGAACCTCACGCTCTCGCGACGCTCATGCTAGACGGAGCCCGTAGAGGGCTTGCGAGGATTTCTGCCATGCACGTTGAGCCACGCCCGCTGTCTCCTCGTCACGCATGGGCTCTCGCGCTCGTCGCGACGCTGACCATGTCAGTGAGCTACGTCGACCGCCAGACGCTCGCGGTCCTCGCGCCCACGGTCACCCAATCGCTCGGGATCTCCGAGCCTTCGTACGGCCTCCTCGTCAGCGCATTTTCGCTCGCGTACCTCGTTGGCGCGCCTCTCGCGGGTCGCCTCATCGATCATCTCGGCGCGCGTCGCGGTTTGCTCGGGGCCGTGCTGGCGTGGACGGTCGTCGCCGCGCTGCACGCGCTCGCCCCAGGATTCGTCGCCCTCTTCGCGCTTCGGATCGCACTCGGCCTCGCCGAGTCGCCGTCGTTCCCCGGTGCGGCACAGACCGTCCACCGCGCACTCCCTCCGGCATCGCGTTCGCGAGGTTTTGGTGTGCTTTTCACCGGGAGTTCAATCGGCGCCATGCTCGCGCCCCCGCTCGCGACGGCGGTCGATGCGCGCTACGGCTACCGCGTCGCTTTCCTCGTGACCGCGGTCGCCGGACTCTTGTGGGTCCCGCTCTGGCTCGCGGTGGCATTCACTCCCGAGGCCAAGCGCGTGCTCGATGCCGCTCCGCACGTCGCGCTTGCGACGCCATCGGCTCCTCGGCTCTCGACCCTCGCGCTCCTGCGTCATCCGGCGGTTCTTCGTGCGGTTGTCGCGGTGCTCGCGGTAGCTCCACTGATCGGCCTGGTCTTGAATTGGGGCGCGAAGCTCCTCGTGCGCACGTACGGTTTGGCTCAGGCTGACGTGGGTCGCTACCTCTGGCTTCCACCGTTGTTTTTCGATTTGGGGGCGCTGCTTTTTGGTCATCTCGCAAGCCGCCGTGCTCACGATGGAACGGTCTCAAGTGGCGCCGCCGATCGCCCGCTCTTCGCCGCGGCCGCCGCGCTCGGTCTAGCGATCCTCTTCGTCCCGCTCGCCGACGGCCCGCTCGCCGCGATGCTCGTCGCCGGCGTCGCGATGGCGGGTGGCGGCGCGGTCTACGCACTCGTTACCGCGGACATGCTGGCGCGCGTGCCACCGGGTTCCGTGTCGGCAGCCGGGGGCATGACCGCGGCGGCGCAATCGCTCGCGCTTATTATCGCGAACCCGCTTTTCGGGCGCGCCGTGGAGCGGAGCGGCAGCTACGCAGGCACGCTCGTCGCCGTCGGTGTGTGGCTCGTACCGGGGGCCCTCGCGTGGCTCGCGTGGCCCCCTCCCCCGTCCTTCGTCTCGGCCGATGAGGGCCCTGCTTAAGCGCGTTTCAGAAGCGAGCGTCGAGCCCGACGTTGACCGACGGTCCTGCCTGCTCGACACCTCGACCCTGCGTGAACACGTTCACGTTGGAGTCGACAGCCTCGCGGTCGCGGATCCACGCTCCACCGATCGCCGTGCGCAAGATCAGCGTGTCAGGACCGCCGCTTCCTCGCAGGTAGCTCTTCACGCCGCCCGCACCCCAGGCCCACGTGCTCGAGCCGCCGAGCTCGGCCGTCAGCGTGAACCGGCGATGCAACGGAATGTCGAGCCCACCCGTGGCGCTCGCGAACGCGAACTCCTTCGTGTCCTCGATTTTGTTGACGCGATACGCATTCTGGAAGCGAAAATTCACGCCGTCGAGTGCGCCCATACGCACACCGTAAGCGAGTGAAAAGCGCGTCGGATCACCGTAACGATGAAACTCGACACCCGGGAGCAGCTCGATCTCGAACCAGTCGTGGGCGTAACCTACACGACCATGAAACTCGCCTGTCACGCCGGTTCCGTCGGACACCGCCAAGATCCCGAGAGGGCTCAATTGGACGCCGAGCTTCAATGGAAATGAGAAGTAGTGCTCCACCGACATCGACGCGATCACTCCGAGGCCGAGACTGCCCACCGGTATGAACGGCCGAACATCGACGGCGAGGCGTGTCATGTCGCGCCACTGTTCCGGAAAGTAGACCTCCTCAACCATCGGCAACGTGGTCGGCTGAGCGAGGTCGCCGGGCGTGGCGACGGTGCCTTTCGGAAGCCGCGCGGCGCCGGTGCTGCCAGCGACCTGGCTTATCTCGATCATGCCTGACGGAAGGTTGGAGGGCACGCTGGTGACCGTGCCACTCGTCGGATCGGGGACGGTCGTGAGCGCCTGGCTGAGGATCACGTAGCGTTGCCCTTTGCTTATGGGAGCGTCACTCTCGACGTAAATCCAACCGTCGCGGAGGGAGGTCACGCGCGCCGGTGCGGCCGGCGGCTGAGCGGCAGGCGCGGGATTGGCAGCGATGGGAGTGGCTGCAAAATCGATCGGTGGGGGCGGCGGCGCAACTCCCGCAGGCGGCGCAACCGGCGCAACCGGCGCAACCGGCGCTAGCGCACGTTCGATGCGTGTTGGAACCGGGGCCCCACCGCCTGAAATGTCGAACGCGGCAGCGCTGTAGTCGGCAACCACCACCACCAGTGTGGACCCGTTCTGCACGAGCTTTACGGCCGATGCGCCGGCCGCGAGTCCGCCCGCGCCGCCGGGCCCGCCGAGCGTGTAGAGCGGCACCGGATGGGGCGGATCGGTTACGTCGAAGGCTTGAACGCCCGCCTCACCCCGCGCGACGATCAGCGTGTTTCCGATGCGCAAAATATCGTAGATAGGCGAGCCGTTCAGCGGCAGCGTAGCGACGACTTTACCTTCGGCATCCACGAGCTCGACGCCCCCGGCACTCGCTCTCCATTCTTGGGCCAGCGCCACGTCGGCCGCGGTGAGCCACACGGCCGCGAGCAGGCACGCCACACGTTTTGGTTTCAAGCTGCCCAACCATCCACCCGCGTACGCCATAGCAGACGATTTCATGGCCGCGGTGCTGGAGCAAGGTCGCGAAGGGACGCCGCGCGCTCAGAAGTCGGCGAACATGTTCAGCGCAATGTTGTGCGCGATGAGCAGGTCCGTCGGGCGCAACACGGTGACGTTCAAGTAGCCGACCTCAAGGCGCGTCGCGGCCGGGCCTTTGATGCCGGCGCCGAGGAAAAGTCGGTTCTGATCGAAGCCCCTCACGGGACCCCACGCGACGTCGTTCAAGTGGAAGAACGGCTCGACCCACGTTGCCAAGTTCACCGGGACCTTTTCTCCGAAGCTCACGTTCACGCGGGCGAAGGCGCGCGCCCGGAGCGCGACGTCGGACTGGCCTTCGCGCAGACGCTCCTCGATGCGCGGCCGGAGCTGAATCGTGAACGGGCCCGCCGGGAGCGTGAACAGGCCTTGCTGCCACGCGCGGCGTTCGTGGGTCCAGGAGTCTTGCGCGTCCGAGAACGTGGAGACCTCCGCGATACCCGCCCAAACGCTCGCTTTCTTGGTGAATCGGTAGCCAAGCGCCGGTCGAACGATGGCAACCAAACCAGCGTCGGTGCGTCGTGCGTGGACATCGAGCCAGAGCGAGAGCCCCGACGTCGCGGTGGGTTCGCGACCGGTCACGCGCGCTTGCAGAAACGCGGCCGTCCAAATCTGCTTGTCGTAGGTCGTCTGGGCGGAGGCCGTTTCACTGGTGGTGACGTGCGCGCACACCAGAGCGGTTACGACACCGACCGTTGCGAGCCGACGAAAGGCGCCCCGGCTTTCCTTCAAAGCTTGCACGTGAGCTCGCAAATCTCGGAAGACTTCACCACGCAGGCCTCGTCCCACGCGCTCGCGCAGCAATACGGATCTTCACTGCAGATGAGGTCGGTGCACGAATCGCAGGCGGCCGCTCGGGCTGGTCCTGCAATGCAGATGTCGCCGCAGGAGCCCTCTTTCACCTTCGAGTCCGTGACGAAAGCGGCAGGAGGAAGGACGAAGCTCGTGAGGCCGCCGACCTGCGATTTCGTGCCGCACTTGTCGCCGTTCGCTTCGGTGCACTTCGTCAGTGAAGCGTCGAGGTACGCCGCGTAGAGATCGTAGTAACCGCGGAACTCGGCCCCCGACTCGTTCGGTGCGAGGCCGAGCCCCCACGAGTTCTTGATGCGAATGAACTCGATGGTCGCTTTGGGATCGAGGGCCGCCGCGAGCGCTTTCGGATCCGTTACGAGCGTTCCGGCTGCGAGCGTCCCGAAGCCCGGCACCTGCGTCACCTGGTAGTCTTCAACGACGGTCATATGGCCGCCCTGCTGGCCCGGGCTGGTCGGCGGCGCGAGGAAGCGGGTTCCAGTCATGGCTGCAAAGTCGACGAACCAGCTCATGATGACGGGCATGCCTTCGTGCATCGCCGCTTGCATCCGGCGTTGCAGGTCGCGCCGTCCGGTCGCCGTCGACGGGTAGCTCACCTCGTTCCAGGCGTACTTCCCTTTGCGCTGTAAAACGTTGTAGGACGAGCTTGGCTCACCGAACGCGTCGGCGAGGGTAATGTTGCGCCCTACAGTGATTTCCCTGATGAATTGAATTCCAGAGTCGCTCGGGATGCTGATGCCCGAGGTCAAGAGCGAGCGCGAGACGGTGTCCCCGTAGACCTTGTCGAGGCTCGCAATCACCGTCGGTGCGAGACCCCACGCCTTGTCGAGCTCGGCGCGAACGAGCTTGCGATCGGCGCGCGCGGTAACCGACATCAGGGCGCCGGTCTTCAACGAAGCGTTGATGGCGTTCTGCGCCTGCGACTGACGGCTCGAGCGTGCCGCCTCGGCCTCCTCGGGAATGAACTTACCTTCGGTGATGACGCCGTAGCGCCGCACGATCTCTCCCGCGAGTCCGAACCATCCACCGGTCGAGAGTTGCTCTTTGTCGAGCTTTGCTAGAGCGACGAGCCCCGGAGGAGCGCCGGCGATCTCTTCGTACCAGTGCCAATACGAGACCCACGACTCGCTGAGATTGAGCTCTTCACCGGAGTGCGTGAGGTGCAGGGACTCAGCCCAACCCATCGTCGCGTAAATCCAGCAGTTGCCGATGCTCTGGTTTTTAACCGAGCTGTTCTTCACGTCGGTGATGTCGCCTTGGCTCGATTGCGTATCGTCGCCGCAGCCCGCCGCGAACGACGCGAGCGCGAGCGGTGCCGCGAGAAGGGCGCAGCGGAGAAAAGAGCTGGGGACCAACGAGCGAAGCTTGGAAAGGCGAATGGACATGGGGGCCTCGGCGGACAAGGGGGGCCACGAACAGGGCCCCCGGCGTGAAGGGCCTCAATATCACACCGGGGGCACATGCGGGGTACATCTACGCGCGCTTCCGCTGGTGTAAACTCCTCGGCCATGGCGACGCGACTCGAGAGGGACACGATGGGCGAGATCGCCGTTCCGGCCGACCGCTACTGGGGCGCGCAGACGCAGCGCAGCCTCGAGAATTTCCGAATCGGCGGGCACACGTTTGCGCCTGCGGTCATCCATGCGCTGGGCGTTGTAAAAAAGGCGGCGGCACGGGTCAACCTCGAGCTTGGCAAGCTCGACGCCGGGCGGGCTGCGTTGATTGAGCGGGCGGCGGAGGAGGTCGCCTGCGGAGCGCTCGATGACCACTTCCCGCTCGTCGTGTGGCAGACCGGGAGCGGCACTCAGACGAACATGAACGCGAATGAGGTGATCGCGAACCGCGCCAACGAGCTTGCCGGCTCGACGCTCGGGCAAGCGGGCCCGGTGCACCCGAATGACCACGTGAACCTTTCGCAATCGTCGAACGATGTCTTTCCGACGGTGATGCACCTCGCCGTCGCGCTTCGGCTGCGGGAGCGACTCCTCCCGGTGGTACGCGCGCTCCACGACGCGCTCGACGGGAAGGCGAAGGCTTTCGATGACGTGGTCAAGCTTGGGCGTACGCACATGATGGACGCGACCCCGCTCACGCTCGGTCAAGAAATCAGCGGTTGGGCTGCGCAGCTCGCGTTTGCCGAAGAGCACCTCCATCAGACTCTTGGCGGCGTGTATGCCCTCGCGCTCGGTGGCACGGCGGTCGGCACGGGCATGGCCTCGCACCCCCTGTGGTCAACACGCGTCGCGGCTGAACTCGCGCTCCTGACCGGGATGCCCCTCCGCACCGCGCCCAACAAGTTTGCGGCACTCGCCGGGCATGACGCGCTGCTCGCGGTCAGCGGCGCGTTGCGGCTACTCGCGACGGCTTGCATGAAGATTGCGAACGATGTGCGGCTCCTCGCAAGTGGTCCGCGGGCGGGCTTCGGTGAGCTCATTTTGCCGGCGAACGAACCGGGCAGCTCGATCATGCCTGGCAAGGTCAACCCGACGCAGGTCGAAGCGCTGACGATGGTGTGCGCACACGTGATGGGTGCCGATGCGGGCGTCGCTTTCGCCGCGGCGAGCGGGCACCTTCAGCTCAATGTCTTCAAGCCGATGATCCTCCACGACGTGCTGGAGAGCATCGAGCTTCTCGCCGACGCGTGTGAGAGCTTCAACGTGCACTGCATCGCCGGCCTCGAACCGAACCGCGAGACGATCGCGCGCCACTTGGCGAGCTCGCTCATGCTCGTCACGGCCCTCGCGCCGACCGTCGGTTACGACAACGCGGCCGCGATCGCGAAGACCGCTTACGAGAAAAACCTCTCGCTGAAGGACGCGGCCGTCCTGCTCGGCTTCGTCACGGCGGCGGAGTTCGACGAGCGGGTGAAGCCCGAGACGATGACGCGGCCGTAGGCACGGACGAGCCGCGCACGTGCGCCGACCGCGCGACCTTGATCGAAGGGCGCCCCGAAGCCCCTCGTGAAGTAGCGGAACCTGTGCGTTCACGAGCGAAATTGCACGCAGACGTGCTACGCGTTCCCGATGTCCGACACTGCCGTCTCCGAGCCCCGCGCCATGTGCGTGCGCTGTCGGCGACCGGAGAGCGTCTGCTACTGCCGGCACATCACGCCGATTCCGACAGCCACGCGGATCGTGCTCCTGCAGCACCCGCGCGAGCGCGACATGCCCATCGGCACGACCCGCATGGCGAGCTTGTGTTTGCCTAACGCGGAGCTCCACGTCGGCGTGCACTGGCGTGACTCGAGCGCGCTCGCGAGTGCGTTGTCCGATCCCGCGAGGCCACCCGTTTTGCTGTACCCGGGGCCCGGCGCGATCGACATCGGACAGCACCCGCCGCACACGCCGGTGACGCTCGTCGTCGTCGATGGAACCTGGTCACAGACCCGCACGTTGCTCCGCGAGAACCCTCAGCTCGCCGCGTTGCCGCGTTATTCCTTCGTCGCCGCACAGCCGAGCGAATACCGCATTCGTAGGCCCCCGAAGGCCGCCTACGTCTCGACCCTCGAAGCGCTCGTCTACGTACTCGGCGCCCTCGAGGGGGAGCCCGAGCGTTTCAAAACGATGCTCATCCCCTTCCGCGCGATGGTCGACGCGCAAATTGCGTGCACCCAGGCGTGCTCGCAGCGGCGTGTGCGCCACCCACGAACCGCGCGAACCCGACCTTCTGCGTGGCCGCCGTGCTTCGAGGAGCGACCGAAGGATTTGGTGTGCGTCGTCGGCGAGGCGAACGCATGGCCGTATCTGTATCCCACGCGCGAGCGCGCCTTTCCCGATGAGCTCATTCAGCTAAGTGCGTGCCGCGTTCACACCGGTGAAACCTTCGATGCGGTGCTGGCCCCTCGGCATCCGCTGGCACCGCGCACGGCGCTCCACATCGGCGTGCCCGAAGAGCGGCTTCTCTCGGGGGCACCGATCCCCGAGGTGCTCGAGCAATGGCGCTCGTTCGTTCGCGATAGCGACCTCGTCTGCACGTGGGGGCATTACGCAGCCACGTTGTTCGATGCCGTAGGCGGGTTTCTCCCCGAGGCGCGGCTCGACATGCGTCACATTGCGCGCGTCCATTTCAAAGGCAAGGTCGGCACTGCCGAAGAGCTCGCCGAACGCATCGGCATCGTGCCTCAATCGGGCATCGGCCTTGGCCGTAGCGGCATGCGTCTCGCGCAGCTCGCCGCTATCACGCGTCACTTCGGCGAGCTCGCCGGCGCAACGCCACGTGACTGACGGAGGCGAGCCACAGCGGCATGACCCTCGGTCCTGACGCCGCCGGGCACGGCACGCCCACAGCTTGCATCGTGGCGTCCGACTCACGCCCCAACTAGAACGTGTTTCATTGTGCCCCCCGCCGGTTTTTTTGACCGCGCTGCCGCCGAGCTTCCCTGCCCAAAAAAAGCTCAGCCGCCGAATTTGCCGCCTGTGCCGAGGTCCTCGAAGGCTTGCACGAGACGCGCGACGATGCCCTTTTCACCGAGGTGCAGCCAGGCGCGCGGGTCGATGTGTTTCTTGTTCGGCTTGTCCGCACCGTCGGGGTTGCCGAGCTGCGACTTGAGATAGGCGTCTTTCTCGTCCATGTATTTTTTGATCGGCGAGAGGAAGGCCCACTGGGTGTCCGTGTCGATGTTCATCTTCACGACGCCATAGGAGACCGCCTCGCGGATCTCGTCACGGCTCGAGCCCGAGCCGCCGTGGAACACGAAATGTACCGGTTTTTCCTCGGTATCCCGCTCCGCGCGGATGTGCGCTTGGCTGTGCTTCAAGATCGCGGGAGTGAGCTTCACGTTGCCCGGAGCGTAAACGCCGTGGGTGTTTCCGAACGACGCTGCCACCGTGAACGAGCCGATTGGCGAGAGCTTGTCGTAGGCCGCGAGAACGTCCGCCGGCTGCGTGTAGAGCTTCGAGTTGTCGATGTCATCGTTGTCCACGCCGTCTTCTTCGCCCCCCGTGACGCCGAGCTCGATCTCGAGGGTCATCTCGATGCTTGCCATGCGTTCGAGGTACTTCGCGCAGGTCTCGAGGTTCTCGGCGAGCGCGTCTTCCGACAGGTCGAGCATGTGCGAGCTGTAGAGCGGCGCGCCGGTCATGGCGTAGTAGGCCTCCCCGGCCTCGAGCACGCCGTCGATCCACGGGAGGAGTTTGCGCGCGCAATGATCGGTATGGAGAACGACGGGCACGCCATACGCTTCCGCGATCGCCCGCACGTGATGCGCGCCCGCGATGGTCCCCGCGATCGAGGCCGCCTGTTTCGAGTTGTCGAGGAATTTGCCAGCGTTGAACTGACCGCCGCCTTGGGAGTACTGCACGATGATCGGCGCCTTCGCTTGGCGCGCGGCTTCAATCGCGGCGTTGGCGGTGTGGCTGCCGATCACGTTGACCGCCGGCAGCGCGCACTGCTCGGACTTGCAGAAGTCGAGGAGCTCGCAGAGGGCGTTTCCGGTGACGATGCCAGGTTTCAGATCGAGTGAGGCCATGCCTCCTTTCTAGATCGTTTTCGGTCTCTCCGTGTTGTAATCCGCCGTCCTTCCCGTTCGAAAGCCCCGACCCCGATGCGCCTCGCGATGCCGATACCGTCCTACCTCGAGTTCTTGCCTCAACTGCTTCGTGAACGCCTGTCCGCCGCTGCCGAGCCAGTGGCCGCCGTGCCAGGGCTTCGCGTCGCCCGAGGGCTGCGTGCCGAGTTTCCGAAACTCCTCACCGACGATGCGCTCGCCCTGGTCGTCCAGGTCTACGAAGCCACCGCGGAGCGACTCGCCGCGGTGCTCTTGCAGCGCACGAAAGACCGCGAGTTTCTCGACGCCGGCACCGAAGCCCTCGCGCCGCTGAATCGCGAGCTCGCTTACGACGACCCGCGTTACCACACGATGCTCGGCGCCCGCGATGCTGCAGGGCGCGTGGTCATCGGTCCGGTTCCCGAAGAGCCGGCTCCGAGGGTGACAGTGCCGGCCTACCTCGCCGGCGAACAAATTACCTTGTTCGGCCCACCCGATGACGCGCGCATGTCGATCAACGCGATGAATGCGCTGCACCGAAGGCGCCCGGGGGAACCTGCCATCGTGGCGGAGCTCGTCCTCGCATCGGGCCAGGTTCCGCGGTGGGGCGCCGACGACGAGGACTCGAAGACGCCCATCATGGCGAACTTTCTCCGCGCTTGCGAAAACTTGCTCGCGTGCTTCGATGGCACCATCGCCTTCGAAGACACGAAGCGCGGCAAGACCTACCGCCTCGCCGACGAAGGACTCGCGCGGCCCATCAAGCGCGTGCCAGGCCTCGCACTACCCGACGGAAGCCACCTCTTTCACGGTGAGCCGCTGCCTTTGCACCTCTTGGATTTCGTGCTGCACGTCTGGCACAACCGCGCGCGGCCCGAAGCGCTTTGCATCTACTTCCCGAAGCTCGAGAACGAAGAAGAAGCCACCTATTTGGCGCACCTCATCCGCGTGACCGAGGCCGCCGTCAAGGCGCGCGACGACCGCTACGTCCTCGGCAGCGTGCGCGTCATGGTCGTCTTCGAGAACCCCCGCGCGATCTTTCGCATTCGGGAAATGGCCACCGCGCTGTACCCGTATTTCGTTGGCGGAAGCCTCGGCTGGCATGACTTTCTTGCATCAACTGCGAGGCTTTTCCGGGCCGATCCGCGCTACCGCATCCCGGTGAAGGCGGATCCGAACATCGTCATCAACAACATCCGCGAGTCGCATCGCATCCTCGTCGAGAAGCTTGGCCCGATTGGCGCGCTCAAGCTTGGCGGCATGTACGGCATCTTGTTCGAGGACAGCGAGCCCGCGTCGTTCGAGGTCAGCATGGTGGGCTTCGTGCGCGACGTGGTCACACAATTGCGCCGGGGTCTCGACGGCTTCTGGGTCGCGCATCCCGATTTTGTCCGCATCGGGATAGCCCTCGTCGAAGCGTGGCGACGCCGCGAGCGGAGCCCAGGCGACACGTCGCTTGAGGCGCTCGTGTGCGCGATTGTTCCTGACCCGGATGAGCACGCGCCCCTGCGAAACTTTGTCCTCGGAGACGACGCGCCGGGGCTCGAACCTTCCGACCCGCGCTACCTCCGTGGTGTGCTCGCGGCCGACCTCGCATCGTCCAACGTCATCTCGAACGACGATCCGGACGAGGTTCGCTACAACGTGTTCCAGGCGCTGCAATACCTCGCCGACTGGCTCTCGGGGAACGGCTGCGTGGCGTTACCTGCAAGCATGAAGAACGCCCGCGGGGAAAAGGTCCCGGTGCGCATCATGGATGACCTCGCGACGACGGAGCGCTCACGCTGGGAGCTCTGGGCCGAGGTGCAACATGGGCGCGTCTCGCGAGAGCTCTTCGAAAAAATCCTCGGTGATGAAGTCGAGTTTCTGCGCGCCGACGCCGACGAACCGGGGCATCGCATCCACGTCCGCTGGCATGGGGAGGCCGCCCGTTGGTACCCGATCGCCATAAGGCTTTTGCGTCAACTCGTCCTCGCGACTTCGCCTCCTGAGTTCGTGACGGAGCTCGCGCTGCCGTTCACGTTCCCCGCGATCCGCGATGCCGCCGATCCGTGGGCCGAGGCCGAGGCGCTCTGCCCAAGTAAGTTCTCGAGGGTCGGTTTGCCGACCGGATGAACCGTGTTCACGAAATTCCCTTACGCTCGCTAAATGCAGGAGTAGTAGTCGCGGAAGTTCGCTCGATCCTCATAACCCACCAAGGAAACCCATCGCCATGTTCAAGCTTCTCGACGCGCCCAAGACCGCTCTTGCTTTGATTCTTGCCGCCACGACTCTCGTCGTAGCTCTGCCGGCGTTTGCCGATGACGATGACGGCGAGGCTCAATCGTCGAGCGAGCGAAAGAAGAAGTCGAAGCGACGCTCGGCCGAAGATTCCCAAGATTCCGAGGAAAAATCCGAAGAAACGGTCGAAGTCAAAAGCGAAGCGAAGGCGCCCGAGGAGCGACGTGCCCCCGAGGAGCGACGTGCCCCCGAGGAGAATACCGGCGAGACCGATCACGACCAGATGGTCGGGCACATCGCCATTGGCTTCTACGGGCTAAGCGACGTTCCCGTGGGTCTCGGCACGGCCGATGTCGAGTTCGTTTCGGCCCCGGCGATCGGCGCGCGCTACTGGATCAACCACAGGTTCGGCATCGACGCCGCGATCGGCATGAATCTTCCGTCCGCGACCTTCGAGACAATCAACGGCGCGACGACCACGACCACCGATATCCCGGTGCCCCACGGGACATTGATCCACCTCGGTGTTCCGATCGCCGTCACCACGACGAAGCATGCGACGTTTCTCGTGACGCCCGAGCTCAACCTCGGTTTCGGTGGCTCGACGGTCCCTGCCGATCCGATGGTGATGGACGACACCGAAACGTCGAACAGCGGCAGCCTTTTGCAGCTTGGCGCGCGTGGCGGTGCCGAGATTCACTTCGGTTTCATGGGGATCCCGAACCTTTCGCTCGAAGGCGGGATCGGCCTGTACCTGAACCGCATCAGCGTCTCGACCGAGAAGGGCGACACGTCGGCGAGCTTGGCCCAGACGGCCTTCGCCACGACGACGTTCAACAGCCCGTGGGATTTTTTCAAGTCGACTGTGGCTGCGCGTTACTACTTCTGAGCAGGCTTGGCGCTCTTGTTGGTTCGGGCGCGTGGCGGTCGTCGAACACCACCTCGCGCTCGGGCCTCGCGCGGTCAGCTTTCGAAGAGGTCGGCGGCGGTCGACGCTGACGAAGCTCGCACGATCCAGCGGTCGAGCTCAGCGATGTCGTTGGACGCGCGGATCCGAGCCGTGTCCCCATCGGTGACGGCGCAGCCCCTGGCGTGGAGTAGGACGAGGAGTCCATCGGCCCGACCGGCTACGATTCCTTGCTGCATGCCCTGCTGCATGCCCTGCTGCATGCCCTGCTGCATGCCCTGCTGCATGCCTTGCTGCAGGGCGTTCTCCTGGGTCTCCTTCGCCATGCGTCGGAACCACTCGCTGCGGTATTCGGGTATTGCCACCGGCATCATCGCCTCCCAAAGATCCATCACGCGGACCCCGTGTTGTTCTGAAAGCATATCAAGGAAATGGGCGACGCGCTGCTCGTTGTCGAGCCCGGCTATGTGGGTCACGGCCACCTCGAGCGCCAGATCCGCAGCGGGCCCGCGGGCGTGCGTCACCGCCGCGAGTACCGCCAGTTCGACTGAGAGCGGCGCACCTTTGGCGAGCTTTTGCGCCACGTCGAACGGGATCTCGTCCGGCCCGATGACGTGCGGTTTTGGGACGACGCTGCCGTACTCGGGGAGATTGCGCGCCCACGCCGCCACCGCGTGC
>CANJMI010000008.1 GCA_947475525.1 Polyangiaceae bacterium | reverse complement strand
GGAAAGTTTGTACGGATTGGGTCGCTCGCAGCCGTATGCCGCGGCGAGCGCGGATGCGGCGGCGATCATCACGCCTCTCTTAATCACGGTGCCTTTGTCCATTGGCTGTCCCAACTTTGGTTTGGTTTGAGCGACGGTCGGTCTCGCGATGACGACCGCGATTGAAGCTTTGTGACGGTCTTCGAGTCGTGACCCCGACCCGCTACGGGGGCCACTTGGGGTACGATGACGACGGTGCTACTTGTAATTCTTGCCTGAGTCCGCGTCGTTTGGGAAGAAACTCGTGCGTGGCCGGTTATTTACGTAGGTCCGTGGAGGATGCTTCAGCCGGATTGCCTACTCTGTCTCCATGGGCGCTGGTTCTTCCATGTCTGTCGCCGTGGTGTGGGGCTGCGCCTCGTTGCGCTGCCTCGGCGATCTGGCTACGCGTCGAGCGGATGCAGGGTCTGTGCCGCGGTTTCGCGCTAGCCTGTAATATTCCAACGTCGCTTTTTTACGGATGGATTCGGGCGAATCGCATGGACTGCGAGGTGACCAGTTGGTGATTCGGCGGTCCATGACGGGTGGTCCATCGCTGGGGTGGAGCGACGGGTTCTTCAGGGTCGCGTGTCGCGCGGCAGTTGGCCCACGGGCGGCGGTCATGGGAGCACTCGCGGAGGATGAGTGACCGCCGCGGGCTTCGCGTTGCAGATGAATCGGAATCGGAATCGGCCGTGCCGCGTGGGGAGCCTGAGATCATGGTGCTCCGCAAGCGGGCGCGCTTGCTCGCGCGTGATCGCAAGGAGCGCCCGTCTTCGGTGCACCTTCTGGCGGCGGTTTGCTCGCTCGCCGGGCCTGGTCGAGAGTTGCTCATCGCGCGGAAACTCGACGAGGCTCGTCTGCTCTCCGCGGTGCGAGCGTCCGAGGAGTCTGTCGCGGACCCGCTGGGGGATGCGTTGGCTGCGGCGCGCGAGCTTGCGCGGCGTCGTGTTGCCGTGGCGCCCGGCGGCGCGCCGATGGTGGCCACCGCAATCCACGTTTTGCTGGCGTTGGTTAGCAATAGGCGCTTCGCCGCGCAACGCGTGCTCGAGCAATGCGGAGTCGATGTGGCTCGCTTGCGGGCAGCTGCTACGAGAGTTGCGTATGGTGTCGTGACTCCGCCGCGCACGACCCCACGCGTCGACGACCCGGCACCGTCTGCCACCGTCCGACCGATGAGTCGGAGAAACGGAAAGGCCGTGGAGGTGGCGTGGATCCCGTCGACGGGGCTCGCGCAGTCATCGTCGCGGACGCCGGTGACTCCCAAGGTTGAGGTTCGACCGAATGATCTCGACAGTGATGCGACGCCTAGGCAGGAGGGCGCGCTCACCCCAACGCCCGTTCCGGTGACGCCCGTCGCGAGGCCTGCAACGGCGATGGCTCCCGCGATGGCTCGGCCGTTCGTCGGCTTCGATGATGGTCTCGACTTGGACGCGACGGCTTTCCCGCTGCTTTCTCGCATCGGCCGCAACCTTTCGGCGGCAGCGGCGCGTGGCGAGCTCGAGCCCGTGATTGGGCGTACCCTCGAAGTGGAGCGAGTGCTCGATGTCCTCGCGAAGCGTCACGCGAACAATCCCCTTTTGGTCGGCGCGCCAGGCGTTGGTAAGACCAGCGTCGCGCGAGCGGTGGCGAAGCGGCTGACTGCCGACCGAAGTCCGTGTCGGCTGCTCATCGAGGTTCAGGTCGGCGAGTTGTTGTCCGGGACCGGATCGCGTGGCTCGCTTGCGGAACGAATTGCGGATCTCCGGGCGGAGCTCGTTCGCGCCGAGGGTCGCGTCGTTTTGTTCATCGACGAGGTTCACGAGCTCTTCGGCGGCGCGGCGGAGGAAGCGCTCGGAGAGTTGAAGGCGGCGCTGGCGGCAGGGCAGTTTCCGCTGCTCGGTGCGACTTCGCCTGAACAGCAGCGCAAGGCGATTGATAACGACCCTGCGCTCGCGCGGCGGTTCTCCGTCGTCGAGATCGACGCGCCGTCGGAGGCGGAGGCGAAGGCGCTTCTCGCGTCGGTCTGCGAGCGGCTTTCGGTCCATCACCACGCGCGCTATTCGGAGGAGGCGATAGCTCAGGCGATCGGGTGGTCGGTGCGCTACCTCCCGGGAAGAGCATTGCCCGATAAAGCGATTGCGATTCTCGACCTGGCGGGCGCACGAGTGAGCCGGCGCAGTCGAACACACGAGCACGGTGCGAAGGCGGTGCGCCGCCGCGACGCGGACGTCGACAGCCGCGCCGTGGCCGAAGTGGTTTCCGAGATGGCTGCCGTTCCCGTGGAGCGCCTGCTCGAGAGCGACGGCGAACGGATGCTGAAGCTCGAGGCGCTTATGGCAGAGCGCGTGGTGGGGCACCCTGCAGCGTGTTCTCGCATCGCAGCGGTGCTTCGGCGTAACGCGGCGGGCCTCCGCGGTCGAAGGCCGATCGGCAGCTTTCTCCTCCTCGGGCCGACCGGCGTCGGCAAGACGGAGACCGCCAAGGCAATTGCCGAGTTGCTGTTCCATTCTCCCGACGCGATGACGCGCCTCGACATGTCGGAGTACTCCGAGGCGCACGCGGTCGCCCGCCTGGTAGGCGCACCCCCTGGGTATGTTGGACACGAAGCGGGCGGTAATCTTACGGAAGCGGTCAGGAAGCGGCCGTATCAGGTGCTGTTGCTCGACGAGATCGAGAAAGCCCATCGCGACGTGCTCGAGTCTTTCCTGCAGGTTTTCGACGAAGGACGTCTCACCGACGGTCGGGGTCGCACGGCCGACTTCACGAACACGGTGATCGTCCTGACGTCCAATCTCGGCGCCGAAGAGATGCTCCGGGCGCAGTCCGAACGGAAGGTTGGCTTTGCGGCGTCCGTAGTGACGACCGACGGCGACCGGCTGGGTGAAGTTGCGTTACGCGCTGCCCGTGCTGCGCTCCCTCCCGAACTCTACAACCGCCTGGACGAGATTCTATTCTTCGCACCGCTCGGTCGCGATGACGTTCGTGCAATTGCACGCCGATTGCTTTCTCAACTCGCCGGGTCGCTCGCCATGCGGGGCGTGACTCTCAATTACGAAGAGGGCGTCGTCGACGTGTTGATGGCGACCGGCGGATTCGAGCCGGCCCTCGGTGCTCGCCCAATGCGTCGAGCCATCGCTCGCTGTGTGGAAGCTCCTCTCGCCGACCTGATCCTCCGCGGAGATTTTCCGCCAGGTTCTACGGCGATGCTGCGCGTCGATGCCAACGGCGCTGTCGCAATCGATTCTTCCGCGGTTCGGTCACGTTCTCCGGGTGACCGGCGCTGACCTGACGCACGGTTCGCGTGGGAGGTGACGTGGCCTACTTTGCTGTCGAACCGATCGCGCGCCGGTATCGGGCGCGGCGAGCGTCGTCACGGAGGATTTCGTACGCCTCGGTGAGTACGTCGAGGATCATGTGGGCGTCGGCGTTGAGATCGGCGGTCTCCCCGGTCAGAAGGCGAGACGGTTCGAAGTCGCGGCGCAGCTCCGCGTACGCGCGCCGAATGTCGTAACTGGTTGCGTCGGGGCACACTCCGAGCAGTGCGAAATAGTCTGCATCGTGGACCAATGCGAGTCTGGCTCGAATGCGTTCCCTCACGGCCGTCGCGTCGAGTGCGGCTTCCGCGGGTTTGGATGTGAGCACCGATTCTCGTGACGTCGTCTTGACGCGGAGGATGTCCAGCGCGACGAGCGCGAAGACCAATGTCGCTCCGTCCTCGATCTGCTCGAGGACCTCCGAGACGTTGCCACCAATCGCGCGCGTCACGGCGTCCACTTCTGTTGCGTCGCGTGCGGCTTCGTGAAGAAGCGATGCCGCCGGGCCTTCTTCGAGTGTGGCCGTTGTTCCGCCGAGGCTCGCCAGCGCTCGATCTGTTGCGATCGTTCGCCGCACCACGTCGACGAACACCTCCGCTCCGGTGGCGCCCCCGAACACGCTCGGCTCCGCTCGAAGGCGCTCCGGTGTCGAGGTCGTCAGCTTGGCTTTGAGAGAACCCTCGCGGAGTGCCCTCACGAGGGTCCACTCGGCGTGCGCCCGTAACACCGTCCAAAGATCGTCCTGGCCGAGGAATCCCTGGGCAATGAGCGCGGCGGCTGCGTGGCGTCCCCCGCGCGGCAGGCGAGTGGCGCGGTCGCCCACCAGATCCGCGGAGAGGTCGCCACGCTCGACGAGCATGTGGAGGAGCGTCTCGTCTTCGACTGTCGAAGCGACCGTGACGATGTCACCATCACGCAGGACGATATGGCGCAGCCGTGTGCCATCCGGCGACTCGAGTTCGAGCGCGCCGGACGCGCGACTGCGAATGGCCTGCGCGATCGCTTCGACGGGGCTTCCCGCGGACAAGGTGAACTCGAGTTCGGCGGGGGGCGGCAACGACGCGACCCGGTGTGGCTCCGCGTCGAGTACGCTCGGTGGTGCCCCCCACCGCGAGGACGTCGCGAGTCGCCAGTCGACGTGCGCAGTCGTCAGCGGGGGTTCCTCCTCGTGTTCGAGGCTGGGGCTCGCGGTGACGGGCGCGGAAGCGGGCCCGCCGTGCGATGTTGGTGGGGTGAAGGTTGCGCGGACCGTCCGAGGTGGGATCGTAGGCAGCGCGTCGGCGAGGAACACGGTGCTCCCCGCGGTCGCTGTTTCGGGGGGCTCGGTTCGCTCTTCCGCGTTGCGGGCGAGGAGCGCCTCGAGGTCATCGATCTGCGCCTGACTCAGCAGCGCATCGTCTTCAGGAAGTGCGGCTGGAGCTGTTGGTAGGTTCCGAACGTGCGCAGCAGCTTCGGACAGCAGCGTCTCGATTTCGGGGCTCAAGCGCTGCGGAACGTCGGCCGGCGAGGTGCCCGCCGGCAGGAGCGCGTCGAACTCCGGCAACTCCGAGAGCGAAAGGAACTCGGAGAAAAAGGGGTCGCCGTCGACCGCGCCCGGTGTCGACGCGCCCGGTGTCGACGCGCGGTTGAAGCGGGGAGCGCTCGACCGTTCGCGCAGCGGTTCGTCTTCGGGCGTCACGGAGGCGAACGTACCGCGGAGTCGCCTCGAAGGCTCGTTCGTCGTGGCGCGGTCCGCGCTGTGTGCGGCGGATCGCCGTGGTGCTGACTCGCCACGTCCTTCCCGGGTTGTAGTACGCTGTAACCGCCGTGAGCGATTGGCTTCACCAAGTCTTCGGAAACGTCACCCGTGCTGAGGTGACGCTCGTCGTCCTCGTATTTGTTGCGATCCTCGCGTTTTCGTGGGCGCCGAGGGCCGGAAGTACAATCGGGGCTTGGTTCGATCGCGGTTCGGACTGAGGGGGCGCGCCTCCTAGGGAGCGTGGCCGACCGTCCCGCACCCGGGCGCGCGATTCGTGTTATTAGCCCGGCATGATCGCACAGCGGCGAGGCGTACTCGGGTGGCGCGGGGTCGTGGTGATGGCGGCGCTTATCGTCGCGATGGTGGCGTTCATTGCTCTGCGGCGATGGGAGCGAGCCCACGCGAACGTGGCCGCTCCGGCGGTCGCCCGTGGCGTCCTCGAGAGCCTGCCGGCGGGCGCTGTCGTCGCGGCCGAACTCGACCTTCGCGCGCTTCGCGCCCATCCGCTGACCGCAGCGTGGTTGCGTGAACCGCGGGTCCTCGAGGGGTTGGGCGACATCACCGCAATTTGCGGAGCCGATCCTCTCGAACAAGTTGAGCGCCTTGGCGTGGCCGTGCCGACATCGAACGAGGCTGGCTTTGGTTTGGTGGCCTTGGGCAGCATCGATGCGGGACTCTTGTCGACGTGCGCTGAGCGGCTGATCGCGCGACGCGGTGGCACGCCGAGCCGCGAGCTCGTCGCCGGGTTTTCGGTCGTTCGGGACGCGGCGCTCCCCGAGGGCGCGCGTGTGGCTGTGCGGCGCGGTGGGCCCCTCTTTCTCGCCGAGCCAGCGTATCTCGCGCGTGCACTGCGAATGCTGACGTCGGCACAGCCAAGCCTTGCCGATGATCCCGCTCACGCGGCGCTCCGCCGCCGAGTTGGCGACGGGGTACTCGTCGTGACCGCGGTGTTATCGAAAGAGCAGCGCACGACGCTCGCCGTTGAACTCGAGCGGCAGGGGGTCATCGGTTCGCCCTTCGTTGGGCTTGCCGGTGGGGCCGTTGCTGTCTCCCTCGGCGAACGCCTCGATTGGCATGTGGTCGCGTCGTGCGACGCCGGCGGCTCGGCCGCTGCGATCGGTGACCAGCTCCGCCAGGAGCTGAAAACCCAGGCCGCTACCCCGCTCGCCAAGCTCGTGGGCTATGCGTCGCTGCTGGAGCGCGTGACCGTGGAAGTTGATGGCTCGGACGTCCACCTTCGAGCGGCATTACCGCCCGAGGACGTTCTCTTCGTGTTTCGCAGGGTCGTGGCGCTGCAGCGTCTCGCGGGCGGAGATGCCGCACCTGCGGCCAATCCGCTCGCACCCGCGAGCACGGGCGCGCCCGCCAAAGACGAGAAATAGCTGTCATTCGAGGATCATCCGTCTAGGATGCGGCGCTTCGACGTTTGGCTCGAAGTCTGCAGCTAGAGGCTTTTCATGTGCGGGATCGTTGGCTACGCGGGGCGTCAATCGGCAGCGCCTATCATCATCGACGGGCTGCGCAGGCTCGAGTACCGAGGGTATGACTCCGCCGGTGTTGCGGTTCACAACGGCCGCGCGATCGAGGTCGTTCGCGCTCTCGGAAAACTTCGCGCGCTGAATGATGCGGTCGCGAAACGACCACTCGAAGGAAGCCTCGGCATCGGTCACACGCGCTGGGCGACGCACGGACGCCCCAGTGAGGAAAACGCGCATCCACACGTGGCGGGCAAAGTCGCCGTCGTGCACAACGGCATCATCGAAAACCACGTGGCTCTGCGCCACGAACTGATGGCCGAAGGGGTTCGGTTCAGCTCCGAGACCGACACAGAGATCATCGCCCACTTGGTTGACCGAGCGCTGCGCGGTGGTGCGCCGAGCTTGTTCGAAGCGGTGCGCGCGTCGTTGCAGCTCGTGACCGGCGCGTACGCCATCGCGGTGCTCAGTGCCGACGAGCCCAGCACGATTGTCGCCGCACGGCACGGCTCGCCACTGGTGCTCGGCTTCGGCGAGAACGAGATGCTCTGTGGCAGCGATATCTCAGCGTTGCTCACGCACACGCGGGACATGGTCTTCCTCGAGGATGGCGACATCGTCGAGCTTCGGGCACCCGGCGCGGACGCAGGTCCCTCGGCGCGGATTCGAACGCTCGCGGGACTCGACGTCGAGCGCCCGCGCAAGCGCATCGACTGGAGCCCGACGATGGCCGAGCGCGGCGGCTTCAAGCACTTCATGCTGAAGGAGATTCACGAGCAGCCCGACGCGATCGCCGCGACGCTGCGCGGGCGCATCGATCTCGAGAACGGGGACGTACACGGTGCCGAGATCGGTCTCGACGCGGCCTCCGCGCGCTCCATTCGGCGCGTCTACATTATCGCTTGTGGGACGAGCTACCATGCGGCGCTGCTCGGTCGCTACTGGATCGAGGCGATCGCTCGCGTCCCGACGATGGTCGAGCTCGGCAGTGAAATTGCCAATCGCCCCGCCGTCTTTTTCGAAGATGACCTCGTTATCGCGGTCAGCCAATCCGGCGAGACGTTCGATACGCTCGCCGCGGTCAAGGCTGCAAAAGCCGCGGGTGCAAGGATTCTCGCGGTAGCGAACGTGCTCGATAGCGCGATCCCGAGGCTTGCGCACGGCGAACTCTACACGCGCGCCGGACCCGAAATCGGTGTCGCTTCTACCAAGTGCTTCACAGCGCAGCTCGCGGCGTTGCTGCTCGTCTCGGTGTACCTCGGGCGAAAGCGCGGCGCACTCGATGCCGAGGCGGGACGCTCGCTTCTTCAAGGGCTCTGCGCGGTCCCGGCCTTGATGAACGAGCTCCTCGGCGATGCGGACTACGTTCGAACGATCGCGACTTCACTCGTCGATGCGAGGGACGTGCTGTTCTTGGGACGCGGCTACAATTATCCGATCGCGCTCGAGGGGGCGTTGAAGCTGAAAGAGGTCAGCTATGCACACGCCGAAGGTTACGCCGCCGGCGAGATGAAGCATGGCCCGATCGCCCTGATCGACTCGTCTCTACCGGTCGTCGTGGTCGCACCAAAGGACGCGAGTTACAATAAAACGCTGGGAAATGTTCACGAGGTTCGCGCTCGAGAAGGGCGGGTCTTCGCGCTCGCGACTCGCGGCGACGAGGCGATCCATGACCTCGCGGAGCACATCATTTGGCTACCGGACGCGCCCGAGCACGTCTTGCCGCTGCTCACGGTCGTGCCCTTGCAGCTGCTCGCGTATTACGTGGCTTCGCGTAAAGGCCACGATGTCGACCAGCCCCGAAATCTCGCCAAGACCGTCACGGTTGAGTGAAGGCTCAGCGGATTGGCGTGGCGCTTCGGCGCACGTCTCATTGCGAGTTGGCGTCTTCGGCTGACGCGCCGCTGGCACCTCGATTGCTGGTAGCGTCGCTTCGTGCGAACTCCTCGGACAACCGCGCGGCGTGTGATTGCCGCGTTGCTCGTCACGGCCCTCGTACCGCTCGTCGTGGCGATCGTGCTTGCAAATGTGGCCGTCCGGCGCGTCTCGGACGCTGCTTTTCAGCCGGCTTTTCGTGCTCAGCTCGAGCGCTCGCTCGCGCTTTACCGCGACCTTGCGGGATCGATGCGGCGCGCCATGGAAAGCGAGGCGACCGCGATCGCGGCGAGCCCGGAACTCTCGAGGTTAGCCGCGTCTGACCGCAAGGACGACCTCCAACACGTGGTCGAACGAGTCCGCGAAGCCCATCCATCGCTCGTGACGCTGGCGTTGCTCGACGCCAATGGCGCCCCCCTCGCAACCTCGTCGCGCCCCGCTCCCGTCGATGAACGCTCCGAGCTGCCGTTTCGCGCAAAGCGGCAGCTCTCGGCTGCGGCGGGCGCGCCCTCGCTCGAGCTTACCTTCGCCGCGGATCGTCGCCGATTCGATGACGCAACTGCCGCCCGCGAATTCGCCGTCGCCTACGAAGGACTCGAACATGCGTATGAGGACGCGACGCGCGACCGAGGGTTCGCGGTGGCGTTTGCGGCGTTGCTTGGGGCAACGCTCGTGCTGGCGGTCGGCGTCGGGGCTCGCGTCGTTCGTCCGATCACTCGGCGCATCGACGCCCTGCTCGCGGCCACTCGTCCCGTGTCCGATGGTGACTTGTCGGTGCGCGTTGCGGAAGACGGTGACGGCGAGCTTCTCGAGCTTGCGCAGTCATTCAATCGGATGCTCGAGCAGCTCGAAAAGAGCCGCGCGCGCATCGAGTTCTTGAAGCGTATTGGGCAGTGGCAGACCGTGGCTCGGCGGCTCGCTCATGAGATCAAGAACCCGCTGACGCCTATCCAGCTCGCGGTCGAGGAGTGCTGCCAGCGCTACAAAGGGGATGATGAAGACTACCGCTCGTTGCTCAGGACGACGCGCGACATCGTGGTCGAAGAGGTCGCGAGCTTACGCACGCTTGTCAGTGAATTTGCAGCGTTTGCTCGATTGCCGCGCGCCCACCTCCGACCCGGTGACCTCGGCGAGATGCTGCGCGAACACTGGCCGCGACTCGAGCGTGACGAACTCCCGGACGCTGTGGGTCGCCCCGTGAAGCTGCACCTGGAGGTCGTGAGCGAACCGCTGCTGGTCGCGTTCGATGGGACGATGATGCACCGCGTGCTCGTGAACTTGATGGCCAACGCGACGCAGGCGACCGCCGAGGCGAGCCCCGAAGGGGAGGGGCATGTCTGGGTGCGTGCCGGCCGAAGCGGTGAGTTCTGCGAGGTCGTCGTCGAAGACGATGGACCCGGGATAGCCGACGTCTTGAAGGCCGCCGTGTTCGACCCCTACGTGACGACTCGCAAGAGCGGGACGGGCCTCGGCCTTAGCATCGTTCAGAAGATCGTGATCGACCATGGCGGCACCGTTGAACTCGCCGACCGACCGAGCGGCGGTGCTCGCTTTTCGCTGCGGCTGCCACTCGTGGGCACCGACGCATCCGATACGGCGATGTCGAAGAGCCATTCCGGCGCGTGGGGCGGAACGGGGTCTCATCCGGGCGTCGTCTGAGCGACGCGAACGGCGGTGGCGGCCCGAGGGGCTGAGCCTGGCTCATGACAGCGCGTGCAAACCTGTGCTACCTGGACCCATGTTGCGTGCGTCGCCTGGAGAGCCCCTTCGCGAATTCCTGACCTTCGATGACGTGATGCTCTTACCCGCGTACAGCGAGGTGCTGCCGGCCGAAGTCGATGTCGGCACCCGCTTGACGCGCGATATCTACCTCCGCATCCCGCTGCTCAGCGCGGCGATGGACTCGGTCACCGAGTCGGCGACGGCGATCGCGATGGCGCGGGCCGGTGGTCTCGGAATCATCCACAAAAACCTGGCGATCGAGGATCAAGCCGCCGAAGTCGAGCGGGTGAAGCGGGCCGAGAGCGGCATGATCTTGCGACCCGTGACGGTGCGCCCCGACACCCTCTTGCGCGACGCCACGGCCGAGATGAACCGGCACACGATAAGCGGCGTTCCGGTCGTCGACGAAGCGCACCGTCCCGTGGGCATCCTCACCGCCCGTGACATTCGGTTCGTGAAGGACTTGTCGCAAACGGTGAGCGCGCTGATGACGAAGGAGCTCGTGACCGTGGCTCCGGGCGTCACTACGGAACGCGCGAAGGAGCTGCTGCACGAGCATCGCATCGAGAAATTGCTCGTCGTCGAGGACGGGAAGCTCATCGGCCTCATCACCATCAAAGACTTGCTCCAGGCGGACGCCACCCCCTCCGCGGTCAAAGATCTGCAAGGCCGACTGCGCGTCGGAGCTGCGATTGGTCCCGCGCCGGACCGAATTGCCCGCAGCGAAGCTCTCGTTGCCGCGGGGGTTGACGTGCTCGTCATCGACACCGCCCACGGGCATTCCCGCGGAGTGATCGACGCTGTGGCCGACACGAAGCGCCGCTTCCCAGGTGTGGCTGTTATCGGCGGAAACATTGCGACTGGCGACGCCGCTCGCGCGTTGATCGACGCGGGCGCCGAGGCTTTGAAGGTTGGTATCGGGCCGGGCAGCATCTGCACGACTCGCGTCGTGGCTGGCGTAGGCGTGCCTCAAATATCGGCCATCGACGAGACGGTGGCGGTGGCGGAAAAACAGGGGATTCCCGTGATTTCCGACGGCGGCGTGAAGTACTCGGGCGACGTGTGCAAGGCGATGGCTGCCGGCGCAAGCTCGGTGATGATTGGGTCGCTGTTCGCGGGCACCGACGAGTCCCCCGGCGCGATGGTCCTTTACCAGGGGCGCAGCTACAAGGTTTACCGCGGCATGGGCTCGCTCGGCGCGATGCGTCGCGGCAGCAAGGACCGCTACGGGCAGGGCGGAGCCGCCGACGAAAAACTCGTCCCCGAAGGTATTGAAGGACGGGTGCCCTACCGCGGTTCCCTCACGTCGATCCTGTACCAGCTCGTCGGCGGACTTCGGTCGGGCATGGGCTACGTTGGGGCGAGGACGGTCGAAGAATTGCGGCAGCGGGCGCAGTTCATTCGCATCACGTCGCAAGGTCTCCGGGAGAGCCACGTGCACGACGTCATCATCACCGAAGAGGCGCCGAACTATCGCCCGATCTGACACCTCCTCGTCCGTGTAGCGGTTCGCGTCAAACGCAGGTATCTTCAACCCATAAGGCAGGTACGCAATCAGTGTGCGTGCTCGTGTCACGTGTTCGAGCTTTTTCGCGCGGAGAGATATGGCGATGCGCAAACAAACGATTTGGGTCGGTTTCCTCGGAGCGTTCGTCGCCGCGTTGATGCTCGTTGGAGCGTGCACGGGCGACATCAAGAACGGGCTCACACTGTCGGGGCCAGGCGGAGGCGCCGCGCAGGGGCCGAGTTCGGGGACCGGCGGGGACCTGTTCTCCACGGGAACCAGCGCCGACGCGGTGCTCACGCTCGAGCCCAAGATCGCCACGATTGAAGTTGTGAACGGCGTGTCGAGCCCGGTCGCCTTCACCGCGAACTTCGGCGACGTCCAGGTTTTCCCCGGCACTTGGTACGTCGATCGCACCGACGTCGCGAGCGTCAACGCTGAAGGTCTATTCTCGGCCCTGAACACCAAGGGCGCGCAAGTGAAGCTCTTCGCCAAAGCGAACGGCCAAGTCGCTCAGGCCCTCGTGAACGTCATCTACAAGAAGGTGAGCGACGGTGGCTTGCCCGACGACACGAAAAACAAGCTCGAGAATCCGGTCGGCGATGATGCGTCGATCACCTGGGCGTATCCCTACAACAACACCGTTTGGCCTCGCGGGCTCCTCGCACCGGAGCTCATGTGGAAGGGCGGCGGCGCAGGCGACAGTTACCTCGTTCACTTCACGAGCGGCATTCTCGATATCAAGTTGTTCACCCAAGCGGATAACTCCGCCTACCTGCTCGAGCAGCCGGATTGGGTCGCCGTAAGCGAGAGCGGGAACGGCAACACGGTGAAGTTGACGGTGTCGCGTCTCAAGAAGGATGAGGCGACAGCGAAGAAGCTCGTTGACCATGAGTGGACGATGGCCAAGGGCAGCATGCGCGGCAGCGTGTACTACTGGGTGAACAACCTCGGCCGCGTCGTTCGCTTGAAGCCAGGACAAGAGGCGCCGGAAGATTTCCTCAAGACGGCGAACGTCAACGGCTGCAGCACGTGCCATGCCGTGTCGGCGAATGGCCGCACGCTGATCATCGGCGGCGACGTCGCGGTCTCCAAGTTCGATCTCCTGAACAACCAGCCGGTGTTCAGCACGAGCAGCGTCGGTAAGTCGAATCGCAATTGGGCGATGCCGGCGATTTCGCCCGACGGAAAGTTCGTGGTCGAGAACAACGCACCCTTGCCAGGTCCGCCTGGAGGCTCCGATGGCATGTTCGACAGCGACACCGGCCAAAAAATTCCGATGAGCGGTCTCGAGGGCGCGAAACTTTGGATGCCGGCGTTCTCTCCGAAGGGACACAAACTCGTCTACGTCGAGCAAAACAACACCCACGATCTTGCGACGTACGACTTCGATCTCGCTCTCGGAAAAGCGTCAAGCCCGCACGCTCTCGTAGCTGCCGGCGGCGACGATGCGCTCCGTCAGATCTGTTTCCCGAGCGTTTCTCCGACGATCAAGGGCGGCGAGATGGACGAGGGGAAGACCTGGGCCGTGTACCATCGCGGAACGACGGGCTCGCTCGATACGCGCTTTGGCCCGGGGGATCTTTACCTCGCGAACGTGGACACGCCGGGGGTCGAGATCCGTCTCGCCAACGCCAATGGCGATGCCTACCCCTTCGCGGCGGGTGATCGCGATCGCAGCTACAACTACGAACCCACCTTCGCGCCGCAAGCGTCCGGCGGCTACATGTGGGTCGTGTTCACGAGCCGTCGTACGTACGGCACCAAGCTCACGAACGACAAAAACTCGGTTAAGCAGCTTTGGATGACCGCGATCGATCTTCATCCTGAGGCCGGCAAAGATCCGAGTCACCCGTCGTTCTGGGTACGTGGCCAAGATTCGAATGACCTCAACATGCGCGCGTACTGGGCACTCGACCCGTGCATTCAGAAGGGCGACACCTGCAAGGCGGATAGCGATTGCTGCGACGGTTCGCCGTGCCTCGATGGCAAATGCGGCGGTCCGAGCACGTGCGTCGAAGTCGGCCAGTATTGCGAAGCGACCGTGGATTGCTGCGATCCCGAAGCGAAGTGCATCGACAACAGCTGCGACTACGACATGCCGAACTGAGCGCGCCGAAGAGAACGCCGCCGCCCCAGTCCGCGCGCTCAGCCACCCGGGAAGGGAAAGGGGAATGGGAGCGGCCACGCGGAGGGGGCGCCGCCCGTTGCGCGCCATTGATTCGCGGTCTGCTGCACCACCGGAATGCGGAGCTCCGGTGGCGGATGCGACCCCTGAAATGCGAACAGCAATCGGTCGGCGGGGTCCATTTGCATCAACGCGACAAAGAAATTGAGCGTGAGCATCGCGCCTTCTTCGTTCCAGTGATGCCCGGTCCGTGCGCGCCCCGCCTGCAAGAGGCTCGTTACTCCCTGCGAGTCGGATGCGAGCTCGTTTGGTTGGTTGAACACGGGTGCGGCGTTCGATAAGACGCGCCCGATGTCCGACGGCGTAACCGAGTTTGACTGAGGACCGACGCAACCGGTGTGCTGCAAGTAGTGATGCGCGAGCTCGTGGCCGAGAATGAACGCGAGCTGTTCGTCGAGGAGGTCGTGTTGACGCGCGACTTTTCGCCCGTCGCCGTCTTGGGTTGGCTCGAAGAATCCAGCCGCCGGGCGCACGATTGGCTGTTTTGCTTGCTGATGCTGCGACACGAGCGCGACGTACTGATTCAGCTTGGTTGTTCCGAAGAGCTCATCGGTCGCTTTCGCGCGGGCCATTTGCGCAGAGATTTCGAGGAGCCCATCCGTGATCGCCATCAAGGGCCCGTTCTTCGTGCATGCGGCGAACGCGTTGACCTCGCCAGGCGTATCGTCGACGACGAGCGGGACGCTGGAGACCATGCTCTGTTGGTTCTGGGGCAATGCGCCGCGTACCTCCGCGAGCACGCTTGTCGCGCGCTGTCGCAAGTAGGTCACGTCGAGGGCATTGATGGGATCTCCGAAGACGGGCAGCGCCCCGCCGGCGCCCGGTTGCGGGGTGGGCGGCAAACCCGGGGCGGTCGGAAACGTCAACCCGGGGAATGTCGGAAGCTGAAACGGCGGAAAGCCGGGGAACGCCGCGGTCGGTTGCGGTTGGGGCGCAGCGGCTGTCGGACCGGGAGCAGGCACGGCGCCATTCGGGTAGGGACCGGGTGCAGGCACGGCGCCATTCGGGTAGGCCCCCGGCGGAGGATAGGCATTCGGGTAGGCGCCCGGTGGGGCGCCATAAGGGTACGAGGCGGCGCCATAGTTTCCGGGGCCAGGTGGCGCCTGTGGGCGAGGCTGTCCCCTCGAGCACGACGTTGCAAGCAGTGCACACGCAACGAGTCCAACTGACGTCACACGCAGCATGCGACAACTCTAGCGCAGCTTCACGCGCGTGCGTGGGGTGAGCACGGTTCGCCCCGCGAGAATGACCAAATCGTGCTTTGTTGCTCGGCATTGAGCCGAACGGGGCCTTCGGGTAGTCCAATCGACTCATGAGTTCGCGCGCATGTCTCGGGTTGCTCCTCGTCCTCGCCGGTTCGGGCTGTGCCGCCTCGCGCAGCTCCGAGCCGCCTTCCGCCCCCCAGGGCGCGGTAGACGCGAAGGTCTCCACGGCGGAGTCGATGCCTGGGCCCATGCGGTTGGGCGTAGTGGCTCCGCAGTCGCCGCCGGACGACGCGATAGGTTCGGACGTCGATATCGAGGCCGCTCGCGCGATGCTCGCCGAGGGTGAGCGCCAAGTCGGGCAGCTCTTGGCGCAATCGGAGCAACACTCAACGCGCGGCGAAGCGAAAGCGCCGGCGCCAGCGTCAGCACCCGATTCTGACGAGGAGTCGTCGCGTCCCAAGAAATCCGCGGCTGACCGGAGCAACGCCGCGGGGCGCGGGGGAGCCCCAGAGACAAAGTTTGCCGAGTCGGCTCCCGCACCCGTCCGTGCCGTGCAGGCGGATGGTCGTTGCGCGATCGCGTGCAAGGCGCTGACGTCGATGCGTCGAGCGGCGGACCGGATGTGCGACTTGGTCGGTGTGTCGGATGACCAGTGCTCCGACGCGCGCGCTCGTGTCGTGCGGTCTCAGTCGCGAGTCTCGAGCGTGTGCCCGGCATGCGAGGGCGCTCGGTGATTGCCGTGGACGCCGGGTCGTCCTAGCGTTTGCGTGTGGTGGCGCAGGTAGGCTCCGTGCGTGTTTCCCGCAGCAAGCTTCGGGCTGCTGCGTCGACTGATGTTGGCCGTTGCCGCGAGCACAATGAGGACACCTTCCTCGTGCGAGCGGAGGCCGCGGTTTTCGTGGTCGCAGACGGAATGGGTGGCCACGAGTCGGGTGATGTTGCGAGCGCCATCGTCGCACAGTCGATCGCGGGCTTCTTCGACGGAGAAAGTTCCACGCCTGTCGCCGCGGATCTCCTGCAGCCCGACGACTCTGCGCTCCCCACGGGCGCGGTGCGCCTTCTCGCGGCGGTGCGGCAAGCCAATCGCGATGTTCATCAGGCGTCGCTCGACTCTCCTTCCAACCGGGGCATGGGTTCGACGGTCGTCGCGATCCACTTCGCCGACGGTGGTGACCTTGCGTTCATCAGTCACGTTGGAGACAGCCGCTGTTATCGAATTCGCAGCGGTGTGATCGAGCTTCTGACCGAGGACCACTCGCTCATCAACGAGGCGCGGGCGATGGATCCTTCGCTCTCCGAAGAGGAGCTTGCGAGGCTGCCGTCGAATATCATCACGCGCGCGCTGGGCCTCGAGCCAAGCGTTCAGGTCGATCTTCGCATCGTTCCAGTTCTCGCTAAGGACGTGTTTTTGCTGTGCTCGGATGGCCTGAGCGGGCTCGTCTCTTCGCGAGAGATGCTCGAAGCGGTGCGGCTCGCGGATGATCTCGAAGAGGCGTCGGAGTTGCTCGTCGCGCTCGCGAACGACGGGGGCGGTTACGACAACATAACCGCGCTGGTGGTCGCGCCGAATGGCTGCTGAAGGCGCTGTGAAGCGGACGCTCACGCTCTCAGGCGCACTCGCCGCGGCTGTTGTTGGTTGCGCCCAAGTGCTCGCGGTCGATGAATTTGACGTGACGCAGCCTGGCGATGCAGGAGGGGGCGACGGCGCTGGAGGGTCCGTCGCGTGCGCGGCTTCGACTGATTGCGCGTCCCTCGCGAAGCCATGTTTCGATCCGCTTTGCGAAGCCGGCGAATGTGTCGTTCGTGCGGTGCCCGAAGGGGCCGCGTGTGGAGCGGGCGCCCGATGTGACGCAAGCGGGCTGTGCGTGGTGACGGGAGGGCAGTCGTGCGCGTTGAGCAGCGAGTGCCCGAGCGGAGTTTGCGAGGATGCGGTCTGCTGTGCCGCGGCGTGCGGGGTGTGCGCAACGTGCGCGCTGCCGACGCGCATTGGAACGTGTTCACCCGAAGAGAGCGGGGCGCTCGATGCGACCGGCGGCTGCAAGGAGGCTCGCTGCGATGGCCTCGGTCGCTGCGCAACGGGAACGCCGTCGAGCGCGTGGCCGTCGACCTTTCCGAAACTGCACCAGCGCGGCTATGCGCTGGCGTCGCGGCCGGCGGGGGGCTGGCTCGTTGGAGGCGTGCGATTCGGTTCGGATGCTGGCTTTGACGCGCTGCTCTTGCAACTTGCCGCCGATGGCACCCTAAAGGCGTCTGTGTCATTCGGCGCGGCGGGAGCGTCCGCTCTTGACGCGGTGCACGGTGTGGCGGTCGACGCCGAGGGACATGGGTACGGCGTTGGGGCCTGTGCGCCTGGCACGGTTTTGCCATCGAATCCGCCCGTGGCGTGCGCTGCTCAGGGACTCGCTGACTCGTACGTGCTGAAGCTCGACCCGGATGGGAAGGTGATGTGGGCGCGCCTGTTCGACGCGACGACCGCCGCGGAGAGCTTGACCGACGTTGCCGCTCGACCTGGAGGCGGCGTCGCGGTGGTGGGCTACGGTGGTGATACGAGCCCCGTCGGAGGTCGGCGCGCGACCGTCGCGCTGCTCGACGACAATGGAAACGTCGAAGGTCCCGGAGCGTGGCGCCGTGATTTTATGTCCACCTCCAATTTTATGTCGTTCAGTTCGGTCGCGCTGGCGCCGGATGGCGACATCCTCGTTGGCGGGACGCTCCGCGGGACCGCGACCTTCATGGGCGTTTCGTTAACGAGCATGAGCAATAGCGAGGATGCGTTCGTCGTGCGTTTCGACTCGAAAGGTGAGGTCGTGCGCTGGGCGAGGGTCTTCGGTGGCGCCTACGTGGACGCCGGTGTCAACGTCGCCGTGGCGCCCAATGGCACGGTGGCGTTGGCCGGTTCGTTCGCCTACGAGTTGATGGTCGACAAAAACGTGTGGATGAAGGGGACCGACGGGAACGAGTCGTTCGTCGTGGTGCTCGACGGAGGGACGGGGCTCACGCGCTGGGCTGCGCCAATCGCCGGGCCAGGGGACGGGTTCTTGCGGTCGGTGGCGTTCGACGCGGCGTCGAATCTGATCGTGGGAGGCTACTTCTCCGGCGTGGGCGCAACGCTGAGCCTTTTCGGCAAGGAACTGACTCCGGTCGGCTCGTACGACGGCTTCATCGCCAAGGTGACGAACCTTGGAATCCCGCTGTGGTCTCAGGTCGTCGGAGGGAAGAACGTCGACATCATCTACGACATTGCAACTACAAACGGCAACGTGTTCGCGATCGGCTCGAGCTCCAGCGCGTTCATGTTTGGAAGCACTTCCCTCGTGGGCGATAGTGTCCTCGAAGACGCGGTCCTCTTCGAGTTTGCGCCCTGAGCTTGGGGCTCCGCGCCTTGCGAGAGACGAGACGGATGCGGCTCTCCTATTGGCGACGCCATCGACGAAACGTTACGTTGGAGGCGTCATGATTCCTCGCGAGCGAGCATTCTGGACGGCTCAGGCGGTCTTGCTCTACGTGTGCGCGGCGGTCGTGCGCGCCGAGCCCGCGACCGCGCGCGGTTGGCTCGGCGTCGTGCTCGCTCCGGTCGTGCTCTATGGCGGATGGAGATGGGCCTCGGCTCCCCAATTCGGAGCGGACTGGATCGATGCTACGGCGCGTCGCGCGGCGCAGTTCGTCGCGCTAGGTGTCGTCATGGCGCTCGTGCCCGAGCTCGCGATGGCGTCGCCTGGCTTCGTCGCGGCACGGGTCCTCGGGCTTGCTATTGCGTCGACGAGCGCGCCGCTGTGCATCAGCCGCATCGCGGCGCTCGGTGGTCACGCTACGAAGCTCGAGCATCGGGGCGATGCCGCGATCGCCACCGCTTTCTTGTGGAGCGGAGCCGTCGGCCTCGCGGCGTTCCGGGCCCTCGCCGGAGATGCGGGCGTCGATGCGTTGACCGTTGACTACGCCGTCGTTGCGGCCGCGCTCGGGTCGATCGGCATTGCGATTGTGGCATCGTGGCGCGTTTTCGCCGCGCGGCGCTTCGAGCTCGGCGTCCCCGAACGAGCCGCCGCGGCGCTCTGGCTCGCGGTGGTCTGTCTTGCATTAGGAACGCTTGCGTCGCTGATGGAAGTGGCGCCTCCCGAAAGAATTGTTCCGATCTCCGCTCTCTTCGCGGCGGCAGCAGCAGCGGGTTGCTCCATCTCGCAGAACCCAGCCTTGGTCGCACGCGTGCTTCGACTCGCAGCGTCCGCGACGATGCTCGCAACGCCCTTGATGTCGGTTGCCGTGCTCGCCGCTTACAAGGCGCCAACGCACGCGGGCTTGATCGTGTTTGTCGCGACTGCATGCGCCGTCGGTTCCGGCATCCTCGCGCCGCGCGTCGCGGAGCGAATGGCCCCCGAACGAGGCCGGTGGCTCCGCGTGCTCGAGCACGCGACTCTGGCCGCAAAAGCCCCCGATCCTCGGCAAGCGGTGGTGCTCGCGTTGGTGGCGATCCGCGATGGCCTCGGGGCGGACGAGGGCCCGGCGGCGCTGCATCGTTTCGCGACCGCGGATCGGTGGACCGTCGACCGCGCGGGCTATCTTCACATCGAGCCCGGCCTTGTGCCACTGCCGCTCGTCGAACGTGTCGCGCTCGAGCCGGAGCGCATCGTGTGTGTCGAGGTGTTGCGGGCGCTCGAAGTGAGGCAGAGCGAAGTGCGGGCGTGGGTGTCGTGGCTCGACGAGCGACGTGCCGGCGCGGCGGCGCTCGTGCTCGACGATGACATCCCCGTGGGCATGCTCCTCCTACCGGCTGCAGGGCGCGTCACACCGCTGGCGTTCGAGGAGGTGTGCGCGTTTCGCAAGCTCGCCGACCATCTCGGTGTAGCGACGGGGGCAGAGGCGCTACTCGACCGCTCGCGCGAGCGCGCACTCGAGGTGGAGCGCGATCGAGGACACGCGGTCCACGAGGTTCGCGAGCTCCGAGAGCAGCTCGCTCGCAGTGCCAATCGACACCGCGCGTCAGCGGCATTTCTCGCGGATCGAGCGCGTGTCGGCGCGTATGGACCCGCGGCGCAAATGGCCCTCACGGTCGCGGAGCGCCTCGGCGAGCAGGATGAACCGCTCGTCGTCCTGCAGCGTCCAGGTGGCGATGCGTTGCCTTGGGCTGCGGTCGCGCATCTCGCGTCGTCGCGCCAGGGCTCGCTCTTGCTCGTGGTCGATGGTTCGCGCCGCGAGGAGCACATCCTCGAGCGGTGGACCGATGGGGCCCGTTCGCCGCTCGAACTCGGGCGCGGCGGCACGCTCGTGATTCTCGACGCGCAAGCGCTTCCCCGTCATGTGCAGCGGCTGATTGGAACGTCACGTCGTGGAGATACTGGCATCATCGTCGCGTTGCCCGCCGCCGCCTCGGAGATGGCTGCGCGAGGCGAGCTCGACCCTCATCTCGCAGTTCTCTTCGGAGAGCGCATCCTCACCCCGCCCGCGCTCGAGGACCGCAGCGAAGACTTGCGCGCGCTCGCCTTGCACGAGCTTGCACGGATAGGGTCGCGCCTTCGCGGCAAGGCGTTCGGGTTGTCACTCGAGGCGCTGCGACGACTCGGCGAGCACGATTGGCCAGGAAACGAGGCCGAACTTTCATCCGTAGTGTTGCGCGCGGCGCTTGCGACCGAGGGTGACGTCGTTGGTGACGATGCGGTGTCGGCCGCGATGAACGAGCCGGGCGAACGAATGCTGCTCGACTTGGACGCGGGGCTCCACGGGACAGAGAGCGGTCCGTGAAGCTGGCTGCATTTCTCAGCGTCGCCGCCTGCGCTTGCGCGCCGACCTTCGCGCGCGAGTCATCGGTGGGGGTGTCCGAGCTCGGCGCAGTCGGCGTCAATGCGCAAGTCGACGCGAAGGGCGCTCCGGTACCGATCGGAGAGTTTTTGAATCAAATCAAAGGGGCGGCGAGTGTTTGCCTCGGAGAATCGCACGACGATGCCGCGCATCATCACCTCCACGCTCGGCTCGTCGAGCAATGGAGTCGTGCCGCTCGTGAGGCGGGGCGCGAGCTCGCCGTAGGCTTCGAGATGTTCGAGGCCTCCACGCAGCCTGCCCTCGATGCATTCTCAAGGGGCGAGTGGACTTTCCAAGGGTTGCTCGTCGCGAGCGATTGGCGGCACCGATGGGGTTGGGACCCTTCCGCGTACGAGCGTCTCTTTGACGTCGCGCGACAGAGCGGCGTCGAGCTTTTGGCGTTGAATGCCCCGCGCGAGCTTACGCGGCGAGTCGCGCGTGGTGGTCTCGAGAGCTTGCCGCCATCCGTCGCGGCCGCGTTGCCGGACCTCGTCTTGAATGACCCCGAGCACCGTCAAGCGTTCGCGGCGGCGCTGGGCCCTCACGGGTTCGGGATGGCCCACGACAATGTTTACGCGGCTCAGGTGATTTGGGACGAGACGATGGCGACGCGGGCGGACGCCTGGCTCGCTCGGGGTACGGCGAAGCCGCGGCTGCTCATTGTGATCGCAGGCAACGGCCATTGCCACGACAGCGCAATCCCGCGGCGACTCGCGCGGCGCCTTCGGAGTCGCGGGGCGCCGCTCCGAAAGGTCATCTCCGTTTTGACTCGCACCCGCGGAGGGGAGCTTCCCCCCCTCGCGGCAAGCGACTACGTCCTTACCGTCGACGAGGAGCGCATGGCCAAGCACAAGAAGAACGACACTCCGCCGGTTGAACGCTACGGCGACGGGGTCATCTCGAGGAATCGTCGCGCGGCGTTCGACTTCGAGCTCGGCGACACGTACGAGGCGGGCATTCAACTCATCGGCAGTGAGGTGAAAGTGCTGCGCGCGGGCAAGGCCGACCTCAGCGAGGCCTACGTCACGATAAGCCAGAACGAGGCCTTCCTTCACGCGGCCAACATCCCCGAGCAGGGCGGGGCGCTGTTTGGGCACGAGGCGAAGCGAAAGCGAAAACTGCTGCTCAATCGCGACGAGATCGACGCCATCGCACGGGCGACCGAGCGCGAGGGGATGACGGTCGTCGCGACGAAGATCTATTTCCGCGGCGGTCGAGCGAAGATCGAAATTGCATTGGCACGCGGCAAAAAACACTTCGACAAGCGCGAGACGCTCAAGCGCAAAGAGGCCGATCGTGAAGCGCGCGCTGCGATCGCGGGGAGGCGGGGGTGACGCTCGCGCTCGTGCTGGACGGTGCAGCCGCGAGCCTCGTGAAGGTCGACGGCGAGCGCTTCGCGATGACGGCGGTTCGCGCTTACGCCCCGGGCGCGCCACTCAAGGCGACGATTGAAGGCACGATGGATGCCGTCGAAATGAAGGTCGGCCGCAGCATTCGCCGTGCCGATGGCGAGTTCGAGGTCGAGGGGCGGCTCGTCAACGTCACGCGCGCATTGCGCCAGTTACTCGACGCACACTGCGCGGGCCCTACGCTCACGTAGCCTGCGGCGGGTGCTCTTTTATCCAGCGGTTCATGTACGCCGCGCTCGCGTCCCAGCCCTTCTTCATCTCGCCTTCCGAGAAGGCTTCGACGAGGCCACCGACGCCGAAGAGCTTCGCCTCGAATTCCATGCCCATCAAGCGCCGGCAGCGATCGGCTCCCAGGCTCTCGCAGCGGACCCAGCCCTCGGTGCGGAGCTTGTCGGCCAGCGTGTTCATTTTGAGCTTGAAGGTCCAGAGCTGCTTCGACACCTCGAGGTGCCCTTCTTCGTCGTAGCCGAAGCCGTCGCCGAGAAGCTTTTTGACGGCCCCCGGAGCATCCGCGCGCGGGGTGCCGCGGGTCTTGCGATAGACGATGATGCCGTTCTCTTCGCGCTGCTCGAGGATCTCGAATTTCGGGAAGCCAAGCTCGTTTCGATAGAGCGTCGTGTTGAAGTCCTTGTCGAAGAACACCTTCCAGAAGTGGTCCGCGGAGCAATGGATTTCGTGTGAGAGGCTCAGCTTCTTCATCGTGCTTTCCTTCGAGTCGGAACGTGCTAGCACCCCTCAGTCCGGAGGGGTAGGGGCCCAGCAATGCACACGATCGAGCTGCGCGGCGCGCGCATCCACAACCTGAAGAGCGTCACCTTGTCGTTGCGGCCGGGTGAGTTCGTCGCAGTTACAGGTGTGTCCGGCTCGGGGAAGTCCTCGCTCGCGTTCGATACGCTCTACGCCGAAGGGCAGCGCCGGTTTGTCGAGAGCTTCAGTCCGTACGCGCGGCAGTTTCTCGAGCGGCTCGAGCGACCTGCGATGGATGAGCTTGCGCCGGTTGCCGCGGGTGTGGCCGTGGATCGGCGCGCGCCGGTCAAAAGTTCGCGCTCGACCGTGGCCACGATGGCGGACCTCGAGCCGTATCTCGCCGCGCTCTTTCTCAGAGAAGCGCGCCCGTTTTGTTCGGACTGCGGAGAGCTCGCCGAGCGAATCGATCCCGCGGGGGCGGCGCTGCGCGCGATCCGGGAGCACGAAGGCGCTCGGGCGGTCGTGAGCTATCGGCAGCGCGTGGAAGGCACCGAGCATTACCTCGAGTTGCGCGAGAGCCTCGTGCGTGACGGCTATCGACGCGTCGTCGTCTCCGGGGAAACACGCGACCTCGACGAGCTGAAGCCGACTGACGCGTTGGTTGGGGGCGTGCTCGACGTGGTCATCGATCGCTTGAAGCTTGCCGTGGGTGAGCGTGCTCGGCTCGCGGGGGCGCTCGAGGACGCATGGCGCCGCGGAGGCGACCGCGCAGGACTGGAAGTCGATGGCAAGCGGCTCGTCCTCTCGCGCGGGCTTGCGTGTGCGCGTTGCGGCAAGACCTTCCCTAGCCCTCATGCGGGCCTCTTCTCGTACCAGTCTCCGGTGGGCGCGTGCGCGACGTGCCGCGGATTCGGCCGCGTGCTCGGCGTCGACTGGAACAAGGTGACCCCCGACGATGCGGCAACGCTCGCCGATGGCGCGATTCGGCCGTGGCGCGGACAGAAAACGGCGTGGGAGCGGACCTCGCTCGCGAAGTTTTGCGACCGGCAAGGCATCTCCATGTCGACGCCTTGGGGAGCGCTCGCTGCGGAGGAAAAACGGGCTGTCCTCGAGGGCGAAGGCAGCTGGACTCGCGGCAAGTATCCCGGCGTGAAGCTGTGGTTCGAGTGGCTCGAGACCAAGAGCTACAAGATGCATGTGCGGGTGATGCTGTCGCGCTTCCGGTCCTACGATCCGTGCGCCGTGTGCGCTGGCAAGAGGCTAAGCCCCGCCGCGCTCGGCTACCACGTCGATGGACTCGACCTCGGTGACTGGCATGCGCTCGAGCTGCGGGAGGCACGTGCCCGACTCGATCGCTTGGAGACCGTATCGGGTCAGGGTGCTCTCGCAAAGCAGGAGCTTGCGGCTCGGCTCGCCTATCTCGAGCGAGTCGGCTTGGGTTACCTGACGCTCGACCGACAAGCCCGCACGCTCTCGGGTGGCGAGGCTCAACGTGTCTCGCTCACAGCCGCGCTCGGCAGCTCCCTGACCGGCGCATTGTTCGTGCTCGACGAACCAACGGTTGGACTCCACCCAACCGACCTCGCGCCCCTCATTGAAGCTGTGCGGGAGTTGGCCGAACGCGGGAACGCCGTGGTCGTCGTCGAACATGACCCGTGGGTCATCGCCGCGGCCGATCGGGTTCTCGAGCTTGGTCCGGGTGGCGGCCACGAAGGCGGCGCGCTCGTGTTCGACGGTACCCCGAGTGCGGCAAAGAAGGCGCGGGGTGCTACGGCGAAGGCCCTCGCGCCCATCGCGATCGCGCAGCCGAAAGAGCTCGCGGGGCCATGGCTTCACATTCGAGGGGTGCAAGCGAACAACCTTCGCGATGTGGACGTGCGCGTTCCGCTCGGCGCACTCGTGGCGGTGTGTGGTCCTAGCGGCTCGGGCAAGAGCACGCTTGTCGAAGCGGTGCTTTACCGCGCCATCGCGAGAGCGCGCGGCGAGACGGATGTCGAGCTACCGGGGACGCACGCCGGCATCGACGGTGCGGAGTCGATCACGCGTGTGGTGCTCGTCGACCAGTCGCCACTCGGGCGCACGTCGCGCGGCAATGCGGCCACCTACTCGGATTGCTGGTCGCGGTTTCGACAGTTGTTCGCGCTCGAGCCTGCGGCGGTGCTGCGTGGTCTCGGCGCGTCGCATTTCTCCTTCAATGTCGCGGCAGGGCGCTGCGAGACGTGTTCCGGCGAAGGCGCCGAGACCGTCGAGATGCAGTTCCTTGCCGATGTCCGACTGACGTGCCCGGCGTGTGCCGGCAAGCGCTTCCGACCCGAGGTGCTCGAGGTCACGTTCGATGGAAAGAACGTGGCCGAAGTGATGGCGATGTCGATTCGTGAAGTGCTCGCCTGGATTGGGCCGAAGGAGGCCGCGATTCGTCGCGCGCTCGAACCTCTCGAGCGTCTTGGACTTGGTTACCTCGCACTCGGGCAGCCTCTCTCGACGTTGTCCGGCGGGGAAGCGCAACGTCTGAAGCTCGCCCGTGCGCTCAGCGAGACGGTCCCGGGTACGCTGCTGGTGCTCGACGAACCGAGCGCGGGACTTCACGCGATGGAGGTCGAACGCGCGATCGATGCCCTGAAGGAGCTCGTGCATCGTGGGGCGAGCGTCGTTCTCGTCGAGCACGATCCTGCGGTCGTCGGCGCGGCGGATTGGGTTGTCGAACTCGGACCAGGTGCCGGGAGCGAAGGCGGCACGGTCGTGTTCACCGGACCTCCGGCGGAGCTGCTCTCGGCATCGACTCGCACGGCAGCGAGCCTCGTGCAGGCGAAGAAGGCTTTCGTTTCACGGCCACGCGCGTCTGCGCCCAAACCAGGCGCGCACTCGAAGGCGATCGTCGTTCGCGGCGCTCGTGAGCACAACCTCGCCAACATCGACGTCTCCATTCCTCACGGCAAGCTTGTCGTCGTCACTGGGCCGAGCGGCTCTGGAAAGTCGTCGCTCGCGTTCGACGTCATCTTCGCCGAGGGCCAACGACGCTTCCTCGAGACGCTGACACCGTACGCGCGGCAGTTCCTGCCGACGATGCCCCGCCCCGACGTCGACCAGGTGCAGGGCGTTCCGCCGGCGGTTGCGCTCGAGCAGCGCACGGCACGTGCCGGGGCGAGCTCGACCGTGGCCACCGTTACCGAAATTGCCCATTATTTGCGCCTTCTTTACGCAAAAGTCGGCGTCGCCCATTGTCCCGATTGCGACGTCGCCGTCGAGCCGGCAGCGCCCGACACGGTGTTCGCGCGCATCACGGCATTGAGAGGCAAGGGCACCTTGCTCGCTCCGGTGGTCCGCGCGCGCAAGGGCACCTACCTCGAGGTCTTCACTGCGGCAGAGCGAGCGCTCGTCACCGTTTGCGTTGCCGACGGCGTGCGGGTCGAGAGCGCGAAGCCTCCGCGCCTCGCAAAGACGAAGGAGCACACAATCGAGTTCGTGATGTTCGAAGGCTCGATGCGTGACCTCGACCGAGACACGTTTGATCGCGCGCTCGCGTTCGGGCGCGGGCACCTCGCCGTGACCCGCGACGGTAGCGAGCCACTCACGTTTTCGACCGAGCGCGCGTGCGGTTCGTGCGGTCGCGCGATCCCGGAGCTCGACCCGCGATGGTTCTCTTTCAATACGGCGCAAGGGCGCTGCGCTGCGTGTGAGGGGACGGGCGTGCACGGCGGGCTCGAGGTTGCGAAGACGCTCGTACGTGGCTCGCTCGAGGAGGCCGCGGAAGCGGATGAGCCCGTGACGTGCGCGGAGTGCGACGGTTCGCGGCTCGCTCCAATACCTCGTGCCGTAAGGCTCGATGGCCGGTGTTACCACGAGCTGCTCGGGCTTTCGGTGACGCGTGCGGTCGCCGCCGTGGCCGCGTTGCGGTTCGAGGGGGATCGCGCGCTGATCGCGGCAGCGCCGCTGGCGGAGCTCGTGCGCCGGGTGGAGTTCGTCGTCCGCGTGGGGCTTGGCTACTTGTCTCTCGACCGGCGCGCACAGACGCTCTCCGGCGGCGAGATGCAGCGATTGCGTCTCGCAGCGCAGCTCGGCAGCGGGCTCACCGGGGCGCTCTATGTTCTCGACGAGCCGACGATCGGCCTTCATCCACGTGACACGCGGCGCCTGCTCGAGAACCTGCGCGCACTTTGCGACACGGGCAGCACGGTGCTCGTCGTCGAGCACGATGCCGATACGATTCGCGCCGCCGACCACGTGATCGATATCGGCCCGACGGGCGGCCGGGGTGGCGGTCGCGTCATGGCTGAAGGCCCGCCGTCGGTGGTGCTCGCAAGCGACCTGTCGCCGACCGGAATGGCCCTCCGTTCGGAACGCACACTCGCTCGGCGCGAGAAGCTCGGACCCGCGGAAGAGCACATCGTTCTCTCTGGGGTGCGCACCCACAACTTGCGCATCGACGAGCTATTGATCCCCACGCGTCGCATGTGCGTTGTCGCCGGCGTTTCCGGTTCTGGCAAGAGCACGCTCGTCGGCAAGGTCCTCTACCCTGCGGTCCGGTCGGCGCTGTCCCAAGCGAACCTGCCACGGAATAAATCACGGGCACCGTTGCTCAAAACTGGGGTCGGAGGCGAGGTGCGGCTGCCGAGCTCGGTCGAGCGGGTCGTCGCCGTCGATCAGGCACCGATCGGACGTAACTCGCGCTCGGTTCCAGCCACTTTTCTTGGGATATGGGACCCCCTTCGGAAGCTCTTCGCGGCGTTGCCGGAGGCGCGTACTCGAGGGTTCGGTCCAACGCGGTTTTCGTTCAACAGCGCCGCTGCCGGGGGTCGATGTTCGGCCTGTGACGGTCTCGGCGTGATCGCCCACGAGATGTCGTTTTTGCCCGATGTCGAGACGACCTGCGAAGCCTGCGGCGGCCTGCGCTTCGAGCCGAGCACCCTCGAAGTTCGATGGCAGGGCCTCTCGATCGGGGATGTCCTCAAGCTCACGGTGGAGGAGGCGCGGCGCGTGTTCGAGGTTCATCGGATGATCGCTCGGCCGCTCGCGACGCTCTGCGATCTCGGGGTCGGCTACCTGCAGCTCGGCCAAGGTTCACCCACGCTGTCGGGGGGCGAGGCCCAGCGGCTCAAGCTCGCGGCGGAGCTGACGGCGACCGGTCGTCATCGGCCGACGCTCTACGTTCTCGATGAACCCACCACGGGCTTGCACCACGGGGACGTCGCGCGGCTTATCGCGATGCTGGATGCGCTCGTTCGGCGTGGTGATTCGCTGGTAATAATCGAACATCATCCGGCAATGATCGCCGCCAGCGACCACGTGATCGAGCTCGGTCCCGAGGGAGGCGAGGCGGGTGGCCGCGTTGTCGCGAGCGCTCCGCCTGAAGAGCTGATTGGGTTCGCGACCGCGACGGGCCAGGTGCTCGCCGACCTCCTCGGCAAGCCACGGCGTACTCGCCGCTGACGTCCTTGCCGTCGCCAGGCCGATGCGCCACACACCCTCTCGGATGGACGCGACCGAGCCTACGCGACGCGCGCCGCGCAGGCGGCTCTTCGGAGTCCTCGTGCTCCTCGTATTGGTGGCTCCGCTGCTCATGTTTTTCGCCGATCGGCGACGCCACGCTGGCAGGACGTGGCGCGGCGTACGGGCGGGCGCGGTCGAGCTTTCGAACCTCGACGAAACGGCCGCGCGAACGACGCTAACCGAGCGAGCCGAGAGCTTGGCGGAGGAGACGATTTCGGTCCGCATCGGCGAGACGACTGAGAGTGTCACCCTGCGTCAACTCGGGTTTCAGCTCGACGTCGACGCGACGCTCGCCCGCGCGCTTGGGGCACGCCGTGAGCCCGGGCTCCGCCAGCTGCGTTCGTGGATCGCAAGCTTCCGTACGCCACTCGATGTTGGCATCGTCGCGAGCTTGGAGGCGCCGAAGGTCGAGGCCTTGCTCGACCGGTGGGAGCGCGAACGTGTGATGGCGCCCTTCGAAGGCGCGATCGTGGTGACCGCTGCTGAACCTCAGAGCGAGCCACCGCGAGCCGGACACGCGGTCGATCGCGAGGAGGCGCGTCGCGCGGCAGGAGCGCTCGTCCTCACGAGCGAACGGAGTTGGACTCTGCCTTTGCTGAAGCTGCCGCCCAAGCGAAGCTCGGAGCTCCTCCTTCTGGCACTCGCGCGGGCGCAGGAGCTCGTCGCATCGCCGATCGCCCTCTATGTCGATCGAGGTGAACTTGTTTTACCGGACGAGTCAGGGCGTCAGGCGGTCCTCCCAGTGGCGGGTTCGCTTGCGCCACGCGATGAGCAGCGCATCACCGTCACGTTCTCGCGGGAGCAGCTGCTCGCGGCGCTACGGAGTCGACTCGTCGCGGAGCCGCTCGGGGTGGAGGTCTACTTCGACCCCAACTCCCTCGACCCAATCCTTGGTGACCTGCGGCGCGTCGTCGAGCTTCCGTCGGCCGAGCCCCATTTTGATATCGGTCCCGGCGAGCGCCCGCACATCGTTGCAGGTCGCATCGGCCGCGAGATCAAGGCGGATTCGGTCGCCAAGGCACTCGAACTCGCATCGTCCGCTGCAGACCGCACGGGCAAGCTTCCGATCGATGCCGCTGCGGCTCCAACCTCGACCGTTGCGGAACTCGAGGCGCTCGGCATCACGCGGCTCGTGGCAAACTTCACCACCGCGCATCCGTGCTGCATGCCGAGGGTGGACAACATCCATCGCATCGCCGACCTCGTTGACGGCGTCGTTGTCAAACCGGGCGAGCTCTTCAGCGTGAATCATCACGTGGGGGAGCGCACCGTCGAGAAGGGCTTCAAACCCGCACCGACGATCGTCTACGGCGAGATGGAGGACACGATCGGTGGCGGCATCAGTCAGTTCGCTACAACGCTATTTAACGCGGCATTCTACGGTGGATACGACATCGTCGAGCGGAAGCCGCACTCGTTTTACATCCCGCGCTATCCAATGGGGCACGAGGCCACGCTGTCGTTCCCCAAGCCGGATCTGGTGATTCGAAACGACACGAAGGCGGGCCTCCTGATTCGCTGCGCCTACTCCAGGTCGGCCATCACCGTGAAGCTCTACGGGGACAACGGGGGGCTTCACGTCCGTCGAAAAGTGTCGCAAGTGCGGGACGTCGTGCAGCCGCCGGTCGAGTACACGGCCGATGCCTCGCTCGAGCCGGACGCCGTAAAAACCAAGGAGCGCGGTCAAGTCGGGTGGACTGTCACCGTCTCGCGGGTGATTGACTTTCCGGACGGGACGTCGCGAACCGAGGAGCGCAAGGTCACCTATCAACCGCGCGTGCGACGCGTAAACGTCCACCCTTGCAAGCTCCCCGTCGGGCAGAAGGGCCACTCTGACGAGCCTTGTCCCGAGCCCGAAGGTGCACCCGAAGACGAGTCACACGAGTCCACCGAGGCTCCAGCGGACGTGCCGCGTGAGGGCGCCGCGCCGAAGGGCACGCCGATCGATGACGAAGGCTGACTACTGCTCGAGCACGCGGAAGTCGACGCGGCGATTGTGAGCGCGATTCGCGGGGGTGTCGTTCGGGAAGATCGGGATCGCCTTGCCGAAGGCGCGGCTTCTTAGACGTGTGGCTTCGATGCCTTTCGCCACGAGGTGGGCTCGAACCGTTTCGGCCCTCTGCTGGGAGAGTAGGAAATTCGGGTCGAGCTCGCCGCCGTCGTCGGTGTGACCACACACTTCGACGAGCTTGATGTTTGGATGCTGTTTAAGGGTGTCCGCGATGCGTGCGATCGTCGCGAGCGCGGCCTCAGGTAGCAGCGGGCTCGTCGATTCGAACTCGATGCGGTCCATGAAAACGATCGGTGCGGGTGGTGCGGCGATAGGCGCGGGCGGTGGCGGCAATGCCGGCGGAGGGGGCGGGAGCGGCGGCGGCGAAGGCCGAGACGCGCAGCCGATGAGCGAGGCCGTGACGGCTGCTGTTACGAGCAATGAGCGTAAAGACACCATGGGTGTTGATACGATGAAATGGCTCCCGCGCGAACTCCACACGGTGACTCGGCGAGGGTCCGGGGTCACGGCGCTGACCTCCGCCGTGCGGCGAGCACCGTGAGCGCGACTCCGATCGTCATCGAGACCCCCGCGGGCACCCACTGCCGCGGCAGGAGGAGGAGCACGGCCGCTGCGACGAACAAGTTGCCGAGCATCGGGAGCCACGGCGGTCCTTCGGCCCCGTCGCCCCCGTTACCGCGCGTGTCCTCCGCAGGTACCGTCATGGCGTGATTGTATCGGATGCCGCCCGCTCCTCGGAGCTTACTCTTGGCCGTGTCCGGGCCCGAGTACGAGCTTCATCTTTGCGATCGCGTCGAAGCCTTCGACGTGCGGCGGATGATGGCAGCCGTCCACACACCCCTTCGGATCGGGGCTCCTGACGATAAGGTCTTTCACCTCCGGTTTCTTTGCGTGCGCGGAACCGGGGCCGTGACACTCCTCGCACTGCACGTTCTGCAGCGTTGCGTTGTGAGTGACCGTTGAGCCGCCACCTTTTCCGTAGCCCGACACATGGCAGCCGACGCACTCGAGGTTGTACTCTTTGAAGCCATCGACGAGCGTCTTGTACGCGTGGGCGTGGGGCGTGCCGTTCCAGAACTGGCGCTCCTCGTCGTGGCACGTCGTGCACTCCTCAACGCCGATGTAGCTTGCACGGCCTTTCTCCGCTGGCGGCGCGACGAGATCGGCGAAGGCGGTTTTGTTGTGTCCGTTGACCTGCTTGTAGAGCGCCAGCATCCGCGCGGAGACGGCGTCGTCACGTCCCATTCCCGCGCGAACCTCGTGCACCGAATAACGAAAAAAACTGCCCGAAGGAGCGGGCTGATTCGCGGTGAGGGTCTCGCGCTGCGTTCGTAAGGACGCGAGGTCTGACTTGCGCGCGAGGACGTCCGCGGCCGCTGCCGTGCCGCCGCTCTCCCAGCCGTTGATGCGCGTCTCGAGCTCCCGAATTCGCCGCGATAAATCGCTCACGCTCGCTGCCTGCGCGACGCCGCCTGCATCCGCGAGCTTCAGGTCGGTGTCGTTGCCCTTCAAATGAATATCGACGACAGCGAGCGTTTGCGCGTGGTTCGCCGTCTCGACGACCAGCGTTGAACCTATCAACTCGGGAGCGGGTTGCGAGGTGTTGGCGTAGCCGCGTCCGACCTCTCTGCCGATCACGAGCACATCGAGTTCAGGCACCGCGTCGGCGATGCGAAGGGCGGCTCCCCGCTGCATGGCGACCGTTGCGACGAGCACGCGGGCCCCTTTGCGACGCAGCTCCTCGACCTCTTTTCGCACGAGCGCGACGACGCCATCCGCGGCTGGCGGCTCGATACCCGGTGGCGGTTTTCCGACCGCATCGCGTGGGGCGCTGATGCCGATGACGCCGACCTTCACGTCACCCAGCGTGAAGAGCGCACTCGCCTCGAGCGGCAGTCCTTTCACGTCACCCCCTAGGCCAGCCGCGAGCAACTTCGCGCCCGTTCGGACCGAGACGTTTCCGAGGCTCGCGCTCCCATCGGCCCAGTCGTTGAAGCCGGGCGTCCACGCCGCGAGTTCGAGCGATTTCATTGAGTCCGCAATCGCTTCCGCCTTCCAGCGATCTTGCGCCGCGCGGGTGGGGTCGAGTGTCGGGTCGATGTAGGTGAGGGGGCCCGTGCTGAGGACGAGACTCCGAGGGGCGCGCTCGCGGCCGGCTCGAAGGAATGCCGCGAGGTGGTCAAACCCGCCGAGCTGGTCCTTGCTGCAGCCGCAGGGTTCGAGGGCCCCCGAGATGTCGCTCATCAGATAGAGGCGAACCGACGGCGCGTCGTCGGCTTTCTCCTGCTGCGGCAGGGGCGTCGGTCGCTTGCAGCCCACCATGACGAGCAGGCAGAGCAGAAGCGTCCGCATGGAAGCTGTGGGTCGTTGTCGAGGCACGGGGCTCATTTAGCGCTGCAGGTCGGAGCTCGAAGGGTCGGGGCGATCACGCCACGCGGCAGGGCGTTGGCCCTCCGGTGCGACGTCGCATTGTAGCTGCTGACACGACGTCTGGTACGCCGCGCTACGCTCGCAGCCCTTCGCCACGTAACGACCCCCGACCCCGCGAAACACTTGGATCTGTTTGCTCGGGCAGCCGAGGTCTTTCACCGCGCGATTCAGCACGTACGGGCTCGCGGCGTTCATCAGGTTCCCGCTAAATTCGCTCGGAACGCACGCTCCCCCCGCGAGGGATACGGCAACGGCGAGCGCGCGCATCATTTACAAAACATTGGCTCCCCGCCGTTCCGCGTCAATGCGACATCGCTTGCGGGCGTACCCGGACGGGCGTACGTCGGGCGTCGTGCTGCGACTCATTCTCGGGATGATCAAAGGGCTCTTCGTGGGTTTGCTTGTTGGCGGCGCTCTCGTGGCGCTTGGCTTTGGGACGCCTGGATCGGGAGTCGCCTACGTCGCCGCCGCGCTCGTGGCTGCGCTGGTTGCCACCATCGCCGGCAAGAAACTTTGGGAGAAGGAAGCCTTCGTCCAGGTGATGCTCAAGGTGGTCGCCGGGGCGTTCCTCGGGCCCGGGCTGATGTGGCTCGTGCGGAGCTTCGCGATTGTGCCACTGCCTGATGTCGCGAGCTTGCCCGGCGTGGCATCCCTTCCGGGAATGCATGCGCTCTACGGCGAATCGCTTACGGTCGGCAGCTTCGCCATCACGTCCCTGTCGCTGGTGGCCGTCGTGCTCGGCGGTCTCTACGATCTCGACAACACCGATTCCGCACCGGCTCGCTCGGCGCCGCCTCGAAGGGGCGCTTCGTCGCCATCGCGCATCGATCCGGAACTCGCGGCCTTGACCGGACTCGACCCAGCCGAACTCGAAGAGGCCGAGCGCGCTTCTGCGGATGGCGCCTCCCCGCGCAAGAAGAGCTGAAGCTCGCATGCCGCCCGCGCGCGCGGAGGCGAAGGCCCCCTTCTTCGTCATCGGTCGCAAGGTGAGCGCACATCCCGAGCTCGCCCGCGCCGCCTTCAGTCGCTCGACGCGGTCTTCGTGAGCGATTTCTGTTCTTGGCGTGCGTCTGCCTCGGCGACGCGGCAGGCAGCGAAAAGCAGCGAGAGGGCGAACGGGACGATGACCGAGAGGAGGCGATGGCGCATTGGCGCACCTTTGCCTACACATTTCGAATCAGGCAAGAGTTTGTCATTCGAGGCCCGGGAGTCGTCGGAAACTTTGCCCAGGCCGTGCGCCCCCGGTATCGACGCCGGATGAGGGCGTGCTTGCTCTTCGTGTTGCTTGCTGGCTGTGCCGACTCCGGCGCATCCAAGGCTCTGTCGCCCGATGCGACCGTGAGCGCCCCTACGTTTTCGCGGACGGGTAGCGTACCGAGCGCGGTCGCACCCGCAGCTGCGCCGACCGCGAGTGCGGTTATGCCGCCAAGCGCGTCAGCGGGCGCCGAGCCGACGGTCGCGGTGCCCGATGTCCCTCCGCTCGAACCGTCGAAGCCGCCGGCGCCCTTGCCCGATGTCGAGGTTCGCAACGTGGGCATGCACGTTGGCGGAGGTCCGAACGACAACGCCACGAAGCGTCCGATCCGCGATGCGGTCAAGCCGCACTTCGACGCGATGCGTGCCTGTTACGCGAAGGCCCTGTCGCCCAAGAAGGCCGAGACCTTCGGTGTCGACATTCGGATCCCTGGTGACGGTGGTCTCGCGAAAATATCCAAGCCGCGCACCGCCATGAAGGGCGAGGGTCTTGCGGGCTGCATGGTTGAAGCGTTCGAAAAGGTCGAGTTTCAGAGGCCGCGCAAGGGCCTTCCGATGACCGTGTCGTTCTCGGTCGAGTTTCGGAAGAAGTAAGCCGAGCCCGCCCCAGGCATTAGAGGTTCTCGACGAAGTAGTCGATGACGCGGCGGTAAGCGTAGCGTCGCGCGGCCGCGCTTCGGTACCCGTGGCGCTCACCCGGAAAGACCATTAAATCGAAGGTCCGGTCGGCCGCGACGAAGGCATCGATGAGCTTCGCCGTATGTTCGAAGTGAACGTTCTCGTCCATCAGCGCATGGATGACGAGCAGCTTCCCTGCCAGATTCTTTGCGACCGGCGCGAGCGACGTGTCGCGGTACCCGGCTTCGTTGGTTGCGGGCGTCGCCATGTAACGCTCGGTGTAGCCCGTGTCGTAGAGGCTCCAGTCGGTCACTGGTGATCCGGCGACGCCCACCTTGTAACGGCCTGGCGCGCGCAGCATCCCGGTGAGCGCCATGTAGCCACCGTAGCTGTGGCCGTAGATTCCGACGCGGTCAGCGTCCACGAACTCTTGCGCGGAGAGCCAATCGAGCGCGCGCAACTGATCGGTGAGCTCGACCTCGCCGAGGCGCTCGCGAATCGGCGCTTCGAACGCGTGGCCGTAGCCGGCCGATCCGCGATTGTCGACCTGGAAGACGACGAAGCCGCGGTCGGCGAGGTGCTGCCAGAGCAAGCGCGGGTTGTAGTCATCGAGGACCGATTGAACGGCGGGGCCCCCGTAGACGACGACGATTGCCGGGTAGCGGACGCCGGGCTTCCGGTTGCGTGGTTCGAGCAGGGCACCGTGCAGCAACGGTGCGTCGCCACTCGCGGGAATGCGGACGAGCGTCGGCGGGCGAAGCGCGAGCCGCTCGATGTCGGGATCGCGCGGGAAGTCGATCGCTCCGACGACTTTGCCAGCAGCGTCGTAGATCGCGGCGCAAGGTGGCCTGTCGTGCGCCGAGTGGATGTCGGTCCAACCGTGCTCGGGGTGGTCGGCGTCGATCGCGTGGACCCCGCTCTCGGGGCTCATGCGCTCGATCGATCCATCCTCGAGATTTACGGCGTAAAGCGCGCGTTCGAGCGGCGTGTCTTTGTTCGCGACGATGAGCGCTCGGCCCTTGGCGTCGACCCCGACGACGTGAAAGACGTCCCAAGCGCCGGAAGTGACGCGGCGCTCGATGGCCCCGGTCTCTGGGTGCACGAGAGCGAGGTGTTGGCGATGTTCATGCGGCCACACGGCAAGCAGCTTTCCACTCGCGAGCGGGCGTTGTTCGGTCATCGCGGTCCATGCGGGGTCGGCGTGTTCGAGCAGCGTGCGCCCCTTGCCCGTCCCCACGTCAACGTGAAGCAACGCGACGTGTTTCTGGTCGCGGCTCAAGCGCTGCAAAAAGATGCCCTTGCCGTCAGCGCTCCAAGCGATGCGCCCGAGGTAATCGCCCGTCGCATCGCTCCCAGCCGTCCGAGGAAGCTCGACCCAGGTCGTCGTGCCCGCGAGATCGATGATGCCGAGGCGGACGCTCGGGTTGTTCCCGCCGCTGCGTGGGTAGCGCAGCAGTTGCAGGTCCGCGGCGCCGCGAAACCCAAGGATCGGAACCTCAGCGACCTTTCGCTCGTCGACCTCCAAATACGCGATCTTGTCGCCTTGTGGCGACCACCAGATCCCGCTTGGTTCGTGGAACTCCTCCTGCATGTTGAAGTCGCTCTGCCCGCGGGTCACGCCAACGGGTGCGCCTTGGGTGAGGGCGCGCGTGGGGCCATCGATCTCGGCGAGCCAGAGTTCACGGTCGCGAGCGAAAGCGACTTTGGTGCCGTCGGCCGAAAGCTTGGGGTCGATGATCCCGTCGCCGGGCAACTCGATGGGCGCACCCTCTCCACGTCGCACGAACACACGGCCGGCGACGGGAACGAGCATGACGTTGGCGTGCGCGGCCCACGCGTAGGAGGTGATCCCTTGAATTTGCGTGCGTTGGCGTTCGCGCCGGAGCTCTTCGTCGCGCGAGAGGGGCCGCTCGCTCGCCACGAGGTCGCTTGCGCGTAGCAGCACGCGATGGGTCAGGGTCTTGGCATCGAAGGCGAAGAGCGCCATGTCCGCGCCGCCGCTCTCGCTTTGGAGGTACGTCACCCACGCGCCATCCGGCGAGGTTCGAACCATGCGCGGCACCTGCCACCCCGGCGGTGGAAACATCGCGATGCGGTCGACGGTGACGGCACTCTCGGAGGCGGGCGCGACCGTGAGGCGAGGCGTATTCAAGGCGGAAGGCGTCATGGGTCCGGATGGGGTCTGGTGGCAGGCGGTCGCCAAGACGACCATGAGTGTGACACCAAGTCGCGAGCGAAATCGCATGGTTTCCGTGTAGCAGGCCACAGCGTTCTCGTCACCGCTCGATGCGCTGCGCAGGCAACGCCCGCAGTTACACGGTGGGGTCATTCGCGAGGCGGCGCGCTTCTTCGAGCAACCGTTCGCGGGTGTTCGCTTCGGGGTCGTCGGTCACGAGCTCGACGAGCGCTTTTAAAATGTCGCCGATGCGTCGACTCGGCGGCAGCCGCAGCTCATCCATCAGCGTGCGGCCGTCGAGGGCGAGGTCGCGCGTACCAATGGCCGCGCCTGCCGCGAGCAGTGCCGCCGCGCGGTCTCGCAGCTCGTCCAGTCGCGTGAGGTCCTCTGCGAGCGGCTTGCCTTTGCCGCGTGCATCGGCGCGACCGAGCGCGAGCAAGTCCTCGGTTAGTGGTGGGGTCACCCGCCGCAACCACCGGCGAACGGCCGCATCGGTCCAGTCGGGCGCGTAGCAAATCAGATGATGGCGCACGAGCTCGACTATCCGCTCGCGATCGTCGTTCGAGGCGCGCAGGCGTCGAAGGATCGCTTCGGCCATCTTCGCGCCAATCGCTTCATGGTGATAAAATGTGTAGTCCTTCGTCTTGTCGGAGAACTCGCGAGAGCGAGGCTTGCCGACGTCGTGGAGAAGGGCCGCGAGACGCAAAAGGACGTTGTCTTCGCAGGCATCCATCACCGCCATCGTGTGTCCCCAGACATCGAAGGCGTGCCAGCGATTTTGCTCGCAACCGACGCCTTCGACGAGCTCGGGGCAGGTCAGGGCGAGCATTCCCGTCGTTCGCATGATCTCGAAGGCGACGCTCGGGACGGGTGCCTTTAGGGCCTTGCGCCACTCGTCGTGAATTCGTTCTGCGCTCACCTTTGCGTAGGTCGCGATCGCGGCCGTCTCGCTCATCGCCGCGAACGTCTTTGGCTCGATCGCGCACCCGAGTACCGCGGCAAACCGTGCGCCGCGGAGAATGCGCAGGCCGTCTTCCGCGAATCGTTTCGAGGGGTCACCGACCGCGCGCAGCAAACGATCCCGGAGGTCACGCTCGCCGTCGAAGGGATCGATTATCCGCTGCTCCAGCGGATCGACGGCGATCGCGTTGATCGTGAAATCACGACGTGCGAGGTCTTCGGTGATGTCGTCGAGGAAGCAGACCTCGGTCGGCCGCCGGCCATCGGCGTAAGCGCCTTCGCCTCGCAGGGTCGTCACCTCGTAGGGCTTGCCGTGAATCACCACCGTCACGGTGCCGTGCTTGATGCCGGTCGGGATGACCTTGCGGAAGTAGCTCAGCACTTCCTCGGGATGCGCGTCGGTCGCCACGTCCCAGTCTTTCGCGGTGCGCCCGAGCAGCACGTCGCGAACGCACCCCCCTACGACCCAGCCGCGTTTGCCCTTGTCGCGAAGACGCTGGCAAATCCCGAGAACGTCCTCCGGTATCGCAGCGAAGATCGCGAGGTTGTCGGCCACGGCGCTCGTCCGTTACCAGGGGTCGACGACGCCGTCTGTGTTTGGGCGCTTCGGGAGCTTGCCGATGAACGGACCGAACTTCTTCTTCGGGTCTGCCTTCACCTTCGCGTTCGAGCCATCGATCGTGACCTCGGTCGCCTCGTAGCCGGGGCCGCCCTCGACGCGCAGGGTTAGGGGTTTGCCTTCGGGAACCTTGAAGGTCTCTGGCAACTTCAGTTTGACGTCGCCGCGCAGCACGAACGCGCCCGCAACGTCGCTATAGATGAGCACCGGCCGCTCGATGGGTTGGGTCGCCACGGCGGGAACCGTCGTCGCAGCGGCGGTCGCTTTCGCGGTGGCGATGGCGGCGCTGGCCGCCGGCAGCACGACCGCGGTCGTTGCGCTCGTCTTCGAGCCTAGGAACACGACCGTCGCCGCGACGCCGAGCAACAGGGCGGTCACGCTGATGATGACGCCGACGCGCTTCGATGCACCGGTCGTCGACGGCCGGTTTTGTGGCAGCGTCTGCGACACGACGGTACCCGCAGGCTCGGCGTAACTCGCGGCGGACCCGAGGCTCGCTCGTGCGGCACCCGTCTTCTTGAAGGTCACGAGGTCGGATGCCAGCTCCTCCATCGTCTGGTAGCGAGCCTCGGGGCGCTTGGCCATGCACTTGAGGACGATCGACTCGAGGGCCTCGGGGCATTCGAGACCCTCGGGGCGCGCGCGCAGCGACGGCGGCGGCTTGTACATGTGCTGCGTCAAGATGCCCATGAAGTTCTCGGCCTGGAAGGGCATCTCCCCGGCGAGCATTTCGTACAACATGATGCCGAGCGAATAGATGTCGGTGCGGTGGTCAACGGCCTCGCCGGCGGCTTGCTCCGGCGACATGTAGTGCGGCGTCCCGAACACGGCGCCTGCCATCGTAAGCTTGGAGGTGTTGTTCCCGGACCCGGTCACTTTCGCGATGCCAAAATCGAGGATCTTCACGAAGTGCCCCTGTCCCGCCCAGGTGCCTTTCGGCTTCACGAGGATGATGTTGTCGGGCTTGAGATCGCGGTGGACGATGCCTTCCGAATGGGCCGCGGCGAGTCCATCGCAGAGCTGAATCGCCAAGTCCACCGTGGTCATCGGCGATATTTTTACGAGCTCCTCGAGCACGTCGCCGAGTGACTGCCCATTGAGGTATTCCATTACGAAATACGTCGAACCGTCATCGGCCTCGCCGAAGTCGATGATGTCGACGATGTGGGGATTGCCGATGCTCGACGCGGCGCGCGCTTCCCGTAAAAAGCGCCCGACGGACTCTTTGTCCTTCGCCAGTTCCGCGTGGAGAATCTTGACCGCGACCTTCTTGTCAATGACCTTGTGGTGGGCACGGTAGACCTTGCCCATGCCACCCTCGCCGAGCAGGCGATCGATGACGTACCTATCGCCGAGCACCGTTCCGACATGCGAGTCAGGGGCCTGCTCGCTGAGCTCGTTCGTGAAGGAGTCACCAACGGAGAGGTCGTCGTCGAGAAAGCTCGGCAGCGAGACGCGCGCTGCGATCGACTGGGAACCTGGCGCGCTCGGGGCGGGCGCCGGCAGCTCACTTATCGCGACCGCCTGCGGGATGAAGGCCTCGCCGGTCCACGTAGCCTGCTCGTCGTCATCGTCCGCCGTAACATCGACTGCACTCGAAACTGCTGCGCCCAAAACTGCCGCGCTCGAGGGTGCCGTGCTCGAGGGTGCCGTGCTCGGGGGTGCAGCAGCCGCGCGCGGCGGGAGGCCAACCGGAGGGCCAGAAGGCCGTCGACGCAATGGCGAAGCCGGAATCGGCGCCTCCTTCGGATCGCTGCCTTGCGCGAGCGGACCGCTGCCTTGCGCGAGCCTCTCCGAGTCGGTGCGAATCACGGCGGTCGCCATCTCGACGGTGGATTCGGCGTGCGACGCTCCCGGTTCCGGTACGCCCGAACCGGAGTCTCCCCGCGGTCGAGGGATAGGCACCCGCGATGCGGCTTTGTTGTCGTTCGCGCTGCTCATCGACGCCCGCCGAGACCAAGAGCCTCAGACCCAACGACGATACCCCAGTTCGGGCGCGAATCGACAACAACCGGATGCGGTCTTCGGGCGCGCCGGATTCGATCTTCTCTGCTATGAACCGGGCGATGGGGTACCCGCTGCAGCTCGCCCTCCGCTACATGGGCTCGAAGAAGCGCGGAACGATCTCCGTCAGTACCGCGTTCGCAATTCTGGGTGTGGTTTTGGGGGTCGCCGCGCTGGCGACGATCATGAGCGTCACCGGCGGCTTTCACCGGCAGTTTCGCTCGAAGGTCCTCGGCGTGAACGCGCACGTTCTCGTCCTGAAATATTCGACGAACTTCCGTGAATACCGCGGAATTATGGAGAAGGTCGCCGACGTCGAAGGCGTCGTTGGTGTCGCGCCGTTTAGCATCAATCCGATGATGATAACCCACCGTGGCTCCACGGCGACGGGCGTCCTCGTCAAAGGGGTCGACCCCAATTTGAGCCTCGGCGTGCATCCGGCCGGCGGTGACGAGTGGGCTGGGCGGTTCGACCGTCTGAAGCCCGTGCTCGACCTCCCCGAGTACATCGTCGCGGGTTCGCTCGAGAACCTGAGGGCTTCGAAGGCCCGACCTGCGGCCGCTAAAGACTCGTATCGGACATTCTTCGATGACGACCCCGCGTCACCTTTTTCCCCGGATGATGCGCACTCGGCGTCGCCTGCTCCATCGGCCCCGCCGAGCGCGCTACCCGACGAGTTCGGCCACCTCGGCGCAGGGCGTCTGCCCGTTCCGGGTGCGCTGGCGGATGCCAGGCCCGAACCAAGGCCGGCGCGCACACCTCGTCCGGACGGCGGGCTCGCTCCGCTCCCCGATGAAGACGTGATTCCGGCGGAGCTCGACCCTGACCCTTGCGAAAATGCTCGCGCGATCGCCGCGATGCCCGGTGCCGTCGTCGGCGCGACGTTGGCTCGCAACCTCGGTCTTGCACAGGATGACGCAACCACCGGCTCGACGACGTGGAAGCTCGGCGGCTGCATCACCATCACCTCGCCGACGATTGGCTTCAGTTTCTCCGACGGAGAAATCAAGAAACCCGTCGCCAAGCGCTTCCGCGTGATCGCGGTGTTTGAGGCTGGCTTCGACCAGTACGACTCCAAGCTCGTCTACACGGACCTCTACGAGGCGCAGGAGTTCTACGATCACGGCGACACCGTCACGGGCGTCGAGATGAAGGTCGATGACATCGAGCGCGCGGGCGCGATTTCCGCCAAAATCGGCGGAATGTTGCCAGACGGCCTCTATCACACGATGGACTGGGAAGAGCTCAACCACGGGCTTTTCACCGCGCTCACGATCCAGCAATGGGGCATGAGCGCCGTCCTCACGATCATCATTTTCGTCGCGGCCTTCACGGTCATCGCGACCCTGATTATGGTCGTGCTCGACAAGCAGAAAGAGATCAGCGTGCTGAAGGCGATGGGTGCGACCGACTTCGCCATCCTGCGCGTCTTTCTCTACCAAGGCGCCATCATCGGAATCTCCGGCACGGTGCTCGGGCTGCTCGTCGGCCTCGTGGTCTGCAAGGGGCTGCTCGCTTACGGCTTTCCGCTCGATCCCAAGGTGTACTTTATCTCGCGGCTACCCGTGCTGGTCAGACCGCAGGAGTTCCTCGTCACCGGGGGCATCGCGATCTTGATATGCTTGCTCGCGACGATCATCCCGAGCTGGTACGCAGCTTCGCTTCGGCCTGCCGACGGCTTCCGCAATCGCTAGAACGCCCCGCGGACCATGAGGCCGGTGGTCGGTCCTGCGACGGGTATGAACTCGATATGCGAGGCGAAAGGCGCCTTTTTCCCTGTTAGTTTGGGCCACACGGTGCGACTCGTCAGGATCAGCGCGGAGCCGCCGCCGACGAGAATGCCGCCGACGAAGGCGGTCGCGACGCCGGCCGTGTGCCAGGCACTTGCGCTGCTGCACAACGCCGTTACGGCACTCGCGCTCGACGCGCCCGGAACATTCGTCACCTCCATGCCGGCTGCAGCCACGTCGCAGGCGTGTTGCTCCGGTTGCAATCCGGCGCGGTAGGCCGCAAAGCCCGCGTCGTCCTGGTCAGCGCTGCCTTGCCCGAACGCGACGCCCATCACCACGAGCGAAACAACTCCAGCTCCGGCCGCCGCGATGCCGCCGCGGAGGCGCCAGTCCGGCCCCGATGGGCTTGATGTGGGGATGTAGGGCAGCCCCGCGGTCGGTGGGGCTCCCGGTCCGAAGATCGGAACCGGCAACGGCGCAGACAGCGGCGCAGGCACCGGAGAGGGCAGCGGCGCAGGCACCGGAGATGGCAGCGGCGCAGGCACCGGAGATGGCAGCGGCGCAGGCACCGCCGAGGGCACGATTGGCGCCGGGGGCGGCGCGGCGGTCTGAGCGAGCGCGAGAGATTCTAGCGCGTAAACGCTCAGGCAAAAGGACGTAGCGAGCAAAATAGAGCGGCGCACGCACGCATTCTTGCACCGGTTCGCGTGGAAGGTGAAGCCACGTGCAAGCGCCTCACCGACGACGCCTCCAGTTCGATGGCAGAGCGAGCACGGGTCAGTCGTCTTCGGCGTCCAGCAAGCGTCGCGGCAGGAGCGGCGAGGGGGGGCCGCTCGTCAGGATCCAGAGTTGGTGGGCTGCTCGCGTTGCGCCAATGTGGAGCTGATAGCGCGCGTCGTCTTCGGCGGGGTAGGTCGAGGCGTTGGCGTCGACGAGGATGACGTAGTCGTATTCAAGGCCTTTCACCTGGCGGATCTCGGTGACTTCGACCCCCGATTTAAAGGCGAAATCGAAGTTCTTCACGCGCCGCAGGTGTGGCACCTCGGCCAACCGCAAGGCGTCGTAGTACGCGTCGGCTTGTTCGGGATAGCGCGCAAGCACCGCCACGGTCGCGCGCGGTTCTCGCGCAAATAGCGGGCGAAGCACGTCGCCGAGGAACGCCGCTGCGGCACCCTGCGACGGAAAGGGGTGGAATTCGACAGGGGCGCCGGTGCGCGGGGCGATGGGCTCTTCGGGATCGACGAGCGGGCCGAGCACTTCACGCGCCACTTGCAAGACTTCGCGGGTGCAGCGGTAGGCGATCTTCAGGGGCTCGACCGAGGTGTGCTCGAGCTTGAGCGACGTGAGCACCTCGGTCCACGAGCGGAAGCCCGTGTCGAGGTGCAGGCGCTGCGCCGTGTCGCCCGCGAGTGTGATGCTCTTCTGCTCGCTCACCACGTCCGCGAGTACGCAAAAATCGATCGCCGCGAGATCTTGGGCTTCGTCTACGAAAAGGTGTTCGTAACGCACCATCTTGCGTCGCGGCTGGCCGCGCGGCGCGGTCGACAGCGGGCCACACACGAGCTGGTAGGCTCGCAGCAAGAGGGCGTCGTCCTCGATGTCGAGCATCGCGCGGTCGTCGTCTTGTTCCGCCACGCCATCCGCGCCTTCGAACGCCTCGCCTTCGGCATTGAGTGCCCCGTCATCCCGGCTCCACTCGGCGACCGCCGGGCAGCGTTCACTGCAGTGGCGCCAGGCTCGGTCGAGCTGGTCTTCGTTCAACCGAGGATTGGGAACTGACAGCAGCGCACGCCGCAGGGACTCGCGATCCGTCAGGACCTCGGCCCAGAGTCCGAGCGCGTCTTGGGCCGTCGTGCGGCCGTCACGAACGTAGCCGCGGGCGCGGCGTTCGAACAGCGGTAAGAGCGCGGGATCGGTCTTCATCCGCGAGACTTCGACCGGGGTTCCGTCGTCAAAAGGCAGGTCGATCCAGTCGAAGTTTTTCTTACGGAGCTCGGTGGCCCAGAACTCGTAGGTCGCCACTTTCACTTGGGCCAGATCGAGGGCTTCGAGCAGTTGTGCGATGTAGTCGCGCAGGGCGGGCGTGCCGACGATGACCAGCATGCGCTCGGCGGCGAAGCGGGTCCGTGACTGGTACGCGAGGTACGCCATTCGGTGCACGCCAATGGTCGTCTTGCCGCTGCCAGCGCCGCCTTGTACGACGACGACGCCGCTGTCGGGCTTCGAGATCACTTCGAACTGTTTGGGATCGAGCAGCGCAGCGATCTCGGGTAGGTGGCGGTCCTCGCGTTGGTTTCCGCTGTTGCTAGCCGCACCGAGGACGCCGCGCATGTGGTCGGGGCGAACGGCTGTGCCTTGTCCGCCGGCGAGCGACGTGTGGTGTGCCTGAAGTTCGCGCCATCGGCCATCGGTCCGCTTGACGAAGGTGCCTTGCGGCGAAGAGATGCGTTGGAGTTCCGAATCGATGATCGTGACGGTCCGGCGCGTGAGGACTCTGCCGACGACCTCGCGATCGCCGAACTGCTCTTCGTATGCCGCGCCTTCTTCGTAACGGTAGTAGAGCTGGCTGACCGGCGCGTGGCGCCAGTCGACGATGCGCACGCCTGCTTTCGGTTCGACGTAGGTCGTCTTGCCGATCAGCACGTCCCGCTCGCCGCGTGCTTCTTCTGCGAGACGCAGGTGCCCGAAGTAGGGGCTCTTCGGATCCACGGGCTCGTCCGTGCCCTGGCCTCGCTGGCTCGCAATGGCAGCCACTTGCTCCATCTGTGCGATAAGCGCGGGGATGTCCTCGAGTCGCGAAACCGAAACTTGGTCACGCAGGGTGATCAGCGCGATGTCGTCGGCGATGCGCGGGGGTGGCTTCGATGGTGGACGCGCCACGAGGTGCGCGATCACGCGATCGCAGAGCGCCTGCTCGTCGCTGAGGATTGCCTCGGCATCCTCATGCATCCGTCCTCGGTTTTCGTCAGGTGCGCGATTCACGTCTACTCATCCGCTGGAGTGCTAGGCTTTCGGAATCACGAGGGTCTAGCATGAAATTCGCCACGAGGGGCCACCATCCAGCTGCTTGGTTTTCGCTCGTCGCGCTGCCTCTCACCACGTCATGCGGTGCCAACATTCAGGCGGTTTACGAAGGCGACGTGCGCTTCGAGCACTGTATGGCCCTCGACCTCCAGCCGGAGATGCGGACGGAAGTTCGGCGCGACTGCTGGCGCGAATGGACGGCGCACTACACCTACGGGCAAACGCGCGACCGCATCGTTCATGCTTCGCAGCGCCTCGACGCGCTCGGGCGGAATTGAGACGCTGTCATGTTGCCCCGTCCCGATCATTTTGAGTAGCCATGGACCCCGGCATGCTCCCCCTTTTGCCCCCTGACGCCTCTGAATCCCAACCCGTCGCCCCGGCGCCCTCCGCCTCCTCGTCGGCGGACGGGGCATGGCAGGCGGCTCCATCCGATCCAGGCCACGAAGGCGCTCGCGTCGTGCGACCGAAACGCGCAGCACCATCCGAAGCGGCACGCGTCACACGGGCGGAGATCAATCTCGCCCACCTGAGGCACAATCTTCACGAATTGCGCGCATGCCTCGTCGCAAGCGCGAACCAAGGCGCGCGACCACCGGCGAAAATTTGGGCAGTTCTCAAGGCCGACGCCTACGGGCACGGTGGGTCAATCGTCGCGACGACGCTCGAACAGACGGGGGTCGACGGCGTGTGCGTCGCATTGCTCGAAGAGGGAATCGAGCTGCGTAACGCGGGTTTTCGTGGGCCAATCTTGATCATGAGCGGCTCGCACGGTCGTCGACGTGATGGCCTCGAGGCCTTGATCGAGCATCGGCTGACGCCTGTCGTCTTCGACGCCGAACAGGTCGAAGCGCTTGCCGGAGCTCAGCGTTACATGGTCTCGACCGGCGCTGTCGAAGGGCAGCTGGATGTTCACGTAAAGATCGATACCGGCATGGGGCGCCTTGGTGTGCGCGCTCCCGAGCTCGCGGGCGTGCTCTCCGTGCTGGGCCAACGCAGCGAGCTCCGCGTGACGGGTTGGATGACGCATTTCGCATGCGCTGACGCCGAGTCCGACGTCGCAACGGTCGAGCAACTCGGTCGCTTCGAGTCCGCCCTTGGAATGGTCTCGCAAGCGGGTCTCGACGTGTCTCTCAGGCACGCGGCGAACAGCGCGGCGATGTTGCGCTGGCCATCGACCCACTTCGAAGTTGTGCGCCCGGGGCTCGCGTTGTTCGGCGTTCCGCCGTGTGCCGCGGTTGTGGCGCCGCCGAGCGACGAGCCGACGGTTCGCGACCCGCGCTATCCAAAGCTCAAGCCCGTGATGAGTGTGTTGAGCGAGGTCGTGGCTTTGCGCAGCGTGTCGGCGGGCGAATCGCTTGGCTACGGACACACGTGGACGGCCGCGCGCGAGAGCCGGATCGCGACCATTCCGATCGGTTATGCGGATGGCTTCAGCCGTGCGCTCTCCAACCGAGGATTCGTACTGATTGGCGGCAAGCGCGCTCCTATCGCCGGCAACGTCTCGATGGACCTGACGATGGTCGATGTGACCGACCACCCGCAGGTGGCGATCCGCGACGAAGTCGTCATCGTAGGCGAGCAACGCGGTCGCTTTGGAACGGACGCGATCGCGGTCCAAGAGGTCGCCGAACTCTCGGGCACGATTCCATGGGAAACGTTGACCAGCGTGTCCCGTCGGGTGCCCCGATTCTACCGGCATCCCTGAGCGAAACCCCGGGTCCATCGCGGCGCTGAGGTAGCGCCGCGATGAGCCGTCAGGCGAAGAGCCATCAGGCGAAGGCGCGATGAGCCGTCAGGCGAAGAGCCAAAAAGCGCCGCGATGAGCCGTCAGGCGAAGAGCCAAAAAAACGATGCTAGCGTCAGCGTTCAGGAGCAGCCGAGGCTATTTCCGCAGTTGAGGCACTTGTAACAAGCCCCATTGCGCACCGTGATGTGACCGCAACCATCGCAGACGGGGGCGTCGCCCATCATCTCTTCGAGTTGTGCGTCGATCCCGCTGACGGCGCCGCTGCGGCCGTGCGCAGTCGGAGTGGCCTTCGCCGAATCGACGCGCAGTGAGGGGGGCTCGTTGGCCGCCGTCTCGCCAGGATCGGCAATCGCCGGTTCAGGCTGCACGTGAGCGAGGTCGTAGCGTTGTAGGTACTCCACGCCGAGTACGCGGAAGATGTAGTCGACGATCGACGTCGCCATCTTCACGTTGTCGTGGCCCTGCACCATGCCCTGCGGCTCGAAGCGGGTGAAGGTGAACTGGTCGACGTAGGTGTGGAGCGGCACGCCATATTGCAGGCCGATCGAGACCGACATCGAGAAGCAGTTCATCAGCGAGCGGAACGCGGCACCTTCCTTGTGCATGTCGACGAAGATCTCGCCGAGCGTTCCGTCGATGTACTCACCGGTGCGGAGGAAGATCTTGTGTCCGCCGACTTTCGCCTCTTGCGTGAAGCCCGTGCGCTTGCTCGGTAGGCGAACGCGGACTCCGGTCGGATGCACGACTTCGGCTTGCCGGGCTGCGGTTTCGGCCGCAGCGGAGTGTGCTGCCAACGGAGCTTCTTTCTTCGCGGCAACCTTCTTGTCCGCCTCCTGATCGTCTTCTCCTTTGGTCGACAAGGGCTGCGAAGCCTTGCACCCGTCACGGTAGATCGCGACGGCCTTGAGGCCGAGTCGCCAGCCTTCCTCGTACATGCGCGCGACATCTTCGACCGTCGCTTCGTTGGGAAGGTTGACGGTCTTTGAGATGGCGCCCGAGAGGAACGGCTGCGTGGCGGCCATCATCTTGATGTGCGCCATCGGCTGGAGAAAGCGCGTGCCAGTGCGGCCGCAGCGGTTTGCGCAGTCGAACACCGCAAGGTGCTCGGTCTTGAGGTACGGCGCTCCTTCGATCGTCATGCGACCGACGATCACGTCACCCGCCTCGCGGACCTCCGCGGGCGTGAAGCCGAGACCTTCGAGCAGCGCGTTCCCGGTAGCGGCAGTGATGCCGAGCCGTCTGTAGGCTTCTTCGCCGACGACCCACGGGGCGAACGCCGAGCCGAGGTCAAATACGCTCGGAAGGGCCTTCTCGACTTTGTCGAGCTCCTCCTTCGTCATGCCGAGGCTCAGCAGCTTGGCGCGATTGGCGTGAGGTGCGGCGAGGAGCGTGTTGGTGCCGGAGATGAAGGCAACGATCTCCTGCACTTCGTGGGGGCGGTAGCCGAGGGTGCGGAGCGCATCCGGAACCGACTGGTTGACGATCTTGAAGTAGCCGCCGCCGGCGAGCTTCTTGAATTTCACGAGTGCGAAATCCGGCTCGACGCCCGTCGTGTCGCAGTCCATCAAGAGGCCGATGGTACCGGTCGGCGCGAGCACGGTGGCCTGCGCGTTCCGGTAGCCGTGTTCGCGGCCGAGCTCGAGCGCCTGATCCCAGTCTTCGACCGCGGCACGCCAGAGGTACTCGGGGCAATGATCGCGATCGATCGCGATGGCGGCCTCGCGGTGCTGCGTCATCACGCGGAGCATGGGTTCCTCGTTCTTGGCGTAGCCGTTGAAGGTTCCCTTGCTCCCCGCGATTTCAGCGGAGGTCTTGTACGCCTGACCGCACATGATCGACGTGACGGACGCCGCGAATGCGCGCCCGTCGTCGGAGTCGTACGACATGCCGAGCCGCATGAGCGCGGTGCCGAGGTTGGCGTAGCCGAGACCAAGCGGGCGGTAGTCGTGCGAGTTCTTCGCGATTCGCGCGGTAGGGTAGCTCGACAGGTCGACCAAGATGTCCATCGCCGTGAAAAACACGCGCGTCGCGTGGCGGTAGAGGTCGACGTCGAACGAGTTGTCGGCGCGCAAGAACTTGGTGAGGTTCAAGCTCGCCAAGTTGCACGCGCTGTTGTCGAGGAACATGTACTCCGAGCACGGGTTGCTCGCGCGGATGCGATCGGTGTTCGGGCACGTGTGCCACTTGTTGATCGTCGAATCGTACTGAATGCCCGGGTCGGCGCATTCCCATGCGGCCTCGGAGAACATGCGCCAGAGCGACGAGGCGCTGTAGGTGCCGATCACCTCACCCGTTGTGCGGGCGCGCGTGTGCCAAACGTCGGACGGCTCGGAGGAGCCGGTGGGAGCGGGCGACGTTGCCCCGCCGCTTGAGAGCGTGGCGGCCTGCATGAACTCGTCGCTGACGCGGATCGAGTTGTTCGAATTCTGGCCGCTGACCGTGTGATACGCCTCGCCGTTGAAGTCGGCGGAGTATCCGGCCGCGATGAGCGAGCGAGCCTTCTTCTCTTCGCGAACCTTCCACTGGATGAAGTCGACGATCTCCGGGTGGTCCATGTCGAGGCAGACCATCTTCGCGGCGCGCCGCGTGGTGCCACCGCTCTTGGTCGCGCCCGCCGCACGGTCGAGGACCTCGAGGAAGCTCATCAGTCCGCTCGATGTGCCGCCGCCTGACAGCTTCTCCTGCTTGCCGCGGATCGAGCTGAAGTTGGTACCCGTGCCGGAGCCGTACTTGAACAGCCGAGCCTCGTGCTGGATGAGCTCGTAGATCGACATCAGGTCGTCGTCGACCGACTGAATGAAGCACGCCGAGCATTGTGGGCGCTCGTAGGCGTGGTCGACCGCGTAGATTTCGTTGTCGCTGCCGGGCTGCGACGCGGGGTTCCACGCATGGTTCCCGCCCGTGCCTTTGATCTCGTACTCGTGCCAGAGGCCGCAATTGAACCAAACAGGCGAGTTGAACGCCGCGTATTGGTTGATCAGGAAGTAGCTGAGCTCGGCCTCGAAGTTGTTCGCGTCTTCGGTGGAAAGGAAGTAGCCGCCGAATCGCTCGCCAGCTTCGCGGATCGTGTGCGCGATGCGGTACACGACCTGGCGGACGCTCGTCTCGCCTTGGTTCTTGTCGCCGAAGAGCCCAGCCTTTCGGAAGTACTTCGACACGACGATGTCGGTCGCGAGCTGGGACCACTCGGCGGGGATCTCGGCGCCTTCGAGCTTGAACACCACCGAGCCGTCGGTGTTGTAGATGACGCTCGTGCGTTTCTCCATCCGAACTTCGTCGAGCGGATCGACGCCGGGCGTGCCGATGACGCGGTCAAACTTCAGACCACGAGTCCGAGGACCGCGTCGTTTCGACGTGGGATTCTTGGTGGCCGCGTCGTCTTGCCGTGAGCTCTCCGCTCCGCGGCGCTCGCTGCCCCCCATTGCTTTGGCGACCAATTCAACCTCTCCCGCGAATTCCGATTGCGACATGACCCCTGAACCTCTGTAGCTAAATTGACGAACTGGCGACTGGCGGTGCGCCCTGTGTATAACCTGTGGAGTACCCGTGCCGCCGGCTCACGTGGCGCCGAGGCCAGATACAACTCTCCCGCGCCTTGCACCCCCCCGGGTGTCAAGCGGTTCTTGCGAAGCCTGGCGTTCCTCTCTCAGAGCCCCACCACGTCTTTCGTCGTAGCAGGCGGCGGCTACCTATCGAGGTGCCGCCGTCGAATCAAACCAAAAAACCGAGCCGGTGCGACGGCGATCCGAGTGCGGGGTTGGGTCCCCGCCAGATCCCAGTACGAGAGCCCGGGCTTAGGGCCCTGGCAGCTCTAAAAATCGAGCGAATGTGCGTGCGAAACGAGCGTCGTGATGAGGCCGCCAAGGGCTTCGAGGAGCCCGCAGTACTACCCCAATGTTTAGCGGTCCAGCAAACGAAAAAGTCTCGCGCTGGGCCAAGTAATCGAAAAGAAACGAGAGAATTTTACTGGGGTACCCCAGCGCTGAACGCCCAGTCCGCTGAACACACCTTTCCCGATACATACGCGCAGATTTGCAACAGTTTCTCCCCATGAAAGCCTTCGATCGAGGATGGGCGACGGCTACCGCGCGAGGCCCTTGACGCCGATCCTTGCATCGACGTTAAGGCGGTGATTGCCGGGACGCTCCGCACGGACGCTCCCCCGCTGCAAGATGGACCCAACGTGAATTCCTCACTTGTTCTCTCGCCGCTTGGCGGTCTCGGCGAGATCGGTATGAACTGCCTTGCGCTCGAGCAGGTGACGGGTGGTGAGCGAGAGCGGCTGCTGATCGATTGCGGCGTGACCTTTCCGTCCCAGGACGACGGGGTCGACCTCATCCATCCGCGCTTCGACGCCGTTCTCGATGACGCCGTGCCGTTGCGGGCTCTTGTGGTCACGCACGGGCATGAGGACCACATCGGCGCGATCCCGTATTTGATCGAGGCGCTCGGGCGGCGCGGCGCGCCTCCGCTGTCGATCGTCGGGCCGCCGTATGCGCTCGAGTTGTCGCGGGACCGGCTTGCCGACGTCGGTGTCGACGCATCGGCCTACCGCCTGCAACCCATCAAGCCAGGCGAGCGGGTTTGCCTCGGTGGGTTCGACGTGGAGCCCGTTCGGGTGACCCATTCGATCGTCGACGCGACGGCGTTGATCGTAGGCACGCACGCGGGCACCATCATCCATAGCGGCGACTTCAAGCTCGAGGCGGAGCCGCTCGATGGGCAACCGACCGACGAGGCGCGCCTCGCTCGGGCCGGCGATGACGGAGTGCGCTTGCTGTTGTCCGACAGCACGAACGTATTCCAGGCCGGTCACGCTGGCGGTGAGCTCGGTGTTTCGCTTGCGCTCGAGCCCATTATCGGCGCCGCGAAGGGGCGCGTGGTCGTGGCGGTGTTCGCGTCAAACGTGCATCGCCTCGGTGCGCTCGCCGCGATAAGCCGCCGCGTCGGACGGCATCTCTGCCTGCTCGGCCGCAGCGTGCGGCGCCACGCGGATGTCGGGCGGCGGCTTGGCTGGCTCGATTGGCCAAGTGACCTCGTGGTAGCACCCGAGATCGCGGCCACGTTGCCGGCGCGCCGGGTGCTTTACATCGCGACCGGAACGCAGGCCGAACCCCGCGGCGCACTCGCGCGGCTCGCCGGGGATCAGCATTCTGATTTGCGCCTCGGAGCGGGCGATCTCGTCGTGATGTCGAGCCGCGTGATCCCGGGCGCCGAGCGCGCGGTGTTCGCGATGCAGGACGCTCTCGTGAAGCGCGGGGTCGAGCTTGTGACGCGCGCGACGGACCCCGAAATCCATGTCAGCGGCCATGCGAATCGCGACGATCAGCAGCGGTTGATCGAGCTCGTTCGGCCTGCGTCGTTCGTGCCAGTCCACGGGACACTCCAGCATCTTCTGCGCCACGAAGCGCTCGCTCGATCGCTCGGCGTCGAGGACACGATGGTGATGCTCAACGGTGATCGAATCGAGGTCGGCAAGGAGCGGCTGGCGCGCCTCGACGCGGTCATAAGTGGTCGAGTCTCGATCGCGGGCGGGCGCGTGGTCGAGCCCGATGTCTTGCGCCAGCGTCGCGAACTCGGACGCGCGGGGATCGTGGTGATTGTGGTCGCCCAGGGAGACGAGTCGAGGGGGCCTACCGTTCACGTCGTCGTCAATGGGGTAGTCGACCCGCCTCGGACGATCGCTGCCGCAAGCGGGGCGGCGCGCGGCGTTCTCGCCGACCGCTCGGGACGCAACGTCGCCGACCTCGGTGAGGTCGTGCGGCGTGCCGCGCGTCATCGCATTCTCGACGCGACTGGGCAGCGACCGGTGGTCGATGTGCAGGTCGTCCACAACGACGGGGGGCTTGCGTGACAGTCGATACGCCGCGAGCGAGCGATGTGGTTTCATTGGCGCTTCGGAGAGACGCAGAGGCCGTCCAAGGTGCGCTGTGGCGGCTCGAATTGGCGCCCGAAGACGAGGAAGCCGTGCACGATCTGCGCGTCGGTATTCGGCGCATGCGGACGTTCCTTCGTGCGTGCGTGTGGCTCTACCGACGTTCGACGGTCGAGCGTCTTGCAGGTGAGCTGCGCGCCGTGGCGCAAGCGACCAACGCGCTTCGCGACGAAGAGGTGTTGGTAGAGACGCTCGAGCTGCTGGAGCTCGCCGTGGTGGAACGCGCCGCGGCGGACGCCTGGCTCGCGCGTCGTGCAACCGTGCTCGTCGAGCTGCGGAACGTCGGGCTCCAGATGCTCGCCAACTCGCGCCTCTATTCCATTCTCGATGACGTGCTCGCGCTGGCGAAGGCGCCTCCAAAACGCGAGTTCGAAGCCCACGAGTTTGGCCAGCGGCTCCTGCGTGAGGAGCGCGCGGGCATCGGGGCACTGTTGCCGTCGCTGGTCCTCTCCGACGTGGCAGTATTTCACCGTCTGCGCATTCGATTCAAGCGGCTGCGGTACACGGCCGACATGCTCGCGGCCGGCATGGGTGGCGGCAAGGGTGGCGACGAGGGTGAACGCGTGTTGGCCGCGGCGGCTCCGCATCTCGAAGTGGCTCGCATCGCGGCCGGCTTCCAGAAGGAGCTCGGGCTCATCCACGATGTCGACGTCGCGCGGGCGACCGTTGCCGGCGCAGGCGACCTCGACGCACCGACGCGTGCGCTCCTCGACTCCGCGTTGTTTGGTGTGCGTCGGCGCCTTGCCGGCGGCCTTCTCGAACGGCTCGCCGTGGAGCTCGCGAGCGTGGTGATGCCGGACGCGCTCGTGCGGTGATCGGCTCAGGCGTGTTCGAGCAGCATCGCGATGCCCTGGCCGACTCCGACGCACAGCGACGCCACGCCCAACCGTGAGCCTTCGCGCCTCATTCCGTGCACGAGGGTTGCCACGATCCGCGCGCCCGAGCAGCCGATCGGGTGTCCGAGGGCGATCGCCCCGCCGCTTGCGTTGACGCGGGACGGGTCGAGCTCCAGCGTTCGGATGCATGCCAGCGCCTGCGCCGCGAAGGCTTCGTTGAGCTCGAACGCATCGATGTTCGGCACCCTCAGCGACGTCCGCGCGAGCAGCTTGCGCACGGCCGGGATTGGTCCCTCTCCCATGTAGTTGGGCTCGACCCCCGCTGTCGCCGAGGCAACGACTCGCGCCATCGCTTGCAGGCCCGCACGTTCGAGCGCGTCCGCTGACATCAACAGCACCGCGGCGGCGCCATCGTTCAGCGGCGAGGAGTTGCCCGCCGTCACCGACCCGTCCGAACGGAACACCGGCTTTAGCGCGGCGAGCTTCTCGACGGAGGCGTCGCTGCGAACGCATTCGTCGCGGTCGACGAGCACTGGCGCGCCCCGCTTCTGAGGGATAGCGAGCGACACGAGCTCGTCCGCGAACGCCCCGCGCTCACTCGCAGCTGCGGCACGGCGATGGGATTCGACGGCGAAGGCGTCTTGCTCTCCGCGCGAAATACCGTGCTTTTTTGCTACGTTTTCCGCCGTCTCGCCCATTGAAATGAGGTCGAATCGTTCGGCCAGCTTCGGGTTGGTGAAGCGCCAGCCGAGCGACGTGTCGAAGAGCTCCGGCGGGGTTCGCGAGAAGGCCTCGCGCGGCTTGGTCATGACGTAAGGCGCGCGGCTCATGCTCTCCACTCCACCCGCGATGGCGCACTCCACTTCGCCGACCGCGATCATGCGCGCGGCGTCCGCGATGGCCTCGAGGCCGGAACCGCACAGCCGATTCACGGTCACGCCCGGTACGTCGTACGCGAGTCCCGCGAGCAAGCTCGCCATTCGCGCCACGTTTCGGTTGTCCTCGCCGGCTTGGTTCGCGGCACCGAACACGACCTGATCGAGCGCAGGCTTGGCGGCGGGCTGCCGTTCCATGAGCGCGCGGATCACATGGGCTGCGAGGTCGTCGGGGCGCACGGCGGCGAGCGCCCCGCCATACCGGCCAATCGGGCTTCGTACTGCGTCGACGAGGTAAACGGTGCGGAGGGCTTCGCGTTCGGCCTTGGCCATGGCGGCAGTCTAGCAGCGCCACGGGGCGGCGGACGGTCTTGCAAACTTCATAGAGGCGCATCGCTCGCTCGTGATAGCGTCAGGCGGGTCAGGCGAGGGAGACGTTCACCAACAAGATGCGACTCGGAATTTTTAGCGATGTCCACGCAAACTACGAGGCCTTGAGCGCGGTCCTCGAGGCCTTCAAGTCCGAGTCGATCGACGAGTACCACTGCCTCGGTGACGTCGTCGGCTACGGTGGCTCGCCAAACGAATGCGTTAACATTGTTCGCGAGGTCGCCCGCAACACGATCCTCGGCAACCACGACGCCGCGGTCGCAGGCCGCATGGATTACTCATATTACTATGAGGCGGCTCGCCACGCGCTCGACGTGCACGCCGATCTGCTGACGGCCGCGAACACGGAGTGGTTGACGTTGCTGCCGTACAGCCACCGTCTCGAGGACGCGGATGTCGACCTTTGCCACGGCTCGCCCGTGCGACTCGAAGAGTTCGACTACATCTTCGCGCCCGAGCAAGCGCGCGAGTGTTTGGCCATCTACGACCGCATGGCCCAATTGACGCTGATTGGTCACTCGCACCTCTGCAAGGTGTTTGCGCTCACTCGGCACTCCGTCGAGGAGCTGCCCGCCGAGGACTTCACCCTCGAGGCCGGCAAGAAGTACATCATCAGCGTTGGCTCGGTCGGGCAACCGCGCGACTACGACAACCGCGCGAGCTTCGTCGCATTCGATACCGTTGCGAGGCGCTTCGAGTTCAAGCGGGTCGAGTACGACATCGAAGCTGCGGCGGCGAAAGTTTTGGCCGCAAAGCTCGAGCAGAATTTCGCGAACCGCCTGCGAATCGGCGTCTGAGCGTAAGGCTCACGGCTTGCTGCCGCGGCGGCTGACGCCTCATCGAGCGAGCGGCTACTTGGCGCTGCGGCTCGTGCTTCGTCGCGCGCGGCAGTGGTAGATCAACGTCTCGGCGTCTCGCGTCGGCGCCTTCGGTTTGAAATCGGCGTGGCGTTTCACGACCTCGAGTCCGTTGTAATGAAAGAGCGCCTCGAGCTCTTGGGGATAGAACTGCCGATGGGCAAGTGGCGTGACCCACTTTGCACGTGGGCGGTCAACCGGCTCGAACACCATGTCCACCATCTCGACCTGTGTCAGCGGATCGTACGCGAAGCGCTCGCCGTAGCGGACCATCTCCCCGGTCGTGACGTGGCGGAAACGCGGCGCCCGAAAAAGGCGTTTCGGATCGCGAGCGAGCTCTTCAGGCATCGGGATCGAAAGATCGACGATGAACCGCCCGCGCGGCGCGAGGTGCTCCCGAACGCGCGTGAGAAAACGCTCGACGTCCTGCCACGTGTAGAGATGAAGAAACGTGTTGAACGTACAGAGCACGAGGTCGAAGCGACGGTCGAGCTTGACCCGCCGCATGTCGCCCCGCTTCAGCGTCACGCGTTCAGCGACAGCGGCCGGCGTTTTTTTCAGCCTTGCCCGAAAATCGCGCAGCATCGTTGCCGAGAGGTCCACTCCGGCGACATCGAAGCCTGCATGCGCGAGCGGGAGCGCGATGCGACCGTTGCCGCAACCGTATTCGAGCACTCGGCCCCCGTGCGACTCCGCGACGCTCAGGTAGTAGTCGATGTCCTCGACGCGCTTTTGGTAATTGGCCGTGTAGTGGCGCGCGTCTTGGTAGTGCGACTCCGTGCCTTCAGCCAGGGGGTCCGATGTGGTCCGGCTGGCTAAGGCTCGAGCGGGCCTGGGGCCCGGGTGCCGCATTTCATAGGCCGCGGGCGGTGCCGCGCTGCTGGTCGATCCACTCTTCGACGACTTCGCTGCTCTTGCGGTCGAAATGGACGCGGCCCGAGGCGATTTCGCGCAGGGCGGTCACGAGCGGTTTGTTGCGGCAGTTCACGAGGGGTCGAGCGCTCTTCATCAGCGAGCGGGCGCGGCGAGCGGCCATCACGACGAGTGCGAAACGGTTCTCTTCGTGCGCGAGACAATCTTCAACGGTGACACGTGCCATGGGGGGCGGACTCTAGTCGAATGGGGGGGGAGCGCAAGGTTAGACCGCGTCGCCAGCTACTCCCCCGGTTTTCTTTCGTCAGGACCGCGTGCTCGGCTCGTCCCCTACCAGCGTGCCTATCGCTTCCCCGACGCACACCTTGCGGATGTTGCCTTCGCTCATCTTGAAGACGCGGATTGGCAGCTTGTTTTCCCGGCACAAGGCGACGGCGGTTTGGTCCATGACGCCAATTCGGTCGGAGAGGAAACGGTCGTAAGACATGTTCGTGAACATGTGGGCGTCTTCGTGGTGCATCGGATCGCGGTCGTAGATGCCTTCGACTTTCGTTGCCTTAAACAGCGCTTGCGCCTGGATTTCCATTGCGCGGAGCGCGGCCGCGGTGTCCGTCGAGAAGAATGGGTTGCCCGTGCCCGCCGCAAAAATCACGATGTTGCCCGTCTCGAGGTGGCGCATCGCGCGGCGGCGAATGTACGGCTCCGCGAGCTGTCGAATCTCAATCGCGGTCATGACGCGCGTCGGACAGCCCGCTCGCTCGAGGGCATCTTGCAGCGCGAGGCTGTTTATCACCGTGGCGAGCATGCCCATGTAGTCGCTTTGAGACCGGTCCATGCCGGCGCTCGCACCCTTCAGGCCGCGGAAAATGTTACCGCCCCCGACGACGATCGCGAGCTCTACGCCCATTCGGTGGACGCTCGCGAGCTCGGCCGCGAGTTCATGCAGCGTCTCGGGGTTGATGCCGAAGCCCCCTTTTTCGCCGCACAGCGCTTCGCCGCTCAGCTTCACGACGACGCGCGAATAGGTGAGGTTGGCGTCGGCGGGGGGAGGGGTTGTGGTCTCGACAGGTTGCGTCACGGTGGCGCACCTACTCTCGTCGTGCATCGCGCGCAACGGTCGCTTGGGTGCTCGGCTTCGCGGCTCCGCTGTAGAGCCCGCTCGCCGATGGTGCTATCCCCTGCGGCGATGAGGTTGCGTTCCGCTCTGGTGCTCGCTTCCATGCTCCTCGCCGTCGGCTGCGACGAGAAGCCCCTTCAAGACGGCAAGAAGCCGCCCGCCGGCCTCACGCGCCAGCAGGCTGCCGCTGTGCTCGCGCGCGTTGGCGCCAAGACGATCACCGTCGGCGACTTCGCGGCAGCGCTCGAGCGGCTCGATGACATCGATCGGCTGCGGTATCAGACGCCCGAGAGGCGCAAAGAGCTCCTCCAGAAGATGATCGACCTCGAGCTGCTGGCGGAGGAGGCGAAGAGCCGCGGTCTCGACAAGGAGCCGAGCGTTCAGCTCGCGACGCGCCAAATCTTGCGCGAGGCGATGCTGGCGAAAGCACGCGCAGGCGCCCGCGCTCCGGCCGACGTCCTACCCGCGGAGATCGCCGCCTATTACGAGGCCCACAAAAAAGAGTTCGAGGAGCCACAGCGCCGTCGCATCGCGGCGATTGTCTTGGCGGACGCCGCTCAGGCTGACGACGTCGTCGCGAAGGCGCAAAAACTCGATTCCCCGCAAAAATGGGGAGATCTCTACTTCGAGAAGTCGCTCGATGCCCCGAAAGTTCGCGAGGCCCATGCCCCGGCCGATCTGGCGGGGGACCTCGGGCTCGTCGGCAACGGCGAGGATGCACGTGCGAAGAACGCGGGCGTACCGGATGAGGTGGCACAGGCCGCCTTTACGCTCGAGAAGGTCGGCGACGTCTACGCGAAGGCTGTTCGTGCAGGCGATCGGTTTTACGTCGTGCGGTTGACCGGCATGTCGAAGGGCCACGTGCGGACGTTGGCAGAAGCGGAACGCGGGATACGCGCCGCCATCCTTCAAGAGAATGCCCGCGAGCGTGAAGCGAGCCTCGAGGCCGATATGCGCAAGCGATTCCCGGTGCGCGTCGACGATGCGGCGTTGGTGTCCGTCGTGCTGCCTCGCGTGGAACCGGATGAGAATGCCGATGCGGTGACTCCGTCTCCTTCGGTTTCGGCCGCAGGCGCGGCTCGTCCATGACTCTGATTCCGTTACGCGGCGGCCGCCAGGATGACTGGCGCGATCAGCTCCGGCGCGCCGTACGCACGGTGGGTGAGCTCGAGCGCATCCTCGAACTGACTCCCGAAGAACTCGCTGGCGCCCGCCGCGCCGAGGCTGCGGGCTTGCCGCTTCAGATCACGCCGCACTACCTCGGTCTCTGCGACGTCAAGGACGCGACCTGTCCGATTCGGCGTCAAGTCGTTCCGCGCATCGAAGAAGCCCACGAAGTGGAGGGCGACATGGTCGATCCCCTCGGCGAGGTTGCACACGAACTCGTGCCGGGACTCGTGCAGCGTTATCCCGATCGTGCGCTTCTCGTGACCACCGATCACTGCGCAATTTACTGCCGTTTTTGCACGCGCTCGCGGATCGTCGGCGGCGGCGAAGGCCCCCTAAAGCCTGAAGCGCTCGACGCGGCGATTGCGGCGATTGCGGCGCGCCCTGCGATCCGCGACGTCATCTTGAGCGGCGGGGACCCGCTAACCTTGGCGACGCCTCGTCTCGCCGCGCTCGTGGAGAGGGTGCGCGCGATCCCTCACGTGGAGGTGATTCGCCTCGCGACGCGGGTGCCCGTGTGCCTGCCGCAACGCATCGATCGGGAGCTCGTCGACGCGCTGCGAGCGCACCATCCGATTTGGGTGATGACGCACTTCAACCATCCCAAAGAGCTGACGCCCGAGTCGGCCCGCGCGTGTGCAATGCTCGTGGATGCTGGTTTTCCTGTGATGAACCAGTCGGTGCTGCTCGCCGGAGTGAACGACGACGAAGCGACCCTCGAGTCTTTGTTCCGCGGGCTCGTGCGATGGCGTGTCCGGCCTTACTACCTCTTGATGATGGACCCCGCCCGCGGCACGTCTCACCTGCGCACGCCGTTCGACCACGGCATTCAGCTGATGGAGCGTCTTCAGGGCCGCGTGAGCGGACTCGCGCTGCCGAAGCTCATCGTCGATACGGCCGGCGGTTTAGGCAAGGTGCCGGTCGGCCCGGAGTGGGTCGTTGCTCGAGGGCCAGGCCGCACGACGCTCCGTACCCACCGTGGCGTCGAGGTCGATTACGTCGATCCCCCGGGTTGGCCGCACCTTCCCACGTGAACGCGGAGCCTCCGCCGTGGTATCCAACCGGCCACGATGGACGAGACCCACGACCAGAAGCTCGCTCGACTCCACGCCCTCGAGGCGGAGGCTCTTCACGGTGGCGGCATCGAGCGTATCGAGAAGCAGCATGAAGCCGGCAAGCTGACGGCCCGCGAGCGCATCGACCTGCTGCTCGATGCCGCAAGCTTCGTCGAGCTCGACCGCTTTGTGACTCACCGCGCAACCGACTTCGGCATGGACAAGCAGACGTGGCTTGGCGACGGCGTCGTCACAGGCTTCGGCACCGTCGACGGTCGCAAGGTCTTCGTCTTCGCGCAGGATTTCACCGTCGTCGGCGGTTCGCTCGGGGCCGCGCATGCCCAGAAAATCTGCAAAGTGATGGACTTGGCGATGAAGGTCGGCGCCCCCATCATCGGCCTCAATGACTCAGGCGGCGCCCGCATTCAAGAAGGTGTCGCGGCGCTTGGCGGGTACGCCGATATCTTCCTACGCAACATGCTCGCGAGTGGCGTCGTCCCGCAGGTGAGCGGGATCATGGGGCCGTGTGCGGGTGGCGCTGTGTACTCTCCCTCCATCACCGACGTCGTCGTGATGGTCGAGAAGACCAGCTACATGTTCATCACGGGGCCGGAGGTCACCAAGACCGTGACGGGCGAAGATGTGACGAAGGAGCAACTCGGCGGCGCATCGACTCATGCATCGAAGAGCGGCGTCTGCCACCTCACGGCGCCCGATGACCAGGCGGCGATAGCGAAGATTCGGAAAGTCCTTTCGTACTTGCCTTCGAACAACGCCGAGGAACCGCCTCGGCACCCGTGCACCGAGCCCGTCGACCGCGACGTTCCCGAGCTCGACACGATGGTCCCTACCGCGTCCACCAAACCGTACGATATCAAGAAGGTCGTGCGCGCGGTCGTCGACGGCGGGGAGCTCTTCGAGCTTCACGAACGGTACGCTCAGAACATCGTCGTCGGCTTCGCGCGGATTGCCGGACGCAGCGTCGGCGTCGTCGCGAACCAGCCGATGGTGCTCGCCGGTTGTCTCGACATCGGGGCAAGCGTGAAGGCCGCACGATTCGTGCGTTTCTGCGACTGCTTCAACATCCCGATCGTAACCTTCGTCGACGTGCCCGGCTTCCTCCCGGGCACCGACCAAGAGTACGGCGGCATCATCACCCACGGCGCGAAGCTCCTTTACGCGTACGCCGAGGCCACGGTACCGAAGGTCACCGTGATCACCCGCAAAGCGTATGGCGGCGCATACGATGTCATGGCCTCGAAGCACATCCGCGCCGACTACAACCTGGCGTTCCCCACAGCCGAAATTGCGGTGATGGGCCCGGACGGCGCGGTCAACATCATGTACCGCCGCGAGATCCAGGCGGCGGCGGATCCGGTCGCCGCGAAGGCTGCGTTTGTCGACGACTACCGCGAAAAATTCGCAAGCCCGTACAAGGCGGCCGAGCTCGGCTTCATCGACGAAGTGATTGCGCCGCGCAGTTTGCGCAAGCGGCTCGCGAGCGCGCTCGAAATGTTGAAAGACAAACGCGATGAAAACCCCCGGCGCAAGCACGGCAACATTCCACTTTGAGGGCTTGCCCGCTGCCGCTGCCGCTTGGTCGCCGGCGCAAAACCCTGCTTGATTTTCGAACGGAAGCACCAATTTGTCGGGCCATGTACGCTTTCGGCTGCTAAAGTCGCACAGCGTTCTTGAAAGCCACCGGAAGGTGGTGTAGCTAGGCCGAGCTCGCAACCTTTTCGGGGCCGAGCAGGTACTCTCGCTCCGTCCGGCCTACGCCGGGCCGCCCCTCCGCGGAACTCTCCCTTTTCGGAGAGAATCCCACGGGGCAGCGAGGGCTCGAACGCTCCTCTCTCTCAAATCCCTGTATTTCGTATTGGAACCGTCGCGCAGCGCCGCGACGTCCTGGAGGCAATAGATTATGAAAACTTCAAAGTTGCTCGTTGGTTTGGCATTTGTGGGCATGACGGCGGCGGCCTGTTCGGTCAAGACGAAGACCACCGGTAGCAGCGGTGTCGGCGGCGACGTCGGCGGCGCTACCGTCACGTCGACCACCACGACGGTCGGCGTGGGTCCGACCTCGACGACCACGGCGACCACCAGCACGTCCACGGGCGGCTCGGGTTGTGATGACGGCACCATGGGCGATTCGGGCAGCGCGGAATGCTCGTCGTGCCTCCAGTGTGCCGCTCAGTCGACCTGTGCGACGGAGCAGGGCAACTGCGGCCAGGGTTCGGACTGCGCGACCTTCGACGACTGCCGCGTGGCCTGCATCACCACGGCGGACGCGAACAAGAACATGATGATCGACGACGGCGCCGAGACCGACGCCTTCTACGATTGCTTCGGCGTCGATTCAATGACCGGCATGCCCGACGCCACGCTGACCATGAGCTGCGTCGCGAAGAGCGCGCAGGGCTACACCGACTGGGATGCGCTGTTTACCTGCATGTACGGCGACTGCCCGAACAACTGCGGCACCGGTGGCGGCGGCGGCACGGCGATCTGCGACAGCGGCTTCGCTTCGAGCAACCAGGCGTGCGCGGAATGCCTCGGCATGAACTGCTGCGCCGAGTTCAAGGCCTGCAACGCCGACACGAACTGCAAGGATTGCCTGCTCGAGCAGGACAAGGCCAAGTGCGACGCCGGCACGAAGGATGAGACGGCGGACTCCTGCTTCGCCAACAAGTGCGGCACCGAGTGCATGTGAACGATACCGGCCGCGGTTAGCCGCGCCAGCGGGTGTTGACCTGCACATCGAGAAGAACCCGCCGTGGAAACGCGGCGGGTTCTTCGTTTGTGAGGGGCTTTCTTTCTGGCTACACCGCTCGAAAGACGTGCTAGACCTACGCTCGGCTGACGCGCCCATTGGGGTTTGCGTCTCTTTCCTGCGCTCTCCGCTGGTGGTGTGCGCCGCTCGTCCCGGTTGGGGCAAGTGTTAGGGAGGACCAGGGCTCACCTCGACAGAGGCGACCCTACGCCGAAGACTTCAACGCCCGCCCCGAGGCAAGCCTCGCCGGTGCGCGCCCCATCGCTCGCCGTGCGCGAGCTGAAAACTGAGCAAAATGAGCGGAAATCTGCTCGTCATCAACGTCGACATTCGCGAAGTGCGAGTCGCCCTCATTGAAGACGGAATCATCGCCGAGCTCCACATCGAGCGCCTGGCCCACCGCAGCACCCTTGGGAACGTCTACCTCGGGAAAGTGAGCCGTGTGCTCCCCGGAATGCAGGCGGCCTTCATCGACATTGGCCAGGAGCGCGCCGCGTTCCTCCACGTCGAAGATCTCATCCGTCCGGATGATTTCGAACAATACCTGGCGCACGCGCGTGACGCGTCTGCCGGCGGCGGCAAGGACGACACGAGCGAGAGCGTCCCTGAAGAAGGGGTGGACACGGCCTCCGCCGAGGGCACCGCTGCCGTAGCCGAAGGGGCCTCCGGCGATCCGGAAGGAGGCCAACGTCGCGGTCGTCGTCGTCGTCGTCGCCGTCGCGGCGGTCGCGAAGGCGGCAGCGAGGATTGGCAAACGAACGGCGAAGCCCCGCTCGGGGCAGGTGCTGAAGAGGGGCCTGCCGACGGCGATGCCGGTGTTTCGGCGGCTCTGACTGATTCTGCGGCTCTGACTGATTCGGCGGATCGGGCCGACCTCGCGGACGATGATTCCGCACCGCTGACGCTCTCGCCGCAGACTGCCGCGGACGATGACGGTTCCGACGTGCTCCACGCTCTTGCGCCAGGCGGCTTCGACCGCGGCGCATCCGTCGAGCTCGACGATGCGGACGAAGATGCGGACGAGGATTCGGACGAGGATTCGGACGAAGATTCGGACGAAGATTCGGACGAGGATTCGGACGAAGATTCGGACGAAGATTCGGACGAAGATTCGGACGAAGATTCGGACGAGGATTCGGACGAGGATTCGGACGAAGATTCGGACGAAGATTCGGACGAAGATTCGGACGAAGAGGCGGCCCCACGTGATTACGTCGGCGTCGCGGAAGGCGACGACGAACCGGAAACTTCCGTCGTCGCGGCGGATGATTTGGAACCGCCTACGGCCCGCGTCTCGGCTCCCTTCGCCGGCGACGTCGAGGATGCGATGGACGAGGGCCCCGCGCTCGCGGCGCCGCCCGTCGCCTTAGAGGCTGAGCCCGTCCGCATTCAACGCGAGGCCACTGCCGGTCGCGCCGGACGTAGCGTGCGAACGCGTCGCAGTGCGACCACTGCGACCACCGCGACCACGGCGGCACCGGTGGCCAATTCGGCCCGCGCGGAAGCTCCCGCCGCACGGCGCGACGACCGCCGCGGCCGCAACGACCGCAACGACCGCAACGACAAGAAGCGCACCCGCGACGGCCGTTCGGGCAAGCCGAGCGTTCTCGAGAAGTCGCGTATCTCCAAGAGCACGCCTATCCGCGAGGTCGTTCGCGAAGGGCAACATGTGATCGTGCAGGTGACCAAGGAGCCGATCGGCACCAAAGGCGCCCGCGTCTCGAGTCACGTGTCTCTCGCGGGTCGCTACGTCGTGTTCCTGCCTACCGTTGAGCACATCGGCATCTCGAAGCGCATCGGCAACGAGAAAGAGCGCGCTCGACTGCGTGAGGTGATCGAGTCCGTGAAGCCGCCGACGGGTGGCCTCGTGGTCCGCACCGTCGCCGAGAGCCTGACAAAAAAGGGCTTGAAGAACGACATCGGCTATCTCGTTCGCCTCTGGGACGAGATCATCAAGGCGCGCGACGCCGCTACGAAGGCACCGACGGAAATCTACGAGGAGCTCGATCTCGTCTTGAAGACGGCGCGTGACCTCTTCACCGATGACGTCTCAAAAGTCATCATCGACAACCGCGAGCAATATGGGCGCCTGCGTCGCTTCGTCGAGATGTTCATGCCCGAGCGGGTCAACGACATCGAACTCTACGAAGGTCGTGAGCCTGTCTTCGACGCTTACGGCATCGAAGACGAGATCAGCCGCGCGCTTTCACGCAAGGTCCCCCTGGCGTCCGGCGGCCACCTGATCATCGATCAGGCCGAGGCGCTGACCGCGATCGATGTCAATACGGGGCGGTTTGTCGGCAAGGGCAACAAAGACCTCGAGGACACGATCCTCGCGACCAACCTCGAGGCCGTCGAGGAGATCGCCTACCAGCTGCGGTTCCGCAACATCGGTGGGCTCATCATTCTCGATCTCATCGACATGGATCGGCTGCAAAACCGCGAAAAGGTGCGCCGCCGTCTCGAGGACCTTCTCGCGAAGGACAAAGCGAAGACCACCCTGAACCGGATCTCCGACTTGGGCCTGCTTGAGATGACGCGCAAGCGCACTCGCGAGAGCTTGGGTCGCCTGCTCCACGAGCCGTGCTTCTACTGCGACGGCACGGGGCAGCTGATGTCGAAGGCGACGATTGCCTACGAAATCTTGCGTCAGATTCGTCGGGAGCAGGGCAACCTCAAGGGCTACAAGGTGATTGTGAACGCTCACCCCGCCATCGTCGACCTGATGAAGACCGAGGAACAGGAGGCCGTGAAAGAAGCCGAGCGCATGTTCATGCGGCGGATCGACCTCGTCCCGCGGAAGGAATACCATATGGAGCAATTCGACCTGCACGGCGGCTGAGGGCGCGCCGAGCGTTCTTGGAGTTGCGATCGGGATGTCAGCATGAGGAAGGACGAGCGCGTCACCATCAACAAGGAGTTCGAGTCGTTCGACGCGTTCGTCAGCGAGTACGTCTCGAACATCTCGCGCTCCGGCGTCTTCATTCGTTCTCGGACACCGCTCAAAATCGGGACGAAGGTGAATCTGAAGTTCACCGTGTTGATGGATGATGTCGAGGTGATTGAAGGCGTTGGCCGGGTCGTGCGCCTCGTCGACGATCCCCCGGGCATGGGGGTGGTCTTCACCGAGCTTCCGAGCTATTCGAAAGCCGTCCTCGAGCGCTTGCTGACCGCGCCTCACGTGGCCGACGTTGGCGCGCCCGACGACGAGGACTGAACGATGTTTACTGGTCTCGTCGAGACAACGGCGCGCATCGCTTCGGTGACGCCCAAGGGTCCGATGGCGCTGCTTGCGCTGCGGGAACTCGCGATCGAGCCGAGCGAGCTCGAGGTCGGTGCATCGATCGCGGTCAGTGGCGTCTGCCTCACGGTGACCGCCGTGCGCGATGGGGGCTTCGACGCCGACGTCTCTTCGGAGACGCTGGCCTTGACGACACTCGGCCTTCTCGGTGCCGGCAGCCGTGTCAATATCGAACGCTCGCTGCGACTCGGCGATCGCATGGGCGGGCACATCGTGCTCGGTCACGTCGACGGCGTCGGTACGGTGGCGTCGGTCGAAATAGTGGGTGGCGCCTGGTGTGTCGTGGTGGATGCGCCGAGTGACCTTGCGCGCTTTATCGCCCCCAAAGGTTCGGTGACCGTCGATGGCTGTAGCCTCACCGTCAATCGCGTGGCCGGGGATACGTTCGAGCTGATGCTCGTGCCCCATACGCTCGCCGTGACGGTCCTCGGTGGCTGGAAGGCCGGCACCCGGGTCAACCTCGAGGTTGATGTTCTCGCGCGCTACGTTGCGCGGCAGCTCCAAGTCGATGCTCGTACGAGCGATGACTCGCTCCTCTCTAAGCTCAAGGAAGCAGGTTTTACGTCATGATTCAGTCGGGCCGCCCCCTCGACCTCGCCGTTCTCGAACGCGTCAACGCGGCGCTCGTGGACATCCGCGAAGGTCGGATGATCATCCTCGTCGACGACGAGGATCGCGAGAACGAAGGCGACCTTACTTTCGCCGCGGAGAAGGTTACCCCCGAGGCGGTAAACTTCATGGCAAAGCACGGACGCGGACTTATTTGCCTGACGCTCGAAGAAGACCAGGTCGAGCGGCTCGACTTGCCCATGATGAAGGCTCCCGGTCGAGGGGGCCCACCGCTTGGCACCGCGTTCACCGTCAGCATCGAGGCGGCGGCGGGCGTCACGACGGGCATCAGTGCGGCCGATCGTGCGCATACGATTCACGTGGCCATCCAGCGCGACGCGCGGCCGACGGACGTCGTCACGCCGGGTCATGTTTTTCCACTGCGGGCGCGACCGGGTGGGGTGCTCGTGCGGACGGGCCAGACCGAAGGTTCGGTCGATCTTGCACGCCTCGCGGGCCTGCGCGCGGCGGGAGTGATCTGCGAGATCATGAAGGACGACGGCACGATGGCGCGCATGCCGGACCTCGAAGAGTTTGGCCGAGAGCATGGCCTCCGCATTCTCTCCATCGCCGATCTCATCCACTACCGGCTACAGACCGAGACCTTGGTACGTCGCGTCACCGAGCGAACCATCGTGCTCGATCAGACGGGCACCGAGTGGCAGGCGGTCGTCTATGAGTCGCTCGTCGACAAACGCCAAGCGCTCGCCTTGGTGAAGGGCCGCATCGATGCGGAGCCGCTCCTCTGTCGCGTGCACACGGGTTCCTCGGTGGCCGATATCTTCGCTTCGACTTCAATCGACGGCGGAGCGACCCTCCGCGACGCCATCGAGCGCATCGAGCGTGAGGGGCGCGGCGCGCTTCTGTACCTCGAGTCGCAGCGTATGCTCTCCGAGGAACTCGAGCACGTCATCCAGCATCCGCGCGGAGCGATTCCGCCGCCTGCTGAGAGCGCGTCGTCGTCATCCGAGCGCGCGCGCTCCACGTTGCGCAAATTCGGTCTCGGAGCGCAGATGCTCGCCGACCTCGGAGCCAAAAAGCTCCGCCTGATGACGAGTAGCCAACGAAAGATCGCTGGCCTCACGGGTTACGGAATCGAAATCGTGGAGCATGTCGCGCTCCAGCCACACGAGAAGGATTGAGCTCCATGTTGGATTCTCTGAAGGTAATCGAAGGCAAGCTCATCGTCCCGAGCGGGGCGCGCTTCACCATTGTCGCCAGCCGCTTCAATGATTTTATCGTTGGGCGCCTCGTCGAGGGGGCGGTCGATGCGCTCGTTCGGCACGGCGCCGCGCGTGAGGCCATCACGCTCGTGAGGGTCCCGGGCGCGTGGGAAATTCCGCTCGCGGTGAAGCATGTCCTCAAGAGCGGCAAAGTCGATGCGGTGATTGCTCTCGGTGCGGTGATCCGCGGCGCGACGGCTCACTTCGAGTGCATCGTGGGCGAGGTGACCAAGGGGCTCGGCCATTTGAGCCTCGAGAGTGGCTTGCCGGTGTCCTTCGGCGTTCTCACGACAGACACCATCGAACAAGCCGTGGAGCGTGCGGGAACGAAGGCCGGCAACAAGGGGGCCGAGGCCGCCATCGCCGCCATCGAAATGGTTTCGCTCCAGCGCGAGCTCGGCTGATCCGATGGGAGCACGAACGAGCGGACGCGAGGCGGCACTTCAGGCGCTCTACGCACTCGACGGGGGCAGCCCATCGCGTGACGATGTCGAGAGGGCGATCAAAGACTACTGGCGCGAGCTGCCCGGTGATGTCGAAGGACGCGAGTACGCCGACGTGCTTATTCGCGGAGCGGCGGGGGCGCGTGATCTCGTCGACGGTCTGATCAAAGGCGCGAGTCGGCATTGGCGCCTCGAGCGCATGGCGCGGGTCGATCGGAACATCCTCCGACTGGGGGTGTTCGAGCTTCGCGATTGTAGAGACGTACCGAGGGCCGTGGTTATCGATGAAGCCGTTGAGCTTGCGAAGCGTTACGGGGCCGAAGGCTCGAGCGTGTTCGTCAACGGTGTGCTCGATCGCATCGCCGACGACCTCAAACGGTAGCGTCCCACGTGCGCCGATTGCGCCCCCTGTGCGCAGCTCGCGCGTGTCTTAACCTATCGAAATGATTGTGATTTGAAGGATTGGCGAGGCGTGCTTTTATCGCCCGATGATCGACACGGCAAACGACCGAGCTATGGAAGCCTTATTGAATGCCACGCTCGCGGCCATCCCGGCGCCGGCGCTGATCGCGGACGCTCGCGGCGCGGTCCGCTGCGCCAACTCGCTCGGCCGCAGCTGGATCGACAAGGAAGGAGTCGGTGCTCTCAGCCGCCGACTTCCGAACCTCGGTAACGTCCGAGTGACGACCGTCTGGGGCGCGCCCGAGCGGCAATTCCTGTTCGTTGCACGCTGACGTGAGAGGGCGTCACTCGTCGCGAGTGCGACTACCCGGCGTCGCGTTCGGCTCTCGCTCGAGGTAGCGGAAGATCGTGCGCGGATCGACGCCGAGGTCACGAGCAGTCTGCGCCCGATTGCCGTTGTTTCGCTCGAGGACGTCCATCACGTAGCGGCGTTGAAATTCTTCCTTTGCCTTCTCGAGCGGCAATGTCGCAATCTCGGTGCTGGGCCCGAAATCGAGGTCCTCGGGCCCGAGCAACCGGTTGTCGCAGAGGACGAGCGCTTTCTTGATTCGGTTCTGTAGCTGGCGAATGTTGCCGGGCCACGCGTACTTTTTGATGGCGGCGATGCCCGACGGACTAAAGCCGCGCACGTCGCTCCGCAGCTCTTCGGCGTACTTCGAGAGCAGCGTTTTGGCGATGATGAGGACATCGTCTCCGCGCTCGCGCAGCGGCGGAAGCCACAGGTTCACGACGTTCAGTCGGTAATAGAGGTCCTCGCGGAAGGTGCCGATGCGCACCATATGCTCGAGGTCACGGTTCGTTGCTGCCACGACGCGGATGTCCACTTTGTCGGGTTTCCCCGAGCCGACGCGCATGACGATTCGCTCTTGGAGCGCGCGCAGCAGCTTGACCTGGAGGTTCAGCGGCAGCTCGCCGATCTCGTCCAAGAAGAGCGTGCCTTTGTCGGCCGCATGAAACTTTCCTTGGCGATCCGCGATGGCTCCGGTGAAGGCGCCTTTCACGTGACCGAAAAGCTCGCTCTCGATCAGGTTCTCAGGGATAGCCCCACAATTGATGGTCACGAACGGTCCGCCGACGCGCGGGCTGCGCCGATGGATCTCGCCGGCGATGAGCTCTTTGCCGGTGCCCGTCTCCCCGGTGATCAGGACGCCGATGTCCGTTGAGGCGACCTTCTCGAGCTTGCGGAATACCTCGCGCATCGAAGCGCAGCTGCCGATGATCTCGCCGAAGCGTTTGTCACGCAGCTCCGACTCGAGCTTTGCTTTATCTTCGCGCAGGGCGGCAAGCAGCATCGCGTTTTGCAGGATCAACGAAGCTTGCGAAGCGAAGATACTCAGGACGTCGAGCTGGGGCCGCTTGAACAGCTCTTTCACCTTGTCGTTGCCGACGTAGAGCACTCCGATGACCTCGCCTTGCGCGGCGAGCGGGGCGCACATCACGCTCGAGAGTTGCATCGCGAGAACGCTCTGGCTCTTGCCGAAGACGGTGTCGCTCACGGCATCCGATACGATGATGGCGCGTCCGGATTGCAGCACCTGCTGCACGATGCTGTCGGAGATTCTCCCTTCGGCGTCCGCCACCGTCGTGCGGTCGACGTTGCTTGCCGCGCGGACGACCCAGCGCCGTTCCGTGGGCGTTGTTCCGCTCTGGTCGAGGAAGGACTCGAGCAACAGGATGAAACCATTGCGCGCGTGCGTGAGCTCGATGACGTCGTCGAGCATCGTGCTGAGGAGCCGATCGACGTCACGGATCTGGAGGAGCTTTTCGCTGAAGCCGAAGAGCTTGCGGATCCCCGCGACTTCGTTCGACCCGAGGCTTGTGTTTAGGGTCTCGTTGGCCTCGGACTCGACTGCTTTCTTGATGCCTTCGGCGTACATCGAGAAGCCGAGCTCGCTCGAACCGAAGTGAAGGCGGTCGCCGTGGACGAGGCGCGAACGTCGCTTTTTCTTGCCGTTGATCGCGAGGAGCCCGACTTTTGAGGTCTCTTCGATCACGAAATCGCGACCATCGAAGGTGATTTGCGCGTGATGCAACTCGATGTCGCTTCCGTCGAGCGCGACATCGCTTCCCGCAGCTTTGCCGATGGTGGTCACCGGCTTGTGCACGCTGTAGACGCGCGGAGCGCCTTGGTCGCGGAAGTGCTTCAGCGTGGGCATCGAGGGCGTGACCTTAACACCTTGTCACCAAAGCACACCGGTCGCCTGAACGCCGATCCCGTTCGGGAGCGGCATCAAGCTCGCTCCCGTGAGCGCGACGGGGTGGCGCTGGTCCGCTTTAGCGAACGCACGTTCGGTGTCGGCGAGCGAGGCGACGCTGCTGCGTGAATGCCCCAAAATTGCGCCGAGTCCGAGACCCACCGCGCCGGCGACACCTTGGAAGATGAGACCGTGGCGCGGGTCCTGATCTTCGCTTGCTGCGTAAAAAATATAGACGGGCAATGAGGCCACCGTGCCGATGCCGAAGCCGGCCCACATCCAGCTGAGCTGATGCCACGACGGCGTCCAGAACACCGACGCGGCGAGCGCACCACCGAGGCCGATGTTGTAGCCGAGCCCACCGCCGAGCCATAAAGCGTCGTTCGTCTGGCCCCATGGCGCACCCGATGCCGACGCGCCGCCTCCGAAGAACCCACCGATTGAGGTTCCCCAAAACGTGCTCGAGAGCAGCAGCAGGTTCGTCTCGGGTGCAGGCTTCAAAAGGTAATGGAGGCCGACCCCCGCGAGGCCGCCCGCTGTCGAGCCGATGAAGGTCGCGCGTGCGAGGCCGCGGAAGCCCCACTGGTTCGCGGCGTCCGCTGTCACGTGCTGGTAACCCGCCACGCCGAGTGCTTCGCCGGCGCCGATCCACATGCCGGTCGCGATCGATGAGGGGAGACCTGCGGGCATGCCGTGCGGGTACGCGAAACGGTCAGTCAAGAACACGCCGATCGGTGCCGCGGCGCCGAGCACGAGTGGCGCTATGACGACCAAACCGGGATCACACGACGGCTCGCAGAGCTTGGCTTCCGCGTCGATCCATAGCCCCGTACCCACGCCCCACGTCGCCGCGGTTCCGTAGAGGTAGCCTAGCTCGAGTGTGGTTGACGTCGGGAGAGCCGCGGCGGGCGCGCCATAGCCGCCCGGTGCCGGGTAGCCGGGGGCGCCATAGCCGCCCGGTGCCGGGTAGCCGGGGGCGGGGGCAGGCGTCCCACCGTAGGGGTAGCCGGGTTGCGGCGGTACGTAACCGGGCGGGTAGCTCGGCATCCCGCCCATCGGTGGAGGGGGATAGCCTGGCGCTTGGGCGAGTGCGCTCGCGCTCGCGAGAGTCAGCGAAACTGCCGCCGCGGCGGTGAGGATACGATGCGCTCCGGTCACCATGATGGTTGAAGCTTACTCGATCACATTCGCTGAGTGTGACCTTGGCGAGAACCTGGCGGTGACTCAGGCCTGCTCGTGTTTCAAGGGCCTCCCCATCAGGTCGATCACGGCCTGACGGGCGGGTTTATTTTCGTAAAGAACGCGATAAACTTCCTCGGTGATCGGCAGCTCGACGCCGAGTTTCTGGCCGAGTTCGAATGCGCTCTTGGTCGTCTCGACGCCTTCCGCGACATGCCCGAGGCTCTCTAAAATTTCGGGCAGCGTACGGCCTTTGCCGAGCTCGAAGCCGACGGTGCGATTGCGCGAGAGGTTGCCGGTGCATGTCAGCACCAAGTCGCCGACTCCGGCGAGTCCTGCGAGGGTCAGCGGGCTTCCACCTTTCTTGGCAGCGAGTCGCCCGATCTCCGCCAGCCCGCGGGTGATCAGCGCGGCGCGGCAATTCAGTCCGAAGCCAAGTCCATCGACGATGCCCGCCGCGATCGCGATGACGTTCTTCAGCGCTCCGCCGACTTCGACTCCGACGACGTCTTCGGTGGCGTAAACGCGCAAGGTCGTGCTCGAGAATGCACGCTGCACGAGCGCTGTGCTCGCCAACCCGACTCCTGCGACCGTGACGGCCGTTGGTACACACTCGGCGAGCTCCTTCGCGAAGCTTGGGCCGGAAAGGTAGGTCAGCCGCGTGGCCGCGCCCTCGCCGAGCACGTCCTGCATGACTTCACTGAGGAGCATCGTCGTTCCTTTTTCGATGCCCTTGCTGGCGCAACAAATGACGGGCGTCGTGAGGAGAGCCTTGGCCTCGGTGACGACGTCGCGCGTGCCCTGTGATGGAATCGCGAGGACGACGAGCTCGGCCCCCTCGAGCGCGCGGCTGAGTGAACTCTCCACGCGCAACGCCCCAGGAAACGCGACGCCCGGCAGGTAGCGCACGTTCTCGCGCGCGGCTTCGAGTTCGGCGACCCACTCGGGCCGGCGTGCCCAGAGTTTCGTCGAGTGGCCTTGCCGCGCGAGTTGAATCGCCAGCGCCGTTCCGAATGCACCTGCTCCGAGGACCGTCGTCTCCATGAAGCGCTACGCTAGTGCACCGAGTGCACCGAGTGCATCGAAACGATGGATATTCCGAGGCCCTTGCCGTGAGTTGCCCAGCGATTCGAATGCCGCGATCCACGAGCCTTCAGGCTCGCAGTTTTCGGTGGGGTTGCTTCGTCGGTACCTATCGGAGTACGTCTCGCATCGTGAATTCGATGCGGCGCGCTCTCGGTCGTCTCGTGTGCGTTGCTTTCGCCGCGGTGTCACTCGGCGCTGCGTGCGGTCAGCGCGCCGTGACGCTGCTGCCGGGCGTGCTGAACGACTCGGGAAATCGCTCCCTGCGGCGTGCGATCTTCTCGTTCGCGACGAGCCGCATTTGCGAGGAACTGCGGGCCACCAGCGTGCCGCTGCGAATGGGGGACGGCGATCCCAGCATCGGTCGTTTTTTTCCCACGGGCTGCGCCGTGACCGAGCTCGGCAACGAGAATCTTTTCGTTCAGTTCATCGGGCATGGCTACGCCTGGACGAACCTGACGGGGCGAGTGGGCTTCGAGGCTGCCGCTTCGATCGAGTACGACCACGATTTTTTCGTCGAAGGTTCGTCGATGTACGTCTACTTCCGACAGGTTCGAACGCCATCGAACTCGTTCAAGCCGCTGCTGCTCGAGAAGAGCGACGGCGGGGTGGCGGCGGCGGGGCTCTCGCTGCTCGGTCAAGATGTCCATGCGGTCGTCGAGCCTATCGGCCGCCGCGTCATGCAAGGCGAGCTTGCACGGGGCTTCACCGTCGTGCGTGATGCCGACGGCGCGGTCGCGTTTTCACTTGGCGTCCTCGAGAAGGGCAAGCGGCCAGCGGCACCGTTCGATCAATCCAGTGCGCGCTCGCTCGTACTCGCCAACGATCGCACCGAGCTCCACACGGGCCAGCGCGATTATGCCGGTCCGTTCGAGGTGCCGCCGGGAAGCCGCGCCCTCGTCGTCACCGCCGCGGTGGAAGGCGCATCGGGGGTCGATGTGTTCGTCGTGCCGCGCGCAGCGGGCGAGCTTTGGGAGTCACAATACGAGCGTTACGCGCAAACCGGCCCGTCGCCGTTTCCGCCGGCAGCTGAAGACAGCATCGCTTCGCCCGGCGGAGGCGCGAGCTCTGCGCCTGGAATGCCAATAGTTTCCGCGAACTGGCGCCGAGAATTTCCCGTGACTCCGGGTGGATATTACGTCGTCTTCGATCACTCGGAGACCGCGGGGCGAACGACTCCGGTCACCGTGACGGGCGATGATCGCGCGGCCCTCGTGAGCTACGCCGTCGAAGTCGTCCGCTGAAGCCTTGCAGCACGGGAGAGCCAAAGCTAAAGCCCTCGCCACCTTGGCGAGCGATCCCGAAGACGACCACCCGAACGATAGGGACGACGGCGACGAGGGCACGGCGGAAGCCGCGGAGCACGCGAGCCAGACCCCAATGCCCGGCGTGCGTCCGACCCCGCGTGATGGCGAAGCCGGCGCAGGTGAAGGGGCGTCCACCGATGCCTCCGTGCCGGGCAAGCCGCGCGTGATTCCGCGGCGGGCGTCGCCGAGTCCGTCGCGCTTCTTGCGCTTCGTGTTCTTCGCCGTGTGGATGTTTGCGTTGCCGGTGGGGCTTGCGGCCGTCACGCTGAAGCTCCTCGAGCCGGACCGGAATGAGCTCGACGTCGGGGTGATTCGCGGGTTTGTCGCTGAGCAACAGGTGCCCGCGACGATCCTGCTCTTCACGGTGTTCGCGATGCTCGTTTGGCGCATCCGCTACTTGCTCCCGCTCGCCGCTGAGACGGGCATGGTTGGCCGTCGTGACTTGCCGCCGCGCGTGCGGGGTCGCTTCGAGCAAGCCACCCAGTTGCTCGACGAGGCTCGGCGCATTCTTCAGCAAGTACGCGGCGAAAAGCGCGGACTTGCGGCCGCCGATCGTGCCCGAGTCGAGACCTCGCTCGCCGAGCTCGAGGTGTCGATGGTCGCGTTGCACTTCGATGAGGAGGCGTTCCTCGCGGCACATGAAGATGCCCACGATCGGGTCGTCAAACACCTCGACCGTTGGCGCAAGAGCGAGCTGCGCGAGTACACCGAGTCCATCGGTTTCGCCGTGGCCGTCGCCCTCATTTTGCGCTTCTTTGTGATCGAAGCGTTCAAGATCCCGACCGGCTCGATGATCCCGACCTTGATGATCGGCGACCATATATTTGTCGCGAAACTGGCTTACGGCCCGTTGCTGCCTCGCAGCGATTCGCGTCTCTTTTCGCGGCTACCGCCGAAGCGCGGCGACGTGATGGTCTTCAAGTTTCCAGAGAACAAAACGCAGGACTTCATCAAGCGTACGATCGCCGTACCGGGCGATACGCTCGAAGTGCTCGAGGGCCGTCCACTGATAAACGGGATGCTGCTGCCTCACTGTTACGTCGGGAAGCTGGAGGTCTCGCTCGGCCTCCGCGGGCACCTCTACGTCGAACACAACGGCGACGCCTCGTACTTGACGATGTTCAACGAGAAGCAAGAGGACAAAGCTTGCGATCAGGACCTCGAATGTGCGGGCGGCCAGCAGTGTCGCGCGCACGTTTGCGGGATGCTTCAAGGTCCTTACCGCGTCGTTCCGGGGGAGGTGTGGGTTCTCGGTGACAACCGCGACAACAGCCACGACTCCCGCGCGTGGAACGGCGGGATCGGTGCCGGCGTTCCTTTCGAGAACATCAAGGGCCGAGCGACTTACGTCTGGTGGAGTTGGGATCCGCGCGGCGGCCTCGGGCTCGATCGCCTCGGGGTGAACGTCATGGGCGCTCCGAAGTTGCCACAAGGGGCCAGCGCACTCGAGCCGGTACTCGACGCTTGCATGAAGAGTCGCCCGTCCGTTGCGGAGTCGACGCCGCCGCTAAACCCCTGAGTTTCGCATTCGCGGCTACGGCCGGTCAGGTGATGAGAGCGAGCTCGCGTCCGGCTTCGGTGAAGGCCACGATCGCCCGAGTCACGTCGCTTTCGGTGTGGGCCGCGCTCAGCTGGACGCGCACCCGTGCGGCGCCGCGGGGCACGACCGGGAATGAGAATCCGATGACGTAAATTCCCTTGGTGAGCAAGCGGTCCGCAAGCTCGGTCGCTTGGCGGGCATCGCCGATCATCACAGGAACAATCGGGTGGATCCCCTCGGTGATGGTGAAACCCGCGCGCGTCACGCCGTCGCGGAATTGCGCGGCGTTCGCCATCACGCGCTTGCGAGGGCCGTCGTCTTTGTCGAGGAGCTCGAAGACCGCAAGGGAGGCACCGACGATGGGTGGCGGCAAGGTGTTGCTAAAGAGGTAGGGCCGCGAGCGCTGGCGGAGAACCTCGACGAGCTCGCGCCGTCCGCTCGTGAAGCCGCCGCTGCCGCCGCCGAGGGCTTTGCCGAGGGTCGAGGTGATGATGTCCACGCGCCCGAGGACACCGCAATGGTCGGCGCTGCCGCGGCCCGTCGGCCCAACGAAGCCCGTTGCGTGCGAGTCGTCGACCATCACGAGCGCGCTGTATTTTTCCGCGAGATCACACACGGCCCCGAGGTTCGCGAGCGTGCCGTCCATCGAGAATACGCCGTCGGTTGCGATCATGCGGACGCGCTTGCCCTGGGTGGCCTGCAGCGCGGCTTCGAGGGCGGCCATGTCCCCGTTCGGGTAGCGGTGGCGTTCAGCCTTGCACAGGCGAATCCCGTCGATAATCGACGCGTGGTTCAACGCGTCACTGAGGATGGCGTCTTCCTCGCCGAGGAGTGTTTCGAAGAGCCCGCCGTTCGCGTCGAAGCACGAGCTGTAGAGAATTGTGTCGTCGGTCCCGAAGTACCGGCTAATGGTCGCCTCGAGTTCCTTGTGGAGGTCTTGGGTGCCGCAGATGAACCGCACGCTCGACATGCCAAAGCCGTGGGTTTCAAGCGCGCGTCGGGCCCCGTCGATTACCGCCGGGTGCGATGAGAGGCCGAGGTAGTTGTTCGCGCAGAAATTCAGGACTTCGCGACCCTGCGTGCTTATCGTGGCGCCTTGCGGACTCGTGATAACCCGCTCCCTCTTGAAGAGGCCGGCGCCGCGGATTTCGTCGAGGACGGCGGAGTAATGCGCGCGGGCTTGCTCGAACATGGCGCCGTTCTTTACCGCCTCTCGCCGCAGCGGTCGATGGGCGACCGTAATTCAGCCGCTTCTGGGAATTAACGCGCGAACCTCTGGACCTGCGCCTCGAGCGTGCTATCTTAAGCCACTTTTTTCGACATGTTAGCCGGGGGGGAACATCTTCCGGCCTCACGCTAAGGAGACTCAGTATGCGTAATTGGATGAAATTGGCTGGCGCCGCGTCGCTGGCACTAGTTGCTAGCACGGCCGTCGCGGCCGATCACACGGACGGTCCGGCCGTAAAGACGGATGCGAGCACCGACATCAACGATGTCTTCACTTGGACGAAAGACGGCAAGCTCGTCGTCGCGATGTCGGTCGGTGGCCTTATGGCCCCGGCAGCGCTGAGCGATGCGGCCCTCTACACGTTCCACATCGACGGCCACGAGGCGCCGCTCGAGGCTCCGGCCAAGGGCAAGCACGGCATGGTGACCTGCAAGGTCGCGACCGCGACGTCGGCGGAGTGCTGGGTTGTTGGAGGGGACGGCCAGGTCGTCGACTACGTCAAGGGTGATCCTTCGACGGCGATGACCAGCGAGAGCGGCAAGCTCAAGGTCCACGCGGGCCTGCATCAGGATCCGTTCTTCTTCTTCCTCGCCGGCTTGAACACGGCGATCAAAACCGTGCAGGACGCCGCGGCTGGTTTGACGGCCTACGCATCGGGCTGCCCGAAGCTCAACGCCGGGACCGTGACCGCGCTGCAGGGCCAGCTCACGATGGGTGCCGTGAACAACTTCGCGACGCTGAACCAGTTGGTTCTGGTCGCCGAAGTCGACCCGGGTTTCGCCGGAACCGGCGCATATGTCGCCGTTTGGGGCAGCACCAACAAAATTGGCCAGTGAACGGAGACGACCATGAATACAAAAATGAAACTTAGTGCAGTCGCCGTTCTCTCTGTAGGTGCCCTGATCGCCGCTTGCGGCGGTGATGACACCACGGAAACGGCATCGACCACGACCACGACGATCACGACGACCACGACGTCCGCCGCAGGCGGCGCGGGCGGCGCCGGTGGTTCCACCACGACCTCCGCCGCAGGCGGCGCCGGTGGCATGGGGCCGGAGTACCCCGCAGCGCCGAAGCTCGGCCTGCAGATCGACCGCATGGGTCGACCGGCGATCAACACCGTCGGAAGCAAGACCTTCAACAAGGCCATGCGCGACGCAGCTGAAGACGCCTACAACGCTGACGGCGTGGCCGACGGCTGGGCTGCCAAGTACACGGCGGACATCGCGGGTTCGCTCGCGGTGCTCGACGCGCTCGACAAGCCGGATAACGCCATGGCCTCCATGGCGGGTTGCGGCAACCAAATCGCCGCGGGCGGCAAGCAGACTTCCGGCGCGTACGATTTCCTCGCCGGCGTGCTCGCGAATGACCGCCTCTGGGTCAAGCTGACTGCCAAGGGCGGCTGCGGTCTCTACCTCGCGGTGGAAGCCAACGCTCTCATGGTCACCAACGACCTCTGCGGCGGCCGCATCCCGACGGATGACGTCATCGACGAGAGCTACTCGATCCTGGCGGGCGCGTTCGATTTCAGCAAGCTCCCCATGAATCCGTTCCTGTTCGGCGACACCATCCCGGTCGATCCGGCGACCAAGACCGCCTACGAAGCGGGCTTCCCTTACTTCGCCGCGAAGAAGTGAACCTGTGAACCAAGCAGGTCAGCCGTTCGGCCTTCGGGCCTTCCGTCGGTTGACCTGCGGCTCCGCCAGCTTGACCTTCGCGGTTGGGCTGGCGGTGCTCGTTTGTGGCTGTGAAAGCGCATCGAAGGCGCCGTCTGCGAGTGAGCGTACGCCGCAGGCCTCGACGTCGGCTGCCGCGCTCGATTCGTCCGCGCAACCGGGGCACTCGACGCACCCCTCGGCCTCGTCGGCCGCTCTTGCCGCGCTTCCGAACGGGATTAAGCAGCCCGACGCGACGACCTCGCCTAGCATCGCTCTCGAGAACTTCAGCGCGCAAGTCGAGCAGCTCGAGCGGCTGGTGAAAGCCGAGCCGGACAAGCTCATGTTCCTGACGAGCGCGGTGTCTGCATACCTCGACAAGGTGACCTACTTCGGTCAGATGAGCGCGCTCGGACGTGCGATCGAGCTTGCCGAGCAAGCCACGAAGTTGAATCCAAAAGACGCGAAGGCCTTTCTCCTGCGCAGCTCCGTACGTGGGGCGATTCATGATTTCAAAGGCGCGCTCGCCGACCTCGATACGGCTGCGAAGTTCGGCGCAGAGGACTTCGACGTGGCGCCGAAGCGTGCCGTGGTCGCGATGGCGCTCGGTCGCTACGATGACGCGGAGCCGGTTTTTGCTGCCGAAGTGAAGCGTTTTCCGAATTTGTCCACCCTCGCCCTGCACGCCGTTTGCCTCGGCCACATGGGCAAAACCGCCGCGTCCGAGGCGGATTTTCTCGCGGCGGAAGCGACCTACCGCGACGTATCGCCGTTCGCGATATCCTGGCTTTATTTCAACCGCGCCGAGATGTGGGATCGCGCCGGTGATCCCGACCGTGCCCGCGCGCTCTACGGTATCGCCGTCGAGCGTTTGCCGATATTCGCCCGCGCGACCATTCACCTGAGCGAGCTCCTTCCGCCTGCCCGCGGTAAACCATTGGTCGAGAAGGTCCTCCCGACGTCGGATGACCCCGAGGTCTCGTCCGCGTTGTTCCTGATCAACGACGCGCTCGCACCGGGGAGCGGAAGCGAGCACCTCGCCCGCGCGAGCAAAGGCTACGACGAGCTGATGGCGAAGTACCCGCTCGCGTTCTCCGACCACGCGGCCGAGTTCCATCTTCACGCGACAAAAGATCCAAAAAAAGCAACCGAAGCGGCCAAAATCAACATCGACAACCGCAAGACGGCGGAGTCCTACGAGCTCTACCTCGAGGCGCTCGTGGCCTCCGGTGACGCGAAAGGCGCGTGCAAGCTTGCCGACGACGCCGGCACGTTCCCCTACGCGACGACGGCGTTGCGCGTGCAGCGGATTGCGGCGTATCGCGCATGTGGAAAGCCCGAGCTCGCGGCGAAGATCGCGACGGGCTTGCCCGAGCCGAAGCCGTGATGGGTGCGGTTTCGCCGTTCATGCGAGGTGCAGGCGGCCGACGATCGGGACGTGGTCGCTGAGTCCGTGGAACGGCGAGTGACTCTCGAAAGGCGCGCTGCCATCGAAGTCCGCCCACACGATACCGGGCGATGCGTAGATGCGATCGATCGCCATGCGCATGCCGAAAAAGCCCGCCGTGGGCCATGCGGCCCGTTGCGTCTCGTCGAAGTCGTTGCTGGTCGCGAGGGCATCGACGAGCCCGAGTTCGGTCTGAAGCAAGCGATCGACCTGGGAGCCCGGCAGCGAGTTGAAGTCGCCCATCAACACCACTCGCGGGGAGCGTCGACGTCGTTCGATGGCGCGCGCCAACCGCTGCGCTTCCTGCAGTTGGTTCGGACCGAAGCCTAGGCGTTGCGCACCGGACCAGAACTCGCGGTAAAACGGACCGGGGAGGCTCAGGTGGGTGTTGAAGACGTCGAGGTCACCGGTCGCGTTCTCACCTTTGGTGACGCGGTGCCCGTCACGCAAGCGGAGGGTCAAATGTGCGCAAATTCGCGTCTGTTTGAGCGATTTTGCGCCGCGTCGATGGGTGATGTCTTCGATGCGGCCCTGAGTGTCGGATACGACTTCGAGGCGTGGTCCGACGAGCACGGCCAGGCCAGTCGTGTAGAGGTGGGTCGTCTTCGTGAGAGCGTAGCGGTGCGCGGGGAAATAGTGCGCGTCGTAGGCCTCGGCGATGCCGCGACGTTCGAGAGCGCGCGCGAGGTCGGTCATCCACTCAGTGAGCTGTTGTTTGACCTTGGTCGGGTGCCACGTCACCAGCGCCGAGCGCAGCGAATGGTCCTCGATTTCCTGGAGTGCGATGACGTCGCAGAGTGGGGTCATCGCGGCGATGGCGTCTGCGATGCTCCGCAGGTCGGTCCGTGTCGAGACGAGGCCGCCCGTGCCGTGCCCGAAGTAGCGCACGTTGTAGGTCATCAGCCGGAGCGACCGCATGGGTGTCCATGGTAGCATCGCGCCGTGGCAAAAACGGTCATCGTGGGGGACGACACCGTGCGGGAGTTGATTGAGGCTTACGCCTCGCTCTCGGCGTGGTTTTATCAAATGAGCGACGCGCTGCGGCAGGGCGGGGTCGGGTGCGAACCACCGAGCGAGGCCCATCGACGCGCTTACGTGGCCCAGCTTGCGGTGACGTATCCAGAGTTGTCCGCCGTCGCGGCAGGCCTGACGGCGCCGCGTCCTTTCCTTCCGCCGCCGGTCATCGCGGCCCCCTTCGCCGCGGTCGAGAATGAAGGTGTCGAGCTGAAGCCGCCGCCTCCTCCGCCGAGCGCCGAAGCCGGGCCGCTACCGCCGTCGATGGTCGAGCCTGGGGCTGTTCGTTACTGAGTCATCGGTTGTCGTGGCGATTGTGGTGTGACTGTGCGACCCTCGCGGGCGGCGGATGTTGACGCAACGAATCGGGCGCTACGAGGTCATTCGGTCCCTTCCGGGCGCGCTGCCGGCGTACTTGGCGCATGCTCCGGGAGTGGAGTCGTGTTTGGTGCGGGTCATTGGCCCCGTGGCTCCGGAGGCCATCGAGCGCGCGGTCAAAGAGGTCGGCATTTGCGTCGCGCTTGGCCATCCGGCCATTGGTCCGGCCGAAGCTTTCGCCGCCGGAGAGGATCTCGGCTTCGCGGTTCCCGAGCGCGACGGCGCGACGTTGGAGCAGCTCTTCGTGCGGCAGCAACAGTCCGGGCGTCCCCTCGCCACCGCCGCGATTTGGCATGTCGCAAAAGAACTCGCGAGCGCGCTTGCCGCCACGAACTACGCTTCGGTCGATGATGAACTCATAACGATTTGTCACGGATTTCTGTCGCCGGAGTGGGTTTGGCTCGGCTGGGATGGCTCGGTATCTCTCGATGGCCTCGGCCTCGCTGCAGTAGCCGACTCGCCCGGGCTACGAGGTTCGGCCGGCTACGATGCTCCGGAGCGGCGGCGCGCTGGAAAGCCGACCCCGCGCGGTGACTTGTATTCGCTCGGCGCGATCGTTTGGGCGCTGCTCACCGGTGATGCCCCGCCGCTGTCACCTTCGGCCGCGGAGCTCGATGACCGCGTGCCGGCCGCGCTTCGCGGCATTTTGCTTAAGGCCGTTGAACCGGCGCTCGGCAAACGTACGCTGAACGTCACGGAACTCGAGCAGGCCTTCGCGGCGGCCAGCCTCGACGCTGGCAAAAAGGAGCTCGCTGCGGCGCTTCTCGTCCTTCGCAAGGGCACGACGATGCTCGGCACGGCGCGCGCTCCGCTACCGGCCTCTTCGCCTTCGGTGAGCGCCTCCTCGGCGGCTGTGACTCAACCTCCTGCCGCTCCGGCGCCGAAGCCTGTCCTCACCCCGCGTGCTGCGCTGCCCGGGGCAGTAGCCACGCTGCCCGGGGCAGTTGCCACGCCGCCCGGGGCAGTTGCCACGCCGCGTCTCGGCACGCCACTGCCTGCGAGCGTGACGGCTTCTCCGGTGCGCGCAGGTTCGCCGCTCGGGAGCCGACTGCCTCCTGCCCGCGCGAAGCTCGGTTCCTCCTCAGGCGCGGCTGCCGACTCCACGGATCCTTCGCCTCCAGTCTCAAGCGCAGGGGCACCCGTCCTGGCGCCCCCACGCCCAAGGTTGGGTTCGACGCCCCCTCAGACGGCTTCGCGTCCTCGACTGCCGTCTATCGCGCCTGAATTGCGCCCGTCGCGCCCGGCGATGCCGATTGACGAAGAGCTTTCTTGGGGAAAGGCGTCTACCGACGAGCTCGCCTCCGCGCTGGATTCGGCCCTGCTGGACGACCTCAAAGCTCCCGAATCCGATGCCCGCGTCGCGTCGACTCAACCGTCCCGCACGAGCGACGAGCCACCGCCGAGTCTGGACTCGGTTCGAGCCGCCGAGCTGCCCGGCCCGTCGTCGGTTCGCGCGGCCGCCGCGGTTGCCGAATCCGCGATTTCCGGCGGGCCGCCGTTCGAGGCGCCGCAGGCTAGCGAGGCGCGGCAGTCGCTCGAGGAGCGGCCGGCTAGCGAGGCGCGGCCGGCTCTCAGCACCGCGAAAGAAGTGGCAGCGAAGCCGCTGTCGGTTGCCAAAGCGTTCGCGCTCGCGCTCGGTACGGCGGGGCTCGTTTTCGGTGTTGGTGCATGGTGGATGACGCGCCAACAGCAGCTTCCCCGTCCTCCCGAGGTCAGTGACCTCGATGCGCCAGCGGCGAGCGACACTGTGCCCGCCGCGCCTTCGACGACTTCCGTTCCGAGCCCGAGTAGCACCGCGGCTGCGAGCGCGTCCGCGCCTTCGACCGAATCGCCTGCGACAAGCGCATCCGCTGCCATGAGCGCGTCCGCGCCAGGGATCGATCCCGCGACGCTGACCGCCAAACAGGGGTTGCTCGTCGTTCACTTTGCGGGCGATCCGAGCGCTGAGGTCTTCTTTTTCGCCAACGCGCTCGGCAAAGTTGAACAACCGCTCGTCGTGTCGTGTGAAAAATCGCTGTTTCTTCGTGTAGGCGTTCGAGCAAAGCTGACCGATTCGCCGCGCTGGCTCAGCGACGGAAAGCCCTACGGAATCACGTGCCGCGCGCTGAACGACGTGACCCTCGTGGCGAAGCCGTGAACGTCAGGCGGGGCTCAGGCAGCGTTTTCTCGAAGTGCGAGGCCATCTTCGCCGGACAGCGTGCGGATGGTGTACGCAGCGACGCTGAGGGAGCGCAGCCCGATGAAACTTGAATTGAATCCAGCGTTGCTCGGCTTCTTCAGCATCACGTGCTGGGCGCTCCCCGCGTCCGCGCAAGTACCTTCGTCGGCCGCGCCTCCACCGGCGTCCGCCGCGCCTCCACCGGCATCCGCCGCGCCCGTTGCGCCGCTGCCCTCGTCGCCTCCAGTCCTTGCGGTGCCTGTGGCCCAAGCGAACCCATGCGTGCTTTCGGATGCCGCTGGGCGATGCGTTCAGTGGGCTCTCTCGGCCGCTGGCGCTCCTGCCCTCGAGACCGCACCGCCCAAGCCCGTCATCTCGGTCGATGCGCCGCCCTCGCCGACGGCCCCCGACGCGCAGCCAACGCTTGCGGAAAACCCCGAGCCCGCTGCCGAGGGCGACACCTCTGACGACGAAGCGGAGGCACCGGGCGCAGCCGGCCCCTCCCCGGGAATGGTGCACGGCGAGAGTGAATTCGCCGGCGACCGCACGCTGCTCGGCCACACGTTTCTGTATCCACGCCTTTTCGAGAACGCGTTCGTCGCGGCGAGCTTTTACGTAGGTTCGAGCGTCGAATTCTACCATCAGCCTGGCGTTACGGCGCGCGTGCCTACGACCACAGGCACGACCGACACCATCACGTTCGATCGCGACATCACCTTCGTCAAGCTCAACTACGGGGCGGACCTGCGGGCCTCGGAGTACCTCTCGTTTGGCGTTGACGCCGATTACCTCGCCGAGGTCGGCACGAACGGCCAGACGCTCTTCACGTGGGGCGGCTCCGGAGGATTCGACGTGCGCCCGAACGCGAAACTTCGCATCTTTCGGAGTGACGCAACGGGCAGCCAGCTTGCATTGCGTGGCTTCGGGACTTTCCAGGCTGGCATTCGCGCGATGCCGCTCGGCTTGCTCATCGACATCAGCAATCAGATTAAAGCGGCAACGCAGGACCCTGCGGCGTTAGCGGACTGCCTGATTCAGGCGAATTTCGAATGTCTCCCCACGCCCGATGTCGGGACTGACATCACGGCGTCGCGCAAGCGGTTCGGTGGTGGCGCCGCTCTCGCGTATGCCCAAGCGCTCGGTCGTTACGCCGGCGGCCAACTCGCGGTCGGTGTCGAGAGCGCATCCACCGACGTCACGCTTCCACTCGGCGGCGGCGCGACGACCAAACTCGGCTCGAGCGAGACGAGTTTTTACGCCGGTATCTCTCCGTCCTTGAACTTCTACCCACTCTTGCCGGTTGGCCTGACCTACGAGTACCGCGTCGAGCTCAATAAGAGCTCCTACGACACGAACGCGACTCTCGGGCTCACCGATGCGACCAAAGTCAGCGCGTTGAGCCACCGCATGAACTGGGGGCTCTACTACACCGGTCGCCGCGACCTGATGCTCGGCTGGCTGGCAGGCGTGAGCTTCCTGCAAGACCTCGTCCGATCGATGCAACACGCCGCGACCGACCCGCGGGCGTTCGTGTTCGCGGCGCAGTTCGACATGCGGTATTTCTTCTAACGCATGAGCGTCGCCCCAAGGAAGTTTCAACGAGTTTGCGTGTACTGCGGCTCGAGCAACCAGGTTGCGGACCGCTGGCTCGAATGCGCTCGGGAGATGGGTCGTGTTCTCGCGGCGCGCGGCATCGACGTCGTCTTCGGGGGTGGGCACGTCGGCTTGATGGGGGCGGTCGCGGATGCGGCGCTCGCGGCCGGGGCCAAGGTCTACGGTGTCATCCCTTCGAAACTCTTCGAGCTCGAGCTTGGGCATCGCGGCGTGACGGAACTCGAGGTCGTGCGGACGATGCACGAGCGCAAGTCCCGCATGGCCGAACTCTCGGACGCGTTCGTCGCATTGCCTGGCGGCTGGGGAACGCTCGAGGAAATTTTCGAGGCGACCACGTGGACCCAGCTCGGTTACCACGTAAAACCCGTAGGCCTTTTGAACGCTCACGGGTTCTACGATTCGCTGCTTGGGTTCCTCACGAACGCGGCGGACGAGGCCTTCATTCGGCCCGCTCACCGGGGGCTCTTGCAGCAGGCGAGCGAACCGAGCGAGTTGCTCGACCTCCTCGCGACGTGCGCGCTACCGAGCTTCGACGACCTCGCGCGCGTTGCTCGCTGAGCGTCTCGGCCGTGGACAGCGCGGACGTCGTGGTGAAGGATGCGCGCCATGCGGATGGTGCTCGTTTTGGCTAGCGTTCTCCTCGGTTGCAACACTCCGGTGCGTTCCGAGCGCGCCCCGGATGAGCACACGCCGAAGGACGCGCCGCCGAATACCGCGGCATTCTCTGCGCCGCGTGGCAGCTCCGTTTCAGCGCCCGAATCCCCCAAGGTGGCGCTCGCCGCCACCAGCAGCACCGTGGTCCTCCTCAGCGGCGCGACGCTGAAGCTCCCCGCCGGCGCTGACCTCGCGACCGCGCCGTCCGAGCTGCCCCCCGAGGTAAAAAGGGCACGGGTCTGGAAGTTTTCGGACGAGTCGCGATTGATGCTGAATGAATTTTCGCTCGCCGGTGAAGGATGCGAGGCGGTGCTCGAACGCGAGTGGCTGAAGCTGAAAGCGGCGGAGACGGATACCGACCCCGAGCGTCTGAAGTTCCGTCGCATGAAGTCCGTAGAGAAGCTCGAACTCGAAGGCCGCCGGGCTCTTTACAGCGCCTCGACTCATGGCACGGGGAGTCCCGGAGAATCGGCGTCGCTCGCGACGTTGATCGTGTGCACGCCGGCTGACTACCTCGTCGCGATGTTCGCCCAGAAGAACGGCGACGCTGCGGCCGAAACGAAGGCGAAGCTCTTGGCGCTCGTCGGCAGCTACCGCGCTCCGTGAGTTGGTGACGAGGGGCCCGAACGCCGCGTGGCACGTGACCGCTGCTTGGCTCCTCCCCCGCGCAGTCCTACTCGAGGCGATAGCCGATGCCGCGCACGGTCACGAGGTGCTGCGGAGCTGCGGGATCCCGCTCGAGCTTGCTACGTAGCTGCGCGACGAAATTATCAATCGTGCGGTAGGTGCCGTGGTGCTGTGGGCCCCACACGGCCTGGAAAATGCGCTCTCGCGAGAGCGGCTCTCCTCGAACCCGGGCGAGCGCCCAGAGAATGTTGAATTCGGTCGCCGTGAGGTCGATCGCCTCCCCGTTGCGGCGCACCTCGCGGCGTTGCGGGTCGATCTCGATCTCGCCGAACGTCGCCATCGGCGTGGATCGCCGTCGTCTGAGCACGGCACGCACGCGGGCCATGAGTTCGGGCACGCTGAACGGTTTGCTCAGGTAGTCCTCAGCTCCGAGATCGAGGCCGGTGACCTTGTCCCAATCGGCGCTGCGGGCCGAGAGCACCATGACGGGCACACTGATGCCGAGCACCTTGAGCTCGGTGAGGAGCTCGTAGCCGTTCAGGCGCGGCAACATGATGTCGAGAATCACAAGGTCCCACGGTGTCTCTTTGATGCGCTCGAGGGCGACGGCCCCGTCGTCCGCGGTCGTGACCGCGTAGCCTTCGTTCGCGAGGGCCATGCGCAGGCCGAGCTGGATGGAGGGGTCGTCCTCGACGACGAGGATGCGGGCGGGCTCTTGAGCTGGGGTGCTCATCGGGCCACGGTCGGCGTGTTGGGCAGCACGAGAGAGAAGGTCGACCCTTTGCCTGGAGCGCTCTCTAGTTCCACGCGACCGCGGTGCCCTGCGGCTACGTGGCGAACGATGGCGAGTCCAAGACCCGAGCCTTCGACCTCGCGCGAGAGCCGGTCGTCGATCCGGTAGAACTTCTGGAAGATTCGTGAGTGCTCGCGTTTCGGAATTCCGATGCCGTTGTCTTCGACGCCGAATCGGATCAAGGTGCCCTCCGACCGGCAGAACAGCCGAATGCGCTTCTCGTCGCGCGTGTACTTCACGGCGTTGGTCAGCAGGTTGACGAGCGCATCGACGAGCGCATCGCGGTCTGCGGTGACTTCGGGGAGCCCGTCGGGAACATCGATTTGAAGCGCCTGCGGGCGCCCGAGTTGCGAAGTCTCGAACGCGGAGACGGCCGCTGCCACGATCTCGCGGGGGGTGTCGCTGCGCATGTCGTACACGCGGCGTCCCGCTTCCATGCGACCCCAGTCGAGAAGGCGTTCGATTCGGTCGCTGAGGCGAATGGTCTCCTTCTGAAGCACTGCGAGGCAGGTGGCCGTTTGGCTGGGGTCCTGACTCTGCTGAAGCATTTCGGCGAACATTCGAATCGACGTGAGCGGCGTGCGCAGCTCGTGGCTGACCTTCGAGACGAAGTCGAGCTGCAGCTGCGACAAGCTCGCTTCGCGGCGGACGAACACGATCAAGAGGACGCCGCCGGTCACGACGCAGCCGATGAACGTCACAACGAGGATGCCAAAGAGCATCCGAATTTTTGCGCCCCACCAAACCAGGGTGACGATCGATAACGCCAAAAGGAGCGCGGTTGGCACGATGACGAGCCAGACCAACAGATAGAGCATGCGGCGAAAGCCGCGGTTGTGGTCCTCCGAGCCTGCAACCAAGCCGGGCAGCATAGGCACGAGGGTAGCACCAGTTGCCCCCATCGGCGTTCATGCGTCCGCAAGTGCTTGAAATTACGTCGGCGCGAGGAATTGAAGAAACTTTCTCAAGGACCCGCGTAACCGGACGTTCCCCTTAACTGAGAGCAGCTCAAACCCGCCACCGCCGTCATGATGACAGCAGGGCTGCTCACAACTCTAAGAGGGAGTTGAAAAATTATGTCACTCATCGTCAATACAAACGTCGCGTCTCTGCGTGCGCAGAACGCTCTCGAAGTCAGCCAGCAATCCGTCCAAAAATCCTTTCTCCGGCTTTCCAGCGGTTACCGCATCAACAGCGCGGCCGATGACGCAGCAGGACTCGGCATCAGCGAGGGCCTACGCGCGAAAATTCGCAGCTTTACTGTTGCAGAGCGGAACACCAACAACGCCATCAGCATGGCGAATGTTGCGGAAGGTGGACTCGCTCAGGTCAGCAGCATCGTCATTCGCATGCGCGAGTTGGCTGTGCAGAGCGCCAACGGTGACCTTACGTCGACCGACCGCGGCTACCTGGACACCGAATTTCAGTCGCTGAAGGACGAGATCGATCGCCTCGCCAACTCCACCGAGTTCAACGGTGCGAATCTTCTTGGCGGCAGCGCGACCTCGATCGACTTTCAGGTCGGCATCGGCACGACGTCGAACGACGTGATCAGCCTCGCGTTCGGAGGTGTATCCGTCTCTTCGCTCGGCCTGAGTGGCATCGGAGTCGAGGGTTCGGCCGCGTCGAGCGCGGTGCTCGCTATCGACGCACTCGACGCGGCGCTGCAAAACGTCTCCACCGTCCGCGCGCGCTTCGGCGCTGCGACCAACCGACTGCAGATGGCCGTCACCAATACGCAGGTCATCCGCACGAACCTCTCGGCCGCGAATAGCGCGATCCGCGACGTCGACGTGGCGGAGGAGACCTCGCAGCTTGCGCGCTCCCAGGTGCTGCTCCAAGCGGGCGCTTCCGTCTTGTCGCAAGCGAACCAGGCCCCGCAGCTCGCGATGCAGCTCATCCAGCGCTGAGCCGCCTAAGTTTCCCACCACTCCCCCCGCGGGTCGCTACGCGCCGCTCTAGGGTGACGGCGCGTAGCACCCCGCTTCTTTTGAAGCGCGTGCAGGGTGCAGATGGTGGAACCGTACCGACCTGCAAGGCCCCCTCGACGACCACTCGAGGCTCGGTAGCCGAACGACGGCAACCCCGTCGGCCGCAGGTGAAGACAAAGCCCAAGCAAGGGTCGCGGCGAACAGGGATGTAGCCGCGGCACGATGCTCGGGAGTCCGGAAGACACGTGCTCGCTCGTTAGGGATGGCGCAGCGAGCAAGCGAAAACCGGACAGGGGAGAGAGCCGTGATTCTTCACGGCCGACTCCTAACGGTCCGATCACTTCGGATCCCGAGGCACGACGCGAAAAGCCGCCAGGCCTTCACGTCGTACCTCGCCCTCGGCGAAAGCGAGCCCGTCAATGAGCTCGCAGGAGGCCGGGGGGCACCTCGGTCGCAGCGAATCTCGCCGCGACCGAGGAGAAACCCGAACTGAGGATTCGCTCGGTGGGGAGGGGGGGGCCGCCATCGATGGTGGCGGTCCCCTGAGCTGCTCCCGGCAGCTGCGAACCGCTGCCTTGGACTCGGACATTACACCCCGCTGCGTAACCCGCGGCCAGAACGGAAGACTACACACAATGTCACGTCGCAAATCTCCAACTAAGAACGGGAGCCGACTCACGCCATGCCTTTAATTATCAATACGAACATCGCCTCGTTGCAGGCGCAGCGCTCTCTCGGCGCGGTGCAGATGAGGCTCCAGACGAGCTACACCCGGCTCTCGAGCGGGTTTCGAATCAACGCTGCCGCCGACGATGCCGCGGGCCTCGCCGTGAGCGAAAACCTTCGCTCCCAGATCCGAAGTTTCTCCGTCGCCGAGCGCAATACCCGCAACGCGGTGGGTATGGCGAACACGGCCGAGGGCGGACTCGGTCAGATAAGCGACGTCGTCATCCGCATGCGAGAGCTGAGCGTGCAGGCCGCCAACGGCGATCTCTCCTCGACCGACCGAGGCTACATCGACACCGAATTTCAGCAGTTGAAGGACGAGATCGATCGCCTCGCGAACTCGACCAACTTCAACGGCACGACCTTGCTCGGCGGAAGCGCGCTTTCGATCGCTTTCCAGGTCGGCATCAACACGACTTCGAACGACACGATCTCCTTGGGCTTCGGGGGCATCTCGGTCTCCTCTCTCGGGCTGAGCGGCGTGAGCGTCGGCGGCTCGAGCGCTACGAACGCATCGAGCGCCATCGACTCCCTCGATGGAGCGATAACTTCGGTGTTGAACTCTCGGGCGCAATTCGGCGCGGTCGTCAATCGCCTGCAAGTTGCGATCACGAATTCCCAAGCGATACGCACGAACCTCGAGGCCGCGAACAGCGCGATCCGTGACGTCGACGTCGCGGAAGAGACCTCGCAGATGGCGCGCTCCCAGGTGCTTCTCCAGGCAGGCGCTTCCGTCCTGTCTCAAGCGAATCAGGCGCCGCAGCTCGCGTTGCAGCTCCTCGGTCGCTGACCCCGGAATTCCGGGGAAACACGGCTTCTTCATGGTTGAGTTTCGAGTTCCCTCTTAGTGCTACGCGTTACGTTTGTTTGGATTCCGTTCTCTCTCTTGTTTGAGTGATTGCACAGCACCAGACGTGGTGCGTCGCCTTCGAAGCTTTGTCGTGATTGGGATGGGCCCACGACGAAGCTCCGACGACGACCAGCTCGGCGCCTCGGACCCCTCTAGCGACAGGGTTCGAGGCGCCTTTTTCATTTTGTGCGCCATGCGCGGTTGGTGCCGTTCCCCTCGCGCGTCGATCCAGATAGCGTCCGACCGCCGATGACCAAGAAGCCGCGCATAGCGAAGCTCGGACCGCTCGCGACCCGAGCCGATCGCCACACCCTCTACCAAATCGCCGTCCAAGATCCGGAGCCCGAGATACGCTTCGTTCAGCGCGTGTTCAAACGCACCCGCGGGCGCGCCGCCGCCTCCTTCAAGGAAGACTTTTGTGCCACGGCTCACCTGGCGACGGCGTGGGTGAAGGGTCATCGTTCACGCACGGCCATCGGCGTCGACTTCAGCCACGAGGTCCTGGCCTGGGGGCGTGAGCATGTCCTCGCGCCTGAGCCGCAACACGTCCGTGACCGCGTCACACTCGTGCTCGCAAACGTCCTCGATGTCGTCGCGCCGAAGGTGGACGTCGTTGGTGCCTTCAACTTCAGTTACTTGATCTTCAAGCAGCGCGCGCAACTGATCGCCTACTTTAAGAGCGCCTACGAGAGCTTGAACCGCGACGGGCTATTTTACTGCGACCTGTTCGGTGGCACGGATGCGATTGTTCCAATTGTCGAGCCGCGACGTTGCCGCACCGGTTTCACCTACGTTTGGGAGCACGAGAGCTACAACCCGATCACAAACGAGATCCTCTGCCACATCCACTTCAAGTTCCGCGACGGCTCCGAGTGGAAAAAGGCGTTCACGTACGACTGGCGCCTGTGGACGATACCCGAGGTGCGCGAGTGCCTCCTCGAGGCGGGTTTCAAGGACACGCAGGTTTGGTGGGACCCGGTCGATGAAACCGACTACCGCTTGACCGAGAAAGAGGGAAACCAGCTCGGTTGGCTCGTCTACATCGTCGGCGTGAAGTAGACCCCGACCCGAGCGCATTGGTCGTCTTTCTCGGTGCGACGCATGGGGCTGTCCGGTTTGTGCCGATGGTTGCGGCTGACGTTGGCCGCGACTCGGACTAACCTTCGCGCGATGTTCGCCAACGTCGGGGGTCGACGCCTCTACTACGAATTGCGCGGGAACCCCGAGGGTCCGACCCTGGTCATGCTCCGTGGTTTTGCGCGACACACGCTCCACTGGGGGAGTGTGCTAAGCGAGCTCGAGAGTCGGTTCTACCTGCTTTTACTCGACAATCGCGGTCTCGGTCGCTCCGATGCGGTTCGCTATCCGTTCACCGTGTCGGACATGGCGGACGACGTTGCGGGGGTGATGGACGCGGCCAACATCTCGAGGGCGCACGTACTCGGCTCGTCGCTCGGTGGCATGGCAGCCTTGCGTTTCGCGGTCGATCACGGCGCGCGACTGGATCGACTGGTGCTCGTCGGCACGACCGCGGGCGGGCGCAAGGCTCCGCCGCCCTCGATCGGGGCATTCGTGAAGATGCTCGGTGCGCGCCTCGGCTCGGCGAAGGAGGCGATGATGACGGAAGTCGGCCTCGTGCTCGGCAAGTCGTATGCGGCAGAGCACCCTGAGATCATCGAGGAGTGGTGTTCGATTCTGGAGCGCTACCCGGTGCCACTTCGTACGCTCGCGTTTCAGGCTCTCGCCGTGCGAATGCACGACGTCTCGAGTGAGCTTGCGCGTATTGGTGCGCCCGCGTTGGTGCTCTGCTGCCGAACTGACCACATCATCCCACCCGACAACAGCCGCATGCTTGCGCGCGGCATCGCGGGCGCGGAGCTCGCTTGGCTCGACGGTGATGCTCACGACGTGACGACCTCCTTTCCGCGCGAGTCGGCTCTCCGAATCGAGGAGTTTCTCCTTCGACCTGTCGGCGCCCAGGTTCGCCGCGCAGATTGAAGCCTCATCGCGCGGCGCGGCGAATTTAGCCTCAAGGTTTCACTTTTGCGGCCGTTCATCCGGCTCGGATGAGTTCTGTTCACGGTAATTTTAACGGCCTCCGTGAGTCCGGGGCGTACGCGCTCCGCGACGGCCTCGAGCGGCTCTCGAAAGCCTCGGCGGCCATCGTGCGCTCAGGCATGGAAGACGTGAACTCGGACGATGGTTTCGTAAGCGACGTGGCTTCCGACGACACGTCCGTCACGGTTTCGATTTCGGATGAGGCTCGTCGCCGCGCGAGCGGACCGGTCCGCAGCGAAGACCTTCTCGGCAATGTGCTCGAACTCCACCGGTCTGGTGTCACCGTTGCGAGTGGCGTCGCGATTTTGAAAACGGCCGACGAGATGGAGCGCTCCGCCCTCTCGATTGGTACGCGCCGTTCCGAGCGTTGATGCTTACGCTCTCCGCGCACGAGCCTCACTGCTGAATCGAGCAGTACGGCGGAAACTCGCTCGGGAGTCCTTGTGCGTAGGGTGAGCCAGCGACGCCGAACGGGTGGTCCATGAGGAAGGTGTACGTGGCGGGTAGCGCATCGGTGGCGATCGCCGGACCACTCCCGTGGTCGCAGATCACGGTAAAATGCTCGGCAGTGAACGGCGCGGCGCCTTGGGCCGAGAGCTTTGCGAGCGCGACACTGGTGGCCCCATAGTTTTCGGAGGCGACGTCGAGCGTCTCTCCTCCGTGGAGGATCATCAGCGGATAGGAGAGCCCAGCCCGCTGCTCCACCGGCATTCCCGCGACGCCGCCCGAGTGCACGACGACACTCGCAACGTAGCCCGAACGAACGAGCGCCGCATGGGTCGCTTGAAACCCACCTCGTTGGTACCCGATCACGTGGATGTGGCGTGTGTCGATGCCGAATTGTTGTCGCGTGCAAGCGACGAGCTGGTCTTGCACAACGAAATCGTCATCGATCGCGTAGTCGCCCTGGCTCGAAAACCAGACCGCGCCTTTCGTCGACGGGTCGCGCTCCGGTACCGCCACGACGCCTCCGTCATTGAGGACTTTCGCAACGTATTTGCTGCCTAGTAGCTCTTCGAGTGCACCTTTTGGCGTCTCGTCTTCGCCGTGCCAAATGATGACGAGTGGTCCATTCTTCGCCTGCGATGCAGTGGTGTAGCGGAGCTCGACGCCGCGGGTTGGGAGGCCCGCGATGGTCACTGAGTTCTTGCCGTTGATGAACACCGGGCACGTGCCGTAGGGGACGGGCAGGTCGGCTTCGTTCGGGACAGGTCCGCTGCCGTCACCGCCGCCGCCTGTCGTGGCCGCCGTGGTGTTCGCGCCCGAGCTGCTGACGCTGCTGCCGGCCGAGGCGCCGCCTGGAATGTGATCGGGCGAGTCCCGCGAGGAGCAGGCGATGACCCAAGGAAGCGCGAGCGATAACGTGACAACTGCGGCAGTGCGACCGAGCATCGCTAAAGCCTACCTCAGCGCGTCACGATCACCCACGTTGCCGGGCCGTTTTCGGGCGCCGCGGCCTCGGTCGCGCACGCAACCGAGAAACCGGTTCTTCGCGACCAGCGCGATCGACGCTCCGAAACCACAGTGTAGGATCACGGGCGCTACGCCAAAATGTTATCAGAACCCACCGGGCCGATGACGATTCTCCTTCGACACTGGCGCGCCGCTACCGGCATCGTGCGCGCGGAGCTCCTCGCTAGCGCATGGGAGCTCCTCAGCGTTTTGCTTTTCAGCTCGGCGGTCGTTCCTCGCGCATTCGAGAGCCCGTACCCGCTTCTGGTGTTCCTCGCGGGACTCGTGCTTTCGGGACTGATGGCTCCGCGCTTGCTCGGCCAACTTGGCTGGGGTGCGGACTTCGCGGCGGCTTTAAGAATTCCATTTTGGCTGCTCGGCGTGATGCCGCTCGCTCCGTGGCGTGACGAGCGCGTGCTCGTTGCGACGTGCGGCTTCGGGATCATGGCGTTCGGTTTTCGCCGTGCGGTTTACAATCGCGTCGCCATCGCTCGAGAGCCGAGCCCCTCGCCATCGCGAATGGCGGCATCGTTGGGGTACGAGCTTGCAGAGAACGCGGCCGTCGTCGGCATCGCGGGTGGCCACGTGATGCTGCTCTTCAGTGTCGCGTTTTTGAGGACGGCAAGCGAGGTCGTGTTTCGTGCCTGGTGGCAGACCGTTCCGGTGCTCGCGGCCTCGGGGACCGTGGTGTTCACGTTCGCGGTGAGGGCGCTTGCGCGGCCGGTCCTCACGGCACTTGCTCTTGGTCCTGCCGGCGAGCGCTCGGTGCTCGTGGCCGGTCTCGAACGGGCACATCGCGTCGCGCGCGATCTCGGTACATTAAACCTCATTCTTTGGGTCGTTTGCATCGCGCTCGGCATCGCGTCGATTCATTCTCGACCCGGGCCTGGTTGGGCTGACGTCGTCATCCCAAGCGCCTTCGGGTTGCTGTTCGCGTGGGGCGTTTCGTTCTACCAACGTGGGTGGCACGAGGACACCATGCGGCCCGCGATCGTGACGTTGTCCACTTGGACGCACGCGCCGGGAGACTCCGTACGCATCAGCTTGCGTCGTCGCATGCTGAGCGAGTTCGGCAAGCCCGTGCTTTTCGCCCTCACGCTTTCGTTTTTCGCGTCTGTCGGCATGTACCGCAACCTTGGAATTGTTCCGAACCCGACTGAAGACTTCAACGCGATCGCGGCGCTCTCCGCGTCGTTTGTGGTGTTGGTTGTTGCGGTAGGCGGCCTGTTCGTTCGTGCCGCGCGCGAGCTCTCCGACCCGCTGCGGCGCATCGCGCTCGTGGCGAATCAGGTTGCGCGCGGACATCTCGACGAGCAGCTCCCGATGATCACGGGCCCGACCGAGGTGCACGCCCTCGGGCAGAGCATCGAGGACATGCGATGTGCGCTCGCGCAAACGATCGTGTCGCTCGAACGCGAGAGAAACGGTCTCGAGGAAAACGTGTTGCGCCGTACCGTGGAGCTTCGCGGGGCGCTCGACGAGTTGAAACAGGCGCAAGCGGCTCTCGTTCACGGCGAACGCATGGCGTTGCTCGGGCAGCTCGTCGCCGGGGTCGCGCACGAGATGCACAATCCTCTGAACGCCGTCGCCGGCAGCATTTCATCCATCGAGCGCCTGCGCGGGGAGCTAAGCGCCATGCTCGACGCGTACCGGGCGGCAGAGAGTCTGCTGCCCGAGGCTCAGCGACTTCGGTTGGCTGACTTGCGCACCGAACTCGACGTCGCGGGTGCGCTCGCCGACCTCGAAGGCGTCGCAAAAGTGGTCGCGAGCGCGACGTCCCGCTGTGTCGCAATCGTCGCGAATTTGATGGGATTCGCTCGTGCGGCGACAGAGCCCACGCCGATCGACCTTCACGTCGGATTGCAAGAGACGCGCATGCTCCTCGGCCATCGGCTGCGCGAGACGAGCATCGCGCTCGAGTTTGCGTTCGGTGAGCTCCCTCCCGTTACGTGTGTGAGTGGCGAGATAAACCAAGTCTTCATGAACCTTCTCGGTAACGCGATCGACGCCATCGAGGGCGCCGGTCCGCGCGACGCCACTCCTCCAGTTCGTGGCCGCATCGTCATTCGAACGGAACATCGCGGTGACGACGTGCTCGTGGTCGTGGCCGACGATGGTCCAGGCGTGGCACCTGGCCTCGACGAGCGCGTCTTTGAGCCGTTTTTCACCACCAAATCGAGCGGCCGTGGGACGGGCCTCGGGCTGTCGATCTCTCGTGAGATCGTCGCGCGGCATGGGGGTTCCCTGCTGCTCGATCGCGCGGGAGTCGGCATCGGCGGCGCGTGTTTCGTCTGTCGTCTACCGGTTGTAGGTGGTCGCGCACCGGCGCGAGGGCGGCTGCGAGCCGAATCGAGTACGATCCCGGTCAAGTCATAGACGCGTTGCGTGAACATTGGCGTTCTGAGGCGCCAAGAGCCCTGCTAGCATCGGTTTCCTCCCGATGACCATTCGCGCAGACCGACCAAGTAGTTCCGCGCTCAAGAAGAAGGTGACGAAGGACCCGCTGATCGGCAAGGTCGTCGCGGGTCGCTATCGCCTCGAGTCGCGACTGGGCGAGGGAGGCATGGGGCTCGTCTATCGTGCCCGCCATGTGCTCATCGACCGCGTCGTCGCGATCAAGTTGATCCGTCCCGACCTCCGTGCCGAGACGCATCTGCGCGCCTGGATGCTTCGCGAGGCGAAGGCCGCGAACCGCGTCGACCACGCGCACATCATCGATATCCACGATATCGGCGAGACGGACGAGGGCGAGCTTTACCTGGTGATGGAGTACCTCGTTGGCACGCCGCTGTCGGCCGAGCTCGCGAACGGCCCGATGCCGATCGCCAGGAGCGTCGACGTTATCGAGCAGATGTGCGCAGCCCTCGCACGTGCCCACGATCTCGGCGTTGTTCATCGTGACTTGAAGAGTGACAACATCCTTCTCACCGAACGCGGAGGCCGAAAGGACTTCGTCAAGATCCTCGATTTCGGACTCGCCGCGCTCAAGCGCGATGCTCGGCTCGCGCCGAAGGGTGCGATTTTCGGTACGCCCGAATACATGTCTCCCGAGCAGTCGCGCGGTGAAGACGCATCACCTTCGTCGGACCTCTACGCCATCGGCGTGCTTTTTTTCGAGATGCTGACGGGACAATTGCCGTTTCGCTCGGCGGACCGAGAGACGTTGCTCAAGATGCAGCAGACCTCGCTGCCCGCCCGCCCGCGTGATCTCCGTCCGGACGTGAATCCGGTCGGCGAGGCGATCGCGCTCCGGCTGCTCGCGAAGGCTCCGAAAGATCGCTACCGCGACGGCCATCATCTCCAGGAGGATTTGAAGAAGCTGCAGCGCAGCTTGCCCTCGTCCACCGCGTGGGAAGTTAAAGGCTCCGACGCGGCCGCTGCGGCTTCCGTGCCCTCGCCACCGCCACCCCCTCAAACGATGCCGGTGACCGAGTGGGCGAGCCGCGCGGGGCTCTTCACGCGGATGGTGTCGCGTGCCTATTACGGCCGCGAGACGCCTCAGGAAGTTTTGCTCGCGCTCCGAGAAACCTGGGATTTGTCGGCGAAAGCGAGTCGACTCGAAGGTGAAGTGTCGAGTCTGACGCGGAAGCTCGATGCGCTCGAACGCCGCGGCCGTGCGCTGCGCGCCGAGATTGGCCGCAAGGTCGAGGACCTCGCCCAAGAGGCTTCTCGTGCCGCCCGTGAAGCCGGCGGTCATGCTGAAGACGAGCGACGAATCGAAGAGGAGCAAGTGGCTCTTGAGAGGACGGCAACCATCGCCCGCGCGGAAGCGGATGCGGCTTTGAGCTTGGCGAGGTTCGATCCGATCGTGTTCGAAAAGGCTGGCGCCGCTGCGGCGACCGTTCAGGCAAAGCGCGAGCAGCACGAGCGGTACTCCGGTCGTCGGCAAGAGAAGGAGAAGGTCGCTCGCGGCCTGCAGCGGCAGATAGAGCAGTTGCGTGGGCAGCTCTCCCGCTATGCCGAAGCGCTCGAAGAAGATTTGGTCCGCGGTCGAACGCAGGTCGGCGAGCGTTCACGCGAGGGCTTGAAGTTTGAGAAGGACTTTACCGCCGCGAGCAACCGGCTCCTCGCGCATCTTCGTGACAAACCCGAGTGCCGCGAGCTCTTGCCGGAGCTCGGCATGGAGCCAGCGCGCCCGAGCACAGTCGAGCACCTCGAAGGCGCACCCGACAGCCCGGATGGTGACGGGGCCCCATCGAGCCAGGGTCGCGGCGACGCGTTCGAGTGACCCCCGCTCGCTCAGGGCAGCTGCGTGGTCAGGAACGATTTTAGCTTCACCAGGTTTTTTTCATCCCGCGTGAACGTCGGGGTCTCGTAGCTGCTGGCCCAACCGGCGACTTCGTTGAGGAAGTCACGGCGAATCACCTCGTCCGCTAGAATTTCGTCGACCGTCCGCCCGCGAGCCGTGCCGGTGCGAAGTCGCATCACGTAGCTTTCCAAGCGCGGATAGACGCTGTCGAGCATCGATTCGATGAGCTTCGCGTCGTCAGCGAGGGCCTTCAACGTCGCGGTCTGCGCACCCGCTTCGGGGGCCTCGCCGAGCGCGAGGGCCGCCGCGACGCGTACAACGAAGGCGTCGTCGAGAAAGCCGAGATCTTCGATGCCGTCCGAAATGAGGTCGAGCGACTTGAATAGATAATTGAGCGCGCCTGCCGCGTAGCGCCGCACCGACTCGGGAGCCGCCGGGTCATCGATGACCGAGGCGAGGAGTGTCGCGTCGTCACCGAGCGTTCGCAGCCATTCAGGGAAGCGGTCGAGGCATCGGCTATCGAGGTCGTTCATACGCCGAACTCTATACTGGCTTTTCCCATGCGCTCCAACCGTGCTAAGACTGCGTCGCCCGGCTCGTCCGGGCGGTGGTGAGGTAGCCAAGCGGTTAGGCAATGGTTTGCAAAACCATCACACGCGGGTTCGAATCCCGTCCTCACCTCCCCAAGCGGCTTTGCGCAGCCCGAGCGTTCGGCTCTTCGGTTCTTCGGCTGACGCTGCCGACTTAGTCGCCGTCTCGGATCAGCAGGTCGAGAGCGGCGTCGAAGTCGTAGTCGTCGAGAGCTTCTCCCATCGCTTGAAACTTCGCTCCGAGGCGGCTCGAGAGAATCGGAGTGAGTTCTGCAAAGAGTTCGGTCGCGCGCGCTTCGCTGGCCTCGAGAGCGAGCTTAAGCTCGGCGATCGAGCCCGCTTCCGAAGGGGTCAGCGGCAGGTTCGCCGCCGTATCGGACGCAGGGAGAGTGAACGACGATGGCTCCCCTCGCATGTCGGCGTGCATGGTCGGCGGCACGTCGCTCACAACCAGGTCCAACGTTTCCGCGGCTGCCACGGTTAGGCTCATCGCTCCCGCGAGCTTGTCGAGCTCGATGGGGTTGCACGTCGCGTCCTCGCGAAGGGCCTGCTCGATTTCGCCGGCTGCCTCCGCCACGAGCCGCGCCCCCACCGTTCCCGCGAGTCCTTTGACGGCGTGCGCTAGGCGTGTTGCTTCCTCGATCCGCGACGCTCCGAGCAAGTCCGCGAGCGTCACGGCCACGTCTCCATAGCGCCAGATAAATCGCCTGAGCACGGAGCGGTAGAGCGCGGCATCACCATCGCAGTGCCGGTGTCCCCGTGTGACGTCGAGAATGGGCTGTGCCTCGGTGCGCGTGTTTTCGGAAGAGCGCGCGGTCTCGTGTGCGCGGTCTTGCTCGAAGCCCGCCAGAGGATTTTCGGACCGTGGTGCGGGAAGGTCACCGTTGGGGCCGTGCGCATTCGCACCTGGCCTATAACGCCGCAGCGTTCGCGCGAGCGCGTCGGGATCCACCGGTTTCGCGATGTGCGCGTTCATGCCAGCTTGAAAGCAACGATCGCGGTCGTTCGCCATCGCGTGTGCCGTCATCGCGATGATCGGCAGGTCCGCAAGCTCGGGGAGCGCACGAAGGCGTCGTGTTGCTTCGAAACCGTCCATCCGTGGCATCTGCAGGTCCATCAACACGACGTCGAATTGGGCGCGTGCTCCAGGCGGGCTGAGGCGAGCCACTGCTTCCTCGCCATCCGAGCACATCTCGACATTGATTCCGAGATGGCTCAAGAGCTCGCGGGCGACCTGTTGGTTGATCTCGTTGTCTTCGACGAGGAGCACGCGCATGCCGGCGAGGTCGCCGTCGTTACTGGCGACGCCTGGCTGGGATTGACGCATCGCGCTCGACGGCGGTGCTGGCGCGAGAAGGCCGACGACGACATTGAGGAGGAGCGAAGGGTTGAGTGGTTTGCTTAAAATCGCGGAGGCTCCGGCGGCCTCGGCGGCCTTACGCATGTCGTCCCGCGCGTACGCGGTGATGACGATGACGGGCGGAGCATTCGGGAGGGCCGCCACCGCGCGAACGACCGCTTCGCCCGGCATTCCGGTCAGGCGCCAATCGACGAACACCAGTGCGCAGCGCCCTTCAACCGAGCTCATGCTACGCAGGCAGTGCAGCAATTCTTCGCCTGTCGCGACAGCGTGGGGGATGGCTCCCCATGCCTTGAGTTGCTCCGACAGGACGTCCCGCGCGGTCTCGACGTCATCGACGATGAGGACACGAGAGCCAACCAAAATGTCGTGGACCGTCCGGGTGCTCGGGTGCAGCGCCTCCGAAACCCCGAGCCACACGTGGAAACGGAACGAGCTGCCGGCTCCGAGCTCCGACTCGACGGAGAGCTCACCTCCCATCATCTCGACGATGCGCTTCGAGATCGCAAGCCCGAGTCCGGTGCCCCCATAGCGTCGGCTCGTCGAGCCGTCGGCTTGGGTGAACGCGTCGAAGACGAAGCGGCACTGCTCCTCGGACAATCCAATGCCCGTGTCGCAGACTTCGCCGCACACCTTGAGACGATCACGGCGTTGCTCGATGAGCTTCAACGTCATGGTCACCGCTCCACGCTCCGTGAACTTGATAGCGTTGGTCACGAGGTTCGTAACGATCTGACCCAGGCGTAGCGGATCGCCCAGCAAAGTTGCTGGGATGTTCGGATCGATGTCGATGGACAGCGCGAGCGATTTACGCGCCGCGGCGGTCTCTGCGACGGTGCGAACGAGCTCGAGGACCTCGCTGAGTTGGAACGGAGTCTCTTCGAGAACCAGATGGCCGGCCTCGACTTTCGAGAAGTCGAGGATGTCGTTGATGACGCCAAGGAGGCCCGTGCCTGCGTTGTATATTTTCGAGACGTAGTCGCGCTGTTGCGTCGTCAGCGCGGTCTTGAGGGCGAGGTGCGAGAGCCCGATTATCGCGTTCATCGGCGTGCGAATCTCGTGGCTCATGTTGGCGAGAAAGAGAGACTTCGCGCGCGTCGCCTCTTCAGCCACATCTTTGGCACGGCGCAGCTCGACCGTGCGCTCGTCGACCGTGCGTTCGAGGGAGGCTTTGTGTTGCGAGAGCTCCGTGTTGCGCTGCGCAAGCTCATCGAAGAGTTGCGAAGCCGAGCGTCGGGCGACGATTGCGCGAGCTGCCGCGAGAGAGCGTTCGTCCGTTCGGGCATCCTCGATCACCACACGTATCGGCCAGGCGGCCTCCGGGAGGCTCGGTTCGGGAAGGCTTGGCGAATTCGGGTCCGTCGACAAGGGGGCACGTGCGATCGTCAACGTCGGGCCGTCGCTCGTGAACTCGAGTTCGAAGGTCGTCTTATGCTTACGACCAACGCATAGAGCATACGCTTGGCGAGAAAACTCGAGCGCGCCCGCGGTCGAGCGAAAACCGTCAGCCCCGAGCGTCGCCATGACGAGCTGAATCTGCCGCCGCGCGAAGACGAGCGACTCCTCGTTGGAGACGGTCAGGCGGCCGAGGGGCTCAGCGAGTGGGCTCCGCGGGTCGGTCACCGGAGCCACTTTCGCACGCGCACCGTCGTGCCGAGCTCCGCGCTGCTGTGGAGCTCGAACTCGTCCATCATGCGCTTGACGCCAGGGAGGCCGAGCCCAAGCGTGCCCCCCGAGCTGTAGTGGTCCTGCAGAGCGAGCGCGACGTCTGCGATGCCGGGGCCACGGTCGCTCACGATGAGCTCGATTGCCTCTCGGGAACCCTGCACGAGAACCCTTATCTCGACCCGCCCGCGCTTCGCGTACTTGACGACATTGGTCGCGAGTTCGAGCGCGGCGATCCGTATGCGCGCGAGGTGCACGGGGTCGCGTGTCCGCTCGCTCGCAAACGCGCCAACCGACGCGGCTACGACGGCGAGGTCGTTCTCGCTGTGCACGGGTATGAAGAGTGGGCGGACGGAATCGTGGAGTGCGGGGGCCTCGAGCTCCGCGGGCGCACGGGAATCGAACTGCCCGTTCATGTGGTTCGAGCCTCGGTGAGCTTCATCCCCTCTTCAACGGAGCGTGCGGTGGTGAGGTCGTCGACCTCGGCACCCGAAGCGATCAACGCCGCCGCGAGGGCAGGCTTTAGCCCCGACAGGACGCTGGTGGCGCCGAGGAGCCCGAGCATTTGCAGTGTGGCGCGAAGGCCGGCGAACTCGATGTCATCGAGAAGGTCAATCGCCGACAGATCGATCACCACCCCGCGCGCTTGGCCGCGGCGAATGGCGCCGAGCAGCTCGTCTTGAAACCGAGTGAGGTGTTGCCCGTGCAAGTCGCCGACGAGTCGCGCGACGAGCACGCGACCGACGCGGCTTATGACCGCATTCGCCGCGAGACCGTCTTGGTCGGCGATCGAGGGCATGGTCAGCCTCCAGTCGCCCGCAGCTCGATGCCGACCGCGCGGTAGCCCTCCTCGATCGCATCACGGAGCGTGGCCCGCGTCTCGAGCCCCGTGACGTCGATGCCGAGTTCGATGACGGTTTGTGCGACGGCCGGCGACAGTCCCGAAAGGATGCAACGACAGCCCATGAGGCGCGTGGCGCGCGCGACCTTGATCAAATAATTGGCGACCGCGGTATCGACGACAGCCACCCCGCTGATGTCGATGATGAACATTCGCGCTCGCACTTCGGCCACGCGGGACAGGACCGAGGTCATGATGTCTTGCGCGCGTTGCGAGTCGACGATGCCGACGATCGGCAGTAGCAAAATTTCATCTGCGAGCGCGGTAACTGGCGTCGACATCTCGTTGAGTGCGCGCGCCTGTCGTCCGCGCTTGTCGAGTTCGGCGCGGGTGTAGACGTCGACGACCACCGCCATGTCGAGGTGGAGGAGCTTCGTCATCGCCCTTACCGCTCGCGGGTGCGCGTCACCAAGAATCTTCGGATCCGCGAGCTCGTCGGCGAAGATGCTGAGCGCGACGTCGACGCTTGCGCAATACGTTCCTAGCGAGAGGCCAATTTCCGCGTGCCGCATGCCGACTTGCCAGCGCTCCAACAGGTAGGAATCGTCGATGTTGGCTCCGAAGAAACGCTCCCAATAGCCAACCTGCGCCCGCTGCACCGCATGCACCCGGTCGATATTCGAGAAAAATTCGCGGTATTCAGGCTGGTCTGCGAGCCACAGGTAAAACTGCTCGATAAACTTCCCGAGCTGCGGAACGAGGTCAGCGCCAAGCTTTCGAACCAACTCGAGGTCTTCCTCGGTGATGCGATGCCGCGCGAGCAGCGAGCTTGGGCTTGGGGCCCCGTCGGCCTGCGATGGGAGGGTCGAAGGGTGCCACTTTGAAGTCGTTTTCATGACGCGCGCATTGCTCGAAGGCAGCCTACCAACGCATGGAGGCGTCAGCGAGGCAAAGGCATTGGGCCGTTCCACTTTAGCGACCGGACTTGCTCGTGGCTTCGCGGCGGGTGAGACTCACGACCGTGGAGGTTTTGGCACGCGGCACGGCTCGGCCGATGGTTCTCGTCGTTGACGATGAGCCAGCGAACCTCGAGTTGCTCGCGCGGCTTTTGAAGTCGGATTACGACGTGCGACTCGCGAGGAGCGGCGAGAAAGCTCTCTCCCTCGCGCGCTCGAATCCTCCCGACCTCGTCATCCTCGACGTCGAGATGCCGGGCCTCGACGGGTACGGAGTGTGCGCGGTCCTTGCCGGCGATCCGGTGCTACGTGATGTGCCGGTCATTTTCCTCACCGGACGCTCGTCGGTCGAGGACGAGGCGCGGGGATTCGCCCTCGGGGCGGTTGATTACGTCCACAAACCGTTGAGCCCGCCGCTGCTCATGGCTCGCGTGAAGACCCACCTGGCGTTGCGGGCTGCTATCGATGTCGCGCGTCGCGAGAAGCAGAATGCCGATCGCCTCCTCGAAGTGGTGTTGCCGCGCGCCGCCGCCGACGAGCTGCGGTTGACTCAGCGCGTGGCCGCGAGACGCATCGACAACATGGCCGTCTTGTTCGTCGATTTGTGTCAGTTCACTTCGTGGTCGGAGTCGCTCGCGCCAGAAGAAATCGTCCCGACTCTGCACCAAATGTTCCTCGAATTTGAGGGGATAACGAAGGCACACGGGCTCGAGAAATTGAAGACGGTGGGCCACGGTTACATGGCCGGTGCCGGACTTCTCAGTCCCACCGAAAACCCGCTCTACGACGCGGTGCGCGCTGGGCTCGACATGGCGACGGCCGTTTCCCAGGTGGTGGCCGGGTGGCAAGTCAGGGTTGGGGTGAACGCCGGTCCCGTCGTTGCCGGGATCGTCGGCGGTGAGCGATTTCAGTTCGATGTGTGGGGCGACACCGTCAACGTGGCGGCGCGCTTGGCGTCGGTCGGAAATCCTGGTGTGGTTACGATTCCAGCCTCGCTCCAGCCGTTACTCGAAGGAAAGCTGTCCGTTCGTCGCGCCGGCATCCGCACGTTGAAGGGCAAAGGCGATGTCGAGGTCGCCGAGGCCACCGCCGATTGAAGCCGGCGCTGCGCGAAGTGGCGCCACGGAGGTCCTTCTGACCCGCGGGTCATCGTGTGGCGGCATGCGCGCGAATTTCGTCGAGCACTTCCCAGAACTCGGGAAACGACTTCGAGACGCAATGGCGGTTCGTTACCATGAGCGACGGGATACGCAGCGAGGCGACGCCGAACGCCATCGCCATTCGGTGGTCGTCGTGGGGATCGAGGAGTGCGCCGCAGTGCGCGGGTTCGGTGAGCGGCGCGACGTCGAGGCCGTCCTCGTGGACGCGCAGCACGGCGCCGAGTTTTTTGAGCTCCGATGCAAGCACGGCCACGCGATCGCACTCCTTGACTCGGGTGTGCGCGGCTCCGCGAATGCGCGTCGGACGCTTCGCAAACAACGCGACGGCCGCGAGCGGCGCTATCAAGTCGGGACAGTCCGTAAGATCGAATTCATTGATCGCGCCTCGGTCGAGTTCCGCGAGCCACCCCACGATCGCGGCGTCGCCCTGCTTGCTCGCTCGGGGCAGGACGAGACCCGCGGGGACGAGCTCGCACCCGGTGATGTGACCCGCGGCGAGAACGAATGCAGCGGCCGACCAGTCGGTCTCGATGGTAGCGACAAACGCCCGCGGACGACCGGCGCGCACACGGAGGGCCCGCTCGCCGGTCCACTCCGCGTCGCACCCGGCCGCGCGCATCATCGTGAGCGTCAGGTCGAGGTAGGGGCGACTCACGATGGGGCCGGTGAGCTCGAGTTCGAGACCGTCTGGCAAGAGTGGCGCGACGAGCAGGAGGGCGCTCGCAAACTGGCTCGAGACGGAGGCGTCGACCGAGGCACGAAGGGGCGCGCATGCGGAGCGTCGAAGGCGAACGGGCGCACACCCAGGAGTGCCGAGGTAGTCGACCTCAACCCCCATGACTTGAAGGCACGCGGTCAGCGGACCTAAAGGACGGCGGCGCATGTGCGCGTCACCGTCGAGAGTGAACGTGCCGTCGGCGATGAGGGCGAAGGCTGCTGCGAAGCGGAGCGCCGTTCCTGCGTTGCCACAATCGAGCGCACCAGCACGGGCGACAAGTGGCAATGGCGCGGGCTTGACGATGAGGCGCTGTCCGTGGTCGAAGGTGTCGAATTCGGCCCCAAATGCTTGAAGTGCGCGACGCAGGTGCCGCGTGTCGTCGCAGTCGAGCGGGTCGTAGATCTCGCATGGACCATCGGCGAGCGCGGCAAGCACGAGCGCGCGTTGGGTCATGCTCTTGCTCGTCGGAGTGCGAACGAGGAGCGTCATGGGTAGAGGCCTTCGAGTTCTTCGGAGGTGACTCGGACGTCGAGCATCCATGCCAGTTGTGCCGCCGCTTGCGAGAACCACATGGCGAGTGGGCCGAGCGTGACAGCTCCCGACGTCTTCGCGCGCTCGAGCAGGCTCGAAGGCTCTTCTCCGAGCGCCGTGTCGAAGACGAGGGGCGAGTCGAGTGGTTGGTCGTCTGGCCACGGGTTATCCGTTCCCGAAATCGGCGTGGCGTTGATCAGCACGGCGCGTCCAAGTGAAACCGCATGTCCCCGTGAGGCCCACGAGTGAACATGAGCCGCCCCCGCGGCGACTGCCTGCGCGATGTCGAGCGAACGGGCGTGAAGGTGGACGTCGTAGCCGAGGTCACGACATGCTCGCAATGCGGCTCGTGCGGCACCACCACTGCCGAGGATCACGGCGCGCTCGAGGCCGAGCGGCGCTCCGTGCATCGAGAGTGGCCCGCGAATGCCGAGGACGTCGGTGTTGGTGCCCTCCCAGCGTGTCCGGAGTCGCAACGAATTTACCGCCCCAACCTCGTTGGCGAGTTCGTCTGCGACCGACAGCGTCAAGGCCTCGAGCTTGAGCGGCATCGTGACGCTGAGGCCTACGGCGCCGAGTGACTCGAGCACCGGCAACGTTTGAGCGAGTGAGCGCGTGACGATCGGCACGTAGCTCGATGGGAGACCATGCGAGCGAAAATAGCGGTTGAACACACGCAGGCCGGGTGACGCTACGATCTGAGCCCCGCCGCAGAGCCCGTACACAGGAGCGTTCGCTGAGTCCGGAAGTCCGAGTGCGATGGCGGTCTCGAGATCGAATTGTCCGGGCGCCGTCGCTAGCGCGTCGCTTGCGGATACGTAGGTAAAAGCCGATCCAAATGCACGATAGTGGGACCGCGTGACGATGCCGGCGGCGCCCATGCCGAGCACCACCCGAGGCAGAGTCACGCCGTCGAAGGCCGCGAGAAGTGGACCTAGTTCGGCGGCATCCTCGACCTGAACGGCGACCTTCAGGAGGTCGGCGCCGAGTGCCGCCATCAAGGCAACGCGCGCCACGAGGTCGCTCGCCCCGACTGAAGACGCATGCCACGAAACGATAAGTTTTCCGTCTGTTCCTGGGGTTCCCGAGCTGAGCGTAGAACGCAGCGCCGCGAGCTCGGTTCCCTCGAGGTCGGCCTCGGCATCGAGCCACGCGGGACCGGCCGCCGCGGCCCGACGAAGAATGGCGAGGCGTTCCCGTTCCGTGCCGCCGAAGTGTCCGCCTTGGGCCTTCGGACGACAGCACACGATCGTTTGCGCGCGTCGTCGGCGGACGGCGTCGAACGTCGCATCGTCGATCGCGTGGAGAGTGTCCATACGCAGTTCGTGAAGTGGGCGCGCGAGTCCCGCTGCGAGACAGCGCTCGTCGGCCAGCGCCACGCGTTGGTTCCAGGCCTCCAGTGACGTCTCGGCTCCGGTCACGCACAGCATGCGTCAGGTCCACGCCTCGCGAAGCTCAGCTTGCGTGACGACGCGGGTCCACGACCCCTCGTAGGCTCGTACGATCCCAATTCGCTCTGGGATCGCGCAGCGAATGCGGCCGGCCGTGGTCTTCTTGTCACCCGAAAAAAAAGGCGCGGCGCGTTCGAACGAGCACGGGGCATGGACCGGTAGGCCGAGGCGCGTGAGCAAGGTGCTGAGGCGGGTAAGGTCGCTCGCATCGAGCCACCCTCTGCGAGCCGCGAGTCGCGATTCGATCACCATGCCGACTGCAATGGCGGCACCGTGCGGCAGCGCGTGGTTCGTGGCGGCTTCGAGGGCGTGGCCGACCGTATGACCAAAATTCAAGACGGCGCGCTCACCGCGCTCGAAGGGATCGGCGCTCACGATGGCGGCTTTGACGGCGACCGAACGCTGGATGAGCTCGGCGCTCGGGGGTCTTACGTCGTCCGCCAGTCGCTCGAGCTCGATGAACAGGAGTTCATCTCGAAGGGTGGCGTGCTTTGCGCATTCGGCGAGGCCGTAGCGAAGCTCGGCGGTCGGCAGCGAGCCCAATGCGTCGACATCGAGCAAGACCGCGCGCGGGTGGTGGAACGCGCCGATGAGGTTTTTACCGTGGGGAGTGTTCACACCGGTCTTGCCGCCGATGGCGGCGTCGACTTGCGCGAGCAATGTCGTGGCCACGTTGATGTGCGCAATGCCGCGAAGGTAAGTGGCGGCGATGAATCCCCCGACGTCGAGCGGGACTCCCCCGCCAACGGCTACGATGCAGGCGCCGCGTTCAATGTGCGCCGAGAGCATCGCGTCCTCGAGTCGTTCTTTGGTGGCGCGGTTCTTGTGGTCTTCGCCCGGCGGAAACTCGAGCTCGAGCACCTCGCAGCCACGCGTGCGCAGTCCGCTCGCGATGGACCTGCCAAATAGCTCGGACGTCGTCGTGTCCCCGAGCACGACGGCCTGACGCCACTCGGCCCGCCACACCGAGGCGAGCGCCGTCGCGGAGTCGCCACCGCAAAGCACCGGGTACGGGTCGCCGTCGCTCGGTCGGATGTCGCAGAGGTGCTTCATGACAGCCAGGTGGAGCCAATCTAGTCCGCGGTCGTGCCTCCTCCAAGCGGTTCGGCGGAGGCCGTCGCGCTTCCGGTCGCCGCGTGCTCGCGCTACATGCGCTCCATGCCTTTTGACCTCGCTCGCTCGACGGCGGTCGCGAAGCTCGATCGCGCGCCAGGGTGGTACGTCGCTTGTCTCGATGACGGTTGGAGCTACCTTACGCCGTCCGGCGGCGTGCTGATGAGCGTTGCGATGCGTGCGATGGCGGCTGAACTCAACGACTCGAGTTTTCTTCCCGTGAGCGCGAATACGCTTTTTTGCAGTCCCGTGCCTGCAGGCCCACTCGAGGTGCGGGTCGAGGTCATTCGGGCGGGCGGCGCGGCGGCTCAGTTGCGTGCTGCGCTCTCGTCTACGACGCGTCCAGGGCCTGGCCTCGAAGTCAGCGCCACGTTCGCGCGTCGACGCAAGGGCCACGGCGTGCTCGGCCTTCAGCCTCCGTCATTTCCCAAGCCCGAACAATGCCCCGAAGCGGGGAATATCCCGCGAATTGCGGCGGGTCGCACGCCCCGGGCGTTTTTCGACAACTTCGACATGCGCCTCGCGCACGGGTCGCGCATCTGGGAGCCATCGGGTTGGCACGGCGACGACGCACGGTGGGCGTGCTGGTACCGGTACAAAGAGCCGCAGCGGCTGGCGTGCGGTTCGTTCGACCCCTTCGCGATCCCGCCGATTGCAGACACGATGCCCGGGGCGCTCGCGAATTACCTCGGTCCCGAGAAGCGGTTTTTCGCGCCGAGCCTCGACCTTACGGTTCACTTCATCGAGGCGACGGACGCCCAGTGGTTCCTCGTCGACTCGCGCTGCCAACGTGCGTGGGACGGCTACGCTACCGCGGACGCTGACATCTGGGATGACACCGGTAGGCTCGTCGCTCGCACGACGCAGACCATGATCTTGCGGGACCCGGCACGTATGGAAGGGTTTCGGGCCGACGGCTGAGCACGTCAGCGCGGGCTACGCGGAGCGTCTGGCGCGGCTTTGCGTTCGAGATCGCCTAGGACACGGTCGCGGATGAGCGCGATGGGTGGCGCGCCGTGAGCGAGAACGGCGTCGTGAAAGGCGCGCAGGTCGAACCGGGCTCCGAGGCGCCGCTCGGCGTCGTGCCGCAACTCGAGCAGCTGCAGCTTGCCGAGCGTGTAGGCAAAGTAGCCCGGATCGAACGTGCCGCGAATCGCTTGTTCTCGCGCACCGGCGCGGTCTTGGTGGCAGTCTTCGACGAAGCGCCTTTCCGCTTCGGGCAGGGTCATTCCACCCGTGTGAATTCCGATCGACACGACGAACCGGCAGTTGCGCAGGAGTGCGTCGTTGAGTTGCCCAAGGCGGTTCTGCGGGTCGTCCGCCCCGAAGCCTTCGTCGGACATCATCTGCTCGACGTAGTGAGCCCACCCTTCGGTGAAGGAGTAACTATCGCCCATGCGTTGGATGCGCGTTGGAGCACGCCGCGTCCACAAACCATGAAGAAAATGCCCAGGAATCACTTCATGGACGGTGGTCGCGAGCAGCGTGCCGCGCGTAAAGACGTACTCTTCTTGCTCCTTCGCGCTCCACGACGGATCCGGCAGCGTCACGTAGTAGTAGCCTTGATGCACGGAGTCGAACGGCCCCGGCATGTTGAGAAAGGCCGCGTTCCACCGCATGTACGGCGGCGAGATTTCGACGATGGCGCGTTCGTCGCTCGGGAACGTGACGAGGCCTCTGTCGAGCACGAATTGGCGGGCCGCGTTCATCATGCGCGTGGCCTCCGCGACAAGCTCGGCGGCCTTCGGTCGCGTCACGTTCACGGTGGGCAGGAGTGCTTCGTAGGCGGTGCGGTTTCGTGCGAGGTCCTCTTCCGCCAAGCGAGCGAAGGCCTCGAGGTCGATGGGCCTTCCTTCTTGCGCCTCTACGAAGGCGAGGTATTTCTCTCGGCCGAGAACGTGCACCGTGTCGCTCGCGCGCGGGAGCCACTCGGCCTCTAAGCGATGTGCGAGGTTCTCGGCGGCCTTGGCCAGCGCTTCGTTCGCGGCCTCGAATCGCGCGAGGAGCGGGGCGTCTTTCACTCGCCGCACGAGGCTGGCCACGTCCCCGCGGTAGTACTCGGCGAACCCGCGGTAATTTTTGACCGCGGTGACGATGCCGGAACGGCTCAGCACGGGCCGTAGATTCGCGGTGATGTGCGGCACTTCGGCGAGGGCTTCTTCCTCATGGAGGACCAACGCTCGTACGCGGTCTTCGAGGGGCGCGTAGTCGAAGTTGACGTAAGACGAGACGTCAAAGAGCTCTTCGTAGAATCGGGCATCGGTGCGGTGAAGCTCGCGGCTGCGCAAGTTGAAGCGCTCGAGTTTCATGCGATTGATGAGGATCGCGCGGTCGAGCGCCTGGTCGCGCGGGAGGTCTTCGTCGCGGAAACTCTCGAGGGTCGCGATGGACTCGTCGAGCCAGCGGGCATGCTCGTCGAGTGCGCCCAACGAAACGTGCGCCACCCGCCCGTCGTAGGCATGGAGTCCGACCTGGCGCCCCCACGCCGGAGCATCTTCGAGCCACCGAGAGACGAGCGCATCGGCGGTTGTCTCGAAGCGACTCGCCGACCCAATTGCGACCGGTGTCACGGCCACCGTATGCGGTTTGCAGCCAAAAACGCTCGTGATCGCGACGGCGCATGCGGCGAGAGAGAGGCTCCGCTTCATGGCGCCTCGAGCGCGCGATCGATCACGGCGTCGCTCCACCTGAGCACGTGCTCGGGGTCGAAACAGGCCGCCAGGGCCGCGGGCGTGAGAACACGAACGACGTCGAGATCGGCCGCCAGCAGCGTTTGAAAGTCGCCATGCCCTTCGAACGAACGCATCGCCGAGCGCTGCACGACGACGTAGGCCTCCTGGCGCGCCATGCCGCCGCGGACGAGCTCGAGGAGCACGCCTTCGCTGTAACAGCGGCCGCCCGACAACTCGAGGTTTCGCAGCATCGTCTCCCCGTAAACGACGAGCCCTTCCGCGAGCCCCGCGGCACGCTCCAGCATGAAGCCGAGGGTTGCGATTGCGTCCGGCGCAATCATTCTCTCGACGGACGAATGCGAGATGTCGCGCTCGTGCCAGAGGGCGACATTCTCAAGCGCCGGGATGACTGCAGCCCGCACGATGCGCGCAAGGCCGCACAGGTTTTCACTCAGGATTGGATTGCGCTTGTGAGGCATTGCGCTCGAGCCTTTTTGGCCGCGGGTGAATGCTTCCTCCGCCTCGGCGACCTCGGTGCGCTGCCAGTGCCGTACGTTCGTCGCGAGGCGCTCGATCCCCGCGGCCACGATTGCGAGCGCGGCGAAGAAGGCCGCGTGACGGTCGCGCGCGACGACTTGGGTGGACACGGTCTCGGGGCGCAGGCCGAGGGTCTCGAGTGCCTTTGCCTCGAGCTCGGGTGAGAGGTGCGCGTAACTGCCGACCGCGCCGGCGAGCTTCCCGACGGCGATCTCGTCCCGCGCGATTCGCAGTCGATGGCGGCCCCGTTTCAGCTCGGCGAGGTGGCCTGCGAGCACCATGCCGAAACGCAGGGGCTCTGCGTGGATGCCGTGGCTGCGGCCGATGATCGTCGTGTTGCGGTGCTCGTCCGTGCGCTTCGCGAGTGCGGCAATAAGGCGGTCCTGGCGCACGGCGAGGAGGTCACAGGACTTGACGAGGAGCATCGCGAAGCTCGTGTCGAGCACGTCGCTCGAGGTCATGCCGAAGTGGAGCCAGCGTGCGTCGCTTCCTGCGAGCTCTTCGACGTGCGTCAAAAATGCGATCACGTCGTGCTTCGTCGTGCGTTCGATCGCATCGATGCGCTCAGGATCGAGCTTGAGCTCTTTTGCGCGAATGTTGGCCGCGGTTCCAGCGGGGACGACGCCGGCTTCCTCCATCGCCTCGCAGGCGGCGAGCTCGACCTCGAGCCAGGCTCGAAAGCGGGTGAGTGGCGACCACAGTTCGAGGAATTCGGCCGGCGTGTAGCGGGGGATCATGGCAGGCGGACGGTGTTCGAGGGCGCCTCGTGCGTCAAGGCGGCCCGGGCCCCTCGGCGAGTACAGGCACGGGCACCGGCGAGTCACTCGGTGCTATACGATGCACCTATGCGCCATCTCGCTTCGTTCCTCCTCCTCGCGACCGTGGGCTGTTCGTCGACTCAGGCTTCGAGCACGTCGGCTTCGACCGCGACGGGTGCAAGCACCACGACGGACTCGGCGTCCAGCTCGAGCTCGGGTGGCGGAGCCCCGACGATTGGCGGCGACCGCCCGGTGAAGCTCATCGTGCCCGAGAGTTACGACGGTACGTCGGCCGTTCCACTCGTGATTTTGCTGCATGGTTACGGCGCGAGCGGCTTCTTCCAGGAAGCGTATTTCAAGCTGACTGCTCAGGCCGAGGAGCGCGGGTTTCTCTACGCGATCCCCGAGGGCACAAGTGATGCGGCGAAGAACAAATTTTGGAACGCGGGGGATGCGTGCTGCAACTTCGGCAAGATCGACATCGACGATTCCGCTTACCTCGCGAAGGTGATCGACGAGATCTCCGCGGCCTACAAGGTTGACCCGAAGCGCGTGTTCTTCATCGGTCACTCAAACGGAGGGTTCATGTCGCATCGGATGGCGTGCGAGCACGCTGACAAGGTGGCCGCCATCGTCAGCGTTGCCGGCGCGATGCTCGAGGATCTAACGAAGTGCAAGCCGAGCGAGCCTGTCAGCATGTTGCAGATCCACGGCGATGCCGATGAAACAGTGCTCTATGACGGAGGCGACTTCTCAGGCGCGAAGTATCCGAGCGCGCGGACGACCGTGCTCGATTGGGCTTCGCTCAACATGTGTTCGACCACCGTCGATGGGTCATCGCCACCACTCGATCTCGAAAACAAGCTGAGCGGCGCCGAAACGGTGGTCGAGCGTTACCCGAAGTGCACGTCACCGACGGCGGTGGAGCTCTGGACGATCAAAGGGGGCTCGCATATTCCGAATTTTGGGCCCGAGTTCGCCAAGCGCTCGATCGACTTCTTGCTCACGCATCCGAAGCCGTGATTCACGCTCCGCTCGGCCTGCGCGCGAGCGCCTTCATGGAGTGACGCTTAGCGGGCCTACCGCGAGCCCTCCTTTGCGCGGATCAGCGTAGCCGAAGGTCGCGGTTGAATCTGGGTCGAGCACGATGCAATTCGCGGCTCCCTGGTCGTTGCCCTTCGTGACGCGGTGCCCTCTGCGAGCGAGCTCCGAAAGGACCCCGGCCGAGAGGGAGCGAGCGCGCTCGACGCGGACTTGGTCTGGGCGAAACTGGTGGTGAAGGCGCGGGGCTTCGACCGCTTGGTCGATCGTCATGCCGTGATCGACGAGGTGAACCAACACTTGCGCCACCGTGTTCGGGATGGTGTCGCCACCGGGTGAGCCGATGACGGCGACCGTCTTGCCGTCGCGAACGACCAGCGTCGGCGACATCGAGCTGGCCATGCGTTTGTGCGGTGCGATCCCGTTGATGCCGCTCGGCGAGAACGCGCCCATGGCGTTCGAGAGGATGACCCCGGCGTCAGGAACTTCGACCCACGCGCCGAACGCGGCCGACAGTGTGATGGTGCACGCGACGGCGTTGCCCATGGCGTCTACAACGGAAAAATGCGTCGTTTCGTGCGATTCATGCGAATCCGGCACGTCGCTTACCGGATGGACGGAAGCGGAGGGCGTTGCGCGACTCGGGTCGAACGCCGGTGCGCGGGACGCGTGGTACTTCGGGTCGAGTAGCCGAGCGAGGAGCCCGTGAGACTTCGCGTAGTCGATAGCGTCGGGGTCGGCACCGACGCTGCGGCGGTCGGCGTACGCGCGGCGGGCGCTCTCGATGAACGCGTGCTCGAACGCAGCGGATTGCGGCGGGGCCTCGTAGGCGCGCGTGAGCTCTAGGTTCGCAAGTATGGACGCGAGCGCGATGCCGCCCATCGACGGCGGTGGCATTGTGTAGACGTCGAGGCCTCGGTAACGAACGTGAAGCGGCTCGCGCACTTTCGCCCGGTACGCTGCGAGGTCCGCTTCGTCGACGATGCCGCCATGCTTCGTCATAGCCGTAGCGATCGCCCGAGCGACCGGTCCGCTGTAAAAACCCGCGGCTCCTTGCTCGGCTATGGCTTTAAGCGTGGCTGCCAGTCGCGGTTGCTTCCACGACTGGCCCTTCGCGATAGGCATTTTTCCGCGTCCCAAGAGTGCGCGGATCGCCGGGTCTTTGAGCTTGTTCCAGAACCAGCCGAGCACCTGCGCCTGCCGTTCGCTGAAGTCGTGTCCTTCTTCCGCGAGACGGATCGCGGGCGTCACGAGCTCGGCGAGCGGGCGTGAGCCGAAGCGGTCACGGGCGAGTGTCAGGCCGCCGACGATTCCGGGGACCGGCGCCGAGAGGTAGCCGTGTGCGCCGGCCTTCAGTTGCTTCTCGTTCAAGGCGAGGGTCGCGTGGGCCGACGAGATTTCCCGAAAATCGATGGCGTGAACACTCCCGTCTTTGAGTCGCGCCACCATGAACCCGCCGCCGCCGAGGCTGCCTGCCACGGGGTGCGTCACCGCGAGTGTGAAGGCCACCGCGACGGCTGCGTCGACCGCATTGCCTCCGCGACCGAGAACCTCGGCACCGATCCGCGAGGCGTGCACGTCTTCGCTCGTCACCATGCCGTGGTCTCCGCGGACCGCGTGCTTGCCGCCGAGGGCGATGCGCGGCGGGGCTACGGTCGACGTCGCGTGGTTCGCGTCGATGGCGTGGAGCGGCGACGAGGAGGCACTCGGTGTGGAGGCGGAGGTCTCGGTGCGGCTCGCGTCATGCGGCCCTTCCGCAACGCTTGGACTGGACGTCGGGGGCACGTGGGCAAGGTCGGACGGGACGTGCGAAGGTTCGCAGCCGGCCCACACAAGACACAACGAGAGCCCAGCGAAACAACGCATGGAACGAAATCCGCCGCGCCAACTCCGCCCGTGCGGGGTCGCTCGCGGCGGCTCGGCAGTCACTTGAGATTGCGCTTCGAGAAGAGACCTTTGTCGAGCTCCGGATTGATCTTGAAAGAGAGGAGCTTCAGGGTCGAGGCGACGCCTTTCGAGTGGTCGACCATCTCGATCACCTTCGGCAAGCAATAGCCTCCCTCGCACACGTAGTCGGACCGGGTCTCGGTCTTGAGGTGCTTGTCGCCTTCACCGTAGAACTTCACCCGAACAGGAACCATTCGGGCCTTATCGATCGACAGGTCGAGGCGCGGATACGGCGCTTTCTCGTTCTTGGCTACGAGCTTAAGCTCGAGCTCGCTCGCCGAATCGGTGATGAGCGTGGCGGTGAACGATGCGCCGTAATGCGTCAAGGTCATGTCCTTCGACGCGAGCGCAGTCCCGAGAAACCCCTGCTCGTTCATGTGGCTCGCGATGCGGCGAACCTTCTTGAACGAAGGAAGGTAGATGTACATTTTCTCGGGCGATTTGGTCAGCACCTTCGTGCCAGCCATGTCCGCGGGCTCGCTGATATCAACGAACTGCTTGTTGTACGCGCCCTTGTTCTGCATGCGGTTCCTGAGCTTCAGGACCGCGCTCGAGCTGCCGCTCTTCGTCGTGATGGCGAATTGCGAGTCGAGGGTCTTCCAGTTGTTGAGCGACTTTTCCACCTTCGCGAGGGAGTCCTCCGCCGACTCGGCGCGAGCGCCGCTTGGGAGGAGCATCGAGAGCGAAAACGCAGCGATTGCGGCGGCGATTCGTGCGAAGTTCAGCATGTTCTTTCCTCGATAGCGCAGGCGTCGGCTCGTGCGAAGCGTTTAGCAAAAACGCGTGGCCACGCAGCACGGACGCGACGCCATGCGCGGCGTCAAAGCGGATTAGAGGCGACGACGACGACGACCCACGGCGACCGCGAGGCCTGCGACCACGCTGCCAAGCGCGAGCATCGAGCCTTTGCCCGTCGTCGCAAGCGGTGAGGCGGCGCAGCTGACCTCGCCCTCGGCGGTGCAGACGCCGTTGTCGCATGCGGCAGAGCCCGACACCGTGACCTCGATTGTTGCGAGGGCTGCGATGCACGCTCCGAGATCGTCGGAATCGACGTATTGGCCGTTGCAGAAGAGCGCGCCTTCCGGCTTGGCGCACTGCGTCTTGCATCCGCCCGAGACGTCGACTTGGCAGCCGCCTTCGCAGTCGACCCGGCAGTCGATGTTCGCTTCAGCGGTGCAGCTTCCGTCACAGCTCGCCGTGCATTTCGCCTTGCAGGTTGCGCTGGGTGGGACCACCTCGCACTTCGCGCTGCACTGGCCGCTGCAGGTGGAACTGCACGTGCTCTTGCACTGCGTCTTGTTGCCGCTCGACGCGCATTTCGTGTCGCAGGAGCCGCTGCAATCGGCGTTGCATGAGGCCGTGCAATCGAATTTTCCGGGGTCGACTTTGCATTCGCCTTCGCAGCCGACGTTGCAGTCGACCGAGCAGCCGACGTCGAGCTTCGCGGTACAGCTTCCCTCGCACGTCGCGTCGCACGTTGCCGCGACGTTGAGCGGGGTGCATGCGGTCTCGCAGCCGCCTGAGAACTTCAGTTCGCAGTTGATGCCGGCGCTGAAATCGAATGGGCCGCACGCGCTGAGATCGGCAGCTGTGGCGCGGCTCGGTGCGGCGGTGGTGAGGGCAAGTGCCCAAGCGAGGGCGAATGGGGTGGCGACGAAAAAAGTACGCATGGTGGACTCCTTCCGTCGAGCATCGCGACAGACGCCGCCGCGGTCAACCGCAAGCACGGGCCCGACGACCCGTGGCGCGCTCAACGCTCGGACCGCCGGGACGACCCCGCGTTACCGCCGTCACGCGCTACACGCGCGAGTCGATCGGGACGTAATCTTGCGCCACGTTGCCCGTGTAGATCTGGCGCGGTCGCGCGATGCGGGTAGTCGGATCCTCGTTCATTTCCTTCCACTGCGCGATCCAGCCCGGAAGACGCCCGAGCGCGAAAAGCACGGTGAACATGTTGGTCGGGAAGCCGAGCGCGCGGTAGATGATGCCGCTGTAGAAGTCGACGTTCGGGTAGAGTTTGCGATCGATGAAGTAGCTGTCCTTCAGGGCGGCCTCTTCAAGGCGCTTGGCTACGTCGAGCAAGGGGTCTGGTTTGCCGAGCTTCCTCAGCGCGCTGTCGGCGGCCTTCTTGATGAGGAGCGCGCGTGGATCGAAGTTTTTGTACACGCGGTGCCCGAAGCCCATGAGCTTGACGGTGCTCGACTTGTCCTTGACGAGGGAGAGGAACTTGTTGACGTCGCCGCCGTTGGCCTGAATTTTGGCCAGCATCCCGATGACTTCCTGGTTTGCGCCGCCGTGACGCGGGCCCCAGAGCGCGCAGATGCCCGCCGCAACCGACGCGAACAAGTTGGCTTGGCCGCTGCCGACCACGCGGACGGTGCTCGTCGAACAGTTTTGCTCGTGATCCGCGTGAAGGATCAGCAGCAAATTTACGATCTTGACGACCTCTTCATCGGGCTCGTGCGGCTCGCACGGCGTAGCGAACATCATCTGAAGGAGGTTTGCGCAGTAGCTGAGGTCGTTGCGCGGGTACATCACCGGTTGGCCGATCGACTTCTTGTACGAGAACGCCGCGATCGTGCGGACCTTGGACAAGAGACGAGTGGCCGTGATGTCGAAGAGCTCGGTATTCGTCGCGTCGAGGGCCTCTGGGTAGAAGCTCGAGAGCGAACAGACCATCGCGCTCAAGATCGCCATCGGATGCGCGGTCGACGGGTAGCCGTCGAAGAAGTGCTTCATGTCCTCGTGGATGAGCGAGTGCATGGTGAGCTTGCGGGAGTATTCGCCTAGCTCAAATTTGTTGGGCAACCGCCCGTTGATCAGGAGGTAGCTCGTCTCGACGAAGCTCGAATGTTCGCCGAGTTGCTCGATCGGGATCCCGCGGTACCGAAGGATGCCCGCGTCGCCGTCGATGTAGGTGATCGCGCTGGTGCACGAGCCGGTGTTTCCGAACGACGGATCGAGGGCTATTACCCCGGTTTTCGCGCGGAGATCGCGGATGTCGATGGCGACTTCATTCTCGCTGCCGACGATCACTGGAAAGTCGATCGTCTTTTCAACACCGGCAATGTTCAGCGTAAGCTTCGCAGAGTTCACCCGAGCCTCCTTTTCGTTCCCCGCACCCATCGTCTGTTACCACGAATCAAGCTTGCGCTACATGCGCGAGTTCACTCGCGAACAAGGCGTTCGTAGCAGCTGAGTTGTACGTGCGGTAGTCGATGGTGAAGGGGGCGAGTTCCGTCACGCCCGCTCGGTGGAAGAGTTGCAGCGCCATCGGCGTTACCGCCCGGTAATTGCTCGTCGGCGGCAGGTCGCCGTTCTCTGAGCCACCAGCGGAGAACAGCGTCACGAGCTTCGCGTCGGGGGAGTCGTAGGTCACGCGCATTCCTTCCGTGATGCGCTCATGGCCCCGAACGAGCACACGGCAACCGAGCGCCTTCATGAAGCGCTGAAACTGACGCCGGCCGAAGCCGAACCGGGTGACTTCTTTCTGCAGCTCGCGCGGCACGACGTCGACGTCACTCGGATCGCTCCACATCATCTCGAAGGCGAGTTCTTGGTCGTTGAGGCTTCGCAGTCCTCGCCACTTCGCCTCGAACGTTGCGTCTCGCGGAATACCGCCGTGGACAAACAGCGTGTCGCCGAACAAGAAGCTCGTTGGTAGGTCGTCGAAGAAGCGGCGGTAGGCATTGAGTAGCCGCATGCCGTCGTGGTTCGCGAGGGAGTCGAGCGCTTCGCAGGGCCGTACCGGCGCGAGTACGCGACCACGGAATTCGACGTAGTGTTCGTGGTTGCCGCGCAGCATCACGACCTGGCGCGGGTATCGGCTGAACACGTTCAGGGCGGCTCGGAGCGTGCCTGTGTAACTGAACTTGCCGCGGTCGATGTAGTCGCCCAGCAGCACGAGTGTTGTCTCCGGATGGGCTTCGGGGTCGGCCTCGTGACGCCGAACTTTCTCGAAGAACTCGGACTGCAGCAGCGCTGCCTTCAAGCACGAATAACAGCCGTGGAGGTCGCCTAGGACGAGCAGTTCGTAGGAGCGCGTTGGGTCCGGCTGCTGTGCGTAAACGCGGCCGTCGAGCCAGCGGGGACCGGCGTGCAGATCGTCGAGTACGGTCGCTTGCGCGAGCACGCCCGTGCCGCGTGAACGAAGGGACCGAAAGAGCTCTTCGGCGTGTGTGACGCGAGCAATTTCGGCCTCTCTCTGCTGCGCGAAGGTGCTGGGCTCGTCGGAGAAGTTCCATTCGCCGTCGCGAAGTAGCGGGTCGTCCGCGCCGGGTGAAAGTGGCAGCTCTCGTGGCGATGCGATCCGTATCTCCGGCAGGACGTGGTCGTCGACGTCGGTGTCGACGAATGCGAGTTCGGTGTGCAAGAGCGCCGAGACTTTGGTGAAGAACGCCGCTTCATTTGGGTGTACGTGGCCGTCGGCGTGCATCAACTGTTCGACCGCCTGGACCACCTTGCGCTGAAGACCGTCGGGGAGCCGTTCGAGCATCTCGAGACATCCGAGCTTGAGCCGGCTGATGACGAACTCTGCTGAGGTCTCGCCATCCCCGACCGACTCGGTGAAATGCGCGCAGACCAAAGCGACGTATCCCTCGAACGTCACGCGATGCTCGCGTGTCCAATGTGCGGCACTGGCCTCCGCAGCCGACGCGGGTCCGAGAGCGGCGCGCTGTTTGGCGAGGGCGTCGAGCTCTCCGAGGATGAAGTCCCGTTCCAGAGGATCGAGGTCGCCATCGACGTACGCGAACGCCACGAGGCAAAACGTTAGGGCACGGACCTGTTGCTCTGCGAGGGCGGTGTCGCGGCTGAGCTCAAACATAATCGGACGCATCCTACATGAAAGTTTTTTGGTTTTGCGCGCACTCGCGGAAGTCGTCGAAGGGCGTGGCGGGCCAGGCCGAGCCTTGGTAAGCGAGACGCCATGAGTGAAGCAATCCACGCCGTGATCATGGCCGGCGGAGCAGGCACGCGGTTTTGGCCAGCCTCACGGCGCCTTCGACCAAAGCAGCTGCTCGCGCTGGCGGGGGACGAGGCGCTTATCAGGCAAGCCGTCGAGCGGGTCATGCCGCTGTGCGGGCCGGAGCGCGTGTGGATCGCCACGGGCGCCCACCTCGTCGAGGCGACGCTCGCGATGCTCCCCGAGTTGTCGCGCGGCCAATTGCTCGTCGAGCCCGCCGCTCGCAACACGGCGCCGTGCATCGGCTGGGCGGCCCATGTCATCGCCCGCACCGATCCCGATGCGGTCGTCATGGCGTTGCCAAGCGACCATCACATTGCCAATCTTCCAGGCTATCGAGCGGCGCTCGAAGTGGCCGTCGCCTCGGCGCGCCGGGGCATCATCACGACGATCGGAATCAAGCCGACGCACCCCGAGACCGGCTTCGGTTACATCGAGGCCGAGCTTCGCTCAGGGATCGTCTGGAGCGCCATCCGCTTTGTCGAAAAGCCGGAGCGCGCTCGAGCGGAAGCGTTTCTTGCGGCCGGGACCTTCTTTTGGAACGCCGGCATGTTCATCTTCCGCGCGGGCGACATGGTGCGCGCAATTGCCGAGCATCTCCCCGAGCTTGCGCGGGGGCTCGCGGCTATCGACGCGGCGGCGCGTGCCGGCGACGAGTCGGCCGTGCTCGCGGAGATCTTTCCGACGTTGCCGGCGGTCAGCATCGACGTCGGGGTGATGGAGAAGATGGAACAGCTCGCGATGGTGCCGGGTGACTTTGGGTGGGGCGACCTTGGAAGTTGGCTCAGCCTGAGCGACCTTGCCTCGAAAGACGAGGCCCACAACAGCGGTCCTTCAGGCGCAATCTTCGTTGACTCGGCGGGCAACCACGTCAGTGATTTGCGCGCCCGCGGAGCAAAACGCGTCATCGCGCTCTGCGGCGTGCGTGACCTCGTGGTGGTGGAGACCGACGATGCGTTGTTGATCGTTCATCGCGACGAAGCGCAGCGCGTTCGAGACGTCGTTGCCGAGCTCGTGTCGCGCGGGGATAGCGACCTTACGTAGGCGTGCCTCGCATGCTACAATGAGGTTACTCGCTGTGTTTTCGCTCACTTCTTTGGTGTCGAGTCGCTGGCTCGGAGTCGCGCTCGGCGTGTGCGCGGGGGTCGGGGCTTGCGCGCCGACGTCCGAAGACGCGATCGGGCAATCGAAACCGGCGCACGTCACCGTTCCGGCCGAGCCTTCCCTTCGGCGGTTGCTCGCCCGGCATTATCGCCGGAGCGTTGGCCGGCTACTCGGCTCCGCGGCGCAAGCAGCCGCGAGCCCTCCCGCAGACACGCAGCTGAACGGCTTCACGACGATCGCCGCGAGCCAACTGTCATTCAATGATTCGCTGGTCGGGGCGTACGAATCGTCGGCGCGCGCGATTGCTGCGGCGGCTGCGCTCGACACGAAACGCATCGCGGAGCTCGTGGGCTGCAAGCCCGTGAGTGCCGTCGATACGAACTGTTTTGGGTCGTTCGTCGACACGTTCGGGCGGCTTGCGTGGCGGCGTCCCGTGACCTCAGCCGAGCGGGAGGATTACGTCGCGCTCGCGAAACAAGGCGCGGCAGTGAAGGCCGACTTTTTCGCCGGTGTCGAGCTTGCGATAAGCGCGATCCTGCAGTCTCCGAACTTCCTCTACCAGGTCGAGGTTGGCCGACCGAACCCGACTCGCTCGGACGTGCGCGATCTCACGGGCTACGAGGTGGCGACGCGCTTATCGTTTCTACTCGCCGGCGTGACGCCCGATGCCGCGCTCCTCGACGCGGCGGAGCGGGGCGAGCTCGATGATGAAGCGGGCGTGCGAAAGTGGGCCTCTGTGCTGGTAGCGCTGCCGGAGTCGGCCACCGCCGTTCGCGATTTTTTCGAAGAATTGCTGGTGCTCGGGGAACTGCCGACCCTCGCGAAAGACCCGAATCTTTTCCCCGAGTTCTCGCCCGAGCTCGCGATGTCGATGCGAGAAGAGGCGCTCCGCATCGTCGAGGACGTCGTCCGACGTGACGCCCCAATTACCGAGATACTGACGACGAGCCGTACCTTCCTCGATGCTCCGCTCGCATCGTTTTATGGGGTTGGCGCTCCCGCGGAGGCGTGGGGCGTGACGACCTTGCCCGAGGCACAAGGCCGTAGCGGCGTCCTCACGTCGGCGGCCGTCATGACCCGGCAGGCTCACAGCACGACGACGTCCGCGACCTACCGCGGGCTCTTCGTGATGGAACGCTTCCTCTGCACGACGATGCCTCCGCCTCCGCCCGGTGTCGTTACGAACCTTCCGCCGTCGAGCGCGGCGCCGACGTTGCGTGAACGCCTCAAGGTCCATCAAGCCGATCCGGTCTGTCGCGCGTGTCATTACATGGCGGATGGACTTGGGCTCACGTTCGAAAACTTCGATGCCGTTGGTAAATTCCGCGAGACCGAGAACGGTGCCGCCATCGACACGCGCGCCGCGATAGAGCTCCTCGGCACTTGGGATGCTCCGCGAGGCCTCGCCGAGGTGCTCGCCGCGTCCGATGCCGTGAAGAGCTGCATGCTGCAACAGCTCTACCGCTACGCGGCAGGCCACGTGGAGCAGAAGAGCGAGTGGCCGGCCATCAACGAGTTGCTCGCGACCTGGTCGGCAGAAGGGCATTCGTTTCGGGCCCTGATGGTCGACCTCGCATCGCACGAGTTGTTTCGACGCGTGGGGACGCCACAATGACGCGCCGCCGTCTGCCTTACGAGCTCGTATTGCCGCGACGCACGTTCCTTCGGGGACTCGTGGGCGGCACCGCCGTTGCCCTCGCGTTGCCGGTCCTCGAGGTCATGCTGCATGACGACGGTACACGCCACGCCGACGGCTCGCCGCTGCCGCTTCGACTGATGACGTGGATGTGGGGCAATGGCTGCCGCCTCGAGCACTGGGTCCCGAAGGCCACTGGCCCGGACTACGAGCTGAGTCCCGCGCTCAAGTCGCTTGCACCGCACAAGGCCGAGTTTTCGGTGCTTACCGGCTTCAAAAATCCGGTGGCGGGTCGGCGCGGCCACCATGACGGGATCGCGGGGCTGTTCTCCGGTTACCCGTTCATCGCGCTCGATCCGGCGGGCGCGCCGTACGCCTCGAAGTTCGGCGGTAAGTCGATAGACCAGCAAGCGACGGATCTCATCGGGGCCTCGACGATGTTCAAGTCCCTGCAGATCGGCGTGACGAAGCGCCACGTCACGAATCAAGGTCCGACGCTCGAGACGATGTCGCATCGCGGGCCCGGTCAACCGCTGCCGATGGAGCGCGATCCGCAGGCGCTGTATGACAAATTGTTCGGTGCGTTTGTCCCCGTGCCAGGTACCGGTAACGACACGACGTCGTTGCGTGTCGCCACCCTCGATGCCGTGATGAAGGACGCGAAGCGGCTGCACGGACTCGTCAGCACCACCGACCGGCAGCGACTCGAACACCACCTGGACAGCTTGTTCGATTTGCAAAAGCAGATCCTCGCAATTCCACCGCAATGCGACTTGCCGATGAAGCCCGGCAAGCTCGATTACAACGCCGACGGTAGCGAGCCTCTTGCCGCGATCAACGCGGTGATGAGCAAGCTCGTTGCCGTCGCTTTCGCGTGCGACCTCACCCGCGCGGTAAGCTACATGTTTACCGCCCCGAGCGGCGGTCAGCAGTTCGACCTGCTCACGCCGTCGCAGTTTCCGGAGTTTCCCGGCGCGACGGATTACAGCCACGCGGACCAGCACATGGTGAGCCATATGGTCGCTCCTTACGAGCAGGAGTTCATCCATCGCTGCGCCGAGTTCTGCATGCAGAATTTCGCGACGCTACTCGGTGAGCTCAAGGCGGTGCCGGAGGGCAATGCGACGATGCTCGATAACATGTGCGTGCTGGCCGGAAGCGACGTTTGCGAAGGCTGGAGTCATTCGGAGAGCGACTACCCAATCATCGTCGCCGGTCGAGCGGGCGGTCGCCTGAAGTCGGGCGTTGGCCACTATCGGTCGACGGAGGGCGCGAGCATCACCGACATCGGCTTTGCGTGCTTGAAAGCGGTCGTGCCGAACCCTGACGCGCTGACCGAGTACGGCGGTGAAGTCGAAGGTTTCACCGGAAAGACGAAGACGCCATGCAACGTGATTTTGGAGTGACACGCTCTCGTGCGGGGCTTGGCAAACGTGGTCGCAGCCGCGTGTGCTTCCAGCTTTTCGTCGTACTCATTGCGGCTCAAGCAGGCCTGGGCTGCGGCGCACGGAGCACGTTCGACTTCGCGTTCGACATCGATCCAGGTCCCCCCGCGCCGCCGCTTCCCGAAGTGTGCAGTCCGCCTGCTGGGGCGTGTAAGACCCGCACCTGTGAGCCGCCGGTCGTCGCTGCGGAGCATGTCGAGATGTGCTCGGAGATCGCCTTCACGTCGAATCCCCCGACCAGTGGACCGCACTATCCGATCTGGGGCTTGTTTAAGACGTACGAGAAGCCACTTGCGCGCGGGTTCTACCTCCATGACGCCGAACACAGCGGCGTCATCTTGCTCTACAACTGCAAGCTTTTTGCAAGCGAGGACGAGTGTGCCGAAACCGTCGCCACGCTGAACGCGTACGTTGCGGAGAAGCCCGCCGACCCGAAGTGCGACGAACCGACGCACAACCGCATCATCCTCACGCCGGATCCCGAACTCGACGTCCCCTACGCGGCCGTAGCGTGGGGGTACTCGCTCAAGTCGGACTGCTTCGACCGTGGTGCAACGGACGCGTTCATCGAGGCGCACTACGGCAAGAACTACGAAGACTTTTGCAGTGGCGGAATCGATCCGACGGACCCCGATGCGGGGATCCTCGACGGCTGCGGATTTTTCTGAGCCCGACCCGCTGAGGCGTGAGCCGAAGAGGCAACAAGCACCGCAGCACCGCAGTGCCGCGTACGGTTCAGTGGAGCTCGAGGAAGTGGGCGAGCAGCGACGTCTTGTAGTCTTTGATCAGGCCGAGCATTTTCGCCGCGCGGCTTTGCCAGTTGCGCTCCGCTTCGGCGTCGTTGCGCCATCGGGCGGCCTCGGCTCGCGCGAGCATCGAGCGGATGGGCTGGGTGCGGTTTTCCTGCTGAAATACTCGGTCGATCCAGACTTCGACCTCGGTCATCGACGGCACGGCGCGGCTCACCACGTACATCACGGCCGGGAGGGCTGGCTGGCTAGGCATCGCGAGCGCGAGCTCCCAACGTTCGGCGCGGCGCTCTTCTTCGGGGCGCGTTGCGAGTCCAACCCAAGTGGCCACTTCTGCGAGTTCTTTCGTGGTCGCATCGCGCAAGGCTTCGCCGACGCTGTCCGGCTTGCCGACGAGTAGCGCCATTGCACCCCAGAGCCACGCGGCCGCAATTTTATCGTCCTGAAGAGCAACCTCGGTGTCGATGCCCTCGCGACCCTCGCGCGCCAGTTCTTCTGCCCGGCCGGCCGCGACGTACGCTCGTTCGGCGGCGGCCATGGCGGGCTCGTAGCGGCCGAGATGCGCCAAGGCGAGCGCGTGGTTCAAGTGGACGCGCGTCTGCGCGAGCGGCGTGTAACCGTCGAGGTTAGCGACGGCGTCGACGAGTAAGTTCAATGCGCCTTCGGCATCGCCGACGGCAAGGAGGATTGGGGCCACGAGGTAGCGACGCGTGCGAGCGGCGAGTTCGGTCGCGTGGTTGGCCGCTTCGATCGCGGCTTCCCGATGTCCAAGGCGCGCGTGCTCGGCAGCGGCTTCGAACCAGACCATCCGTGCCGCCTCCTTGAGGACGGCGTCGGGCAACTTCAACGCCGCGGGATCGGGGCACTCCTCGCCGCTGCAGTCGAGTGGCTTTCCGCTGAGTTTTTCCGCCAAGTTCTCGAGATACGGCGCTGCGATCTCGGCTGCGCGGGTGTCGATGTAGACCGCCTGAACCGGCGCTTCGACGTCGAACATCATCCATGGCGTTCGCACGGCGGCGAGGTCCGAGCGCGCGGCCGGCGCGTGGAGTGGCGCCATGAGTCGAAGCGCCTCGAGCGCGGTCTGCTTCGTTTCGCGAAGGACGTAGGGCGCGATGCGCAACCGCTGAATGCCACCGATTTTGAGCTTTCCATCCTCGAGGAACGAGCGCGCTTTCGCGAAGCCGTCCGGCGTATCGAAGCTTGCATCGAGGGCGGCCATCGCGGGCAGAAGTCGGTCCTCCATACGTCGCGCGTTGATTTCGCCATCGACGCCTTTCGGCTTGCCGCACGCGATCAGGCCGAGTCTCGCGAGTCCGTGCCCCGTCTGCCTCATCTCCTGCCGCTGTTGTGCGAGGTCTGCTGCCACGAATGCGCGGGCGCCTTCTTCGGGATCGCCGAGCAAGCACAAGAGCGCTCCACGGCGCAGGCTCATGCCGAAGGGGTCGTCCTCGCTGCTGCCCGTCGCGAGCGAGCGCATCCCATCGAGATCGCCAATCGCACGGGAGCTGCGCAACGCGAACGAGACCGCCTCGGGCTCGCGATTCGACATGGCGAATTGAGTGACGGCTGCGTGTGCGCCCGCGACCACACCGAGCGCCGCCGCGCGTTCGGTCGCACTGCCGCGGTAGGTGAGTTCGAGGAGGCGAAGGGCGGCTTCATCGCGTCGTGTCGCGTTGGGAACGATCGCCGTTGCGATGTCGTAAGCAAGCCGTGCGGCGCGGAATTCGCTCTGTTCGCGGATGCGGAGGGCGTCGGCCTTCAACCACGGCAGGCTGCGTGGGAGGGCCAACTCGCTTGTCGAAGGAACGCACTCGGCCGGGTCCCCTTCCGTCGTCTTGACCAGCTTGTGGAAGCAGTTTTGCGCGTGTTTTTCCGCACGAGTCAGCATGTACCAAGGCAGCAGTGTGACGGCGACGCCAGCCACAACCAGCGCCGTTGCGAGCCAGATGCCGCGGCTAGCAATTCGCGATGCGGGCCGACTCGACACCTTTGGTGGGAGCGAAGTGTGGAGCGGCCGACGGCTCTCGCTTGGCGCCGCGCTCGGGGGCTTTGCCAGTTTCTCTAGCGCGGCATTGTAATTGGGGATCGAGCGAGCGAGCGAGCCCGCCTGCGAATCGACGCTGCCCCACTCCGACGCGCGGTCGTCGTCCTCGTCGTCGGGCGGCGCTGAAGGCTGTGGCTCCTGCGACTCGGGCGAGTAGCTTGAACGCTGACGCTTCGGCTCCTGGTCGAAATCGTCATCTCCTTCGTCGGGCCAGCGCAGACCGGCGGTGGGCGGCAGCGACGAGACGTCTCGCGGATCGACGTCGAGCACGTCATCGTTTGGCGTCGGCCTTCGGCCGGGTGGCGCGGAGCTCGCGGCGCGCGACGACGTATCGCCCCAGCTCGAGGGCTCCGCGTCGATTGCAAATGGGCGCTCGGCGTCATCGCCGAAAAAATCGTTGTCGTCGACGTCGCGGCCGCGCAGCGTCTTTGCCGGTGGTCCGAAGTCGGAGGCGGGCGAGGCCGGCTTGGTCGTCGGACCTCCGCGCTGAAATTCGTCGTCGAGGTTACCGAAGTCGACTTCGGGATTGGCGTCGGCCGTTCTCGCGGCATCTTCCAGGAGCGCGTCGAGATGCGCGGTTAAGTTTGCCGTTCCGTCGGCGATCGACGCCGGATAGCTGGAGCCGAGGATGTCTCCGATCGCGGCGTCGAGGGATTCGCTCGAAGCTCCACTCGGCATATCCCCCCGCGATCGTGGGATCTCCGAGATGCGCTCCTCGCTGGGAAGTTCCGAGAACGCGTGCGTGGTTGGGGCTGCGCTTTCGCCACCGCTCCGATCGCTCGAGCCGCGGTTCCATTCTGGATCTCGCGCGGACTCGCTGGCGAACATTGCTGCGACGCCGCTCGAGAGTGGTTCGTCGTCCTTGCTTCGGAAGCTGTCGACCCCGGACGTCGGTTGCTCGTCGTCGCTGGAGGATTGCGCGCGAGGTTCCGAGACCGCCGCTGGAGCGGCATCCAGCGCCCGCCGGGTGAACGGGTTGAACGCGTCATCATCGTCGCGCGCGAGGGGGCTCTCGTCGCGGGCGCGTCGTGACGGCTCCGAGGTCGCGCGGTTGACGCCTGCGTGAGGCTCACCCCACGAATTGAGCGCCGCTTCCGCCTCGCCCGCGGTGGCCGCAGCGCGCAGCGCCGATGATTCGCTGGGTCGCAGTCGCGCGAGCACATCTTGCACCCCGTCGGCGAACTTCTCCGAGGCCTCGGATGGAACGCGCGTCTGTCGACCGGTCGCCTTCGGCAGCGAGGCGGCGGATTCGTCGACGTCGAACGGCCATGCGCTCGTGACAACGACATCGGCTGAGTCCCCCATTCGCGACAGTTCGCGTGACGCTCTCTCCGCCTGGTCTGCGAACTCTGCGCCGAATGCCACTCGCGGTGGTGGTGGGATGGTGATCCCACGAGGGATCGAGCCGGGGCGGATCGACGGTGCGCCTGGGCGCCGCGAGCGAGGCATGCCGTCATCGGGAAACGCGTATCGATTCGCGGGCTGCGTATCGAGCCGCTCGTCTATTACCGGCATTCGCGAGGCTTGGCGGCGCCGAATCGTCGGTGCCGCGAGTGGCGGCGGGAGCTTCGCTACCCGGCCTGGCGGAGGTACGTTCGTCGCACGTTGCGAGGGCGCCGGGGCATCGTACGCTTCCCGATCGGGGGCTCGCTCCACCGGAGCTACGGCGGCAACGGGTCGGAGAGTTGGCGCGCGAAGTGGGAGCTCGACTTGCGTGCCCGCGGCAGGCGCGACGGGCTCGTCACTCGCTCGCCGAGAATCATGGGGCTTCGATCGCTCGGTTGGCCGTGGAGGTGGGGCCAGCGATTCTCCGAGCGCCTCGAGGTCACCGGCGTCGCCCTCAACGTCACCGAGTGCAGCGGGCGGCTCGGGCGGGGCGATGCGAGCCTCGCTTCGAGTCTTCGCCGCTGTCGCTTTCGTGGTGGCCCGCTTTTTCGTTTGCTGGGAGGGCTCTGGCGAAGCGCTCTCCGGCACCGTTACGGCTCGACCCGTTCGTTTGCGTGGCGGGGCAGGCTCTGCTTCTACGGTCGTCGCACGGGCGGAATTTGGCCCGCGCGCACGCTTCGGGCGAACCGCGTTTTTCGCGGCAGCGGCGTCGTCGGGCGCTGTCTTGCGTTCCGAATCTTTCCGGTTCGAACCCGGCGGTGCCGTCTTGCCCCTTTCCACGCGGACAGCCTAATAGGACACGGACGACCGCCCAAGTGTTACTTCGCGGGAGTTCCCGACAAGGCGCCTCGGATGGCGTAACGCTCCCACGTGTGGCATGGCGACCGCTCAATTCGCTGCTTGACGGTAGAACGACCTAAGTTCGATCATCATCGCGTTCTTTTTTTTCGAGGCTTGCATAACCGATGAACTACCTACGTTCCGCGATCGCTGCGTCCGCCATGGTTGTCCTCGCAGGAGGGAGCTCGCTCGTTTCTTGCGGCTCGGACGAGGCGCCTACTTCAGCCGGAGCGGGTGGGGGAGCGTCGTCGGTTTCATCGGCCGTCGCAGCAGGGGGCTCCGGGGGGCTCGCCGGTTCGGGTGTAGGCGGCGCGGGTGTAGGCGGCGCGAGTCCGACCTTCGCGGCGGGCCAAGGTGGCAGCGTAGGCGCAGGTGGCTCCTGTGCCGATGCCGTGGTGGCCGCGAACGTGACGGTCAAGCCGGTCGACATCATCTTCGTCGTCGATGTGTCCGGTTCGATGAGCGAGGAGATCGCGAGTATCGAGAAAAATATCAACCTCAACTTCGCCCAGATCATCAGTCAAAGCGGGGTCGACTACCGAATCATCATGCTCGTCGATCACGGTCCGGGCACATTCGAGCTGTGTGTCGAAGCGCCGCTCAGCACGATCCCCAAAGGTGGCTGCGCGACCATTGGCTCGAAGCCGCCGGGAACGAACCCCGGCAAGTTCTACCAGTACAGTATGAGCGGTTATCCCCAGAGCAATGACTCGCTCTGTCTCGTGCTCGACTCGCTCTACGGTACCAAAAAAGATGACTTCAATCTCGCGCCGAACGGATGGGTCGAGTGGCTTCGACCCGAGGCCGCGAAGGTGTTGCTGTTCATCACGGACGACCGCCCCTCGTGTACATGGCTCGGGGGCGACACACCGATCGAGTTCGACGATAAGTCGACCTCCGCCGGCGCGAAACAGATGGCGATCGCTTTCGACAAGGCTCTCCTGGGGCTCGCCCCGCAACAGTTCGGTACGAGCGCGGCACGCAACTATCAGTTCTTTGGACTGATCGGCCTGCAAGCGAAAAACCTCGCAAAAAACGTCGATAGCGCCCAGCCGATCGCCCCGCAAGCAAGCCCGCTCGACCCCTTCCTACCGACCGAAGGGGTGACCCAAGATGAGTGCCCCTCGGCTGTATCCGCGGCGATGGGGTACCAGTACCTCGCGAAGGGGACAGGCGGCCTTCGCTTCCCCGTCTGCGAACTCAACGGCTTCGACGCGATCTTCACGGCGATCGCCAAAGGGGTCGTCTCTGGAACCAAGATCCCCTGCGAGATTGAGCTTCCGAAGCCCAAGGACAACCAGGAACTCGATCTGAAGACGGTCTCGCTTCTCTACACGCCGAGCGGCATGGGAATGGCCGAGGAGTTCGTGCAGGCGGCGTCGCCCGCTGCGTGTAGCGGCAAGAAGAACGAGTTCTACATCGACAAAGAAAAGGGGAAGATCTTCCTCTGCCCTCTCACCTGCGTGCTCGTCGAAGCCGATGCGACCGCCAAGGTGCAGGTCAAAATCGAGTGCGGCGGCGACGCCTTCTAGGCCCGCCATCGAAGCCTTCCGCACGCGCCAATTCACAGTCTTTCGGTTGCCGTTCTTCGACTAACGTGGCCCCGTCCGATGGCGACCATCTCTCTCTGCATGATCGTGCGCGACGAAGAGTCGCTGCTCCCCGCTTGCCTCGCGTCGGTGGCAGGAGCGGTAGACGAGATCGTCGTCGTCGACACGGGGAGTAAGGATGCGACGATCGCGCTTGCTCGTGCGGCCGGAGCACGGGTCTTCGAGCAGGCATGGTCGGATGACTTCTCGGCGCCTCGCAACCGCGCGATAGCGGAGTGTGCATGTGATTGGGTGCTCGTGCTCGATGCGGATGAACGGCTCACTCAAGGGGCGCGCGAGGCCTTGCGGCGCGCTGTGGCGGAGGATGACTTCGATTGTGGAATGCTGCGCCTCTCCACGGCGACGCGCCTCGATGCCGAGATCGACGCGGTCGCGCGGGGAACCTGTCGCGTCGGTGATGCCGCGTATTTGCCGCGTTTGATGCGACGGACGCCCGACTTGCGCTTTACCGGCATCGTCCACGAGAACGTCGGCGAGTGGTTGTTTTCAAACGGACGCAGGCCGAAGCTTCTACCCAGCGTCGACATCGTTCACCTCGGTGCGGTTCCGGACCTGCGAGCGCTTCGCGACAAGAGTCGTCGCAACATCCGCCTGCTCGAACGCGCGTGCGCTGAGACGCCGAATGACGTGGCGCCTTACGGGTACCTCGCCCATGAGTACTTCGACGCCGGTGACCGGGCGCGTGCGCGAGAGGTCGCCGACCGCGGTTGGGCTGTGCTCGTCGGTGGAGCGAAGACCCTCGACTTGCCCGCACTTCGCCTCGTCACCGCACGCGCATGGCTCGAGGTGCAGGCCGGCGAGCCGAACGCCGCGCTCGAGACGATGGCCGTTGCGACGCGGCTCCTCGCGGACCACCCGGACGTTTTTTTCATTCGCGGCTGCGCCTCTGAAATGGTGGGCTTGCAGTGCGCGACGGAGCTTCAGCGCCGTGATTACCTCGAAGCCGCGCTCGTGGATTATGTGGCGGCTATCGGCTGTGTGTCGGGCGTCTACCTGCAAAAATTCATCGAGGGCGGTGCGGGGTGGGCGGCGCAGATCCGGCGGGGGACGGTGCTCCTCTTGCTCGGGCGCGAGGTTGAGGCCCTCGCTGCATTTGATTGGGCGCTCGCGGAGAACGCCACGGCTTGCGAGGCTCGGTGGGGACGCGTGGAGGCGCTGCTCGCGTGCGGCGAGACGACGAAGGCGCTTCGAGAAGTCACGTCGCAGCTCGATGACAAGCCGGATGGTTGGACGCTTGCGGCTCTCGCCGCCGAGGCTGCCGGAAGCTTCGATGCGATGGGCCAGTGGCTTGCGAAAGCGCAGTCGTTACTCGGCGGGGGCTTCGTCGCTCCACACCGCCGCGAGCGGTATCACGATGCCCTCGTCGCGCTCGGTTCGTTCCTCGACAGACCCGTGTCCGCGCCGGGGCCGCTCGGCCAACTTGCGGAGCTTGCAAGTGGAGGCACGACGGCCGTCACCGGCGCAATGGCTCGCGGCCTCCGTTGTCCGATCACGCGTGGCACGGCGCGACGGCTCGTGGCCCATTGGCTTCGTGCGGGAAAGCTCGATAAGGTCGAACGGCTCGTCGAGCCCGCGGCGGAGCGTTTGCTGCCGGGGATCCTCGCGCTCACGACCGCCGTGGTCGATGAGCTGACGGACAGCCGCGACCGAGGAGGCCCGCGCCCGTGATGATCCTGAATCGCTTGTGTTTTGCTGCTATTTTGTTTCTTCTCCTCGCCTGCGAACCGAGTGCTGGAACGCCGGCGTTCGCCTCGACGGCCAGCGCTTCGGCGAGTGCGGTTCAAGCTCCTGTGGCCTCGGCTCCCGCGCCAAGCCAAGTTCCGTCATCGGAGCCGAGCGCGCCTGCACCGAGCGAGCTTGAGACCGTCGATGATGAGCCCGACGCCGCGGAGCCGAGCGCCGCGGCCAAGGCGGCGTGCGCGCCAAAAGACCCGACCTTGAAACCGCTCGACATCTTGCGATTTGCTTTCACCGATTCGGTCGAAGGCAAAGATGCGCGCGTCAATCTCTCGGTCGCGCGGCCCGGTCAGCGCGTGCACACTCACATCGTCTTGCGCAATCGAAGTGGACGCGAGCGCTGCATCACGATCGAACTTCGAGTGAACGGGAAATCGCGCACCACACTGACCCAAAAAGTCGGCCGATCGTGGTCATGGCGCACCTGGGGCTACAACACGCTGCGCCAAGACGATCGCGGCAAGCTCGAGGCGATCGTGCGGGATGACCAGGGCAAGGAGCTGCAACGCCGCGAGCTGCCGATCGTTCCCGCCACATGAGCTTCCGTCGCAGCCGCCGCTAACCCGGGCCCGCTCTCGCCGTGTCGCCAACTCACAGCGCGCGCACGCAGCGAAATCCGAGGCCGGGAACCTGGTAATCCACGGGTGAGCCAGCACGAAATTGCGAGCGGATGCCTTTCGCGCTGCGGTTCCATCCGCCGCCGCGCGCCACATGCGGGGCCGCTTCGTTGCGCATAAAGAGAGGGTCTATTTCGGTCGTGGAACCTATCTTCGGGCTCACCGCGACGTAGTTGTCGAGCGTCCACTCCCAAACATTTCCCGCGAGATCGTGCACGTTTCCACTCGGCCAGACGTGATCGCCTCGGGGTGAAGTTCCGACGGGCGACGTGCCTCCGCCGCGACATCCATCGTCGGACGAGGGGCTCTCGAGGAGCCCCGGTGTAAAGTCTGCGTGCTCGCACGTCGGCGACTCGGTGCCCCAGGGCCAAGGGCGCATATCGTCGCCGGTTGCGGCCCACTCCCACTGTGCTTCGGTCGGAAGGTCTTTACCCGCGTGTTTGCAGAAGGTCCGTGCCGCGCGCCAGCCGACCTTGTTCACCGGGTGGTCGAGCTTGGTCGGGAAGTTTATCCACATGCCCCATGTGCGCGGCGGTTCGCACGCGCCTTCATCCACGCAGGTTTTGTAGGCGCGGACCGTGACTTCGGTGGCGTCGATGCAGAACGGCTTCGTTAAAACGACGCGGTGCTTCGGATCGTTCCCGAGTGAGCCCGAGCCCATCCAAAAGCCTTCGCTGCTCGTGGCAGGCAGCCACACTTCAAAGGCTGGGCACGCGGCTACCGGCGTGGGGACGGCCGCCGCGCTCGCGATGCCGGTCGCGCTCGGTTCAGGCAACGCACTTCCAATGGCAGAGGCCGCTGCGCTCACACCCGCGTCGTGTGGTGGCGCGTGGTCGTCTCCGCTCCGGCAAGCGAGAAGCGCGCTCGAGCATGCGACGAGGAGAATCGGCCACCTGCGCGGAGCACCTGAGACCATGTGTGCTCGTTGTCTATCACCGATTCGCGAGAGGCGCGCAGCCTGCGGCGTCAAACTCCCCGAGAGCCAATGCCGATTCTCCATCGGCCGTCGCGGTGTTCGCGGGCGCTCGAGCATTCAGCCAGGCGTTGGGGCCGCGCAACCGTAGACGATGTCGACGTCCTTCACTTTTGCGTCTTTGAGGTCCTGGCACGCCGCGCCATAGAAGGTGATGCTGTTCGTGGCCGCGTCGTAATCCCAGCCGTTCGTGTGGGTCGGATCACGCGGAATAGCTTTCGGATCGTTGTCGAAAAACACGAAGAGTTGGTCGGGATCGTCCACCTTTTGGTCGAGCGCATAGGTGCAACTCAGCGTCTCGGCGGCGATCGCGGTGAGCGCAAGCTCGAGCGCGGCGGCGTCACCCGCGTCGTAGTAATGAATCGTGCCGTTGTTCACCGGAGCTCCGCCCGCATCGGCGAACGTGTTCAGCGCGGTCTTGTCGATGCCCGTCCCGCCAAAGCCGATGACGAAGGTCTTCACCTTCGCGGCCAAGAGCGCGGTTATCACTTGCGCTGTGCCCATATCGCCACCGCCAAGGGTGCAATTGCCGGACTGCGCACCGTCGGTAACGAGCATCACGTAGCTCGCGCGCAGCGGATCCATCAGCGCCGGCTCTCCCTGCGCTTGCAGCAGCGCGGTGTCGATGTTGGTGACGCATGGGCCGGCCGGGTAGTTCACGTCGCCTTTCACAAGCGCGCTCGTCAAGAGCGCCGTAATCGCGGCCTCGTTGCCTTGTGCCGGCGAGAACGGGATCTTGTCCTGCCCGCAAGTCGGGTTGACCTTGTCGGGGAAGAGCGTGAGGCCGAACCGAATGTCGTCCTTGAAGCTGACCATCATGCCATTGAGCGCAGCGACGGCGATCGCCCACTTCGACTTGCCGTTCACCGCCGACGTCATCGAACAGGAGCGATCGAGCACGATCAGCAAATTGGGGGGCACGACCTTCGCCGACTCTTCTTGTGCGCCACACTCACTGCCGGGGATGCACGTGCTTGTGGCCATGTCGCAAGCGAGCCCCATGGCGCAGTCTTCGTCGTCGGCGCAGGAGCCGTCGGGTAGGCACGTCCCCGCGACGCCGCAAAACTCCGCCGCGTCGCACGGTGGCGTGCAGCCAGCGCCGAGTCCGCCACCGATCCCTGACGAATCGCTGGACGCGCTCGTGACCGCCGAGGTCGACGCGCCGCCGGCACCACTCGTGAATGGGTTGGTGTCCGTGCTGCCGCAGGCTTGCGCCGCGAGCACGCCGAGAGACAATGTCGAAGCGCTGAGTGCGATGCCTAGCCTCATCCGAGGAGACTATCACGGGCGCGTGCGCACGGTCACCCTGGGGTAGGCTCGCTGCAGCCGTTGACGAGGTCGACGTCGGTCACCTTGCCGGCCTTCAATTGGTCGCAGTAGGGGCCATAGAAGGTGACGGAGTTCGTGGCGGCGTCGTAGTCCCAGCCGTTCAGGTGAGTCTCGTCGCGAGGGACCTTCACTGGATCATTATTGAAAAACGCGAACAGTTGGTCGGGATCGTCGATGGGTTTATCGAGCACGTAGGTGCAGCTCATCGCTTGCGTTGCGATCGCCGCGAGCGCTTGGTCGAGTGAGACGGCATCGGCGGCGTTGTAGTAGTGGATCATCCCGTTGTTCACGCCGACACCACCGGCATCCGCGAAGGCGTTCAGCGCTTGCGGGTCGATGTCGCTGCCGCCAAAACCAATCACAAACGTCTTCACCCCGGCGGCGAGGAGCGCGGTGATGGTGGCCTCGGTTCCGGCGTCTGCGCCACCGAGCGAGCATCCCTTCCACTGCGCCCCGTCGGTGATCAACATCACGAAATTCTCTCGTGTTGGATCGGTGAGAGCGGGTTCGGTCGAGGCTTGCAGCATGGCGGTGTCGATGTTCGTGACGCACGGTCCTTTCGGATAAAATGGGTTCACGAAACTCAGCGCGTTGAACAAGAAGTTCGCGATCGGAAGCTCGTTGCCGACGGTGGGAGGGAACGGAATCACCGCTTGTCCGCAGTCCGGCGCCACGAGGTCGGGAAAGAGAGTGAGCCCGAATCGAATTTTATTTTGGTAGGCCGTCATCATGGTGCCGATGGCGGCGAGCGCGATTTGCCACTTCGTCACGCCGTTGACCTTGCTCATCATCGAGCACGAACGGTCGAGCACCATCAGCAAATTAGGGGACAACAGCGCGGCCGACGCTTCTTGTGAGCCGCAGTTTCCGCCCGGAACGCACGTCTTCGTGGTGGCGTCACACGTGAGCCCCGCGGCGCAGTCCTCGGCATCGACGCACGTCCCTTCGGGGATGCACGTATTCGCCGCGCTGCAGATCGAGCCCGCCGCACACGGGGGCTGGCAGCCCGCGACAAGCCCGCCGCCAACGCCGCTCGTGGTCGAGGAAGCGGGGTTCCCGCTGGCCGTCTGCCCGCCTCCGCCTGTGGCCCCTATGCACGGCGGTGTCGCCGTTTCACCCCCGGTGTCGCAGGCGACCGGGAGGATGAGTGTGGAGGCGGCGATGAGAAAGCAGAAGCCGAATGGACGCATCAAGACTGAGCATAACGCTTGGGCGAGACGTTCGTCACCTTATGAGGCGCCAGGTCACGTGAGGGGTCACTTCGAGGTGAAAGTGATTGTGGTGCGCACGGTCGTGGTTCGGAGACAGCATGGAGGTGAACATGCGGGCGCTCACGGCTTCGCAGAAAATGGCCCGCAATTGACTCGAGTTCGGAGACTCCGGGCGCGGTGACTTCGCGCTCGGTCCGCAGCTCGGTGAACCTATCGCGCCCTGGTAATCCTTCATGACGTCGAGTGTTTCGTCGTTGTTTGGAGCGGTCGACTTGCGTAGCTCTTTGATGTCGACTGCGAGCCCACCTGGGTGCCGGACGGCGAGTTTGTCTTTGGGCCAGCCCTTGTTGGGCGGACGCCAGCCCGAGTAGGTGATGGCTTCGTCGTAGCCGTGCGCGACCACGATTTTGGAGAACTCATCCAGCGCGAGAACGAGCCGGCAATCGAATACCTCCCATGGGCTCGTCGCGCGTTCCGACACTGGCAATCGGGTGTGGTAGCGCACGCCACCGACGCCGTTCGGGAGCCGCACGGGAGCGAGCACCCCGGGCGCTTCGTGGACCACGATGTGTTCGATGTGCCGCTCCGTGAGCTCGGCCAGGCACGCCTCTTTCGAGAGGTTTGCGTAACGGTACGAGGGGGCGGTCTCCGCGGCTGCGTCGAACGTCGCGAGCGATTGGCGTGCGTGCGCTCGGCGTACGTGCAACTTGCCGCGGGGCGGACTCGCCGCGGCCGTTCCCGCCAACGTGCTGAGTGCGACCGCGAAAAGCCACCTTGCGCGCATCGTCAGGAGGGTGCCAAAAGAACGGCGGCGGGCCAAGTGTGCTGTCCTCTGCGCAGGATGCAAACGACTCGAATGATTCGAAGCGGTGGCATCGCGCGTCGCTGTCTGAGAACATGCCCCCCATGTCGAAGCCCACGGGCCTCGCGAGCCGAAGCCGCAAGATCTTGTTCGCCCTCGTAGCGGAGTACATCGCGACGGGTGAGCCTGTCGGGAGTCGCACGCTCTCGCGAAAGTACGTGAGCGATTTAAGTCCGGCGACGATTCGCAATGTCCTGTCTGATCTCGAAGAGGGCGGTTATTTGCTGCAGCCACACGCGTCCGCGGGCCGTGTACCAAGCGAGCGCGCACTCCGCACCTTCATCGACGCGCTCACCCACTTCGAGGACGTATCGAACGCTCAGCAGCGCGAGATGGTTGCGCGTTTCGAGGAAATATTCACCGAGCACGAGAGCGACAGCCTGCGCGAGACGGGGGCTTTTTTATCGGAACTCTCTGGGGCGGCGGCGATCGTCACGACCACTCCCGCAGACTCGCGCAAGCTGACTCAACTGCGTTTCATCACGATTCGCGCGAACCAGGTGCTCGCGGTTCTCATCTTCCACGACGCCACCGTGGAGAACCGCTTCATTGACGTTGACGAACGGTTCAGCGACTCGGACTTGAACCGCATCCATGAGCTTCTCGGCGACGTGGTCGAGGGGCGCACGCTCACCTCCTTGCGAGAGTTGCTCTCGCGGCGCGCGGATGACGAGCGTGTTCGCGTGGACGAGCTGCGAAGGCGGGCGTTTGACCTCGGCCGGCGCGCCGTCGAGGTGGTCGGCACACGCACCGAACTTGTCATCGAAGGCGGGCAGCGTCTCGTCGAGCTCCCCGAGTATGCCGACGTCGAACGCTTGCGGCAGTTGATTCGAGCCCTCGATGACCGCACTCAGTTGATAGCGCTCCTCGACCGCACCATGTCCGCTGGCGCTCCAACGGTTCACATCGGCAACGAGGGCGGTGACACCGCGGACCTCGGCGCGGCCCACCTGAGTCTCGTCTCTGCCCATTACGGTGCGGATGGCACCTTTGGTACCGTAGGCGTGCTCGGCCCGACGCGGATGGATTACGCGAAGGTTGTGCCCCTCGTCGAGGCGGCGGCGGCGGCCATGACCGCGGCGATCAAAAAGACGCAATGAAGACGCCCGCGTGACCACCTCAGCGGCGTGCGCTTCGGGGAACCCTTCGGAGCACGGTTCGCCTGTCTTTCGGCGCGGGCCGGCGGTATAAGCGCCGCATGCTGACGATACTCGCCGTCGACGACAGCGCGACGATGCGAACCTGCCTCGAGATCGCCTTCGACGGTACCGACATCGCTCTCGTCGTATGCGACAACGCGGCGGTGGCGCTCGACAAGGTCGCGACGCTGCGGCCAGCCCTCGTACTCGTCGACGCGTCTCTGCCTCCGACGACCGGCTACGATCTGTGCGCCGCGATCAAGGGCTCTGCGGTTCGTGGGGGGGCGTCGGCCATTCCGGTGGTCCTCTTGACGTCGAAGTTTCACCCCTTCGATCCTGTGCGCGGCGTGCTCGTGGACGGTTACGTTGACAAGCCGTTCGACACGCAAGGACTCTACGACAAGGTGAAGGCGGTACTCGCAGGCGGAGTGAAATCTCACCAAGCGCCGACCGACCTCGGGACCCCGGTCGATCTCTCGAAGACGATGAGCTTCGGTGAACCCATTGTCCCGCCCGTTCCCGTCGTGCGCCGGAGCGTGCCTCCTCCGAGGGCTTTTCCGCGCACCCAACTTGGACTGCCGCCGTTGGTCGAGGACCCGAGCGAGACCGTCGATATCGACGTCGATGTGAGCGATGTGGACGCGAGCGATGTGGACGCGAGCGGTGTCGATGCTTTCGACGAGCCGCTGCCCGAGCCCCCGGTGTTCATCGAGCCACTTGCTGCGCCTGGGCCTTCAGCGGCAGCGGGGTCACAACCCCGTGCGCGGAGTGTGACGGCATCCTGGGAGTTGCCAGCCGAGGTCGCCGCGATGCGCGCGACCAAACAGGCTGTCGGTGACATCGCGGCGCGTGAGGCGGACTTCGAGGCGAAGTTGCCGGCTCAAGCTCCCACGGTTGACGGGCCCTCTACAGGTGAACAGGTGCCGACGGCCGAAGTCGACGCGTCGGCTGAAGTGCACGCCCCGGCTGAAGTGTACGCCTCGGCTGACGTCCATCACGAGTCCTCGCGCCCTGTCACGGCGAGCTGGGAAGTCCCGGCGGCCTATCGGGACTTCGCCGCGGCGGTGCCCGACGAAGCGGAAGCGGTAGACGAGACGCCTGCTCCGCATGAGGTTGCGTTCGAGGCAGGACTCGAAGGACTTGGGCTCACGGATGCGCAAACGCGTGCCGTGATCGCGTTGTCCCGCGAAGTCATCGAACGGGTGGTGTGGGAGGTCGTGCCGACCCTCGCCGAGACGATCATCAAGGAAGAGCTGCGGCGCCTGACGCAAGGCTGACGGCGCGAGTTCACCTTTCTTCAGCACATTACCGAGCAGCCTTCAGAACATTACAGAGCAGCGAAGCGAATGGTGGACGAGCTTTCGAAGGGATTCGAACCCAAGGAAATCGAGCAGCGGTGGTACGAGCACTGGCAGAAGAACGGCGTCTTCGCTGCGAGCGACGCGCCGGATGACGCGCGGCCTCGCTACGTGCTGCCGATGCCCCTGCCGAATGTGACCGGCTCGCTCCACATGGGGCACGCGATGATGTGCACGCTGGAAGACGTGCTCGCGCGTTCGCATCGCATGCTCGGCTTCAATACGCTCTACCAGCCCGGCACCGACCACGCGGGGATCGCGACGCAGGTCGTCGTCGAGCGCCAGCTCAAGCGCGACAACATCAGCCGCCATGAGCTCGGCCGCGACAAGTTCATCGAGCGCGTTTGGCAGTGGAAAGCCGAGTGCGGCAGCCGAATCGTACAGCAGCAGCAGGTGCTCGGGCTCTCGGCGGACTGGGAACGCTCGGTCTTCACGATGGACGCTGGCTACTCAGTCGCCGTGCGCGAAGCCTTCGTGCGTCTGTTTCACGAAGGGCTCATTTATCGAGCAAAACGCCTCATTTATTGGGATTGCGCCGCGCAGACCGTTCTCTCGAACCTCGAGGTTGAGAGCGAAGAAGAGAACGGGGAGATGTTCGAGTTCGCTTATCCCGTCGAAGGCGGCGGCGAGATCGTGGTCGCGACGACGCGTCCCGAGACGATGCTCGGTGACACGGCTGTCGCGATTCATCCGGAGGACCCCCGCTATACGGAGCTTCACGGAAAACATGTTCTGCACCCCTTCCTCGACCGGAAGATTCCGATCGTCTGCGACGCGATCCTCGTCGATCCGAAGTTCGGCACCGGAGCTGTGAAGGTCACGCCCGCCCACGATTTTAACGACTTCGAGACCGGCAAGCGCCACAACCTGGAGCTTGTCGAGATCTTCGACACGGCCGGTCGCGTCAATGCGTCCGGCGGCGCGTTCGCCGGCCTCGAGCGCTTCGAGGCGCGCAAGGCCATCAAGCGGGCGCTCGACGAGAAAGGCCTCGCTCGCGGGAGCAAGAACCACCGCCTGATGATCCCGCGCAGTCAGCGCACGGGGACGGTGGTCGAGCCGATGCTCTCGACCCAATGGTTCGTGAAGACCGAGCCGCTCGCCAAGCCTGCCCTCGAGGCCGTTCGCACCGGCAAAACCGTGATCCTCCCGGAGGAGTGGACGAAGACCTACGAGCATTGGATGACGAACATCCTCGACTGGTGCATCTCGCGCCAGCTCTGGTGGGGCCACCGTATCCCCGCGTGGTTTTGCGACGCTTGCGGTCACATCACCGTCGTCAATGCCGAGGCCCTCGCTGCATGCACAAGCTGCGGTTCCTCTTCGGTCAAACAAGACGAGGACGTGCTCGACACCTGGTTCTCGAGCGCGCTTTGGCCGTTCGCGACACAAGGCTGGCCCGAGGACACCGCGCAGTTGCGGCGCTTCTATCCCGCGAGTGACCTCGAGACGGGCTACGACATCCTGTTCTTCTGGGTCGCCCGCATGATGATGATGGGCATCCACTTCATGGGTGAGCCGCCGTTCAAGCGGATCCTGCTCCACTCGCTCGTCGTCGACGAGACCGGCAAGAAGATGAGCAAAGTGGTCGGGAACGTCATCGATCCCCTCGACCTCATCTACGGCTCGGAGTTCGAGAACGTCGTTCAGAAGGCCCTCCCTGGCGCGCCGCTCGAGGAGGCGATGAAGAAGTTCAAGAAGGCCTACCCCTCGACCGCGTCGATGGGGGCAAGCTTCGAGGCTTACGGGACCGACGCGCTTCGCTGGACGCTTTGCAGCTATTCGCCGCACAGCAAGCGCATCCCGCTGTCACCGAAGAAGATCGAGGGCAACCGCCACTTCTGCAACAAGATCTGGAACGCGACGCGATTTGCGCTCGGCTACGTCGAAGGTGCGACCGTTGGCGAGTCGGCCCCACCGGCGTCGCTTCGCATCAACCGATGGCTCCTCGCGCGCCTCGATGACGCATGCGCCGAGTCGAAAAAGGGCATCGACGGCTTTCGGTTCGATGATGCGACGGGACGCCTCTACCATTTCTTTTGGGGTGAACTTTGCGACTGGTACCTCGAGCTCTCGAAGCCGATCTTCGCGTCGGACGACGAAGCTGCGAAGGTGGAGACTCGAGACGTGCTCGCGTATGCGCTCGAGGTGATGCTCCGTGCGATGCACCCGTTCATCCCGTTCATTACCGAGGAGCTGTGGCAGCGCTTGCCCAAGCCAGTTGGAAGTCCGGTGTCGATCGCCTTGGCGCAGTTGCCGGTCGCGGGTGTAGGGCGTGCGGACGCGGATGCGGTCCGCGACATCGGCATCGTTCAAGCGGTGATTGGGGCCGCGCGAGCGATCCGTAGCGAACGCGAAGTTCATCCCGGCGCGCAGGTGCCCGTGCAGCTCCACGTCGCGGACGCGGCGCTGCGTGCCATGCTCGACGAGGAGCGACTGTCGATCCAAACGCTGCTGAAGACGTCTTCCCTCGTCATCGCGGAGCCGGGTGGGGCGCGACCTGAAGGCGCCGCCATCGGTCACGCGGCTGGTGTTGAGGTGCGGATCCTCTTGAAGGGGATCGTCGAGCAAGCCGGCGAAAAGTCGCGTATCGACCGCGAAATCAAGAAGGCACAGAAGGACATCGACGTGCTCGAGAAGAAGCTCGGGGCCAAAGGCTTCGCCGACCGCGCGCCGCCCGAGGTCGTGAAAGACACCGAAGAGCAGCTTGCAAGTCAGCGTGAAAGAGTGCGGGTCCTCGAAGGCGCGCGCTCGTTCGCTCTGGAGCTCTGACGCACGTTCGGGCAGATGCCTCTTCGTTGCAGAAGCGGAGCGCCTCGCGCTACGTTGCATGCCGTGAAGACCAAGATGCCTCCCCGTGTGCTCGTCGGCGCATTGCTCGTCGGCGCATCGCTCGTCGGCGCATTGCCCATCGCGTCGTTGCTTATCGGTTGTCTGCCAGGGGTCTGTCTCATCAAGACCTGCGTGAACGGTAAGTGCACGTGTCCTTTGAGCACGTGCGCCGAGGGCGCCGAATTCGATCTCGCCACGAATGCGTGTGCGTGCCGCGCGGGCCTGTTCACCGTCCAAGGACAGTGTCTGACGCAGCCGCAGGCCGATCGATTTTGCGGCAAAGGCAGCGGATGGAATGCGACAGGGTGCACCGCGAAGGTGTGCGTGGCCGGTCAAAAGCTCGACCAAGGCACCGGTGACTGCAAGGACGTTGCGGCGGTCGCGAATGCCATCGGTGTCGAGCTGCACCAAGGCGAGACGATCGGTTGTCCCGCTGGGCAGACGCTCGTGACCGAGGGGGCGTTGGCTGCATGTGTGCCGCTTGCCCAAAGCTGCGCGCCGGATGAAAAGTTCGACGGGGCGAGCTGCGTGAAGATCAAATCGTGTGCGAGCGGCTCCGTCGTCGACGTGACGACGGGGGAGTGTGTCGTGTACGGAAAGTCGGCCTCCGACAGCTACCGCGTGGACACGAGAGCCTGGGCCGATGCGAACTACGGCAAGGACGGCGCGTTCGGAACCAGTGCGTTTTGCGGCGCATTCGCGCGTCGGCCGTGGGCGTTCGGCGTTCAGGAAGGCCAGAGCGCGATGCTGCGGGTAAAGGTCATGATTGGTTTCGCGAATGCCGCGGTGTCAGCGGGCGCCGTGAAAGTGGAGCCGAGTTACGAGCACGCGCCGAGCCTCGCTGTGCCGCAGGGCGGAGTCGTTGGCGTGCAGAATGCCGCCGAGGAAATTCTTGGGCGCCTGGTTTCCGGCGGCGGTACGGCGGAGCCGAAGGACCTCGCGTTCACGGTTCGTTGTCCGGTCGTCAACGCGTCGAAGCCTGCGGCAGTGCCGGCCGTCGGCGGCGTCTGAAGCGCGCGGCTCGTCGGCGCGTCGCCTGCTAACGGCGCATCAGGCGGATCGCAGGGAGCCGTGAGATCGGCAGCGCATCGAGGCCGACGCAGCTCGTGATGCGGCGCGCTTGCAGCGTGAAATTGCTCATTTTTGGAACGAAGTTGGCGAACTCGACCTCAAGCGTCTCGCCGGCAACGCGAGCCTTCAACGGGGCTCCGTTGACCGCTTCGATCGTGGCGACGCACGTCGGCCACGCTTCGTTTCCTATGGTGTAGTCGGTCGGCGGCACCACGCGCGGTTGATCGATGACGGCGAACATCGCGGGGTTGTCGCGCGAGACTGCGAGCCGGAATCGCACGTCGCCAGCGCGGTAGGAGTTGGCTTCGAACTGAGCGGCGTCGACCACCCGAAACTCCACGGTCGCGTCGACGAGAACGGCGTCGAGATCGCGCTTCGTGTCGACGGTTCGCCAAGCGCCGACGAGCTTTTTCAAAGCCTCGGTCGAGTTGCCGTCGGAGCCGGCGCGTGCGGTGGACTCCGCGCTCGGTTGTGCGGACGCGGAGCTCGCGGGACGGGACGTGCCGTTTGGCGATGCGCTCGAGGGCTGCTCGGCGAAGTCCGAGTTGAAGACGAAAAACCCAACGGCACCCGCAACGGCCATGCTGCCGAGACCGATAGCCAGCCCGCGTCGGCTTCTCGTTTGCGTCGGTGGAATAACTTCGCTCGGGCCGCGCGCGTGTGGCGGGGGCTCCGCGTGCGCGAATGGGTGCACTTCGGGGTAAGGCAGCGGAGTATGCGACAGGGCTTGGCCACCGGTCGTGGTGTTGGCTGCCCTGAAGGTGTGCGGCGCAGCGCTGGCGAAAGGCGGGGCCGGCGTCATCACCGTGTGCCCGCGGCCGGCGGCGACCGCTCCAGGTGCGGGAGTCGCGCTCTCGAACGTCGCGAGTGCCGCGAGCAGCGCCTCGCATGAGCCAAAGCGTCGGTCGCGGTCTTTTTCGGTCAGCGTTCCCACGAGCGCGTCGAGCGTCGGCGGGATGTCGGCGCGCTGGGTCGCGATGAGGGGCATCGGCGCTTCGGCCTGCAACCGCATCAGCTCGAACTCGCTCTCGGCGTCGAAAGGCACGCGACCTATCAGCATCTCGTAAAGCAAAATGCCGAGTGCGTAGAGGTCGACCCGTTTGTCGAGGTCGCGCCGACCCAGGACTTGCTCGGGGGACATGTAATAGAGCGAGCCGATGATGCCTCGCGTGACGCCCTTGCCCTCGAGTGCATCACCTTGGGTTTTTGCGATGCCAAAATCGCTGACTTTCGCGACGCCGTCTTTTGCGCGAAGCAGGACGTTTCCCGGCTTTAAATCACGATGGATGAGTCCCTCGCGATGCGCAGCCGCGACCCCTTCGACGACCTGCTTGAAGATGCTGAGCGCCTCGGCGAGGGGCATACGTCGGCCCTCGTGGTTCAGCCGTTCGAGCCGCGCCTCGAGGCTCTCACCTTCGATGTATTGCATCACGAGCCAGAGGCTTGGCCCCTCGACGATCACCGCGTTGAACCGCACCACGTTCGGGTGATCGATCCGCGCGAGCGCTTGTCCTTCGCTCAGTGTGCGCTCGCGAACATCGGCGCGATGGGCGAGCTCCGCGCGCACGGCCTTCAAGACGACGTCGACACCGATGTTTCGGTCACGCGCCAAGTAGACGATGCCCATGCCCCCTTCGCCGAGCACGCGCGAGACAACGTACTTGTTGTCGATGATCGTGCCTGGCGCGAGACCGCCCGGGTGCTCGAGTGGAGTGCTCTCAGCGGTCGGTCGCAACGCGTCGAGAAGCGCGTCGGTGGGAGCCGCGGACCCAACGGGTACGACCGCGAGGCCGCATGTTGCGCAGAAACGTGCGTTCGCGTTTCGAGGTTTACCGCAGCTCGGACAGGGGCTCATCGCTCAATGGGGATCAAGAAACCGGTGGGTCTCGTACCATAGCGCGAGGGGTTGCGGTGCCCGTTGAATTGCTCAGAGCCCGAGCGGCGTGAGGTCGAGGCCACCTGGATACCAGTAGCTCGTGTACTGCCCGTACCCATACACGCTGATGCCGAAGGGCAAGGTGGCGCTGATGGTGTGGTTGCCGTCACCCGCGCTGTTGAGCGGGATGCGGGCGACGCCGTGTCCCGTGTTGCCGATCGGCTTGAAGTTCGCGAGCATGACGCCGTCGAGCGTGACGATGGCTTTCGTCGGCGCCACGACGTTGACGTAATTCGCTTGGTAGTTCGTCGGTGCGTGGAAGAGGTAGCTGGTTCGGTATTGGGCCGTTGCAACCGCGAGCGCCATCGCGGGATCGCCGGAACCTCCGCCCTGTTGCTGCCCGGTGAAATACTCGGCCACGAGGATCGGGTGACTCGCGTGAATTCCGAAGTCGGAGTCGGTCGCAGGGATTTCGGCGTAGCTACCCGCGACACCGAGCTGGGGCGGGGCCCCCGGGTACGGGGGATCGTACGTGAGCGTGGTCGCGTTGACCGTCGAGACGATGCGCACCATCCGAACCTTCGTGCTGGCCGGCGTGATCAGCGGGGCTGTGACGATGTAGTCGGTCGCGAGCGTCTCGAGCGGTGGGATCGACTCTTCGATGTGGTCGCAGGCGACTACGGAGTAAGGAATGTTCGTGCAAAGGTGACCGCCGATCACTTGGACGGGTTTGTCCGCGGCGATAAGCGTCCCGGTGAGATCCGACACATCGGGGGCACCTCCGGCACTCGCGGTAAAAACCTGCAACACGTCGCCTGCGTCGAGCGTGACGGTGCCGACTCCGTTCGACCCGATGCCTGCGCCGGGGAGCACCTTGCCGCCCGTGGGCGATGGCGTCACGTTCACCGTCGTCTTGTCTTGCGAGGCCGTGACGGCGTAGAGACCGCCGTAGTGGGAGCCGCCGAACACCCAGTGGTTGCGCGAGACGACGCGGTAATTGCCCGTCCAAACGTTAACCGGAAGAAGGAGCGAGGCATCGTTGGTGTAGCTGAAGGCCCCGCCCTTTAGGTACTGGAGCGGATTGTATTGGTAGACGGTGACGGGTCGAGTCGAGCGCAGCCGGTATGCGCCATCGACCACCCGCTGCGTCACCTGTTGATCGAGTGCATCAATCCACGGCAGCGTGAGGATCTGAACGCTGTTCGCGGCGAGCGTCGCGGTGTTCACTGTCGTCGGCCCCCGCGTCACCGTGAGCGTCACGGGGAACGCGGTCGTGTTCGAGACGGCGACGGCGAAGTCGAAGATCTTCGAGACGAGCTGGTTGTTGGTGAGCGTTGGGAAATAGTCGCAGCCGAAGTAGCTTTGGCCAATGTTTTCTGGGGTGCACGCGCCCACGCAGAGGCCCGTCATCGAATCGCAAGACGCGCCCTGGAGCGGATCGCACGGCGTTTCTTTTTGCGATTTTCCGTCGTCCGCGCAGAGCACCGAAGTGCCGTTGACGCACGACGCCATTCCGGGCTGGCAGAGGCCGCAGCCGAGGTTTGGCGCGCACTGCTGTCCGCCGCAGTCCGTGCTCGAGAGGAAGCCGCCGTTGCCATCGCAGACTTTCGATGTGTTGCCGTCGCATACGAGCGCGCCTTGCGGGCAGACGAGCATCCCGCTGCTTGCGCTCGTCGCGTTGGTAGCACTCGAAGGTGAGCCGCCGCCCGTGCCGGACGTGACCGCGCTGCTTGCGCCCCCGGAGCCCGTGCTCGCGGTGTCTCCCCCGGTACCGCCGCTGCCGCTGCCGTTGCCGCCGCCGCTGCCGCTGCCGCTGCTTGCCGAGGTAGAAAAGGTGACCGCACGTTGGCTGGTCGCCTCGCAGGCCACGATAACGAAGCCGACCCAGGCGAGTGGCAAAAGAGAACGCATGGTGTCACTGCATCACAGTTCGAGGGGTCGGGCTAGGCTCGCGCTTCGCGCGCGTGGTACGTTCGACGAATGCGACCGCAGCCAATCTTCGCTCGTTGTGCGCTCGCCGTGCTCGGGCTCGTCGGTTACGCGGCATGCTCGTCCACGAAAACGACGACGGCCAGCGCTTCTGGAAGCTCGACCACGGGCGCAGGCGGTGGTCCCGCGAGCTCGACCTCGTCGGATATCGGAGGCGGACTCTCGGTCGGCTCGGGCCCCTCGTGCGAACCGGTGTGTTCCGCGGATCTGAAGAAAATTACTTGCGACGGCGCGATCGTCATGGCGTGCACGGGGGATCAAGCGTGTCTTGCCGGGCAGTGTTCGAACGATCCGTGCGGCGCGGCCCAAGCGGCCAAGAGCTCTTACGGCTGTGACTATTACGCGCTCAAGCCCGACATCATCAGCGCGGTGCGCGGCGCGTGTTTCGCTTCGTTCGTGGCCAACACGTGGACCGTCCCGGTGCACATCACCCTCTCCTACGACGGCAAGCCGCTGCAAGGCGACTTCATCCGCATCCCGCAGGGCCAAGGGGCGAGCCTCACTTACTTGCCCTACGATCCCGCGGTCGGGCTCCCGGTAGGTGAGGTTGCGGCGGTGTTCCTCTCCCATGACTCGCAAGGTCAGGGCTTGAAGTGCCCTTTTCCGCCTGCGATCGACGCGCCCACCGGCGTGATGGGCAGCGGTTTCGGCAAGGCCTTCCACCTCACCACCGACCGGCCCGTCGTGGCGTACACGATCCTTCCGTTCGGCGGAGCGTCCGCTCAGGCAACGTCGGCGAGCCTCCTCTTGCCGACGAGCGCATGGGACACCAACTACGTCGCGATAAGCGCCTTCCCGAAGGCGCAGACCTTCGGCCCCGCAGTGCCATCCATCGATGTGCTCGCGAAGGAGGACAACACGACCGTGACGCTGCTTCCCGGCGTGGCCGTCGTCGGCGGTGGTGGAATTGCCGCGACTCCCGCAAACCAGCCGGTCGTCTACAAATTGCAGGCGGGTCAATACTTGCAAATTGCGCAGAAGGAAGAGTTAATCGGCGCGCCGATTCAGTCGGACAAGCCTGTCGGTCTGTGGGGCGCCGCGAGCTGTTTGAGCGTGCCGGTTGACGTGCCTTTTTGTGACTCCGCGCACCAACAAATTCCGCCGGTCCGTGCGCTCGGAAGCCGCTACGCGCTCGTGCGCTACAGGAACCGCGCATCGGCGATGGGCCAGGAGGAGGCTCCGCCATGGCGCCTCGTCGGTGCCGTAGACGGGACGACCCTTCAATGGAAACCAGGGCCGCCGCTCGGCGCACCGCTGACGTTGAAGAGCGGTGAGAGCGCCATGTTCGACGCCGCCGGACCGTTTGAGGTTTCGAGTCAAGACGCGGACCATCCATTTTACCTCGCGCAATACATGACGGGTTCCGAGATGTACGGCGGTCACGAAGGCGATCCGGAGTGGGTCAACGTCGTTCCGGTCGATCAGTTCCTTGACTCGTATGTGTTCTTTGCCGACCCGACGTACTCGGAGACGAGCCTCGTTGTCGTGCGACGCAAGAGCCTCATCACGATGCAATTTGAGCCGGTCAACCTCGACTGCGCGGGTCCAATTGCGGGTTGGCTCCCGCTTGGCGACGAGCTCGAATACACGCGCGTCGATCTCGTCACGGGCGACTTCAAGGATGTCGGCACGTGCTCGAATGGTCGTCGCGAGATGAACAGCGCGGCTCCTTTCGGCGTGACGGTGTGGGGCTGGGGCACACTCGGCGTGAGTCCGAGCACACATGATGTGTCTTATGCCTATCCGGCGGGCGCGAGCGTGCAGGCGATCAATCAGGTCTTCGTACCGCCGACCCCCAAGTGAAACGCGGCGGTTCTTGGCCTGCGGCCTCTCGAACGTGCGAGGATCGAAAGCGAATTACATGAAGCGGTTTTGGTCACTGGTCATCCCGGCATTCGCTGCCGCATTCGCCCTCGCGTTCTTCTCCCCGGGGTGCGGCAATCCTTGCAATGAGCTCGCCGAGGTGTGCTCGCGTTGTGCCGACGTGGGCTACCGCGAGAGCTGCGAGAAGGCGGTCGCCAAGGGCGTCGGTTCGGTTTGCTCGGGCGTGCAACCCTCCTTCTCGGTCTTCTGCGTGGCGGGCGGGCAGGGCGGCGGCGGCGGTGGCGAGTCCGTGCCTTCGGGCTGTACGCCCGCGGAGCTCAAGTGCGTCGAGCAATGCATCAATCCACTCGCGAACGCGACGTTCTGCGGTTCGTGCAACATCCAGTGCGCGACGGGTGAGCTCTGCGCCGCCGGTAAGTGCTTCGCGGGGGATACCTGCCCCGCCACTCTGCCCGACAAAAACGAGCAGGGTGGCTGCACGAATCGCAAGACCGATCCGACCTGCTGCGGCCCGGACTGCTCGCGCTGCGGGGCCCAGACCGTGTGCGTCGACGGCGCCGCCTCGAATGGCGCTCCCGCTTGTGTCGCTCCTGAAAACTGCGAAAAAAAGGTGTGCCTCGGCGCGTGCACGAGCATCTTTGACGACCCGCTGAATTGCGGAAAATGCGGCAATGCCTGCGCACCTGGGGAACTCTGCTCGGCGGGAATTTGCGCCGTCACCTGCAGTGAAAGCCTGACCCAATGCTGTGGAAAGTGCGTCGATATCACGTCGAACGGCAACCACTGCGGCGGCTGTGATCCCGAGTGTCCCGAGGCGTTGGTCGTGCCTACGCAAGTCTGCGCGAACGGTCACCAGGCGTGCGACGCATCGAGCCCATTTTGCTCGTCGTGCGCGTGCGCCAACGAGACGAAGTGCACCCAGAACGATCAGAAGACCGTCTGCGGCGTGTCCTGCGTCGACACGCAAACCGATCCGGCTCACTGCGGAAATTGCATGACGGCGTGCGGTCCTGGCGAGAAGTGCTCTGCGGGTACATGCCTGAGCGGCGACTGCCCGGCGGGTCAAGATGACTGCAATGGCGGCTGCGTCGACTTGCAAGCCGACCCCGCCAATTGCGGCAGTTGCGGCAATGCCTGCGATAAAAGCAAGAGCGAGCTTTGCGACGTTGGGCTGTGCGCCACGAGCTGCTCTTCACCGCGCCAGGCCTGCGGCGGCGGCTGCGTCGACGTCTCGAAGGATCCCAATAATTGCGGCAACTGCGCGACGATCTGTGCCGCGGGTCAGCTCTGCAGCCCGGGAGCGGACGGCTCGGGTGCTTGCGTCGACAACTGCCCAGTTGGCTTCACCAATTGCGCAGGCAGTTGCGTTGACCTCACGAAGGACTTCAGTCACTGCGGCGCGTGCGGCAACACCTGCAACGACGCCAGCGTGTGCACCGCGGACAGCTGCGAGTTCGGCAAGAACGGGGGCAAGTGCAAGAATGATTCGGGCGCGGGGTTGTGCGGAAGCACCGACCCTTGCCACGAGAGAAAGTGCGACGCGAAACTCGGTTGCATCACGACGCCGCTCGCGCCTGGGGCCATCGCGGCAGGCTGCTTGAACAACCCGGCCATCGCGAAGCCCGCGGGTTGGTCCTCCGACGATCTTAAAAATACGCAGCAAAAATGCTTGTGGTGTGATTCGAAAAAGGAGACCGCCGTCGAAGCGTGCACCTTCACGGACCGGCTGGATGCCTACGGCTGCACGAACGATTCATGCGACCAAACGCGATTGAACGCGCCCTCGGCTACCCCGGACGACGCCAACTGCAAGGGCGCGCCCGAGGGTGAAAAATGCTGCGCGACGAAGCTGCTGGCTCCGAGCGGCTGCACCAAGGCGCTGAGCTGCGGGCCTTGAGTCGAGCGCCGTGGCCAAGAGTTACATCACGCCGGAAGGGGCCGCGAAGCTGACGGCCGAGCTGAAGCAACTCTTCGAAGTCGAACGGCCGAAGACGGTGCACGAGGTGGCGACGGCCGCAGCTCATGGGGACCGAAGCGAGAACGCCGAATACAAATACGGCAAGCTTCGCCTGCGTGACATCGATCGACGGATCCGCTTCTTGCAAAAGCGGCTCGACTCGATCGAGGTTGTGGACCCACGGAGCCAGTCGGGCAACGTGGCGTTCTTCGGGGCGACGGTCGATGTCGAGGACGATGACGGCAAACGGACTCGCTACCAGATCGTGGGTGAAGACGAATCGGAGCCATCGCGCGGGCGCGTGAGCTACCTCTCGCCGATCGGCCGAGGGCTGTTGAAACGCAAAGTGGGCGATCGTGTCGTCGTGCCGCGGCCCGCCGGTGACCTCGAGCTTGAGATCCTCGCGATTTGTTACGGCGACTTCGTCGATGCTTAAAGGACGCGGGCGTATCTAACCCCGCGCATTGGGGCTATCCTTCAAGATGTGCCGGGCGTGGGGGAAGGGACGAAGCCGATCGTCGGCGTTTACATCCGTCTGCCCGTCTCTGACGTCGACCGCCTCCGAGATAAGCCGGATGTTCTTTCAAAGTTTGACCATCGGGTATCACTCGCGGACGGCCGCGGGCTCGATCTCGGGCGCGCTTGGGAGGCGCTTGCCGTGTTGATCGACGGTGGGGTGCGCTTGCCCGAGCGCGGTCCTACGCTCGGTGAACTGCCGTTGCCGGACTGCGACGCTCGTGCGGCGTGGAGCTACGTTGACGCCGTTCGCGTGCCGGTCGTCGCCGAGGCTCTCGCTGCCGTATGTCGGCAATTCGCGAAGCTCTACGGGGGCGATGGGGAAGACACCGACCCGTACATGTCGGACGGGCGAACCGCCGGCTACCGTGGAAATCGCGATTATTTGTTGAAAAAGCTCGAGCTTCTGGCGAAGCACTACGGCCACGCGGCGGTGGCAGGCGAAGCCATGGTCGTGCGGATAGGGGAGCGGCTTTGAGCGCGCGACGCGGAGGCGAATGCCAAGCGTTCTCTTGATCCATTGGGACAAAGACGGCCTCGAGGAGCGCGCGGAGCGTCTCGAGCGGGCCGGCTATGACGTGGCCCTCTGCGCGAAGGATGGCAGCGCGGCGTTTCGCGCGGTCGGCGCGGCCGCTCCGCATGCAGTCGTGATCGATCTCAGCCGTCAGCCCTCGCACGGCAAGCGGCTCGCGTTGGCACTTCGCGAAAAAAAGACGACTCGCCACATTCCGATCGTGTTTGTCGACGGCACCGAGGATGCGATCGAGTCGATGAAATCGGTGGTGCCGGACGCGGGGTATGCGACGTGGCGCGCGATTGGAACGGCGGTGAAGAAGGCGATCGCGTCGGCGCAGAAGTCTGCCTGAGAGCGTTGAATGCCTGGCCTCGCCCTGCTCGATCCGTCGTTTGTACGCGAGCTCGAAGTCTTGCGCCGCCGCTTTTCGCCGCGCGCGCGTTCCGGTGGTCCGGGAGAGCATCTGGCGAAACGCCGTGGTGGTTCGGCGGAGTTTCACGAGCACCGCCCCTACACGCAAGGGGACGACCTTCGACGCATCGACTGGGCGGCGTATGCACGCTCGGGTGAGCCGGTGCTCAAGGTGTTTCGTGCGGAGGAGGACGTCGTCGCGCGAATGATCTGCGACTGCTCGGCTTCGCTCGATTTTGGCGAGCCGAAGAAACTCGATGTGCTTCGGCGCCTGGCCGCGGCGCTCGGGTACATGACGCTCGCTGAGTCGGAGCGGGCTCAAGTGGTGGTCGCCGGAGCGGGGACGACGCGCGACCTTCCCCCGTTGCGCGGTCGGCATGGTTTGCCCACGCTCTTGCGCCAACTCGATGCGCTGGAGGCCGGAGGTCAGACGGACCTCGCGCGCTCGATCGAAGGCGTGGTGTTGCGCGGTGCACGCCCAGGACTGCTCGCCGTGTTCAGCGATTTTTTCGACGCGGGTCCGTGGCGCGGTGCGCTCTCGCGAGCCGTCGCGGGTGGCCATGACGTTGTGCTCGTTCAGGTGCTGTCGGCGGAGGATGTCTCGCCATCTCTCGAAGGTGATCTTGCCCTTGAAGACGCCGAGACGGGAGCCACAATCGAGCTTGTCATGGACGCTGCAACCGCCAACGCGTACGCGCGCCGACTAGCTTCGCTCTACCAGGAGCTTGGAGCGTGGGCTCGCCGCCATGGCGCAACGTACGTGCGCGCGCGAAGCGACGAACCGATCGCGCCCGTCGTACGGCGCATGGTCGCGCGCGGGGTGGACGAATGAACCCGCAGCGACGCGCGTCGGGAGGCGAGGCCCTCCGATGAGGTGGCTCTCGGCAGGATGGCTCGGCCTGCTCGGGCTGCTCATTCCGTTGACGCTGCTCTACGTGCTCAAGGCGCGTCGCGTGCGTCAACGGGTCGCGTCGACTTGGCTATGGGTGGAGGTCCAACGGGAGCTCGCTGCGCGCTCGCCCTTCAAGCGCCTCGTTCCGCAGCTTCCCCTATTTTTGCAGCTTCTCGCGCTCACCGCTTTCGCTCTGGCCGCGGCTCGCCCTGCGACTTCCGGCAAGGCGACGAGCGGAGAGCACGTGGCCATTCTCATCGACACGAGCGCGTCGATGGCGGGCGTCGATGGCGGCAAGGTTCGCCTCGACGAAGCCAAACGCGTCGCGCACGACATCGTGTCCGCACTCGGTCCCGGGAGTGACGCCATGATCCTCGATGCCGGGCGAGAGCCGCGGCTCGTCATGGCTCCGGACCGCGACCGCCGCCGCATGCACGCAGCGCTCGATGAGCTCACCGTGCGTGAAGTCGAAGGCGACCTTGCGGCATCGCTTGCTCTCGCCGTGCAGAGACTTGCGCAAGGTGGCGGTTCGCGGCGGATCTACGTCGTGACCGATGGGGCGCTTGCTCGGCCTGTGAGTCTTCGGGCCGCGGTCCCGGTCGAGGTGATTCGCGTGGGCGCGCCGATGGACAATGCGGCGATCGTCCGCGTGGACGTTCGGGCCGCCGAAGATCCCGTCTTGCATCGGGAGCAGGTGCAGGCGTTTTTGCTTGTTGAAAACCACGGCATCGCTGCACGCGAGGTGTTCGTCACGATGAAGCAGCGCGGTGCCTCGGACACCCTTGCTTCGCGGCGTGTCGTTCTCGCGCCGGGCGAGCGCAGCCCGATCGTGCTCACGTTTTTTCCGGCACCGGGTGACAGCGGAAGCGGCCTCGTGTTCGAGCTCTCGCCCCACGATGCGCTCGCAGTGGATGACGTCGCGTTCGCAAGCATTCCGCCCGGGCGGAAGTTGCCGGTGATTCTCGCCGCGACCGAAGAACCCTCTCCGTGGCTCTTGCGGGTGCTCGCCTCCGATCCCGACGCCGAAGTGACCGCCGGACCACTCGCTCGCGTGTTCGCGTCTGTGCCCGAAGACGCGTTGGTCGTCGTCGAGAACGCGTGCCCAGCCACGGTGCCAGGCGGCGACGTGTGGATCGTCAATCCGCCGAGTGGCGAGTGCTTCGGGGCGAAGGTGGGCGCGCTGGTCGATAGGCCAAGACTGACGTCGTGGGACGAGCTCGATCCGCGGTTGAAGTTCTTGTCGCTCGATGACGTGCTCGTCTCGCAAGCTCGCGTGCTCGAGCCTGCAAGCGCGCGCCAAGTGCTGGTGCGAAGCTCACTTGGGGCGATCGCGTGCGACGCCTCGACCGAGGCGCGTGAGGTGACTCTCTTGGGCTTCGATGTCGCCGATAGCGACTGGCCTTACAAGGCGTCGTTTGTCGTATTTGCCCGTAATTTGCTGGAGTTGGCGCGTATTCATCGAGCCGACCCGGTGGCGGGCGGAGGCACGGCGGGGGAGCTTCTCAGAGTGCACGTGCCACTCGCAGTGACGGCGGCGGAGGTCGTCAGCCCCGGCGCGGAGGGGCAGGCCCCGTCAATCGTCAGCGTACGTTCCGGTATCGCGGTTATCCCCGAGGCCGTGCGCGCGGGCTTCTACCGCGTGGCGTGGACGCAACCCTCGGCAGGCTCGGTGCTCGTCCCTGTCAACCTGACGTCGGCCTCGGAGAGTGACCTGCGGCGGTCGCTCGATGCGACCAGTGGGGCGGCCTCGGTGGCCGATGCGCCGGCGGCGACGGCTGCCCCGCGAGACCATGCGTTTTGGGTGGCCTTGGTGGCGCTCGCTTTTGTGATCGTCGACGTGTGGTGGTTCACGCGCGGTCGCTCGAGCGTGAAGCAAAAACCGAACACCGTGGTGGAGTTGCGGTCGTGACGTCGCCGCGACTCTTAAGCTTGTGGCCTTGGGGTGCACTCTCGTTGCTCGCGCTTGTGCTCGTCGCGGCCTATCGCGTGGGGTTTGCGCGCGGCCTTCGTCAGCGCCCCGTTTGGGCCGTGGCCATGCTCGTCGCGTCGCTCCCCGCGATCGATGTGCTTCTCGTTTGGGCCGGCGTCGTCCCCGAGAGCTACGTGCGATTTGCTCGACCGGGCCTCGCGCCGGTAGGGTTGGTCGCGGTCTTGTTTGCGGCGGCGCGCAGCCTCGATGGGGGAGCCCGCATGACGCGGCTGCGCACGTCGCTTCACGATGGGGCCACGGCGATGACCCTGATTGCCGCGAGCCTCGCCGCCATGGCTCCCGAGCTTGGCCTGCCTCTCGATCGCATGACCGTGGTGGTGGTCGTCGACCGAAGTCGCTCGATGGATCTTGTGCCTCACGGCGAAGAGCGCATCGCGCAAGAGCTTGTGCTGGCCGAGGGAACGATGCGCCCGGAGGATCGCGTCGGGCGAGTCGTTTTCGCAGGGGAGGCGGCCAGTGAAGAGCTCCCACGTTTGAAGGCCGCGCCATCGTCGCCCCAACGCATCGAGCTTGCGCGGGATGCCTCCGACATCGCGTCGGGCCTTCGACGTGCACTCGCCGATCTGCCGGCCGATTCAGGCGCGCGCATCGTGCTCCTCTCGGACGGTGTAGCAACCCGCGGCGATGCGCTGGCTGCGGCCGCGGCTGCGCTGACGAGCGGGATCCCCATCGACGTTGTCACGCTCGAGCAACGCGCGCAAAAAGACGTGAGACTCGCGTCGCTGCGCTTACCCTCGACGGCGAACGACGCGGAACCCGTGCGCCTCCGCATGGTCATAGCGTCGGCCGCTGCCGGTGACGTGGAACTGCGCGTGCGTCGCGATGGCAAGCTCGTTCGCCGCGCTCGTGCGCGCGTGGATGCCGGTGAGACGGTGCTGTGGCTGCAAGAGCCGTCACCGGGACCGGGCCTGCATCGCTTCGACGTCGACGTTACCGCGGAGGATCCGAGCCTCGACGAATGCGCGGAGGATAACGCCGCGGCGGCCTTCGTGCGCGTACGCGGTCCGGCACGTGCGCTCGTGCTCGATGGGGACTCGGCCAAGACGGCGTTCGTTGCAGGCGCGCTCCGTGTCGCAAACTTCGAAGTCGAAGAAGGGAGCGTCTCGGCCGTTCCAGCGGACATTGCGGGGATGGCCGCCTACGACCTCATCGTCATGGGTGACGTTCCTGCGAGTGCGCTTGCGGGAGCGCAGCTCGAGGCCCTCGCCGGCTACGTGCGCGACCTCGGGGGCGGCTTACTCTTGCTCGGTGGTGACCGGAGCTTCGGTCCGGGTGGCTACTCGCGCACGGCACTCGAAGAGATCTCACCGGTGTCTTTCGACCTGAAACAAGACCGGCGGCGAGCGAGCCTCGCCGAGGTGATCGCGATCGACATCTCGGGCTCGATGACCGCGAGCGTTGGGCCCCGAACGAAGCTCGATCTTGCGAACGAAGCCGCCGCGCGCTCGGCGGCATTGCTCGGCGGCGGCGACATGCTTGGCGTCGACCACGTCGACACGGTGAGTCAATGGACGGTGCCGCTCGCGCCCGTTCTCGATCGACGCGCCATCGAGGCCGCCATTCGCAGCAAAGGCGCGGGCGGGGGCGGGATCATGGTGGATGTTGCGCTCGCCGACGCCTACGCGGAGCTCGACAAGGTGAAGGTCAATCTGAAGCACGTCCTGCTTTTCGCCGATGGTGCTGACGCGGAGAACATCACGCCGGCGGTCAAAGCGAGTGTCGCCGCGGCCGAGCGACGCGGCATCACGACGAGCGTCGTTGCGCTTGGACAGGGCCCCGACGTGCCGGATTGCGAGGAGATATCGAGGCTTGGCAAAGGGCGCTTCTACATCGTCGATGACGCGACACGCCTGCCTGCGGTCTTCACTCAGGAGACGATTCTCGCCTCGCGCTCGGCCCTCGTGGAGGAGCGATTTCGCGTCACTAGCTCGTCAGCTCACGTCCTCTTGCAGGGCGTCGACGTCAACGCGGCGCCGATGCTCGGCGGCTACGTCGTGACGTTGCCGAAGCCGCGTGCGGATGTCGTGCTCACCGGGCCAGAGCACGATCCGATTCTGGCCGTCTGGCAGGTGGGCGTGGGGCATGCAGCGGCGTTCACGAGCGATCTCAAGGGCCGTTGGGGCGCCGAGTGGACCGGGTGGCCGGGCGCGGCTCGACTCGTCGCTCAGACCGCGCGGTACCTGGCGCGGCGTGAAGATGATGGTCGCGTCAGGCTCGAGGCGGAAGCCGGCGGCGGGCAACTCGAACTCCGCGCCACGGTCGTCGATGACGACGGTCGATCGAGCGCGTTTCGTCGCTTGAAAGCGCTCGTGCGTGGACCGGAAGGTTTCGCGCGGGAGGTGTCTCTCGAAGCCGCAGGGCCGGGTACCTACCGCAGCACGCTCGCGCTCGCGGCTCCTGGGGCTTACGTTGCGACCGCCATCGATGAGCTTGACGGTGCCGCGGTCGCGACGGCCGGCGCGGCGCTAAGTCGCGGTGATGAACTCCGGCCGACCGGCAGCGATGCGGCGTTCCTCGCACGGCTGGCCGAGCTCACGGCGGGTAAACGGCGCGATACGCTCGCGGGTGTATTCGATGATCGCGGTGCGCGTCGATTCGCTTACGACGACATCACCTCGAGCTTGATTGCGCTCGCGGCCTTCGCGTGGCTTGCGGCCGTCACCGCGCGGCGACTTTCGGTGAACCTCGCGTGGCTGGTGAAACATCCTAAGGACGCTCGGTCTCCAACGCCGGCTGCGTTCGTCTCGACGTCGGCGACGTCGGCATCGTCGGCATCGTCGGCATCGTCGGCATCGTCGGCCTCCACGGCGTCGTCGGCGTCCACGGCGTCAGCCGCAGCACTCGTGCGGCCGCCACCTGCAGCGGAGTCCTTCGCCCCGTTACCGCGCGTGCCGGAGCCTTCGGCGAGCCTTCCTGATGCGAGGCCGACCGATGCGGGGGGCCGCGTTCTCACGGCCGCGGAAATTCTCCTGGCACGTAAAAAACGCCGTAATTAACGAGATTGGGTCGGCCAAGCTCAGCGCCATTCGGTGCGTTGCACCACGGGCAACTGGAGCGCACGCTCGCGGTCGAGGTCGAGCGCACCCAAGTGAATCGCGAGTGGAGCCTGGACCCATTTGAAGATGGACCGCGTGAACAGCACGGAGAACTTGCGGGCCCACGCCTCCAATTGCTGCGGCTCGATCTCCGGGAACAACGCGGGCAACGCTTCGGCGACCTCGTCTTCGGACATCTTCTCGCCGGCATAGAGGTAGAGACACGCATCGAGCACGCTGAACGGCATCAGCTCGGCCTCGCCGGACTGCGCTGACGCGAGCTCCGGACCGGCCATCGTCGCGAGCACGGCGGCGATCCCGTCGAAGCGGTAGCGCCGGTAGAGTCGCTCGAGCATCGCGACGACCGCGGTCTTTGGGAGGTTCGCTATCACGCTGAAGCAGCCTTCGAGATCGCCACCCACGGTCGTGTAGCCGACCGATTTTTCGCTCATGTTGCCGGTCTGGAGAAAGAGCGCCCGGCTTGTGTTCGCCCAGTTCCACATGCGCGCCCCACGCACACGCGCCTGGATGTTTTGCTCCGTGATTGGGGTCAGCGGTTCGTTTCCGAGCATCGTCTGCGTGACGCCCCGTTCCGCCTCGAACGCGTCGTCGATGGGAATGGTTGCGAAGCTCGCTCCGATGTCCGCGACGAGACACTCACTGGCCTTTTTGGTGCCTTCGCTCGAGAACCGCGAGGGCATGTAGAACGTGTGCAAGAGGTCGCCTACTTTTTCGCGGAGCGCATCGCCTGCGAGGTCGGGGTGCATGACGCCGATGGCGCGCCACGCGACGAGGACGCACAAGCAACTGTCACGGCCACCCGAGAGCGCGATGCCGAGTTTGTCGAACGCGCCCGTTTTTCGGAAGTAGTCGGCGACACCAAGCGCGAGCACCTCGAACAATTCGTCGAGCAAGACGTCGCGCGGCGACAGCGTGAGCTCTCCCCGAGCGGGCAAGAAGAAGCTCGGGTAGTCGCCCGAGTCCACGTGGCCACCCACCCCCTTCGGAGCCGAATAACCCAGCGGCAACGGATAGCGTAGGCCTGAGCGATCGGGTGTTGGCGCGGTGAATCGCAACACGGGAACGGTGCGCTCCGCGAGGCGATATCGCTCGGCATCGGTGCGCCAGGTACTCGCCTCGCGACGGCAGCGCTGCGTGCGATCGAGATCCACGACGGTGGCCTCGAAGCCCTCGCGGAATCGTTTGGCTTCGAGCATCGGTCGGCCGTTTTGGTTGACGAAGCCCCCGCCGTCGAAGACGAGGCCGTCGTTGCCGCCGACGAGGTTTGCGTAGACCACGGTGCATTGGTTGTCCGACGCGCGGGTCGCGATCATCTCGCGGCGCGTGGAGACGACGCCTGCGCGGTACGGCGAGGCCGACAAGTTGAGCACGAGCTCCGCACCGGAGTAGCAGCGCCTGCGCATCGGACCGTCGGGCGACCAGATGTCTTCGCAAACCTCGAGGGCGAGCGTGCCGAAGTCGAAGGTGGCGACGGCGTCCGCGAGCGGCACGCCCTCGGCGTCGAGGTGCATGAGCGGTATGCCCGCGGAGAAGGTCCGCGCTTCGTAGAAGATGTTGTAGGTCGGGAGCTTCTCTTTCGCCGTGAAGAGCAGAACCTTGCCGTGGTGCACGAGCGCGGCGGCGTTGTAGAGGTCGCCCCCGTGCCCGATCGTTAGGCCGATCGTGAATACCGTCGGGAGGCTGGCGGTTTCAGAGGCGAATCGTTCGAGCTCACGTCGTTGGCTCGCAACGAAGCCGCGCCATTGCACGAGGTCCTCCGATGCGTACCCACCGATGACTTGCTCGGGAAACACCGCCACGGTGACGCCCTCGGCTGCGATCTCGCGGGCGAGCGCGATGCATCGGTCCACGTTCGACGTGACGGCGCCGACCGTTGAGTTGACGGACGCCACGGCGATCTTCACAAGCCTCATGGCGGTGCAGTATAGCCATGGCGCGCTCTCGTGTAAGCTCGCGCCCTCCGCGGCCGTTGCGATTGACTGAACCCGTCTCCCCGTACCCGTCTCCCCGTAAAATGCACCATGAAGACCGTCCGGCCCATGTTCCGTTTTGGCTCCTGTCCGCCTCTGGCTCTCGCCGCCTGCCTCGCATTTCAGCTGATTGTGCTGTCGGGCTGCAAGTCCGAGGAAAGCGCGTTGAAGGCGCAACCGGAGGGCTCGGCCGCTCGGACGTTGGTGAACGCGGCGGTGTCGGGGTCGCCTTCGAGCGCGGCATTGCCCGACCTGCCGGAGGGGGGGCTGGCTGCACCGTCCGTGAGCGCACAAGCCTCGGCGGGCACGTCGAGCGCGGCTCCTTCGGGATCGGTCGCCCGGGGGGTGCCGGGTGGCCTTGCACAACCTGCCGCGAGCGCGTCCGCGGCGGTCGGCTCGAAGCCTGCCGAGAAGCCTGAGTCGAAGGGCGTGACCGCTACGGGCTCGGCGGCTCTCGCTCCGTCGGGCGCGGCTGCGTCGGGCGGGGCTGCGTCGGGCCCTGCGCTGGCAGCTTCGTTCGAGGCTCCTTCAGTTGCGGCGCCGAACAGCGCGGACGCCATCGCCGAAAAGGTGGACGCGGTCTATCTTCCGATCGAGCGATTTCGCGCGCGTTTCGAACAAAAGTACACCGCGAAGATCGCCGGCACGACGAAGAACAGTGACGGCGTCTGTTACATCCGTCGCCCCGGAAAAGTCTCCTTCAGCTACCACACGCCCAACAAAAATCGGGTCGTCTCTGACGGCGTGACCCTCAAGATCTACGAGGCCGAGAACCAGCAGATGTTCACGCGCTCGGTGGCGAGTACGGAGTATCCGGGCGCGCTCGCGTTCATTCTCGGCAAGGGCATGCGGCACTCGTTCAAGTTCGACTTCAACGAGTCGGCGAAGTGGGAGGGCGGCCCGGTGATCGTCGGCACGCCGCGTGTGCCCAATCCTGGCTACGAGAAGGTCCTTTTCTACATCGACGAAGAGCTCCTGAAGAAGGGCGACCCGGCGTGCGTGCGGCGCGTGCTCGTGATCGATGCCCAGGGCAATCGCAACCGGTTCGACTTCCTCCTCGTCGAGCAACCGCAGAGCATCCCCGATAGCGAGTTCGAGTTCATCGCGCCCGAAGGGACGAACATTCTTCAGTGACTCGTCTCACCGAGCTTGCAGGCAGTCATTGGCGCGACGCGTGGGTCATCCACCGGGATGCTCACGTCCTCGTTATCGATAAACCGGCGGCGGTCGCATCGCACCCGGTCGACGCGCTGGAGCTTGCCGATGTCGGACTGCGGCTCGAGCGGTGGCTTGGACGCCGTCCGTCGATCCTGCACGCGCTCGATCGTGAAGCCTCCGGCGTGATGGTGCTCGCTCTCGACAGCGAGGCGTCGCGTGGCCTTGCCGGGCAGTTCGAGCGGGGCGTCGCGAAGCGTCATCTCGTCGGGGTGACCGCACGACCACGTGGGCTCCGTCACGAGGTCGTGGCCAAGGTGGCTGACCGCTTGATCGTGCGCGTCGACGACCACCGAAACCTCCGTCGCGTCTTTGCCGAGGGCGGCGCGCCTATCGCCGGTGATCGCGACAACGGCGGTTCGCCTGCCGCTCGTTTGATGTGGCACGTCGAGCATCTCGCTCTCGCTCATCCAATCTCGAAGGTTCCGCTGCCCGCGCGTGCGCCGATGCCCGCGTCGCTTCAGCGTTGGCTCGATGGAAGCGCGGCCTCGACGGAGTTGGGCGCCCGCCTCACCGCGGCGGCCGAGCTCCGCTATGCGCTCGTCACGCGCGAGGACACGAACGCCTTCCGGCTGCTCAACGGAGCCGGCGATGAGGTGCCGGGTGTGGAGGTGGATGTCTATGGCGAGCACGCCGTCGTCTCGCTCTCGACCGATGAAGCGATTGCGCTTCGCGAGGCCCACTTCGATGCCGTGTACGCGCTCGGCTTTCAAGGTGTCTACGCGAAGCTCCGACCGAAGCAGGCGAACACGCTCGTCGACACACGACGCGAGAACGTGGCCCCTCCGAGCCCCGTGCGCGGCGAGCCTCTCGGCGCCCCGGCGTTCGTGCGCGAGCTCGGAATCGAGTACGCCGTGCGCTTGGGCGATGGCTTATCGACTGGTATTTTCCTCGATCAACGTGCGGCGCGTCGCTGGCTTCACGGGGCGGGCGCCGAAAAATCCGTGCTCAATCTGTTCGCCTACCACGGTGCCTTTACGGTTGCCGCCATCGCGGGCGGCGCACGTCGCACTGTGACCGTCGATGCGTCGGGGGTCGCCCTCGAACGGGCTCGCGAGAACCTCGAGCATCACGGGGTCGCGTCTGGCTCAGCGCACGCCGTCGTGCGGGCTGACGCTGCCTCGTGGCTCGCGTCCTGCCGCGAACGCTTCGATGTCGTCGTGCTCGATCCTCCGAGTTTCTCCACCACGAAGCACGGGACCTTCCGCGCCGAGCGCGACTACCAAGCACTCGCAGCGCTCGCGGTCGGAGTGCTCGCTCCCCAAGGCGCCCTGCTCGCGAGCACGAACCTGCGGCGCATGACCCCCGAAGCGTTCCGCCGAATGCTCGCAGCCGCCGCCCGTGATGCGGGCCGCGATGTTGCCAAACTCCGTTCGCTCCCGCTCCCACATGATCACCCGCCCGCGCCCGGCGAGCCCTGGCACTTGAAGAGCGAGCTCCTGACCCTCGGTAATTGAGCGTCGCATCCTCGCTGGCCGACTCGCTAACTTCGCTGCACGGCCTTCGCGAGCAGCTCGCAGATTGAGATGACCGTTCCGCGGCTCCCCACTTTCAAGGAGTTCGGATGCGAGTTCGTCCCGTTGATCGAGTCGATCAGGTTGGACTCGAGGATTCGCTCGACCGCATCGTTCGGCAACACGAGGTGCGTTGCGACGGCGTGCACCGAGGTCGCTCCGGCTGCGCGGTAGGCGCTCGCCGCTTGAATCAGCGACGAACCGGTCCGGATCATGTCGTCGTAGATAACGACGGCCTTCCCGCTCACGTCGGCGTTGACCCCGGTGACCGTGAGGGCTCCATCGCTTGGGTTGCGCCGCTTGTAGACGAACGCGGGCGGACAACCAAGGCGTAGAGCGAGGCTCTCGACCCACTTCGCGCGGCCGGCGTCGGTCGCACCGAGGACGAAGCGCTCGCTCGCCCCCTCTGCCGCGACGATCGAGCGGATGAGCTCGGTTATCACCGGCGAGCCATAGAGGTGGTGGGTGACATGGCTGTCCGAGAAGTAGAACTCGATCCCGTCGGTGTGGAGATCGAAGAGGAAGGTTCGCGTACCGCCTTCGCACGAAGGGATAGCCGAGATGAGCCGGGCGCGCGTCTTCGCCGTGACAACTTCTCCAGGTTTTACTGCGCGTTCCATCGTTGCGTAACCGAAGTACGGCATGACGATCGACAGCGAGCGTGCGCCGGCGCGAGCGATGGCGTAGCCGAGGTCATAGACGTCGAGCCAGTCGGCATCGGTGGGAGTCCCGCCGAGCAAGACCACGTCGCGGCCCCACGGATCGTCGACGACGCGCCGGTAGATTTCTCCGTCGGGGAAGCTCCTCCGTTCGATCGTTCCCCGCGCGAATCCGCCTGCGTGGCAGAACTCCTCGGCGAGGTAGTCATAGGTCGGTGTCGCGAATAGGAGCTTCGGGCTCAGCGTCATGCTCGCGCCAGGGTAAACGCTGCACGCCGCACGTGCCAGCGCGCGTTAACGGCAGTGCAGGTTGCCTATCCGCGCGCCAATGACGCTCCTGGCTCCGCAGTCGGCCGTCGCCTCGAGCGTCGTCGCGCTGTCGACGGGGACCGACTCCCGCGCGGTCGCCTCAACCGCAAGTGGGAGAGGAGCCGCGTCGCACGTCGCGATCACGTCGAGCCCGCAAACGATGGGCGATGCGCACTCATTGTGGAGCTCGGCTCGGCACGCCGCGAGTTCACAGCGGACCCGCGCATGCACGCAGTCCAGACCGGCATCGATCACGACCGTGTCGTCGGTCGCTTCCGCCACGGCCCCTCGGAGGCGTGACGGTGGCGTAGCGGGCGGCGCTTTCGGGGCAGGGGCCCGAGAGCACGCCGCGAGCATCAAGAGCGCGAGGAGGCGCCGCACGTTCACTCGGCGGTGGCCTCGGTCTTCGGGGGCACGAGCTTGGATACGCCGAGGTAGACCGCGCCCGACAAGAAAAATCCGGTGAACCATGCGTAGATGTAGAGCCCATCGAACACGGCGGGGACGGAATCAATCACGTGGATCCCCTTCAAAAACCCTGGGAGGTTTGGGGCGACGCCGGCGGCCAGCGCCAGCATCGCCGCCGGATTGACGCCGCCGTACCGACCTTTCTCGCGGTAGAGATCGGGCACATCGAGTTCGGTCTTTCGAAGGATGAAGTAGTCCGCGATCATGATGCCGGCGATCGGACCGAGCAACGCCGAGACGCCCGTCAGCCATCCGCCGATGTACGTCGCAGGGTCGGCCATAAGCTTCCACGGCATGCACACGATGCCGAGGATCCCGGTGATGAGACCGCCCGTCTGAAAGCTGATGTACTTCGGCGCGAGGTTTGCAAAATCGTTAGCGGGGCTCACGACATTGGCGGCGATGTTCACCGACACCGTGGCGATGATGATGCCGACAACGGCGATGATGGCTACGGCGGCGCGTGTTCCCGCCGAGGCGATCAGTGGCTCGGTGGCTCCTGGTGGCGGCAGCGCGGAGGTCATCTGAGCGACCAAAAACTCTGGGTTCCAGAGCTTTTCGATGGGTACGCCCTTCAGCACGGCGGCCGATGCGCTCGTGATGACGAGGGCCATCGCCGAGAACGCGATCATCGTCGTTGGGAGCCCGAGCGCTTGGCCCATCATCTGCTCTTTTTGACCACGGCCGTACCGCGTGAAGTCGGGGATGTTCAAGGACAGCGTCGCCCAGAAGCCGACCATCGCCGTCAGTTTTGGAACGAATACCGGCCAAAATTCACTCAGGTTCTTGAACTGCGAGGGCTTGGCGAGCAGCGTGCCCGTGCCGCCTGCGCGTGAGACGACCCAGCCGAGGAGGAGCGCTGCGAGCACGAGGACAATCGGCGCCGCCCAGTTCTCGAAGACGCGAACGGCGTTCATGCCTTTGTAAACGATGGCGATGTTCATCACCCAAAACATGAGGAACGTCGCGAGGTGCGACACCTCGATGCCGGCCACTTGCGCGCGTCCCCCGAGCTCCGCGAAGCCCGGCGCGAACGTCGTGATGAACGTGTGGATCGCTTCTCCGCCGATGAACGTGTTGATGCCGAACCACCCGCACGCAACGAGTCCACGAACGACCGCCGGAGCGTTGGCTCCTATGGTTCCGAATGCGGCGCGCGCGAGCACCGGGAAAGGGATGCCGTACTTCGTGCCGGGGTGCGCGTTCAGCAAGATGGGGATAAGGACGATAAGGTTGCCGAGGCCGATGGTGAGGAGCGCCTGCCACCAGTTCATGCCGTCGGCGATGAGGCCACCGGCGAGCGTGTAGGTCGGGATGCAGTGGGCCATCGAGATCCACAGCGCGGCAAAATTGTAGGTCGTCCAGTTACGCCGCTTCTCGGGAACGGGCGCCAAATCACCGTTAAAAAGGGGGCTTTCGCCGATGTCTGGCGGAAGTTCGGCGAGTGCCTCTTTGGTCAATTCGGGATCGTGCATGTTCACCCCACGACAAAGTTGATGATGCGACCAGGCACGTAGATAAACTTCTTCACCTCTTTGCCCTCGAGGAAGCTCGCTACGATTTCGTCGGCTTCCGCAATCGTCCGCGCCGTCGCCGCGTCCGCGTTCTTCGCGAGTCGCACGGTGCCGCGGGTTTTGCCGCCGACTTGGACGCCGAGCTCGACCGTGTCATCGATGGCGAGCGCCGGATCGTAAGTGGGCCACGGCTCGTAAGCGAGAGTGACGTCGTGCCCTAGCCGCTTCCACAGCTCTTCACCGAGGTGTGGGGCGAACGGCGCGACGAGGAGGGCTAGCGCCTCGGCTGCTTCTCGGGGCACAGGGTCCTGCGGCTGCAGGTGATTGACGAGGACCATCAAGGCGCTGATCGCCGTGTTGAACGCCAAGCGCTCGATGTCTTCGCCAACTTTTTTTACCGTCTTGTGGACGATGCGCCGCGTGGCATCGTCGATGGCTTCCGTCGTCGCCCGCGAGCCTACGGTGAAGGCACGTTCGCGAAAGCGGACGACCCCTTGGATTTGCGTCGACTGCCACGGCTTGACCGCTTCGAGCGGGCCCATGAACATCTCGTACAGTCGCACGACGTCCGAGCCGTGCGCCTGAATGATGTCGTCGGGATTGATCACGTTTCCTCGTGATTTGCTCATCTTTTCGCCATCCTCACCGAGGATGAGGCCCTGATGGACGAGGCGCTTGAACGGCTCGGGATCCTTGACGAAGCCGAGGTCGAAGAGCGCCTTGTGCCAGAAGCGCGCGTAGAGAAGATGCAAGACGGCGTGCTCGGCTCCACCGACGTAAAGGTCGACCGGCAGCCAGTCGCTCCCGGCTTCGGCGGACCATCCGGCGGTGGCGTTCGTCGGATCGATGAAGCGCAGGTAGTACCAGCATGAGCCGGCCCACTGCGGCATCGTGTTCGTCTCGCGTGCGAACCACTGGCCGTCTTTTTGGAAGAAGCGCCAATCGACGGCGCGGGCGAGGGGCCCCGCTGGATCGTCGCCGGGCTTGAAGTCTTCGAGGTCGGGCAAGCGGAGTGGCAGCTCGGACTCGTCGACGGCGATGGGCTGGTCGAAGTGCACCGTGTGCGCGTCCGTTCGCGGATCGCCGCTCGTCGTTACCGGGAAGTAGATCGGGATGGGTTCGCCCCAGTACCGCTGGCGCGAGAAGACCCAATCGCGCAGCTTGTATTGGACCTTGGCGCTCCCGAGGCCCTGCTCCGCGAGCCACGCCGTGATGCGGAGCTTCGCTTCGGAGGGCCGGAGTCCGTCGAGAAAACCGCTGTTGGTGAGCTCCCCGTCCTCGCTGTCGGTGTAGGCCGCCGCCGTGACGTTGCCACCCTTGACGACCTCGATGATGGGCAGACCGAACGCTTGGGCGAACTCCCAGTCGCGGGTGTCGTGGGCGGGCACCGCCATGATGGCGCCGGTGCCGTAGGTGATCAGCACGTAGTCCGCGACCCAGATGGGTACCGGTCTGCCGGTGGCGGGATTGATCGCGTACGCACCAGTAAAAACGCCTGTTTTATCTTTGCTCGCGGCGCGGTCGCGTTCGGCGCGGTTCTTCGCGCGGTCGGCGTACTCGGTCACCGCGGCTCGCTGCGCGTCGGTGACGAGGCCCGCGAGAAGCGGGTGTTCGGGCGCGAGCACGCAGTACGTTGCGCCGAAGAGCGTGTCGGGACGCGTGGTGAACACCTCGAAGTGGGCGTCGTGGTCTTGAACGCGGAAGGTCACGGTCGCCCCTACGCTGCGGCCGATCCATTCTTTCTGCATCGCCAGCGTGCCACGCGGCCAATCGAGCCCCTCGAGGTCCGACTCCAGCCGGTCGGCGTACTGCGTGATGCGGAGCATCCACTGACGGAGGGGGCGTCGCTCGACGGGGTGCTTGCCGCGTTCGCTCTTGCCGTCGATGACCTCTTCGTTTGCGAGCACCGTTCCGAGGGCAGGGCACCAGTTGACGGTGACCTTGTCCTGGAACGCGAGCCCCTGCTTGTAGAGCTGCAAGAAAATCCACTGCGTCCAGCGCACGTAGTTCGGATCCGTCGTGTCGACCTCGCGGCTCCAGTCGTAGCTGAAACCCAAGCTCTTCAACTGACGCTTGAAGGTGGCGATGTTGTTCTGCGTCGTGACCGCCGGGTGCGTCCCCGTCTGGATCGCGTACTGCTCCGCTGGCAGTCCGAAGGCGTCCCAGCCCATCGGGTGCAGAACGTCGATGTCCTTCATGCGCGAGTAGCGCGCCACGATGTCGGTCGCGGTGTAGCCCTCGGGGTGGCCGACGTGCAGCCCCGCCCCCGACGGGTACGGAAACATGTCGAGGATGTAGAGCTTCGGGCGGCCTTCACGGCGTCGGGCGCGGAAGGTGTCGTTCTCGTCCCAGTAGCGTTGCCAGTGCGCTTCGATGCTCCGGTGGTCGTAAGACATGCGGCACAGCGTTTACCGCTGCCCGGCCCTCGCGTCAGCTAGGTTTTCCGCGAAGAACTCGACCGAGCGCAACGCACAGGAGCGCCTCCGGGATCGCCTCGGCGAGATCCTCACGCGGGCGGACCTCGCACACGACGACGACCGGGAAGGATTGGAGGAGAGGAAGAAAGTCGGCGACGTGATTCGACAGGTAAAGTGGAAAGACTTCCGCACTCGGCAGCGTGAGCTCGGCGCGAATGCGCGGACTGCCAAAAAGCGTGCGGCGTTTGTACTTGCGCCCCTCGATTAGAACGCGTTCTACATGGGTGGCGATGAAGCGCGGCGCGATGGCAAGCGTCGTGCTCGCGGTCTCGATCTGCCGTGCGAGATTGCGGAGTGTTTCGGGCGACGGTGGAAGTGACGCAGCGAGCGCCTCCACCGCGACGGCCACAGTCTCGAGCACGCGTTTGTCGGTACCGGCGACCGATGCTGCGACAGCCACCGTCGCGCGCAAGGCTTCGAGCTCATCGAAAGAGGGGCTTAGCTCGCCCGCGCACAGGATGAGCGGCGGCTCGAGGTCCGACAAATCATCGAGGCTCGCGGTGAGCGCCCGTCGGAGTTCCGCCGCGGTTTGAGGCTCCCCGCACGAGAGCGCGCGAAGCACCGTGTCGCGATCGGGATCGACCGCGGGACGCTGGGGTTCGTCGGGTTGAAGCGGTCCTCTCGGTTTTCTCGCCGTAGCGAAAACGGGATGAAGCCGTTTCAATTCGCGCAGTCGTGCCGCCGTGGTCGGCTCGAAGCTCACGAGATCCACGACGGAGTGTCGCCGCACCGCTCGCAGCGGAGCGTCCGATGCATCGATGGGCGCCGCCGCTGCCGCCGCCTTCATCGCGTCGCCAACGCGCAAGCCCGCGAGGAGCGACTGCGGCTTGCCGATAGCCGCTTGGGCGAGTGCTCCGTTTGAGGCGAGTGGACTCGTTGACGGACTCGAGTCCGCCGCTGACCCTGCGAGCGCGCCCGCGAGCACCCCGGTCCAACTCACCGGGGCCGGCGGCGCATGCATAGACGGCCTCGAGTCGACTCTCGGGATGAAGGGAAGCATGTCGCCGCTGCCATCGTCGCAGCTGAAGGAGGTCGTCTCGAGCGGGTCCTCCGAGAGCCTTCCGGTCGCACGCTCAGCGCCCCCATGTGACAACGTCCCCGCCTCGTTCTTGTCGGCAACGTGCAAGGTTACGGGCAGGTTGGAGACGACCTCCACATGGAGCGCCTCGGTCGCGTCCGTCATCACGACGTGGCCGCGAAACGTCAGCGTGCACACGGCCCGTTCGGTGTCGATTAGCAGCAAATCACCGCGCAGACGCAACGCTTCCGCTCGGCCCGGTACGATGGCGTAGGGTTCGAGGCCACCGAGGTTCATCGCGAGCCGCGGGTGTTGTTGGTGGAGATGTTCGAGCTCGATTCGCTCATTGCGCTCGAGTGGCCGTCCGAGCCGCTGGTCCGTTGGAGCGGACTGAAAGTAGCGCACCGGAAATTCATTGGGCAGCGGCAGGTCTGCGGGAGCATCGAGCCATGCGCGATCGGTGGGACGCAGGCCTCCCGAGCGGCGGCGCGAAGACACTGGAACCGGGCCGAGTTCGTCCGACGGCATGAGAAAACGCGGGCCGTGCGCTTCGATTGTCTTGTCGACCGCGGCGACGACGAGCCGAGCATTCACGCTCGTGAGGACCTGACCGTTCGGTGCGAAGGCGGCTCCGATCAAGACCACTTCGGGTGCGTCTTTGAAAGGGGCCATGTCGCTCGGGATCTGAACGCCGCGCGTCGGGTCGTCATCCCAGTGCAGGTCCGTGGCCTGAAGAGGCAAGGGCTCCGCTGTCGGCTCCACCAGCCCGGGTGTGAGGCGGTAGGTCGCTTTTGCGACGACGGTGCAAACGGATTGCCCACGAAGGTCACGGAACAACACCGAACCCACGGCGAGCGGCCCGCGCGTACTCACGACGACGCGACTCGTCATTGCAGCGTCGCCGAGGTCGGCGAGCCTCCCACGTACACGCCGTCATCGCCCGTGATCACTTCGAGCCCGTCGCTCGTCGCGTCTCCGATGCGCGCGAACGGGAATTTACCGACGAACACCGACGCGCTTCCTTCGCACACGTAACCCCCGCCGTCGTGCAAGCAATCCGGCGACGCATACCCCACGCGGCGCATCGCCATGCCGAGGCCGATCGTCGGAAACCCTTTCTCGAGCCGTGACCCCCCGGCAGACGTGGCAGGCGCTTGCTGCGGCGGCGCGTTCTTCCGCTCGGCCGCTTCGAGGTCTTTGCGCGAGGTGATGCTCTTCACTTTCTTGTCGTCGATGAGCTTGCCGGCTCGCTGGATCTCATCATCGGTGAGGCCATACTCGGACACCGTGCGGGTGCCTTTTTTCGGCAACGCTCCCGAGCCGTCGAAGGTCTCGACCACAAGCTTGCTGGTCGGGGCTTGGTTTGGGGTCGCGTTCGCGTACCCGAGATTCCACCAAGCTTTGAGGCTGACTTCGGCTTCTGATGTCCCACGCTCGAGGATCCGCGCGTACGTGCTCTTGCCGTTCGGCGCCGTGAGCTTGACGAACGAACCGACCGGGCCGGCATTCGACACGAGATAGGATATCTCCGTTGGGTCGACGTAAACGGTCTTTCCCTTTGCGTCGACGAACGACGCGGTCGTTTCGGGTTGCCAGAATCCCTCGTACGCGAGCCCCTTCTTCTTCAGGTACATCCACATCGGCATGCGGTACGTCGGGTAGTAGTTCACCCATTTACCGGCGCTGTCGACGTTGCCGAATTGGTGCAGGCCTTTCACTTTGCCGCCGAGCAGACTCTCCATCGCAGCGGAGCTCGTGTAGTTCGATTGCTGGGTCTTCGCATTGGTGAAGGCGTCGGCCACTTTGTGAAAGCGGCTCGCTTGGTCCGCGGAGATGCTGTCCACGCCCTTGTACTTGAGCGTCGAGTCTCCTTTTTTTGCGTCGCCGAGCGCGTCGACGACGGCGTCGCGCCAATCTTGGAGCGTCTTTTTCTCATTGCCCTTCTGTTGCTGCCACTGTGCGTGAGACAGCTCTTCAAAGTGAGCGACCGTGATGCCATCGCCGCAGACGGCCGCGCTGTACGATTTGCCAGTTCCGTTCGACTTGGCGGCTTTCGGCTGGGCAGCTTTCGGCTGGGCGGCTTTCGGCGCGGGTTTGCTCGCCGCCTTCGGTGCCGCCTTCGGTTTCGGAGAACTGCCGCGTTTATTGTCGAACATACCCATCGTGTTCTTCGCTTTCGGTTCAGGGTCCGTCGTGCAGGCGGAAGCTCGAAAGCACGCGGTCCAAGATGGCGTCACCGGCTGCGCGTGCTTCGAGCGGCGCGTTCAGTCCGAACAGGATCCATAGGCCGTTTGCTGCTAGATGCGCTTGCCGCTGGTAGACCACCGCCCCTTCGCTGCGCCAACGCGAAGCGACTTCGAGTGCCGGCACGCCCGCCCAAGTGCGCTCCTCCTCGGCGAGGATCTTGAAGCCGCCGAGCTGTTTGGCCTCGTGGGCGACGTGCGCCAAGACGACCTCGCGCAGGCTTTTACCTTCGGGCATCGGGGTGCGGCAGACGATAAAGGCGAGCTCGCCGCCTTCGTCGAGCGGCACTTCGAAGAGGTGCACCGTGCGATCCGCGAAGCCTACTTCCGGCAGCTCGAAGCTTCCTTCGTTCGTGTGGTAGGTCGTCATCCGCTCGCGCCCCCGTCGAGCGTGAGCACGCAGTCTCGCGGGACCGCCGCGATAATTTCGGTCGCAGCCGACGCGAGGATCACTTGGTTGTCCGCGCCGAGCGCACCGAGCGCCTTCACGAACGCGGCTGCGCCTGTGGGGCTCGTCGAGAGCTCGGGCCGATCGAGCAAGATGAGCGAGTGCGAGAGCCCGATGGTCACGGCCGTCGCGGCAAGCAGTACGGCATGCTGTTCCGTCTCCGAGAGCTCGCTCGCCAACACAGGGCCAATGCCTCGGCTCGAGAAGCAACGCGGAAGGCCGGTCGCCGGCTCACCTTCGAGGTAGCGGCACGTCGGTGAGAGGCTTTGGAGCAGCGCGGCGAAGGCCGAGCGGTCGGCCGCGCGAAAGGGTAGCTCGCGCAGAAAACGCACGACGAACCCATATTTCGTGGGCTCTTTGGTTGCGCGCACCATGCGTTGCTCGAGTTCTCCCGTGCCGTGGAAGGGACCGAGTGGCGAGAGGCGTCGCGACGCGGGAAAGTACTCGACTTTGCCCGTCGCGTGGCCGTGCTCGTAGCGCGCGAGCAAAGCGACAAGCCCCTCGTCGGCGTCACGGCGCACGCGATCCCCGATGAAGGTGGCTTCGCCGTCCACGACCGCTTGCGAGGTCCCGACGTACGCGCGTTCTTCGTCGGAGAGCGCGAACGACAAGACCACCTTGGCGAGCGTCCCGTTTGGGGTGAGCCACGTGGCCCCGGGACTCGGTGGACCGTAACCGCCGACAGCCTCCTTCGTCGCGAGCAGCGCTTCGAGAAAACGCGTCTTGCCCGAGGCTTCGGGTCCCGTGATGACGATGACGTCGTGCGGTTTTCCGTTTGTCGTATTGGCGAATTCGTAAGTGCCTTCTGGGACACCACGCACTCCGAGAAAGATAGCTCGTAGGAGTTTCATGGGGTCGTGCTTACGAAGCCATTCCAGGAATGCCGTCGCCAAGCGCGACGCTCGCCGCGATGTCTTCCCCGGGATTCAGGAGGACTTTCGGCGACTGAATCACGATCGAGTCGGGGCCGATGTGAATCATCGATTGCCCGCACGTGATCGTCGTTCCCGTCTGGCTCGTCAGTCGGTGCGTGAGCGCGTCGTGCGTTGCGGCTCCGGTCGTCGCGAGAACGCGATCGCCGCCGGCCATGCTGAGCAAGTTTCCGAGCACGCTCGTCAGTTGATCTTGGCCGATGGTCGAGAGAAGCTGGCCGAGCACGTTCTGGATCTTGTTGCCCGCGACGCTCTTCTTTTGACTCCCGCCGATGGACTCCGAGTCGTCGACGTCGATCACGGCGTTGCGGTTTCGTCCGACCGAGAGCGCGTGGTCGTGGTTCACCCGCGTCGCCATGTCCTTCTCGGCGCGCAGTCGCAAAAGTTCGCTGCCCGCCATGTCCTCGAACATGAGCTCGTTGTAGCCGCCCGTCGCCGGTACCGAGGCGCTCTTGAAGCCGTTCTGCGTCTTGTTCGCCGGCAGTGAGAAGGGCGGCCGAAGCATGTTGGTGAACGTGCGGCCGACGATGATCGGCTCCTCTGGATTGCCCCCGAGGAAACTGACGATCACCTCTTGTCCGACACGCGGGAGATTGAGTGAGCCTAGGCCGTCACCTGCCCACGCTTGGTTCACGGGCACCCAGCACGAGCTTAGTTCGTCCATGTTTCCGTAGCGGTCCCAGTGGAACTGGACCCGCACGCGGCCGAATTCATCGCAGTGGATAACCTCCCCCGCGGGACCAACGACGGTTGCCATTTGGATGCCGTGAAGTGCAGGCGTCGGCGTCTTTGCGTCGGGCGCGAAATGGGCTTCGGCGCTGACCGCTCGGCACCTCACGCGTGGTTCGTCGTCGTGCGTTGCGGTGACCGTCACATGGGTGATCAAAAGCTCGCCGTCGCGCTCTGCGAGCGAGTGGTCGACCACCTTCAGCACCGTGGCCGCTCCGAGGTCGAGCGCGTTCGAGGTGAACGCGAAGTCGCGCGTGCGAGCCACCATCGACGCTGCAGCTTGGTCGGCGATGCGTCGCGCCTCGTCGGGATCGGTGCGCGTTCGGCCGCGGTCGTCGGCGAGTGGGGTGTCGTTCGAGCCTTTGCTCCCGAAGCGAAAGGCCCCGGGCGAGTAATGAAATTGCTCGAGTTCGCTCTCGATTCCGACGGGGCGCGCCTCGCTTTGTGCGAGCAGTGGCCGATTCGGCAAACGGTGATCGTGGTCGGCGAAGGTGAGCTTGCCCGAGCGCACCCGGCGTGAGGCCGAGAACTCGGTCGCCCAAAGGCGATCGCCGCCGAAGGGTTCGTTGACGTGCACGAGAGGCAGTGCGCGCCGCGTGCCGCTCTCCGGAGCGTCGGACAGCACGAGGACGGAACCGTCGGCGGTGCGGCGAAAAAAATACGTGATTCCAGCCGCCTCGAGCAGGCGCGAGACGAACGCGTGATCGGTCTCTTGGTATTGAACGCGGCACTTGCGCGGCTTGCCACGTTGCGCCACGCAGACCTCGACGCGGATGCCCCACTCCTCGAGGATCGTCTGAGCGATGTCGAGATCGCTCAGTTGCTGGAAGACCCGGCAGTTCGAGCGTCGCGTGAGGAGCCAGAGGCGCGGGGCGAGGTGCAGCTCGTACGTCGAGAGGCCGGTGTCTTCGGAGCGAAGTTGGTTTATCTCCGAGATGAGGCCGCTCCAGCGCGACGGCAACGCGGCGCTTGCCGGGTTCGCCGTGGCGATCGAGAAGGTCGCGTTGCGGCCGATGACGGATTCGAAGTCGACGGCCGGGTTCGTGGACAGCGCGACGAGGCGAACGGTGAACAACGACGACAGGCCATCTTCGATGGTGGCCGAGCGCACGTCGAATCGGTCGGCGGCGTCGAGGTCGAGGTTCAGCGGATTGAAGACGGACTCGAGTTGCATAGGGAGGTTCCATCATCCCGCGGGTTACGTGCCTCGGGGATTGGTGAAGGCATGCGCGAGCACACCAAAACGGATCCCTTCCGTCAAGGCGCGCTCGCCTGACATCTCGCGTGCCGCTAGGTATTTGATTATACTTGGGGTTCCGATGAGACGTAGCGAGCGTCGTCGCAGCGAAAAGAGCGACCCAAAGAAGGCTCAATTCGTGAGCCGCAAAGTGATGCTCGTGTCGTCTCCTGGGGGACACCTCGCGGACTTGATGGTGCTCGCGGAAGCCTTCCCCGCCGACTGGCGCAGAGTGTGGGTTTTGAACGATGACTCCCCCCTTTTACCGCCTGGCGAGCCGCGTCACTTGGTCACGCACGCCGAGCGTGATTGGCGGCAACTCGTCAACCTCGTCGAGTTTGTCCGGCTCGTCGCCCGCGAACGTCCCGACGCGATCCTCACGTGTGGAGCGAGTCCCGCCGTCCCGGCTGCCCTTGCCGGCAAGCTCTTCGGTGTCCCTACGGTCTATGTCGAACCCGTGTCCTCGGTGACGCGGCTCTCGCTCACCGGGCGCTTGATGGCGCGGCTCGCCGATGCGTTTTTCGTCCAGTGGGACGAGCTTGCTTCGGTCAATCCGCGGGCGCGCTGCGTCGGGCCACTCTTGTGAAGCTCGTCGCCACGATCGGCACGACGGGTACGTTCGCCCGTTTTTCGGCATTGATAGCGGACGTTCTCGCGGCGCGTCCCGAGCTTGGGCTCGTCTTTCAAGCCGGGCGTGGGCCACTGCCGGCGATGCCCGGCGCCGTGGCGTTCCTCCCGCGCGAGGAGCTGCTTGCCCATATGCGCGCGGCCGACCTCGTCGTGTGCCATGGCGGCAGCGGGAGCGTACGCGATGCGTTGCGCCACTGCGGGAATGTGGTCGTCGTTCCACGTCGGTCAGGCGCGGACGAGGGTGTCATCGATGACCATCAGCTCGACCTCGCGCGGGCGCTCGAGGCGCGCGGGCTCGTGCGCGTCGTCTCTACCGCGTCCGAAATCCTCATCGCGCTCGCTCGGGGACGGCGCGAGCACCCAAGCCTGCCCGCGGCGTTACCGGGCGCCGTCGTCGATGCGTTGCGCGGCCTTTTTCGCAGCTGAATCGTTCGTGAATGCTGAGCTTCGTATCATCGCCGAGAAGCTCTAGGCACCGAGCCGCGGTCCATCCGCCCTTGTCCGTAAGCTGTTCTCTAGGCTCACTCTGTTTAGTCGCTCGCGTTTTTGACTTAACTAATCAAATAAGGTAGTTGGCGCCATGTTTTCAAAATCAACGAGCCTTATTTTGGTCGCAGCCTGTGCCCCAGTCGCTTACGGGTGCAACACCGTCGTCGACCCCGGCACCACCGCCGCGACCGCCGGCGCCTCAGGGTCAACTGCTGTAACGAGCTCGAGCAGCGCATCAAGCTCGACGGGCACAGGCGGCGCCAGTGGGAGCAATGGCTCCGGCGGCGCGGGCGGCTCTGGCGGCTCGGGCGGCGCGGGCGGCGCGGGCGGCGCGGGCGGCGGTGGCGATTGCTCCTTCGCGCTCGATGGCGCCACAAAAATGCAGGTCCCGGGTGGCATGGGTGACCTCGCGTGCGACGCTGCACATTATTCCGGCACGGTGCCGTACACGTGCGCCAACGGGGACTTCGTTGCCGTGGGTTCGTGCGAGTGTGCCATCGGCTATACAGGCGTTGCATGCAGCACGTGTGACGCCGGATACACCGCATCCGGCAACGATTGCGTCAAGGCCGGCGACGCCTGCACGGGCGGTTCCTTGGACCTCGACACGGCGCCCGGCTTCGCCATCCACACGTTCAAGCTCTCGGGCTTTTTGTCCTGTGCGACGGACCGAACTGCGGAAGTTCTCGTCATCGGCGGCGGTGGCGGCGGCGGCGGGCATGGCGGCGGCGGTGGCGCTGGCGGTGTCGTGTACAACGCGGCCCTTGCCATCGCCGCGGGCAAGAAAATGGTCACGGTTGGGGCCGGTGGACTTGAAAGCGTCGGCTACAATTCGAGCTACAGCGGCAAAGACTCCTCTTTCTTGACGATGCTCGGATACGGGGGTGGCGCCGGCGGGATCCTTCACGATCCAGGCACGGCTGGCGGTTCCGGCGGCGGAGCTGCTCGCGACACCGATAACCCCGGTGGAGCCGCGACCCCGGGCCTAGGTGGGATGGCCTACGGCAACGCTGGCGGCACGGGCATGGGCGGCAGCTGCTCCGGCGGGTCGGGCGGCGGCGGCGCGGGAAAGGCGGGTGGCGCTTCCCAAGCCGGCAACGAGATGGGCGGCATCGGCGGTGACGGGATGAAGTTCACCATCTCGGGTGTCGAGATGTACTTCGCCGCTGGCGGCGGCGGCGGCAATGAGTGCGGGTCGGTCGTTGCCATCGGCGGCCAAGGTGGCGCTGGTCACGGCGGTGCCGGAGGGGTTCGAGCCACCGCGGGGGCGCCGAACACCGGCTCTGGCGGCGGCGGCGAGAACAACTCGAACAACGGCGCAGCGGGTGGCTCTGGCGTGGTGATCGTTCGTTACGTTTACCCCTGAGCTCACGGCTCGGCCGGTCGCGTTCACGATGCCGAGTTCTGCGACCGCTCGATTCGAGTGGCACAGCGCCGTGGAAGTTTTCGAGCTTCCGCGGCGCTCTACGTTAAGGAGGTTTGACTCAGCCGCCTGACGCGTCGCTCCGGCCCGAGCGCCCTCCGGTTTGCTGCGCTCTTTTTCAAAGGCGAGCGGCGGCCCGCTCGGCCTGCTCCGCCTGTCGGTGCTAGAAGGCGACCCCATGCACGTGCATTTCATCGGGGTCGCTGGAACCGGAATGGGCTCGGTGGCGGGACTCTTTCGCGCGGCCGGGCACCGCGTCACCGGGTCCGATGTTTCGTTTCATGCGCCGATGGGACCGGCGCTCGAGCGTTGGGGCATCGAGACGATGCTCGGTTACCATGCCGCCAACCTCGAGCCGAAGCCCGACCTCGTCGTCGTGGGCAACGTCTGTCGAAAAGACAACCCAGAGGCTCGTGCAGCGATCGATGGTGGCATGAACGTGCGCTCGATGTGCCACGCGCTCTCGGACCACATCTTCGACGGGACCTCGCCACTCGTCGTCGCAGGCACGCACGGCAAGACGACCACGACGTCGCTTGCGGCGTGGTTGCTGTCGGCTGCTGGAAAGGAACCCGGATTTCTCGTCGGCGGGCTGCCGAAAAATTTCACGACGAGCTTTCAGCTGCCTTCCGGCTTCGGTGTGAAGCGCTTGCCGCTCGCCGATGGGCGAAAGAGCGACACCTTGCGACAGCCGGCTTTCGTGATCGAAGGGGACGAATACGACACCGCATTCTTCGAGAAGACGCCGAAGTTCTGGCACTACCGACCGGAGGTCGCGATCGTGACCTCGATCGAGCACGACCACATCGACATCTATCCCGACGAAGCGTCGTACCTCGCTGCCTTTCGGGGCTTCATCGAGCGCGTGCCCGAGTCCGGCTTGATCGTCGCGTACTGCGGCGATGCGCGCGTGGTCGAGGTCGTCTTGGCTTCGGCTCGCGCCGAGATCGCTTGGTACGCCGTCGAAGGGGACGACTACCACGGGCAGCCGCCCCACTGGCTGATTGCCCCAGCCGAGTGCGATGCGAGTGGGCAGGCCTTCGACCTCTACGTCGGTGGGACGGCCGCGCCTCGCAGCGCGCTGCGGCTTTCAGGGCGTCACAACTTAGCGAATGCCGCCGCGGCCCTCGCTGCTGCTTGCCAAGGTTACGGCGTGCCGGTGTCGACCGCTTTGTCGGCCCTCACTCGATTCGAAGGCGTAGCTCGGCGCCAAGAGCTCCGCGGCGAGCCCAACGGGATCCGCGTCTACGACGATTTTGCACACCATCCGACGGCGCTGCGCGAGACGCTCGCGGGTCTGCGGCAGCGCCATCCCCATGGGCGGCTCTTTGCCGTCTACGAACCGCGCAGTGCGACTGCCTGCCGCGCGCTTCATCAACAAGCGTACGTCGAGGCGTTCGACTCCGCGACGGACGTGGTGATAGCTCCGCTTGGGCGCGACATCGCGGTGGGCGAAGCGCTCGACCTCGGTCGGCTCGCCTCTGACCTCGCGGCCCGTGGTGTCACCGCTTTGGTGCCCGAGTCGGTCGACGCCATCGTCCGTCACGTCGCCCGCGAAGCCCGTCCGGGGGACACGATTGCGCTCCTCTCGAACGGCGCGTTCGGTGGGATCGTCGAGCGAATGCTCGAAGCGCTGGATCCTTCGGCGGTCCCGGTGACCTAACGTCGGAGGGTGCGTCGAATGTCAGGGCGTGTAGAACCACGCGGGGCCGTGGCAAAGGGCGCTCGTCGCGTCGCACGCGTGAACCTTCCCCGTGGTTGCAAACGTCGTGAACAGTTCCGCCTGAAGCTGCGCGTCGTTGTTGCACACGTGGTAGTCGGCGAGCTGCTGCTTCGACGTCTCCGCGATGTGCGCGATTGCGGCGTCCAACCCCTCGATCAGGCTCGTGCCGTTCTTCCAGGTGCAGTTCGGGAGGGCCACGAGCGCGCTCTCGACGTCGCCTTCCTTGAGAAGCGCCACGAGCTCCGCTACGCCGTCTGGGCAATCGACATTCTTTTCCAAGTAGACGACGAGCTCGTTCATCAGGTCGCGCGCGGCTTTCCCATCACCCGCGTCGAGGCTGAAGAAGGTCGTCGCGCCGTCGCATTCGCATTCCGCGAACGACTCGACGAGCGCGAGCAATTCGGCGCGGGAGCCGGCGACGCCGCTCACCACTTTCGTCTCGACGAGGATGACGTCACCGTTCGCATCGACGGCGCCGACGTCCGTGCCGTGGTTCGCCATCGAGCGCGTGGCGACGATGTCTCCGTCGCAAACCACCTCGAGCTGCGTCGTCGTATGCGCGGGCCAGAAGTCGAAACTTCGCCCGGCGGTCGAGCGGTACGCGTCCTTCTGCAGCCAATGGAAGCGCGCTTCGCAGCCGGACTCAGTCACGTCGTCGGTCGCGCTCTCGATGGAGGAGCCGACACAGGCAGGAAAAAGGGCGGCGACCAACGAGACGAGCAGGAGCGGTTTCATGCTCGCCGCGTCAGCATACTCCGTGCCAGGCATTGCGAGGCGCCTACGGACCTGAAATGAAACGCAACGGAGTGGTTAACGAGCGATCCATCTGAGTCGCACCTGCGCCACGGTCTACCCGTCAACACGCAAAAAAAAGGGGCCGAGCAAGTCGGCCCCATCCGTTCCTGACCACCGCGGTCGTTGGCGAAAGATCTGAACCCCTAGCGATCGCTAGGTGGGACGCTTGGTGCCGCTTTAGGCTTCTTGGAGAAAATTCCAAGCTGCACACCACGGCAGGCGCTCGCATCCCGGGTTCAACCTTACAGGGGGTTCATTAATCGTCGTCTGACGGAGAGCGGAAGAGGGAACACTCGAAGCTTACCCCGTCTTTCGCGTTTTGCACGACGAATCGGGCCGCTTCGACGCGCCCCCCACCGCGCTTTCTTCTGCCCCGCAGTTCCGCTACCTTGCGGCACCGAATGACCGCGCGCATCCCACACGGAAACGCAAAGGGCGTCACGCTTGCCCTCCTGCTCGGCTCGATGCTCCTTGCCGAAGGACTCCTCGCGGACGGCGCGCTTGCCGCGGAGAAGACGGTCGCCATCAAGGGCAAAGTCCAAGGTGGAGACACCTTGATCAATCCGGTCTGGGCCGAGGCGAACGACGCGAAGAATCATCGCTACACGTTCCGGGCGCGCTCGACGTCGGCTGGCAAGCAGCAACGACCCACGGGCTACCTCCCGCGCGAGTTGTGCCTCGCCGTGTTGACGAAGTCGGGGACCGCGACGGCCCGCACGACCCCGGCGATTGTTGGCGTAAGTGGCGGACGAACGACCCCGGTGACCCTGGTCGTCGCCGACGGGCAGACGCTCCAATTTATCAACCACGACCCCTTCCCGCACAAGCTTTTCGACATCGGCCAGGGTGGCCTTGGACCCGAGGAGACGAAGGTCGGAGGCAGTCGCAGCTGGAAAGCTCCGAAGCCTGGCGTCTACGAAATCCACGATCAATTGGCGCCGAGCGTGCGGACGTGGGTCGTGGTCGAGCCTCGCGTCGTGCAGACCGCTTACCCGCGCATGAATGGCGAATACGTCATCCGCGACATCGAGCCAGGCGCCTATGAGTTGCAAGCGTTCTTCATGGGGAAACCCGTCGGCAAAGGGCTCGCGATCGAAGTGAAACCCGGCAATGAGGAGCAGGAGATCCGCGAGCCTCTCGTGGTCTCCGAGTCGCAAAAATCCGCCGAAGAGAGCAAGTAGGAGGCACCGTGGTCTTCTCTCGATTCTGGTACCTGGTGGTTGGCGTCGCCGTGGCAGGCGCGCTCTTTCTTTCGTACGTTGCCGTTGGCGTGACGAACTCCAACTCGGAGCGTGCTTCGGCCCGGTTGCTGAACGCGACCTCCGTGGCCGTTTCGCTCTACATGAAGGATGACGCTGCTCGCCGCGCGAATGCGCTAGCGCCGCTCGCGGTGAATCCCGACATCGGCGATGCGTTACGCAAAGCGCAGACCGCCGAGACCGTGAAGTCTGTCGATTCGCCGGTCCGGGACAAGGCCACCGTCGCGCTCCGCAAGTACCGCGAGCTTGCCCAGGACTTCGTCACGTTCGACGCCCTGTGGGCGATTGACGTGCACGGCCGCGTCGTCGCGAGCGACAACTTCGAGAAGCCGATGGCTACCGAGGGTTTCGAGCTGGGCGGCTACCCCGTCGTCGCCGACGCGCTTCACGGTTACATCCGCGATGACACGTGGCTGATGGGTGACGAACTCTGGCGGATCGTCGCGCGGCCCGTCGAGACCGAGGCGGGCGCGGCTCCGGTTGGAGCGATCGTCGCCGGCAAGAAGGTCGACGACGCGCTCGCCCGTGATGTCGTTGAGCATACCGGCGCCGCTGTCGTGTTTTACGCCGCTGCAAAATCGCTCGTCAAGGCCACGCCTCCGTCCTCCGAGACGCATCTCGTGCGCCTCGCGGCCGAGGACTTCGCACTGCTTGCGAAGTTTGGCCCCGAAGACGGCTACCAGGAGCAGGGCCGCAGCAAGCCGACCCTCGTCAGGCGTGAGTCCGGCTACGACGTGCGAGCTGTCTTCACGCGCATTCCAGGCGAAGCGTGGGACCTTGGCGCGGGCTTCGCGGTGATGCACCAATACGAACGCATCGGCACGCCTTCGGACTTCTACTCGCGTGCGACCGACGAGGAAAAGCGCGGCGTTCCACTGCTGCTACTCGCAGGCCTCGCGCTCGCAGCCGCGGCGGTTGGCTTCCTGCTCACCGGCGTTGAGCACGCGTCCCCGCTGGCGGGCTTCAAGCGCGGCTTGGCCGAGCTCGCCAACAAGGGCAATGCGCTCGATGTGCTGAAGCCGTCCACCTACCGCGGGCCTTACAAAGAACTCGCCGCGCTCGTCAATGACGCGCTCGACAAGGTCGCCTCGACGGCCGGCGTCGATCGCGGACCGGCCGACTTGAATGAGGTTCTCGGCCCGTTGCCGACCGAGCCGACGATGAGCGCTTTCGCCATACGCGGCGGCTCCGTGCCGACGCCGGTGAAGGCTCCGCTGCCGGTGCGCGCGGCGAAGGCCCCGCAAACCGCTGAGGAGCGAACCGTGCCGAAACCGCGGGCGGCACCGCTGGCAGCGGATGCTGCGCCGAAGATTTTCGATGAAGAGACCCGCGTGATGGACCGCGGCAGCGAGTTCGCGGACGAGCCGAATGTCGACCAGACAAGCAGCGAATCGGTCCGGGTATTCGATGAACCAACCGCCGTCACCGACGACGCCACGAAGCGCAGCAAGCTCGGGCAGGTCGCGGCTGGGGCCCGTGTCGAGACCCCTCGGGCCACCGGTCTCGACGACGAAGAGACCGATTGGCGTCGCGTCTACGAAGAGTTCCTCGACATGAAGACGCAGCTTGGTGAGCCCGTCGAGAAACTCACGTACGAAAAATTTCGCGGCACGCTACAGCGCAACAAAGACGCGCTCGTGGCTCGCCACGGTTGTTCACGTGTCGTGTTCAAGGTGTACGAGAAGCAAGGTCGCGCCGCGCTCAAAGCGTCGCCTGCAAAGTGACCCGACACGAGAAGGTTCCTATGGCGAAAATAACGAAATCAGTCCTCGCACCCGCACTCGCGCTCTTCGTGTCGGGCCTCGCCGTCGATGCTCGCGCGGACGGATTCGATACCCCCGCAGCCGGAGTCGCTCAGATGGGCCGCGGCGGGGCGTGGGTCGCTCGCGCGGATGATCCGCTCGCCGCCTTCTTCAATCCCGCGGCGATGGTTCGCAACCCAAATGGCGTGCACGTCGGCAGCCACTTGATGGTTCGGAGGCAGTGTTTCGAACGCCTTGGTGCGGATGGGCAGCCGCTCTCACCGGGCGGCGGGCTCAACGCGCCAACGGATCCGGTTTGCGCCGAAATTGCGCCATTTCCGAATCCCCAGCTCGGCGCCACGTTCCGAATCGGTCGGCGTTTTGCGGTCGGACTTGCCGTCGTCGGCCCACACAAAACTGGCAAGGCTGCGTGGCCCGACGTCGTTTCTTATGCGAACAAGTTCGGCATCGTCGCGCCGCACCCCGCCGCCACGCGCTACCTCATGTTGGAAGACGACGCGACGCTCGCTTACCCGACGCTCTCGGCAGCCTTCGCCGTCACGAGCAAGCTCTCCATCGGCGCGGGCTTCGTTTGGGGCATCGCGAACTTCGGATTTTCAAACATGGCCCCGGCGGTCTCGTCGCCCTCCGATGACTTTAGCACCGACATCAAAGCGAAGCTTTCCGGCTTCGACGGGTTCGTCCCAGGTGTCGTGCTGAGCGCGCTTTTCTCGCCGAGCAAGCGCATCGACATCGCCGGTACGTTCCGCTACTCCGACGCGATTCGCTCGAGCATCGATCTCTACGCCCAATCGAATTACTACACGCAAGGTCGCGTCAACGAGGACGCCATTCGCGATCCCGCGAACATCACCGACGTGAAGAACGCGGGCACCTTCAAGCTTCAAATCCCGATGGAGGCGCGCCTTGGCTTTCGCTACCACAAGCCGCGTTACGAAACGCCGAGCGCCGGGCAACGCTGGCTCGCGAAGCACCAAGGGGCGGCACGAGACGCGATGAGCGAGGATCTTTTCGACCTCGAAGCGGACCTCACCTACTCGCAAAACTCGGCGGTCCAGAGCATTCAGGTTCGGATGAATGAAGCCACGCGCATCAACGGTACGCCGGGCTACGTTCCGGCCAATGCCGACGTCCCGCGCCGATGGCGAGACATCATCGGCATGCGGGTTGGCGGGGAGTTTGTCCTGATCCCCGATCTGATCGCACTTCGAGCCGGTGGGTTCTTCGAGTCAAAGGGCGTCGATGACGCGTACGTGAGCCTCGATTTTCAGCAAGCGATGAAGTTCGGCGTGTCCGCGGGCGCCACCGTTCGTATCGCGATGCTCGACGTATCGGCCGGCTACTCGCACACGTTCTTCGCCGCGCAAGACAACCATGGCAAGGGCGCCGTGCATGGCCTCGCTGGCGACGCGACGGCGAACTTTCGTACGCCGCAGGTGATCAATGGCGGCCGCCAAACCGGCGATCTGGACGAAGTCGCGCTCGGCGTTACGGCTCACTTCTGAGTGCGTTCTCGCGCGTACACGTCGAGGGCCCATCGGCCCGCGCGCGTCTCGCGGAGCTCCTTCACGGTTTCGCGATAGTCCGCGGGGAGTCGAGCGATGTTCTCCGCGGGCTGTCCGATCAGGATTGCGGGCGTCGCGAGCGAGATGAACGTGAGATCCGCGGCGGTAAAACGTGGCCCCGTGAGGTAGGCGCGTCCGTCTTCGAGGCGCTCCGACATCTCGCCGAAGAGGGCGCTGAGTTTCTCGCGCATGCGTGCGGCGGCGTGTGGCGAGACCTTGAAGGCTTTGGCGAGCAGCGCCCGTAGAACGCGTTCTACTCGCGTGACGAGTGCACGTTCGACGGGCGGCAAGCTCCCTGCGAATAGTGTGAGGAAGAGCTCCCGGTCGCGGGTGATGTAGCAATAGGCCAAGCGCCGCGCGACTGGGCCGAGCTCGTCATCGAAGCGCGCTTCGAGCACGCCTACCTCGCTCGCGAGCGGCTCCTCCGTTGGGAAAAGGCGGGCGTCGGGCGCCAGGGCCCGGTCGGCAAAATGAAGGATGTCGGTCGAGTCGGTGATTCGCTCGTTGTCGGTTACGAGCGCCGGTACCGTCCGCGTTCCGGTCGCGGCGTAGGTGTAGAGCCAGTGGACGAGCGGCGCGTGAGGTTCTTCGGTGAACGCGATGCCAGCGCGGTCGAGTGCCCAACGCGCTTTTTCGCAGTAGTGACTCGGTCCAATCGTGATGAGACGGGCGTCCATCGCGGCAGACTAGCCGCTCAGCGCGCGAGGCGGGGCGCCGCTTTGGATGCGGGAGCCGTAGGCGGACTCCGCGCCTCGATGAGCGACGCAAGATCGCGGTGGAGCTTCGCCGCAAAGAGCGGGCCTTCGTAGACGAATGCCGTGTAGGCCTGGAGCAACGTCGCACCTGCGTCGAGGCGAGCGAGCGCGTCTTCGGCGGTTTCGATCCCGCCCGCTGCAACGAGGATGAGCCGGCCGTCCACCTTGCGCGCGAGGCGTCTGAGAACCTCGAGTGCGCGCGTTTTCACGGGGCGACCGCTGAGCCCGCCGGCACCCATTCGTTCGACCTCCGCCGCGGCGCTCACGAGCGGCTCACGGAGGATTGTGGTGTTGGTGGCGACGATGCCATCGAGGCCGAGCTCGAGGGCGAGGGCGGCCAGTTCATCGAGGTCATCGTCCGCGAGATCGGGGGCCACTTTGACGAGCAGTGGCACGCATTTTCCGGGGGCGCTCCGCTCGAGCGCGTCACGAACCTTCGACAAAATTGGGCGCAGAGCCTCGGTACGCTGCAGATCGCGAAGGCCCGGCGTATTGGGCGAGCTCACGTTGACGACGCAATAATCCGCGAATGGACCGAGCATGCGCGCGCTCGCCGCATAGTCCTGCGCGGCCTCGCCGTCGGGTGCGAGCTTGGTCTTTCCGAGGTTGACGCCGACGATCGTCGGGCCCCGCCGTTTCGCGAGACGCGCCGCCGCCGCTGCCGCTCCGCGATTGTTGAAACCCAAGCGATTGACGAGTGCGCGATCCGCCGGCAGTCGGAAGAGTCGCGGCTTTGGGTTGCCTGTTTGTGGCTCGGCGGTGACGGTGCCGATCTCGACAAATCCGAAGCCGAGCGCGCCGAGGGCATCGGGTGCGAGCGCGTCTTTGTCAAAGCCCGCGGCGAGTCCGAGGGGCCCTGGAAACTCGAGCCCGAGTGCGCGCACAATCAGGCTTGGGGCGCGTGGCGCGAGGGCGCGTCGGCACAGTGCCATCACTCCGGGGACCGCCATCGCGGCGCGCAGGCCGCCGAACGCGAGCGTGTGCGCGGCCTCAGCCGGAATTCGTGAGAGCACGTGGCGAAAGAAGGCCTGATACACGGCGCGACCAGGCTTAACAGCACCCGTCGGGCGGGGACACGATGATCGCGACCCCCTCGACGAAGGCGTGCGCGCGTGACCACACGATGGCTCGTTCGCGAGGCACCGCCCTGGCTGCGGGTCTCGGGCCCTCGACGCGCAGAGGCAACGGAGGTACACCCGGGCCCCATGAGCGACCCAGCAGTTCGTAACGTGATCATCATCGGCTCGGGCCCGGCTGGGCTCACCGCGGCTATTTACGCAGCGCGCGCGAACTTGAAGCCGCTCTGTTTCGAAGGGTTCAACGCCGGCGGCCTCATTCCTGGTGGTCAGCTGATGTTCACGACCGAGGTCGAGAATTATCCCGGGTTCGTCGAAGGCATCACGGGGCCTGAGCTCATGGGGCGCTTCCGCGGTCAGGCCGAGCACCAAGGCTGCGAGCTCATCACGCAGGATGTCGAGAAGGTCGACTTCTCGTCGCGGCCTTTCAAGGTGTGGTCGGAAGGTGAGCTCTACCTCGCGAAGACCGTCATCCTCTCGACCGGCGCGCGCGCGAACTACATTGGCCTCGAGAACGAGGAAAAGCTCAAAAACCGGGGCGTTTCGGCGTGCGCTGTCTGCGACGGACCGCTCTTCAAAGGCAAGAACGTCACGGTCGTCGGCGGCGGGGACACGGCGATGGAGGAGGCGAGCTACCTTGCCGGCTTGTGCCCCGAGGTGTTGCTCGTTCACAGGCGAGACGAGTTCCGCGCGAGCAAGACGATGCAAGCTCGCGTGTTTGCGAACCCGAAGATCAAGGTCTTGTTCTCCTCGGAGATCGTCGATGTCTTTGATGTCACCGCGAACAAAGTGACCGGAGTCGCCGTGAAAAACCTCAAGACCGGCGAGGTCGTTCGCCACGCGACCGAAGGACTCTTCGTAGCGATCGGCCATACCCCGCTGACCGATATCGTGAAGGACCAAGTGGAGCTTCACCCGAACGGCTACGTCAAGGTCGAGCCTGGAACGACGTCGACCAGTGTCGCCGGCGTGTTCGCCGCGGGTGACGTTCAGGATTGGGTTTATCGCCAAGCCATTACCGCGGCTGGCACAGGTTGCATGGCGGCACTCGAGGCCGAGCGCTGGCTCGTCGTCAACGACGCCCACTGAGCCCTCTCGCGCCGACGACTCAAATGGAAACGCGACGCGAGCTTCTTGATCTCGTCCGCGCCGCTCGCGCTCATCTCGAAGCGCTGGCCGACAGCGGCGTCGAGCAATTGCCCGGCCGCCTGCCGTCGGTTGCTGCGAAGGCCACGCCGCGAACGCGCGCACCCGTGGAGTCGGCGCCCCTCCTTGTACCCGTCGCTCCCGCGCCAGCGCCTTCATCCGGTACCACCCGGCCGCCGCCTATCGAAGCTCTCGCAGCGACGCCGCGCGTGGGTGCTTCGGCGCCGCCTCGTCGCGTGCTCTCGAGTGAGGAGCGTCGCCGCCAGCTTCAGGTGCTCTCCGACGAGGTCGCTTCGTGCACGCGCTGCCCACTTCATGCAACGCGGACGCGCACGGTTTTTGCGCGCGGCAATCCGGACGCGGAGCTCGTGTTCGTCGGTGAAGGTCCCACGCGAGAGGACGAGCTGCAGGGCGAGCCGTTCGTCGGGCCAGCGGGTGAGTTGCTCGACAAAATGATCGGGGCGATGGGCTGTGGCCGCGACGATGCCTACATCATGACGGTTGTCAAGTGCCGGTCCTTCGAGCCCGCCGACCCAACGAAAGACCGCAAGCCCGACGCGGGAGAGATGGCCGCGTGCCGCCCGTTCTTCGACCGTCAGCTCGAGCTGCTCGATCCGAGTGCGCTGGTGGGCCTCGGTGCCACGGCGGTCCAGGCGCTAACGGGCTCAACGACGCCGATCACCCGCTTGCGCGGCACCTGGCGCCTCTTCAAAGGGCGCGTGCCGCTGATGCCCACGTTCCATCCGGCGTACCTCTTGCGCTCGCCCGACAAGAAGCGCGACGTTTGGGACGATCTGAAGCAGGTGATGCAGCGGCTCGGAAAAGACTCGTCTCCCAAGGACCGATGACCACGCCTGCCGGCGAGCTGCCGCCGCTACGTTCGCCCCAGTCGACACGCAATCGCGCGCACGTCTTCGCCCGCGCATCGCTCGTGCTCGTCGGACTCTCACCGTGGCTCTTGCCGCTCGTGTGCGCGAGCGTGCCACTCGGTGCCGTCGGCGATTGGCTCGGTCTGCCGTTCGCGCTCGTCTGCCACCGTCGTCCCGAACGCACGCTGCTGCTGCTCGGCGTGGCGATGCCCGTTTGCAGTCGATGCGCCGGCATCTTCGCTGGTGCCGCAGTCGGTGCCTTGTTCGCGTGGCCACGAGTCGAGCTTCGCCGCGGTCGAATCGCGCTCGGTGTGGCGGTGTTCCTGACCGCGCTGGATGTCCTCCTGCAAGATGCCGGTGTCCATCCCGTGTGGCATTCCTCACGCCTCGCGACCGGAGCCTTACTCGGCTACGTAGCAGCGCTCACGCTGACCTCGCTCCTCGCTCGCGAAGCTGGCGCGTGAAGCTAGTTGCTGATGCCGATGCAGCCGAAGAGGACCTTGATCTTCCCGTCTTTGTCCTTGCCGACGGTGTCGCAGGTGTCCTTGCAGAGTTGAATTTGATCGGCCGCCAGGAAAAATTTTCCTGGGGCGCACTCGGCTTCGGACATCACTTGGGTGAAGTTTTGCGTGCCGGAGCCATCGCCGGCCGTGAACGCCACGACGATGGTGTCACGGTCGATCTGCTCGCCGGGCGGCGGGGCCGGGATTGGGAAATTGCAGCTCAAGCCGGCGCCTGAGATCACGCCCTTCGCGAGCTCTTGGAAGATCGAGTTGTAGTTGTTCAGCGAGCACAACGGAAAGCGAAGGCCCTCGGTCAAGATGCTGAGTGCCTGGTAGCCGAGTCCCGGATTCGGGTTCGAGCCGCACTTCTGCACGATGAGCGGGTCGGTCGGCGGCCAGGGTGTCGCGGGGTTCTTGGGATCTTTGTCGGCGAGGGCGACGATGCTGTAGAGCCGGTAGTTGCGCTTCATCGCGGTGCCGAACTGAGCCGGATCGAGCGCGAGCAGGTCGGCGTCGAACGTCTTCGCTACGGCGTCCGCCTTCGAGAGGCTCGTGCTGCCGTCCGTGTAGTTCGTTCCGTTCAGCGAGCAGGAAACGCTGTCGTCGGTGACGACGACGACCAGCTTGAACGCGTCGGGGCGGAGCCATGCTTTCCAGCCGTTCGGCGCAAGGTTGTGCTCGTCAGGCAGGGTGTACGTCCGCAACATTTGGCAGAGCCCGTCGTGGCTGCCGATCTCCTGGCTGTAGTGGAAGAACTTCGGCGGGTTGTTGACGGGTGCCTGCGGCGGCGTGCCGCAACCTCCCTGCGCGATGCCGGATAGCGGCGCTTCGATGCATATGGATTGGTTAGAGGTGTGCTTGCCGTGGCGGGCCAGCATGATCACACGGTAATCGATGCCGCTGGCCTCGATGATTTTTGCAAAGCTCTCGTTGATGTTCTTCTGAACGCCGCCGATGGACTCGGTCATGCTGCCGGAGTTGTCGATGACGAAGATGATGTCGACGGGCGCAATCTTCAGCGTCGCGGTCGCCTCCTGCTTCGCGCACGCCGTGTTCTCATCGAGGCCGCCGCCGCTTCCGCCGTTGCCGGTCGTACCGATGTCGAGGCCACCTGTGCCGCTCAACGTCGTCGTGCCTCCCCCGCTCGTCGACGACAGCGCGCTCTTCCCTTCCGAGCCGCACGCTGCGGCGAACGCGAGGGGAAGGGCGACAGTTGCGCAGAGTAGGATTGAAGTGTGGGTTCGCATAGGTGGTCGCCGTGAAGGAGCGTTGAGGAAGGACCTCCCTGAGTGTACCACCAATGGACCTTACGCGGACGCTGGCACGCCGACCCAGAGCCGCGCGAGTGGGGCCTGCGTCACCGCGACGCGTCCGTGAGCGAGGACCTCGTCGAGTGACGGGCAGGCTTCGAGCGCGTCGGTTACGCGGAGGTAGCTCGGCAAGTAGACGGCTTCTCGGCCGAGGCCTCCACCGCGATGCGCACGCGCGGCGATCCGCAAGGCGATGCGGAGCGGCGTGTCGAGCATGAGCAGCGAGTTCACGGTCGTGACGAAGTCGCGTTGCCCCTCGACGGAGCGGCAAGCGAGGTGGCGCCGTGCGAGCTCGCGTCGTCGTCCCGGGCCGAGGAGGCCGCCCCGCTCTTCGATGCGGATAGCCCGTCCTTCCTGGTCGTCGGAGCCTCCGGCGGAGCCGATTCGAAAGAGCCCGAGCGCGCGGCTTCTCGAAAGGGCGCGGGGGAGTGCGTGTCCAAAAACCTCGTGAATAACGGTGCGCTCGATGGTGTTGGGTTCGAGCCAGCGACCGCTCCCCACGAGAATGACCCCGTCGCCCGTGGCTGCGAGGGCCGCGAGTCGGTCACTCACCGCTACGCGAAATGGCAAGCGTTCAGCCCCCACCGCGCTGCGCATCCGTAGAAGAAGGCTTCGCGGGTCGTTTGCATCGTCACTCAGGATCCCCGTAGTCGGTCCGACAGTGTCGTCCTCGTCGCCAATCGACTCCGCGAGCCAGCCTTCGGCCAGAGCATCCGCGCGCGCCGCAAAACTGCCGGTCTTCGTGAAGCGTGCGCGGGCGTTCATCCAAAATTCGGGGCGTCCAACGGAGGTGCACAAGGCCTGTTCGAGTGCGAGTTCACGGGCCCTGCCTGCGTAAGCCAAAGCGAGGGTTTCACCGAAGGAGTCGAGTTGGTCGGCGAGTGCGTGGAGCTCACCCTCGAGCGAGCTTCGCGGGGCGCGGTCGTACTCGAACCTTGGCGCGCATGCGTCATCGCGCGCAAACGCCTCTTCGAGCCGAGCGAGCTCCGTGGCGAGGTTAACTGGTGTCGCGCGACCGATCAGCAGAATGCTCCGCTGTGCTCGTTCGAGCTCCGTGGTTACGGCTGGTTCCCACGCCGGGACCTCGAGCGCGGGGCGTGCCATGTGGCGGTTCGACCTAGAGTAAGTTCGTCGCGAGTTCAGCGAGTTCACTGCGCTCGCCTTTGCTCAGGCCGACGTGCCCGGCGAGGCGTTCGTTGCGGAACCGCTGCGCCACGACCGTAAGGCCGTTCGATGCGTGGTCGACGTAAGGGTGGTCGATCTGTTGCGGATCCCCGGTGAGCACGACTTTCGTGCCTTCGCCGGAGCGCGTGATGATCGTCTTTACCTCGTGCGGCGTCAGGTTCTGGGCCTCGTCGACGATCAGGTATTGGCGCGGCAAGCTGCGCCCGCGGATGTAGGTCAGGGGCTCAATCTGGATGAGACCGCTGTCGATCAGGGCCGAGTAGGATCGAACGCCGTCGCGTTCGCCTTTCCCGTGCGTAAACAGCTGTTCGAGGTTGTCGAAGATGGGCTGCATCCAAGGGTTCAGCTTCTCCTCGACCGTGCCGGGAAGGTGCCCGATGTCGCGACCGAGCGGCATGATGGGCCGGCTGACGAGCATGCGGGTGTAGGTGCGGTCCACCGTCGTGCGCTGGATGCCAGCGGCCAGCGCGAGCAAGGTCTTGCCAGTGCCGGCCTTGCCGAAGAGCGAGACGAGCGCGACCTCGTCGTCGAGGAGGAGGTCGAGCGCGATGCTCTGCTCCTTGTTGCGCGGACGGACGCCCATCACGCCTTCTCGCGGGACGCGCAGCGCGCGGATGCATTTGCGAACGCCATCGTAGCGGCCGAGCGCGGTGTGATTGCGCGATTGTTCGCTGCGGAGCAGGACGCCGACGTTCGGGTAGAGCGTCTCATCCTCGATCGCAAGTTGGCCGTCACGGAAAAACGCGTCGATTTGGGCGGTCGAAACGGTGAGGTCGAGCACCGTCTGCTCGAGGTCGATGTCGCGCACGCGGACGTTTTCGTAGGTCTGCGAGGTGACGCCGATCGCATCCGCGCGAATGCGGAGGTTCGTGTCCATCGTCACGAAGATGGTCGGCATCGACGGATTGCGGTCGCGGATGTCGATTGCCGTAGCGAGGATCGCGTGGTCGAGCGAGTTCGACTCGAGGCCGACGCCGAGCTCGTGGCGCTTTTTCGGCACCGCGATCCAGAGCGTGCCACCGGTCTTCGTCTGCACTGGCTTCGACAGCGTGCCGTCCTTCGGCCTCACCTCGTCGAGCACGCGTGCGATGGTCCGGGCGTTGACGCCGCGCTCCGATTGCTCGCGCTTGAACTTGTCGATCTCTTCGATCGCGTAGATCGGAATGATGACGTTGTTGTCCTCGAACTTGAACACCGCGTACGGGTCGTGGAGGACGACGTTGGCATCGAGAACGTAGTTTTTCTTCATCGGGATTGGCTTGCCGTCACTTGGCCGCGCGACGCGGATAATCCTACCCGCACGCCGATTCAGGTCCTACCGCTATCCATAGCGGGACGGCTCCGATATCGCCTAATTCCCGTCTGGCTTGCGCTGTGGCGGGACGTGTCGTAAGACGCGAGCCCCGATTTCCGAGCGAATTCAAAATGTACCTCTTGATCTCCAAGAAACCCCGCAAGCTCAACCGCAAGAAGACCGCGCGCCGCCGCGCCAAGCTCGCCTCGAAGGCCGCTCACCGTCGCAACCGCATCTACCAGCGCGCTTGATTCGTCTGCGACGGTGGGGCCTAAACCCCGCTCGTCGCTTCAGCGGCCGAAGCCACCGTCGGGTTCATTCGACGGTAGGCGGTTTTGTTGTTTCTTCAGTTCGACGAACACGAGGCGGGCGAGGGTTTTCAGCGTCTCGAAGACGCCGACACCAAGGTTCGCTACTGCCTCGAAGTCGGGCACGCCGCGTGGGTTGAGTGTCGCGCGAAGCTCTTCGACGCTGAGCACGCCGGGTAGGTCGCGTTTGTTGTACTGAACGACGAACGGCATCGCATCGAGGTCGAGACCGTATTCGGAGAGGTCTTCCCGCATCTCCTCGAGCGATTGCTCGTTTGCGTCAACGCGCGCCGGCTGCGAGTCCGCGACGAAGACGCACCCGTCGACGCCTTTCAAGATGAGCTTGCGACTCGCGTGGTAGTAGACCTGCCCGGGCGTCGTGTAGAGGTGGAAGCGCGTCTTGAATCCGCGAATCTCACCCAGCTCGAGTGGCAAAAAATCGAAGAACAGCGTGCGCTCGGCCTCGGTCGCGAGCTTGACGAGTTTGCCCCGCGCCTCGGGCTTGCTGCGTTCCGAAATCTGCTCGATGTTGGTCGTCTTTCCGCCGAGCCCGGGGCCGTAATAGACGAGCTTGCAGCTGATCTCCCTCGTCATGAGGTTGATGAACGGCATCGTTGTTTTCGTCGCCTCGAGTTTGGGGGTGTTGGAACCGAGAGCGGCTCAGTCGTTGAACAGGTTGTCGATGTCTTCGTCGGTGATTTCGGCGAAGGGTGAGCCGTCCCGGGTCGACAATGGGCGCTGGCTGAGCTGCTCGAAAACTTGGCTCAACTCTTCGGTCGTCTTGCGCACGCGGAGCCTCACGAGGCCGAGGCTCGACTTCGCATCGAAGATGACGACCAAGATGACCCGGTTGTAGATGACTTGAAGGTGGATGTGGGCGTTCTTGCCCTCGTGAAACTGCGTCGCGAACTCGTTTTCACGCAGCAATTTCGCAATGCCGCCGGTCGCCGCGATGTTCCCTGCGGTGAGCGAAGCGAGGGAGGTCGTGTCGAGCTGGTCGAGCTCGCCGCTCGATGCGATGAGCTGCCCGGCCTTGTCGACGAGAAAGACGACCTTTGCGTTTGCGTTCCGCACCAGGGTATCGACCGACGTCTGGATACGGCGGACGTCGTCTTCGCGGAGCACGGTTGTAGCGTTCAGCATGAGGCCCGGGTGGGACGCTAACCGACCGAGGTGGTGGTCGCAAGCGGCGCCCATCCGACGCGCCGCTAAGGGTTTGGCAGTTGAGGGCCGCGCGGGTGGTGGCTGTCTCTGTGTCGGACGGCTGGCGGCGCCGAGCGACCGGTGCTTAGGTGAAATTAACCGCGATGATCATCCTATTTGTCATGCTCGCGCCCCTGGTCACGGGGCTCTTGCTGATCCTCGTCATCGCTCGCTTTGCGCCGAACGTCCAGCGAGAGACCCATGGATTGTCCGGTGCGGAGGGCGACGCGCGACCCGAGATCACGAGCGACGAATTCGGAGACGTGCTTCAAGAGCTTGTCGACTCGTTGGCGCTCGAGGTGGTCTTTTCATCGATCGGGACCGGCGGGGTGGTCGAAATGACGCTGCGCGACCTGAAGCCCCTCAGCGGTGGCCGAATTCTTCTCTGCGCGACGCCGGTGCTCGGCGGTGCCGTCGACTCGGTCGAGGTTCTCGGATTTGCGGAGGGTGTGCGCGCCGACATGGGTGCACTCAAGGGGATCTACGTCGCCCTCGCGGGTTTCAGCGACGAGGCGAAGACGGCGGTGCGCGGAACCCCGGCGCCGGTGGATCTCATCGATGGGCACGAGTTGCTCGAGCTTGTGCGTACTCAGGTTTCCCCGGAGCGTGCCGCCGAGTGCGCGGTTTATCGCGGGTTCGGTAACGCGCCGGGTGTTTTGACGACAACGGGTCCGCAATCCCGCGCGTCGGGCCCGGAGTGAGCGTGGCGGTTTGGCGAACGCTCTGCGCAGTCGGTGTTGGCGCCGCTTTCGCAGTGACTGTCGCGGGGCACGTGGGGGCTGAAGCTCCCGTCTCCGTAGACGCCGATTCGACCGTGACCGACCTCGCGAGTGCGCTTGCGCGGAGCCAGGGCCCGGACGTGCACACGGCGTTGCGGGCACTCTGGAGCGCGTGGGATACCGCCGATCCGGAGCGCATCGAGGAGACCCTCGCCGCCTACGCCACCGACCCCAACGCGGCTCCGTCCTCGCGCGCTTACGCCGGAATGCTCGCGGCCTATGCCCGCCGGCGCCGAGGTGATCTCGACGGGGCCGAGCGGCGCATCGACGCGCTCGGGTTCGTGCGCCATTGGCTCGTCGTCGGGCCGTTCGAGAACCAAAACCGCACGGGCCTCGGTGAGCGGTACATCCCGGAGCTGGAGCTCGATGGGCCTGTGCTCTTCGATCGCTCTTATCAGGGAAAAGAGAGGCCCGTCGCGTGGCGTGCGGCGCCCGACGTGCATCGTTTGGGTTGGATCGATCTCGGTAGCATGGTGCGCCCGACTCGCGACGTTTGCGTGTACGCGTCCACGTTCGTCGAGAGCGCAGTCGATAGGCGAGCGACTTTTTTTGTCGGTGCGACGGGCGCGTTCAAACTTTTCTTCGACGCCGAAGAAGTCCTCGCCGACGGAGGGTACCGCGAGCTCGACGCCGAACGGTATGCGGTGCCCGTCGCGCTGAAGGGTGGCGAGTTCCACCGCGTGACAGCGAAGGTTTGCGGCGCCGCGGCGGCTCCATCGTTCACGCTGCGGCTCGCAGACGAACACGGTGCGCCGCTCCAGGGGGTCATGGTGGAGGCGTCCGAACGCGCGAGCGCCCTTGCCGCGCGCCGGCTCCGTGCCGCGCTGCGCCCCACGGGGGTCGGCGGCCCTCAACCCCGCGTGTCGCGTGATAAACTCCCCGTCCCCAAAGGGGCGTCGCCGCTCGGCGCGATCCAGGCGTTCGATCGCCGCCTCGCCGCGGCCCCCAACGACCCCGTCGTTCTCGAGGGCTATGCTCGCTACCTGCTGACCACGGGCGGCGACGCGGAGGACGACCATCAAGCGCGTGACTTTGCGGAACGTGCGGCTCGCGCGGCTCCGACTGTTGCCCGACTCCTCCTCGCCGCCGAGCTCGCCGAGGACCGTAACGGGCGGCGCATCTGGCTCGATGATGCCGAACCTCTCGTGCGGACGCGGCCTGAGCGGATCGCTTGGCTGCACGCAAAATCACAGCTCGTTCGCACCGGGCCGAGTGCCCACGATGCTCTGCCACTTTACCGCGAGCTCGTCCGAGAGGACCGGCATGATGCCATCGGACGCCTCGGTCTCGTCGACCGCTTTGTCGAGGCTGGCTTGCCGCGCACAGCCCTCGCCGAGCTCTTACTCGAGCTCGATGTGCGGCCCCGTACCCTCGCGTTCCTCCGAGCGGCGGCGGCGGAGTTGCGCAAGCTCGGCCGCGACGCTGAGGCGCTCCTCCTCGAAGAGCGGCATGCGGCCTACCGATACGATGACGCGAGCGTGATGCATCGTCGGCTCGAACTCGCGGTCGCGCGTCGCGATGCGATCGGTGTGGCGACCTGGGGGGAGCGTCTCTTGCGCATCGAACCTGTCAGCCCGTGGGCGTACGGTGACGTCGCGCAAAGCCGCCGCGCCATAGGCGATGTCGACGGGGCGATCGCCACCTACCGTCGACTGCTCGCGAACGCGAGCGACGACACGGCCACGATGCGCGCACTCGCGGATCTTTACGGCGACATCGGTCAGAAGGCCGAAGCACTTGCGCTCCTACGGACGATCACGCGTCTTACGCCCCAGGACACGGCGGCTCGCGATTATTTGGAGCGGCTCGAGCCACGAAAAACGCGCGACGACGAGCGGTACGCGTGGACCGATGACCAGTTCCGCGAGCTTGCTGCGGCGACTCCGCGAACGGGGTCAGGCACGCGTACCTTGCGCAAGTTGACCGTGACCACGGTGTATGAGAGCGGCCTTTCGTCGCACTTTTATCAGCGCGTGTTTCAGCCTCTTACCGAAGAAGCGGCACTGCGCGCGCGCCGCTACGGTTTCGCGTACCACGCCGATCGGCAGCTCGTCGAAATGCGAGGCGTCCGCGTATTTCGAGCGGATGGACGTATCGACGAGACGGTGACGACGGGCGAGGGGCCACTCGACGATCCGTCGATCAACATGTACACCCTCGAGCGCGCGTTTTACGTGCAGCTCCCCGAATTGCACGCGGGCGACATCGTCGAGCTTCGCTATCGCGTCGATGACGTTGCCGTTCAGAGCGACATGGCGGACTACGTGGCCGAGGTCGAAACGCTCCGCGAGAGCGAGCCGGTTGCGAGTGCGGAATACGTCCTCTCGGCGCCGTCGCGCCGCCTCCTTTTTACGCACGCGAGTGGATTGCCGGGGCTTGTCGAGACGACCTCCGTGCTCGCCGATCGCACGATTCGACGCTTCGAGGCGCGGGGCTTGGCTGCTGCTGCGAGCGAACCCGGACAACCGCCGCTTGCGGAGTCGCTCGGTTACGTCCACGTTTCTTCGCTGCCCGATTGGCAGTCGGTGGGGCGCTGGTACTGGGGCCTCGCGAAGGAAAAACTCGAGCCGGATGACGACGTTCGCCGACTCGCCGAGGAGGTCACCCGCGGGAAGTCGCAGCTCGCGAGTCGCGTCGCCGCGGTGTACCGCTATGCCGCAAGCGAGACTCGCTACGTCGCGCTCGAGTTCGGCATCGAAGGGATCCGCCCCCGTCGCGCAAGCCTGACGCTTGCTCGCGGATGGGGTGACTGCAAAGACAAGGCGGCCCTGATCGTCGCGATGTTGAGCTCGATTGGGATCGACGCCGAGCTCGTCCTCGTCCGCACAGGTCTTCGCGGAGGCTTCGACCCAACTGTCGCGAGCCTCGCCCCCTTCGATCACGCGATCGCCTACGTTCCCGCGTTGGACCTGTACCTCGACGGCACTGCCGAGGCGACGGGCTCCGGGGAGCTGCCGGCCCTCGATCGGGGTGCGCTTGCCCTGCGGATCTCCGGCGGAAAGGGGTTGTTGGTGACGCTGCCCGAGGTGACGGGCCTGCCGACGACGGAGACGCAGGAGTTTGCGGTCGAACTTGAAGGCGACGGCAGCTTTCGATATGTCGGCTCGTTATCGAATCAAGGATTCGAGGCAGCCGCGTGGCGCAACCGCTACCACGCCGAGGCGACGCGACGTGATCGTGTGAGGGGCGATCTCGCGTTGGCGCTCGGCCCCGTTGAGCTCGAGCCGAATGGCCTCGACGTGGGCGATCTCGATGCGCTCGAGGCCCCCGTGACCGTGCGGGTCCGCGGTCGTGGGCATGCCCAGCACGACGGCGTCGCATGGTCGATTCCGGTAGGGCGGCGGACTCAGCTGGTTGCAACTCACGCGGCGTTGGCGACGCGCGGACGGCCTCTTGTGGTCGGTCCCCCTCGAACGGCGACGGAGCGTTGGACGGTCAATTTACCGGCGGGGGCGCGTGTTCTCGGTTTGCCGGCAGCGGTCTTGATCGACGGACCTTTCGCCCGCTACGAGCTCATCGTCGAAACGACCGCACGACAGATCGTGATCCACCGCACGCTCGAATGGCGGAAATCACGGATCCCGCCAGCCGATTACCCAGCCTGGCGCGCATTCTGCCAAGGGGTGGATGCGGCTGGCGCGCCACGCGTGCTCATCGCGCGTTGAAACATTTCCCATTGCCGCGGAATTCACGCGACAATACGAATGACCCCAATGGCGACGGCTGGAGACGACGACGAGGGCAAAGGCCGGAAAAATTTGCGGGTGGCGAGCCGCGCGGTTCGTCGTGGGCGTACGCTCCGGCCGTCCGTGCTCCCGCCTGCGCCGCGCGCCGAGACGGCTGACTCTCCGGAGGACGCGGGCGACGTGGAGGCACCGGCGAGCGACCGTCTGACCGTGCCATTCCAGTTGCGACGCGCCACCAATGGCGACGAAGACGACGGCGAAGACGACGGCGAAGACGACGGCGAACGCGAAGACGAACGCGACCTTGAACGCGACCGCGAAGACGAAGACGAAGACGAAGACCAAGACGACGAAGACGACGAAGACCAAGACGACGAAGACGACGAAGACGAAGACGACGAAGACTCCCGGGTGACGCACCACGCGGTCGTTGCGGATGAGCCCGACGTGGAGACGCGCCGCGTCGCCGTCAGTGATCTCGCCGTCGAGGAAACTCCCGCGCCGTCGAGCGCCGGACCGAGCATTCAGGTGCGCGAGAGCACCTTGCCGGAGGATCCGCCTCCGTCGACGCGCGGCTCGCCGAGCATCCGAATCCACGAGAGTCTCCTGCCGGATGATTTCGATGACGAGGACCTGCTGCGGTCCGCGCGATTTTCGCGACCGCCCGCACCGGCCCTCGACTTCGGCGGCAAACGCAAAGACCGCGTGTCCGTGATTGGCGTCGTCGCGGCGGGCTCGGTCCAAGCGACTCCCGCCCACGCGGAAGTCGAAGCTCCGTCTTTTGGCGAGGAGACCCTGGACTCGCAACCGCTGGCCCCCGACTTCCGCGCGCAGAATCGCAAGCATCTCGGCTCCGTTGGTGAAGCCGGGGCACGTCACGACCGGGTTGACGTGCTCGTCGAATCCGCGTCGTTCGCCACTCCATCGGAGCGCGGCGGTGCTCCCTCGTCCCGCGGCGCAGGCGACGATGTCGTTGCGGCAGGCCAGCCGCGTGGTGTGAGCTCGGCCCGATTCTGGATTGGCGTTGGGGTGGCGACGGTTGCCGCGTTCTTCTGGTTCTCGCGCACCGCGTCCGCTCCCGAGCCGATGACGCAACTCCCCTCCGCCGTTGCCGCGCGGACCGCACTCCCGACGGCTAGCGCAACGACCGCGCCCCCGAGCTCCGTCGTGCCACCGGCATTCGTCGCCGCGTCCACGACGGCTTCGTCGACGGCCATCGCGCCGACCGATGACCTCCTCGAGAGCAGCGACTACGATGCCCTTCGAAAACGGTTTGTTTCCATGCAAATCGCTCACAAACTGAAGGAGTCCGAGGCCATCGCGCACCGGCTGATCGAGCTGCGTCCTCAGGATGCCACGGGCTACCGTTGCCTCGGTGCGTCGCTTCAGGATCAGCTTCGCTTGAAGGACGCCAAGCGTGCCTACAGCGATTGCGTGACCCACGCGAGCAAGGGTGACGTCGCCGAGTGCGCGCAACTCGGCGGTACCCTCAAGAAGTAGCCGTGGATTCGTCGCCCGCGTCGCGCTCGTTGGAGCAACCGCCGGTGGCTCTCCGTGGGCTGGCCACGTTCGACGCCGCGTTCACGCAGCGTGCTCGTCGCGTGCGGCTGCGCGTCTTGCTCCATGGGCTTCTTGGCGGGCTGACGAGTGGGGCGGTGGTGGCACTTCCGTTCGCTGCGTTGGCCTGGTGGACACGCCACGGCGCGCTTCGTCTTGGGGCGCTCGCATGCCTCGCGGTGGGGACGGCTGTCGCGCGATTCGCCCTGCGAGGTCGGCGTTGGAGTGATGCCGATGTCGCCTTATTTCTCGATGAAAAGCTGCGTTCCGATGAGGCTATCGTCACCGCTCTCGGCCTTCGGGACCGCACGACGCCGCCGGCCAAGATGGTCGTGAAAGCCGCCATGGCGGCGCTTGCTCGTGAGCTTCCGAAAGGCAGTGGCCCGCGCGTCGTTCGCGTATGGCATCTGCTCGCTCCCATCGGATGCGTCGCGACCTTGTGGATCGCCCGCCTCGAGCTGCCGCCCGCCGCGCTGCAGCCGCCCCCTCCGCCGGGCACGGATACCGTCGCGCTCGAGAACCTCGAAGGGCTCGACGAAGCGCGAGCGCTGGCGAAACTCGCTCCTGGCGATGCCGCGCAACACGAGCGGCTGCGCGCGATTGCAGAGCGTGCCGAGCGGTTGAAATCCCAACTCGCGAAAGGTATGCCGCGACGCGAAGCGCAGGCCGAATTGTCGCGACTCCGAGACGACGTGGCCGCCGAGCGGCAACGTCTCGGTGCAGGCGAAGAGCGCCGCGGTCTCGAAGCCGCGCTCGCGAAGCTTGCCAACGAAGCTCCCCTCGATGCGGCGGGGCGGGCGCTCGGCGATCGCGATCTCACGCAATTCGACGATGAGATGGAAAAGCTCGCCAATCGCCTCGAAGGAGACGATCGCGAGCGGGCCAAGAAGACCCTTGAAGAGGCTGCCGACGCGGCTCGTCGCGAGGGAGCGAAAGACGTCGCGAAGTCACTCGAGGAGCAGAAAAAACGTCTCGAGGCTCGTGCTGAAGGGGCGGAGGCGCTCCGCGAACTCGCGAAATCGCTCGGTGAAGGCCTCTCGCCCGAGGGAAAGCGGGCGCTCGAAGAGATGGGCAAAGATGGATCGCCCCAAGACCGAGCCGAACTTGGCCGCGAGCTCGCGAAGGCCCTCGAGGGACTCTCCGATACCGAGAAAAAGCGAGTCGCCGAGAAACTGAAGGCCCGCGCGCGCGAGCTCGGCGAGAAAGGCCGCGAAGGCAAAACCTTGGAACACCTTCAACGCGACCTCGCGACGCCCGATGGTCAAAAGGGGCTCGCCGATGCGTTGAAAGAGCTCGCGCAGGAGCCGACTGAGAGTGAGGTTGAACGACGCGACCGTGCACTCGGTGATGCGGCTCGGGAACTCGGTCAAGGCGAGAGTCGCTTGCAGCAGCCCGGCCTCGTGCCAGTGCCGATTGAGGGTGGCTCGGGCGCACCCGGGAACGCGGGCGGATCCAAGGACCCCGGTCGCGCGGGCGTCAGTCGAGGTGGGGAGCGAGGCGAACACGGAGCCGGGACCAAGGCGGTCGACGGCGACGGACTTCGTGCGCGTGCGGCGGCCAAGCTCAATCCTGGCGCTCCGAATGCGGGTTCGGTTGTCGGACGCACGCCGGGGCGCACGGGCGAGACCGCGCGAACGGGTGGCACTGGTCGGCTAGGTGAGGCGGCGCCAGGTGAGCTCTCAGGCGTCGAGCGAAGCGGCATTCCGCGCGAGTATCGCGAACAAGTCGGCCGTTATTTCCCTGCTCGTTGACCGAATCGGGCTCGCGGGGTCGGGGTCGGCACGGCTAGGATACGCGCCGAACCCATGGCCGAAGAATTCGAGGCACGACTAGCCGAAGCTACGCGCACGACGTCGCGGCTCTTCGACGCGATAGCGCAGGTCATCGTCGGGCAGACCGAGGTGGTCGAGCAAACGCTTTGGGCGCTGCTCGCCGGCGGACACGTGCTCCTCGAAGGCGCACCGGGCCTCGGGAAAACGCTGCTCGTCAAGACGATTGCACGCTGCCTCGAACTCGAGTTCTCGCGCATCCAATTCACGCCGGATTTGATGCCGAGCGACGTGACCGGAACGAATGTGCTCGTTGCCGACGAGACGGGGCGCCGCTCTTTTTCGCTCCAGAAGGGTCCGGTGTTTACGCAGGTCCTGCTCGCTGACGAAATCAACCGCGCCACGCCGAAGACGCAGAGCGCTTTGCTCGAGGCCATGCAGGAGGCCGCGTGCACGATCGCCGGCACGCGCTACGAGTTGTCCCCGCCGTTTTTCGTGCTCGCGACCGAAAATCCGATCGAAATGGAGGGCACCTATCCATTGCCGGAAGCGCAGCTCGACCGCTTCCTACTTAAGGTGCTCGTCCCGAGCCCGTCCGAAGACGAGATGACCCAAATCCTCGTCCGCACGACAGGCCATGAGCACGAAGCTCCCGCCAGCGTCTTGTCACGCGAGGAGGTGCTGACGCTTCGACGCTTGTGTCGCGACATCGCGATAGCGGAACCTGTCGTGCGTTACGCAGCGAGGCTCGTAGGCGCGAGCGATCCGAGCTCACCCAATGCGCCCGAGGTCGTGCGCCGCGCATTGCGCTACGGGGCGGGCGTGCGAGGTGCGCAATCGCTCGTGCTCGTGTCGAAAGCCGTCGCGCTCTTGGCAGGCCGTGCGCACGTCTCGTTCGCGGACATCGCACGCGTGAGCAAGCCAGTGTTGCGGCATCGCATGATTCGCTCGTTTGAAGGCGAAGCCGACGGCATCTCGACCGACCAAGTGGTCGAGGCGCTGCTCGAGCACGTCGCGACGCGTCCGACCGCCGGGGAGCGCCCGACCGCGTGAACGTCGTTCGCGGCCTCGTGTTCGCGTTGCTGCTTGCGGTCTCGCCGGCGTGGGCAACCCAACCGGCACCGCCAGACCCGTCCGCGCCGCCGAGCGCTGAGTCAACCGCGGAGCTGCAAATTACTGCGGCGCCACTCTTCGGTGAGCAAGGTTGCGTTGGGGGCATGTGGACTGAAATCCTCGTGGTCCTTCGGAATCGCGCGGCTGAGGTGCGACGCGGCACGGTCACCGTCGACGCGGGGATAGGCCGCGTCGGTGAGCACATGGATGCTTCGCGCACGGCGTTCGAGGTTGCGCCGGGTGCAGTGGTCGAGCTTCGGCTTCCGGTGCACGTGATGGTGGGTTCTCAATTGCGCGTGCAGGTTCTCGCGACCGACGGCACGGTCCTCTACGAATCTCCGCCGTCGTTTCATGGGGTGAGCACGGGCCTGGCGACCCTGCTCGACGTGGGCGGCCCGTCGGCGTTGGCGACGCAGCTCAATGGTGTCGGTGCCCAAATCGACTTCGACCCGCGCGCGCCAAGTTCGCTCTTCGGCAAGTCGAGTGGTTGGGCTCCGGCTTCGCCGGGCAGGGGCGGCGCGAACGCGCGCTCGCTGATGGTTGTGGCGTCTCCCCGCGAGGCGGCGACAGCCGAACCTATCTTGCCACTGCGCGCCGCGACCTATTCGCAAGTCGACGCCGTGCTGATTCGCTCCGACGCGCTCGTGAGGATGCACGCGCAAGAACTCACTGCGTTGACGGGATGGATGCTTGCCGGTGGAACCCTCGCGCTTATCGTCGCGCGGCCCGAAGATCTTCGCCACCCGATCGTCACCGCTCTCGTCGGTGGTGAATCGAAGGCGACGCCCGTGGCCCCAGAGACGCTCGCCGTTGTGACCGTCCCGCCGCCGCCTAAGACCTCGAACCTCAGGCTGCCCCCCACCGACGAGGTGTTGCCCGAGGCACTGCGCGCGCTCGCGTCGGGCTACGAAGGCGGCAACCTTCGACCGTCGTCCGTCGGTTCGACTGCGAGCTATGGCCTCGGGGAGGTTCACTTGCTCCCGCTCGACCCGACCGTACGTCCTGCCGTGGACTCGGCTTGGACGCTCGTCCGTTTGGTCGAGGTTGTACGGCGCGCCAACGAGCGTCAGGCGAGCATCCTTTTTCGACTCGGCCAAGATTCGCCGCCCTCCGCGGAGGTGCGCCGCTACCTCGACCCGAACGAAGGCGCGCGATGGGTGATTGGCCTCGCGGTTTTGCTTCTCTGCCTCTACGCGGTCCTCGCCGGTCCGGTGAATTTCGTCGTCTGGCGTCGTCGCGGAACACCAATGAAATCATTGCCTACGCTCGTCGTTGCGTCGGCCGCGACGTTCATCGCGATAGTCGGGATCGCCGTGGCCTCCAAAGGCGTTCACGGTCGCGCGCTGCACCTCACCTTCGTCGATGCAGGCGGCGGCTCGCCCCAGGGTGCGGCACGACGCTTCCGCGCGTTCTATGTGCCTTCATCGCGCTCGCTCACGGTTCACGCGTCCGAGTCGACCGCGGTGCTCGCAACGCACCTGGACGACGCCTCTGACCAGAGCGCGGACTCGCTCGTGCTCGATCGCGATGCGCTCCGCCTGACGAATCTTCAACTTCGTCCGTGGCAACTGCACGTCGTTCGCGAAGAAGGGCAAGCCTCGCTTGGTCATGGCATCGCCTTGGTGCGAGAGGCGTCGGGAGCCACCGCGGTCGTCAATCGCACGGGCAGAGCCCTTCGCGGCCTCGTGTTGAACGAACCCGGCAAGGGAACCGGTTACCTCGCGCGCCTCGAGAGCGGCGGACGCGCGCGCGCCGCGGAGTTCGAACATTGGGCGGTGTCCGCGCACGAGCACACGGGCTCCCGTCTCGTCGATGAGTTCACGGTGCCTTCCCTTGTCGCGACCTTCGATGAACGCGTCGCGGGCCTTGGTGCCGCATGGAACGCCGTCCACGAGAGCGTCCAGCAACCGCTCGATTGGTTTCCGGCCGACGTGCCGACGCTGCTCGCCCAACTCGAGGGCGGTGAAGGCACGACCGTGGACTCGGGGATGCGCCTCGAACACGACCGTCTGCTTGTCCGCGTCGTGGGATACGGAGGTGCACCGTGACTGGACCTTCGCGCATCGTGGCGCCTATTCGGCGTGACTTGCCCCCCGCGATTCGCGCCCGCCATCTGTGGCAGCGCTACGGCTCGCGCGACGTGCTTCGCGACGTGTCATTCGACGTCTACCCGGGCGAGATCTTCGGCTTCATCGGTCCGAATGGCGCGGGCAAGACGACGACGATCCGCATCATGGCGACCCTCGTGGATCCGATGAGCGGCCGCGTCGAGATCGACGGACTCGACGTGACGATGGAGCCTGAGACCGTGCGGCGTCGCATCGGCTACATGCCCGATCACGCCGGGGTTTACGACCGAATCACCGTGCGCGAATACCTCGAGTTTTTCGCGGACGCGCACGCGATCCCGTCGCTCGGAGTCGTCGATGCCGTGCTCGAGTTGACCGACATAGGTCACCTCGAAAATCAGCTCGTCGCCACGATGTCGAAGGGCCAAAAACAGCGACTGCAGCTCGCGCGCATTCTCTTGCACGATCCGAAAGTCCTCATTCTCGACGAGCCCGCGAGCGATCTCGATCCCCGCGCGCGTATCGAGATCCGCGAGCTTCTCCTCGATCTCCAATCGCTCGGCAAGACGATACTTTTGTCGTCGCACATCCTAAGCGAGCTTAGCGACGTCTGCACTTCGATTGGCATCATCGAGCACGGGCAGATGGTCGTCTCTGGTCCGATCCACGAGATTGCCGACAGGCTCGCTCAGCGAAAGGCGGCGCTCGCGCTTGGCAATGAGCCGTCCGCGTATAACGCCAACGCGCTCGGCGGGGCCGCACTTGGACCGAGCTTGAGCTATGCGATGGGTCCCTCGGCTGCCGAGCGGCGGCTCGTCAAGCTGCGGGTGATCGGCGATCTCACCGCCGCGGCGTACACGCTGCACGGTGGCCCCGGGATCTTCGACGTCAACGTCGTGGGCCGTTCGTTGCACGTCGGTTACGGCGGCGGCGAGGCGAAGGTCGCCGAGATCGTCGCGCAGCTCGTCCATCGCGGATTCGGCGTCATCGGAGTGGAGGAGGAAATGCGCGAGCTCGAGCGAGTCTTCCTCGAAGCCACCGGAATGCCCGGGCGTGGAGGTGGCGCATGAGTGCGCAGACCGGCATCGAAGTTCGTGATGGGCCGACGTCCGGGCGGCTCCGCGATCGCGTGCGGCACCGCGTTGCGGGGTGGCGTGACGAACCCAATCCGCTGTGGATGCGCGAGATGCGCCAGGCGGCTCGCGTGCAAGTGACGCCCATTGCGCTCGCCGTTCTGACTGTCCTGATGACCGTGCTGCTCGGGGCCATCGGCGGAATCATGGGCGAGAAGCGCAGCAGCCCCGCGGACGCGGGACAAGCCCTCTTTCAAACCTTCTTCTCACTCGCCTATTTCGTCGTCGCGCTGATTGGTCCGGCGCTCGGCGCGAACACGATCGCGTCGGAGCGCGAAGGGCACACCTGGGAGGCCGTGCTGCTCACCGGAATGCGCCCCGAGGTCGTGACCCGCGGGAAATTCCTCGCCGCCTACACGTTGATCGCGATGTACATCGTGATGCTCGCGCCGGTCGGTGCGCTGCCGTTCCTCTTCGGTGGGGTCACGCCGACCGAGGTGCTCTTCGCGTTCGTGTTGCTGTTCGCGCTCGCGCTCGTGGCGGTCGGTTTCGGACTCGCCGTCAGCGCAAAAATGCAAAGCACGCGGGGTGCACTTGTCATCGCTCTGCTCACCGCGGTGCCCCTGAGCGGCTTTTGTTTTTCCATCTTCGGCGTCGGGGGGGCCGAGTTTGCACGAGGCACCTGGGGTGACACGCTCTCGCGCGGTCCGATCTGGCTCCCGAGGGCGTACGCCGTCGCTCCGTTCAACCTCGAGTACCTCCTCTATTTGGTCGTCGTCCCGTTGGTCGTTCTCGCATTGCCCGCTTGGTTTCTCTACGAAACGAGCCTCGCAAACCTCACCAGCGTCACCGAAGATCGCTCCTTCGGCCTCAAGCGGTGGCACGCCGTTTCCTCGGCAATATGTGCGCTTCTCGGACTCGTTCCGCTCGCCTACCTCGCTCCGCATGAAAGCACCGCTCATGCCTTCGCCCCGGCCGGTGTTGGTGTGCTCGCTTACGCGATTTTCGCCGCCTACCTGTTCGCGACCGAGCCCATCGGAGCGTCGCGTCGAATGGAGCGCGTACTCGAGGGCAGGAGTCGCTTGCGCCGCTGGTTTGGTCCCGGCGTTCCGAGCACGTTGAGCCTCCTTCGGTGGACGACGCGCGGTGCGGTATTCGTTTCGCTTTCGGCCGCGCTCCTTGTGGCCCGCGTGCGTTCGTCCGTGTCGGCGCCGGCGGGGTTCCCTTTCGTCGTGGAGGCGGCATGCATCGGCCTCTGGGGGTTTTACGTGCTCGGGTTCACCGAGTTCGTCTTCGGACTCTCCGCGTGGCTGCGGGCGCGCGCGAGCGGGGGAGCCGGCGTGCGGCCGATCCTCCTCGCGATTCTGTTCGCGACGCTCGCGGGCCCGTGGGTCATCGCGGCCATTACCGGATTGCTCACGAGCAGCGGTAGCGATGCGCTGATCGTGGCGGCTCTGTCTCCCTTGCACGTGTTGACGCACACCTTCGAAGCGGTCACCCGAGGAACCTCGGCGGCGCAACGATCGTTCGCGGCTTCGTCGATTTCGGCCGTCACCTATTACGTCCTTGGACTTGCCCTCGCGCGAGTCGGACGTCGACGCTGCGACGCCATCGTCACCGAGCATCGGGCGTTGTTAGCCGACGCGGATGCGCGCCTCGCCAAGGAAGACGAAGCCGCCGCGAACGCAGCCGCCGCTAACGAAGCCGCCGCTAACGAAAACGCTGAAGCCGCTCGCGAACCGAGCCTCGGGGATCCACGTAGTACGGATCGATCTGCGTGAGCCACAGGAAGAAATGATTGGCTTGCTCGGGCATGCCCTTCATCTCGTAGGCATGGCCGAGCTCGTAGCCGACGGTGAGGTCTTGCTCGCGGGTGCGCACGGGTGCGGCGAGTGCGAGGTGGAGCGTGGCTATCCCCGAGTCGAGGTCGCCAAGCTGAAGGTAGATCGTGCCGATCATCGAACGACACACGCACTCGAAATTGGGATCACGCGCGGCGAAGGTGAGCGCGGCGACGGCTTCGTTGTGCTGGCCCATCCCGAGGTAAGCGACACCGATGTCGTAATTCGTCTGTGCGTCGTTCGCACCGGGATGCGGCGGCATTGAATGTCGGGCAGGTGGGGCCCCATAGCCGGGGACCTGCGATTCACGCCCTGCCCACGAGTCAGACTCACGGCTCGAAGTCGAACTTGTCGCGCCGGCCCGCGGAAAGCTGCCGGTCCGGTATTTCGCGTAGGTGCCTGGGTCGAGGTTCGCCCAGCTGTGGGGCGGCTCCTCGATGAAATCGTCCGGTAGCGGCATGGCCGTCTCGGGTCCAGCCATCGCGTCGATCGCTCGGAGCGCATCGATGAGCAGCGGGTGGTTCGGCAGGTTGTCGAGGTGCCGTCGCAGGATCGCTCGCGCCTCGGCGAAGCGACCAAGGTCGTTGAGGAGCTCGCACTCCTCGAGCGCACGTTCGACGATGCCACCGGACAGGCTCTCGTACGGGGTTGGGTTATGGCTCGGTCCGGCTCCGGAATGCGACACCGCGACGAGGTGGTCACCGTAGTGGTGAGCGGCATCGAACGAAGGCTGCCCACCTGCGAGCAGCGCCGCATCGATGCCACCCGCCTCCGCGTCGTAGGAGTGCAGCGGAAAGTCGAGCGGCAGCGGACGACTATCGTTCACGCGCTCGGTCGCCATCGTCTCGATCTCGACGTCGTTCAGCTCGAACGACTCGGCGAGCACGTCCAGCGATTCGGCATCGAGATACTCTTCGACTGCGCCTGAATTCGCGCCTTCGGGGGGCGCTTGCGTCAGCACCTGTTGAACGAACTGCCGCACGTGCGGATCATTCGGCGCGCGCTCGTTCAAGATGTCGGTCAGCCGTACGAACTCGTCATCGTTGCCGGCGTCACGGGCGATGCGCGCGCATTCCTTCAAGACCTCGGTCGCCTTCTTCGGCTGGTTTATCGCATCGAAGGCGCGTGCGAGCACGGCGAGCGTCTCGAGGTCGCGCGGATCGGCTTTGAACGCGATCTGCAGCCGTGACAGTGCGGTCATCCCGTCGGTGGGCGCGCCGCGGTCGAGGTAAGTGATGCCGCAGAGGCGGGCGAAGTGGGGATCGGGACGGTGTTCGAGCAGCCGTTCGAGCACCTTCAGCGCGTCGTCGTTGCGGCCGAGTCGAAGCATGATCTCCGCCGCTTCACCGAAGGCTTCGACGGCCTTGTCGAGATCGCCCAAGCGCACGCGCGAGTCGGCGACACGAAGCTTTGCGATCGGGTTTTCAGGATCGAGCTCGACCACCTTCTTGAAAACGTCGAGGGCGTCCCGCTCGCGACCCTCTTGCCGATGGCGCGTCGCCACCTCGTCGTAGGCGGCGAGGGCGTCACTCGTGAGGCCGAGCTGCGTGTAGATGTCGGCAAGTCGCGGCAGAATGTGGCCGTACTTGGTCTCAAGCTGTGGGCAGTGTCGCGTGATGATGCCGCGGATCTGCTTGTAGACGGCGATCGCTTTGACCGAGAAGCCTTCTCGGAAGTAGTGGTCCCCGACCTGCTCGTAAGTGGTGATCGCCCCTTCGTGCTGGTCGAGCTTGAGGTGCAGATCACCGATCTTGAGCAGCGTGCGAACGTCCGTCGGATCATGCGCGACGAGCTTGCGGTACTCGACGATCGCCTTGTCGTATTTCTTTTTTTCGACAAGCGCCTGCGCAGCTTGGAGCGTTTTTTCGCGATCGATGGCCACGTGGAAAATCTGTGAGACTTAAAAGCTCGCCCGACGTTTGGACAGTAACGATAAAAGGGTCACTTCGGAAGCTTGAAAATCACGGTCAGCGCGGCGAGCGCGGCGCATCCGGCGAGCACGCCGAGCAACACCTTGGTGGGCCCGGGCTCGGTCGTTTCTCCGCTGGCGAGTTTCTTCGCTCGGGCGCCGATCACGTGGTGGAGCCCGATCACGATCAGCGCGAAAAGGAGCTTCCCGTGCATGAAGTGCGTCTGCTTGAAATAGTAGGCCGTATCCGAGAAGAGGCGCGCTGTTCCGGCGATGAAGGAAACCACGAAAGCCGGCGCTGCAAGGCGCTGATAGACGGTCACGGCGAGCCCACCGCGGACCTTCGGATCGACACTCGTCGCCAAGACAAGCAGCCCAACCGCCGTGATCCCGCCGATCCAGAACAGGTTTGCCGTCACGTGAAGCCAAACGAGCGCAACGTCGGTGTTCATAGAGCGTTTCGTAGCCGCGGCGACGCACCGTGTCCACCGCCGTCCGATGCTCGTGGAAACCATGCGCCGGCCGAGGCATGCTTCGCCTATGCCTCAGGCACGAAGCTACCTTGCCCCGTTCGCCCCCGGTGGCGAAGCCGGAATCGATGCGGCCCTTTGCGATCGCGTGCTCGCCGTCGCCTTGATGAACGGCGGTGATTACGCCGACCTTTTCTTCGAATACCGCAAAGGCTCCGGGTTCAGTTTCGACGAAGGCATCCTCAAGAGCGCATCGCGCAGCACGTCGATGGGGCTCGGGGTTCGCGTTCAGCGAGGCGATGCCACTGGCTACGCGTACACGGAAGATCTCGCCTTCGAAGCGATGAAGCGTGCGGCCGAAACCGCGGCGCGCATTGCGACGGGCGGCGGAGGCGTGACGCCGGTCAAGGTTGAGTCCCGTGGCGTTCCGAGTCGCTACGAGCTCGACACGTTCAGCATCGACGAGCCCGCACTCGAAAAGCGCGCCTTGCTCGAACGAGCGAGCCTCGCGGCCCTCGCGGCCGATCCCATGATCATTCGCGCGGAGGCCGGTTTTGCCGAGGCGGTGCGCGAGATCCTGATTGCGACCAGCGATGGACGCCTGTGTTTCGACGTTCAGCCAATGATTCGCTTCACGGTCCGCACTGTCGCCGAGCGAGACGGCAAGCGGCAGAGTGGCTCTTCCGGCGGTGGCGGGCGCATGACGATGGGCTATTTCGACCACAAGTCGCCCGAGTGGCATGCAAAGGAGGCGGCCCGTCGTGCGATCGTGATGCTCGATGCCGTGGAGGCCCCTGCGACTCAAATGGCCGTGGTGCTCGCTCCCGGCGACAGCGGCATTTTATTGCACGAGGCGGTCGGGCACGGGCTCGAGGCCGACTTCAACCGCAAAGGCACGAGCCGCTATGCCGGCCAGATCGGGCAGTCCGTCGCGAGCGAGCTCTGCACGGTGGTCGATGACGCGACGCTTCTGCAATCCCGCGGCACGATCAACGTCGACGATGAGGGCAACGAGCCGAACAAAAGTGTCCTCATCGAGAACGGCAAGCTCGTCGGCTACATGCACGACCGCATGTCGGCGCGGCATTACAAGCTGCCTTCGACCGGCAACGGTCGCCGCGAGAGTTACGCCGCGAACGCCATGCCCCGCATGACCAACACCATTCTTCTCGCTGGCCCGCACGATCCCGAAGAGATCATCCGCTCGGTCAAGCGCGGCATCTACGCGACCAGCTTCGGCGGTGGCCAAGTGGACATCTCGAACGGGGACTTCGTCTTTTCGCTGACGGAGAGCTACCTCATCGAAGACGGAAAGCTCACGCGGCCGGTGAAAGACGTCAATTTGATAGGAAATGGCCCGGAAGTGTTGACGCGCGTTAGCATGCTTGGCAACGACGTCGCCATATCGGACGGCATCTGGACGTGTGGCAAGGACGGTCAGAGCGTTCCGGTCGGCGTTGGGTGCCCCACCATCAAGATCGATGAGATCACGGTCGGTGGCACTCGGCTCGGATGACGACGGCTTGGCTCTCTCGAGGATTGAACTATGCGTAACCTTTTCTTTGGAGTTGGAGCGTTCGTAGCGCTCTCGGGACTTTCGCTTCAGGCCTGCAGCAGCGACGACACTACCGAACCCGGGTCCGCATGCGTTCCGAACCAGGCCATCGTCTGCGACTGTCCCGGTGGCAAGGCCTCGAACGGCCTCACCGTTTGCAAGCCCGGCGACTCGACGGTGTACGTCTCGTGCGAGTGCGAGCCGACGTCGGTGACCACCACGGGCAGTGGCGGCAGCGGTACCGGCGGCATGGGTCCAACCTGCAAGGCAGAAGAGACGAAGTGCAGCGGAAGCTGCGTCGATCTCAAGGTCGATGACAAAAACTGCGGCACCTGCGGCATCTTTTGCAAAAAGGGCACAGCTTGCCTCGCGGGCGCGTGCGAATGCCTGCTCGCCGGCCAGGAGTATTGCGGCAGCGCGTGCCTCGATATTTCGGTCAATGTGAAGAACTGCGGCGGCTGCGGCCACGACTGTCTCGATGGCGCGTGCTTGGGCGGCGTCTGCAGCTCGACCGAGATCGCCAAGGGGCAGGATGAGCCGTACGGACTCGCGGTCGACGCGACCTACGTTTATTGGAGCTCGGCTGGCGTCAAGAACAGCATCTACCGCACGAAGCTCGACGGCTCGACGATGCCCGAGCTCATCGCTGGCAATCAGAAGCTCCCGCACGAGGTCGCACTCTCGACGGACGCGAAGTTTACCGGCGTGCTCTGGGTGAATTCAGGACTCGCCGATCAGGGTGCGGCGGTCATGGGCGCGAAGGTCCCAAGCATGCCCATCACCCTCGCGCTCAGCGCGAAGGACAGCGTGCGCTCGCTCGCGGTCGTCGGCGTCAACGCGTTCTGGCTCAACCAAAAAATGGGCGAACTGTGGACGGCGGATTTCTCCGGCGTCGTACCCGCCACCCCGGTCAAGCTTGCGTCCTTGCTCTCGCAGCCTTGGGACCTCGTGGCGGACGGGGCGTTCGTTTACTACACGACCTACAGCGGTGGTGAGGTGCGTCGCGTCGGTGCGGCGGGCGGCACCCAGAAGGTGCTCGTCAAGGGCCTCGGCAATCCAACCGGCATCGCGATCGACGCGAACTACGCGTATTACGCAACCGAGAACAGCGGGGAGATCTCCCGGGTTCTTCTCGACGGCAGCAAGGTTCCCGACGTTCTCGCGACGATGCAGCTCAAGCCGGCGCATCTCGCGATCGACGCCAAGTTCGTCTACTGGACGAACTACGGCACGAGCGACACCGACGGCTCGGTCGCGAAAGTTTCGCTCGCCGGTGGTGATGTGATCGTCCTCGCGGCCGGTCAGAATCAGCCCCTCCAAGTGGCCGTCGATGACACCTCCGTCTACTGGACGACCTTCGGTGGCAAAACCATCATGAAGGCCCCGAAGTGACGGCGCGCGGCCTCGGCTTCATCGCCGGGGTCGCCCTTCAGGGCCCCTGACGTGAAGCCGCTTGTCCTCTCGGTGGGGTGCCCGAGTGGCATCGGGCCCGAGGTGACATTCCGTGCGCTCGCCGCACGGCCGGATGCGACCGCGATCGTGGTTGGTGATTCGGCAATGCTCGAACGCGAGGCCATGGCCCTCGGCCTCGGTGAGCGCCTTCGTCCGTGCGAGGAGAGCACGCGCCTTCGAGTCGGAGACATCGGCCTTTGGTCGGCGAGCGCGCGACTGAGCAAGCCCGCGCGACCCGGCAAGCCAAGCGCCGAAGGGGGCGCGGCGCAGCTCGCGTGGATCGACGCGGCGTGCGATCTGGTGGCGAGTGGCACGGGTCGGGCGCTCGTCACGGGGCCCGCTTCGAAGGAGTCGATCGCGACGAGCGGTGTGCGCGGCGCCAAGCGTTTTCGCGGCCATACCGAGCATCTCGCCGAACGACTTGGCGCGGAGGCGGTCGTCATGGCGTTCGCGATGCCGCGCGGCGAGGCGTGGTTTGCGACCTCACTCGTGACGACGCACCTGCCGCTCGCGCGGGTACCGCGGGCCGTTACCGTCGACGGCGTGTCGCGCGCAATCATGCGGCTCATCGAGCTCTTGCGTGGTCTCGGCGTCCGTTCGCCGCGCGTCGCCGTCGCGGGACTCAATCCGCACGCGGGCGAAGGCGGACTGCTCGGTCACGAAGAGTCGAACGTTATCGCGCCGGGACTCCGACTTGCGTCAGACCAGCTCGCGGCCAAACGCTGGCGTGCCCGTCTCGCTGGGCCGCTCGGCGCGGAGACCGCGTACCGTCTCGCGGCGAGCGGAACCTTCGACGGCGTCGTCGCGATGTTCCACGATCAAGCGACGATCGCCTGTAAATTGCTGGGTTTTGGCGAAGCTGTCAACGTCACCCTCGGCTTGCCCATCGTGCGCACGAGCGTAGACCATGGCACCGCTTACGACCTCGCAGGCAAAGGCGTCGCGTCGGCGGAGGGCATGCTGTCGGCGATGCATTTGGCGGCCCGGCTCGCGAGGTAGAAACGACCGGCGAGCCGCTTACGCGGGCCAGAAAATCTCAGGGCGCCTTGTACGTGCCGACGTTGCGAAGATAGAGCGCTTCGACTTCGGCACGGGCCCATGGGGTCCGCCGCAAGAACGTCAGACTCGACTTGATGCTCGGGTCAAATTGGAAACATCGAATGGCGACGCTGCGGCCCAGAGATTCCCATCCCATACGATCGACGAGGTGCACGAGCATCGTCTCCAGCGTGATGCCGTGGAGCGGATCGTTCGGGTGCGACTGACTCATTTGCTCGGCACTTTCGCATGGCCGTTGCCTAAGACGTTAGGCGGACTTCCCTGCGGGCTTTAAAAAAAACTTACATTTTTGACCCGATGTCTGATGTGTTGCTCAGCATGAACTTGGGAACGGCATGACAATGTCTCCGCTTTGGTTTCGAGCCTGTGTGCCCGTGTACGCGCTCTGGATGCTCGCCTGTGGGAGTGACACCAACGAAACTGGGGGAGCGGGCGGAACCGGAGGCGGCGTCACCGTCGCGGGTGTTCTCAGCACGCTGACGACCACTGTCGGTGACCCCTCGCCGAAGTTCGCGTCCGATGTCAGCGACTACACGCTCGACGTGCCACTCCTCACGACTTGGCTCGAGGTCGTCGTCACCGCGCCTGCGGGCACGACGGTGACCGTCGAAGGCGCACCTGTAGTGAACGGTCACTCGGCACGCATCGAGCTTGCAGCGGGCTCGACCAAGCTTGCCGTCGTGGCGAGCGCGCCCGGCGGCAAAACGACCTACTCGCTCGAGGTGCGTCGCGGCGTCGGCGTCGTGGCTTACCTGAAGTCGCTGGCTTCGCACGCTGGAGCCGAGTGCGGCTCGGCGATTGGTGCCTCGGGCAACACGGTCGCCCTGGGCTGCCCGCGTGACGGGGTTACCGCCGCGGGGCCTGAACGAGGCGCCGTGTTTTTGTATTCTCTCGGAAAAGACGGCTGGAAGTTCGACCAAGCGGTCACGGCCGCCACCGGCGCCGATGCGGATCGCTTCGGAACCTCGCTCGCGCTCGATGGCGACACGCTGGTGGTCGGTGCGCCGAACAGAGCACAAAATCAAGGTGCAGCTTACGTGTTCACGCGCGATGCGACCGGCACTTGGGCGCAAGTCAAGCAGTTGAAGGGCAGCAATAGCGCCCCGCTCGACATTTTCGGTTCGAGCGTGGCCCTTGCCGGAGACATCCTCGCGGTCGGTGCGCCTGGAGAAGACGGTGGCTCTGGCGGCGTGAATGGCCCTGTCACCGAAACCGCGGCGGGATCGGGCGCGGTTTACGTGTTCGCACGGAAGGATGGCGTGTTCACCGAGGAGGCCTACCTCAAGGCCGACGCACCGGCGGCGACCGACTTGTTCGGTTCCGGCGTGGCCTTGTTCGGCGAGCGGCTCGCGGTCAGTGCACCGTACCAGGACACCACGGCGATCGACTCCGGCGCCGTCTATCTCTACGAACGCGCCGCCGCGGTTTGGGCCTTCACGACCCGTGTCAAACACCCCTCTCCTACGGCCTCCGATGCCTTCGGCACGAGCCTCTCGCTCGGCGCCGACGTGCTCGCCGTGGGCGCGCCAGGCGATGACGCCGCGTCCGCAAATCCCGCCAACAACGACGCTTTCGACTCGGGCGCAGTTCTCGTCTACGAGCGTGGGGCGGACGGCAGCTGGCCCTTCGCCTCGTTCATCAAATCCCCCACGGCCACGCCGGGCGACCAATTCGGCTCGACTGTGTCCTACGCGAGCGGCTTGCTTGCGAGCGGCTCGCCCCGTGAGGATGGGAGCGGCACCGGGCTCAACCCCGCGATCGACGAAGCCACGGCCTCCGCTGGCGCCGTGCACACTTTTCGTCGCACGCCGACCGGCTGGGTATTCGATGCCTATTTGAAGGCCTCGACCGCCAAAGAAGGGGCGCGCTTCGGGAGCACGTTGAGCTTCGGCGGCTTCGGGCTGGCGGTTGGTGCGAGTTACGACAATTCGGATGCGGATGGCGTCGATGGCGACAGCAGCGACACGAGCGCTCCAAGCGCTGGCGCGGCTTACATGGTGCGCTGACATAAGACTTCACTCACGAAACGAGCCTCTGGCGTGAACGGAGCTCTCCTAGAGCGGCACGCGGTACCTCACGACTACGAAAGGGAATGCGGAATGACCTCACAGCAAAATCGAACCACCCTAAGAACCACGCGAAGTGCCGGGCGCACCGGACTGGGAACGTTGCTTTTCACCGTGCTCTTTGGTGCCGCTGCGTGCACGGGCGCGCCGCCTGACGCCGCCGACCCCATAGCCGAGGACCCCGCTGCGGTCGGACAGGTGGCGTTGGAGGCGGGCAACATCGCGGGCTGGGAAGCGCTCGGAGCGACATCGGCACCGGGCCACATCCGCCGGCTCATCGCGCTTCCAACCAGCGTAGGGGGCGGGTACGCGGCCATCGTCGACCTCCCAAACGGAGAGCGAGCCCCCTATCGTTGGAATGGGCTGACCGGGGCTCAATCCGTGTGGACCATGTTGGGCACGTTGCCCGGCTCCGGGCCTGGCATAGAGGAGTCCTTCCAATTCAACGATATCGAAGAATGGGGAGGTCGCATGTACGCCGTTGGGCATTTCACGTGGTTTAAAGACACATGTTGGAAACCTGAAGCAAACGGAATCGAGGCCTGTGCACTTTACGACCTCAGGAAAAACCTTGCCTCCTACCCACTTGACCCAGCGGCAGACAATCCGAAATGGGCACCGCTGGGAGCATTGCCGCCAACCGTAGACCTTTGGGAAGATGATTTGGTCTACGACGCGACGTTTTTCAAGGTGTCGACGGGCTCGCTCGCAGGATTGTATCTCGCCGGAGATCCCCTGGTTCAGTATGACAACCATTCGGGTCATGCGCATTGTGGAACAACGGGCTATGGCGACGGCTGCGGAGCAAACACAACCATCATACGGCTCATCCCCTTTAAATTGCTCGGTGCCGACTTCGAACCAAACACCGGCATCCGCGTGAACGTCGTCGCAAAGGGCATGCTGGCGCTCACACCCAATGCACCGCCAAGCGAAGTGCTGGTCGCCGGCGGCAAGTTCAACATCGGAGGCAGGTTCGGACTCGCTGCTTGGAATGGTGCCAGTTGGAACCCGGTGGCCGCCGGCATCTCTCAACCACAGGATGGCTGTTTAAACCAAATCTGTTCGACGTATCTTCCAACCGAAGTCATGGGCCTCGCCTTTCTCGATACCGACCTGTACGTATCGGGTAACTTTACGAATGTGCCCGCGGGTGCGAATGAAATTCCCGATGCGGCGAACCCGAGTGTTCCCTGCCAAGCGGAACTGCCACTGTCCAACTGCCACACGATGAACGGGTTCGCGCGAGTACAAAATGCGCGCTGGCAACCGTTAAAGGACCCATCCCTCCCGATCACTGGATTCTCGGCGCCATTCGCTCCAGCCAATCCAGTGCCGAGAACTCATCGGCTTTTTGCCGAACCCGTATCCAAGGCGGTTTATGTGTTAGGCGATTTAGCCGGAGGCTTGCTCCCTGATCAGCTCGCGCTACCGTACGGGACGCCGTCTCCGTTTGGTATTTTCCGCTGGCGCAATAACAAGTTTGAAACGCTTCAGGGCGGCACAAGTTGTGAATCGGCGCCCGACTGTACGCCTACAGTTTACGACGCCGTCCAGCTCACGGCTGGTGGAATGCTCATCGCCGGCCAGTTTACGCAGGTGGGGCGTGTGGGCTCCATGGGCCCCATTGAAGCTAAAGCGTCTTTTAAGCTGGCCCGTTATTTCCCCACGCGCGAATGCCCCGCCGACTTCAACAACAATGGCGCCGTCGATGGCGCTGACCTCGCTCTTCTCCTGTCGAGTTGGGGTGTTGCTGCCGCTGGTGGCACTGCCGGAGACATTGACAGCGACGGGATGGTCGGTGGTTCGGACCTGGCGACGTTGCTGAGCGCCTGGGGCCCCTGCGCGCTCTAGTTTCTCGATTCGTTCGAATCGGGGGGGTGAGTAACCGCCGGGCCCGAGTCACTGTCCGTGGAACTCGAGCGTAGTTCGACGCCCTCGCCAACGAGGAGGGCGTCGGAATACCCGCCGCTTTGACGGAATCGCGCCTCCACGTGAGCGGGGCAACGAGCGCGACGCGACCGAGCGTCCGGCCCGCTCCACGTGGGCTCGAATCAACCCAGTACGAGAACACCAGCATGAATCATCGACTCACGCGCCGAACGTTTCTGCGGGCGTCTGCCGCAGTTGGCACATCCACGACCGTCGCGGGCTTGACGGGTTGTGCCAGCTCGTTAACTCCGGGCGTACCGATGTTGCGTACGTGACCATGCCCGACGGACGACTGCTCGATTTGGCAATGCTTGAGCTCCTGCAAAAGTACTGATCGCGCGCCACAAAATGATAGCGGCGTTCACGTCACCTCAAGGACGTTGAACGCCGCCACCTTTTAGCCCGTCAGGTCGCACGTTGCGCCTGAGGCCCTCCGCTGATCAGTTCTGTGGGCTCGGGTTGGCGAAGATCGCGCTGTCGCCGCAAAAGACGTACGGCGCAGGCTTCAGGTCCTTGTGCTCCGCAGCGAATTGCTTCGCGATTTCATTGCACGTGCCACCGGCACCGCAACGAACCGTGAATCCCGTGTCCGGGCCGCCCGCGTATTGCGCGATGTCCCATTCGACGAGTTGCGACGGCGACGCATAACCCTGCTGCACTGGCCCGAGTTGCCACACGACCTTGTTCGCCATAAACGTCTTAATCTCGCTCCAGCGGGTCGCCCGATCGGCCTTCACACCGACGAGGAGCACGGCCGTAGCGTTGGAGCACGCCGGGCTGACTTCACCACCTGCTGCGACCTCACGAGTCATGATGACGCAAACGGCCGCGCCCAAGCCGAGGCCCATAGCGATTCCCAAACCAACCCGAAATGCACGATTTTTGCTAAACATTTTTTAATTCCCAAGCGAGCTCAATCGAACTCACTGCCAAACATGATTGATGCTGTGCAGCCTTCTCTCTTGACGACAGAGGGGGTGTTCCGAGTCCCGCTCGGGAGCCTCCCCGCTGAACGATGAGCGGTGCACAGGCGTGAAGGCTCGCTTGCTTGGGAGGTATCCGTCAAGTGGTTCCGAAGATTAAAACACGGCACCCGTCATTTGTTCCGTAAAACAGGGCTCAAAAGTGCCGCGTTGTGACCGCGTTCAGTGAGTTGTCTGCGCAAACTGCGCGCACTGTGCTCGACCCACACTGTGCTCGACCCACGCAATGGTCGGGCGCGTGTTGCCACGTCTCATTCTTGCTCGCCCACGAACGCGTAGGCGACGCCGGCGGTGTCGAGGCGTTTTCGCGTGACCTCGAGCGCGACGTGGCTCGCGTCACCGCCGATGAAGTGGCGACCGAGGCTCGAGGCTACGGCGAGCGTTGTGCCGCTGCCGCACATGAAATCCGCGACGGTATCGCCTTCATCCGTCGTGGCGCGGAGGATGCGCTCGAGCAAGAGTTCGGGCTTCTGCGTCGGGTAGCCCGTGCCTTCTTTGCGGAGCGGCGTGTTCGCGACCATCGCGGGGATGTCGGTCCACACGCTGCCGATTCGGCGCCCTTCGTCGGCGTAATAACGGTATGCCTTGCCGCCGACTACGCGTTCGCGGAAACGCCGGCCGGCTTCGTCGACGTTGTTGAAATGCATCTTGTCGCTCGTGGCGGCGAACGGTTCGCGCAAGAGCGGATGGCTCACGCGGAAGCGGGCGTCTTTACGGTCGCGCCGTGCGTAAATAAGCAGCGTTTGGTGCGTCATCGAGAACGTGCGAGCGCCGCGGCTGCCGTTGCCTGGCGTCCAGATCACCTCGCCGACAAAGGCCTTGCGGCCGAAGATGCGATCGCACGCGACTTTCACGTCGTGCACCGCGCGCGCGTCCATATGCAGGTAAAAAGAACCATTGTCGGTCAGGCGCTCGCGCACGGCGGCGACCACCGGCGTTAACATTGCGACCAGCGCATCGACGTCCGCCCCATCGACGTACGCTTCGCGTCCACTCGCCTTGTGCTTGCGGCCGCGTGCTTCGCCGGGCTCCTCACGCATCGCCATGACGGTGCCCACCGCGTACGGCGGATCGAGGTACACGAGGTCCAGCCTCTCGCCCTCCGGCAGTGACGCGCACACCTGGGCGGCGTCGCCGTGGAACAGTCGATTCGTGGTTGGCATGCGCGCAGTTTTGGTTGGGCCGCGCGTTACGTTCGGGGCAAGAACGCCGCCACGCGGGCCGACGCGGTCTTCACGCCGTTCTCCGATGCGAAGGAGGCCGCAAGCTTGTAACCCTCGCCTTCGCGCACGAGGTAACCCTGCTCGAGGTAAGCTTCGAAGGCGTTCTCGAGGAGCGGCCGGAGAATGGCCTCGGCGCGCTCGACTTCACCCCGCAGAGCCATGCGCTGGCCCACCTTGAGTGTGCGCTGCGTCAGCTCCTTTTTCGAGAGGGGTCCCTTGAGCAACGCCTCGAGGCCGCGCGCCGCGACGAGGTACGCCTCGACGAAGTTTCGTAGCGCAGCCGCATGGAAGGCGAGCCAATCGCTCCCCGTGAGGCCGTCGTGACCGGGCCCCGGTTCGAGCGCCGCGCCGTTCTGCGCGAGCTCTCCGCAGGCGAGCATGGCCCCAACGGTGTCCGCGAAGATGTCCTCGAAAGAGGCGTCGGCGCGGAACATGAACTCGAACTTGAAGAGGCGCGATAAGGACTGCACGCGTTCCCGAATGACCGAAAGCGTCGGCGGCCAGGGCTCGCCCGCCGTGGTGACCGCCGTGGCGATAAGCGCGCGATCGACCAAAAACGGGAGGATTTGATTCTTCGCGAAGTCGAGGCGAACGCGTGTGTCATCGGGGACCGTGAAGATGACGTCGGTGCCGGTGTAGAGCTTCACGCGCGCGCGACCGTGCTCCTCGAGGTCCCCGGGGACGTGCTGCCGGACGAGGCCACCGCGCACGTAAAGTTGCAGCGCTTCGACGAGCCCCTGTTCCCGCAACGTGACCGCTCCACTCGGCAAGAGCGATGGCGCGAGCCGGGCGCCTCCGTCACGCATCAGCTTGCCGACGTGAAGGCATCGATCGACGAGCTCGCGGTACGCCATTCCGCGACGCCCTTGCCCGAGCAGAACGAGGGCGACCAAGGCTCCCGCTGTCACCGAAGTAACTCGGTTGATCTCGCTCATGACACGGTGCGCGAGGCGCTTGACGAGCTCGCGGCGTTTTGCGGGCGAAGGCTTCGCCGGGGCGCCAAGTTCTTCACGCAACGCACCGAGTTCGATGGCTCGGCCGATCTGAATGTTCACTCGACCCCACCTGTCCGCGAGCACCCGGCCTGCAGCGAGGAGCTGGGACGCGCCTTCACGGGTTTTCGTGCCGCCCGACAATTCCCTCGCGAAAGCGTTCTCCTCCATCAAGCGCTCGTAGCCGATCGACACGGGGAAGAACGAAACCTTACGCTGCGAGAGCGGTAGCGCGGCCGATACCACCATGCTGAGTAGCCCGAGCATCGGCGGAAGGAGTTTGCCCGTGCGCGAGCGCCCGCCTTCGAGGAAAAATTCGAGGAGCCAGCCTTCGCGTAGCAGCCGGCGGATGTAGGCGTCGACGACACTCGTGTAGAGGCGATCGCCTCGGAAACTTCGACGGATGAAGAACGCTCCGCCGCGCCTCAAGAGCGGGCCCAAGGGGAAGAACGCGAGGTTGTCGCCCGCGGCGATCACCGGGATCTGCAACGAGCGCCGCCGCAGCACGAACGACAACACGATGTAGTCGATGTGACTCTTGTGGCTCGGCAAGAGCACAACCGAGCCGACGCGCGCGGCTTCACGGATGCGCTCGATGCCTTCTTCGTCGACGTCGATGCCCGAGTAGACCCGTTCGAGGAGCGTAGTCGCGAGCGTTTCGAGCGCCTTCGTCGTTTGCGGATCGGGCAGGGTCATCAGCTCCCGGAGCATGCCGCGTGCGTTGTCTTGGAGGAGGCTGAGCTGCTCGGGGGCGGGCCCGGCAAGCTCGCGGATCACGGTCTGTAGTTTGGGGCTTCGCAGAATTTCTTCGCGGATTCTGTCGGTCGGCTTTCGCGCGGGTCCGACGATGGTGCGGCGCTCGCGGTCGAGTTTTCGCAAGAGGGCATAGCCGAGGCGCTTGACCAACACGTCGTCCTGCTCGTCGGTCTGTTCGGCGAGAAACGCAGGCAAGGACAGCGTCTCGCTCGCGCGGAGCTCACCGCGATTGTAGTTGCCGAGGACTTGTCCGAGCTGCCGCAGTTCGCCTGGGAAATCGGCAGGGCCGAACACGCTATTGACGAAGGAGAAGCCTCGCCGCTCGGAGCGTCGCGTCCATACGAATAGCAAAGGGACGAAGGTGATGGGACGCGTGGCCGTTGTTCGCTGGAACTCGAGCACAGCCTCGAGGAGCTCGGAGCCAGCCTGCTTGCCGGGGAGGCCGCCTGTACGCTCCGGCGGGCGTTGCAAAAAGAGCACGGCGGAGTCCCCCCGGCGCAGTGCGTCGAGAAGCTCGTTCTGTTCGGTCTGGCGGCGCGCCCACGGTGACGCTCCAGGGCGAATGGCGGGCGGGAGGTCGTTTGCGTAGCCGATCGCGGGGAGCGCGGAGCTGCGGGTCACGTGATCGAGTGCCAGGAAATCAAGGGTCGAAGCGTGTCGAAGCACATAGACGATCGGTCCGACCGGTGCGGCGACTTCAATGTTCTCGCGCCACTTCGGATCGACCTCGAGGTGGCGAAACAAACGTGCGCTCGCGAGACGGAGCAGGCCTTCGGCGAACATCGCTAGGGTTTGCACTCGACGACGCTGAGATCGATGGCGGTGCCGACCGAGGTTGCCGTGAGCACGTGCACGCCGACTGCGACGAGCGGTTCGCCTACGCCGATCGCGGGTTCGATGCGGAGCTCGCCGGTGATGGCACCGTTTGGGCCGATCGGCGCGAGCATGGCGCGCCCCGCCGCATTGGCGAGCGCGACCCAGCCTCGGAGCAGCGTGGGGCTACCCGAGCCGACATCCTTCTCGGCGAGCAGCTGCGCGTCGGTGCCTCCCGACGGCAGGACGGTGAGCACGCTTACGCGGCCTCCGTGCGAACCCAATGGGGTGTCGTCGTCTCGCCAGACGAGGAGGGCTGCGCCGTCATCGGTCGCTGCGAGGTCGAAGGTGAGGGCATGGCCTTCTCTCGGGGTGACGGCTCGGGCGGGGCCGGTAGCTTCGCCTGTTTCACTGAGGGGCATAAGCTCGATCCAGCTCGGATCGATTTTCTCGGCGGCTTCGCGATCGCCTTTCGGATTGCGCTCGAGGGCAGCATCGTCGTCATCTTTCGGTGTCTCGATGACTTTGCGCGCGATGTATGCGAGCCAAAAACCGCCTGTTTTTGCTACCAATCGTGGCGTCTCCGCGTCGACGCGGTCGCTTGACGCCGCCGACGGACGCCGTACGATCGTGGTGCCGTCGGCCGAGAGTGCGCTCCAAAGAACCCGCGCGAGTTTACCGTCGCGTGTCACCTCGTCCCACGCGACGATCACCGCTTTGGGGCCTGGGGCAAGATCGAAGGCGAGCGATTCGTCGCGCCCTTGTTCGAGCTCGAGCACCCACTTGGGTTCGTCACTCCCGCGGGACGCCCCGATGCGCAACGTCGAGCCGGATGCGTTCGGTTCGAGCAGACCGGCGAGCCATCCAGCGCCGAGAGGCACGACGAGCGGCGCGTCGAAATCTCCCCGTGAACGACCGAGGTCGATGAGCGTGCCAGTTGCGGCGTCGTGGACGATGGTCGCAATGGCGGCGTGCGCTCCGCTGCCGGTGTCGTGCCGTACGCCTACCGCGAACCCCGAGGGAAGGGCCACCGCGCGGCTGATCTCGGCGCCGAACGCACCGGGCCGCTCGTCGTTGTCATGGTCCTCGTCGTCGCTCCCTTCGTCGGCAAGCGCGTTCTGGCCAATTCGGTAAGCCTGCGTGCCCACGCGCGTACAGCGAGGGGCCGCGACAGGAGGCACATCCAAGCTGCTGGACGGCGCGGCGCCAGGCGTGATCTCTCCGCCCGACGGACGTCCGTCGACAGGCGACTTCCAAACCCAGATGCCCGCGCCCATCGCCGCGAGGAGGACGAGCGCCGCCCCCGCATGCCGAAACGGATCACGCTTCTCTTCGAGCGGAGCTTTCGGGTCCTCGAGCGATTCGGGAAGCGGCGAGGGCTCTTCGGGCGGCGTCATGGCGCGCACACGGACTAACACGTTCAAGCCTGCGTGACACGCGCGGAGCCTGAGACGCGGCGAGCCTGTATCAATCGTTGAATGGATGCCAGCAGGCAACCCGGTGACGGCTCCGCTCCGCCGTTTCTTTCAGGGGCGGCACCTCGACATTGAGCTTCCCCCCGTTTAGCGGACACCCCGGATAGCATGAAGATGCGAGAGGAGTGTTCCATGAAGAAGCAGAATATTGGTCGTCGAGCGCGACGGTCGTTCGCACCGGAGTTCAAGGCGTCTCGCTTCGTCGAGCGTGGCGAAGGCGGCGTCGATTCGGGTCAGCTCGGCGCGACGCGGGAAGCGGCGAACGTCTATGCCAGTATTTTCCTCATGTTCATGGAACTGTGCCGGCGCAATCTCATCCTCGGTTTGCCCGCGTACCTCGCACCGGTGTCTCTCGTCACCATCCACATCAACATGGCGATCTTTGCGACCTCGGTGCTGACGCCGACACTCGGCGGTTTCTTTCGCCGATTCTGGTGACTTCAATCAATTAATGTGGTGGACAAAAGGACTTCGGTCGATAGCCATCATGGCAACGTGGCGTCCCCTCGCTGCGCTCGCAGTCGCCCCCGAGCTCCGACTTAGCAAAATCAGCGCCAAAACACGTCGAGCGCCTGCCCGAAATGATCGGGCCGATCCACGCTGAGGTCCTCGACGGCCACCGCGGTGCCCGGAGTGAGAACACGATAGCCGCACTTGTTTGCCCCGGTCATGACCGGCCCATCGTCGTGCACGGCCTGTAGGAGTGACCAACTGCACGGCGTCCCATACGGTCCCGTCATGGGAGCGGCCTCGGTTTTGTAGCTCCGAACAAACTCGTGCGGCGCTGTGAGCAAATACTCCTCCACGCGAAAGTGCAGCCCGGGCTCATCCTGGCTGACGACGAACCAACCGTTTCGCTTCCGATTGGGAACGATGGCGGTCCGGAGCGGGAGCACCGCCACAAAGTTCGCGTGACCGACACCGCGCTCGAGGATGGACAGCCGGAAGGAGCTGACGGGATCCTCAGCAGGCTTTTGCACCTGCTCGACGAGCAGGGCATGCGTTGGCCCCAACGGGAAGATGACGAGCGCGCGGAAATCGTCCGTCGTCTTCGCAACCTCGGCGGGGTGGCCGAGAAGCTCCGTGAAGAGCGTCGTCGATTCGTCACCGAGAATCAGCATGTGCGGCACGACGTGGGTCGGTCGCCGCTCGATGAGCGTGAGCCACGGCGTGGGCCGGAGGGTCTCGACGTGGGTGCAGTGCAGAGAGAGCGTGCACAAAGTGGCGCCGACGACGAATCGCCCGGCCCTCGTCAATCGAAGGGACATGCGCCGAACTTACCTTGGCAAAGAATCCAAGTCGTGTGTCGTGCGACCCGGCAAGGTGTGCATGACGGATCTTTTCTATGCGTGCCGGGGCCATAGGTCTTTCGAAGCTGTAAAACAGCTTCAGGGGGCGGGTACGCGGCTCGATCGAAGGCGTGGGCACGCGGGAAGAAAGGTTGAGTCCAGTGATCCGGAGCCTGAACCTGCTGGTGCGACGGGTGATTTGCCGTTTGCGCGAGCGCGAGACAAACCGCTCCCTTCGCGCGAGCGGTCGAAGGCCGCGTGAGCGTGAGCCAGGTGCAGAGCCTGCCCCCGCGAAGGCGGGGGTTATCGAAGCTCAGCGCGCGATCGCCTCGGGTTTCGTTGCAGCCTCGATCCAACGCATCG
>CANJMI010000007.1 GCA_947475525.1 Polyangiaceae bacterium | reverse complement strand
GCCGATAGCGTCATCGCGCTCATCGCCCTCGGACCCATCATCCGTTCGACCATCCGCTTCCGAAACGCCGCGCTGTATTCCATCGTCCTCAATCCTGTGCCCCCAGGGCCGTCATCCGATCGGTGCGGCAACTATCCTGACGCAGGGGGCCCTCGGCCTTCGCGATGAGCCGACCAATCCAACGTTCTGCTGCGAGGGGATTGTCCACAGCGATGTAGTCGTCGATCGCACGGAGATCGGTGAGTGCGCGCTCCGTCCACTCGATCGCTCCCGAGACTTTCTTCTTTTTTTCTCGCTTGGATCGCGTCATCGCTTCGAGGCACGTGTCGCAGCGCGGCGCTGCATCTCCGTGACGACTGCGGCGTGGGAGACGACGCGACCGGCCTTCTCATCGGCGAGCCCCGCGTCGATCGCTTCGAGCAGGCCCGCTCGTTCGCGCATCCGGTCGAACTCCGATGGCGAGACGAGCACACCTGCGGCCTTCCCGTTCTGCGTGATCACGACCGGTTGTCCCGTCTCGGCGAGGCGTTTCAACCAATCCGCCGCTCGTGCCTTGAAGTCGCTGACCGGAACAATGTCTTCGGAGATACGAATGGATCGCATGCAAACACCTCGGTCTAAATATAGACCGATAAAGGTATCTTCACCAGTTCGGGTACGGTCTGGTCCGAAAGCATGAGCTTGTTGAGCAGCCGTACGCAAACTGACGTGCGCCGTCTGCGCCAAGTGATCGTGTTACGCTCCCCCGATGTCGTGGAATTCTTTCGTTAAACCCAGCCTTTTTGCTGTTGGGACCTTCTCGCTTGCCGCCTCGGCCAGGCTGGTCGCGGGCTGCGGCGGGAGTGTCGACTCCACCGGATCGGCGAGCGGCGCGGGTGGCTCGACGAGCGCCTCGACGAGCGCGTCGACGAGCGATGGCGTCCCTTCTGTGAGCGCATCTTCTGTGAACGCGTCATCGTCGGCTTCGACGGGCAGCGGCGCGGGCGCGGCATGCGGCGGCATAAAGGGGACGCCGTGCGCGCAGGCTTTCTTCTGCAATTACACTCCGAGCACCTGTGGCGGGGACGATTCGAGCGGCGTCTGCGTGCTGCGTCCGGAGGTCTGTCCCGAGTTTTTCCAGCCGACGTGCGGCTGCGACAATCTGGTGCACTCGAACGAATGCGACACCTACGGGGCCGGCGTGGATGTCAACCATCTCGGTACCTGCAAATTAGCGAGTCCTGGTGTTTTCGCGTGCGGTGCAGGTTTCTGCGAGACGAAGAGCCAGTACTGCGTGAACACTGCCTCGGACGTTGCCGGCGTCGATGACAGCTTTGGCTGTAACCCGTTGCCACCGTCTTGTGGTCCCGAGCCTTCCTGCGGCTGCATCAAAAATGCCTGTGCCGGCACGTGCAAAGGCGTCGCGGCGACCGGCCTCACGGTCGTATGCCCCGGTGGCTGACCGAGCACTCGAAACGGGCCGCGCCCTCAAAGCTCAGGGCTGTAACCGACGATGCGCGCAGGAACGGCGGTCCACTCGAGCGCGATGGAGACACTGTCCGCAGTCCCATCGCCATCCGCGTCGAGGTCGGCGATGATGATGCCGTCAACGACTTTTTTGACAACCTCCGCGCCACCGAACTTCGCAACCGTTTCTGCGGGCAACGTGTCGACCGCGAGCAACAAATCGGCCTTGGAGATGGCCGCGCAAAGTTTGCCATCGAGCTGCGGCCCCAGTCCGGCACCTGTGACGGCCGCCGCGCTGACGTCTCTGACCGTGGCGTCGAGCTCGCTGTTCGACGGGACCTTCGTGCCTATCGGGAAGGCCGCGAACGACGACCAAGACGACCATCACCCCATCGCGATGAGCCGGTGAACCGCCAACGTGAACGCGTTCAACGTCCACGCCGGAGCGCACCGTCGAGGCCGGCGACCCCCGGGGCCTCGAAAGGCTGTGCCGCTGCGGACGGAGGCGTTGTTTGCGCCAAGACTGGTGCCCCGGCCAGCAGGTCAAGCCGTACGTCGTGGACGTGACCGCCAACGTGAAGCTCGGGGACAAGGCGACGGTCAGCTACCGCGGTCTACCGAATGGCAACGAGCCGCCGGACAACGCGAGCAGCATCGCGATGTCGAGCTACCTCGTCATCTGCAAGTGAGCGCGGGAGCAACAGAGTCGCAAGGCGATCGCGCAAACGCGGTCAGCTCTCAAAGAGCTCGAGGAGCTTTTGGTGAAGGACGCTCGGCATCGGGTACACCCACAGTGCAGCGCGCGTGCCCAATTGCGAGCGTTTGATTTTAGTGGCCTCGCGGTATCACTGCAGGTGGTTGTTATCGACAACGGTGGCGGCCGCCAGTCAGGGAAGGCAAGTGCCGTTGCCAAGGAAAACGCTGACGGTCGTTGCGTTGATGTTCGTTACCGCGAGGTCGACCTTGCCGTCGTTGTTCACATCGCCAACCGTTACTCCGCGCCCGGAGCCGTTTCGGTCCGAGGCGAAGTTCACGGGCGCGTCGAACTTGCCTCAGTTGCAAACAGCGTTGTTCAACATATTGATCGCACTGCAACCGAGGCCTTGTGAGCACGATCCATTGTCTTTGCAGTACTCGCAAGCCGACGCCAATGCACTACTACAGTCAGGGTCCAACTTGCCGCAGCCGCAGTCGCAACCATCGTTTCCGCCGTAATAAGATTGTTTACACGTCCAAAAACCTATGCACACGCCATTGATACAATTCCCGTTACACGCTTTCCCACATGCACCACAGTTCTTCGAATCAGTTCCAATTGCGACTTCGCAGCCATCCACAGATTTTTGGTTGCAGTCTGCATAACCCGTATTGCACCCGTTAAACCCGCACGCTCCAACGATGCAGGCCGCAGTCGCGTTCGCCGCCGAACACGCGTTGCCGCACGCGCCGCAGTGTGCCGCATCTGTTGCGAGCTTGACCTCACAGCCGTCGGTCGCGTCCATGTCGCAGTTGGCAAAGCCCGCGCTGCAGTTCCCAATGCCACACTGGCCAACTACGCAGGCCGCAGTCGCGTTCGCCGCCGAACACGCGTTGCCGCACGCACCGCAATGAGCCGCATCCGTTGCGAGCTTGACCTCACAGCCGTTTTTCTTCGGGCCGCAGCTCCCGAAACCAGCTTTGCACTGGGGAAAGCAAACCCCTTCACCACACGACACCCCGGTTGTATTTAGTGAGGAACACGTCACGCCACAGCTGCCGCAGTTCGACACATCCGTCGCGGTCGCTGTCTCGCACCCATCAACGTACACACCATTACAGTCCGTATGGCCTTGTGCGCACTTATCCACCATGCACGAGCCCGCGGCACACGCCAGTTGCTTAACGTCGGCGGAGGGCATGCACGCTTGCGAACACGTTCCACAGTGCTGCGGATCCGATCGAAGGTCGACTTCGCAGCCGTTCAGGGCGTCGCCGTCGCAGTCCGCGTAGCCGTCGGCGCATTGCCCAACCTTGCACGCCCCTGCCTCGCACGTTGCCGTGGCCTGCGCCAACTCACAGGGCGTGCCGCACGCACCGCAGTGCGCCGCATCCGTTGTGAGCTTGACTTCGCACCCGTCAGCAACCTCACCGTTGCAGTCGCTGAACCCCGGCTCGCACGTTCGGCAGAGATTCGCGCCGACGTCGCAAGTCCTATGCGGAAGCGACGCGCAGTCCGCATCCGCCGAGCAAAAAGTCGTCGCTTCGTTGATCTTAAAGTCTGTAGATAAGATGGAACACGAAAGTCCCGTGACGAAAATGGCCGAAATCAAGAGTGCGTGCTTCATCAGAACTCTCCCTTGAGGGTGAAGGAACCCGGCCCGAAGCCGACCGTCGCGAGGGGACGCATGGCGTCGGATGGTTGCAGGGCAAACAACGCCACCGAGGCAACCCCCGCAGCCACGCCCACGCCAACCGACGCATAGAACCCTGCTCGGAGCCCAAGAAGAGATTGAATCGAGCTCTCTTGGGAGGCGCCGCATACAAGGTCCGCGCTGCACACGCTGGTGAGCTGGTTCATGCTGCTGGCGACGCGGTTGAGGAGAACGGCGCCAACTCCGAGCGCTGCCACTCCAGCCCCCGCCGCGACCCACCCACCCGTTCGGTACGGCGGCAGGCGCATGAGCTCGATCGGCAGATTCACCTCTTGACCGTGGGTCAACGTGACCTTTTCACTCAAAGGAACGTGCCCTGGGGCGGCTGCCCTGATCAAGTGCGAGCCCGGTCGCAGTTGAACCGTCGTCGGACCCGAGAGCGCCACCTCCGGCTCGGCATCGATGGCCACCCGCAGCCCAGAGACTGGCGTGACGGTGAGAGAGAGTTTGCCAGGTGAAAGCTTGATGCGGATTTCGCTGGCTCCACGTTCGGCAGCCGCGCGCACGTCCGGAGGCAAGGCCGCTCCGCGAGCCAGTAACTTTTCGAACGTCCCCTGCGCCTCGGGCAACTGGTTCAACCCCTGGTAGCCGCGGGCAATGCAGAGATGCGCTTCAGGAAGGGGCTCCTCTTTAAAGACGGCTTCGCAGATATCCAGCGCCGCGTTGTACTCGAGGCCCTTGAGGAATTGGTTGGCCCGCTCGACCAAACCGATGCGGCGCACGGTTTCGCCGCGTGCGGCCTCCAACTGCAGTTGCTTCTCGAATTCAGCAAGCTCGCCTCGAACCCCTTCGGCCGACACCGTCGAGTCAGCCGCGGGCTTTCCTTCCACGAGGCGCAACAAATCTTGGTAGGCCTCCCGCGCTTGAGCAGCTCGCCGAAGTCCCCGGAGCGCTCGAGCGCGGACCAACTGACCTTCCGCGCCGCTCTCAAGCTCCAGGCTAGCGTCTGCCAGCCGCAGCGCCAACCCATAGTCGCCGGTGTCGACCGCGCGCTGGGCTTCTTCCGATTGCTTTTTCACGACGGCATGTGTGGATTGCGGCAGCAGCCGCGTCGCGTCCTTCTGCGCATCCACCCAGGAGTTGGGCGCGTCCGTTGGGATCGGCCTTCGCGAGAGCGCGAGGTACGTCGCACGGGCATGTTCATGGCGACCCAATCCCGATTGTGCTTCTCCCACGCACAACTGCGTGGGAGGCGTGTCTTCGATGCTTCTTGACGATTCGCAGGCCGACAACGCGGCTTCGAATTGTCGGCGAGCAAGGAGGGAGGCTCCCTCCTTGGCTTTCGCACGGGCCATCGCTACGTCGCCGGCGGACTGAGCGTGGGTGTCGGCTGCGTAAAACGCAAGCGCCGCGGCCGCAGCAAAGGCAACGGGATGAATTCTCTTCGACATGGTTTCGGTGGTCCCTTCGAGGCTTGCCACTCGGGCTCGTGACGGGGCCGCCGTTTGAGCCTGCGGCCGGCGAATGGTACCTGTCAACTGGCGGAACGCAAGCCAGTCGACTTGACGGGTTCACTTGTATTGGGCACGTTACCGGTAGGTGAACTCGTGAAACAAATTCCTTCTTTTCGTGGCGCGAACCTTTGGTTCAAGATGGCGGCTTTTCCCTCTGTGGTCAGCGCCTGCGCCTCCCTCCTCGGTTGCGACCCTGAAGCGTGGGTCGCCCGAGTTCCGACGACCGACACCGAGTGGGTGCAAGCGCGAACGCGGGGAGAGACTCCAGCTCGTCCGCTAGCAACAGGCAAGCAAACTTGGGGAATCGGCACGGCCTTCCCGGAGTCAACGGGCGACGCCGCAGGTCCTCTGCAGCCACAATTCGAAGCGCTCCGCGACGCCTTGGGAAGCGTTCAATTGGAGTGTAAAAATGCCCCGGATGGTCTCCCTAATAAGATCCGTCAGCAACGACTCGCGACCGCGCTTTCCGGCGTTCGTGACATGGTGTCGTTGAGCTGGAAGTCCGCCCAGCAGCAGTATGATGAAGCGAAAGTGCTTGATGCGGCCGTGGCCAAATTCGCGCAGGCGAAGCACGTGGATCATTTTGACGTGCCCACCGTCTTGAGTTGGGTGCTCGTCGATGCCATCGCTGGACAACTTGCCAACCCTGCAGGCTGCAGCACCTTTTCGCCGACCGGGACCGCGCTCGGAGCGATTGCGTGGGCGACGAACCCCGAGCGATTCTACCAAACCACCTTCGACGCGTTCAGCGCCGATTGGATTTCCGATGGAAAGGTGGTTCTTCCACCCGCGGCATCCGCAAGCATCGCGTCGACCATTGCGGCCAAAGTGGTCCGGCCGACGGCCAAGCTCGAGGGTTGCGAGATCGCCGAAGGAGCCTTCGAGCTCGACACGACGGGCGGGAACACTGGGTCGGCAACCAACAAGCCATCGAAAGACGGCGCGAAAACGGGCGACAAACCGATCGTTGAGCCTCCGACGCCAGCTGGCGCGCTCGTCGTCCCAGATCCGTCCCTCAGCATTGACGAAGGAGCGGTCGATCCGTGGGAAAAAACGGGTTTGCCGGCGACCAAGCTCGCAACACATAAAAAAATAGCAAAGCCGCCCGTCGTCCGTCTCGACGTTGCGGCGCCGGCGATGCCGCGAGCGTTTTTCTCCGTTTCGCGCAGCCTTCGAGGGAGCGACATCGCCGAGTGGGCACCCGGCTCTGGCAACGGCGCATTGAACCCTGGCGAGATCGTCACGCTCCAAATTACCGTCAAAGCGGCAGTACGAGGAACGTGGCTCGTCAGCGAGTCGGTGGTGGTCGAGAGCGTCCCTGCGTGCATGGTGGTTCCGTGGCGTGAGGTTGAGGCACCCGAAGGCCGCGGGGAAGTCTCCGTCGAATTGCCTGCGCTCTTCGTCTCCACGCGTTGCGATACTGCCGAGGCCCTAAAGTTGAAGCTCGTGTCGTCTCAATCCGCGCAGACGCAGTCGATTACCGTCACGATGAACGCGAAATCCGTCGGCTCCGGCGGCAAAATCCGCGACATGTTGATCGATTCCGATCTGCCTGGTTACAGCGAAGTTACGGGGATGGAGGGAGGAATTGGGCCCGGGATGGCGCTTGAACTTATCCCTACATTCGAGTTGTCCGGCGCGACCAGTGCGCTCATCAGCGGTCCGTGGTTGATCGACAGGGGCCTGTTCCGCCGTGTGAAACCGCTAGAGAACGAAGCTCCTCTCATTCCCTATCGAGCGGGTCTCGTTCGCGCGGTCGATGACGTGGATGTCCTCACGGTGGATGCCCGGGCATTCGCGGAGCACCTCAAGTGGCGCTGCCACAATCCGCTAACCTGCGACCCGCGGATATCGTGGGTCGGCTTCGACGTTCAGGCTGACGCCAACGGCGTAGCCTATGTCATACGCAGGTACACGACGCTGCCCCTCGCTGCGCTGCAGGTATGGCGTGAAACTGAAGCTCCGTGAACCATTTGCGAAGAGGGCGCCGAATTCCCTTTTTTGAGGAACAAGCGCCCCCTCCGCACCTTGTGATGTGCCGTGTCATCAGCCGCCTTCACGCTTGCTCTTTCCCGACGCTCCCGGCGCGAGGCCGAGCTCCGTGAGCACGTGGACAAGTCCACCGACGCGGAGCTTCGGCAAAAGCAAGCCGACGCGTCCGATGCGTTGACTTGTTAGCAGCGGGCGAGGCCGAAATCGGCGATTGCCGGACCCGTTCCACGTGAGCTGCGCGGTGCCGAGCTTGATCTCGAAGCCGCGAGAATCGACTGCGCGACGCGGTCGTCGCCATCCTCACACACCTCGACCTCGACCCGGACTCCCCGACGCTCGCGCCGAAGAAGGCCAAGCGGAACCAATCAAGAGCTTACGCCTTGACGGAAATCGCGTAGCGCACGTAGCCTCACCGGAAATACGGACCAATCCGGCAGCCAAAACTGGACCCACACCGAGTGCTTTGACTCATCGAACCCCCGTGACGCTTGCACCGCGGTGCACCGACGCACGCGCCCCGCGACGTTGCGAGCCATGGGCCGCTAGCTTGGACTGCTCCCAACAACACGCTCAATCATTCAACCCCCTCGACTATTCGAACAACCCGCCGCCTTCGGCGATGCCAGTGATGTCGCGGGCGCCGTGGAGCACGCGCACAAGCTCGATGCCGTCTGGGTAAGGGCGGTAGAAGGTGATGTAACGCTTGACGCGATAGCTGCGCACGTCAGGCGCTAGCTCTGATCGGGCGCGGCCCATGAGCGGGTTTCTGGCCAGCATGTCGCAATGCTGCTGGATTGTGTCCATAAGAGCATCGGCTGCAGCCAGGTTATCCTGCGCAATATAAAACCAAATATCGTCAAGGTCCTGGGCGGCGCGAACTGTGGTGATGACACGGGGCACCGCTAGCTTTTCGCGGCCGCCAGGCGTGCGCGCCCACGGCGTTTGATCTTCTCGGCGTCCAGTTCCCCAGCGGGACCACTCTTCAACCCGTCCTGGATGTCCTGGCGGAGCTGGGCGAGCGTGGCTTCGCGGATCTTGTCTTCCCGCTCCATCAGGCGGAGGGCCTCGCGCATCACTTCGCTGGCCGAGTTATAGAGCCCGGACGCCACCTTGGCGCGCACCATTTCTTCGAGCTGTGGGGTCAGGTTGATGTTCATTTGCATGGCAAACCTCCGAATGCTCGAGTGAGCCTAGCAGTAGCAAGCTGCACTGGCATTGTCAATCTTTGACTATCCTGGGCCCGCCAGGCCGATGGGGCTAGCCCTCTGCGGCAAGGGATCTGCGTGATAACCTCCCCCGACTACGGGGAATTCTTTCGTAAAAAAAATGCCTGTGCCGGCACGTGCAAAGGCGTCGCTGCGACCGGCCTCACGGTCGCATGCCCCGGTGGCTGACCGAGCACTCGAAACGGGCCGCGCCCTCAAAGCTCAGGGCTGTAACCGACGATGCGCGCAGGAACGGCGGTCCACTCGAGCGCGATGGAGACGCTGTCCGCAGTCCCGTCGCCATCCGCGTCGAGGTCGGCGATGATGATACCGTCCACGACTTTTTTGACGACCTCCGCGCCACCGAACTTCGCAACCGTTTCTGCGGGCAACGTGTCGACCGCGAGCAACAAATCGGCCTTGGGGATGGCCGCGCAAAGTTTGCCATCGAGCTGCGGCCCCAGTCCGGCACCTGTGACGGCCGCCGCGCTGACTTTTGCCTCGAGGCGCGCCCCGAGCAATTGCAAGAGCCAGGCGCCCGCCTGTACCGGCACCACCATGTCGAGCGCTTTGCCCGGCGAAGGCGACGCGATGCGGCTGTCGGTCCGTGCAAGGCCATCGAAGCTCAGCCATGGTGAGCACGCTCCGCTCGGTGTCCCGGGATTGTAGCTCGCACGTGAAACCGTGTAGGTGCACAGGGCTTCGGGACTCGTTGTCGAGCACTGTTTGCTTTGCGGTGCCAGCGTGCCGAACCACAGTGCGGCTTCGAAGGAGCCCGGCGAACCGTCCCACAGTGGGGCGGTCGGTTCGAGCAGCATCGTGATGAGGTCGGCCTCGATCGCGTTTGCAAGCTCGCCATTGAGGTCCACCTCCTTGGTGACCGAAGCGAAGCGATTGTCGGGTTTCCCATCACCGTCGAGATCGCAACCGTGGGCCTCCTCGGCAATCACGAGCGAGATCAACTTGACGGTCCCATCTTTGAACGTCGTCTGGGGTTCGCAGGAGCCCTTCACGCACGTCGGCATCGGGTAAGCGGGCGAACACTGCGAGCCCTCGCCGCACGTCTCGCAGTTGGCGATGCCGGCGTAGATGCACTGGCCGTCGACGAAGTGGCACTTTTGCTCGCTCGGACAGCCGCCCTCGCACGCGAGCGGTCCGCCACCGCCGCTGCCGGAGGGCGGCGTGATCAAGGGCGCGGTCTCTTCGCACGCAGCAACGAGTAGAGCCACACTCAACAGCGTCGAGACCACAGTGCGTTTCGTCCAAATCATGCGCCCTTGTTATCAGTCGTAGGACTGCAAACGCAAGCTGTGCTAGGTGACAATGTAGGTCGCCTTGGGGGCAGGTGGTACTGCTCGCCGCGGCGTCGTCCCAAAGAAAGAAAGCATTCAGCCATGAACATGCGCCCACGCGTTCGCTCCAAGCATCTCGGTATGGCTGCCATTCTCGCCCTCTTCGCAGTTGGCGCGTGTGGTCCCGTCGCGGGTCCGTGGGGACCGGTTGGTGGCGAATGGAAGTTCGTTTGCGATGCTCCGCGAAAGCTCGGCGAAGCTTGTGGGACCAGCTACGACTGCGCGAGCGACCTCTTTTGTTCCGAGGGCAACACCGGGTTCGTTGGCGTGTGCCAACCGCGCGTGGCTGCGGCCGCTGAGTGCAAGAGCTCCGAAGATTGCAAGGAGGGGCTCGTTTGCAAGAGCGGTCTCACGCACGGCATTTGCTACTTGCTCAACTGTGACAAAAACAACGTGTGCACTCAAGGCGCGGCCTCCGGTTCGAAGTGCGACTTGAACGGTCTCGATTGCCCAAATCCCGGAAAACAGATCTGCGCGGTCGGCGCATCGGACCCAGGCACCTGCGTCGCCGCGCCAAAAATCGGTGACGATTGCTCGCCTTTTATGGGCGATTTCTCCTGTGGGAAAAACCTCGTCTGTCAACGCCTGACGGTCAAATGCGTGGCCCTGCCGAAGACCGGTGAGCTCTGCGGCATCGGACCCATCGCGTGCGCTCCAGGCTTCGTGTGCCGCACCGACAAAGACGAAGCCAAGGACGGTCGCTGTGGCGCGCCGTCGAAGCTCGGTCAATCGTGTCTGAGTGCGGGCATGTGCGAGAAGGGCACGTATTGCGATCTGGCGAAGCTCGTCTGCGCGACGAACAAAAAGGTCGGTAGCTCCTGCAAAAACGGGAATGAATGCGGCGACGTACCCTTCGACGTGCACAACGGCGTCGACTGCGTGCAGGGCGAATGCGTCGACACGAGCGTCGTCGGAGGCAAGTGCTGGCCCGGCTACAACAACCACTGCTCCGCGCCGATGACCTGCTCTCCGAAGGACGGCTGACGCTACGAAGCGCGCGGCACCCTACTCCGACGCTTGACCCGGCGCCCGCGACCGGGTGATTCTGCGCCCCCTCATGCGGATCGCGATTGGTGCTGACCATGGCGGCTTCGAGCTCAAAGAGCATCTGAAGCGCGGCCTCGTTGCGCGCGGTCACGAGGTCTTCGATTGCGGAGCGTTCGACACCCAACCGGTTGACTACCCCGTCATCGCCGAGCTCGTCGCTCGCAAGGTCGCGGACGGCACGTGTCGCCGCGGCATCGTGATCGACGGCGCGGGGATCGGCTCGTCGATCGCGGCCAACAAGGTTGCCGGCGTGCGCGCAGCCCTCTGCTACGATCTTTCGTCGGCGAAAAATAGCCGCGAGCACAACGACGCGAACGTACTCACGTTGGGCGCGCGGCTTATCGGTGTCGGCCTGGCCGAACAGATCGCCGAGGTTTTCATCGCAACGGAGTGCACCGAAGAGCGCCATCTCAAGCGCGTCGCGATGATAAGCGCCCTCGAGGGTAGCGCTACGCTCGCTTCTTCTTCGGTCGTTTCGTCGTCAACCGCCTCTTCGTCAATCGCAGAGCCGAAGTCGAGCCACGGTGACGCCCCTTGCGGCCCCTGTGCCGTGAAGGCCTCGAAAGCACTTGCGGGCGCCGCAACACGAGCCGATAGTCCCGCCTCGGACGACCCAAGCAAGGCCTTCCGAGCCAGCGCATCGCAGTGGATTTCTTCCTCCGGCGCTCGGCCACCTACCCGAAGCCCAGCGACGCCGCCACCACCTCCCGCAACGCAACCGATGTCCGCAGAACCGAAGCTCGAACTTCTCAGCGCCACGGACCTCGCACGCGTAGCGGAGCGTATCGCCGCGATGCTCGGCTCCGCGACGACGCGCGGCAACACGGTGTGCTTCGGCGACGTCTGCATGGATGCGAACGTTGCCAAGCAGTGGATTGGGTTCGGCGTCGGGCGGCTCTCGTCGAACCTCGGCACCTGGGGAGGCAACGCGAGCCTCTCGGAGATCGCGCGCTACATCGACCACACGCTGCTCAAGGCCGAGGCGACCGCCGATCAGGTAAAGGAACTCTGCGCCGAAGCGCGCAAACACAGTTTCATGTCCGTCTGCGTCAACCCGTACTGGGTCAAGCGCTGCAGCGAGCTCTTGCGCGGCTCGCCCGTCAAGGTCTGCACCGTGATCGGCTTTCCGCTCGGAGCGAGCGCGACCGACATCAAAGGCATGGAAGCACGTCGGGCGATCCGCGACGGCGCAACCGAGATCGACATGGTGATCAACGTCGGCGCCCTGAAGAGCGGCGATGACGACACCGTTTTGCGCGACATTCGCGCGGTGGTCGACGCCGCCGAAGATGGTCGGGCGATCTGCAAAGTCATCCTCGAGACGGCCCTCCTCACCGACGAAGAGAAGGTGCGCGCCTGCGTGCTCGCCAAGAAGGCCCGCGCCGATTTCGTGAAGACCTCGACCGGCTTCGCCTCGGGCGGAGCCACCGCCGAGGACGTTGCGTTGATGCATCGCGCTGTCGGTGGCACACTCGGCGTGAAGGCGTCGGGCGGCGTGAAGAGCCTCGCCGATTTTGAAGAGATGGTCCGCGCCGGTGCAACGCGCATCGGAGCGAGCGCAGGGATCCGCATCCTCAAGGAAGCGGGCGGTGAGAAGGTCGGCGCAGCCCCTGGAGGCAAGTACTGACCGAACATCGAGCTGACCCCACGGGCAGCCATGGATATCGACGTCGCCGTTCCGGCGGCGGTCGCGGTGACGGGTCTACCGGCACCGCAACGAGAAGCAACGACACGATCGGAAGGATTGAGAGAACATGACCGGTACGACGGACGCCTTGGGCATGATCGAGTGCCGCAGCTTCGCGGCAATGGTCGAAGCTTCGGATGCGATGGTCAAAGCTGCCAAGGTTGAGCTCGTTCGCTACGAGAAAACCGGCGGCGGCTACGTGACCGTGGTGGTGCGCGGCGATGTGGCCGCGGTTCGCGCGGCGACGGACGCAGGACAAGCCGCAGCGGCTCGCGTTGGCGAGGTCGTGGCGGTGCATGTCATTGCCCGTCCGCACTCCAACGTTGACTCGGTGTTGCCGCTCGGACGCGGCGACTCGAAGAGCGAGTAACGAATGTTGCTCGGTGAAGTCATCGGCACGGTCGTCGCCACCCAGAAGGACGCGAGCCTCGTTGGGCTTAAATTCCTGCTGGTGCGCACCCTCGACGAAGAGGGCAAGCTCGCGGGGGCGACCGTGGTGGCTGCCGATTCGGTCGGCTGCGGCGTTGGAGAGATGGTGCTCTACGCATCCGGCTCCAGCGCGCGGCAAACATCGGTCACCGACAAACGCCCCGTCGACGCCGTCATCATGGCGATCGTCGATCAGTGGGAAGTCGGCGGCGAGTTGAAATACAAGAAATAGCCTCGGGTTTGAGCGCGGGTTCGTCCGGCTTTTCGCCTGACGGCTCGACGCGCCCACGAAAGTTCGGGACCAGTGCCATGAGCGGCCTGAGTGATACGCAGATCGATGCCATCGCGCGGCAGGTGTTGTCGCGCCTCGGGACGCCGGGTGGTCACGCGGGTTTGGAGCCGCTCCTCACGCGGGACGGCGCGCATGCGCTCGAGCGAAAGGGGCAGCTCCCTCCGGGTGTGTTCCGCTCGATCGACGAGTGCGTCGTCGCCGCGCGAGAGGCCTTCACGACGTTCGGTCGGCTCGGCCTCGACAAGCGCAAGGTGATCATCGAGGCCATCCGCGTGGCGATGCGCAAGCACGCCGAGGACCTGGCGCGCGAGGCCCACGAGGAAACGGGCCTCGGTCGTGTTGACAGCAAAATCCTTAAGAATTTGCTCGTCACGAACAAAACGCCCGGCCCCGAAGAACTGGAGCCCGTGGCGTGGAGCGGGGACCATGGCCTCACGCTCGTCGAGCGCGCACCGTTCGGAGTCATCGCCGCGATCACGCCGACGACCAACCCGACCTCGACGATCATCTGCAACTCGATCGGCATGCTCTCGGCCGGCAATACGGTCGTTTTCAACGTGCACCCGAGCGCCAAGCGCGTGAGCTGTCGCAACGTCGGGCTCATCAACGAAGCCATCATGGCGGTCGGTGGCCCAGCCAATTGCATCACGGCGATGGCCGATCCTACGATCGAGAGCGCCGGCGAGCTGATGAAGCACAAGGGGATCCGCCTCCTCGTCGTCACGGGTGGACCGCACGTCGTCAAGGCGGCGATGGGGAGCGGCAAACGCGCCGTGTGTGCCGGGCCGGGCAACCCGCCGGTCGTCGTCGATGAGACGGCAGACCTCGATAAAGCCGGCGAGAATATCGTCAAGGGCGCCGGGCTCGACAACAACGTGATCTGCGTTGACGAGAAGGAGATCTTCGCCGTCGCGACGATCGCCGATCGCCTCTTGAAGAGCATGCAGAAGCATGGCGCCTACGTTCTCAGCGAGCCCCAGGCCCGCGCGATGACGAAGGTCCTCTTCGCCGAGACCCGCGGCCCGAGCAAGCCGGGCGTCATCGAAAAAAAGTGGGTCGGCAAAGACGCCAGCGTGATCCTCGAGCAAATTGGCGTGCGTGTTGACGCGTCCATCAAGCTCGTGGTGATGGATGTCGGCGTCGATCACCCGCTGATTTGGACCGAGCAACTTCTCCCGGTCATCCCGCTCGCCCGCGTGAAAAACGCGGATGAAGCCATCGACTGGGCCATCAAAGCGGAGCATGGCTTCGGTCACTCCGCCTCGATGCATTCGATGCACCTCGGCAACCTGTCTCGGATGGCGCGCGAGATTAACACCAGCATTTTCGTGAAAAATGGGCCGATCTGCGCGGGCCTTGGCGCAGGCGGAGAGGGCTACACCTCGTTCTCGATTGCGAGTCCGACGGGCGAAGGGTTGACGGGTCCTCGCACGTTCTCCCGCGAGCGCCGTTGCACCCTGGTCGACCACTTCCGAATCGTATGAAGGCTCCCGAGGCGTTGGCGTTGCTCGAGTTTTCCAGCATCGCGGCTGGGACTCGGGCTGCCGACGCCTTGATCAAGAAAGCGCCGGTCACGATCGAGCGCATCGGAACACTTCAGCCGGGGATTTTCGCTATTCTTTGGAGCGGTGACGTCGCAAGCGTGGACGAATCTTTTCAGGAAGCGTCACGCGTGGCTGGCGCGGCCGTCCATGATCGCATGATGCTCGCGCAGGTCGATCCTTCGGTTTACTTCGCGGTACAAGGCCGGGTGGGTGATTGGTCGGGTGACACGCTCGGTATCATCGAGTCCAATGGCCTCGCAGCCACGATCGAGGCCGCCGACGCTGCGGTGAAGGGCGCCAATGTTCGGGTCGTCCGCATGCGCCTCGGTGACGAGCTCGGCGGCAAGGGCCTAGCTTATTTGCTCGGCGAACATCACGACGTCGAGGCGGCGCTCGAAGTTGGCGTTGCGCGTTCGGCACGCGATGGCCGCACGGTGATGACCTCGATGACCCCGCGCATCGACGCGGAGCTGATGACCTTGCTTGGGCGGTCGACTCGATTTTGGGAGGTAGGCTGATGTTGCTCGGACGAGTGATAGGTACGTTGGTCGCGTGCGTCGTGTCCGATGGCCTGCGCGGAGTCCCGATGCTTTGGGTTCGCCCGGTCGACAAACATGGCAAGCCGTCTGGCAAAGCCATCGTGTGTGCCGACTCGACGCGGATGGCTGGGCGCGATGAACTCGTTTACTACGAAGGTGGTCGCGAGGCCGCGATGGCGCTCGACGTCACCTTCGTGCCCGTCGACCACACGATCATCGGCATCGTCGATGCGCTGAACGTCGAGGAGTGAAACCATGTTTCTCGGAATCGTTCGCGGCAACATCACCTCCACCATCAACCATCGCTTTTACGATGGAAAGAAGCTCTTGCTCGTCGATCGTTGCGACGAGACGTGGAAGCCAACGGGCAAGTACATCGTCGCCGTCGATTCGGTCGGCGCCGGCCTCGGTGAGCGCGTGCTCGTGCTCGACGAGGGTACTGGTGCGCGCCAGGTCGTCGGGGCGCCGGAGGCTCCGGTCCGTTCGGTGATCGTCGGCATCGTCGACAGCGCGGATGTCGTCGACAGCGCCGATGTCGCCGCTAGGTGACGGGTCATTCGTCGGCGATTGACGGTCCTTCGCTCGCGGTCCCGCGCTCGATGGAGCCCTCGATTTCGGCCACCGCCACATCGAACCAGCGACCGACGGCGGCTCGGAAAGGCCACATCCAGAGGTAGTCGGGACCCGCAAAACGCTGGACCATCTCGGCTCGGAGGCTTGGCGTTTTAAGCGCATCGACTCCGTACCACTCGGCAGTCGCGCGGAGCGTCTCCACATACGCCTCCCACTCCATGCGCGCTCGAAACCATGCGCATCCTGCTGGCAGCGGAACGAAGAGGTAGAGCATCGCCATCCCCAATGTCCCATAACGACGGCGTTGCCGAAGGTGCACCCGCTCGTGTCGCAAGCAGATCAATCGGTCGACGGGAGGCGTGTGGTCCCACGTGTCGGGGACGTACAGCGTGTCACCGATCACCGTCCGGTACTGCGTGAGGTAGCGGTCCTGGCGTCCAAACGAGAGGACGCGGAGGGCCACGTCGATGGCGTTGGAGAGCGAGTCGCGGTTCTTGTAAACGATGCGAAAGTGAGGAAATTCTCGCAACAACTCGTCGATGAAGCGCGCCTCGGCTGCCAAGGCTAAGGAGGCTCTAGTGGATGGGGCCATCGGCGAGCGGGCCCTCAGGTTGGCAGGCTCGTGGCGAATCGTGAACCGATTGAAAGTGTGCGCCCCGCGAGCAATTGCTCGGCATCGAGTGGTTTCTTTCCTTCGACTTGCCCGCGCAGCAACCACACCGAGCCGCTGCCGCAGGCGATGCGGGCCCCCGCGCTCTCGACCGCGAGAACCTCGCCGGGCGCGCCCTCCTCGCCATCTTGCGCCGCCATGCGGAGGCTCAGGATCTTGAAGCGTTTCCCATCGAGCAGCGTGTGCGCCCCCGGCCATGGGCTCATGCCGCGTGCGCGGTTGTGCACGCTCGTGGCCGTCGACGTCCAATCGACCGCCCCGTCCTCTTTCGTCAGCATCGGCGCCATGGTGGCTTCCGCCTCCAGTTGCGGCTTCGCGACGAGGTCACCCGCGAGCGCCCGTCGCAACTCGTCGCGGACCATGATCGCAGCAAGCTCGCCGAGGCGGTCCGCGAGCTCGCCGGCCGTTTCATTTTCGCCGAGCGCGATCGACCGCGTGCAGAAAAGCGCGCCCGTGTCGCATCCTTCATCCATCTGCATCAGCGTGATCCCGGTCTCGCGTTCGCCGCGCGCCACCGCCCATTGAATAGGGGCCGCGCCGCGTAGCTTCGGCAAGAGCGATGCGTGAAGATTGATGCAACCTTTCGCAGGCGCGTTGAGGATCGAAGGCGGAAGGATGCGACCGTACGCCATCACCAGCGCAAACTCGGCGTGTGCGTCGCGAATCAGCTTGGCGAATTCTTCCGTGCGAATTTTCGTCGGCTGCAGCACCTCGAGTCCTCGCTCGAGCGCCCGCGCCTTGACCGGCGGCGCCTTCAATTCGAGACCACGCCCCGCCGGTCGGTCCGGCTGACAGATCACGGCGACGATGTCCGCAATCTCCGCGAGGGCATCGAGGGCCGGGACGGCGATGGCGGGGGTGCCGAAAAACAACGCGCGCATGACGCTGGGTTACACGCGCGGCCTCGGGACCGCTACAGGCTCGCCTTCGAGACCTCCGCGGCTCATGGGTTGGCGTGTGGCGACCGGCAGCACCGGAATCCCGTTTCATAAAAGGCAAACGTCGGCTGGTGCGCATCGTTGGTCCCGCGACAGCCCGTCCACGGCTTGGCCCAAAAGCCTCCCATCAACGCCCCGGGCCACTCACGCGATTCGCGCGAGGTGACCCATTCTTCGACATTTCCGTTCATGTCGTAGATCCCGAAAGGCGACACGCAGCTCGCGTATCGTCCGCTCGGGGCCCCTTGCCAGAGCTTGGAAGCCTCCTTGACGGCGGCGTCGCGTGGTCCGTCGAATTTCGCAAAATCGACCGCTTTCCAGCCCTTGTTCGAGTTGCACAAGTTCGTGTTGACCGCCCAGCCATACGAAAGCGGCAGGTGCTCGGGCCCCTCACACGCAAGCTCCCACTCGCGCTCGCCGCAGACGCGCTTGCCGGCTTTTGCGCACCAACGCTCGGCGCTGCGATACGACGCCATCACGATCGGCGAAGCCCCGCGGCGGTTCGGCGCTTCGTACTGGTCCATGCAAACGCGGATCGGTAACGCTGGGCCCTCGAGCACGCTTACGTCCTCGGCGTAATGAAAGCAGTGCGTGTCGCGCGCTTTCAAGTTCCCCGCGCGTTGCGGGGCGGGCGGCGGATCCACGCAGACGTGCGACACGCTGTCGTAGTGGATTCCATCGACGAGGCGCATGTCGCCCGGGCATTCCGGGCTCGGTCCTGGGTCGCCGGGGCTCGTGGCGGGACGGCCCGCCATCAGCAAGCTTAGCCCGAGGAGGCTGAGCCAAGGGTCGATCACGGGCGCCTCGGTAACATCGCCTTCGCGCCGCCGAAAGTTGCTTCGCGGCGCGTGCGTTTTCACCGCCGAAGAATCTCGTCGCAATTGGTGGCAACTCGTTTTGGGTGTGCTTAGGATGCGGGCATCGGTGGCACTTTTGAGTGCTGCTCGGTTGAGACTGCGGCGCCCTCGCTTCGGTCTTGTCCCAGGTCTCGCAGCAACCTGTTCGGTGGATGGAACGCAATCATGTCCGATAAAAACAGCCCGGCGCCTCCGCCTGATGACGAAATCGAGTTCGGTGACGAGCTTCCTATTCTGCCGATCCGGAATGCGGTGCTTTTTCCCGGCGCCGTTGCACCGTTTGACGTCGGCCGTGAGAAGTCGGTCGCCCTCGTGGAGGACATCGACAACCTGACCTCACCGGTGATCGCGATCTTCGCACAGCGTGATCCGTCGACCGACGATCCCGGTCAGGATGACCTCTATCCGGTCGGTTGCGCTGCGCGTGTTCTCAAAGCCTTGAAGCACAGCTCGGGGAACTATTCTCTGATTTTGCAGGGCTTGACCCGCATCCGCCTCGATACGGTGCTGACCGACCGCCCTTACCTCAAGGCGCGCATCGAAAGGATCGTGGAACCGGAGGCGCAGGACGTCGAGGCCGAGGCGCTTGCCTTGAGCCTCCGCGACATCGCCAAGCAATTGATTCAGCTGATGCCGGAACTGCCGCGCGAAGCTGGCTCGCTCATCGACTCGATTCAGGCCCCCGGGGCCTTGGCTGATCTCGTGGCGGCGAATCTCGACGCTCCGGTCGAGGAGAAAGCGCAGCTCATCGAGACGCTCGACGTGAAGGAGCGCATTCGCAAGGTGCTCCGGCTGCTGACGCGGCAGCTCGAAGTCTTGAAGATGCGTGAGCGCATCAACTCCCAAATCAAAGAAGAGATGGGAAAAAACCAGCGCGAGTACGTCCTGCGCCAGCAGCTGAAGGCGATCAAAGAAGAGCTCGGTGACGACGACGGCGATCAGGGTGATCTCGACGGCGTCGAGGAGCGTCTGTCGAAAGCGCACCTTCCGCACGAGGCGGAGGAGGTTGCGCGGAAGCAGCTCAAGCGGCTGCGGTCGATGCAGGTTGGCTCGGCCGAGTACACCGTCGTGCGCACCTATCTCGACTGGATTCTCGATGTGCCGTGGCACACCCAGACGCTCGACAACCTCGACATCGCCGCTGTGCGCAAGGTTCTCGACGCGGATCACTACGGCCTCGAAAAGGTGAAAAAGCGCATCCTCGAGTACCTTGCGGTGCGCAAGCTGAAGCAGGACAAAAAGGGTCCGATCCTGTGTTTTCTCGGTCCGCCTGGCGTCGGTAAGACGTCACTCGGTCGCAGCATCGCGAACGCTCTCGGACGGAAGTTTCATCGGATAAGCCTCGGCGGCGTGCACGACGAAGCGGCGATCCGCGGTCACCGGCGTACCTATGTCGGTGCGCTGCCCGGCCAGATCATCCAGGGCATGAAGAAGTCCGGCATGATCAATCCGCTCTTCATGATGGATGAAGTCGACAAGCTCGGTCACGATTTTCGGGGAGATCCGTCGTCGGCGCTGCTCGAGGTGCTCGACCCCGAACAGAACAACACCTTCGCCGATCACTACCTCGAGATCCCCTACGACCTCTCGAACGTCATGTTCATCGCCACGGCGAACATCGCGGATCCGATCCCGGCGCCGCTCCGTGACCGCATGGAAATCCTGGAAATTCCTGGATACACGCGCCGCGAGAAGCTCGCGATTGCGAAGCGGCATCTCCTGCCCAAGCAGCTCGAGGAGCACGGCCTCACGACGTCGCAGCTCGATATTCGGGACAGCGCCCTCGAACTCGTGATCGACAGCTACACCCGTGAAGCCGGCGTGCGCGAGCTCGAGCGGCAGATTGCGTCCGTCGTCCGCGGTATGGCGGTGAAGGTTGCGGAAGGCGAGGTGGCCGTACGCGTCGTCGAGAATGAAGATGACGTGCAGGAGTTCCTCGGGGCCGCGAAGTACTCGAGCGAAGTAGCCGAACGCACCAGCGAAAGCGGCGTGGCGACGGGGCTCGCGTGGACGCGCGTCGGTGGCGAAATCCTCTTTATCGAGGCGACCCGCATGCACGGCAACGGGAAGCTCCAGCTCACCGGCCAGCTAGGCGACGTGATGAAGGAGTCGGCCCACGCGGCGCTCTCCTACGTCCGGACGAATGCGAATCGCCTCGGCGTTCAGGAGGATTTCCTCGAGAAGAGTGATCTTCATATTCACATTCCAGCCGGTGCGATGCCGAAGGACGGACCGAGCGCTGGTGTGACCCTGTTCACCGCGTTGACGTCGCTGCTCACCGGCATCCACGTGCGGCATGACGTCGCGATGACCGGCGAGATCACGCTTCGTGGCCGCGTCTTACCGGTCGGCGGCATCAAAGAGAAGGTCCTTGGGGCGCACCGCGCGGGGATCAAGCGCATCGTGCTTCCCGAGCGCAATCGCGTCGACCTCGAGGAAGTTCCGAAAGAGATTCTCGAGTCGCTCGAGTTCATCTTCGTCAGCCGTATGGACCAAGTGCTTGAGGCCGCTCTCGTCTCGATGCCGGCGCCAATCGAGCCGAAAAAGCCCGAGGCAACCGAAGTGGCTCCGAACTGATTGAGCGCGGGAGTGACGCCGCGGCCGTGATGTCGGTCGCGGCTCGCTCCTACGAAGCCAGCAATTTCACGACAAGTGTGATGCTGCCGAGCCGCAGTCGATCGTTGTCGTGGAGCTGTCGCTGGACCCCTGGCTGCAGCTTCTGCTCATTGACGAAGGTGCCGTTTCTCGAGCCCGCATCTTCGACGTAGACGGTCCCCGTCGTCGGGTCGCTCGACAAGACGGCGTGGCGCGCGGAGGTGCTCGCGTCGAGGAGTGCGATCTCCGCCTCGTTGTCGAGGCCTGCCCGACCGAGGTGGGCGCGGCCGCTGCGGATTGGCCAGAACTTTCCAGTAGGCTCGTTCTGGAAGGTCACGAGGAACCCGACGAGTACGGGAGCCCCTTGAGCATCCGGGATCGGCTGAAGCGGCTGTACCTGGTTGTACGTGCTGCCGATGGGTGCGGGCGCCATCGCCGGTGGCATCCCCCCGTGGCCGTGCATGATCGCCGGCGAGGGGGGCACCATCATCGGCATTCCGCCACCGGGTGCGTTCATGCCGTGCGGTGCCATGATGGGACCCGGCGGCATCATGCCGGCGCGGTTCGCGAGCGGCGGCTGCGGCGTCATCATCGGAGGCATGGCGACCACGCCCGGAGCCATGCGCTGCTGCGGCTGGCCTGCAACCGCCATAGGAGGCGACGGCTGCATGTGCGGCGGCATCATGGGGCTGCTAGGCGCGCGCATCGCCGGGGCGCCCGGCTGGGGCTGCGCGGAAAACCCCATCTGCGCCTGCGGTACCGAGGGTGCAGCGGCTACGGACTGCTGCGCCCATGGCGAGAACCCCTGTCCACCAGGGACGCCTGGCGGCGGTCCACCTTGGTACCCACCGGCAATCGGGCCTGGTGGAGGTGGCGGGTAGCCGGCACTAGGGGAGGGCGCTGGGTAGCCGCCCGGAGCGGGCATCGGAATGTTCGCGGCCGGAGGAGGCTGAACGGGGGGCATGTACCCGCCGCCACCTTGCATCGGCGGCTGGGGCATGTACCCGCCGCCACCTTGCATGGGCGGCTGGGGCGTGTACCCGCCGCCACCTTGCATGGGTGGCTGGGGCATATAGCCCGCATTCGACGGAGCTTGCGGGGGTGCTGCAGGCGCCGCCCCCATGGCCTGGCCGCACATCGAACACCGTGGGTCGGTGTCCTTCAGCATCCACCCGCACTTCGGGCAAGGCTTCATTCGACGAGCAGACTAGCCCGCCAAAGGCACGCGGTCGAGAGGCAACCCCAACGTCGGCTCACTCGACGCATTGCTTCTTGCCATTCAGCACGTTGCACTTACCGCTCGCGCAGTCGCCGGGCGACACGCAGGCTTGACCCGTGCCGCAGCGAAAGCCTTTCGCGGCGCAGCTGCTGCCGCCGCAGTCAATCGCGGTCTCGCTGCCGTTCTTCAGGCCGTCTTCGCATGGTGGCGGCGGGGCAGGGATCGCGCAGTTGAAATACTCGACGACCTTCGGGCTCGCGGTGGTGGCCTCGACGTCCTGGGGCGGGTATTCCACGCGGAATCGAACGTAGCCTGCCTTTGCCGGACTCGAGCTCGTTTCCGGAATGCCAGGGCTCGTCTCGAGGATTGCCTTTGGTTGGAACGGCAGCAGCGACGGGCACTTGTCGAGGATGAGGGTGTTGAAGTGGTACTTCTCGACCTCGCCCGGGCACACGACGTCGTACGTGTTCTTGGCGTCGCCCGCGACCGCGATCGAAAACGTTCCGCCGGTGATAGGATCCGCCGGATCGCTGCTTTCTGCGGGTTCGATCGTCATCGAGTAGCTGAACGTCCCGGTGACGGTGGCCGAGCTAGCGGTCCTCGTGAAGCTGGCCGAGCCGCAGGAAAGTGCTTGCTCATCGAGCAGCTTGAACGACGCCGACATCAGCGGAAACATCGCCAGGTCGAGCGGCGGATCGAAGACAACCTGGCCGCCGGCGGTCTTCGCGCAGATGTCGAGTTTGTCTCGCGTCGCGAAGTTTCCGGTTGCGCTGCCCACCGCGTCGCTCGTCGCGTCGAATGGACCGCCGCAGCGTTCGCCGATGTCGGTCGCGAAGCGCTGAAGGCAGTTGTTGTCGTCGGCGATCCAACTGCACATGTCTTCGGGCAGAGAGGCGTCGCCGCAGCCAGCCACGAGCCATGCCGCGAAGTAACTTCCGAGTAAAACTTTGCGAATCATCGTCACAGCTCCATGTAGGGGCCGGGGATGACCATGACGTCATCCGACTCAGCCATCTCGAACATGCCCCAGCACACAAGCTTGTAGCGGAGGGCGAACGCCATCGCCTCGGCGACGCCCGCACGAGGGGCGAGCACGCTGAGGTTTCCGCGCCGCAGGCCCCACCAGCCTGGCCCATGCTCGAGCAGCGCCACGTGCAGCTCATTGGCCGCCTCTTTGGCGTCGCTCAAAATGGCGAGGCGCAGCCGGACGACGTCGCCGTCTTCAGGGGAACTGCCGGGGAAGTCGAACCAGACGAGGTTTCCGCGGGCTCTGACTTCGATATTTTGCGCACCGACATTCCGCAAAAATCGCGTCAAGTCATCACCGGCGAGCGGCCGCGTGACCGACTGCGTGTCGATGCCCTTGCAGACCTCGGCGCGAATGCGAAACGTCTGCAGGTCGATGCTCGGGCTCTCGTCGTTCTCGGGCGAGAGCGACGCGTCCTTTACCGTGCTGCGGCTGAAGTCGGGGTAGTCGACGCCGGCCGAAAGGCCGGTGCAGCCGACTGAAGTAAGGCCGAAGGCGGCCGCTACGAACACTGCGAGCGATGGTTTCATGGGATGTACCCGGGCAAAAGTGTCGGTCAAGCGTGCCCCCGCGGCCTAACTTTCGGCGAAGTTTTGCGGCGGCTCATGCCTTTGGCCTACATTGGGCGCGTGAACGAGAAAGTGAAGAGGACCGTTCCCGCCGCCATCCGCGTGATGCTCGCGATATCGTTTGGTGCGGGGCTGTTTGGCCTCGGCTGCGGAGGCTCGCCCACCGCTCCAGAGCGCGACCAAGTATTTTACCTTCACGACCGCGGTGTCATCGACAAGCGTTATAGCTGGGAACGCTATTTCGCGCCGCTTGATCAAGAAGAGTCGAAGATTCTCCCCCGTCGCGTCGGTGTGGCCGTCTTCGAGGGCGATGTTCGACTCTCACGCCCGGTGGATTGGTATCTGCGTACGGCCGACTACACCCCCGAACGCCGGATGATTTCGTGGCAATCGCCGCGCTCATTCGTCTTCACCATCTACGAGACGACCGACCCCGTCCGTGTCACCTGGGATGCGCTCCTCGAACGCTACGAAGCCACCGCCGCGAAGAACGGCTCAACGATTCTCGCCGGCCGGATCCCGTTCTCGACGGCCAACTCGCAAGGCCGCGAGTACGTCTTGAAGACGGCAATTCCGGCGCGCCCCGATCTCGAGTCGTTCTCGCATGAGATCGTCGTCCGCTCACCCAACCGCGTCCTCATCGTGCAAGTCGTTCACGGAGAGCACATCGAAGACGCGATGACCGAGATCGTCGACGCCGCGCGCAGCATGCTCGTCTACTGATCGTGTCGCGTGCGCGCGTGCTCTTTCGGTCCGCGCAGCCAACCCCTGCGATAGAAGAAACCCAACAACACCGCCGCGACGAGGGCCATCAGTCCGAGCGCGCCGAAGTAGCCGTACTTCCAGTGGAGCTCCGGCATGTTGTGCCCTTGCCCTGTGTCGAAGTTCATTCCGTAGACGCCGGCGATGAAGCTAAGTGGCATGAAGATCGCGCCGAAAATCGTCAGCACTTGCATCACTTCGTTCATGCGGGCCGAAGCGATGTTGAGGTGGATCTCGATCAGCGCCTGCGCCGTCTCGCGATAGGAGAAAAGCAGATCGATGATCTGACCTGTGTGGTCTGCCACATCGCGCAAGTGAAGCCGCGTCTCGTTGGTTACGAGTGCGTTCGGCTCGCGGATGAGCGACTGCACGAGGTCGCGCTGAGGAGTCATCATCGCCTGGAGCTGCAAGAGCTCGCGCTTGATGCCGTTTATCTGCCAAACGACGTTCAGGTACTGGTCGCCGGAGACCTGCTCCTCCAGCCGCTCGAGCTTATCGGCGTAGCGTTCGAGCACCGGAAAGTAGTGGTCGATCACCGAATCGAGCAACGCATAGGCCAGGTAATCGGGGCCCGCCGTTCGTAGCATTCCCTTGCCCTGCCGCAGTCGTTGACGCACGGGCTCGAGGCTGTCGCCGGGCTTGCCTTCTTGGAAGGTCAGCACGAAGTCGCGTCCAAGCACGATGCTGAGCTGCTCGCTCTCGAGTTGGTCTGTCATGCTCACCATGCGCACGACGACGTAGATGTAATCGTTGAAATACTCGACCTTCGAGCGTTGGTGCGGATGCACGACATCCTCCAAGGTGAGGCGGTGGATGCCCAGCGCCGAGCCGACGTCGTGGATCAGCGACGCGTCGGCGAGACCTTCGAAGTTCATCCAAATGAGGCCGCGCGTCGCCTTCAGCTCGAGGGCGCGGGCCACGGTGATTTCTTGCTCCTCCGTCAACCCTTCGCGGTCGAATGCGATCGCGTCGATCGTCGTCTTGAGCGCACCCGCGGCCGCCACGACGGTGCCAGGGCTCTGCCCTGGGGACGCATGACGGATTCGGCCGAGTCGAACGCGGCGTGGAAACGCGAGCGGATCCTTCATGGACGTTTCTCAGTAAGGGAGAGGCGGCGGCTCGCCGCGGTCGTCGTCATCGCTTGCGTCGCCAGGGGGCGCGTCGCCGAGCGGCACGGTGATGTTGAAGCCTTGCCCTTTACCGCCGCCGAGCCACATGGTCCTCGAGAGCGTGGACGAGCGCGGCGACCCGAGCTGAAACTTCGGCGCGGCGTCGAGATCGACGCGCAGCTCCAGCATGACGTCGTGGATGCCCGGCGAGAACGTGTTGACGAGCGATTGAAGAAAGGCGCGCCGATGTCCGCCTGGCAGAAAAGACAGGTAATCGTCGTAGCCGAGCGGCCCGAGGGCGATCTTGTAGCGACCGCTGCCGTCGAAGACGTACCGACCGATGACCATGTTCTCACCGAGCTCATGGTTCGCTACGCCGAGCTTGTTGCGCAGCGGTTTCTCGATCAGCGTCCAACACCCGACGAACTGTTCGATCTCTACCGGAATGTTGCCGAGTAGCTCGTCGAGTACGACCTTGAGTCCGCGTGCGCTACGCGATTTCGTCGCGAGCAGCGGAGCGAATCGGAGAAAATAAAACGGATCGAGCGCAAGATCGCGGGAGCCAAATCCGTCGATGCCGACCGCGCAGAACATCCGCTGCGTGAAGCGATCTTTGCCGCGCCGCATGTAGCCGACGCTGTGGCGGTACTTCGCCCAAGAGCGGTAGACGAGCGAGTAGAGGCGGTTATGGATGACGTCGAGAAGCTCCCGGACGGGCTGGGGTCCGCCGTCGTTGACGCCGAGGGCGACGCGCTCGACGTAGTAGGGCGGAAGGGGCGAGACGGAACCGTAGAGCCCGAGGAACGCGGCGCTTATCTCGACGCGTTCCTCGCCGTCGGGAAACGTGCGCGACTGAACCGCCGAGACGTCGCTCGAGGCGAACGTGAGCGAGGAGTCGGCCCGTACGCGAATTTTCTCCAACCGTGCCGGGCCCGTGTGGCCGACTCGAGGCGCATCGGGGAACTGCCGCTCGAGCAGGTAAATTAGGCGAAAATAGTTGAACCTGCGCGCATTGGCTTCGTAGCGAGCCAGCACATTCTCCGACCCCACGTCGCCGTGCGTCAGATGAGCGTCTTGCTGCCGCTCTTCGGATCCCATGTGTAAACCGCGTTCGAGTTTGTCGCTCGGACTTGAAGTTGCGTGAATGAGTTCAGTGAAACGTACGACGCGAACATTTCGTTTAAGACGCTTGCGAACAGATACATCTCGCCTTCGCCGGCGAAGCCGTTCTCGTCGAGCTCGATTTCGGCGCGTACTCCTCGGATTGGCGCGCCACGGAAAAGCCGGTCGGTGGGCTTCACCGTGACGCTCTTTATCGCACCCATTCGAAGTTGATTCGCGCGGGCCGCTTGGCGATCGTAGACGGCCTGGAAGTTGTAAATGTCGAGCGTGGATCGCAAGACCTCGAGCTCCGTTATCGAGCGGTAGCTCATGGCCATGTGGGCGAGCACGCGCCATTGCAGCTCGCGGCCGACCGGTGGTGGGAGAGGGGCCGTCACCCCGACGAGATTGGTGAACGTCGCGACGGCGGGTGACGACGAGGTTGCGACGTTGACCTCACCGACCTTGAGTTGCGAGGTGAGCGCGCGGTTCGTGCACGTCGAATCGATGCTGATGACGTCGAACTCCGGAAGGGCACCCGAGTCCTGCGGAGTCCCGAACGAGAGGTAGATGTCGATGCCATCGCCGATGGTCGCCGGGCGCAGGTGCGACTGATAAAAAACGACGTTCTGCGAGGCGCTCGAATGCAGCTCGTGGTCAAAACTGTAAAATGACGGGATGTCCACGCGCTGGCTCGTTCGCCGCGCGATCCCGGTCACTTTTTCAATTGCATAAATCTCAAATGCTTCGGGCTGCCCGCCGCTCGGTCGTGCGAGGTACTCGTGTTTGGTGACGTCCGGCTTGAGGGGCTCGGCGCTGTGCGAAAAGAGGTTGATGCACGGCGTGCAGAAGAGCCGCAGGTTGTCCTTGCCGAGGCGTGTGCCGGTCGGGAGCGCGTCCTTGAATGAGAGGAGGATTGCAAGTCGGTCGCCGAGCCGCTCGGTCGGCACGGTATTGAGGCCGCTGACTTCGAAGAACGCGAATTTCTGCGGCAGGGTGAAGTACTCCTGCAGCAAGCGGTAACCGGGGTACGCGGCATCCGGGTATGGGATCAGCGATTCGTCGTCGTTGAAGCCACAAAGCTTCGCCGAGCGCGCGGGGAGGGTGGCGATGGTGTTGTCATTGCCTGACGCGTCCACCGTGGCGATCGCCACGCCGTCCAGGTGCGCACCGATCCACAGCCTGAGATCATCTTGGAGGCGCCGCTCGCCGTGGATGTAAAAACGGAGCTTCGACAAGGCGAGGGAGCTCAGCGATGCGCCGCCGGTCACACGCAGCTCGATGCGGAGCGTCTGCGAGAGGCGAGCGCCGGTGTCGATCCGGACGTCTTCAACCGCCATTGGGAGCAGCTCGACGTCTTGTGTCGTGCGAAAGCGGCAGTTGATGTTTTCGATCGGGACGGAGCCGACCTCGGCACCGCGGGCTACGGTAACGCGCTCGCGAACCACGTTCGGCAACGGTGAAAACTGGACGATGGTGGTCGACGGGACCTGCCGCATGTAGTGCGGGAAGAGAAGATGAGCGACCGAGTGAACGACCTCGGGGAGCTCGTCGTCAATCTTCTGCCGCAGCTTGCCCGTCAGGAACGCGACACCTTCGAGCAGGCGTTCAACGTCGGGGTCGCCACCCGCTTCGGCGAGCATCGGCGCAATAGCCGGGTACGCTGCCGCGAATTCGGTCCCGAGTTCTCTCAGGTAGCTGAGTTCGTCCTGGTAGTACTTGTTGAACACCGGTTTCGATACCTAGCTGGAGGAGGCGTTGCGCGTCACGTGATCTCGACGTTGCTCGACGGATCGACCGTCGTCGTGAAACGGACCGGATGGCGCTCCCCGTTTGGGTAAATGACCTGGCCCGTGATCTCGAAGAAGAAACTCATCGCCTCGCGCTGCTCCTCGTTCTCCATGGTGCGAACCTGTACGTTCTTGAGGCGCGGTTCGTATTTCGCGATCGTGGTCTTGATGGCCCGCTGCATGACTGCCGCGGCATCGGGAAAGTCGTGGAGGAGGTCACTGAGCTCGGCGACGCCGTAATCGGGCACGGTCGGCGCGCTGCCGGCCCGCGTGTTGAGAAGCCGCTTCAGGTGGTCCAATACGACCGCTTGGAGGTCCTCTCCGCGGTAAACCGAACGGCCGGACGAATTTGGATCCGCGTTCCGCTCGAGTCGCCCGAACAGCGATGCGCCCGACATGCGGGCACCCTAACAGAGTCTGACCAACAAAATGCATCGAACCGCCAGCGTGATGCCAGCGGTTCGATGGGCCCGGCTGCTCGTCGAGTCGCGTGTGCTTGCTCGAGCGAACGCCGTGTCGGCTCAGGTGACGGGTGCTTCCCAGTCGTCGGAAGCGGTGATGCCGCCTTCCATCCACGTCCAGGTGATCTTCTGGTAGCAGAACGAGACGTGCTCGCGCTCCTTGAAGTCGAGGTTCTCGCGAACGCGGTTGTTCAGCATCTCCGTGCGAATGCTGGCGATCGTCGCGTTCTCAAGCTCCACTGTGTAGAACTGCGCCTCTTGGCCCGTCGATGAGGGCTGCCAGAAGCGGAGCTCCCACTTCGAGATCTGCTCGTTGTTGACGAGCACGTTCATGAGAAGCGGCGTGGCCTTGTCGAGTTCCTTGGTGACCGACAGGGGCTTGTGCTGACGCTTGCCCGTCGGGAGACCGCTCGCTGCATCACGCGGCGAAACGACTTCGTGATTGAAAGCGATGACCGCGATCGAGTCTTCACGACCGCCTTGGGTGACAGAGCCCTTGATCTGGCCTTGGGTCTTGCCGGTCAGTTTGAGGTACGCATTCAGAGCCATGATTCGAATCCCCTATCCCTACAACATCGGCGCGACGGTGCTCCGTCTACAGACCATTCCGCGCGGGCCACCGGCCGGTGCTTCGGGCTATCCAACTAGATTGTCGCCTCGCCGATGCTGGTCTCGACCAGGCAAAGTTTACGAGGCCCGAGCACGATAGCCATTTTAGATGTTCGGTCAAGGAGGAATGGTTTTTTTTGAGGGTAATTGCTGGGTTTACGTGAATTCATGGGCGGATTTTGTACCATCCGCTCGAAGGGAAGGTGCCGAAGTCGCGCGTCTGTTTTGGCAGGGAATTTCAGCTGAATTGCTCGGCGTGCGACACTGCCTTCGCCATGATGCATCGCTTCGCTCTGCTGTCCCTCCTCGGGCTCTCCGCCTGTGTCGAACAGAACGCGCTGAATCCTGAAGTTCCGGCGCGCAAGACGCTGCCGGTTTCGGTTTGCACGACGCCCCTCACGCCACCGACGCGCCAGCGCGGTGACGACCGGGTGCTCGTGCGAAGCCTCGACGCGGAGCAGTGGTTGCAAATCATGGTGCCGAAGTACACGTCGGCGGAAGGCCTCTCGCCGACGGCGACCGATTGCACCGGTCGGCACGTGTTTGCGAATGAGACGCTCCGCTACGGCGTGTCCTTGCGGGGTTGGCCGCGCGTCGTCGACCCGAATGAACTCGATGCGCGCTCGGGACCGAAGGGCCTCACGGCCGTGCGATTGAACGCGGTGTCCTTTCAGAATGGCGACATCGGCGGGCCTATCGGGCTTGTTCGCGCGCTGGATGACCGCGCCGAAGTCTACGGTGTCGGAAGCTTTCGAGGGCCGCTCGACGCGAAGCTCGAGCCCGTGCGGATGGGCAATGAGGTGTTGCTCGTCGCCGAGTACAAGCGGTGTCCGGACGTAACGAATTGCCGACGAATCGCGGATTTCTTCATGCTGCGGCGCGGTCGCCTGATTCTCGCCGCAACCGCCGACGTCGAGCGAGTTTTGCGGGTGCCGTCGCGAACGGAACGCGGGCTCTACGCCGAATACCGCATGACCACGGACGTGACGTATCGGCCCGAAGGTGTTCGGCTACTCGAGCAAGTGAAGGTGAAGATCATCCCTTACCCGAACGAGCCGGAGCGTGACTCGGACCGCGTCCTGCGCACCGTCGAGTTCTCGCGCCTTTTACGGCTCGACCGCGACGCGATGTTCGCCACGAACGAGTCCCTCTGGGAGCGCGTCGTCGGTCAGGACTGACTCGCCGGTCAGCAACGGCGGACGTTCAGGGCCGGAGTCGAGGCTCCCCGAAATTAGAAAAGCCCCGGAGGGAACCCCCCGGGGCTTTCGCGCTCGCAGCGCAAGAGCCTCACCAACAGAACAAGTAGTTGCCGTAGCCGCAGTCCGGCTCTTGCAGCATCGAGTAGCCAGCGCCGAGGAGCGCGCCGACTGCAAAGCCAGGAATGGCACCGGCGAGCACCTGTTGGGTGTTCTCCGGGCCAATACCGCTGCCGTCTGCGCTGCGCGAGATCGACGTCATCACCGACGCGGCGATCGGCACCGCGATGTTGTTGACGAACGATATTCCGTTGAAGTGCCCGTCGGAGTACTTGAGGGTGTCGACGAGGAACGTGCCGAGCCCGGCGCCTGTTGCGCCCCAAGCCGCGAACGCGTGCGTCGATGGGCCGCCGAACGACTCGCAGCCCGAGCCGGGCAAGCTCGCGAGCGTGACCTCGACTGAGCAGCCCTGCTTCGGCTTTTGCACGGCATCGCGAATCGGTCCGTCGACGAGCAGCGTGAGTCCCGTGAGGGTCATCGCCGGCGCCAACGCCGAGACGTGGTACCGCGCCTTCCAACCAACCGTGGCGTCGGGGCTTGAGTAGTAGACGCGCGGCATCAACGCCACCACGCCTACTCCGATCCCGAGCGTTACGTTCGACACCGTATCCCAGTTATTGTCGCGCGGGGCGACCGGAGGAATTTGCGCAATGGCCGTACCTTCACTGGTGTAAAGGCAAGCTGCGCCTGCGAACAGACCGGCTATGAGAATCGCTTTCGACCGCATGTTTCGCGCTTCGGATGACACTCACGCCCGAGGCCACGCCTCGGAAGAACACGCTAGCGTCGATGGAGCTGGGCGCCGGGGAGCCGACCTGCCTGAGTGCCTGTCGGTTCGCCCGAAGCCGTGTAGGCCTCGCCCGTGGTCGCAGCGTACGCGCGAGAGAATTGTGGGCCAAAAATAATTAGGAACGTCTCCTTGTCCTCGCCCTGATAGTCCGAGTGCGCCGTCTGGTATTCTTGCCAGAGCCCCTCGTACTTGTTCGAGAAAATCCCCGCCTTTTTGCCGCGTTTTTCGTAGCGTTGCTCGACCGCCGAAGGTGAAAGCGCCCCGAGGAGTTGCTTCACGCCCTCCATGACGCCGTTCAGCATGGCGACTTGGTGCGTCATCACCTCGATGAAAATTTCGTTCAGCTGGTGGGAGTTTTGCTCGCTGCTCGTTTCCTCCGAAAAGAGCACGCGCCCAAGCTCCGCATGGTCTTTGGCCGTGCTGACCCCGCTGGCTTGCGCGTCGAGAGGGTCTTTTCGGAGCACTTCGGCTTCGAATTCTTGGTAGCCGTCCCGCAAGCTGACAAAGCACCGGAGGAACACGTTCATCGTGTCGCGGAGGCGGCGGGCGAACGAAAGTATTTGGTCGGGGGAATCGAGCCCAACGGCGCCGGGGGCGAGCTGGCTCGACAGCTCGTGCATGGCGGCCATGGCGGCCATCGGGGCGGTGAGCTCTCCGTACGCGTGCGCCGGCACACCGAAGTATTGGGCTACGCGTTGAAAGTCGAGCTCTTGTGCGACGCCGGGGTGCTCGGTCAAAATGCGCTGAATGTAGCGATTTCTCACGTCGGGCTGCAGGCGAGGCAGGTGCTCGTACATCAGCCGGTACACGTTCGCCCAGGAGGAACGGTACGCTTCGATGTAGGGGACGAGCTGTCGCACGAACGCGTCTTCTGGCCCGGGTGACAGGGGCTGACGTCGCTGCTCGAGGAGTCGCGCGCCGGCAGGTGTGCCGAGATCGAGCACCGAGGCTTGGCGCGTCGACGGGGCCATCGGCGCTTGCTCGACATCCTGGATTCGAAGGCGGACCAACACGGGGCCGATTTTCACTTCCGGGGCGCCCGTGACGTCGATGGCCTGCTCTCGCATCAGCTTCGCGCCGCCGTAAATGGTGCCGTTCGTCGAGCCGAGGTCCTTGACCCAGATGCGTCCGTTCACCACCTCGAGTGCGAGATGAAACTGCGAGACGTACGGGCGGTCGATCTGCAGCTCGGCGAGCTGATTGCGGCCAATACGAACCGGAAAACGGTCGAACGTGCGCTCGAAGCTCTGGTTGCTCTGCGAATCGAGCACCACGGCAATCAGCGCCAGAGTCATAGAGGGTGCAGCCTATCAGAGAACGCGGTGAAAAAAATGGTGTCTCGCCGAGTGCGCCCGCGCGTGCACCGGCGTCGAACGGAGTAACGGTCACACTTTCTTGGCCAGTTGCTCACAAGGTGGCACCTTTCCTCACATCATCCGGAAAGCGGGGGTCCTCCCGATTCCGGACTGCGAGCGAGGAATACGCATGGACTGGCTCAGCAAGATCCCCCCGATGATCTCCGCACTGGCATTCGGCTACGGCCTTGGCATGGCTGCGCCCGAGGCCGCAATCGACCGCGTACGAACGGCGGTGGAGCCGAATGGGCGAAGGTCCTCGGCGACCGCGACCGCGAGCTCGCGTCAGGCAGGTGTGCTGCCACACGGGCACGCAGGGTTTGGACCCACTGGCGGTCCGCCGGTGGCCACGCTCGCGCGTCCGGCTACGCGCTCATCGCGCATGGCGGTGGACGGCGATGAGACGAGCGAGCTTTCGCGGCTGCGCGAGCTGGACGGCCCGGTGTGCAAGGTGGCTGACCGTCGTGCGGTGCAGCTTCCCGACGAAGACGAGGCGGGCGAAGGTGGCGAAGGTGAGGCGCGCGCCTCGGATGACGACGAGCTCGACGCCGCGGGTCGCGAAGCGCTCTCGCGGTTGCAGCTGCCTGATTTTCGCGTCGCGATTTCGCGTCGTGCTCTAAAATACGTGCGTTTCTTGACGCGTACGAATCCAGGTCGCGACATGTTCGAGACCTGGCTGAAGCGCAGCGGGCGCTACCAGGAGACCGTGGTCGAGACACTGCGGGAACGACACCTTCCCCAAGACCTGATCTGGGTCGCCATGATCGAGAGCGGCTTCGACCCGCGCGCCAAATCTCCGGCGGGCGCCGTCGGGCTCTGGCAGTTCATGAAAGCGACTGGCAGCGTTTACGGGCTGGAAGTCGATCGGTATCAGGACCTCCGCCGCGACCCCGTCCGAGCGACCCGCGCGGCCGCGCATCACTTGCAGGACTTGCATCAGCGTTTCGGCTCTTGGGACCTCGCGCTTGCGGCGTACAACATGGGCTACGAGCAACTGCTGGATGCCATCGATCGCACTGGCACGACCGACTTCAACGAGCTCTCGCGTCAGCACGCGATCCCCGCAGAAACCGCCAATTACGTCCCGAAAATCGTCGCGGCCGCGCTCGTCGCCGACAACCTCGAGCTCTACGGCTTTGGTGATGTCGACGCCTACAAACCGCTCCATTCATCGGAGCTCTCGGTCCCCGGTGGCATCTCGGTGGATGTGATCGCTCGCGCTGCGGGCATTGGGCTCACCGCGCTGCGCAATTACAACCCTCACCTCTTGGGCAAGTTCGTTCCACCGGGTCCGGAGCAGACCGTCTATGTCCCCGCGGACGCACTGTCGCGTGCGCGGGCCGCTCTACCGGCGATGCTCGACCAAGGCGAGCGCGTCACCGACGCCGATGTCCTCGCGCCCGACGACCTGATCGGGCTCGGCGGCGGGGAGGCCAAGAAGCGCGACCGTTTCGAGAACTGGACCGAGGGCGAGAGTCGCCTCTCGTTCTTGCCGAAGCCTCGGCGTAAGAGCTTGCGCTCCGTCCTCCAGGGCACGGGGGCCGCTCCCCGGGCGGACAGCGTACTCGATGGCGTCGCCGAGGAGTTCGCTCCGCGCCGCAGCGACCGTGAGACCGTGATGTATCGCGTCGGCCAGGGGGACTCGCTTATCGCGATCGCCAAGCAATTTGCGATCGATATCGACGATCTCGCGCGTGACAACAGCATCGACGCGGAAGACACCCTGCGAGAAGGAACCCTCCTCCGTTTGCAGGTGAAGCGGAGCATCCTCGAGCGTCGTCAGCGGGCGGCGGCAAGCGAGCATGCTTCGACCGAGGACAGCGACGTGCCACTCGAGTTGCCCAAGCGGAAAAAACGCAAGACGCGTCGGTCGGTCGGGGACGTCGACAACGGTTGAGCCGGGCCGGCCCTCCGGCCGCTTCCTCAACTCGGCGGTTTATTTCGGGACCCGAGCAGGTTAGGTTGCGCCGCATTATGCGCAGGCACGTCGCCTGACGCACGCCGGAGGCAACTAGCTATGCTCGTCGAACCGAAATCGATCATCAAGCGACTGACCCGCACTTGCACGACTGCAGTTGAGTCAGCCGTCGTCCAATGTGTGAACCAGCGTCAGTACGAGGTGACGGTCGAGCATGTCCTCGTCGCGCTGCTCGACAATCCCGATTCGGACGTCGCCTTCATGGCGATGCATTACGATCTCGACCCGGCAGGGTTGAAGACGACGATGCAAAAGTCGATCGACAGCCTGCGCACTGGCAATTCGGGTAGGCCCAACTTCTCCCCCAACCTTCTGGATTGGATGCAGGACGCATTCACGGTCGGGGCCATGGACTACGGCTTCGCTCGCGTGCGTTCAGGCATTTTGTTTCTCCGCCTCGCGGAGCAGGCGAGCAAGTACTCGACCAGTGGCATCGCCCTTCAGCTCGCCGGCATCCCCAAGGATGACCTGAAGAAGAACTTCCAGAAGATCTGCAGCGGCTCGAAGGAAGATGCCGATGCGGGCGTGCTCGGCGGCGCCGGCGCGACTGACGCCGCCAAGCTCCCGAAAGGCAGCTCGCTCGATGCCGAGAGTGCCCTCGCGCGCTTCTGTGTCGACTTCACGGGCAAGGCTCGCTCGGGCGAGATCGATCCCGTGTTCGGCCGTGAACGCGAGATCCGCAACATGATCGACATCCTCGCGCGCCGTCGCAAAAACAGCCCGATGGTCATCGGCGAGGCGGGCGTCGGCAAGACGGCCCTCATCGAGGGGCTCGCGCTGAAAATCGTCAACGACGACGTGCCGGAGATCCTGAAGAACGTCGAAATCCTCGGCCTCGATCTCGGCATGCTCCAAGCTGGCGCCAGCGTGAAGGGCGAATTCGAGAAGCGCTTGAAGGGCGTGATCGACGAGGTTAAGGCCTCGTCGAAATCGATCATCGTGTTCATCGACGAGGCGCATCTCATGATGGGCGGCGGCGGCGGCGGCGGGGCGGACGCGGCGAACCTTTTGAAGCCGGCGCTCGCGCGTGGCGAGCTCCGCACCATCGCGGCGACGACCTACAGCGAGTACAAAAAGTACATCGAGAAGGACCCGGCACTCGAGCGTCGCTTCCAGCCCGTTCGTGTCGAAGAGCCCGATGAAAAGACCTGCGTGACGATGCTCCGCGGCCTTCGCGAGAAGTTCGAGAACGCGCACGGTGTCATCATTCAAGACGAGGCCATCGTGAGCGCCGTGCGACTCTCGGCGCGCTACATCACCGGTCGCCAGTTGCCCGACAAGGCCGTCGATCTCCTCGACACCTGTGGCGCCCGCGTACGCGTCGCGCTGCAGCAGAAGCCTGCAGCCGTCGAAGACTGCGAGGTCCTGATAACCAACCTCGAACGCGAGCTCGCGGCGCTCGAACGCGACGACAAGGCCGGCATCGTGGTCAAGCAAGCTCGCGTCGAGGAACTCGGTGAGCAGATCGCTTCGGGCAAGGACAACCTCGTCAAGCTGAAGGTCGAGTACGAGAAGGAACTGGCCTGCGTGAAGAAGGTCATCGACGCGCGCGAGGCGATGAACAAGGCGGAGACGGAGGTCGAGAAGTCGCTCCTCCGCGAGAACGTCCGCGCCGCCATCCACGAGATGAAGAGCGCGCAAGGCGAGGTGCCGCTGATCCGGCCCGACGTCGACGACGCAATGATTGCCGCGGTCGTCAGCGCGTGGACGGGCGTGCCGGTCGGTAAGATGGTCTCCGACGACGTCGCGGCGCTCGTCACGATGGAGGCGACGCTGACCGAACGCATCAAGGGTCAGGACTACGGCATCACCGCGATCGCGAAGGAGCTCCGCTCCGCTCGCGCCGGACTCAAGGCGCCCGAACAGCCCCTCGGCGTGTTCTTGCTCGTTGGCCCCTCAGGTGTCGGCAAGACCGAAACGGCGCTCGGCATCGCCGATCTCATGTTCGGCGGGGAACGCATGATGGTCACCATCAACATGAGCGAGTTCCAGGAAAAGCACACGGTGTCGCGCCTCATCGGTTCGCCCCCGGGCTACGTCGGCTTCGGCGAAGGCGGCATGTTGACCGAGGCGGTTCGCCATCGGCCCTACACCGTCGTTCTCCTCGACGAGTGCGAGAAGGCCGACCCGGACGTGATGAACCTGTTCTACCAAGTGTTCGACAAGGGAATGTTGTCCGACGGCGAAGGCCGCTTGGTCGACTTCAAGAACACCGTGGTGATCATGACGAGCAACCTCGCGACCGACAAGATCACCAACATGACCGTCGCGTCCTGGGAAGACGCCGAGGCGATGAACATGCCGGAGCTCCTCGAGGCCATCAAGCCTGCGCTCTCGTCGCACTTCAAGCCGGCCCTACTCGCCCGCATGACCGTGATCCCGTATCTGCCGATTGCGCCGGAGGCGATGAAGAACATCACGCGCCTCAAGCTCAACAAGCTGATGGGCCGCCTCAGCGGCAACCAGAACATCAAGTCGAAGTACACCGAGAAGGTGATCGAGCTTATCGCGAACCGCTGCACGGAGGTCGACACGGGTGCGCGCAACATCGATCACATCCTCCGCTCGACGTTGATTCCGATCCTCTCGAGCGCAATCCTCGGCGAGATGGCTTCGGGCAACATTCCCGAGACCTTGGAGATCGACGTCGATGACGCGTCGAACTTCACGACAGCGTTTACCTTCCTTGACCCTGCGGCTGAGTGACCGAGCAACGCACGTGACCGGCCCTGCAGGGGAAAACCCTGCGGGGCTTGTTCGTTTGTTGGCCGCAGGGGGGGATCTCCGCGAGCCTAGCGCCGTGATGAATGGTGCAGGTCGTGTAGCGAGGAGGGGAGTCCTCTCCCTCGCGGGAGTCGGAATTGTGGCGGTGGTGCTTGGCGTTTCCGCCGGCCCGATTGCGTGCTTTCCGCCGCCGCTAGCTCCGAACCCGTGCAATGTGCAGATCGTCACGTTGCGGATCTACGCCGACGAGATGATCAATCCGAACGAGAACGAGCAGACTCGCCCGGTCGCAATTCGCCTCTATCAGCTGACGACCGACACCAAGCTCTTGAACGCGCGGTACGACGATCTCCTTCTCAAAGACAAGGAAATCCTCGGCGATCAACTTCTCAAGGTGGATGAGTTCGACATCTTTCCGAACGACCTCTCCGAAGTGAAATTCGAGCGGATCCCCGAGGCGACAATTCTCGCTGGGGTCGCGTTTTTCCACACGCCGGTCGGTCAGGCTTACAAAACTTTTTACGAATTTCCACCGATGCCCGACACACCTGAGGCTTGCGGTGCGCCTGGGGGCGGGGGTGGCAAGGCCGACGAAAAGGTCCCGCAGGGCTTTCCGGAAACCGCGTTCTTCGTTCGCGGGCGCAAGCTCGATAACGGCGCCGAATTCGATCCGTCGATGTTCCCGAATGCGACGAAATTCACCCGACTAAACTTGCCGAAGGCGTCAGCCGAGCGTGCCTCGCAGCAGAAGTACTCGGCGCCCGGGGCAGCGAAGTAGGCAACGCTTCTGCTCGGCCGGTGAGTCTGCTACAGAATTGCGCTTAGGATGATCCACCCGCGCAAGCTCATCTGGTCGGAGGGGCTCTTCATGACCCCGCAACATTTGCAGCAGGGCGACCTCTACCACGAGGCGTTGCTCCAAGCGCGCGTTCATGCGCTCGCGAAGTACGACTGGGGCATGACGGATGTGGTCTTCGATGAGCGTGCGCTCACCTCGGGCCAGATCAAGCTCGTGAAGTGTTTCGGCTTCTATCCCGACGGAACGCCGTTCCTGATCGGGGATCAGGGTGAGGACGTCGTCGAGGCTCGCGCGGTCGAAGGGAACTTCCCCGCCGCTCTTGAGGCCCTCGACGTTTTTCTCGCTGTGCCCCAGGTCCGCGAAGCGCAGGCCAACACCGCGATGGACCCGTCGAAGGTCGGGCCGGCAACGCGTTACGTCGCTCAGCAAACGACCATTCCCGATGTCAACACCGGGCGTAATGAGCAATCGGTCACCTGGGCTCGCGGCAATCTGCGGGTCCTATTCGGCACCGAACCGCGCGACGCCTACCACACGATTCGAGTCGCGCAGCTCGTGCGTGACCGCTCGGGTGCGGTCGTCTTGAAAGAGGCATTCGTGCCGTCGATTCTCCGCATCGGAGCCTCGAAGTGGGTGATGTCGAGCCTGCGACAAGTTCTCTCGACGATGGTCGGCAAGCAGAAGCAGCTCGCAGAGAGCCGTCGCATGCGCACCGCGGCCTCGGTCGATTTCCAGGCCTCCGACACCGCGAAGTTTTGGATGCTCCACACCCTGAATTCGTACATTCCGGTCACCTCGCACATGGTCGACCACGGCGATGTGCATCCGGAAGAGCTCTACTTGCTCCTCGCAGGGTTGATAGGCGAGCTGTGTACGTTCTCGCCCGACGGGGATCCCACGGCCCTTCCGAAATTCAATTACCTCGATCTTACCGATTCGCTCGAGCCGCTGTTCGCCAAAGCGATCGATATGATTCAGCGTGCGGTTGCGGAGAACTACGTCATCGTGGCGCTCGAAAAACGACCCGATGGCATGTACCTCGGCAAGTTTGACGACCCGACGATGCCGCGCAAACACGACTTTTATCTCGAGTGCGCCGGTTCCGACGAAGCCACGCTCCGCGAGCGTTTGCCGAAGCTTCTCAAGGTCGCCTCTTGGGGACAGATCGGCAACATCTTGAATGCCGCGATCCCGGGCGTTCGATGCGAGGTCGAGTACCGACCGCCAGGTGCAATCCCGGTCAAGCCGGGCCTCATCTACCTGCGTGTCGAGATGGCCGGCGATTACTGGAACGACGTGATCAATTCGAACACGATCGCGCTCTACCAGCCGATTGACCCGCAGAAGGTCAACATTCGGCTAATCGGCGTCAAGAAGGGCAACTAGCGGCGGCCCGCGGCGCCGGAGACGGCGTCGTCGAGCGCGCCCGCTCAGCCTTGAACGAGCTTGCGAATCTGTTCGGCAACGTCGCCCGCGTTCGAGCCAATGACGAGGCGCAAAATCAGGACGACGAGCAGCGCGAACACGAAGAATCCGAGCGCAATCGCTAGGAAGGGAAGCTCCCGGCGCACGGCCCCGCCAGTGCCATCGCGTCGCTCCGCGTTCGGGGCGAGCTGGTCGTTCGCGCCGACGCTTAGCGCGACGTAATTACCGACGCCTTCGAGCACGGCCGAGAGGCCTTCCTGCTGGCCGAGGCGGAATTTGCCTTGGAAGCCGAGGGCGAGGCAGACGAAAAAAATCTGCGTGACGTGGTCGCGTCCACGCTGCGAGTAGAGCGTGTCGAGGCGTACGAAGAAGCCATCTCCCGCGGTGTTTTCCTGGAAAAACTGCAGCTGCAGGGGGTTGTTCAGCCACTGCGTCCGGCCCGGCCAGTTCGAGTGGTAGATCACCTCGTCGGCGAACGCGGCGAGCGCGTACTTCACCTCGGTCATGTCCTGCTCGGGGATCGCGGCATCGCGGCCGTTGGACATCATCGTCTCGAATAGACCGAGAACTCGACGCTGAAGGATGTCCGGTCCGGGAAGGTCCTGCGAGTTGCGAAGCTGCAGAATCAAGGACAAGACGTCCGAACAGACCCAGTACGTGGATTGCGCGAGCGTGCTCATAACGGGCGCATCGTGCCAGACCTCGCGTTGGAACTCCAAGAATGGCGCCACTTGCCGGCCGCCGTTGGTCCCAGATGAGGTCGATGGAGGCGATTTTCGAGGGGGGTCTTTGGCCGCCTCCGACGGAAGTCTCTGTTCTCAATTTGGCCGCCTACATTTTCCTACAGCACAATGGGCACCATGTGGCTCTGGATCCTGAGCGCGCTCTTTTTGGTCTTCGTCTGGGGTTTCTGGTTTGTGCTGGCTCCGCTGCCAGGCACGCCGGAGCCCGAGATCTTTCCGACCTGGCTTGCCGTCACGATAACCCTTGTGGTCGTGCTCGCGCTCGTTGGGTTGACGCTGTACCGCCGCCTGCGTGCGCGGCGGGCGGCTCGAGCCCTCGAGAAGGCGATCGCTCAGCAAGCGCAAGAGCAGGTGCTCGCGGCGAAGCCTGAGAATCGCGCCGAGGTGCAGGAGCTGCAGCGGCGGATGGACGAAGGCATTCGGGCGCTCAAGGCGAGCCGCATCGGGCAGGAAGGCGACGCCCTCTACTCGCTCCCTTGGTACGCGATCGTTGGACCGCCCGGCGCGGGTAAGACGACGGCGTTGCGCTACTCGGGGCTGTCGTTCCCGTACCTCGATCCGGACGGTGCCGGCGTGCGCGGCGTGGGTGGCACGCGGAACTGCGATTGGTGGTTCACCAACGAGGGCATCATCCTCGATACGGCGGGTCGCTACACGACTCAGACCGAGGACCGCGATGAATGGCTTGCGTTCCTCGACACGCTGAAGACCTTCCGCGCGGAGAAGCCACTGAATGGCGTCATCGTCGCGGTAAGCGTGAGCGAGCTCATCGACGCGAGCGAGGCGGAACTTCAGCAGACCGCCGAGCGCGTGCGCGACCGAATCGATGAGATGCAGGACCGTCTCCACATGGTCCTTCCCGTGTACGTGATGTTCACGAAATGCGATCTCGTTGCGGGCTTCAGCGAGTTCTTCGGCGACCTCAAGCGCAGCGAGCGCGGCCAGATGTGGGGCGCGACCCTCGAATTTAGCCGCGACAAGACCAAGGCCGGAGAAGTCTTCGACCAAGAATTCGACACGCTCGTGTCGCATTTGCACAAGCGGACGATTCGTCGCATCGGCGTCCGCGCGGGCTCGCGAGCTGAGAAGGAGCGGGTCTACCAATTCCCACTTGAGTTCGCAGCGATTAAGCGCAACCTCAGCCAGTTCATCGAGGCGGCGTTCCGTCCGAGCACTGCACCCGCGGAGGCGAAGAAGGCTCCGGCTGCCACGCCGATTCTGCGCGGCTTTTACTTCACCAGCGGCACGCAAGACGGCAAACCTCTCGACCGCGTCGTCGGCGCGATGGGCCGAGCGTTCGGCCTCCGCGTGGTCGACAAGGAAGAGGTCAAGGCCACCGAGGGCAAGAGCTTCTTCTTGAAGGACGTTTTCGAGCGGGTGATCTTCCCCGACCAAGGGGTCGCGGCTCGCACGGAGGCCTCGCTCCGCCAAGTTCGATTGAAGCGTGTGGCGGTGGCTGCGGCCGCGATCCTTTTTGCGAGCGTGCTCCTGTTCCCCGCGATCTCATCGTTCATCGACAACCGCGAGCTCGTCAGCGACACCAAACGCATCAGCGAGGAGGCCGGGGCGATCGATTGGACCGACGGCGATGCGCTGCCGAAGGTCGAGCAACTGGACGCCCTCCGCGCTCATCTCGAAAAACTCGACCAGTGGCGCGAGGACGGTCCGCCCGTGTCGATGCGCTGGGGGATGTACCAAGGCAACCAACTCTTCGATCCAGCGGTCGCGCAGTACATCGCGTCGCTCAATAAAGGCTTCATTCAGCCGGTGAAAGTCCAGCTCGAAGGGGAGCTCAAGCGGTCGAGCGGTACGAACTACCTCGAGGACTACGAAGCGTTGAAGACCTACCTGCTGCTCGGCAAGGAGAAGGTCTACCAGGCTCACCTGATCGAGCACGAACGCTGGCAGGCAGCGCGCCTCACTCGCGAGTGGGCCGTCGCACTCCGCGACCACGCCGGATCGGTCAGCGAGGCCGACCTGCGCGACAAAATTATCGGTCACGTCAGCTATTATGTGAGCCTGCGCAAGCGATCGATCGGCGACACGCCCGTCGCGGGTGAGGACCTGAATCCGCAAGTGATCGCTTTCGCACGCGACGCCTTGACCCGCGTGGGCGAAGCCGACCGCTACTACAAACAGTTCGTGGACGCGCTCGCGGCCGAGCACATCGATCCGAAGGGCTCGGATGCACCCGAGAACTTGAAGTTCCCCCCAGTCACGCTCAACTCGATGTTTGCCGATCGCGAGCAGTCGCTGACGGTGTTGTCGAGCCGCAAGAAGAAGCGGGAAGGCAAGTACCAGGAGGTGCGTGGTCCTTACACCTTCGCCGGTCACGAGGCGGTTCTCGCGTCGCTGAAGGACGGCTTCAAGATCCTCGAGCGCGAGCAGTGGGTCGTGCCACTCACCGAAGAAGAAAAACGTCAGCCCGACCGGATCAAGAAAGCGCTCGAGCGGGTTCGTCAGGACTACGACAACCAGTACGTCACCGAGTGGACCGACTTTTTCCGCGACATCGACGTCAAGGTTCCGGTCAACAACGTCGAGGCGATCGACGAATTCAAGGTCCTCGCGACGCAAGATTGGCCGTACGCGCGGCTCCTCAAGGCGCTGCGTGACAACACTCAGTTCCAGAAGGTCGCGGACGAGAAGGCCGACGCGAGCGACAGCGACCCCAAGGGTGGCGTGCTCGACCAATTGCGGCAGCGGGCTCGGCGCAAGATCGACTCGAAACTACGCACTCCAGGAGCGAGCCAGCTTCTCTCGGGAGCGAGTGGTTCCGACGCGGTACGCGCCGATCCGATCCCGAAGGCGTTTGAAAAAATGGTGGACTTTGGGTTCCCCAAGGCGCCGAAGGAAGGCGAGCCGCCGCCACCAAGCGGGCTCGGTGCGTACGTGAGCGACCTCGAGCAGCTCGCGGCCGAAATGCAGGTCCTCGAAGAAGGGCCGCCGAACGGCGACACGAAGAAGGCGACGCAGCTTTTCGAGAAGGCCGTGGCGGATGCGGAAAAGCGTTTGCTGTCCCTCGACAGCACCGGTCAGCGACTGATGCGGGACTTGCTTTTGAATCCGCTGCGCCAATCCTACAAGGCGATGCTGAAGAGCGCCGGTGGGGCCGCCAGTGGTCTTTGGGAGGTCACCGTCTGGCCGGCGTACAAGGACACCATTCAAGGTCGCTTCCCGTTCAACAGCGCCGCTCGTCGCGACGCTTCATTCGAGGATTTCGTAGCGTTTTACAAGCCGAAAGATGGAATCCTCTGGGGCTTCTACGATGGCTACTTGAAGGACTTCCACATGAAGTTGGGTCACAAGTTCATCCCGGCGACCCACCTTCAAGGGCCGCAGCCCGCGAAGCGCTACACGCCGTTCAACACGAACCTCTACAACTGCCTCGAGCGCGCGGATGAAATCACCGATGCACTCTTTCACGGACAGCCCGACCCAAAGGTTGCCTTCAACGTCAGCCTTACGACCGTCAGCCCGATCGTGAGCGAGATTGTCTTCGAGCTCGATGGGATGCAGCGCGTCTATAAAAACGAGAAAGAATATTGGAAGTCCTTCGAGTGGCCGGGACCTGCCGGACCGTCGGGTGCGGCTATCCGTATCAAGGGCGCTGGCGGACTTGATGAGGAGCTGCGGCGCGATGGTCCTTGGGGCTTCTGGCGTCTGCTCGAGGCCGGGCGGCATACGGCGGAGAAGGACAGCGACAAGACGTTCCGCATCGAGTGGCAGATGTCTGCGCCTCCCGTGATCATCCGGATGCAAATTCGCCCGCAGCGGCAGAACCACCCTTTCCCGATCAACTTCTTCCGGAACTCCAATTGCCCGCAGGGGATCGGCGACACGTTCGGCGGCTGACGGCGTAGCCTGATCCGGTGCATCCGCCTCGGGGGCCACACTCCTCGTGGTCTTCGCGGCGGACCGGGTGTATGAACCGACCCAATGGCTCTGTGGCGCCGTCGCATGGCTCAGCCGCCTGCGGTTACCTGTTACGGGAAGCTGCCGGCGACTGGCGATTTCATTCGTCACAACGCGATGGGAGCCGAAAGTCAGGGCTTCGATCGGTGGCTCCAGGGAGCCGTGAACCTGGCGAAGCAGACCCTCGATGAGGGGTTTTTGCCTGCGTACCAGGGTTCGGTCGGGCTCTTCATCTACCGCGGCGACGATGGCGATGGGACCGCCGAACCGGAGCGCGGCATGGTGGGCGTGTGGGCCGCGAGTGGTGACAGCGCCGGCCGCCACTATCCGATGGTGGTGGCGACATCGTACGATTACGAGCAGATGCTTGGTGTCGGCGCGGCGTTGCCGATCGCGGTTTGGCCGTTCTTGCAGGCCGCCTACGATCTGGTTCAAAACGGGCGAGGGATGCCGGTCGATCAGTTTCTAGCGCGCGTGCAAGAGCTGCCGCTGATGGCCTTGGATTCGCCCGAGGCCGCGCAGGCTCAGTACCACGCGTGGCTGCAGCAAAATTCGATGCGTGCGTTATGGGATGCGACTTTTGGGACGGCCGAGTCGCGCTTCGCAGCCCTGCACATGGTCCACGCGTCGGTCGACTATTTTCGTGGGCAAGAGCGGCCTCAGACCAGCCTCGCGATTCGTTTTCCACTGGCTGCAGCGGACGCATTCGGTGTGGCTGCATGGACGGATTTGACCCTTCGGATTGCGAAGTGGCAACGCACGGTGGTCAACGCGTATTGGACGCCTCAGCGCGAGGTGTTGCTGCATCTCGGACCGCCGCATGTCGGGACGTTGCGCGCGATGATCGCCGACGGACCCGCGGGTGATCACATCACCGACCTGCTGCAACCATTGGTCGTTGATGAGGCCTCTGCGCGCGAGAAGCTTGGACCCAAGCTCGCAGCCGCCGTTGAGAATCTCGACGCGACGATAGGCTCGTTTCTCGCTTCCGTCTGAGGACCGACGGCGAGCGCTTCGCATCGACCTGGATGCACTTTGGTGTAGCATCCGGCGCCAATGTCCGAAGAGCTCCTGAAAGAATCCCTCGTCCGCATCGAAGACCTCCTCGCGCCGATCGATGGCGGTGCCGGTGCCGATGTCAGTTACGACGAAAAATTCGAGCAAGTAAAGCTCGAGGTCGACAAGCTGAGCTCAATCACGGGCGACCATTGCAACTGGGGCACCGTCGCTTCTCTCAGCGAGGAGCTTCTGCTCGAGAAATCGAAGGACTTTCGTATTGCGTGCTACCTCGCGTGCACCAAAATGCGCGCGGGCGAGCTGACGGCGCTGCTCGACGGTCTGGTGCTCGTTCGTGAGCTGATGACGCGGTACTGGGACACGATGTTCCCGCCGTTGAATCGTCTCCGAGCGCGTGCGGGCATGGTCGGTTGGATGAGCGATCAGTCGGGCGAAGTTGTCGGCGCCATCAAGCTCAAGGCGAGTGACGCCGCGCTCGTGAAGTGCATCGAAGAGCAGAGCACGGCGCTCGACACGCTCAGCCGCGAGCGGTTCGCCGAGCATTTTCCCGGGATGAGCAAATTGCGCGAGGGCATCCGCACCTTGTCTCGCTCGTTGCCGAAAGAAGCCCCGAAAGCCCCGCCGCCGAAGCCCGCCGCCCCAGCCACGGGCGAGCCCGCCGCAACCGAAGCGACTGCCCCACCGCATGCGGCTCCACCGGTCGCGGCTGTGGTTCACGCGCCCGCAGCGGCGACCGCGCCAGCCGGGGGTGGAGCGAGCGCCGCAAGCGTCGGAACTGCCGAGGATGCGCGACGCGCGCTCGAGCCGACGACGCGTTTGCTTGGAAAGATGGGGCAGCTCATGCGGACGGAGAAGCCCGAGAATCCCGTCGCCTACAGGCTCAGCCGATTCGGTATGTGGCTCGAGCTCACCCAGGCGCCGCTCGTCACCGATGGCAAGACCCTCGTGCCGCCGCCGGGCGCTCACATCAAGACTCGCCTCGACTCGCTCGCGGCCTCCACCGATTGGCTCACCCTGCTGAACGAGGCGGACACGCACGGTGCCACGTTCATTCTTTGGCTCGACCCACAGCGCTTCGTCGCGACGTCGATGTCCGCCCTAGGGGCCCTGTTCCTCAAGTCGAAAGAGGAACTTTTGATGCAGCTCGCCTTGATGTTGAAGAGGGTGCCCACGCTGCCCACGATGAAATTCTCGGACGGCACGCCTTTCGCCGACGCCCAGACGCAGATGTGGATCGAAAATGAAGTGAAGCCGATTCTCGCTGGCGACAGTGGTGCAACCGGCGCCGCCCCGAGCGTTCTGGACGAGCCGCTAAAGGAGGCCAGGGATCACGCGATGAAGGGTGACCTCGGCAAGGCCTTGATGGTCGTGACGGGCGCGACCGACACGGCGCCGACGCCAACGGAGCGGTTTCGAGGAAGGCTCGCGATAGCGCAGCTCTGCCTTGGAGCGGGACAGCTCGAGATCGCTCGTAGTCAACTCAACGGCCTAACTGAGGTCATCCAAAAGCACGACCTGGAGGCGTGGGATCCTCGCTTAGCGGCGGACGTCTACGCCGCGCTTTATACGGCGCACCGTGGTTTGAACGCCGGTCCGGTGGTCACTCCCGATGCGAAGGCGGCGGAAGATGCGACCTTCGAACGGCTGTGCCAACTCGACGCGGCCACCGCCCTCAAGCTTGCCCCGAAAAAGGGATGACGTTTCGCCGGCCGCCGCCCCGGGCGCCGAGGCTCTCGCTGAAGAATGCGGACGCGGCGGGCCGATGGTTGCGGTGGGGCGCGCCCATTAAGAGCCGGCGAGAGAACTTCGCGCTCGCACCCCAGGCAATATTCGTTATGCTGGCGCTCCCCCGCGACGGCTGCAGTCTCCACGACCGCTAGGGCTGCAGCGTCGAACCACTTTTTTAAGGGGGAGGGAGAGTCCGCAGAGATGGGTAAAGAAGGATCAGTCGCTCCGAAAGAGCGCGTCAATATCGTCTACAAGCCGGCAACCGGAGACGCGCAGGAGGAGGTCGAGCTTCCTCTCAAGATGTTGATGATGGGCGACTTCACGCAGCGCCCGGACCCGCGGCCGCTGGAAGACCGCAAGCCAATCAACGTCGATAAAGACAACTTCTCGAAGGTGATGGCCGAGCAGAAGCTCAGCCTCAACTTCAAGGTTCCCGACAAGCTCAGCGAGAAGGAAGGCGAAGAGCTCAACGTCAACCTTCGCTTCCGCCGTCTCTCCGACATGGAGCCCGAGGCGATCGCGAATCAGGTCCCCGAGCTGAAGAAGCTCCTCGATCTGCGCGCTGCACTCACGGCGCTGAAGGGACCGCTCGGCAACGAGAAGGCCTTCCGCAACAAGATTCAAAATATTCTCGGCGATCCTGCTTCGCGCAATCGCATCGTCAATGAACTCGGCCTGAAAAAGGATGGTGAGTGAATATGTCTCAGCAGTCGCAGACCGAAGGAGCATCGCAGACGCTTGAGGGCGAGTCGTTGCTCGACGAGATTCTCTCCGAGGCGAAAATGGGCCCCGGGAACGAGGGCTACGAGATCGCGAAGGCGGGCGTTCATGCGTTCATCGCCGAGCTGATTCAGCCCAAGCGCGAGGGCGAGAAGGTCGACAAGGCGCTCGTCGACGCGATGATTGCCGAGATCGACCAGAAGCTCTCGCGACAGATTGACGAGATCCTTCACGAGCCGCAGTTCCAGGCGCTAGAGAGTGCTTGGCGCGGACTGAAGTTCGTCATCGATCGCGTGAATTTCCGCGAGAACGTCAAGGTCGAGATGGTGAACATCTCGAAGGAAGACCTTCTCATGGACTTCGAGGACTCGCCCGAGATCCCGAAGAGCGGCCTCTACCGGCTCGTGTACTCCGCTGAGTTCGGTCAGTTCGGTGGCAAGCCTTACGGCCTGCTCGTCGGCAATTACGACTTCGGACCCGGTCCTCAGGACATCGCGCTGCTGCAGAATTGCGCGGCGGTGGCTGCAATGGCCCACGCGCCGTTCATCTCGTCGGCAGGGCCGCAGTTCTTCGGCCTCGACAGCTACACTGACCTGGCCAACATGAAGGACCTCAAGGCGACCTTCGAGGGCCCGCAGTACACGAAGTGGCAGGCGTTCCGCGAAAGCGAAGACGCGCGTTACGTCGGCTTGGCGATGCCACGCTTCCTCCTCCGTTTGCCGTACGGGCAGAACACCCGCCCGGTCAAGGCGTTCAACTACGACGAGAGCGTGATCGGGAAGCACCAGAAGTACCTCTGGGGCAACTCGGCGTTCGCATTCGCGACGCGTGTTGCGGACAGCTTCGCCCAATACCGTTGGTGCCCGAACATCATCGGTCCCCAAGCGGGCGGCACGGTCGAAGATCTGCCTCTGCATCAATACGAGGCCATGGGCGAGATCCAGACGAAGATCCCGACCGAGGTGCTGCTGACGGAGCGCCGCGAGTACGAGCTCAGCGAAGAGGGCTTCATCGGCCTCACCTTCCGCAAGGATTCGGACAACGCGTGCTTCTTCTCTGCGAACAGCGCGCAAAAGGCGAAGAGCTTCGGTCAGAGTGCCGAGGGGCGCGACGCCGAGTTGAACTATCGGCTCGGCACTCAACTGCCGTACCTGTTCATCACCTGCCGCCTCGCGCACTACATCAAGGTGCTGCAGCGCGAGCAGATCGGTAGCTGGAAGGAGCGCGCCGACCTCGAGCGTGAGCTCAACAAATGGATTGGCCAGTACGTCGCCGATCAGGATGTCGTGTCGCCGGCCGTTCGCGGTCGTCGTCCGCTCCGTAATGCCCAAATCTCGGTCGAGGACATCCCCGGCAACGCGGGCTGGTACAAGGTCGACATGAAGGTGCGTCCGCACTTCAAGTACATGGGCGCGTCCTTCACGCTCGGTCTCGTCGGCAAACTCGACAAGGAATGAGCGCACCGCGCGTCCGCGTGACAATCGCCACGCGGACTACGGTTTGAGATGAGGCTCGGTGGTCAACCCACCGGGCCTTGCTTCTTTTGTAGCCTCTTTTGTGGCTTTTGTGCGCGCCCCCATTGTGGCGCACGAGCCAAAGTCTTAGCGCAGTGGAACGCGCAGCGAGACTTCTTCGAGAGTGACGCCGAGAAAACGACGCGGGCGAATCGTGACCGTGGCGGAGTCATCGGCGAGTTGGAGATCGATCTCGGGACCCGATGGCGGGGCGTTGCGGAAGAGTTCGGCGAGACCGGCCTCGATGTGCTTTTTCGCGTCGTTCGAGTGTCCGTCGCGGACGATGCGCTGGCCAAGCCACTCGAGTTGCTGAGCGAGGCGCGCGACGAAAAGCTGGTCGTTGAGTGAGGCCTGCGGCAGGCGTTGATCGAAGTCGTCGGCCCCGCCGTCGTAGGTCCGTTTGGGCGGGGGCACGTACGCGGTGGCGGCGCTCATGAGGTAAGCGCTGTCGCTATTCGGCTGAGATGCGAGCGCGAGCAGACCGATGCGGCCGAGTGCGCGCTGGGTTTCGGTCGATAGAAAAGCTTCGGTGGGCATGGCGATGCGCTCGCCGTTCGAGAGGGTGACTTCGCGAACTGGCAGGTTGTCGACGAGGCCGCCATCGCGGGCGCCGGTGATGCCGCAGGGCCACTCGTACCGTGCGTGACTCTTGGCGGCGAGTGACGCGACGACCCAAGCGGGTTGCATCCACACCACGGCATCTTCGCCGGCTGGCAGCTCGGCGACCGCGGCGTCTCGGACGCGTGAGGACTTCGTGTCATAGGCGGTGCGGACGAGGATTCGGTTCAACGCGAGGCTCACCCACAATGCCGCGGGTCGGTGCGCCTCGGCGCGCCATGGGGCACGTGCGGGTGCGTCGAAGAGTCCCTGCGGGTTGTCGAGGCGATCGAGCTCCGCGAGTTCGGCACCGAACAACGCGGGCGATGCGTTGGTGAGCGCGACGACGGCGTTCTCCTGTGCGGCTTCGGCGAGCTCACGTAGCCAGAGGAGGGAGGCTGCGTCCCTCCCAACGACGCCATCGACGACCGCGAGTGTGACAGGCGGCGTGATGCCGATGCCTGCGCTCGCGATAAGGCGCAGCGCGCTCGGAGCATCGCCGGTGCGGCACGACAGGACGTCGAGGCGGACGCCACTCTTGGGCATGCGACCGACGAGAAAAGCGAGTCCCCGCCATGCTTCTTCGAGGCGACGGAACTCGGGGTGTTGGACAATTGCGGCGAGCTGCATCCCGAGGGCCTGTTCGATGATGCGGATGCCTTCGTCGGGGCGCGCTCCCGGAGCCGATTTGCCACTGTGTGCGACGGTCGCGAGGAACGAGTCGAACCTGCCGCCGCGGGAGCCTGTCACGACGCGCGTCGGCGCTTCGGAATCTTGGGCCGGCTCGGACCCAAGATCGAGCATGTCGAGAATTCGGTCCGCGGCGTCGTCGCTCTGCGAAGGTGTAGCCACGGCCCCAGTGAACGCCTGCGGTCGAGCCGAGAGTTCGACGCCGCCGAGCACACGCGCGAGCATCGGCGAGCCTTGCCAGAGACGGGCGAGCTCCGTTGCCGCCGCGTCGACGTTGAGGCTGCCGTCGCGAAGCCGCTCGAGCACCTTCTTGCCGTCGACGAGCGAGCGCAGGACGGAAACATTCTGGCAGAGGGCGTCGGGGCGAAAGCTCAACATCGACGAAAGCACCACGTCCACGCGGGCCTTTGCGCCTTCATGCATGACGCTCTCGATCTCGAGCGAGAGGCGGGGCGCGAGGCTTGCGAAGAGCGGCGCGAGCTCTGCGGCCTGGACGGTGACGGGGTGCTCGGGCGGGTTGATGCCGGCGTTGAATTCACCTCGGCCGACGAAGTCACCGAGCACGAGCAGCCGCATCGGGAGGACGACACCGTCGACTTCGATGGGGTTGTGCGGGGGGCGTTGCGGCCCGCTGCCGAACCCGATGCCGCCGAATACGAAACCGCCCTTGTCGTCGTCGTCGCTCACGGTGGTGGAGGATAGGATTGAGCGAGTCCGGCGGGAAGAGTCATGTATCCTTCGCCTCGTGAAAGTGTGTCCGGTGGCCACGTGATCGTCGAAGGAGCGACGTCCGCCGCAGCCGTGCTCGAGCGCGTGGGCGTCGATGCGCCGCTCGGCGTATTCGACTCGGGGCTCGGCGGTCTGACGGTCGTTCGGGCCCTGCGCGAGCGCTTGCCGAATGAAGACATCATCTACCTTGGCGACAATGCGCGGGTTCCGTATGGGACGCGCTCACCCGAGACGATCATCCGCTATGCGCTTGGCTGCGCACGTGAGCTCGCCGACCGGGGCGTGAAGGCGATCGTGGTCGCATGCAACACGGTGAGTGCGGTGGCGCTCGACCGGCTGCGAGCCGAACTCGATCTCCCGGTGACGGGCGTCATCCTTCCCGGCGCGCGTGCCGCAACCCGTGCGGCTGGTGAGGCACCGGTCGGCGTGCTCGGGACGCTCGGTACCATCTCCTCGGGGGCGTACACCCGCGCAGTGGCCTCGTGTTCGAGTCGCAGCGAGGTGCTCGGCCAGGCGGCGCCGTTGCTCGTTGCGCTTGCCGAAGAAGGTTGGACGGAAGGCGAGGTTCCGCGTCTCGTCGTGCGGAAATACCTCTCCGCTTTTTTCGCTCCTGAAGAGGTCGAAGGCTTCGGATTGCCCCGCTCGGCAAAGGTTGGCTGCGTCGTCCTCGGCTGCACTCACTTTCCACTCTTTCGCGACCTCATCGAGCGCGAAATTCGCGAGCTCGGGGGACGCGGCATTCCGGTGGTCGACAGCGCGCAGCAGACGGCTGTCGAGTTCGAGGAGTTCCTCACGACGCGTGGCATGCGCACGACTCGCAGCGAACCCGGTACGCTCCAGTTGCTCGTCACCGACAAGCCGAAGAGCTTCGAGTCGGTGGCCTCGCGCTTCTTGGGTGGCGTGGTGCCCGGCGTCGAGCAAGTCGACTTGAAACCGGCGTAGCGAGCGACCGAGCCTCGTCTGCGGCTCCGCGATCGTTAGCTCATCAAGGCGACCATGTCGGCTTCGAGACGCGCGAGGAGTGACTGCCCTTGTGAGCGATTCTCGGCCGACAGCGTCCCCGCCGGAAGCCGCACGTCGAAGTAGATCTTCAATTTCGGTTCGGTGCCGCTCGGGCGCGCAATGACGCGATGTCCGCCGTCGAGTTCGAGGACGAGGACATCACTCTTTGGGAGGTCGATGGTGCTGGTGCCGTTCGAATCGCGACGGGTTTGTGCGGCACAATCGGTCAAGCTCGTCACGCCGAGTCCGGCTACGGTCTCGGGTGGTGCGGCTCGAAGCTTCGCCATGAGAGCCGCCATTGTCTTCGCACCTTCTGCCCCGGGGTACCCGAGTGAACGTTGATGGCTCACGAACGAGCCGTAGATTGTCCCGATGCGCTCGAGCTCGTCTTGCAGCGTTTTTCCTTCGGCATGAAGCTCCGCGGCGAGCGTCGCGAGGACCACGGCCGCGCCGATGCCGTCCTTGTCACGCGCGACCGTACCGACGCTGTAACCGAGTGCTTCTTCGTACCCGAAAATGAAGCGTGCACCTTCGTTCGCTTCGCGTTCCATCGCCTTATTTGCGATCCATTTGAAGCCGGTAAGCGTCTCGTTGTACGCGGCTCCGCGGGCGCGCGCGATGACCCCGAGGAGGGGCGAGGAGACGATCGTCGTGATGACGAGGGGCTGTCCTCGCGTGGGCCGCGATGGGTCGCCCAGTGAAGCGTCAGCCGATGCGCCGGTGAGCGCGTCACGCTCGAGTTGGTAATGACCGAGCAGCACGCCGACGTCGTTGCCCGAGAGGGCGTGGTACGCGCCGGTCTTCGTGCGCACCACGGCGGCCAGTCGATCGGCGTCGGGATCGTTCGCGAGTATCAGGTCCGCCTTCGACCTGTGCGCGAGCGCGAGCGCGAGGTCGAGCGCCCCTTTTTCCTCGGGATTCGGAAAGGCGACGGTCGGAAAATCGCCATCGGGCTCGGCCTGCTCCGCCACGACGTGGACGTTGTTGAATCCGGCTTCGCGAAGCGCGGCGCTGCACAGTTCGAGGCCGACGCCGTGCAGCGGCGTGTAGACAATCGACAACGAGCGGTCTCCGGTACCGACGTTCAAGAGGCCTGCCACCGCGTCGAGGTAGCGCCGACGAACGTCTTCGCCGAGGTCTGTAAGCGAGCCCGCAGTCCGTGCCGCCGCGAGGTCCGCGAGAGCGATGGCGTCCGCGTGGGGCCCAACCTCGATCGCCGCGGCGATACCCGTGTCGGCGGGCGCGATTATCTGCGCGCCATTGCGAGCGTATGCCTTGTAGCCATTGTATTCGGGCGGGTTGTGGCTTGCTGTCACCATCACGCCTGCCACGGCGCCGAAGTCGGTGACCGCGAACGCGACGAGCGGCGTCGGGCAGACGCGCTCGGATAGGCGGACGTTGATGCCGCAGGCGATCAGCACGGCGGCGGTGTCTTCGGCGAACTCGCGCCCGAAGTGCCGACCATCGTAGCCGACGACTACGCCCCGAGTCTTCGCGTCGGGTTCGTTCGCGAGCAAGTAGTTGGCGAAGGCAAATGTCGCGCGCCGAACGACCGCGCGATTCATGCGGCTCTCACCGGCTCCGAGGATCCCGCGAAGCCCGGCTGTGCCAAACTTCAACGGTCCGGCGAAACGCTCGACGAGCTCGGCGGAGTGGCACTCCAGCAGTTGCGCGAGCTCAGTGCGTGTCACGGCTTCGGGGTCGTGGGCGAGCCACACGCGTGCGCGATCGAGTGTTTCATCAGCGATCATCGTGTTCCTTTGGCGAGCGCTTCCGCGAAAGAGGTGTCGTACGTTGCGTCCACGAAGGCGGACGATGCCAAGAGCTGCCGGCAAAATGAGAGATTCGTCGTGGCGAGACCGGCTGCCCCTACGAGTCGGATGCTCGACTCCGCGAGGACTTCATCGAGCCGTTCGATGGCTTGGTGCCGCGTGTCGCCGTGGACCACGAGCTTCGCCAGCATCGGATCGTAATACGGCGTCACGTCCATCCCCTCGGTGTAGCCCGCTTCGACTCGCAGCCAAGGGCGCGGTGCTGGCCAGGTGAGTTTCTCGAGGTGCCCGGGCTGGGGCGCGAAGTGACGCGCAGGATCTTCGGCGTAGACGCGGGCTTCGATCGAGTGGCCTTGCAGTGCAATCGCATGCGCTTTTCTCCTTGCCGCCGTGGAGATGGGGAGGCCCGCCGCGATGCGGAGTTGCTCCTCGACGAGGTCGAGTCCCGAGCACATCTCGGTGACGCAGTGCTCGACCTGAAGGCGCGCGTTGACTTCGAGGAAGAAAAGTTCGCCGCTCTCGGACGCCACGAATTCCACTGTCCCGGCTCCGCGGTAGCCGACGCTCGTGACGATACCAAGTGCAGCTTCGTGGAGAGCGGCCCGCCGTGCAGCGCCTTGTTCACCTTCGAAAAACGGCGCCGCCGACGGGGCTTCCTCGATGATCTTTTGATGGCGCCGCTGCATGCTGCACTCGCGCTCACCGACGGTGACGGCGTTGCCATGCCCGTCGCAGAGGACCTGCACTTCGATGTGCTTGGGCGACGTGACGTATCGCTCCAGATAGACGCGCGGATCGCCGAATGCGGAGCGGCCGCGATCGCTGCACGAGGCGACGGCCTTCGCGAGCTGCTTGTCTTTCGTGACGACTTGCATGCCGATGCCGCCGCCGCCACCTGCCGCTTTAACGAGCAGTGGGTAGCCGATGCGTTCCGCCTCCTTCGCGAGTGTTTCGGCGTCGTCGATGGCGATCGGGCCATCCGTTCCAGGAGGTGGCGAAACGCCGGCCGCGCGCGCGACGTGCCGCGCTTTGATCTTGTCGCCGAATGCTTCGAGCACTTCGGGAGAAGGGCCGACGAACGTGATGCCGGCGGCTGCGAGTGCGCGCGCGAAGCCCTCGTTCTCGCTCAGCAGCCCGTAGCCCGGATGGACCGCCGTGACGCCGTGACTTTTGGCCACCGACACGAGCTTCTCGATGGAGAGATAGCTCTGCGCCACGGGTGGTGGACCGATGCATACGGACTCATCGGCGAGCGCGACGTGCGGTGCCGTGGCATCGGCCTCCGAGTACACGGCGAGCGTCGGGATCCCCAGTTTTTTTGCTGTGCGGATCACGCGGCAGGCGATCTCGCCGCGGTTGGCGACCATCAGCTTGGCGAACACGTAAAGGAGATACCTCAGCCGCGTGGTTGCCGCGATACAAAGCGCGCGTTGGGACGCTCGCCTTCGAGGACGAGCTGGCCGCATGCGGCGGCGACGTCATCTCCGCGCCGTCGACGCACGAAACACAGCAGGCCGGTGCTCTGCAGGTACGCCTGAAACTCAGCTACGCGCGGCGCTGGCGGAGGCCCGAGTGTCGAGTGCTCGATAGGATTCATGGGGATCAAGTTGACCTTCACCTGGAGGTTCGCGAGCAGCCGCGCGAGGCGGCGTGCATCCTCGGGTGCGTCGTTCTGACCGGCGACGAGCGTGTACTCGATCGTGACGCGGCGTCGGCGGTCGAGCGGGTACTTTCGCACCGCGTCCAGCAGCTCGCGGATCGGATAACGCTTGTTCAACGGCATCAGCGCCGAGCGCTTCGCGTCGTCGGCCTGGTGGAGCGAGATGGCCAAGCCCACCTTTCCGCCGAATTCCGCTCCGAACTTGCCGATTTCCGGAACGAGGCCCGAGGTCGAGACGGTGATTCGACGTGGGGCGAGGCCAAGGCCCTTCGGATGGGTGAGGATGCGGATCGCGCGCACCGTGGCGTCGTAGTTGTGAAGCGGCTCGCCCATGCCCATGAAGACCAGGTTGCGTAGCGCCTCATCGGGTCCGAGCGATTTCCGGCCCAACGAAACCTGCGCCACGATTTCGGCCGCGGTCATGTTGCGCTTCAGGCCCGCAATTCCGCTCGCGCAGAACACGCAGCCCATCGCGCAGCCGACTTGCGTCGAGAGGCACTGTGAGACTCGAGTCGCAGGTCCGCCGCTCGCGTTTCCCGCTCGGTGCTCACCGTGCTCCCCCTCGCCGCCGTCTTCTCCATCTTCGTCTTCGCTGTCCGCGAGGTCGGCGTCGTCGCTGCCGCGCGTCATCGGGAGAAGGACCGTCTCGATGCGGCAGTCGTCGCCGAGGTCGACGAGGAGCTTTCGACTTCCGTCCGTCGAGCGGTGCACGTGGGCTACTGTTGCTGGCACCGCGAGGCCCACCGTGGTGAGCTCATCACGCAGCTCCGCGGGCAGGTTCGTCATCGCGGCCGGGTCGGCGAGGTTGCGGCCGTGCAGCCACTCGAACACCTGGTCGCCGCGGTAGGTGGGCTGCCGTCGCGCCTGCATCCACGCACGCCACTCTTCGGGCAGACGCTCGAGCGGGTGGAGATCCGTGGGTTGGGGGCCGCTCATTCGTTGCGTGCGCGCTAGCGGAGGGTTAGCGTCCGTTCGTTTTGTTAGCACGATTTCGCATCATTGCGCTGCTGTTCTTGACCTCTGGCGCGACGGCGCTCCTCTATCAGGTTGCGTTCGGGAAAAAGCTCGCGACGATCTATGGCGCGACGGCCTACGCGGTCAGCGCCGTGCTGGCGGCGTTCATGGGCGGGCTCGCGCTTGGCTCGCATCTCGGTGGGCGCTTCGCGAGTCGCGTTCGGCGGCCGCTCTTCGTCTACGGCGTAGCCGAGGTCCTCGTGGGATTGGTGTGTGCGCTCACTCCGCTGTTTTTCGACGTCGTTGCGAGTGCGTACCGCGCGCTCGTCGCGGCGACGCCTGACTCGCTGGTTGCGGTGACCGTGGTGCGAGCGACCTTAACGGCGATGGTGGTCGTAATCCCGACGATCGCGATGGGCGTGACGATGCCGATGCTCGCGCGTGCGCTCGCTGGCGCGACCGCTTTGGACGCAGAAACCTCGAAGCGACGCTTGGCGGCACTCTATGCGGCGAACACGCTTGGTGGAGCCGTGGGCGCGCTGGTCAGTGCCTACGCGGTCTTGCCTTGGCTCGGTCTCACCAACACCATGCGCGCCGCGGCGCTGATCAATGTCGCCATCGGCGTGACGGCGATGCTCCTCGGTCGCGACGCGGACGGGGTCGGCACGGCTGGCGACTCTGAAGACCAGGCGGATGCTTTGGCGGGTGAGTTGCCCGATCGCGGGCTCCTCGCCGGCCTGGCGCTCGCGTCGGGCGTCTTCGTCTTCGGCGCGGAGGTCGTCGATACGCATCTGCTCGCGCTCTTGATCGGCAACAGTGCCTACGCGTTCGGCTTGATGCTCGCGGTGTTTCTGACGTGCCTCGGCGCGGGGGCGACCGTTGCCGGCTGGCTCGAACGTCGCTTTGCGGCCGCGGCGTTGCCGATGGCGCTCGGTGCTGCCGCGCTCGCACTCCTTGCCACGCTGCCCCTGCTCGGGCGCCTCACGCTGGTGTTTTTATGGATCGGCGGTCGCGTCGACTCCTGGGCGGGACGCGAGCTTGTACGCGCGCTCGTGGCCTTCGTGGCGTTGGCGCTCCCGACGGTCTGCATGGGACTTACGTATCCGCTCTTGTTGCGACGTGTGGCTGCACGTGCCGACGTCGGCAAGCGCGTTGGCCAACTGACGGCGATTAATACCGTAGGGTCGATCGTGGGGTCCCTCGCATTTGGCTACTTCATCCTGCCGTGGCTGGGCTCGGAACGTACGCTCAAGCTCGTCGCGTTTTCGTTCGCGACGATGGGGCTCGCCGCGGCTTGGCGGCTCGGCGATGGCAAGCGCGTCGCTTACGTCAGCGCGGCCTTCACGCTCCTCGGCGTGCTCGTGCTGCCGCCTTGGGACATGAAGGTGATGACGAACGGCGCGAACGTCTACTTCGCGGCAGCGGCTTCGCCCGAGGAGCTCGTCTTCGTCGCAGAGGACGTCCATGGCGGCCTCACCAGCGTCGCGCGGCGCGGTGAGACGCTGACGATGTACACGAACGGAAAATTCCAGGGCGACAACGGCTGGGAGGTCTCTGCGCAGCGAAGCTTTGCGCACTTTCCATCGCTCTTCGTGAAGGCGTTCGAGCGCGTGCTCGTGGTCGGCCTCGGAACGGGGACGACGCTCGGTACAGTGGAGGCCTATCCGTACCGCCGAATCGACGTTGCGGAAATTTCGCCTGCGATCGTCGAGGCCGCCGGGCGCTACTTCGAGGTGCCGAACCGTCATGCGTTTGCGGACCCGCGCGTTCGCCTCGTGATGAACGATGGTCGGAACCATCTCCTGCTCGCGCGCGAGCCCTACGACCTCATCACCATCGAGCTCTCGAGCGTGTGGTTCGCGGGCGCGGCGAACCTGTACAGCCGCGAATTCTACGAGCTCTGCCGCGAGCGCATGACGGGGCAGGGCGTGCTCCAGCAGTGGCTGCAGCTTCACCACATCCATCGGCGTGAGCTTGCCGTCGTTCTGCGGACGATGCGCGAAGTGTTCCCAAACGTCGCCCTTTTCGTCGGGGGGAACCAGGGAATCATCGTCGCGTCACAGGCTCCGCTGACGGCGTCGCGCGCGGCGCTTCAAGGCCTCGAGAGTCACGACGCAATTCGTGAGACGCTCGGGGGTGCGAGTCTCGAATCACTGATTGACCGCCTCATCCTCTCGGGGCCGGAACTCGACCGATTCGTGGCAGAGTCCGACGGTCGCGGTATCGTCTCGACGGATGACAACCTCTACCTCGAGTACGCGACCCCGAAGGGCAACGTTCTCGATTACGACACGTCGATCCGCTCCGTAAAAGAGATGCTCACGAGTTACCGCAACCCGAGCTCAGTCGCGCGTCACCTGACGCCTTGAGGCTGCTCGCAGCTACTTTTTGGGAGCGGCGCCCTTGCCACCGGTGTCGCCTTCTTTGGCGCCGGGCAGCACGACCGGGGTGGCCGCGGGTGGCTCCGGATCATCGAGAAGATCGCGTGCCTTCTTGGCTTCCGTAGCCTTGATCACGTCGAGCTCGGCCTTCACCGCGGGCATCTTCGTGCTAGGCGGGGGAGCCTTCCGGTTTTCGGCATCGCGCTCTTCTTTGCTCTTAACGTAGATGACGAGGCCGCCTTTGCTCGGGTCCTCTCCTTGAAAGCGATTGCCGCTGACTTCGGCCACGTGAAATTCCGCCCGCCGGTTTTCCTGCATCGCCGCGGCGTTCGTGTTGGGCCAGAGGGGCTGGATTTCGCCGAACGCGACCGCGAGGATTCGATCGTTGGCGATGCCGTGGTCGACGAGCCAATCGGCGACGGCGAGCGCGCGTTTCTCGGAAAGCTTTTGGTTCAGGTCTTCGCCGGCACGCGGATCGGTGTGCCCCTCGACGCGGAGCCGCGTCACCTCGGGGTTCGCGTTGAGGTACGCTAGGAGGTCGTTTAGCACGCGCTCGGCCGCAGGCCGAATCGCCGCTTTGCCTGTGTCGAACACGACTTTGCCTTCGAGAAATACGTGCCCGTCGGACCCTTCAGCCGTCCAGGGGACTTCGGGGTACCACTCGGGTCGCGCTGCGCGTCCTTCTTGGGGGGGCACCGGGCGCGGAGGAGGCACGTTGGCGCAGGCGGCAAGGAGGAGAGACAACGACAACGAGCGGACGCAGGAGGACATGGTCCACGAAGAATACGCGGAGAGCGGTCAACCTCTCAAGAAACCTCCCGTACGAAGACGCACAGAAAGAACTGCTTACCGAAGCGTTTCTTCAAGTCATACGCAGCAAGTTTGTCCGTTCCGCGGAGCGACTGGTAGGGCCGTGGGGGTCGTGAACTTGTTGGAGGAACGAATCGAGATGAGCACACGGGTCGGAGTCATCATGGGTGGTTGGTCGGGCGAGCACGATGTTTCCCTGAATACCGGGGACGCCGTTGCCGAAGCACTTGGCAAGCGCGGCCACGACGTTGTTCGCGTCGTCATTCCGCAGTCGAGTCGCAACGAGGCGTCTCGAGGCCTCGACCTCCTGCAGGCAATTCACCGCGCCCGTATCGATGTGGCGTTCCTCGCGCTGCACGGTCGCATGGGCGAGGATGGCTGCGTTCAAGGACTCCTCGAAGTGGCGCAGCTCCCGTATACGGGTTCGAGCGTGCTCGCGAGCGCACTGGCGATGGACAAAAAGAAGAGCAAGGAACTCTTCCTCCTCCACAACGTCCCGACGCCGCCCTACTACTCGGTCACCGTCGACGATGACCTCTCGGACATCGAGGCTGTGCATCGTCACTTCGGCTTTCCAGTCGTCGTCAAGCCGCGAGGTGAGGGCTCGAGCATCGCGCTCTCGAAGGTGCGATCGCTGCCGGAGCTTGCGCGTGCGTTCGAGAAGGTTTTCGAGGTCGACGACCACGCGATGGTTGAGCGCTTCATCGAAGGCTCGGAGGTCAATGTTGCGATGCTCGATGGCAAGCCGCTCGGCGCAATCGAGATCTGTCCGAAAAACGGCGGCATGTACGACTACCACGCGAAGTACACGCCCGGCGCGAGCGAGTACCACATGCCGGCCCGCCTCACGTCGGCCCGCTACCAGAACGTATTGAATCTCGCCGTGCGCGCTTGCGAGGCGCTCGAAGTGACCGGTGCGGCCCGCGTCGATTTGCTCGTGACGCCTGGTGAGAACGAGTACGTCCTCGAGGTGAACACACTTCCTGGGATGACGCAGACCAGCCTTTTGCCGAAGATCGCGCGTCATGCAGGCTGGGAGTTTGGCGATCTCTGCGAGCGGATCCTCGCCGGGGCAAAGCTTCACACGCCGAATCGGGACGTGGAAAGCGCCCCGCGGCGCTCAGGCGTGATGCGCCGCCGTGACGGCGTTATTGCGACGTCATCGCAGCAGGATGCCGCACGCGATCACGGTGCAGCGTCAGCGTCCGAAGGCGTGGCGAGGCGCGGCTGCGTCGGCTGATTCGTCAGTCGACTTCGACGAGCACGGCGGTGATGTTGTCCGCGCCGCCGCGATCGTTGGCGAGCTGAATGAACGCGCGCGTGGCGTTGTCACCGCCGAGCTCGACGAACTCTGGGATCTCATTTTCTGTGACGTAGCCGTGGAGGCCATCGGAGCACAGAAGGTAGCGATCGCCGCGCTGCAGCTCGATCACCATCGTGTCGACTTCGACGTACTCCCGACCGCCGACCGAGCGCGTGATGACGTTGCGGTGCGGTGATACTTTGGCCTCTTCCTCGGTGATAAGGCCCTGTTTCATCTGCCAGCCCACGAGCGTGTGGTCCTCGGTCAGCTGCGTCGCGTTGCCGTCGCGGATCTGGTAGATGCGGCTGTCGCCGACCTGTCCGAGCACGAGCATGTTCTTGTAGATGTACGCGGCGCTGATGGTCGTTCCCATCCCGTTCTTGCTGGCTTCGACCTCGCTGATGCTGAAGATCATGTAGGTCGCACCCTGGATCGCGGACTCGATCAAGCGACGAGCTTTGGTGATTTTCTCCTCGGTGAGCGGCTCGCTCTCGGGTCCGAGGTTCACGAGCCCGCGCTTGACCATGCCGAAGATTGTGTCGACGGCTTCCGCGCTCGCCACTTCACCGGCGGCGTGTCCGCCCATACCGTCCGCGACGGCATAGAGCTTCAGCTCGTCATTGCGGAGGTACGAGTCCTCGTTCTGTTTGCGGCGGCGTCCTATATCGGTATGCCCAAACGAGCGGATGGTAAACACGGGCCTAACTTACCCAGAAGGGAAGTTGCCGCGCAACATCAACCGCCGGAGGGGCTTCGGGCTTCGGTCGCCGGTGGCCGGGTTGTTGGCGAGTCGCTCCCGTTCGCGGGGCCCGCCGCGGTCTCAGTCGAGTCGTCGTCATCGTCGTCATCGACATCGAGGTCTTCACTCTCGGCCGCGGCTGGAGTGGGTGCGACGACGCGGCGCCGTTCGTAAACCACCACCTTCGTGCCGGGTTCGACCTTCGAGCTGCGGCTTTTTTGATTGATGCGCTCGAGCATTCCAACCGACATGCCGTGACGCCCAGCGAGCGCCGCCCACGTGTCGCCGGGGCGAGCCACGACCTCGAGACGGTCTCGACCGAGCTGACCGATGAAGTGGTTGAAGAACGCACTCGATGCGACGGGCATCGGCTCGAGTTGGGCGGCGTCTAGGAGCAGGACGTCGCGCGGATGGGCGTCTTTCGGCAGGAAGACTTGCAGCGTCATTCCGTCTTGCAGCGCGGCGCGGCTGTCCATGTGGTTCCATCGGCGGAGGTCCCACGCCGTCACGCCGCACGCGTCGGCGACGTCCTCGGTTGAGTCGCCGAGCACCGCTTGGTAAATCATGCGGCGTCGGTCCGGGTAGGCGACGTCGTCGCCCGGAATCACGACGATGGGCTTGCCCGTCTTGCCAAGGCCGTGAGTTCCGGCAACATCGGCGGCGGCATCGGCGTCCGGCCGTGGCCGCACGTGGGCAGGCACAAAAAGGGTCGCGCCCGGTCGCGTCGACTCGCCGGGACTGAGGTCGTTTAGTTTCTCGATGTGCGACGACCCGGTGCCGAAGCGCGCGGCGATGTGTTCGGTCGGCTCCCCCCATCGGACTCGGTACGTGGTGAGCTGCCGCGGGGGTACGTCTTTGGGCACGACACGCTTCGCGAGCGCACCTTTGCCGCGCGGCACGTACACGGTCCAGGTCTCGCGTGACCCCGCGACGTTCTCAAACGGCGGCAGACGGGACCCGAGTAGGTGCGGGTTCAACGCTTCGAGTGTGGCTGGGCGCGTGCCGATGGCGGAGCTGAGTTCCTGCAAGGACACGCCAGGCGCAACGGAAACTTTGTCGACGGCGATATCGCCAAAGGGTTCCGGCGGGTCGAGTTCGATGCCGTCACAACCGAACACTTTGCAGTTGCGGGCAGCGATCGCGATGCTGAAAATCTTTGGGGCGTAGAGGGCCGTTTCGTAAGGAAGGCCCGCTTCGAGCTGGCGGAGTTCCCAGTAATCGTTCGTGTTGAATTTTCGGATGGCGGCGAGCAGGCCACCGTAACCCATGTTGTACGCGGCGAACGCGAGCTCCCAGCTGCCGAATCGCGTGTGGAGATCGTCGAGGTGTTGAATTGCGGCGTGGGTCGCTCGCTCAGGGTCGAGGCGCTCGTCGACACGACGCGTGACGGTCAGTCCGTAGACGCGGCCCGTGGAAGGCACGAATTGCCAGAGTCCGGCTGCGCCCGCATGCGAGTGAATTGTCGCATCGAAGCCGCTCTCGACGAGCGCCAGCCAAACCAAGTCTTCGGGGAGCCCGCGGTCGCGAAGCACCTTGCGGATCGCTGTGCCGTAGCGACCGCTTCGCTTCACCCACGCGGCGAGGGTGCTGCGCCCGCGCGGGTTGTCCCTGTAGTAGGTCAGGTAGCGTACGACGGCGGGATCGAAGCGCACCGGCATGTCCGGTTTCTCGAGCGCGCCGAGCCACGTAAGGTCCGGTGGCGTTGGCTCCGTTTGTGGCGGTATGGGCGTAGTTGGCGTCGCCGGCGGGAGGCCCGAGTCGTCGACTTTCGGAGCGACACTGGCGCCGCCGATGTCGTCCGGCCACGGTGCGCGCGCGCCGCCGTTCGTCTGCGGAAACAGGGTGCGATCCAGCTCGCGGATGCGCAAAAGTTCGACCGATTCGCGCGGGTCCGCTTGACTCGAATTGGGGCGCCGACCCGATAGTGCGCGGCGGGCGTTTTCGTCCGGCTTTCCGGGTTCGCTGCTTGGAAGTCGTGCCGCTGGGTGTTCGCGTGGAGCCGCGCGCCGAGGGGCAACCGGCGGCTTTTTCGTGGGGGCAGGCGTCTTCGCGTGCGACGGGCCGGGGCTTGCGATGGGGGCCTTGTCCTTCGCGAGGAGGGCCTTGTCCTTCGCGAGGAGGGCCTTCCCGCTCCGAGAGGCTTTCGAATTTCGGGGCTTCCTTGGGGCGCTCGTCGCCGTCGAGGCATCGGCTGCGGCGGCCTCTGGGGTCGCAGTTTTTCCGGCCGGGAGCGTCTCCGGGGCAAGATTTGGCGCACCCGGGGTGCGGGCGGGGTCACGCTGGGCGAAGGCCGCCGGCGTGTCGGCGAGCGACATGAGCACGCTCGCGCATAGGCCCAGGCAAACGCGGCTTCCGATCCCCATCGCACATTGGGAATTGTCACGGTGGCCCGCTTAGGTCAATAAACCGACCGTGTTCCGCCCTCGTCGTCTCCCGAACGTCTTGATGACGATTTTGTGCCCAGCGCTGGTCGCATGCGGCGCGATGGGATGCAGCGGGGATGCGCTATGCGAGGCGAGCTGGTTTGCGACCCACGTGGAGTCGGCGACCTTTGGCCCCGGGCAGAACTTCGGACGCCAGGGAATGCCCGAGGCGGTGCTTGGGCCGGCTCGAGGCGGCGGATGCTGCGGTGGCTCGCTCGACGTCGTGTCCCTCGGCAATGGCGGCTCGATCGTCCTCGGATTTGGACGCACAATCCTCGACGGTCCGGGCGCCGATTTCGTCGTGTTCGAGAATCCGTTCGAGTTCGGAAATTCGCTGTACGCCGAGCTCGCGACGGTTGAAGTCAGCGTCGATGGCACCGATTGGAGGGCCTTTCCCTGCACCGCATCGACCGCGCCGTACGGACGTTGCGCGGGTTGGCACCCTGTTTTTCTCGATGGGGTCGAGGGGGCCGTTGTTCCAAGCAACGCGGGTGGTGACCCCTTCGACTTGGCCGAGGTTGGCCTTGTGGAAGCGAAGTTCGTGCGGGTGACGGATCGACCTGACCTCGATCCTCCGGACGGTGGTGCGTTCGATCTCGACGCGGTGGGTATTGTGCACGGGTCGGATTGCGACCTATCGCCGTGAGATGGCGCCGAGTCGGGCGGGCAGGTTGCGCTCGCTCGGTACCCGTGGCCGTGGTCGTGTGTGCGGTCATGCTCGGTGGCGCGGCGCGGGCCGACGAGCCCCCCGTCGACGTGTGGATCGATGCGGACGTTCGGAGCCCGACCGAGCCCTTGCGCGATCCGACCGCCGCGTCGTTCGTGCTCGACGAGCGGGACTTGGACCGCCCTGGGCGCTCGACGAGTGACGCCCTCGCGCGTGTTCCCGGTGTGGAGGTCACCCGTGCTGGCGGCGGCGCGGACCTCGCGACGGCGTCACTTCGGGGTGCGACCAGTGCGCAGACTCCGATCCACCTCGCCGGGATCCGGTTGAACGATGACCTCACCGGCACGGCGGACCTCTCGACCTTACCGCTGTGGCTCGTTCGTCGCATCGAGATAGACCGCGGGAATGCACCGGCGTCGGCCGACAGGCTCGGACTCGGTGGCGCCATCTTTTTCGAGCCAATCCGTCCGCGTCGTCCGCTCGCCCGCGCGTCGTTTGGCATGGGGTCGTTCGACCATCGCGAGCTCCGCGCGGCGGCGGCAGTGGGCGACGAGCACGCGTCCGCGCTCGTTGCGGTGCGGCATGAATCCGCACGCGACGACTACGAATTCATCGACGATCGCGGTACGCGGTTCAATCCGAGCGACGATGTCCTGACGCGCCGAGTGAACGCCGACCATCGTCAAGTCGATGCCTGGGTGATCGGCCAGTGGAGCGCGCCTGGGACGAGCATTCGCGCACTCGCCAACGCGTTGTCGCGCGAGCAAGGCGCGCCCGGTTTGCAGGTCGTGCCGGCAACCCAAGCACGCGCGTCGCTCCAGCGGGGGCTTGGTGGAGTCGCGGGCGAGCACGCGTGCGGAGGCCGAGGCTGCGCGGTCGAATGGGCCGTTGACGGACTCGTGACGCGCTACCACCTTGACGACCCTCTTCGAGAGCTGGGGGGCGCATCGTCGATCGACAACTCGGGTGAGCGGTCTCGCCAACGAGTGCGTGTCCGCGCACAGCCCCGAACCGGCGTCGCTCTCTCGGTCGGGACGGCGCAAGAGGTGCAACACCTGTCTGTTCTGCAGGACCTATCCTCCGTGTCTGCGCGCAGGCACGTCCTCCACGGTGACGTCGAAGGGCTCTTTTCCGTTGGCAGCCGCGCCGACCTCCTCGCCATTGCGGCGCTCGACTGCCACTCGACTTCGGCCAACGCGGGCACCGAACCCTGCGGGATCCTCGCACCGAGCGCGCGCGTCGGCATGCGCGTACGCTGGCTCGACTGGCTCGACGTGTTCGGCAACGCCGGGCGTTACGTGCGCGAGCCGACATTGGGTGAGCTCTACGGCATCTCGTCCGCCCTTCGCGGCAATGCGGATTTGCGTCCCGAAACGGGGCAGGGCGTTGACTTTGGCGTGTCCGCGCGTGGGCGCCGGGGCCAAGCGGAGGGTTACCTCCAGGTCGACGGGTTCGCCCGGTGGTCCGATGACTTGATCGCGTTTCGCCGCTCATCATTCGGTGCGGTGCGCCCATACAACGTGGGCTCCGCGCGCGTGCTCGGTGTCGAGGCAGCGGCCGGCGCGTCGCTCGGGCACTGGCTTCGCGGCGCGCTCGCGTTGACTTGGCTCGACCCGCGCGACACGTCGGCTGGACGACAAGCGATCAATGATTTTCTGCCATTTCGCTCGCGCTGGGTCGTGAGCCCATCCCTCGAGGCGCGCGCCAAAGGCATGCGACGCATCGGGCTCGAGGACGTCGGCGCGACCTTGCGCTGGCTCTATCGAAGCGCACGCGCGGCCGACCCTGCGGGCCTTGTCGTGTTGGCGGAGCTGTCTCAATTCGACCTCGAATTCGATGCCACGTTCATGCGGCATGCAGCGTTGCGGGCTCGCGTCTCGAACCTGCTCGACACGCGCACCTACGACCTCCTCGGCTACCCCTTGCCGGGGCGCGCCGCTTACGCCAACGTCGAGCTTCGATGGTGAGCGGCTCTCGTATCGCGGTCTGCGGCTTCACGCTTTTCGGAGCCGCTTGCGGTGGCTTCGAGCCGCCTCCCACCACCGGCGGAGTGTCGGTCACTGCCGGCAGATTCGGTCGTGGGCATGCGCTCGTGATGAGCGATTACCAGTCGACGAACGTGGCGCTGCTCGATTGCGAAGGTCACACGCTCTCCCCGGCTTTTGTATCGTCCGCCGCGGCTACCCCGGGTCTCTCGGCTCCGCTCTCGGGTGACGTGGTGCTGCCCGGCGAGTCGCAGCTCGAGGCCGAACTCGCCTTGATCGATCGCTATCCCGCGGCCGTCGTTACGCTCGTCGACATTGTGACCGGTTCCGTCTCGGCTCAGCTCGACGTGAGCACCGGATTTCGCTCGAACCCACAAGACTTGGTGCACGTCGGCGACGAGCTTTGGGTGTCGCGTTACGAGACGAATGCGAAGCCGGGTAAACTTCCGTTCGACGCTGGTGGTGACATCCTCGTGCTCGATCGCCGGGCTCAAGCGATCATCGATCGCATCGATCTTGCGTCGGCAGTCGCGGACGCGCCCGGGTTCTTGCCTCGCCCTGGAAAGATGGCGAGAACCGACAACCGCCTTTACGTATTGCTCGCCGCCTACGACGCGAGCTTCCAAAGTGCTGCCGCGTCCCGCATCGTCCAGATTGACCTCGAGACTCGGCAAATTGTCGCAACGCACGTGCTCTCAGGGCTCTCCGGCTGCTCAGCCCTGACGCTCGAGCCGCGCTTCGATGCGGCCGGGGACGAGCGCCCGATGCGTCGTTTGCTCGTCGGGTGCTCGGGTGCGTTCCAGGGTTCGTCCACTCCGACCTTGAAGGACTCGGGCCTCGTGATGCTCGCCACCGATCCGGCTGGGCCACAGGAACTGCGCCGTTGGACGCCTGCGGAGCTCGGCGATCGCCCCGTCGGATTCGACCTCACGATCGACGAAGGCGGCCGCGCACTCGTTACGACGATGGGGCACCTTGGCGATGGGGTGAGCTCGGATCTACCCGATGCCCTCGTCGAAGTTCGGCTCGACGCTCCGACGACACGCGTCGTTTTCACGACGGACTCACGCTCATTCGAGCTCGGTGGGGTCCGCTGCACGACGATGCTGACGCACACCGAATCGCCGGTGGCGTCGGATGAACTCGTGCCGCGTGATTGCTTCGCCGCGGATGGCGAGCGCGGCGTCCTTCGGAGACTTGTGCGCGGCACCGCCGGTTACGAGGTGGCCGAGTCGCTCGTCGTCGAGGCCGCAATCGGCTTGCCGCCGCGCTGGCTGGGTCGCTTCTAGGGCCTGCGGATTTGCCCGTCGCTCGCAGCCGGGCTCTCTACAAACCCGCGCGGATCGACTAACCTTGCGTCACGATGACGAGCAAGCCGAGGCCCTACGTAATTGGTGTCGCCGGCGGCAGCGGTTCGGGCAAGACGACGATCGCGCGCGCGCTCGCGGAAGGGCTCGGCTCGGCGAGCTGCGCTTTGATCGAGCAGGATTGCTACTACCGCGACTTGTCCCACATGCCGTTCGAGGAGCGCGTCGCGACGAACTTCGATCACCCCGATTCGATCGAGCTGCCGCTGCTCGTTGAGCACGTCGAAGCGCTGTGCTCTGGCAGGTCGGTGGACGTCCCGCGCTACGATTTCGAGCACCACGTGCGCGACGCGCTCCACGATCGGTTGGACCCTCGCCCCGTGGTCATCATCGAGGGGATCCTCGTGCTCGTCGATTCGGCACTGCGCGAGCGAATGGACTTGAAGCTCTTCGTCGATACCGCGCCCGACCTGCGAGTCATGCGCCGCATCCGGCGGGACATCGAGCACCGCGGCCGAAGTTTCGACCAAATTCGCCGCCAATACTACGCGACCGTTCGGCCGATGCACCTCGCGTTCGTTGAGCCGAGCAAGGCCCACGCCGACGTGATCATCCCGGAAGGCGGTCACAACCGCGTGGCCCTCGAGCTTATTCTCGGTCGGATCCGCGAGTTTGTCCGTGAATGGCCGGCCGGTTGAGTGTCGAGGTCGGTCCCTGCGTGAATCGGCCACCGCTGAAGCCGGCGGCTGGGGTACTCTTCCGACCTCAGTCGGCGCATCGTGGCGCTTGCGACCCTAAAGGACAACCCGGGCGACCGTGACGACAGAGCCGAACTTCAGCGAACGCCGCCCCGCCAGCACCTTGCACGCGCGGGCGCCGCTCTTGGGGCGTGACGACGAGCTTGCGGTGCTTGGCGCTGCTCTCGACCGTGTCCGAGCCGGCCAGACCCGTATCATTACGGTCAACGGACCCGCCGGAATCGGGAAAACCCGCCTGGTTCAAGAGTTCATTCTGCGCCAGCGAGAGCGCACCGACGTCGCGCCGCTCAAAGTTTACCGCGGTTCCGCGCGTGACACCTCCACGTCCTACGGACTTTTCGCCCGCCTCTTGAGGGCGCGTTTCGGCCTCGTCGAAGGCATGGACCCGGAGGCCGCACGCGCCGAGGTTCGGAGTCAGGTGGCCAAGGTCCTCGACGACCGAAAGGTCGGGGACGTCATCTACTTCCTCGGGCAATTCCTCGATCTGCCTTTTCCGGCGAGCCCGCTTACCAAGGCCGTCGAGGAGGACCCCCAACAGGGCGTTCTTTTGCGTCGTGCCGTCTTCAAGGCTTTCATCGAGGCCGACGCCGCGTCGGGGCCGCTCGTGTTGGTGCTCGACGACCTTCATAACGCGCACGATGATTCCCTCGCTCTGCTGCATTACTTATTCGAGTACGTCGCCGGTCCGGTGATGCTCATCTGTGTCGCTCGCTCCGAACTTACGTTGCGCTACGAAGATTGGGACCGCGCCGGCGAAGAGCGCCACGAGCTGGTCGATCTCGTCGCCCTCGACGACACCTCGGCGGGGGCGCTCGTCACCGTGTTGTTGGAGCCTTGCCGCGGCCCGTGTGAGCGCCTCGTCGCCTCGGCCGTAGCGTTCGCAGGCGGCAACCCGATGATGCTCGAGCAGATGGTGCGCATCTACCATGACGTCGGGGTCTTGGTCGAAGTCAGCGCGCCGCTTGCAGAGCCCGTCTGGGAAGTACACGCAGAGCGATTGTCGGTCGCGAAACTCCCGATGACGATCGAGGACGCGGTCGAGGCGCGCATCGCCGCCCTCGACATCGATGAAAAGCAGCTGCTCGAGTACGCCTCGCTGATGGGCAGCGTGTTCTGGCGTGGTGGTTTCGTTGCGCTCTACCGAGCGGGCGAGGAGGCTCCCGAGTTCTGGCGGCCCGAAGGCGACCAAGACCTGGAGCGCATCGACGAGATGCTCTCTGAATTGGTCGATCGCGACTACATCCTGAAGCTTCCCGACTCGAACTTCGCCGGCACCGACGAGTACATTTTCAAGCACAACAAAGAGCGCATGTCGCTCGCCTCGCGCATCAGCCCGACCGCGAAAAAGCGCTACCACCAAACGATCGCCGACTGGCTCGAGCACCAGAGTGGCGTCCACTCGAACGAGCAGGATGTTGCCATGCTGGCACAGCACCGTGAAGCGGCGGGGGAGCTGCACCACGCGGGGCTTACGTTCGTGCGAGCCGGTGATCTCGCGCGCTCGCGCTACGCGAATTCGAGCGCATCCGATTACTACGAACGAGCCCTCGCGCTCCTCGACGAGACCGCCGTCGCGCGACGTATCGATGCGTTGCACAACCACGGCGATGTGCTGCAATTGCTCGGCCGCATCGACGACGCGCTCGCGGCTTTCGGGGAGATGCTGACGCTCGCGTTTCGTTTTGACTTACGCCCGAAGGGGGGCGCGGCGCACAACCGCATCGGTCGGCTGCACCGCGAAGTGGGCTCGCTCGACGAAGCGCAAGCGCACTTTGAGACGGCGCTCGCCTTGTTCCGTGCCGCGAACGACGAGCGCGGCGTCGCCTCGACGATCGATGATATCGGCAAGCTGCACTGGATGAAGGGCGAGTACGACACGGCCCAAACGGAGCTGCGCGAGGGGCTTGCACTCCGGCAGGCGCTTGGCGACCCGCGCTCGATCGCGTTGTCGTTGAACAACCTCGGCTTGGTGCTTCGAGATTCCGGTGACCTCAAGAACGCGGTTGCGGCTTTCGATGAGGCGCTCGTGATTCGCCGCGCGATAGGCGACCTCGTTGGCGTCGTTTACGCCCTGAACAATCTCGGTACCGTCGCGCAAGATCTTCAAGAGTTCGCACGTGCCTTGAAGCTCTTCGAGGAGGCCCGCGAGGTCGCGTCTGAAATCGGCGATCGCAACCGCCTCGCTCTGATCCTCACCAACATCGGCGAGACCCACTACTCGAACGGCCAGCCGAACAAGGCGATCGAGATCTTGCGTCAGGCCGAGGAGCTTTGCGATGAGCTCGGCGACAAGCTCGGTCTGGCCGAAGTGCTGCGGGGTCTCGGCAAGGCGTACATGCTGCACGGTGATCTCGTTCGAGCGCGCGATTGCATCGGCCGAGCCGTCGATCTTTTCGCGTCGGTTCGCAGCAAGGTGCATCTCGGGACAGCGCTTCGTACGCTCGGTGAGATCACCGCGGCAGGCGGCTGGGGCGCTGCGCACACCAAGAGCGCCCGCGAGTACTACGCCCGCAGTGTCGCGATCTTCGAGCAGACGGGCAACGAGGTGGAGCTCGCCCGCACCTACAAGGTTTACGCTCGGTTTTTGCGCACCGAACCCGAGTACGCGGACGACCCCTCCGCTATCGAGGAGGCGGACCAGATGCACGGGCGGGCCGAAGAGATCTTCGCTCGTTTGCGTGTCTCGCTCTACGAGCGGCCGAGTCTGGCCCAATCCTGAGGTCCGGCGCCCGATGTCGATTTGTGCAATCTGTCATTGACGATGGGAGCGTAACAGATTACCGTTCGCTCGCCACAGCGAATTTTTATGTGACATTGGTGAACAACCGGTGTTAAGGTGCCCGACATGGCTGGGAATCGTCCTTTGACAGCCCGTGTCGGTAGCGCCCAACGAAGTTCAGCGTGCGTTCTCGACTCGGACCCGACAGGCGAGATCCTTGCCTCGCGCCGCCTGGGCCACATCCAGCGGCGTGCGGTCGCAGTTCAGAGATGCGTGACTCGAGTCACGTAAAGGAAGGTCGATGCGATGAACATCACCACCACGTTCAGGCAGATGGACGGCTCCGACGCCGTGAAGAACTACGCGCAGGAAAAAATTGGCAAACTTCAAAAGTTCCTTCGGGAGGCGATGAGGGCGGACGTGACACTCTCCTTGGATGGGAGTGACCACGTCGCCGACGTGCACCTCAAGTCCGGGACAACGTCGCTCCACGGCTCGGAGCGGAGCGACGACATGTATGCGTCCATCGACTTGGTCGTGGACAAACTTGAGAGCCAGATCCGCAGCGACAAAGGTAAGAGCGACAAGAGCCGCCGGGGCATGCGTACCGCCGAGTTTGCGGAAGCTGTAGCGGGTGAACCCGGCGATTGGTGACTTGAGCTGCGACCTCGACCCGGGTACTTCTGACGGGTGATGGTCGCCTGGCGCCTCTCCGCTGAACGCATTCACTTTTCGGATGTGGCGGAGGGGCGTGTTCGCACAACTTCGGAGGCGCTCGAGCGGCTGAGCACGGTGCTCGCTCGAGCGGCTCTGTCCTACGGTTCGCTCGCCGATGCGCAGGGTTCTTCAGCGCAAGTGAGGCCGTTGTGAGCGAGATGGAAGCCGAGGTGGTTGTCGTGACCGGTTTGTCGGGAGCGGGTAAGAGCACCGTTTTGCGAGCGCTCACGGACATCGGTTACTTCTGCGTGGACAACCTACCGCCATCGCTCGTTGGCAGCACGGTGACGACCTGCGTCGGCGGAGGAATCGACCGCATCGCGCTTGGGATCGACATCCGCGTAGGTGCGTTTCTCGATGCGGCGCCCGAGGCCTTGAAGCAGCTGCCCAAGCTCGCATCGAACGTCGCGGTGCTTTTCCTGGACGCCGCCGATGACGCGCTGGTGCGGCGTTTCAGCGAGACGCGCCGACCCCATCCGATGTTGAGTGAAGGCCCGGCAGGGAGCGGGCGTCCGCGCGATACCGGGGAACTCTTGGCCGTGGTCGACGGCGTGCGCATGGAGCGTGCCCGCATGTCCTCGATTCGGAGCCACGCGACGCTGGCGTTCGACACCACGCACATGTCGGTCCACGAACTTCGTCGCCAGGTCGTCGACACGTTTGCAGAGGGAAGTGTTCAGCCGCACATGACCGTCCGCGTGATGTCGTTCGGCTTCAAACACGGCCTGCCGCTCGATGCCGATATCGTGTTCGATGTGCGTTTTCTCGATAACCCGCACTTCGTCCCCGGCCTGCGGGACCACACGGGGGATGAAGCGCCGGTGCGCGAGTTCGTGCTCGCGTCACCCGGGTCGGCCGAGCTGCTCGGGCATGTGGAAGGGCTCTTGCAGTTCGCGCTTCCGCGGTACGAGCGTGAAGGAAAGAGTTACCTCACGATCGCGATTGGTTGCACGGGTGGCCGGCATCGCTCCGTCACGCTCTCGATCGAACTCGCGCGGCGCCTCGCGGCCGACGGTCAGCGCCGGATCGGGGTCGTGCATCGCGATGTGTCGCGGCCCGGATCGACGCGCGGAGGTGTCGGGTGACCGCGTTGAGCCGTGCGCTCGGAGGAGGCGTAGGCCGACCTAGCGGGAGAACATCCGCTTCGCTTCGTCTGGTTTGAGCTCGTCTCCGATGGAGGAGATTCCGTGTGCCGCGAAGCGCCGCGCGGCGAGGGTTGGGCGTTCGTCGCCTTGTGTCTGCGACCACTCCGCGTGACGAAGGAGCAGCGCGAGCTCGAGCGTCCTTCCGATGGTCAGCGCGAAGCGGCGAGCACCGGCCTCGGCGTCGAGTACCCCACGTTCAGCCGACTCGACAACCCACCCACGCGCCTGCGCCATTGTCTTGCGGGCCAACCTACCGAGATCGGTGAGGCGCGGTTGTTGGAGTACCGAGGTCAGCGACACGACTTCTTCTTCGAAGGCTTCCAGAGCACCGTCGCGTGCGATGGCCCGCATCACATCGAGGGACAACACGTTGGTCGTGCCTTCCCAAATGGGGAGCACTTGGGCATCGCGCAGCAGCGTTGGAAGTCCGGTGTCTTCGACGTAACCGGCGCCGCCGAAGCACTCGATAGCCTCGCTGACCACGAGCACGGCCTGCTTTGCCGTGACGAGCTTTGCGACGGGAGTGAGCGCTCGAAGGAGGCGTTCTTCATGTGCCGTTGCCTCGCCACTCTCGACGGCGCCGAGCAACTGCACGACCCGAAACGCGAGCCCGAACGCGCCTTCAAATTCGGCCTGCATTCCGGCGAGGGTGTCCATATGCAGCGGCTTTTCCGAAAGTTTTGTGCCGAACTGCACGCGGCGATTGGCGTAGTCAACCGCAAGGTCGATGCCGCGTCGCATGCAGCCGATTGCGCAAATCGCGTTCCAGGTGCGTGTGACGTTGAGCATCGGGGCAATGTTTCGGATCCCGTTGCCGACACCCGCGACGGGAAGCGCGAGCGTGCCATCGAGGGTAAGCTCGGCGGTCGGCACCTTGCGCGTGCCGAGTTTGTCCTTGAGGCGGTTGACTTCGATGCCGTTGAGCGCGCAGGTCTCGTCGCGCACTTCGAGGTAAAACAGGGTGAGTCCGCGTCCACCATCGGGGGAGCCTGCCGTGCGCGCGAGCGTGAGCGCCATCTGAGAGGTGATCGCGGAGGTGAACCACTTGGTGCCCTGAAGTCGGTAGGCACCGGGCAGCCCCGCGACTTTGCCGCCGTCGCTCGGGGTCGCCACGGTCTCACTCAAGCCAACGTCGGAGCCGCCCGTTCGCTCCGTCATCCATTGCCCGCTCGTCCAGGCACGGGCGGGATCACGACTCGTCAAGCGCGCGACGGCACGGTCGATGAGCGGCTGGTTTTTGTGCTCGAGTAAAGTGCGCGCCGCACCGTCCGTCATCGCGAGGGGGCAGGTGTACACGTCACTCGACGGGCCGAACAAATAGACGAGCGCGAACTGGTGGGTTCGGCTGTGGCGGCCGTGAACGCGCTCGTAGGCAATCGCGACGAGCCCTTTTTCCGCGGCGAGTTTTGCGGCTCGCTCCCAGAGCGCGCTCACGTGGACTCGATCGATGCGGTTGCCCCACGCGTCCCATGCCTCCAGGCGGGGTTCGTCGTGCCGATTCGCGAGCTGCTGGGCGTGCAGTTCCACCGCGAGGCGCCCCATCTCTTGGAGCTCGGGCTCGATGTCGCAGAGCACCTCCGCGGGCAACGTGCGGCGCAAATGGCCTTGCAGGACGTGGTCCGTTTGGTAGGTGTTCGTGAGCTCGGGCGGATCTTGAAAGAACGACATGGCCTCGTCGATTCCGGTCGCCCTTCGTACCATGTTCGCGGCGCTCCGTGACCAAGGAGCTATAATCGCGAGGAGCCAGGATGGTCGACGCGTCGGGTGATTCGAAATCAATTTTGCTGGTCGGCGCTGGTGGTATCGGCGCGCCCGCTGCGTGGGCGTTGGCCTTGGCCGGAGTCCGCGCGCTGGTGCTCGTCGACGAGGACGCCGTTGAGCTTGGAAACTTGCACAGGCAGATCCTGTTCGAGGAGAGCGGTGTCGGCCACTCCAAGGTTGTCGCTCTCGCGGAGGCCCTTGGCCGGGAGGCTCCAGGTCTCGATGTCTCTTGGTTCGAGGGACGCGCGGCACCGTCCACCGTGGCCGAGCTCGTGGGCCGCGCCGGAGTGGTGATCGACGCCACCGACAACTTCCCAACCCGATTCCTGCTGGCCGACGCAGCTCATCTTGCCGGCGTGCCGATCGTTCATGCTGCGGCCGTGCGCTGGCAGGCGACGGTGCTCGGCGCGGCAGGTCACGGTAAGCCTTGCTATCGCTGCTTGTTCGAAGATGTGCCATCCGGGGCCCTGCTCGATTGCGCCACCGCAGGGGTCGCAGGTCCCGTGTGCGGTGTGGCTGGCGCGGTCGCGGCGGATCGGGCGATTCGCATCCTCGATGGTGATCGCACGGCGGTCGGCACGATCGTCACGTACGACGGCCTCACGGACAGGTTGCGTCAGATAGAGGTTCATCCCCGGGCAAACTGCGCGCTCTGCGGAGCGGAGGCGACGATTGGCACGATCGACGCGCGCAGGTATACCAACGCCGTAACTTGCGAATGAGAACACCAATGGCCGCGATCGTACGAATTCCGACATCTCTCCGCGTTCACACCTCCGGCAAGGACGAGGTGAGCGCGAGTGGCGCGACGATAACTGAGGTGATCGATGACCTCGAGGCCCACTACCCGGGCATCAAGACCAAGCTCGTCGACGCGAGCGGCGTAAGGCGTTTCGTCAACATTTTCGTTGGCGATGAAGACATCCGCTTTCTCGAAGGCGTCGCCACAAAGGTCGCCGATGGCGTCGAGATATCGATCATCCCTGCCATCGCAGGTGGCTGAGCGCGTCGTGAGCGTTCCATCGGTACCGAGCTTGAGCCTCGAGGTGAACGCTCGCTTCGCGCGGCAGATTTTGCTCGGAGGCGTTGGACGCGCGGGGCAGGCGCGGGTGCTGCTCGCTTCGGCTCACGTCGGCGGGGACGGCTTCGCGCATCGCGTTGCGGAGCGGTACGCCCTCCGCGCAGGTTTTGCCGCGGTCCTTCCTGGAGCCATCGACTGCGAGGCGCTCGCTCCGCGCGCGATCGTCACGACCGAGGCTGCGCGGGCCGTGCTTGCGGGTTCGCGCGCGGCCCTCGCGGCGTTTCGTGCGGTGGCCCTCGAGCCCACCTGCGAGCCGCTTCGATGAGCGCCGCGTCGCCGTGGATTGCGGGTCAGCTCCGCATCACGCGGGCCGCTCTCGACGCCATCGAGCGCGATGCGCGCCGCGGCTACGCAGCCGACGAAGAGGCGTGCGGCTACCTGACGGGACCTGTCGGCGACGGCTTGCTCGTCGATGAGGCTGTGGCGATGCAGAACATGGCCGCGAAGCTGCACCGTCTCGATCCGGTGACGTACTTCCGTCCTGCGCGCACCTTCTTCGCGTTCAACGAGAAGCGTTTCGATGATGCGGTCCGCGCGGGCGGCGACCGCGGCCGACCCGTGAAAGTGCTCTACCATTCGCACCTCGATGCCGGCGCCTACTTCAGCGCCACCGACCGCGCAGTGATGAGCATGGGCGAGCCTCCCGAGTACGAAGGGGCAGCGATGCGGCTCGGACCGGGGCCCGCGTGGCCTCTGGCATTCCTCGTCACGAGTGTGCGGGCGGCCAGGATTGATGAGCATCGCCTGTATGTTTGGGACGGCAGCGATTTTGTCGAGAGCCCTCTCTCGGTGGACGCGTGAGCTTTTTTTTTCGCGCGCTCGTGGTGCTGCCCCTCGTAAGTTTGCTCGCGCGCACCGCGCAGGCGGACTTGCCGCAAGATGTTGACGACTTGCTCGCACGTTGGCGCGCGACGGGGGCCCGCGCCGAGCGCGTGGCGACGCTCTTCTTGGTCGGTGGAGCGAGCCGCACCGTTCTTGTGCCCATCGAGCCAACGCCGGAGGCGGGGTGCGTGACCGTCGTCGCGCTCGGCGTGCGCGGCGCGTCATTCTCGATGGGCCGTCAAGGCGCGAAACTTACGGTTTTAGCGGAAGCGGCGGATGGCGTTTTAGCAGTGGCGACGGATGGTCCTGAGCCAGGCGACGATGAACCCGAAGTGGCCGTGTCGGCGTCGCGCCCGAGTCGCGCGGGGGTAGCCGAACTCGAGGTCTGTCGCGACTCGACTGCTGCAGAAATAGCCGCAAATAACGGTCATTTTGCGAATGACTCGTGGTCGAGTCCGATGGCTGTGGAGGTCGCGTTCTCGTCCGCGCGGGGGACCGTCGATGTGGTGGTGGCTCACCATCGTGGCCCGTTGCCGGCCGTCGATGAGGTCTTGCTCGATCGGGCGATGGGTCCGCTCGAACCGGTCGACGATCGCGCCCCGGCGCTCGCGGTTGCGCCACTCGCTGAGCGTGTGAATCGCGCGTCCAAGATTGCGCGTGCGGACGGAGCGGATGAGGTCGTGTCTGTCGTGACTCGCGCCGCCGAGGACGGCTCGGGCGCGTTGACCGTCAAGCTCTCCGCCGGCTGCCATCGCCTCGCTGTCCTCGCCGATGCCGACGGGGTGAACGGAGTCGACATCGACGCCGAGCTCCGTGAACCTTTGGCCTCGACGCCGCTTCGTGTCGATCGCTCTCATGCGCCGGACGCGCGTCTCGAATTCTGCGTGTCCGAGTCGCGGCAGCTCGAGCTGCGCTGGCTCGGTGCGGGTGCCCCGCGGCCCGTGACGTTACTCGACGCTCACTGGGAATTGCCACGATTGCCTAAGGATTGGTCCCACGGGGAACGCGCCGCGATTGCGGGTGCGCTCTTCAAACGTCGTGCTCCTCGCGTAAGCGAGCCGCCGATCGGTCAGTGGCTCGGTCTCGTTGGTGCGACCCAAGTTCCGCTCGCACTCGAACCGGGCGCTTGCTACCTCGCAGCTCTCGGGCTCGGTGACGGAGACGTGGCCACGGCTCGGTTGAGTGTCGATGTCGCGGGCAGCGTGTTTCACGATGACTCGGTCGACCTGCCGCGCGGCGCCGCCGTGACGTTCTGCGCGCAAGCTTCCGCGAAGGGGCGTGCTCACGTTCTCTTGCGTGGTCGTGCCGCGAACTTTAGGCTCGCGTTGTGGCGCCTCGGAGGCGACGCTCCATGAGGCGGCTGCTCGGGTGTTCGGTCGTGCTCGGCGTTGCCGCGTGCGCGCCTCAACCGCGCGCGTGTCCGCCGCGGCTTCGGGCCGAGGTGGGCGCGGTGGAGCCGGCGCGGTTTTTGGCCGCATCGATCGAAGCTGCGACGGCAGCCGGTGCGACGGACTTTCAAGCGCTCGCCGGAGCCGTGGTGACGGAGGGCGAGCAGGTTGGACGTTTTCTCGATGCGCCGCCGGACACCTGCGTCGCGGTGGTCGCTCGAGCGGGCTCGAGCATTCGGGATGTCGATCTCTTCATGTTCGACGATGCGGGTGACGTGCTCGCTTCCGATGAGGCTCCGACCTCCGGCGCGGCCGTCATGCTCTGTCCGCCGCATCCGCGCCGCGTCTACCTCGCGGCGCGTGTGGTCAGCGGGACCGGTCTGCTCGCGCTCGGTGCGTTCGTGGTTGCGCCGGGGCGCGCCGACGAGGTCGGTCGAGCGCTCACCGTACGAGGCAGGCCCGGGCAGGACACCGGCAAGCTCGCCGGGTGGCCGGGACTCGAGGCGCGGTTAAGGGAGCGGCGCGCGTGGCTTGGCTCGCGGTGGGAGGACGTTCGCCGCGCGGCGCTGCCGGTCGATCCGCACGCGGTTTCGTCGCTTTCGGTAAAACTTGGGGAAAATCGCTGCCTCGACGTGTTCGCGAGTGCGAGCGAAGAGGTGACCGGCCTCTTGTTGGAGGTTCTCGACAGCGAGGGGCGGGTCGTGTCGCGCGGCCGCGCCACCGGGGCTGAGCAAGGGCTCGTCGTGTGCAGTCGCACCGATGAGGAACTCACCGTGCAACTTCGACCCCGAGGTGCGCGTGGTACTGCCGCCGTCGTGATCGCGACCAGTCCGCGTGGGGCCATCGTCGAGCTGGCCTCGCACGTTGACGTGGTCGGGACGGCGCCGATTCTGCCGCTGCCGTTGGCGCTCGACCGGCATCGCGCCCGAATGCAGGGGCTAGCGCTCGCGGGCGTTGTGTCCGTCGGTCAGGGAACCGCGAGCGTGGGTCTCGTTCAAACGATGGCGGTCGAGCTCGCTGCGGGCTGCAGCCGTATCGACGTCATCGGTGGGGCACCGACTGGACGCTTTCGGGCGGAGCTGTGGGCCGAAGGCGGCGAGCTCGTCGACCGAAGCGAAGGAGGTCCGAGCGCCGCACTGTTTTCCTGCACGCGCGTCCCCATGCGTGTGCGCCTCGAGGTTGTGGCCCTCGAGGAGCGTGGTCCATTCGCGATCGAGCTGCGGCAGGGCGCAAGGGTGCCTCTTTTGGAAGAGCATCCGCGTGCTGCGGCGCGCTTGCTTCAGCGTCTCGAAGCCGAGACCGGTCCGGTCGATTTTCGCAGCATGGACGGGGTCGAGGCGCTCGCGATCACGGCCGAGCGCAGGCATGAGCGCTCGGTGTCACTCACACGCGAATGCACCCGGTGGCTCGTCGCGAGCGATGGCGGGACGGCTCTTGTCGTCGACACGGTTGCACAAGCCCTCGAGCCGAACGGGATCGCTCGAGGGTTGGGCCTTGCGGTCCACGAGGTCTGTGCCGACCAGCCGACCGAAGCGCGGCTTCGCGTCGGGGCCTCACCCGCGTCGACGGTCCTCTTGCTGCGCCGCTGACGAACGGGGCCTCGTTCCCGCCAGTCGGTTCACCGCGCTACTTGCGGCGCGTCACCATGAGGTGCGCTTTGTCATTTCGATCGAGGTAACCGAAACGGAATGCGAGCGGTCGCTCGGGCTGGGTCTCCCAGAATTTTCGCATCTCGCGCTCTCCGTCTTTGACCACCGGAATGCGCGCACCGGTAAAGCTCCCCCAAACTTCCTGCACGTAGCCCGCAGGCACGGCATCTCTCGGAAGCGGGGCGGTCGAGTCCGACACGATGAACTTCGGATGCTTCAGCACGTAGTCTCGGATCCGGCTGAAATCGAGCTTCCAAAGCAGGTAGCTCGCCGCCTTGATCATCATGCTGACGTCGCCTTTTTCGGCGAGGTGGGCGAGCAGCGATGGGTCGAACTTTACGTGCTGGTTGTCCAGGTTGAACGCGATGTGGCGCTGCACTCGAACCGGGCCATCTTTCCCGCGCGGCTTGAAGCCGATCTCGACGTTGCTGAACGCTTCGGGGAAGTCTCCGTCTTGCCAGGTTTGCGCGCGCCGTCGCGCCGAGCCCTTCTCTTTTACGAGTTCTTCCGCCGTGAAGTAGTGCACGGCTCCGTCCTTCTCGAGGCGGAAGTAGCGCAGAGAAACCGGCTCGAGGTCGTGGATCGAGAGGCCCACCATCAGGAAACTCAGCTCCTGCGGCAGCTCCCCGGTCATCATCTTTTGGAGCGTCTCGCTCATGCTGAACTTGCTGTCGCCGATCAGCTCGTCGATGCGCACGCGGAGTTTTCGTAAAGTCGACGCCAGTGTCGCGGGCTGGAGCTCACGGACGCGGCGGACATCGCCTACGAGCTCGAGCGAGATGCTCGTGTACTCCTCGGCGTTCGGGAAGGTGGCGAGGAGCGTCGTGTTGTCGCCACCTGCGAATGGGTAGACGACCTTCTTCGGTGCGTCGGCCGGGACGATCGCCGCGAGCGCGGGCTGCGCGACGTCGAGCCAAGTTTTCTTGAAGTTCTCGATGCGCGGCAGGATATCTTTGCAGTGTTCTTCGAGCACCGCAGCGATCTCCGGGGTCACCGGAGTGTCGCCTTTGCACGTGACGACGCGGTAGAGCAGGCGCGCTTCATCCGCGAAATTTTGCCCGGCGAGAACCACCGCTGCGGGCTTGGCGTCGGAGACCGACGTGGCCTTCGGAGGATCGGGGACACTGGTCTCGGCCGTCGCCGTTGGTTGCGGAGGCGGCGGAGGCGGCGTGACTGGCGAGGAGCACGCGGCGAGGCCGACGAGGGCCGATGCCAGCATAGCCCGAAGAGGTCGATCGAAACCCATTGCCTCGGTGTTTCGCAAGGATGGCAGCGGAATGCAAGCCGAGACCGCCGGCGAGTGCGGAGGGCAGTTACGAAGTTGGAGCCGCCCCGGTCGTTCGCCGGCAATCCTAGAGGGCGAAGGCCCTCATTCACTGAGAAGCCTAGAGGGCGAAGGCCCTCATTCACTGAGAAGCCTAGAGGGCGAAGGCCTGATCGAGGATGCGCGCTTGCTCGACGACATGCGCGGCCTTGCTGCCTGTGGCGGGGCTCGCGCTCGGGTCACGGCTCACGACGCCGAGAAGAGGCAAGCGACCACCAAGGAGTCGCGGAAGCGTCGCATGAATGTAGAACCACGCGCCGTTGTTCCAAGGCTCTTCTTGAACCCATTGAATAGGCGTGCCGTCTTCGTAGGGCGCGAGCGCAGCGATGAGCTCACCGTTGAAAGGGTAGAGCTGCTCGATGCGAACGATCGCGACGTCACTTATGCCTTTCTCCAGCCGCCGCTTCGCGAGGTCGTAGTAGACCTTGCCGCTGCAGAGGAGGACCTTCCGCACGGTCTTGGGATCGACGACGTCGTCCGCAATCACTCGGTGAAAACGGCCTTCGGTGAGGTCGGCCAACGTCGAGACCGGCTTCGGACCTTCGGTGCCGTATGCCGCGCGCAGGAGGCTCTTCGGCGTCAGAATGATGAGCGGCTTCCTGTAGCGACGGACAACTTGGCGGCGCAAGACATGAAAGAGTTGCGCGGGCGTCGTCAGGTTGCAGACCTGGATGTTGTCTTCGGCGCAATTTTGGAGGAACCGCTCGAGCCGCGCGCTCGAGTGCTCGGGTCCTTGGCCTTCGTAGCCGTGTGGCAGGTAGAGGACGAGCCCGGACAGCCGCATCCATTTGTCTTCGCTCGAGCAGATGAACTGATCGACGATGACCTGGGCCACGTTCAAAAAATCGCCGAACTGAGCCTCCCAGATGACGAGCTTATCGGGGGAGTCGAGGCTGTAACCGAAGTCGAACCCGAGCACCGATTGCTCACTGAGTGGGCTGTTGCACGACTCGTAACGGCCTTGCCCTGTGCCGACATGGTTTAGGGGCGTGTGTGCCGCGCCGGTCTCTTGATCGAACAACACGGCGTGGCGATGGCTGAACGTCCCGCGGTGCACATCTTCACCGGAGATGCGGATGTCCGTCCCCGAAGCGAGCACCGTCGCGTAGGCGAGGAGCTCGGCTGTACCCCAATCAAAGGGTTCTCCGCTCGAGACGCGCTGATGGCGTTGTTGCAGCAACGTGGTGACCTTGCGATGCGCGCGGAAGCTCTCGGGGGTGCGGCTCAGCGCTTCCGATAAGGCGAGCAGCTCCTCGCGTGGTACGGCCGTGACGGCCTCGGGAACGCTCGCGTCGGGACCGCCGGCATAGCCCTGCCAAACGCCGCCCATCGTGTCGGGGGCCGGGACGAAGCCGCGCTGCTTGACCTCGTCGAGCGCTTCGGAAAGGGCATGGCGTCGGCGCACGCCGATGTCGTTCGCAAGCGCGGCGTCGATCTGGCCGAGCTCGACCAGGCGTTTGACGTACACCTCCCGCACCGTCGGCTTTTCATCGATGATGCGGTACATGGCGGGCTGCGTGAAACGCGGCTCATCACCTTCATTGTGGCCGTGGCGGCGGTACCCGTAGAGGTCGACGAGCACGTCTTTTTGGAAGCGTTGTCGCCACTCCATCGCGAGGTGCGCGACCTGCGCGACGGCCTCGGGATCCTCGCCGTTTACGTGAAAGACGGGGACGTTCAACATCTTCATGATGTCGCTCGCGTAGCGGGTCGAGCGCGAGTCACTCGGGTCGGTCGTGAAGCCGACCTGGTTGTTGGCGATCACGTGGATCGTTCCAGCGGTCGCGTAGTTCGGCAGGCCGCACATGTTGAGCGTCTCGGTGTTGACGCCTTGACCGACGAAGGCGGCGTCGCCGTGAATGAGCAGCGGGACTATCGCTTTGCGTTCGGCGGCGGCGCGCCGGTCCTGCTTTGCGCGGACCCGCCCTTCGACGACAGGGTTGACGAACTCGAGGTGGCTCGGGTTGAACGTCATCGTCAGGTGGACGCGCTTGCCTTCCGACGTCACGCGATCGTTTGAAAACCCGAGGTGGTACTTCACGTCGCCGCGACCGAGGTACCGCTGGGCGTCCTTGTCTTCGAAGGCATAGAAGATATCGGAGAGCCGCATCTCGAGCGTGTTGACGAGGACATTCAGACGCCCCCGATGGGCCATGCCGAACACGAACTCTTCGACTCCGAGCTGAGCGCCTTTTTCGATCATCAGGTCGAGCAGCGGGATCAGGCTCTCGAGGCCTTCGAGCGAGAAACGCTTGGTCCCCGGGGCGTAGCTCGAGTGGATGAACTGCTCGAGGTTCTCGGCGTCCGAGAGCTTCGTTAGAAGCTGGATCTGTGCATCGCGGTCGAGCTGCATGCGGTTGTTCGACGCTTCCATGCGCGTCTGCAACCACCGACGCTCTTCGCCGTCTTCGATCGACCGAAACTCGACTCCGATTGCGCCGCAGTAGGTCGCCTGCATGCGCAGGACGATCTCTCCGACGGTTTGCGATTCGGAGCCGGCGACGTCGATGCCGTTCACTCGGCTTGCGAGCTCGCTCGGCCCGATGCCGTAGCTTTCGGGGTCGAGCTCGTGGGTGAGAGCCTCGGGCTGTCCGAGTGGATTGATGTGGGCGACGAGGTGCCCGACGGTGCGGTACGCGTTGACGAGTTTTTGCACGCGGGCGGTGAGCGACGCCGGCGACGCGCCTGCGCGACTCGAAGCGGCGGCATGCGGCTCACCCGTCGTGCCATGGCCATTCGCGCTGTGGCCATTCGCGCCATGCCCATTCGCGCCGACGAGCGAATCGAAATAGCCGCGCCAACTGGCATCGACCAGCTGCGGGTTTTCTAGGTAATTGGCGTAGAGCTCGTCGACCAAGCCCTGATTGATGCCGAACTCGATCGTCATCGCATCTCTCCGAACGTCTGCGCTTTCCGGTTCCGCGTAGGGAAACGGGGGACCCGACCTACGAGGGGCGTCCTTGTACCATGTCGTGGGCGCGTTGCCCGCCTGTTCGACCGCTCTGCGAACGATCGTGTCTTGACGCCGGTTCTTCGGGCGGTTCTAGTCGCCAACTTCCAAAGTTCGCTAAGTCTGCCTCGCACATGAAAAGACGAATGCCGTCTCGCATCACGCTGGTCGCGCTGCAGCGCACCTTGATGCTGCTCGTTGCGTTCGGCTGCTCCGTGTTGCAGCTCGAGTCCGCCGTGCACTTCGTGCTCGTGCATCACTCGGTGTGCCAAGAGCACGGCGAGCTTGTTCACGGTGAGAGCGGGCATGACCTTGGACAAGCGGTCCCACCCGTAGCGGCAGCCGCGGGGGAAGGTGACCACGCGTCCGTCTCCGTCGAGCCCACCGCCGCCGCCGATTCGCACGACCACGACCACTGCCTCGGCGCCGCAGCGCGCCACGCGTCGTCAGCCGCGCCGCGTCTTGCCCTTCGTCTCGCGGTCGCCCCACGTCGGGCCATGGTCACCGCGGTTGCCTCGCGCGGTGAGGCGCCGGCGCCGTTGCCCCGCCAATGGCTGTTGCTCCTCGCTCCGAAGAACTCGCCTCCGTCCGGAGCCGTCGGCCACTTTCACGCGCGACGCGCCTCGTAGCGAGCGACCCCATCGGACGCGGGCCGCCTCGAGAGGTCGTCGCCCCTATCGTGCAGCATCACGCTGCGCTTCGGCGTCCGCTTCGAGTCGCAATGCCCCGTTTTTCGATCGCTCAATCTTCGTTTGTTTACGTTTCCACGTTCGCCGCTCTCAACGCAGCGTTCCTCCTCGCCGAGCCCTCCGCGAGTGCGGCCGAGCCCGAGCCGCCGAGCGCGCCAAGCGGTGGCGAACCCGGCGCGCCCGCAGCCGAGGCCTCATGGGTCGAGCCCCACGGCCCGATCGAGCTCGACGTCCACGGTCATCACGTTCCGCCGCCGCGTTCGAGCAGTGACGTGCTCCTTGAAGTCGACGTGCTCTCCGCCGCACCGCACCGCAACGCCGCCGAGTTGCTCGCGGCTGCACCCGGCGTTTACGTCGCGCGGCCCGAAGGCGACGCCGTGGCCCACCAGATTTTCCTGCGCGGGTTCGATGCGGGGCACGGCCAGGACATCGAGTTCACGTTGAACGGTTCGGTGCCCGTGAACCAGCCGTCGCACGTACACGGCCAAGGCTACGCCGATCTCAACTTCATCTTGCCTGAGGTCGTTCGGGCGGTGCGCGTGACCGAAGGCGTATTCGATCCGCGCCAAGGGGACTTCGCCGTTGCGGGCAGCATCGATTTCTCGTTGGGCGTGCTCGAGCGCGGGTTCAAGGTCCGCACCTCGGCGGGTTCCTTCGGCATGTTCCGGCAGCTCGGCGTGTGGGCTCCGCGGGGCGAAGCAGAGGAGACGTTCGGGGCCGCGGCGATGTCGCATTCGGATGGCTTCGGCATGAATCGGGAGACCACCGCGGCGACCGGCATGGCGCAGCTCGCTTTCCGGGGGCCCGCGGGATTCCGCGGCGTCGCGCTCGTGACCGCGCACGGCGCTCGAGGTGCAATCCCGGGGACTGTCCGTCGGGACGACATGGCCCTCGGTCGCGTTGGGTTTTACGACAGCTACCCGGACCCGTCCGCGAACAACCAAGTCTCTTCGACGGCGCGAGTGCTCGCCTCGGTGCAACTCGAGCGCCCGCGCGAATCCGGCGGAAGTACGGGCGTCTCGGCTTGGCTTTCCTATGTCGATAACCACACGGTCGAGAACTTTACCGGCTACACGCTGCCGTCGCGCACGGAGCCGAGCGTGCCGGGCGACGGTGACCGAATCGACCAGAAAAACGGGGATTTTGGTGCTGGATTACGCGCGTACCATCGCTCCTCGCGCTTCAGCCCGGCCACGTGGCTCGATGGACACGCGGAGGTGGGGGCCGCCTTCGCGGGTCATCGCATCGAGCAAAGGGCGAACCTGGTCCGCGCGCCGGGCGATGCGGTGTGGGACCGTCGCCTCGACGCGGCGGTGTGGCAGGGTGATCTTGGGATCTACGGTGACGTCGATCTGCGGCTGAGTCCGTATTTGCGGCTGCGCGGCGGCGTGCGGGCCGATGTCCTCGGCTTCGACGTCGAGGACCGTTTCGGTGGCGCGACCTCGGTCGATCCGAACGCGAGCAGCCTCGTCCCTTCGCGGCATCGCGCGCTCGGTGTGGCCGTCGGACCGCGGGCGACGGTCGAGGTGGTTCCGACGCATTGGCTGCACGCAATCGCGTCGTACGGCGAAGGCTATCGGTCCCCGCAGGCGCTCCAGACCGCACGGGGCGACGGCGTGCCGTTCGCGCGGGTTCGCAGCTTCGAGACAGGTCTGAAGCTCCATCCGTGGGGCGGAAGCGTGACGCTCAGCGCGTCTGGATTTGCGACGCTGTCGTCAAACGATTTGATGTTCGAGCCGGCCGAGGGCGTGCTTGAGCCGATCGGTCCGACCACGCGTCGTGGTGTCGCGGCGCACGTGATTGTGCGGGCCTTCGAGTGGCTGCTCGCGTCCGCGTCGGTGACCTCGACGCGCGCCACTCTCGATCCGGTGGACGAGCACGAGGAGCACGACGCCGAGGCGGAAGAAAAGCAGGGCGGTCACGTCGCGGTTCATGGCGGCGGGGCAGCTGAGGGAGGTCTCGTCCCGTCCGTGCCGGCGCTCGTCGTTCGGGCGGATGTCGGCGCGAAGCGCGCGCTGACGACGGTACGCGGGGCGCCGCTCGAAGGCCGGGTAGGCGCGGGGTTCTCGTACCTCGGGGCACGACCGCTCGCGGGCGGAGAGTTCACCGACCCGGTGGCGCTCCTCGATGCGTCGGCATCACTGCGTTGGCGGTTTATCGATTTCACGGTGGACGTCTTCAATGTCGCCGACGCCGCCTATGCCGCGACCGAGATGAAGTACGTGTCCAATTGGCGCACCGGAACACAACCTTCATCGGAGCCTGCCCGCCATGCCGTCGCCGGCCCGCCGCGTTCTCTGCAGGCCACCCTCGGCCTCGCGTTCTGAGCGCCGCGCTTTACGCGTTGGTGCGACGTGCGTATTCGAGAGGGCATGACCGTCGACGCGTTCAAGCGCTTTTCCGCCCACTCGTTTCACCATCCGGCGCTGGCGTTCACGTTCGACTGGAGTCGCGCAGGGATCGCCCGTTCGACGATCGAAGCGTTCGGTCCGAAGCTCGTCTCTGCCTTCGAGCGGATGGGCGCGCTCGAAGGCGGCGCCCTCGCCAACTCCGATGAGCAGCGCCGCGTGGGGCACTACTGGCTGCGCTCCCCCGAGCTCGCCCCCGAGGCTGCGCTTCGCTCCGAGATCGAGGCGACCGTTGCGCGGGTTTTGGAGCTCGCCGAACGCGTCCGCTCCGGCGCGATCGCACCGCCAAGCGGCGGGCGCTTCACCGAAGCTGTGGTCGTCGGGATCGGCGGCTCCGCGCTCGGGCCCCAGCTCCTGATCGATGCGCTCGCGGGAGCGGACGCGCCGGTGACCGTGCACTTTGCCGACAACACCGACCCCGACGGTTTCGACCGCCTGATAGCGCGCCTCGGTGCGAATCTCGCCCGCACGCTCGTCGTCGTGATCTCGAAGTCGGGCGGCACCAAAGAAACCCGCAACGGCATGCTCGAACTCGAAAACGCCTTTCGCCTCCAAGGACTCGAGTTCGCGCGCCATGCCATCGCGATTACCCAGGCAGGCAGCGAACTCGACAGTCGCGCCGAGGCCGCGGGTTTTGTCGCGCGACTCCCGATGTGGGATTGGGTCGGTGGCCGCACGAGCGTGACGTCCGCGGTGGGCCTCTTTCCCTCGGCGCTCGCTGGCATCGATGTGACGGCGCTGCTCGCGGGCGCCGCCGAAATGGATCGCGCGACGCGTGCGACCGACGTGTTTGTGAACCCCGCGGCGCTGCTCGCGTGCATTTGGTACGCACTCGGCGACGGCAACGGGCGCCGCGCCATGGTGATGTTGCCTTACAAAGACAGCCTCCAGTTAAGCTCCCGGTATTTGCAGCAACTCGTAATGGAATCGCTGGGAAAACGCGACGATCGCGCCGGCAACACCGTCTCACAAGGGCTCACGGTCTATGGCAACAAGGGCGCCACCGACCAACACGCGTACGCGCAGCAACTGCTGGATGGTCCGGATGACTTTTTCGTCACGTTCATCGAGATTTTGAAGGACCGCGCCGGCACGAGCCTCGAGGTCGAGCCAGGGATCACGAGCGGCGATTACCTCTCGGCGTTTTTACAAGGCACGCGGCGTGCTCTCGAGGCACGCGAGAAACCTTCGCTCACGTTGACTTTTTCCGAAGTGAACGCACGGGCGCTCGGGGCGTTCATCGCGCTTTATGAGCGTGCCGTCGGCCTCTATGCCGAGCTCGTCGACGTCAATGCGTACCACCAGCCCGCGGTCGAATCAGGCAAGGTGGCCGCGGCCGCGGTGCTCACGCTCCAGCGTCGCGCGGTGGCCATTCTACCGGTCTCGCCAGACGCGGCCCGTACGGCACGGGAGCTTGCCGAGTCACTCGGCACCGACGAGGTCGACGCGCTGTTCGTGGCGCTGCGACACCTGGCGGCGAACGGTCGCATCCACGCGACGAGCAGTGCGGACCCCTCCGCCGTACGTTTTTGCCGTGGAGCCGCGCCAGGAGAGGGAAGCTCAGCCTAGGTTTTCCCAAAACTCGGCCATGTCCGGTAAGAGCGGCGCTTCGATTCGGATGCGGCGGCCATCGGTCGGATGGTCGAGTTCGAGCTCGGCGGCGTGGAGCGCGTGGCGCCCGAGCTCGAGCGTCGCGAGGTCTTCTTCGCTGAGGGCGTTGTCGGCCGCGCGGCGGTGGAGCGCTTCGTCCGGCCCGTAGAGTTTGTCACCGACGATCGCCAAGCCGAGCGCGTTCAAGTGCAGTCGGATCTGGTGCTGCCGACCCGTGTGCAGTGTGCAGCGCAACAGCGAATATTCCCGCGCGCCCCGACGGCGGTTCTCGAGCAGCTCGAAGGTCGTCCCCGCTTCGAGGCCTTCGCCCCGCGCGGCGATGCGCATCTTCACGCGCGTCGGATTCGTCGGATCGAGTTCCATCGGAAGTTCGCACGTCAGGCGTTGCCACTCGGGCTTGCCCCACGCGAACGCGATGTAGCGTTTGAGCACGTCTTTGCGTTCTTCGAATTGCGCCTTGACCGCGCGGTCCGCCGCCCTCGTCCGCGCGAGCAGGAGCACTCCGCTCGTTTCACGGTCGATGCGATGCAGCAGCGTCAGTCGGTCGTTCGGTCGCTGCACCGCGAGAAGCGACGTCACGGTGCTGCGGTTGTGGCGCGCAGTCGGATGAACGGCAACGTGCGGCGGCTTGTTGACCGCCACGAGGGCGTCGTCCTCGAAGATGACTGGAATCTCGACGTCGGTGAACGCCTCGTCCCAGGCCTCGCGCCACAGGGCGATGCGCTCCTCGGCGCGCACCCGGTGGTTTTTCTTCAGCGCGACGCCTTCGGGGCTAAACGCGCCGAGCCCGACGATACGCTGCGTTCGCGTGCGGCTGGTTGAGCGAAGTTGCGTCTGCACGTAGCGATCGAGGCGCATTCCTGCCAGCTCCGGGGGCACTCGGAGCACCCGCATCACCGCGTCCGCGCCGAGGCTCGTCGGACGGCTGACCCCCTCGGTGCGGGCCGCGAACCGCTCTTCGCGCTCGCGCACGGGGTCGCCTCTGCGAGTCATGGCGGCCACGCCAGGGATGCACTATGGCCTCGACCATGCGGATTTTGATGGTCAGCTCGGAGCTGGCACCGGTCGCCAAAGTGGGCGGCCTTGCGGACGCGGTTTCTGCGCTCTCGAAGACGCTGAGTCGGCTCGGGCATGAGGTTACCGTTGCGCTGCCTCGCTACAAGGTTGTCGAGGACGCGGGGTTGATGTTGGCCCGGCGGCTCTCTCCACTCAAGCTGCCTTGTGGGGAGGCCACCGTTTTCGACGCGAAGCTGAGCCCCGGCGTGCTCGTCACCTTCTTTGATATTCCGGGCCTATACGACCGCGCGGGAATCTATGACGACGAAGGCAAAGCCTACCCCGACAACCTGAAGCGCTTCGGCATGTTCTGCCAGGCCGTTGCGGCTCACGTGCAAAAGCGAGCGGCTTCAGGCGAGGGTTTTGACGTCGTTCACCTCCACGATTGGCCCTCGGCGCTGGTCGCGCATCTGCTCCGCGGCACAGGAATTCGCACCGTGCTCACCGTGCACAACGCCGCCCATCAAGGCGTTTTCCCGATCGCCGAGGCCCACGAGCTCGGCTTCGAGGGGGCAGAACTCGTTTCGGGGGACGGCGTCCTCAACGCACTCCGGGTTGGCCTCGAGGCGGCGGATGCCGTCACGACGGTGTCGCCGACCTACGCGCGCGAACTGCAAACCGAGCCCGGTGCCGAAGGCCTATCCGCCGTGTTCGCAGCCCGCGGCGCGGCGTTTCTCGGCATTCTGAACGGTGTCGATTACGCGAGCTTTAGCCCCTCGACCGACTCGAACCTCGTGGCGCGCTACGACGCCGAAGACGCTCGCAACAAGGGGCGATGCAAGGCGTCACTCCTCGCGGAGCTCGAGATGTCGATCGACCCGAGCTTGCCGCTGTTCGTTTCGCTCGGCCGCGTGTGTCTACAAAAAGGCAGCGATTTGCTGGCCGACGCGATTCCGTTGCTCGCGCGCGGACCCGGTCAGCTGATCATCGCCGGCGAAGGTGACCCCGAGCTCGAAGCGCGTCTCGTGGCCGCGGTGGATGCGTGCCCGGACGTGGCGATGTTCCTCGGTCGCGTCAGCGAGCCAATGACGCATCGTTTGATGGCCGCGGCCGATGCCGTGTTGATGCCGTCCCGCTTCGAGCCGTGCGGGCTCGTGCAGCAGTATGCGCAGCGTTACGGCGCGGCCCCAATCGTCCGCGCGACTGGCGGTCTTGCGGACACCGTCGTCGACTGCGACGCGGCACTCGCGACGGGCACTGGCTTCGTGTTCGACGAGCCTACCGGCGAAGCGCTCGCCGCCACCGCCGCACGTGCGGTCAGTGCCATGCTTACCCCTCGCTGGGGCGAGCTGCGTCGGCGGATCATGCGGCTCGACCGCAGCTGGGAACGCCCGGCTCGCCAGTACCTGCGCGTGTACCAGCCGAGCTGAACTCCCCGAGCGCTTGGGCCCGCCGCCCAAAACTCAAACGCTTTGCGCTGTCCCACTTCTCAATCTAGTGGGATGATTGCGCCATTGGCTTCTCGTTCAGGAGTGACAGCGATGAATCGACGCAACGGTAGCCGCTCGGGGATCTCGACGTGGCTTGTGGGGGCTGCGGGTTTCGCGGGGTTGTTTGCGCTGGCGTTTGGGGGCTGTTCCCTCGAGCGCAGCGGGACGATCCCGCAGGATTGCACCGCCGCGGCACAGTGCGATGACGCCAATGCCTGCACCGTGGACGTCTGCGACGAGAAGGGCCTGTGCGGTCACATTCCGAACGATGACCTCAGCCTCCCGCAGGTCCTGCACGACTGCCAGCATGCGGAGTGCCAGGACGGCGCCCCCACCAACGTCCCAGACAAGAACGACTTCAACGACGACCACGAGAGCTGCACGAGCGATTCGTGCGAAGGCACGACCGTTACGCACGCGGCTTTCGCCGACGGAACGGTCTGCAGCGTGGCTGACAACTCGGGCACGTGCAACGCCGGCACGTGCGAGGTGAAGTGCACGGCCGCCGACGCGGCGATGACGTGCGACGATCAGAATGCCTGCAGCGACGACAGTTGCAACCTCGGCAGTGGAACCTGCCAGCACGATCCGGTTGACGGGAGCGCGCTGCCGGACGCCGATCAAACTCTCGGTAATTGCACCATCAAGGTCTGCCAACTCGGGCAGGCTGCCGAGGTCGCCGACAACACCGACCTCCCGGATGACAAGAACCCGTGCACGAACGACGTGTGCACGGAGGGACTTCCTTCGAACCCCAATCAAGCGCTGGACTTTGGGTGCAGCGGCTCCGATCCCGCCCTTCAAGTCTGTGACGGCAACGGTGCTTGCGTCGCGTGCAACAGCCCGAACCAGTGCGACGAGCTGCCCGGCGATGACGACTGCCAGCAGCGAACCTGCACCGTGGGCGTCTGCGGTCAGGTCTTCACCGCGACGGACACTCCGGTGAGCGCGGGTCTCCAGGCGAATGGGGACTGCAAGAAGAAAGTCTGCAACGGCACGGGCGGCATGAAGTCGAACAACGACGACGTCGACCTGCCGATCGACAGCAACGAGTGTACGAAAAACGTCTGTACGAACGGCGTCCCGACGAATCCAGCCGAGGCGCTGAACACGGGCTGCGGCGCGATGGGCAAGCTCTACTGCGACGGCAACAAGGCCTGCGTCGGCTGCACGGCGGATGGCCAGTGCGCTGCGGATACCTTCTGCCAGGACAATTTCTGCGACGCCGCGACCAAGGTCTGCAAGGCGAACAATACGATAACGGGTACTCCGCTTCCGACACAGACGGCGGCGGACTGCCAAGAGATCCAGTGCAACGGGCTCGGTGGCACGAAGAGTGTAGCCAAAAACACCGATGTGCCGCCGGACGACGGCAAGCAGTGCACGACCGACAGTTGCTCGCTCGGCGTGCCCGTGCATCCGAAAAAAGACCTCGGCACCGTGTGCAACCAGGACATGGGCAAGGTCTGCGACGCAAACGGCGCCTGCGTCGAGTGCAACAGCGCGCCAACGGATTGTGTCGCGGCTGCCGACTGCAAGTCAGCGACCTGCAGTATGGGCACGTGCGGCGTCGCGAACGACGCTCTCGGCTCCGCGTGCGATGCTCAATCGACCGGCGATTGCAAGACCGCGACCTGCAACGGTGCGGGCGCGTGCAATCAATCCGCCAACAACAATGCCGACCTCGGCTCCGACTTGAACGCATGCACGTCCGACAGTTGCAACGCTGGGAGCAACGTTTACACGCCGCTTGCGGTGAACACGCAAGTCGCGAACGCATGCGACGACGTCATGGGCTGCGGAGTCGGTAGCGCTCCTTGCGCGTGCGATGGGGCTGCGACTTGCAAGTCGAAAACCGGAGCCACATGTGCTGTGGGAACGACCTGCATCTCGGCATTCTGCGCCGATGGTTTCTGCTGCAACAACGCTTGCAATGCGGCGTGCGCTGCGTGCTCGAAGGTCAAGGGTGCGGCTGCGAACGGTACCTGCGGCGCTGCGTCCTCGGGCACGAGTTGCCGTGCGAATGTGGGATTGTGCGACGTAGCCGAGGCGTGCGACGGCACGGCGACGACCTGCCCGAATGACGCCGTTGCAGCGGCGGGTTTCGAGTGCCGTGCGAATGTGGGATTGTGCGACGTGGCCGAGACGTGCGATGGCACGGACAAGGCCTGCCCGGCGGACCTCGTTGCGGCAAACACCGTCGAGTGCCGTGTGAATGTGGGATTGTGCGACGTGGCCGAGAAGTGCGATGGCACGGCCAAGGCGTGCCCGGCGGACCTCGTTGCGGCAAACACCGTCGAGTGCCGTGCGAATGCGGGATTGTGCGACGTGGCCGAGAAGTGCGATGGCACGGCCAAGGCGTGCCCGGCGGACCTCTTTGCGGCGGCGACCGTGGAGTGCCGCACGAAGATGGACCTCTGCGACGTGGCCGAGAAGTGCACGGGCATGGCGACGACCTGCCCGGCAGACGCCATTGCAGCAGCGAACGTCAAGTGCCGCCCCAAGATGGGCGAATGCGACGTGGCCGAGACGTGCGATGGCATGGTGAAGACCTGCCCGAATGACGCCGTGATTGCGGTCAACATGTCCGGCGATTGTGATCCGACGACGCAATCCTGCAACGGGGTCGACAAGACGTGCAAGCTCACGGAAGGCGAAGCGTGCATTGCGAATGGCGATTGCCTGAGCAACCTGTGTGATACCGGCCTGATGGTTCCTGTCTGCCTCTGAAGCGGGCGCCGTCGTTGTCCTTGCAAGGTGTGCCACCCAAAGTCCGTCTCGCGCCGGTTTCGGTGTGCTTTTGCGTGCTTTCCGTCGCCGCGTGCGGACATGGCGTGGAGCCGCCTGGGCGTGCGGCTACCGACGACTCGGCGACGGCTGCGTCAACATGGATGCCTGCGCCCGTTCCTGAGTTTGCGACGAAAGGCGACCCCCGCTCGTTGTCTCTCAATGCGGCAGGCGCCACTGAAACGGCGCGCCCAAAGCTCGCCAGCATCGCGATGCGCACTTGGGTGTACCAGGAGCCCCGCGAAGATTCACAGAAGCTTGGTTATTTGCGCGCGGGCGCCGTACTGGAGCGGGCCGAGGAACCGACGAGTGTCGGGGGTTGCGCCGGCGGCTGGTATCGCGTCGCGCCACGCGGATTCGTGTGCGTAGGCAAAGGAGCCTCGCTCGACTTGCAACACCCGATCGTCGTTACGGCCCACAAAGCGCCTCGGCGCGGCGAGCCTTTCCCTTACCCCTACGCGATAAGCGGCTCACCGCCGCCGCACCTCTACTTCAAGCTGCCGAGCGAAGATGACCAGCGTTATGCCGAAGGCGCCGATCGCGAGCGAAGCATCGCGCTTCGAGGGGGCCTCGCCCGTGAACAGGTGGGGGCCCCCGATGCCATTCCCGCGAGCTTGGTTCGTGGTGAGGCGTTGCCGAAACCCTACGGTGCCGAGGCTCCCCTCAGCTACCGCAGCCACCGCGGGAGGGCGCGCGACGCTTCCGCCTTTGGTCTGATCGCCACGTACGATTGGACGGGCCGTCCAATGGGCCTAACGACGGAGCTCGACCTCATCGCGCTCGACCGGACGCGCGTCGTTTCACCCAGTAAATTCCGTGGGGTCCTGCTCGAGCGGCCTGGCACTCCAGCGTTCGTGATCTCTTACGCGACGCCCGTTTATCGAATGGTTGACGGACCTTCCGGTCCCGTCCCGCAGAAGACCGGCGAGGCCCCCTTCCGTTCGGGCTGGGGGCTCACCGGCAAGAACAACGGCTCGTCCTCAGGCCTGCTCGAGACCACCGATGGCGTCTGGATCCCGGCCGCCAATCTCCGCGTTGCGACGTTGCGCGAGGACCCCAGCGGGTTTGCCGTGGCGGGTCGCAAATGGATCGACGTGTCGATTCGGCAACAACTCCTGGTCGCCTACGAAGGGCGGCGGCCCGTATTCGCAACGCTCGTCTCGACGGGGAGCGGCGACTTGGGCGACCCCGAGACGACCACCGCGACCGTGCGCGGCGCATTCATGATTGCGAGCAAACACGTCACGGGCACGATGGACGGGGACGAACACACCCGCGAGTCCGTCGACCTCCGCGACGTGCCGTACATCCAATACTTCTCGAAGGGATACGCGCTCCACGGTGCCTTTTGGCACGACGATTTCGGTAAGGTCAGAAGCCATGGCTGCGTCAACCTGGCCCCCGCCGATGCCGCTTGGCTGTTTGACTGGACCGAGCCCAACGTCCCGGCGGGATGGCACGGGGCGCTGAATCCAAACTACGGCACGCTTGTCTATACGCACGGTTAGCGCGCCGTACCTCAGCCCCGACCATGAAGATCGGACTTGACCAAGCGGAGCCTTTCTCGTAGGGTCCGCGCCTTCGAGGAATCCCATGGCAGTTCACATTCGACTTGCGCGAGCCGGCACGAGCAAGGTGCCCTTTTACCGTATCGTTGCTGCAGACCACCGGGCGTCGCGTGGAGGCCGCTTCATTGAGCGCCTCGGCACGTGGGATCCCCGCCGTAAGGAGCTCGTCCTGAACGGTGCCCGAATCAAATATTGGGTCGGCGTCGGCGCACAACCGAGCGCGGTCGTTGGCCAGCTGCTCAAGCGCTCCGCGAAAACGCAGGTCGAGGCTACCTGATGGCGCGCACCGCGGAGGGCCTGGCTGGTTTGGTCGAGGTCCTCGCCCGAGCGCTCGTCGATCAGCCGGATCGCGTTCGTGTTGAACTCGCCCGTGGCGATCGCCATCCCCGCGTCGAATTGACCGTCGACCCCGACGACATCGGCAAAGTGATCGGTAAAGACGGACGCACCGCGCAGTCGATGCGCGTGCTGCTCAACGCCGCGGCGACGAAGCAGGGTTTCAATCGCGCGTTCCTCGACGTCGTTGACTGAACCCGTCGTTGACTGAGCCCGTCGTTGACTGAGCCCAGATACATCGCGGTAGCCGAGGTTGCTCGGCCCCACGGAGTCACCGGCGAGCTGAGGCTCGCCGTGTACAATCTCGACTCCGATATGTTGTTGGGGCGGCCGCCTATTCGGCTCCGCATGCCCGATGGCACGGTACGGCCCGATCGGCTGAAGGTCGTCCGGCGCGTTCCGGGAGCGCTGCTCGTGCGGTTCGAATCCGTGCTTGATCGCAACGCTGCCGAGGCGCTTCGTCGCGCCATTGTGGAGGTCGAGCGCTCGGTGTTCGGCCCCGTTGCCGACGGTGAGTTCTTCCACTGTGACCTCGAAGGCTGCGAGGTCCGCCACGTGGACGTGATCGGGCGCGTGGTCCGTGTGCTCACGTACCCGACGTGCGACGCTTTGTTCGTCGAGCGCCCCGATGGCACAAACCTCGAGGTGCCGATCACCGATGCGTTCATCGCCAAAATCGACGTGGTGGGTCGCGTGATCGAGCTCGTGAATCTGCCGGAATAGCGCGTGCGATTCGACGTCGTCACGTTGTTCCCCGAGATGTTTGCGGGGGTCGCCTCACTGGGTGTCGTCGGCCGTGCCGCGACGGCAGGGGAGGTCGTGGTTCGTTTCCGCAGTCCCCGCGAGTTTGGGCATGGGCGCCACCAGACTGTGGATGACACACCCTACGGTGGCGGGGCTGGCATGGTGATGCGGGTCGATTGCGTCGTTGCCTGCCTCGAAGCGCTCGATGCCGACGCGCCGGTGGGGCCGGCTGGGGCGATTCGCGGCCACCGCATCTTGCTCACGCCACGCGGGACTCCTTTTGGCCAAAAGCGCGCGCTCGAGCTCGCCGCTTTCCCCGCAATCACGTTGATATGCGGCCGCTACGAAGGCATCGACGAACGGATTGCGGGGTTCATCGACGAAGAAGTGTCGCTCGGGGACTTCGTTCTTTCGGGCGGTGAAGTCGCCGCGATGGCCGTGATCGACGCGGTCGCGCGGCTGCTACCCGGCGTACTTGGGAATCCCGATTCGCTCGCGAGTGAGTCGCACAGCTCTGAAAACGGGGGCCTTCTCGAATACCCGCACTACACGCGCCCCGTTGAGTTTCGCGGGCTGCGCGTCCCCGAGGTGCTTGCGGGCGGCAACCACGCGGCGATCGACGCATGGCGCCGCGGGCAGTCCTTGGACCGCACCGTCACGAGCCGCCCCGATATCGCTCCTCGCGCCAAGTGACCGAGCTTCGCCCGGCTCCGACGCGGGGCCGCGGACCTCGATTAGTTTGCCGCCGGCAATTGGAAAGGCCTGAGACCGCGGAACGTGAACGAGGTGACGGCGTCCGGAAAGATGCGGCCCTTGAAGTAGCCGAGGCTCACGACTTTGCCGCCGAAGACGCCCGCCGCGGCGACCGTGACGGGGCCTGGCGCAACGTCGAGCGCAGAGTAGAGACCGAGCGCGCTCGTGCTGTGTGCGTCGATGTCGGGCAGGGGATTGTCTTCGTTGTCGGTGAAGTACGACAGCGAGAATTTGGGTTGGTCGATGTCGACGACCGCATCGACGAGGCGGACATCGCCACAGTCGTGGACCTCGCCTGCGAGCACGCCGTGCCCGGCGGTGACGGTTTTTCCGAGTGCGACCTGCGGGATCAGTTGATAGTCATCCGAAGCGAGCGCGCGCACGTCTTTCAGGTAAGCGCCGTTTTTTACGCCGGCGTTCGAGATGAAGAGCCCGTAGTCGTAGATTGGTGCCCAGATGTCGCCTGCGGTGATCACGAGGAGCTCGGTCTCGGACGGGACGTCGGCATACTCGTACGTGCACTCGTAGCGCATGCCGCACTCCTTGTTTTCCTCCGCGACGCCGATGCCCTTGCAGGTGGCCGGAGTCGTGACGGATTTGCCGACGAGCTCGCCCGGACTTCCGTCGTCGGCGCCGCCACGCAACACTTTGTGAACCTCGATCGTGAGGTTCTTCGACTCGCAGCCGTGCGAGAAAATCTTCACCGTGCCCGTTAGCTTCACGAGCTTCGAGTTGGCCGTGTCTGGGGCCGCCGGGTAGTTCGCGGCTTCGAAGCACGAGAGGTCAGGGTCGCCTGTGCCGCCGTATTCTTTCACGTCGCCGGAGCGCGTGAGCTCCGCCGTCTTTCCGCCACTCTTCGGAGGCAAGGCCGTCGAGACGCCGCAGTTGTCGATCGGGCCTCCTTTGCAGGAGTTCACCACGCCGTCATCGGCGCAAAACGCGTCGTTCGTTGGGGCACACTTGTCGGGGCATTTCGCCGAGACGTCGTAGGTTGCAGCCCCGAGAGCCGCGCAGCCGCTCTGCACCTCGGTCCCGCCGCCGCTGCCTCCGCTCGTGCTCGAACAGGCGACGATGCCGAGGACCGCAAGGTAACTGAGCGACGAAAAGACAACCGAGTTTGGCATGATGCGGCAGCGTAATGGATCGCCCAGGCAATCGCAAAGCGCCCCGTCGCCAGGGTGTCCGTGTAGGGTGGACCTGGTGAGCGCCGCTCTGGCCATTCGTGCGCGGGCCCGCGAGCTCGGGTTTGACGCTATCGCCTTCGCGCGTGCCGAGCCGCTCGAGCTCGACCATCGCCGCTACCTCGACTTTATCGAGCGGGGCTACCACGGCGACATGGCCTACCTCGCGGACAACGCGGAGCTTCGCGCCGGGGTCGACCGGCCGGAGCTGCTCGACGGGACGCGCACCGTGATTTGCCTCGCGCGGCGCTACGCTCGAGCGGATGCCGATAACGACGCGCCGATGGCTCGCACCATCGCTCGCTACGCGCGTGGCCGGGACTACCACAACTTCATCCAGAAGCGGGCGCGCCACCTCGCCCAATTCATCAGGCGACTCGGTGACGGCGTCGGCGCTCGTGCGTTCGTCGATGCGGCACCGTTGCTCGAGCGGGCTTGGGCGGCCCGGGCCGGTCTCGGGTTCGTCGGCAAAAATGGGCTCGTGATCATTCCCGGGCAGGGCAGCTTTTGCTTGCTGGGTGAGGTGCTAACAACGCTCGAGCTGGACTCCGTGGACTACGGCACACCCATAGGTGAGCGCTGCGGCAGCTGCACCGCGTGTCTCGATGTGTGCCCCACCGAGGCATTCGTTGCGCCTTTCGTGCTCGATGCGCGGCGCTGCATCTCGTTTCAGACGATCGAACGACGGACCGACCCCCCACTCGACGGTGACTTTGGCGAGCGCCTGTTCGGCTGCGACGCGTGCCAGGAGGTGTGCCCCTACAACCGCGTGGCACCGGGCGGCGACACCTCGCCGTTCGAGCCGCTGCCGCGCTGGGCTGAGTCAAGTCTCGCGGCGCTGGTGGCACTCGACGACGATGCCTTCTCCAACTTGACAGAGGGGTCACCGGTTGGTCGTGCGACGCGCAGGACCCTCGCCATCAGCGTCGTGCGGCTGGCCAAGCGCCGTCTCGACGCGGAGCCGGGGGATGCCGATGCCCGCGCCGCGCTCGATGCCGCGCTCACGCACAAGGACGAGGCCTTGGTCGCGGTTGCTCGCAGACTCACGGCAACCTGACTGCGGGGCTTGCGGGGAAGGTGCCGCCGCCGATCAGCAGCCCGGTGGCTGCCGCAGCGTGCAATTGTTGAGGCACGCGTCGGTCTCGACCAGATTCTTGTCGTCGCAGCCTTCCTCTACGCTGTCGACGGCGCCGTTGCCGCAGCTCGGCGTCGGCGCGCAGCACAGCGCATGCACCGACTTTTCGTTGCAACCGTAGTCCGATACGCAGCTCTCGCGTGAGGTGCCATAGCCACAGTTCAAGGGGACGTCGTCTCCGAGGACATTGCCGCCGTAGGGCCCGAGCGTGTAGTGACCGGCGCCGCCGCCGTTGCGGCAATACGCTTCGGCAACCACGACGTTGGCTCCGCTTATCGAATACATCCACCCTGTGTTTCGATTGACGAATTGCTCGCGGGAGCAAAGTTGCCATCCGCTCGGGCAGAGCGTTTCGACGTCTTGCTCGCAGGTGGCGTCGGTCGGATCGTCGCAGACCTTCATGTCCCCGCCCGGCGACGCGCTGAGCTCGACGGCTCCTTTTTGGCAGCCGAGTTGCTGGCACTTCATGTCGCTGCAGACCTCGTTCGCCAAGCACTTCATGCCGCACGCGCCGCAGTTCTTCACGTCGCTCGCGAGGTTCGTCTCGCAGCTTTTGCCGTCCTTGTCGCAGTCGGCAAATCCGAGAGTGCACGTCTTGACCACGCACGCGCCGCTCACGCATGCCGGGGTCGCGTTGAGAAGCGCGCACTTCGCGCCGCAGCCTCCGCAGTCGTCCGTCGTCGTAAGGGGTTTCTCGCAGCCATCGGCGCTGAGGTCATTGCAATCACCGAAGTCGGTCACGCAGGCCAACCCGCACGTCGCGTCGACACAATACGCCTTCGCGTTCGGCGCGTTTGGACACGCCTTGTCGCAGCCGCCGCAGTGATTGGGATCGTGCGCCACATCGATGCACGATTGCCCGCACGCCGTGGTGCCGCCCCCGCACGAGGTCACGCACGCTCCAGCCCCGCAGAGCTCCCCCGGGGCGCAGGCTTTTCCGCACGCGCCGCAGTTGGCCGGGTCGACTTTCGTGTCGGCGCACGTCGGACCCATCGCGCCGGGGCACATCGTTGTGCCGCCGCCGCAGTCGAGGGCGCATGCCCCCGCTGTGCACGTCTCGCCCGGGGCGCAGGCTTTTCCGCACGCGCCGCAGTTGGCCGGGTCACTCGCGGTGTCGACGCACGCGTCGCCGCACGCGGTTGCGGCGCATTCCCCACCGGCGCTCGTGCTGCTACCGCCCGTTCCACCCGCTCCACCCGCTCCGCCTGCAATTTCGTTGATCAGCAGCTTGGAGCCTCCTTGGCACGCGCCAAGGACCACCATCACCGCGAGAAGCAATCGGACCGCCGAAGCTGAACGTGGAACCATGACCCAAATGATTACCGAGAAATCGGCGAATGGGCTACTCGTTGCGCATCGCTAGCCTCTGTGGCTCCCGGGACCGCGTCCTCACTTGACTTCCGAGCCAGATCCACTAAAACCGCCGTTTCCACCCGGTCTGGCCGGGCGCGTGAGGATTCAGCTATGGCGAAGAGCGACATCACCGGTAAGCGGAAGCTCAAGGGAAACAGCGTTTCCCACTCCAACATCAAGACGAAGCGTTGGCAGAACGTCAACGTTCGCGGGCGTCGCGTGTGGGTTCCGGAGCTCAGCGGCTTCGTCACTCTCACCGTGTCGACACGCGACATTCGCAGCATCGACAAGCTCGGGCTCGTCGCGTACGCGAAGAAGCACGGTTTCAAGATCCCCGGCCTTCGGTAGTCAGCCCTGCGGCTAATGTCCGTGCGTGCGTGGCTCCTCGCCCGACGCATGTGCGTTCCGTCGCCTTGCTGAAGCGAGAGCTGCGTGGTTCGCCTCGGTGTGTCGTGCATCGGGGCGCACCTCCATTTTGTGCACTCGGCTGCCCGGCCACCGCTCGCCCGACTCCTGTTGGAATCGTGCTGCTCGGTGTCGCGTTGAGGAGCCCGCTCAGTTTGTTGGAACTTGGCGTGCGGACCGCGTGTCAGCACCGGCGTCCCCATTGAGGGAACCGGGAGGCACGACATGAGCAGCGCACAAAAATTCCACGCCACCAACGAAATTCACGACACGAACCCGCTCGTCGCCACGGCGACGCGCACGCCGCAGTTTTCCTCAACGGCGGAGACCCGCGCATCCGCGGTGGAGGTTCGTATCTCGTGGGGAAAAAACCTCATTTACGTCGTGCACCTCGCGCCCGTTCGCTCCTTCTACGTCGGTGAATCGCTCGGTCGGTCGTCGCACGTCGACTATGCGCTTCCGGCAAACAAGCTCGGGGCCGGGCGTATGGCGGTCGTCGAGCTTACGGACGGTGCGCCGTTCGTGGTGGTTCCGCCGAACGGAGTCGGCTTTGTCGAGCACGCGGCGACGGGCGAAAGGACCGCGCTGCGCGACGCGTCGCCGAACGGTCGCGTTGCCCTGCATTGCGGCGTGAATGTGCGCATCGAACTCGACGATCTCGTCTTTGAGGTTCAAGGCATCGCCCGTGCTCGGAAGGTGGCAGGGGCGGTCACACTGGCTGCGCTCGCAACGGGTTCGGCGCTCGCCTATGTGCTCGGTGCCGGTGTGGGGGTTGGCGGGCTGCTCGCGGCCGCCGCATTTTTTACCCCGGAGCTCAACCGCACCCCGGACGACGAGATGAACGATGACAAGCGTTACCTCATCTCGCATTACCTCGAGGTTGTCGCCGAGCGCGAACGCACGGAAAGGCCGAACGAGCAGCTCACCGAGACGACGCCCGGCTCCGAGAAGGAGAATGGCGGAGGCGTGGGCGCCAAGGGCACGGCGGGCTCGATGGGCACGCCGGCAGCCAGCGCCAAGGGGCGGCGATTCGCTGTCGAGGGTCCCGAATCGAATCCCGATCCGCATATCGGGCGACAAGCGGCGCTACGTGACGCGGCCGAGTTCGGCATGATCGGACTGCTGAAAAATGGGGCCGGCGCCGACGTGGACGCACCGACGGCTCCATGGGGCCGTGACGACAGCCTCGGCAGCGATCCCATGAGCGCCCGTGGTTCGATGTGGGGCGACGCGCCGGGTGAGTCGTCGGGTATCGGTGGGCTCGGTCTGACCGGCATCGGTGAAGGCGGCGACGGACCCGGTGAAGGTCTCGGGCTCGGGTCCATCGGCACGCTCGGGCACGGCAGCGGTTCTGGGAAGGGAACGGGCTTCGGACTCGCGGGTGGATATGTCTCGCGCCGGCACGCCACCGCGGCGCCGGTGGTTCGGATGGGCGTCACGAGCTTCAACGGCGGGCGCCTGCCGCCCGAGACGATTCAGTCAATCGTGCGCCAGAATTTCGGACGCTTCCGCTTCTGCTACGAAAACGGACTCAGGCAGAACCCAACCCTCGAAGGCACCGTGAGCGTGCTCTTCGTCATCGGTCGCGACGGCAGCGTGGCGAGCGTCGGCGGGGGCGGTAGTTTGCCCGATGCGGGCGTCGTCAACTGCGTTGCCCGCGCCTTTCAGGGATTGAGCTTCCCCGCGCCGGATGGCGGGGTCGTTCGGGTAAGCTACCCGATCAGTTTCCACCCAGGGTGAGCCACCTGAAGGCCTGCACTACCGGCGGCCGGGAACGCGGAGCGACTGCACCTTGCCTCGCGTGACGCTGGCTCCGAGTGCAAGCGTTCCGCGCTCCACGTGGGCGAGTTCGTCCAACAACACGGCGAGCGCACCGCCGTCGAGACGGAGCTCGCCGGGCTGCAGATCGCCGCGTGCGCTTACGGCGATCGCGGCATACCAACCGTCGGACGGACGAGACAGGACAGCGAGGGGTAGTGCCGATGGGCGCGGGGACTTGGGGGCCACGCGCGGTACGCCGCGTAGCACCGGCGCGGCATCGGCCGGGAGCCGGACGTCGAATTCAGGAACGAGGACTCCCTCGGTGTCGGGGCTCCACGCGATCGCCGCGACGGTTCCGTTGGCGTCGGCGGCGACGAGCACTTCGGACGAGCGAAGGTGCTCGCGGCGCGTGACGTCGCCGGGGCGGGTGCCGCCGTCGTCTGGCTGCCATGAAGGCAACGCCGCCGTCGTATCGTGGCCGAGCGTGAACAGCGTCGCGCGTTCGTCCGTCGGCGTCAGGTCATCGAGGTCCTCCGCGCCGAGCATGCCGCCCGCGCTTTGGCCACCCGCCGCTAGCAGCGCCCGCTCGACGTCGCTCTGCTGCAATACGCGAGGCCCGCGTGTCGCGAACATCGAGAGCAGGTTTGCGCGAGCCTCCGAGCCAAGCTTGCGCGCGGCGGTGACGGCAGGGCGCGCAAGCATCGACATCGCTTTGTTCGCGCCGTAAGTGTGAGCGATCGCGAGTGCCGCGAGCGACCGAGGCGCCGCCGCGAAGGCCGCGATTGGCGTCGCTTGCCCGGGAGCGACTCCGCGCGGACGTCGCTGACCGGCGCCGGGTTGCAGCGGCCGGCCATCGATGCAGCGGACACCGCGACCGACACCGGCGACGATGATGCCGACTGGCGCGAAGAGCGTGGCCGAGTCCAACGCCGCCGCCGCGAGAAAACCGCCGATAATAGCGTCGATGCTGTTGCCGCCATCGTGGAGCAGTAACTCTGCTGCGGCCTCCGCGTCGGCGTTGCTACCGGCTGCCTTGCCGATGCTCATTGCTCCTCGTCGAGTCCGTCGAGGTCGAGGGACGTGGACGGCTTGAAGAGCTGGGGCACAGGGTGGTCGACGCCGGCGCGATCGATCGCTGCTGCAAGGCCACTCTTCAGCCTCGTCGCGACCGACTGGTCCGCCACGATGTAAGCCTCTCGCCGGCCGGCAAGCTGCTCGGCGACGCGCTGCAGTCGGTTCGGGCCCAGGCGGTTCCCTTTGCCGATCGCTCGGAGTCGCGTGTAGACAATCGGCCCGTCCGGGACCTCCTGCTCCGCGGCATCGACGACGGCTAGCCAACCGAAAAGCGCGGAGACCTGCTCGACTTCCTCCGGGGACCAGATGCCGCTCGGCTCCCATGCGACCAAGTGCCCTTCTTTCGGGAGCGCTGCCGCGAGCGCGGCAAGGCGTTCGATGTTCGCCTTGGTGGGCCTCACGCTCGGCGGGGTCGCGAGCACAAGCACGCTTGCTTGAAGGGCCGTCGCCGCTGCAATGGCACCGGCGAGTGCCGCGTCGCGCGCAGCTCCCGTTTGCAGCTCCGCCACGAGGCGTGGCAATAGCAGGCTGAAGGCAAACGCGGGAGGCACTTGCCGCCGCCACTTGCGCAACGGGGCAGGTGCCGGCAGCTCATCGCTGTTTAGCTCGAGCAAGCCGTAACGCTTCGCGTAGTTCGAGAGCTTGCCATTCCATCGACTCAGTCCAATCCGCAGGCTAGTCACGGCGGGCACGCTACAGGCTTCGGCCTCTGGGCTCCAGCGACTCAAGCATTCGATGTCAGCGGCGGTCGTTCCAGGTGTCCGTTAGCGATGGCGCGGAAGGGGCGGGTGCGGGCAGTTCGTTGCGCGGCGGGTGCACATCGACGGCGCGCGCACGAACCCAATGGCGGCTCGCGAGTAACTGGAATCCACCGAGAGATGCCACGCCACAGCCGACTGCGAAGGCGAGCGAACTACCGAGGGCGGAGAGCCATTCGAGAGGTGACGTGAGTTCAAGGCGGGCTGCCGCGTGGGCGGCGACCGGGCTCGCGATGGCCGCGACGATCACGGCCGCCAGGGCCCCGCCGGCGAGCGCGGCTTGCGAACCCATGAAGCCGAGCAGTCCAAGTCCGAGCGCCACCAGGGCCACCCCGCTCGTGACGGCGATCAAGGGCGAATCTGCGTTTAGGCCGAATCCCGTGAAAATTGCGAATGGGCCGCACAGGACGAGGGCCGCCGCGAGAATCGGGCGGGCGCCCCCGTAGGCACGATAATGGCTTCGAAATAGCAACGCCGCCGGCAGCGCGACGGCCGCGATGAGCGAGAGCACGCCCCACTCACCGACCGAGTAGCCGAGCACACTCGCCGGCCCAATGCCGGCAACCCCCGCGAGTCCAACGACCAGCCCACACACGAGGAGACCGATGGCACGCGTCGCGTACGAGAGCGGTGCGGTACCGAAGCCGATCAAGGCGGCGCTGCACGCGAGCTCCGCCCAAGGCTTTCCGGCTGGATTCCACGCAGGCGCGAAGCCCATCGCGCCCAAGAACGCACCGGCGGTGAGCGCACCGACCACCGCCGCGCGTCGGAGCGGCTCGACCGGAGCGAGCTCGTCTTTCAGCGCCTCGGACGCCAAAAGTGGACGCGGCGCGATGCTCTCGGACCGGGCCCCGCGTTCCGGGGGCCGAAGGGCATCGAAGTCGTCGGGGGTCATGGCAGTCGCTTCGAGCCGAAGAACGATACACCTAAGGCGCTGAGGTCACGAGTCGTTCGATGAGGTCGGTCGTGAAGCGCCGCACCCGCGCCACTCCGCGCGGATCGAGAACGAGCGTATCTTCGTCCATGTACAGGCGTCGCGCGAGTTCGAGTTGGATGGCGTGCACCTCGAGGTCGGGGCGCCCGTAGTGCATCGTGCTGAAGCCGCCGCGATACGGAAAGTCGTGCTCCACCGAGAAGCCATGGTCGCGCGCCAGGCGATCGACTTCATCGATCCAGCGACCTGCGGCCGAGGTTCTTCCGCGGGTGCCCGGGACGACGTCGGCCACCGCGCTCTGCGCGAACGAACGCAATCCACGGACTTTTGGGGTTGGCATCGAGTGCGCGCACAACAAGACGGCGTGTCCGAACCGCGCGCGCTTGCGCTCGAGCAGTGCCGCTAGCGCCTGGTGGTATGGACGCCAATACCGGTCGAGCCTGCGCTCGAGCTCGACACGGGGCATGCGCTCGCGCTGCACTTGGCACCCTTCGGAGGTGAGCCGCCACACGACGCCGCGGGGCCGGTCGGCGGTGCTTCCACCCTCGACGGTCTGCCCGTCGAAGTCGTCGCTCGCGCGGTTGAGGTCGACGGCGAATCGGCTGACGTTCGCTCGCAACACCGTGGCTCCAAGCCTAGGCGCGTCGGTGTAGAGCTCATCGACGTAGAGGTCAGCATCGCGCGCAATGCTGCGAGCGGGCGCCACCAGCCAGTTCATCGTTGGCGCGTCGAGCTCGAGTCCGGCATGAGGGATCTCGACGAGGACGGGCGAATCGTCGGCTGGCTCGATGACCTCGAACGCTTCCACGCGGCGCACTCTACACGAAAGCTCCGTTGCGCCGTTTCGAAGCCGCGCGCGCGAGGCGTCACTCGGCGTCGGTCCTACGACCGCACACCCATCGATTTTGACCGTTTGCCCCGCTTGGCCGATCCTTGGCGCGTGAGCCACCCGATTGATCGCTGCGTCGACGGCTATCTCGACCACGTTCGTATCGAGCGCGGTCTCGCGGACAACAGCGTCCAGGCCTACGCGCGTGACCTCGCCAAATTCGCCGAGCACCTCGAAACGGCCGGAATCCTCTGCGCCACGGAAATTACGACAAGCGCCGTCTCGAGCTTCCTCGTCCGCCTCGGCCGGGACGGCATTGGGCCGCGTTCGGCCGCGCGTCACCTTTCCTCAGTGCGAGGCTTTTGCCGCTATCTCATCCATGAGCGCATGCTCACTCAAGACCCGTGCGAGCTCATCGATCGACCGAAGCTCGGTCGCCGGCTCCCGCAGGTTCTCACGGTGGAGGAGGTGTTGCGGCTCCTCGACGCGCCCGATGCCGGGCACCCTCGCGGGCGAAGGGACCGCGCGATGTTGCAGGTGCTCTATGCCGCTGGGTTGCGTGTCAGCGAACTTTGCAAACTCACCCTCGCCGACGTCGACCGCCGGCGCGGCGTGGTGGCCGCGTTCGGAAAAGGCAGCAAAAGACGGCTCGTTCCGATCGGAGACGTGACCATCGCGGCGCTCGAGGTCTATCTCGTCGACCGCGCGCAGCACCCTCGGGCCGCAACGAGCCGTGTGCTCTTCCTCGCCCCATCGGGCAAGGCGCTGACTCGTCAGGCTTTCTGGAAACGCGTCCTTTTGTACGCGCGCGTGGCCGGAATTCGGAAGCCGACCTCGCCTCACAAATTGCGCCACAGTTTCGCCACGCACCTCCTCGAGCACGGCGCCGATCTGCGCAGCGTCCAGACGATGCTCGGTCACGCCGACATCTCGACGACCGAGATCTACACGCATGTCGTCACCGACCACGTTCGGCGGCAATACCGCCGCGCGCACCCACGTGCGTGACCGCGGTTTGGGGCTCGCGTGCCCTACTGGGTCCGCTTGATCACGTGGTAGCCGTAGCGGGTCTCGATGACTTCGCTTAGCTGTCCCACCGTGAGCTTGAAGGCGGCGTCGCTGAACGGTTTGACCATCGCATTGCGACCGAACTGGCCCAAATCTCCCCCCCGCTCGGCGGCGCCGGGTTCGTCGCTGTACGCGTCGACAATGTCGGAAAATTCCGCCCCGGCACGGAGTTTTGCCAGCGCCTCTTGGGCACGAGCGAGGGCCTCCGGCTTCGTTCGAATCACGTGGTCTGGACGGGCCTGCGATTCCGCGTACATGACGAGAATATGCCGCGCGGAGATGACTTCGCCTTTCTCGGACGCCCCCTCGGCGTCCACGATTTCCATGTCGAGCTTGGGCACTCCGACCGGGCCTGTGACCGTCATGCCGCCGCCGGCCCACGAAGGGGCTGTTGCGAGTGGAGCGCAGCCCGCGATGAGCGCGCCGGCGACAAGCGCACCGAGCGGCGTCAATCGCAAAGTCATTGAAAATAGCGCGCCGACATGGCGCTGAAGCTTCATGCGCCGAACGCTGCCTCACCCCGTCGTCGCACGCAAGCTGGCGCCGCGACCGAGTCCTCGAACCCAGTTGCGGAAGAGCAACTCACCTCCGACGCTGAGATGCGACTCCGGGTGAAACTGCACCCCGTCAATGCGCCGGGTTCGGTGTCGAAGCGCCATCAGCTGCCCGTCTTCGTCCCACGCGCACGGCACGAGCTCGGATGGAAGCGCGCCTACGGAGAGCGAATTGTAGCGCGCGAACACCATTGGGTTCGGGCACCCCGCGAACAATCCGTCACCGTCGTGGCGGACACGCGCGACTTTTCCGTGAAGCGGGCGGCTGGCGCGTTCGATCGGCGCTCCGACGGCGTAGGCGATGCATTGGTGGCCCAAACACACGCCGAGCACCGGTGGGCCGCCGCGCTCGATGACGGTTTTGAGGAATTCGACCGTGACCCCGGTTTCACGGGGGGAGCACGGGCCGGCGGACAAGAGCACGCCGTCTTCCGCCAGGAGTTCATCGATCGTCGCGACATCATGCCGCACGACGCGGCACGTCGCGCCGACCGCGTCCAGGGCGTGAACGAGGTTGTAGGTAAATGAGTCCGCGTGGTCGACGACGGCCACTCGGGGCCTCCCCGTCATCGCCGTGCCCCCGCCGATGGTCCCGATGCGATTGACACGACGACCTGGCGCCCGCTAACGTCCTCACGTCCAGCCTGCATGCTTGGGCGCTCATACTCGAAGTGGAGACTAATGTCTGACGCAGATTCTGCCGGTAGCGGCTCGGACGACGGCCAAAAGCCGAAAAAGACGAAAATCGACCTGAAAGCGCGCCTTAGTAGCGTGCGCGCGACGGGGTCGATGGCAGCCGTGCCGCGAGATTCGGCCGACCCCCTCTCGTTTCCACCGCCGCTGGCGCAAGGCAGTGTGCCTCCGCCGAGGATGCTCTCCCAAGCGGGGGCCGCTTACGTCCCGCCGGTGTCCTCGGCCTTTGCGCCACCTCCGCCTCCGCCCGTGGCGGCACCTGCGCCGACTGCGCAGCAGCAGACCATCAAGGTCGAGGAAGGGGAGATTCTCGAGGAGCGCAAGCGCGCCAACAAGTCCGCGCGCATCTACATCGCGCTCGCGGCAGCCGCGGCGCTCGTCCTCGGTGGTCTGCTCGGTGCGCTCTGGAAGGGCGCCGACCAGAGCAAGGCGGCGGTCAAAGGCGCGAAGGACCTGTCGAAAGACGTCTCCGCTTCGGTCGTCACGATGAAGGACCTCAGTGACGCTCTGATGAAGGCCCAAGAGGGCTTCGGCAATGAGCAATTCCCCGATGAACTCGCCACCTTCGTCCGCGCCAACAAGATCGCGTTTGACGCATCGAAGTTCGAAGGTCGCGGCGTCGGCGCCTATCCGAAGGACCTCTTCGTCGCGCTGATCAAGTTCACCAAAGGCGTCGAAGACCTCAACAAGAAAATCGACCGTCTCTCGGGTCAGCTCAACAACGCGAAGGTCAAAGAAGGCATCGCGAAGTACTGGACGATCAAAAAGGACCCGGTCGTCAACTTCTCGATCTTGCTCGACAAGCGCGGCGAGGACTACTTCGCATTGCTCGTTCCGAACAAGGAGCCTTTCAAAATGAAGGGTGCGCCGCCGGCTGAGTACGCCGTGACGAAGCCTCCGTCAGGCCAGGAAAAGGAAGGCAAGGAAGTGAAGGCCAAGCGCCTCACCGGTGCCTTGAAGCTCGAAGACGCGCCGCTCATCCCGGTCGATGAGAACTCGGTGGCACGCTTCACTTCGCAACAGGTCGTTGCCCAGCTGGCGCTCGTGCTCGGTGAGACCCGTGGTCTCGTCGAGGCTCAGCCCGCGGCCGACGGTTCGGGCGACAGCGAACCCGGCTTGATCAAGCAGGGTGAAGACATCAGCACGTTGCTCTCCAAAATCGGCAAGTGACCGGGGACGCGTACCGGCCGATCGGCTGACGCGTCATCGCGCTGCTCTTCGACCCTTGGGCCGACGCGTCAACCCGCTTCGAGCACTCCGGCGTCACTGTCGCCGGCCTTGCTCGCGCGCGGTGCGGGCGTCGCGTCACAGGGGCAGATCTCGACCTTGGTGACGTGTTTCTCATCGGCATCGCGCACGATGAGATCGAAGCCGTGTACGCGGATCGTCGTGCCGATCGACGGGACGCTTCCAAGCTTGTTGGTGATCATGCCGCCGAGCGAGTCGTATTCGTCGTCGGGGTCGAGGTCGTACCCGAGCGGTGCCGTCAGGTCGCAGATCAGCACCGCCGCGTCGACGAGCAATCGACCTTCGGGAAGCGTGACAACGCCCCCCTGTTCGGCGTCGTGTTCATCGCGAATGTCGCCGACAATCTCTTCGATGACGTCCTCGAGGGTGACGACTCCGCTTGTGCCGCCAAACTCGTCTACGACGATCGCCATGTGCTGCCGGCTCTGTCGCATGTCGCGAAGTAGCTCCGAGAGCGGGCGTGATTCCGGGACAATCTTCACGGGCTCGCGGACGATGTCGCGCACGCGCGAGGCCCGTACGGTCGGGAGCGCACCCGATAGTGGCGTGGAATTGCTCGTCGGCGGCCGCAGGACGCGGAAGAGATCCTTCGCGTAGAGGAGCCCAAATACATCGTCCACGTCGTCGCGGTAGACGGGGTACCGCGAGTGCCCGCTCTGCATCACGATGTCGGCGATTTCATCGAGCGGGGTATCGATCGCGATCGCCACGACCTGCTTGCGCGGAATCATGGCGTCACGGGCGGTCAGATCCGGAAAGTCGAGGACCTTGCGAATCATCTCGGCATTGCCGTGGTCGATAACCCCGGATGCCGCGCCCTGATCGACCATGATTTCGACTTCCGTCTCCGTGATGCGGGGATCAGGGCGGCGTTTTGGCGACGGACCGAGGAGTCGCGCGATGGCCGCAGTCACGAGGGCGAGCGGGGCCAGCGCGAACTCGAACGGATAGAGCACGAGAGCGATTCGCGGCACGACCGCATCCGCGAGGAGACGTCCTGCTGCGGCCGCCGTCTGAAGCACCGCCGTCAACGTGAAAAGCCCCGCGCCGGCCAAGAGCATTTTCGTGGTCGGAGCGGCGTCGAGGTGCTCGATCAGTACGACCGAACTGCCGACAACCGCGCTCACGGAGAGCACGCGGCCCGCCAGGTAGCGCGCCTGCACGTCACGCCGACTCGCTTCGACGCGCTTCAACGCGACCTGGAAACGTCCCGTGGCTTCGATCACGCTCGCGGCAAGGCGAGTGTCCGAGAGGGAGGTGAGGGCGGTGTCGGCGCAGGTGAACACTGCCGCGGTCAAGGTGGCTACGCCCCCCACAAACAACGACCAAAATGATGAGAATGTAGGGTCTGTCAACTGGCTTCGTGGGCACCGGGCGCCCAACCTTGGATGGACGATGGTAATCCGCCACCGCGCCGCGCGCAATCGGGGCCTCGGGCGCTAAAAGAAGCCTCTCAAGATTCGAAGGGCCTCGCCGTCGCGATGGCCGACAGCCACCAGAGCTCCGGTTGGGTCGAGCCATGCCGACGCACCGACCGATTCGGGGAGCTCCGTGAAGTCATCGTCGGCGAGGCGCTTGCCTTGGCGGGCTCGGACGACGCCGTCCGTCGTCAAGCGCGCGAGTGGGAGGGCGAGCGCGGCTGCGTCGTGAACCGGCAGCAGTCGTTCGGTGAGCTTCGATGGCGTTCGCTCGAACTCAGCGAGGGTCTCGGCGTGCTCCAGAGTGAACCTGCCGCTGGCTGCGCGACGCAACGCGGTCAAGTGCGCTGGAGAGCCGACCGAGACGCCAAGGTCGCGGGCGAGAGAGCGTACATAATACCCCTTCGACACGTCGAGCGTGAGGTCCACCCAGCCTTCCGCATCGGTCGCGACCGTGACGAGCGAGGCGACGCGAACGGGCCGGGCCGCGAGCTCGAGCGCTTCGCCGCGTCGTGCGAGGGCATGGGAGCTTTCTCCGCCGATCTTGATCGCCGAATAAACAGGCGGAATTTGCTCGGTGCGGCAACGTTCGATGTCGAGCGCGTGCTCGAGCGGCTCTTGTCGCGCCTCTGGCCACCAGTCCGGCAGTGGGCCTTGCTCCGTCACTTGCCCTTCGGCGTCGAGGGTGTCCGTCCCGCGGCCGAGCTGCACGCGGGCTTCGTAACGTTTGTTCTCCGCGGTCAAGTACGGCCCAAGCTTGGTCCCTTCGCCGATCATCACGACGAGCACCCCCGTGGCCATCGGATCGAGCGTCCCTGCGTGGCCGACTCGCGAGGTTCGCGCAATTCGGCGGAGCCGTTGCACGACGTCGTGGCTCGTCATGCCCTGCGGCTTGTCGACGATAAGGACTCCGTGCAGCAGGCTATCGCGGCGGCTCATGGCGTGGATTCTCGCAAGAGAGGGGGAGGCGCCGTGCCGACGACACAACGCACCTGCGCGTAGGTCACCGAACCGTCGTCCTGCACCCAGACATCGATGCGCTCGCCGTGTGCGGAGAACGCGACGTCGTCGGCTTCGGCGGCGATAGCGATAGGGCCGACGGCGCGTCCTCCCGACACGACCGCCGCGTGGAGCAAACGTTGCTCGCCGCCGGAGGCCCGCGGGGCGAGCCACCACACGACCGCGGCGGTGCCGACGGGATGGAGCGTCACGCGGGTCGCTTTCGTGGGCGCCCGCAGCTCGACGGCTGCGCTGCGTGAGCTCGCGATGCGCAGTCCGCCATTGTCGAGGCCATCCGGTCCGCGGCTCGGGGTTGCCGCGACCCACGCCGTGTCGTCGGGCCCGAACGCACTCGCCAACGGTGCCTCGTTCAATGCAAGTGTCGCGACTACGCGGGAAGCTTCGCGACCGATGCGCCGCCACTCGACGCCGCCGCCGACATCGAGGGCGACGACCGCGCTGTCGCTCTCGACGCGGTCGATCGATGCGAGGCGCGTGCTCACCACCCCCTTCGACAACTCGACGCGGCGCCATTGGCCCGTCGCCTCGTTCGCATCGCCCAAATAAACCGTGTGCTCACGCGCGCCATCCTGCGCTTCGGCGGAGCGGACGAGGACCGCGCAGTGGGCGTCTTGGCAGCGCGACGCGGCGACCTCGAGACCTTCGCCTCGGGTCAACGTCTCGTGTGCTGTGCCCGGAGCCCGCTGCAGCCACACCGCCGTGCGATCGAGCGTGCTGCCGACGAGCATCCACGGTGACCCCATCGCCGCAACATGCGAAGAGTTCGCCGGGATCGCCCACGCTATGACGTCTGCCTGCCCGAGCGCCATGCGCATCCGACCCATGGTTTCATGCTGTTGCGGTCCGTTCCGGACCATGAGCTCACCGAGGAGATCCGGCGCCGCAACGAACTCGGTCCGCCCCGCGACGACGCTCGTCCACACGGGTTCTGCGAGCGTGCACGGTGGCGGAAGCACGATCGGGAAGCGCCCCGAATCCGCGCCTAGAGCCCAGCCTTCGGGTCCCGCGAGCGCCACGGGGGGTTGGCCCTCGGTCGACGGCGTCTCCCCCTTCGTGCACGTGCAGTTCGCGACGAGCAGCCCGACGAGTACGGCGAATCGCGTCATAGCTCGACCCGAAGGATCGGGTAGCCATCGATACCCGCAACCTGAACGAACCCGGCGGCTTCGAACGAAGACAGCGGGCCGTTCCACAGCGACTCGTCACGGACGGGGGGGGCGAGTCGGCGCGGCAGGGCCTCGAGCGCGCGGGCTCCGTAGGCGCGTGCCGTGTGAGGTGCGCAGCCGATCAGCGCTCGGGCAACACCGCGTAGCCGATACGACGGGTGCACGAGCACACATCCGACGACGTATACGCCTTCGCGCGCACTGCGGAACCACGGCTCTGCGCGGTAGAGGCGCCGCGCGAACATCTTCGGGACCGCACCGACTTGGGCGAGCTTCAACCAGCCGACGACCTGCTCGCCATCCATCGCCACAACCCCCATCGACCGACCGGTCGTGACCTCGTCCTCGAGCTCGCTACGGTTCGCAGCAGGCTCGGTACCGCAGCGAAGTTGCCAGGCGTTGTCGTCGCCTTCGAAGCCCCAAAACCTGCAAAAACACGTTGAATTTGCGGCAACAAAGAGTTGTGACAGGCCCGCGGCATGCTCGGGGCAAACGGCGGAGCAGGCGATGCTCATGATGCGGGGGGCCGAGCGCCTGCATCCGGCGCGGTACGCTCGACGGCGCGTGCCAGCGTGAAGAGGCGGGCTTCTTCGAAGTGAGGGGCGATGAGCTGCAATCCGATGGGGAGGCGGCTCTTCTGGCCGAGGCCGCACGGCACGCTCAATGCGGGGACCCCGGCGAGGCTTGCGGGCAGGGTGTAGATGTCGGCGAGGTACATCGCGAGCGGGTCATCGGCGCGCGAACCGAGTGGAAAGGCCACCGTCGGGGCGACCGGTGTGGCAATCGCATCGACCACCGCGAACGCGGCCTCGAAGTCGCGCGCGATCGCGGCGCGCACGCGCTGGGCCCGGCGGTAGTAGGCGTCGTAGTAGCCCGCGGACAGCACGTAGGTGCCAAGGATGATGCGGCGTTTCACCTCGGCGCCGAAGCCGGCTCCGCGTGTCGCAGCGGTTGCGGCGGCGAGGTCGCGCTCGACGCTTGCCCGCCCACCGAAGCGAATGCCATCGAAGCGCGCGAGGTTCGAGGAGCACTCCGCACATGCGACGACGTAGTACGTCGCGACGGCGTGCTTCGTGTGGGGGAGGCCAATCGGATGCAGCGACGCGCCTTCGGATGCGAGGTGAGCGAGCGCGCCGCGCACCTGGGCATCGACCTCGGGCTCGAGGCCTTCGGTGAAGTATTCTTCGGGCACTCCGATGCGCAGGCCGCGCACGCTACCTTCGCATGCGCCGAGGTAGTCCGGAACCGCGCGGTCGAGCGAGGTTGGGTCGAGCGGGTCGGGTCCGGCGATCGCTTGGAGCAGCGCGGCGGCGCCTCGGACGTCCCGCGCGAACGGCCCGACCTGGTCGAGGCTGGAGGCAAACGCGATCACGCCGTAGCGCGACACGCGTCCGTAGGTCGGCTTCACACCGACCGTGCCGGTGAAACTCGCGGGTTGCCGCACCGAGCCGCCGGTATCCGTTCCGAGGGCGCCCGGTGTCATCGCGGCGGCTACGGCGACGGCGCTTCCGCCGGATGAGCCTCCCGGGGTGCGCGTGCGGTCCCAGGGGTTTTTTGCAGGGAAAAATGCGCTATTTTCATTCGATGAGCCCATCGCGAACTCGTCACAGTTCGCTTTTCCTACAAGCACCGCTCCTGCCTGTCGGAGCCTCGCGACGCTCGTCGCGTCGTAGGGCGGTTGCCAGGCTCGCCCGTCGCGCATCAGGATCTTCGAGCCGGCGCTCGTGGGCTGGTCGGCGGTGCACAATACGTCTTTCACTGCCACGGGTACGCCTGCGAGCGGACCCAGCGTCTCGCCGCGAGCCCGGCGCTCGTCGACCGCTCGGGCAGCCGCGCGAGCCGAGTCGGCGGCGACAGACAGGAACGCGCCGTGGCCGTCGTCGATGGCCGCGATCCGCGCGAGCGAGGCCTCGCAAAGCTCCGTCGCGCTTACGTCACCCTCCGCGACGCGCTTGGCGATGTCGGGAATCGATTGCCAGAGGACGTCCATTACCCCTCATCGACGAAGGTCGGGACCGCGAATCCGCCGTCGAGCGCGCGCGGGGCCTCGGCGAGCACGAGGGCTCGGTCGAGTGAGGTGCGGCGCTCGTCCCGGCGCAGCGGCATCGGTGGGATCGCGCGGACCGTTGGCGGCAGCTCCGTCTCGTCGTCGTGCGCGCCGCCCTCGTCGGGGAGCGTGGCTACGAGCGCGACGATGCGACCGAGGTCCTGGCTCAAGCGGTCGACTTCGGAGTCGGCGAGCTCGAGCCTGGCCAGGCGAGCGACGGCGCGTACCCGCTCCGCGTCGAATGGCAGCCGGGCATTGTCCCTGACATCGTTGGGCATCTCGGCGGCTCTAGCACTTTTGGCCAGGCGCAAGCGCACAAACGCGGGTATTCTAGGGAGTCTTTCAGGGTCGCGGGCGCGTGTGCCGGCGGCCAACCCTCTGCCTCAGGCTCGCTTATGCGCATACGACACCTTCGCTCCGGTTTTGCCTTCGCGGTCTGTCTCGCCGCATGTTCCGCCTCCAACAACAGCAAGTTCTCGGGCTCGAGTGAAGCGAGCGGCAACTTCTCGGGGACCGGCGCTACCCTCTCGACGGGCTCGAACCTCGGCTCGGGGGAGACGTCGACCGGGAGTGAAATGCAGTGCGGCAAGAGCACCGTGGGCAATGAAATACCTGGCGCTATGCTCCTTTTGCTCGACAAGTCCGGGAGCATGGCGGACCCGCCGAGTGGCAACAACGGTCCGTCGAAGTGGGACGCCACCGTGGCGGCCGTCAAACACATGCTGGAGGTCGCGAGCCCCTCGCTGCAGGTCGGCCTCCTGCCGTTTCCGGCCGGGAAGTTCAACAGTCAGGGCGCGTCGCTCTGCTTCTTGGATCCCGCCGCGCCAGGCTGCGCGGCTTTGCTCGCCGACATGGGCTGCAAGGACATCGACACGCAACCGGTCGTGAACATTCAGGCGCTGACCGAGAACGCGCCTGCGATCGCGTCGTGGTTGAACCAGAACGACCCGGACGGCGGGACGCCTACGCTCCACGCGCTGAAGAACGCTTACGCCATCGTCAAGGCGTTCCAGACGCCGGGGCAGCGCTTCGTGCTGCTGATCACCGATGGCGTCCCGAACACCGCCGAGCCCGCATTCTTAGCGCTACCCGCGATGCAGACCGAGTGCGGTGACCTGGCGGCGATCGAAAATGAAGCCGCAGTGGCGGCCAACGGTTCGCCTTCGGTCAAGACGTTCGTGATTGGCTCGCCCGGGAGCGAAGAGGCAAGCGAGTCGCTCTCGAAGCTCGCGTTGAACGGCCAAACCCCGAAAGCTCCGGGCTGCTCGGCGAACGCCGGTGACTGCCATTACCAGATCGGTACCGCGAACTTCGAGAAGGAACTCGCCGAGGTCCTCGGCGCGATCGCCGGCAGCGTCGCCGATTGCGTTTTTGAGGTGCCGGAGGGCGAGGATGTCGACCCGAACCTCGTCAACGTCACCGTCGATACACCGATGGGACCGAACGAGGTCTTGAAGGACTCGAGCCACGTCGACGGCTGGGATTACACGGATGCCTCGCAGTCGAAGATCCAGCTTTTTGGTCCAGCCTGCGAGGTTTACAAGGCTGCCAAAGGCACGACGATCACGATCATTCTCGGCTGCCAATCGAAGCTAAAGTAACGGCGCGGCGTGACGGAAGCGGCCGTAACTTTGCGGCCGACGTGCCTGTCGTGCTAACCGGCAAAGACGATGGCCTGGCAGCGAAAACCGGCATGGGGCGTTGTCGCCCTCGCGGCATGCGTCGCCGCCGGCGTGACGACGGCCCGCGCGCGGTCGTCGAGTGGACCGAATCGCAATGCCGCACTCGCGCACGCGTTCGCTCGGCAAGGGCTGGAGCTCGACGCTGACGGGGTCGTTTGGCTCGACCCACCCCCCATCTCGACGTGGCGCGCCGCTACGGGAAGCGTCGCGGTCGTCGCGCGAGCTCGCAGCGGTAGCGAGGAGCCGCACGACATCTACGTGGCGGAGGCGAGGCTCTCGCCGGAAGGCGTGCTCTTGTCCGTCGGTCGAGCCCACGACGTGAGCGACACGACCGCCGTCGATGAGCCGCGTCCGGTCGGTCGAGGAACCCGTTTTGCTTACGCCGAGCCGAGCGGCTCCATTCGCTTGTTCGATCTCGATGGCGAGCCGCCCTCCGCGCGGACCGGCTGGACGCGCCTCGAACGCATGCAGGGTGCGCTCACGCGATTGCAAGAGACCGGTCGCCTGTCCGGTGTGGCGCGCTACGCGTACGCCCTCGTGCCCGAGCCGAAGACCGTCACGCTGGCTATCACCGACCGCGTCTTGCGCATCGTCGCGGATGGGCGCGCACTCGACGTGTCGCTCGAACACCCCACCGAAGTTCCGGAGTCTCTCGGGGCGCAGCTCGTACCCGAGACCACGCCCGGCAACCTCGTCACGTGGGCGGTCGATCGCGTGCGGTCCGAGGTCGGCGACGAAGCGATGCAATACGTCAAAGCGATCGCGTTTTCGCTGCTCGATGTCGTCAAATCCGGCCAGGAGGCTGTCGGAACCGACAAGGGGGCCGCCGAGGACATCGCGAAGGATCTCGGCGAGCCTTCGCTCGAGGACGCGTCACGGGTGGTCCCGGTCGATCCCGACATCGGCTTTCCGCCGCCGCCGCTCGAGCCCACGGTCACGCCGTCATTGAAGAATGAAGGCACGTGGCAGGCAAAGCCCGACGATCCGTTCATCCAGTCCTTGCCCGGCTTGCCTCCGACGTTCGTCACGACGTTTATTCGACCCGACCCAACGCGAAAAACGAGCGTCGTTTTCATCGCACTTTGGGACCCCAGGCTCGTGCAGCTCCACACGATGGCAGGCATCGCCGAGCCGAAGAGCGCGACGGGGGCAACGGGACCGGGAGCGATTCCGCGGGAGCCGACGGTGCTCAAGCGCGTTTGCGCCGCCATGAACGCGGGCTTCCAGGCACTGCACGGCGAGTTCGGAATGATGAGCGACGGCGTCGTGTACCTCCCGCCAAAACCGTACGCCGCGACGGTCGCCGAGCTCAGTGACGGCAGCACCGGCTTTGGAACCTGGCCAGAGGACCCCGCCATTCCGGCCGACATGATCTCGTACCGGCAGAACATGACGCCGATGGTGATCGACGGAAAGTTCAACCCGTACCATCGCAGTTGGTGGGGCGGCACGCCCGCCGATTGGGAGGACAAGACTCACACTGTGCGCACAGGCATGTGCCAGACCCAGGAGAATTTCGTCGCGTACTTCTACGGCGCCGATCTCGCTCCCGAGGCGCTCGCCCGCGCGATGATTCAAACGCGCTGCCACTACGGACTGGCTCTCGACATGAACGCGGGCCACAGCGGACTCGAGTTCTACAAGGTGGGTCCCGAGAGCGAGGTCGGCACGCTCGGTCGCGCACTCGATTACGAGTGGGAGCGTGAAGGCGACGTGCCCGACATCGACGGGTGGAAGTTCCGTGCGCGACGGCTGATTCGCGGCATGGGCCTGATGAATTTTCCGCGCTACATCAAGCGAGAAGGGCGGGACTACTTTTATCTGACCCTCCGTCACCTGCTGCCAGGCGAGCCTCTCGTGGTGCCCGGAGCCAAAGCGGGAGACGGCGTCTGGGAGACGAAGGGATTGCCCCAGCAAGGCTACCCGTACGCCCTCGCGCGCACCGAAGTGCCGTTCGGAAACCGCCGCGCCGTCGTGCTGCGACTCGACCCGCGGATGCTCGCACGGGAGGGCAAGCCGGCCTCGGTTGGTGGCGATGGACAGCGGTCGTTGGGCGTCGTGCTCCGCGCTCTCGCACCCGGAAAGTCGTCGGCCGAGGTGCCGTCGCTTTGGTTCTCGCCGGGCGCGTTCGCGCTTGGGCCGGAGGCGACGGTGGCGGGCTCGGTGCGGCTCGCGAGCGGTACGACGACCAATGGCGCGGTGGCGGCGCTCGGAGTGGAAGACGAAAGCGGCATGCTCGTCTATGTCGAGCTCGTCGAGTCGCATGTGGGGCCGCTACCGATTGCCGACTTTCAGGCGTTCCTTGCGAAGCTCGGGAGTTCCCATAGCGTGCCACTCGCGGCGCCGTGGCAGGTCCTCCTTGGCGGGGACACCGACGTCAGCCTGAAGGCCGCGCGGCTTCCCGAAGGGGACGCCGTGGTGTTGCGTCGCCAGCCAGGCCCGGGGTCGCGGCGCGTTTTCGAGGACACGCCGATCGTGCCCTTCGACAAATGGTACCCGCTCCAATCCCGCAGAATCCGTTACTTCAAAAAGCCGAAAGACCCGTGAACCCCCACAGGTACGGCGGTTGCGGGCAAAATCCTGAATTCGCTACTCAGTCGTTGGGCAATGCGAGTAGTGTGATTCGCTTAAGCATACCGGAGCCGAAACGACGATGTCTGACGAAAAAAGCAGCGACCTCGACGTCTTCGAGGGGCTGACGAAGAAAAAAAAGAGCCTCGCTCCTATCGCGGCGGAGCCGTCGATCGAGTCCGATGTCGCAAGCGTTGCGGCGGCATCCGATGCCCCCCGAAGTCTCCCGCCGGCGAACCTTCCGCCCGCGAAGAAGACCATGCTCGGCATGGCCGCGCCGCTCAGCGAAGCCGACGCCACGCCGCCGGCTTCGCTTCCGAAACCGTCGCTGCCCGCGCCTTCGCGAAGGCCTGTTTCCTCCCCCCCGTCGCCGATCCTGACGTTCGAGTCGGAAATCAATCCCGAGCTCACGACCGAGCTGCGCCGTCCGTCGAAGGAGGACCTCCAACGCTTGATGATGGGGGACGAACCCGCGGCGGCGCCTTCATCCACACTGCCTTCATCCACACTGGGGGCCCAACCCTATCCGCTCTCGCCTACGGCCCCGCCGGCACTCGGCGCGTTCCTTCAAATCGTTCCCGACTCCGACTCCGACTCCGAAGAGGCAGCGCAATCCGTTCCGGCAGAGCTTGTGTCGGCGGCAGCACTCGAGGAAGAAGGCGAAGGCCTTGCGTGGGACGACGAAGAAGAGTCGACCTCGGTGTTTGGTCGAAGCCACGCGGAAGAGCTCTTCGGCAACCTCGCCGGTGAGCACATGAAGCGCATCGACGAGGGTGGCCGCCGGCCCGACTTCAGCGCGATGTCCGCCCTCCTGGCCAACTCGAATCGACCCGCGCCGATGGCCCCTGGCGGGGCTTCCGCCTCTTCGGTTGACGCCTCATCACCGGCCGTCAGCGTGATGCCCTCGATTCCGTTCGACGGACTTCCGAAGATCCCCGGGCCTGCGCCCGTTCCGCGCGAAATCGGCAACGCGGTGAGCTTCGATTCCGCGCCGGCGCCCCCCTCCTCGTCGACCCTCGGGCGCGCGCCCACTCCGACCTGGTCCCCATCGGTTCCGGCCCCTGCCGCGGCGTCGGTGGCGAGCTCTCCGTCCCGCACGAATGTTTGGCTTGGTCTTGTGGCGGCGCTCGTGGTTGCCCTCGCGGCTTTCCTGTGGCTGCGCGGCTCCGGGCCCGGGACGCTCGTCGTTCGGGTCGTGCACCAGGGCAAGCCCGTCGATACCGCTCAGGTATTCGTCGATGGCCAGCAGGTCTGTACCTTCACTCCGTGCCGCGTGAAAAACGTCGATCGGGGCAAGCGCGAGATCCGCGTCGCCTCCGGAGCGCTCGTGGGTCAAGGCTCGGTCGAGGTGAAGGGCGGCTCATCGGAAAGCGAGCTCGAGATTCAGCTCACCGTCGGTGGCGCGTCGCCCGACTCGGCGCCCGTCGCCTCGGGGCACGCCGTTGAAGGGGCTCCCCCTGCGGCCCTCGCGCTGAAGACTTCCCTCACCGAAAAGGTGAAGGTGTTCGTTGATGGTCAAGAAAAAGGGACGCTCCCACTCGAACTGAAAGACCTGAAGCCCGGGTCGGTCACGTTGCGCTTCGAGGCTGCGGGCGACAAATACGGCAAGCTCGAGAAGACCGTCGAACTCGAGGCCGGCAAGACCTTCAGCCTCGACGACGTGAAGCTGCCATTCAAGCTGGTCCTCGTCACGTTCAAGCTCGCGACGGCGGGCGCTGCGGTGAAGCTCAAGCAGGACGGCAAGCCGGACACCGTGCTCGCCTTCGGTGGCGAGAAGGTCGAAAAGAAGCTCGACACGACCGTCAAGTGGACGCTCACGGCGTCGCTGAAGGATTACAGCGACTTCGAACAGGTGATCGTCTTCGAAGACGGCAAGGGGACTGCGACCGTCGAGATTAAGCTCGACAAGAATGACGCCGCCACGGCCGCAGTGCCCGTAGCGCCGACCGTCGCAGGGGCGAGCGCGCCTCCGCCTACCGTGGGGCCAGCCGCGGCCGATTTCGGCACCATCAACGCGAACTCCTTGCCTCCTTCGAGCGTGCTGATCGACGGGCGCCCGCATGGGCAGACGCCGGTCACGGGCGTCCGGGTGGCGGCTGGAAGCCACACCGTCGTCTTCAAGCACAAGGACTTCGGCATCCAGTCGCGCGGCGTCAGCGTGGCCGCCGGCAAGGCCGCGACGGTCACGGTGAAGTTCGATGTCAAAGGTGGCGACGAGAAGCCCAAGAAGAAGAAGAAGCCGGCCGCCGACGAATGATTGAGTCGCGTTTTCCCGAGGAAACTCGGCGCGTTCACTCCTCGCTTGTTGGGGCTCGCTGACGACGCGACCACTCACGCCAGGTGGTCGCGCACCCGGGCGTGGTGTTTCCCCCGCCAACGCATTCGGCGCGGAGCTGCGGGCCGAGGAGCATCAGGACACCTTCATCGGAGCCGAGCCATCGAAACTCAGCGTCGCGCAACGCGTCGAAGGCCTTGCGCCGCGCGATAACCCGGCCCTTCTCGCGCTCGCCGAGCAACGCTGTGAGCCGTCGCTCAATCGTGGATCGCAGCTCGGGATCTTCGGCAATGGCGTATTGTTTCGTGTAGTAGCGAATCGCCGCCTCGCGGTTGCCCGCTCGCAGCAGCCGCGATGCTCCACCCAGCGCCTGCCAACCGATGTTGCTGTCGGCACCGAGCTCGGCCGCCCGCTCCAAGTAGCGCAGCCCTTGTTCGCGCCAGACCGGAATGAGGTCGGGGTGGTCGTCCATGTGGCTGGCGGGTGCCGTGTAGGTCACGAATTGCCCAAGGTTTAGCCACAGTTCAGCGTCGAGTGGGCGGTGCTTCACTCCGCGCTCGAGGATCACGCGCGTCGCGGCGACTTCTTCGAATCCGACCGGCACGGTCTGCAGGGTGATGAGCGCGTCCGCCATCAAGTACGGGGTGCGCCAATCTGGAGCGAGCTCGTTGATGGCACCGTAGAGGCGCGTCACGTTGTCGAAGCGCCGCCGTTCCGTCAGGTGAAGCCCCTGAGTGACCAGCGTATGCGCCCACAAAACGTCCGCCAGAGCGGCGTCGTAGCCGAGGCTCAAGACCTTCAATTGGTGGCTCGGCGGCAGCAGGTAGACGTCCTCGCCGTCTCGCACGCGTGCACTCACGCGGCCGAGCTCCGCCCGCGCCGACGATACGAACCCGAGCGCCGCACCGAGCAACCCCGCGAGCACGCTGAGCTCACGCAGCGGACCGAACCTCACTCCACCTCCCGATCGACGAACATACCGGGTACGACGCGCGCACGTTCGTTCGCCCCGCGCTCGCCTCGCACCTCGAAGGTCGACAGCACGTCGTCACCGTCGAGGTCACCGTGCGCGGTGGCGACGAACCGCGAGGTACCGGATGGGGCGTCGTAGGCGCTGTCGAACTGAAACGCGAAGCTATGGGGCGCATCGAAGCCAAAGTCGAGCGCCCGCCACGTGAGGTGCTCCCACGCATCGTCGGGGTCGCGTTGCTCGACGCCGCGAGCAACCTTTTCCGGAGTCAGCGGCGCGGATGGGGGGAAGCTGAGATTGGCCGGTCGACCGTCCGAGTAAGCGATCGCGGCGGTCACCAAGCGATCGAGCCCCTCGACGGGTTCACTCAGCTTTGAAAAACTCAGGTTTCTCACGAAGGCTGGGACGGCGACCAACAGCAAGCTGCCGCCGACGGCAATTGCCACCGCGACCTCGGGTGCGCTCCAGTTTCGGCCCATCGAACAGAGTTGGTTCTAGCAAGGGAAGGCCGCAAGGGGCCCACAAAAAAAGTAAAGCGGCCGAGCTTGCGCCGACCGCCTTTCCACCCAAGCGTACTTGGTCGTTCAGAAAACTAGCTTAGTCGACCCTCATTCGTACTCATCTTTAAGGAAGAGCTGGGTCGACTTCTTGAGCTCGCCGTTCGCGACTTTGCCGGTCTGGGAGAACTGGCTCTGCACGGTGTCGGCGTCGAGGTCGCCCGTCGCCAGGGCTTCGTAGCATGGGGCCACGTCGCATTTGGCCGGGTTGCTCGAGCCGGTCGCAGCCGCGCCCGACGCGTACTGGTATTGGTAGTAAATCGGCTGGGTCATGTTGAACTTCAGGCACTTCCAGCCCGTGGTCATGTCGCCCGAGTCGAAGTCGGAGCCGTTGGTCGTCTTCGGCTGGTACTTCTTCCCTTTCGGCACGGTGGCCGGGATGGTGGTCGCCGTCGCGCAAAGGACGTGGCTCGCCGTCGCCGATTCGGCGCCCTCAGCGATGTCCTCGGACTTGGCGTTTTCACGCTCGAAGGCAGCCGCGGCGCTACGCGAGATGGCACCGAGGGTGTTCTTTGCTTCCGACGTTTTCGCGCTCGCGAGGTAACGACGCACGCCGTAGATGGCGAGTGCCGCGAGGACCCCGATGATCGCGACGACGATCATCAGCTCCACCAGCGTGAAACCACGCCGCGTGTACTTGTTGAAGTGGCTTTGTTTACGTACCAAAACAGGCTCCCCCCCCCCGACTCTAACGGGGGTAGTGGTCAAGCGTTTTCCGAGAAATTGTGAGGGCGGTGGAAGGCCCTGAAGTGGGCCACATAAAAGTAAGGCAGTCGAGCTTGTGTCAACGGCCTTACTTTCCAAGCGCAGTTAGCTCTTCCGAAGGGTAGTCGACGCTTTGGCAGGGTAGCTGGGGCTCATTCGTACTCGTCTTGAAGGAAGAGCTGGCTCGCCTTCTTGAGCTCGCCGTTCGCGACCTTGCCGGTCTGGGAGAACTGGCTCAGCACGCCGTCGGCGTCGAGGTCGCCGGTCGCCATCGCTTCGTAGCAGGGAGCCGCGTCGCATTTGGCGGGGTTGGACGAGCCGGTCGCAACTGCGCCCGAGGTGTACTGGTATTGGTAGTAAATCGGCTGGGTCATGTTGAACTTCAGGCACTTCCAGCCCGAGGTCATGTCGCCCGAGTCGAAGTCGGAGCCGTTGGTCGTCTTCGGCTGGTACTTCTTCCCTTTCGGCACGGTGGCCGGAATGGTGGTCGCCGTCGAGCAGAGGACGTGGCTCGCCGTCGCCGATTCGGCGCCCTCAGCGAGCTCCTCGGACTTGGCGTTTTCACGCTCGAACGCCGCCGCTGCGCTACGCGAGACGGCACCGAGGGTGTTCTTCGCTTCCGACGTTTTCGCGCTCGCGAGGTAACGACGCACGCCGTAGATGGCGAGTGCCGCGAGGACGCCGATGATCGCGACGACGATCATGAGCTCGACCAGCGTGAAACCACGCTTCATAAGGTTGGATTTGGTTTTCATGTTTCGGTTACCTTTGGTGATTTCGGTTCGATGAATCGGTTGGAAGTAGTGGGTGTGGTGGGTTTTTGATGGCGCTGGAGACGCCGGGACATACGCTCGGTGGGTCCGTTCACTCCGTGTCGTTTTCGACGTAAATTTCCCCGTTAAACGACGACGAGACGAGGTAGGAGAAGGTGCCGTCTCCGTCCGCGTCACCTGCGGCTTGAACGACATACCAAGGCTCCGTTGTCGGGCTTGGCCAGGTCGTCTTCAGGCTCGTGTTGGTGTTCGGGGGCTTATCGCCTGGGGCACCCGCGACGATAGCAAAACCGAAAGTCGTAGGCGAATCCGCGGTCACGTTCAGAATGCGCCAATCGTCGTAACGCGAATGCGAGGACCAGCCGCCCCACGCGCGCTTCTTCCCGGTCGGAGCTGCCGGATACCAGTCCGTGAGGGAGGCGCCGCAGCTGCGGTAGCTCAGTGTTTCAGCGCGGTGAGACTCTTCCGCGATGCGGATCGCGCCGATGATCGCGCGGGCATCGGCGGTGCGGGTCGAGTTCATGAATTTCTTGAATCCGACCAGCGCGAGGGCCGCCAGCACGCCTATCATCGCCACGACGGCCAGCAACTCGACCAGCGTGAAGCCTCGGACACGGGTCCGGCGGGTGCACTGGGTTGGGCGAGTTGAGGGCATGACTTGGGACTGCGGGAGCGAAGACCTGCTGCAGCCTAAGCGAATCACATGCCAGCCCTGGTTGGCCACAATTTGCCGGATTTCTGTCCCCTCGGAAGGGAGGGGTGACAATTTTTGGCACTCGGGCTCAAGCTCGGTGCCGTTTTTCGTCGCCGTTGGGGGCTGGGCGATCGACCATCGAGCTCACTCGCCTTCGTTGGTGCGATGGATGACGCCGGGTGAAAACGAGGAGGTGACATAACGCGCGTACACGCCGTCCCCGTCGAGGTCCATCGTTCCGACGAGCACGAACCACGGTTCCTTCGGTTTCGGGTAGGTGATGGTCAGCCACGACGGATTGGGCGGGGTGTCGCTCTTGGTCCCCGCACGCACGGCGAAGGAGATGTAGGTCGGGCCCATGCGATAGCCGTAGAGCGACCAGCAGCTTTGGTCGCTGTTGGACGTGTCGTTCAGCACGTGTTTATTTGCGTTTGGCTTCCTCGGGTAGAAGTCATCGTAGTCGCTGGAGCAGTCGAGGTACCCGCGGTTCCGGTCGTAATAGGTGCGAATCGCCGTGGCCATTCCGAGCATCGCGTCATCCGCGTCGGCGCGCGCTTTCCCTGCGGTGAGGAACCTGCGAATGCCGAAGACCCCCAACGCCGCCATCACGCCGACGATCGCGATCACCACCATCAGCTCGACCAACGTGAAGCCCTGCTCGCCGCCGGAGCCGCGTCCTCGGCGATGCGAGGAGGGGCGCCTAGCGTGTCGGGAGCTGCGGGAGCTTGCCATAGCGAGGAAAACGGTCGAAGGGACGGAGTTTTTTAGAATAGCACCTGCGGACAAGCAAATTGCAAGCCGACGCTGAACTCTCGCCGCGAAGAGCGTACGGCCTTAGCCTTGGCCGTCGCCTTCAATGCCCGGTTCCTCCGTCCCGTCTTCGTCGTCTTCGGCGGCGGCGATGCCGAGTTTGTCCAAACGATACCGGATCGAACGAAACGAGATGCCGAGCAGCTTGGCTGCATGCTTTCGGACGCCATCGCTCCGCTCGAGCGCCTGCTGAAGGAGGCGGCGCTCCACGTCGGCGAGCGCCTCGTCGAGTCGCATCCCTTCGGGCGGCAGCTCGAGCAAGCTCGCCCTGCGACCCGGAGGTCCCGCGAGGTGGTCGGGCAGCATGTCGATGTCGATCGTGAGGCTTGAGGTGAGTGCGACGGCGCGCTCCATCATGTTCTCGAGCTCGCGCACGTTGCCGGGAAACGCGTAGCCATCGAGTGCCCGAAGTGCGGCCGGCGTGAGCCCCCGAATCGGCTTGCGAAGCTCATCGGCGAATCGAACGACCATGTGCTCGGCGAGACGTCGCGCGTCTCCGGTGCGCTCCCGGAGCGGCGGCAACGTGATTCGAATGACATTGAGGCGGTAGTAGAGGTCGGTGCGAAACATTCCGGCGGCGACATCGGCTTCGACATCGCGGTTGGTCGCGGCGAGTACGCGCACGTCGACCGGAACTTCGATGGCGCTGCCTACCGGCCGCACTTTGCGCTCTTGCAGCACGCGGAGGAGCTTCACCTGCAAAAGGACCGGTAGCTCGCCTATCTCGTCCAGCAAAAGCGTGCCGCCATCGCTCTGGCGAAAAAGTCCGAGAGCCGCGCTCGTCGCGCCGGTGAACGAACCTTTCTCGTGGCCGAAGAGCTCACTCTCCATCAAGGCTTCGGGTAACGCGCCGCAGTTGATGACGCAGAAGGGCCCTCGGGCGCGGTCGCTCTGCTCGTGGAGCAATCGGGCGACCCGCTCCTTGCCGGTACCGCTCTCGCCGGTGATGAGCACGGTCGCGCGGCTCGCGGCGGCCTTCGTGACGAGCGTCCCGACTCGGCGCATAGCCTCGTTGTGACCGAAGACGTCGTGGGCCGTGGGCGAGAATGAAGCGAGCTGCGCCTTGAGTCGTTGGTTCTCCGCGACGACGGCATTTTTTTCGAGTGCCTTCGAGGCGAGTGCGGCGAGTTCCGCGGGCGAGAACGGTTTGGTGACGAAGTCGTATGCGCCACTGCGCATCGCATCGAGCGCCGATTCTACGGTCGAATACGCGGTCACGACGATCACCTGCGTATGCTCGCTGCGAGCCCGCGCGGCGTGGAGCACGTCCATCCCCGAGCCATCGGGCATGACGAGGTCCGTAATCACGAGCGGGTAAGGCACCTCGACCTCCGCAAGTGCGCGAAGGGCGGTTTTTGCTCCGTTTACCGCTCGAACGAGAAATCCGCTTCGGCGCAAAGCGATGTCCATCACCTGCCGAAGGCCTGGCTCGTCATCCACCACGAGGATCGTCGGCGGAGTCGCCACGCCGCTGTCGGAGGCTTTCATTCTCCGCTGCAGCTCGTGTCATCCACCTCGCCGTTGACCGTGGGGGCGACCAAGAAGCTTGTGCGCTCCGAGGTCACGTCTCCGAAGAGCTCCCACACCTCGGCCACGTTGCAGGTCTCCGCCTCGACGGCCAGCGTGTAGCGCCCGTCGTGATTCAAATCTTCGACGCCGAAGATCCGTCCGGTAGCCGCATTGCGAATGAGAACGATCGACCCTGGTGTGCTGGCGCCGCGGACGAGCCAGCGACGGGTGCCGTCGGGCTTCGCGGTGGTGCTCGTGTCCTCGGTCACGCTGGTCGGCGCGTCGGGAGGTGGCAGCGGCAGCGTTGGGCTCAGGCAGCAAGGCAACGTAGCGAGCAGCGTCGCGAGCAGCGTGGCGAGGGTTGCACGGATGCGGAGGTGTCCCACTGCCCAAAAGGGTAGCACGAGTCGCGACCCTCGTTGCATGGGCACGATCACCGGGCGCTCCGCGTTAACTCGGCGAGGAGAGGCGTCGGTTGTCGGTTGGCAGTACGCGCAGCGACGTGCGCCGAGGCACGGCCTTGCCCGCTTGCTCCATGGCTACGACCTCGCCGGCCAAGTCGTAATCACTCGCTTGGGTTATTCGCACCTCGACGATTTCTCCGGCCCGTGGCAGTTCGGGAAGGCGCTCCGTGCCCGTGAGGTAAACTTGCCCGTCGATCTCGGGAGCTTGCCCGCCGTGCCGACCCATCAGGACGGCCTCGTGTTCGTCGCTCTCGCCTTCGACGAGGACTTCGATGGTCTTGCCGACGAGCGCTTGGTTGCGTTCGCGCGCGATTCGCTGCGCCATCGCCATAAGCTTCTTGTAGCGGCTCTCGGCAGTGCGCTTCGGAACCTTGCCGGCGAGCTCGTGACTTGCGCAGCTCTCTTCGTCCGAGTAGCGAAATACCCCAACGCGATCGAAATTCGCCCACGCGACGAACTCGCAAAGTTCTTCGAATTCGGCGGCAGTCTCACCGGGATGACCCACGATGAACGCCGTGCGAAAGGTGAGGTTCGGTATCGCGCCGCGGAGTTGGTCGACCAGCTCGTAGAGGCGCTTGCCACCGTGCCCGCGCTTCATTCGTCGGAGCATGCCGTCGGCCGCGTGTTGCAGCGGCATGTCGACGTACGGCAGTACGCGCGGGTGGTGGGCGATGAGCTCGACGAGCTCGGGGGAGAGCTTCTCAGGGTAGAGGTAGAAAATCCGCAGCCACCGGAGTCCTTCGACGTCAGCCACCCGGCGAACGAGCGCCGCGAGATCGGGGCGCTCTTGCGCGGGGAGGTCACGGCCAAAGGCGATCGTATCTTGCGACACGAGGTTGACCTCTTTCACGCCGTTCGCGACGAGCTGCTCGACTTCTCGAACAACGTCATCGATGCGACGCGAGCGCTGCTTGCCGCGCAGGTCGGGGATGACGCAAAACGAGCAGCTACGATTGCAGCCTTCGGCGATTTTTACGTACGCGCTGCCTTGCCGCGACGAGAGAGTCCGAGGCGAATCGGCCGCGACCAACCAATCGGCGGGGTTGCCAACGGCGATGCGTGCGCTTGCTCCGCGCAGCACGCCACCGAGCGCGAGCATGTCGCTCGAACCGAGAAAATGATCGACCTCGGGGAAGCCTTCCGCGAGCTCTTCGGGGTGGCGCTGCGAGAGGCAGCCCGCGACGACGATGCGCTCGCAACTGCCGCGAGTCTTGTAGTCCATCATCTCGAGGATCGTGTCGATCGACTCCTTTTTTGCGGCGTCGATGAACCCGCAGGTGTTGATCACGATGACCGATGCGCCCGATGGGTCGTCGACGTGGACGTAACCTTCGCGCTGCGCGACGCCGAGCATGACCTCGCTGTCGACGCGGTTCTTCGGACAACCGAGCGATACGAAATGAATGGTGTTGCTCACGCGAAACCTCGTTGCTTGTCGATGCGCTCGACGAACCGCTGAAAGAGGTAGAGAGAGTCGTGCGGACCGGCCGCGGACTCAGGGTGGTACTGTACGCTAAAGGCGTCGGCGTCGTCGATCACCAGGCCCTCGCTCGTGCCGTCGTTCAAGTGAACGTGGGTCGAGCGGGCTCGGCCGCCGAGTGACTCGAGATCGACGCAAAAACCGTGATTTTGCGTGGTAATTTCAACGCGGCCGGTGGCGAGGTCACGCACGGGTTGGTTCGTCCCGCGATGCCCGAACTTCAGCTTGAAGGTGCGCGCGCCGGCCGCGAGAGCGAGCAACTGGTGGCCGAGACAGATGCCGAAGGTCGGACGCTTGCCCAGCAGCTCGCGGAGCGTGGCGATGGTCGCGGTGACGGCGGCGGGATCGCCCGGGCCGTTCGAGATGAAGATCCCGTCGGGGTCGAGGGCGAGGATCTCGCTCGCGGTCGTCGTGGCGGGGACGGCGGTGACTCGGCAGCCATAGTCAACGAGGCTGCGTAGGATGTTGCGCTTGATGCCGAGGTCGATCACGACGACATGGCGCTCCGGGATAGCTTCGCGAGGCGGCGCTCCGGGCACCCCATGCAGCGCGAGCCATTCGCGGCTCGACTCCGTCCATGTGTACGGCGCGCTCGGTGTGACCCGCCCGACGAGGTCCGCTCCCTCCATGCTCGGTGCCGCGCGAGCGCGATCGACGAGCTCGTCGGCGTTGCCGGTTCCGATCGCAGCATTTTGTGCGCCCGTGTGGCGGATGTGCCGCGTGATCTCGCGCGTGTCGACGCCTGCAATCGCGACCACCCCATGACGCGTCAAGTAAGCGCCTAGCGTCTCGGTTGCACGCCAATTGGCGGCCACCGCGCTCGCGTCGCGGACGATGAATCCGGCCACCTTGGGCAAGCCATCGGTGCTCTCGGCGTCTTCTGCGTTGCAGCCGGTGTTGCCAATCTGCGTCGCCGTCATCGTGACGAGCTGGCCGCAGTACGACGGATCGGTGAGGACCTCTTGGTAGCCGGTGAGGCCCGTCGTGAATACGGCCTCGCCGAGCGCCGTTCCAGAAGCGCCGTACGAAACCCCTTCGTAGCGCGTGCCGTCGGCAAAGCAGAGCCAGGCTCGAGTCATCGTGTGCCTCTTTTGGTGAAAGCTGTCGCGCTCGCGAAGGCGAACACGTCGCCCAGGAGAGTGAGCTCGACGCGCCCTCGATAGGAGTGGTCCGCGAACGGCGTGTTCTTGCTCTTGCTTCGCAGCGACGCCGCGGTGACGACGTGTTCGACGTCGGGGTCGATAAGGGTGAGCTCGGCGCGCGCACCTTCGGCGAGTCGTGGAGGCTCGAGCGAGACTATCGACGCTGGCGAGCGGGTGAGCGCATCGACGAAGCGCGCGAGCGAGAGCGTACCGTTCGTGACGAGCTCGAGGAGGACCGGGACGACGAGCTCGAGGCCGATCATGCCTGGCGATGCACTCTCCATCTCGCAGTCTTTCTCGAGCGGGGAGTGCGGCGCGTGGTCGGTTGCGATGGCGTCGATGGTCCCGTCTGCGAGGGCGGCCCGGAGCGCTTCGATGTCGCGCGCCTCTCGGAGCGGTGGGTTGACCTTGCAGTACGTGCGGTAACCGATGACCGACTCGTCGGTGAGCATCAGATGATGCGGAGTCACTTCGGCTGTGACGCGGATCCCTCGTGATTTCGCTTCTCGAATGAGTCGCACCGCGCCTTCGGTAGACACGTGCGCGATGTGGTACCGCGCCCCCGTCGCTTCGGCGAGCAGGAGATCGCGAGCGACGATGATGTCCTCGGCGACGCGGGGCCAGCCGCGTAGGCCGAGCTTTGTCGCCACGGCGCCCTCGTGCATTTGCGCGCCGGCGGTGAGGCCGTGATCTTCGCAGTGCTGAATCACAGGCATGTCGAAGGTGCGCGCGTATTCGAGAGCGCGCCGCATCACCACGCTCGACATCACGCACACGCCGTCGTCGCTGACGCCGACCGCGCCCGCATCCCGCAGGTCGGCCATTTCCGTCAATTCTTCGCCGCGTTGTCCTTTGGTGATGGCGCCGATCGGGTGAAGTTGCGCCCCGCCGTGCTCGCGCGAGCGCGCCACCATCATTTCCGTCACCGCACGCGTGTCGTTGATCGGCCGCGTATTGGCCATGCAGCACACGTGAGCAAATCCGCCAGCCGCCGCCGCGCGGAGACCGCTCGCGATGTCCTCTTTGTACTCGTGTCCGGGCTCCCGAAAGTGGGCGTGTAAGTCGACGAATGCGGGCAGAAGCCAGCGGTCGGTGCCGTCGATCACGTGGCCACGCTCCGACCGAAGCTGCTCCGGCGACGCGGCATTCGGGCCGATGCGCGTGATCCGCCCCTTTTCGATCACGACGTCCACCACCGCGTCGAGGCCGACGGAGGGATCGACGGCACGCGCACCCGTGATCACGACAAAGTCGGGGTGTTTTGGCACGCCGCCAATCGATTCGGTCATCCGCTCGCCCATCGCTTCCTGCCGGGCGGCTGTTAGCACCGCGAGCGTCCCAACGCACGCATCCGATGAGGCAACTGGACCACCGGGCGCGGCGTCCAACAGCACGACAGCCGTCAGCCCCAACAGCACGGCTGGCGGCTGCCGTTATGCACGACACCCGTCAGCCGACGCGTCAAAAAAAGAGTGCGAAGAGGGGGACTCGAACCCCCACAGCCGTAAAGCCACTGGCACCTGAAACCAGCGCGTCTACCGATTCCGCCATCTTCGCGCGGGGAGACTTTTGACGTCGACCGACGCAGAAGTAGCGCCAAGGGGCTCCGGGGGTCAAGCGATAACGAGCCGCTCGGGAGCGTTGCGACTGTGATACCTATCGCCGCCAGTGCAGGTCATCGACGAGAGCGCGATCGCGCGAGGGATGGTTCGGAGCGACCCCGGCGAGGATCTGCTCGCAGCTCTCGAAGGACTTGCGAATGCGGCCGGGTGGCGCGAGGCGTTCGTTAGCGGGACAGGCTCGCTGGACCTCGTTGAGCTCGAGGTTGGCTCCGAAGTGCTCTCGCTCGAACGGGCCGAGCTCGTGTCGATGAGCGGGCACATCGTCCGCCCCGAACAGCGCGCCATCGCGCGGCTCCATGTCCAAGTGTTGGTCGGCGGCCGGGTGCATAGCGGACGCGTCGTGGCTGCGCTGACGGGGCCGCTTTTGCTCGTCGTCGAGGCGGCGCTGCTGCCTTCCGCAGCGTCTTCCGTAGGTGCGCGCGCCGTCCCGAAAGCGGCGGCCTCTCCGGTAATGGAGTTTCGTTCGCGTAAGGCCAATGCGGACATGCCGGGCGCACGCCCGTCCTCGCCGGGAGTTCCCTCGACGGTCTTCGGCGTGGCCCCCGTCGTCGTTCCGCTCGGTCGCGTCGACGCGAGTCTCGCCCCTATCGAAGACGAGTATTGGATGGAGGTGGCCGCGGGAGATTGGCTCGATCATCCACAGCTCGGGCGTGGTGAAGTCGTCGGTGACGACGAGTCGGGGGGCATGCGCGTGCGGATCCCGAGCGGACGCGTTTGCGTGCTGCGCCTCGACACGTTGGAAGTTGCGGCACCGACCGAAGACGCCGCTGGGACGAGGGTCTTTCGCGTCATCGGGCCCAAGCGCCGACGCTGACCTCACCTCGATAGAATCGCGCCGCTCATAACCTCGAGCGAATCGCGCCGCTCATAACAATCCGCATGCGCGCTTGCATCGGTCGAGGGTCGCTCGGGCAGTCGCTCGGGCGCGTAGGGCCGATGTACGCAACACGTCTTCGACGCGCTCCGGGTGCGCTTGGAGCTCTTCGCGCCGCACGCGCGCGCCAGAGAAATGGTGTTCGATGTACTCGGCGAGTAGGAGCTTTGCGTGGCCGTAGCCGAAGGGCTCGCCGTCTCGGAGTCCGGAGCGGTAGTACGCGTCGATGCGGTCGAGATCGTCGGCCGGCGCGAACAGGCGCAAGAGCGCGAACACGTTGCAGCGCTCCGGGGTGAGAGGCTGCCCGAGCTCGGTGGAGTCGGTGACGATGCCGCCGACGAGCTTCTTCAGCTTCTTGCCCGATTCGAAGAGCGGCAGTGTGTTGCCGTAGCTCGTGCTCATTTTTTGGCCGTCGGTGCCGGTCACGTAGGGCGCTTCTGACAATCGAAATTCGGGCCGGTGCAGCAGCTCAACGCCTTGGCCGTAGTTTTGGTTGAAATGCGTCGCCATGTCTTGCGTCATCTCGACATGTTGAATTTGGTCTTTACCGACCGGAACCAGCGCTGCGTCGTAGATGAGAATGTCCGCGGCCATCAGCACCGGGTACGTGAACAGTCCCACCGACGCTGTGAGTCCGCGGCCGACCTTGTCCTTGTAGCTGTGCGCGCGCTCGAGGAGACCCATGCCCGTCACCGTCGCGAGGAGCCACGCGAGCTCGGTCACTTCGGGGACGTCGCTTTGCCGAAAGAGCAATGCTTTCTCTGGGTCGAGCCCCAGCGCGAGGTACGTCACTGCGAGCTCGTGCACGCTGGCACGGAGCGCTTGCGCGTCTTGAAGGGTGGTCAGCGCGTGGTAGTCCGCGATGAAGTAGAAACACTCGCCGGCAAACCGTTCCTGAAGCTCGATGTGCTGGCGAATCGCGCCGAAATAGTTGCCGAGGTGCTTGACGCCCGAGGGCTGAATTCCCGACAGAACGCGCGTGCTCATGCGGCGCAAGATGCCACAATCGATGAAACCCTGCAGCGGTACGTTCTCCGAATAAACTCACCACGCACGGGGCCGATGTTGGTCGCGACGTCGTCGTCCTATGCTCGGCCGTGGATAACGTCGAGCGGCGCCAGTTCGCCTCGCATGAGAAGGAACATCGGGAAGGCATCGGTCTGCACGTGGAGGGCGGCGATCGTCTCCTTGAATGCGGAGCGCAGCGCACGCACGAGGCTGCCGCCGCAGCGTGTTCGGGTTCCTCTCGAGGACTCGATGTCGGTCAGGGTCGTGGCTTACAGCTCGAAGCTAGCGTGCGCGGTGTGGCTGCGAGCGAAAAAAAGGATATGCTCGCCGCCGCTATGAGGCTCGGAAAAACGCGCGTATCGACCTGCCTCTCCGTGGCAGTTTTGTTCGGTGCGACGTGCCACGTTGGCGTGGCCGAGGCGGACGGGCCGAACTGCTCGAACGATGTTCGCAATCCGCGCTGCGTACGCGCGCTCGACCTCCACGATGATGCCCAACGCCTGTATGCCGAGGGCCGTTATCGGGACGCCATCGTGCGGCTCGACGAGGCCGTGACGAGCGATCCCAATGGCGGCCAGCTCTACTTCAACCTCGGAAAAATTCATGAGCTGCTCGGTGAGTTCGAGCCGGCACTCGTGATGTATCGCCGTGCGCTCGAGCTCGAGAGCAACCCTGCCGAGCGGGATCGCCTTCAGGCCATGGTGAAGCGTGTCGAGGGCGCGCAAGTTGCAAGTGAACGAGAGACATCGCTAGCAAAATCGCTGGTTCCTGCGCGACCTATCGCCCCTCCTCCTATGCCTCGCGGTCCGCATCCGTTGCGTCCGTGGATGTGGGTCAGTGCGGGTACCGCGCTGTCACTCGGCGTGGTTGGAGGCGTGCTCGCAGGCTATGCCCTGCGAACGGCACCGGGCGCCGTTGCGACCACGGGCGACGGCGTGACGATCGAACAATTGCAGGCGGCGGCTTCACGGGCAGAGGTGAGCGCGCTCGCCGCCGAAGTGACCCTCGGGCTCGCCGCCGTCTCGGCCGTCGCCGCGATCTCGATTGGAATTTTCGTAGCTGAAGTCGAGGAGCCGGCCTTGGTTTCCGGTCCTCGCGCGCTCGCATCGAGGGTGCCCGCTCGGCGCGGAGCGGCGTTGTCGATCGACGTGGGGCCGACCTCGGCTGCGTTCACCTGGCGGTTTCAGTGATGGTCTTTCGTGCACGCGCGCTCGTCGTGTTGCTGGCGTTCGCTGCGTCATGCAGCGCGCTTCTCGGCGACCAACTCGCCGTCATCCACTGCGCCGCGGAGGATGCCTTCGGTGCTCCGACGTGTCCGCTCGGCGAGACGTGTGTCGCAGGCGCGTGCAACGCAGTCGGCGTACCACCCGGCGCGCAGTGTGCGCACGACTCGGAGTGCCGCGCGCCGGCGAGCTGTACGGACACCTCGAGTTTTGACCCCGGTGGCGGCAAGCGCTGTCTCTTACCGTGTCGATCTTCGGAAGACTGCCTTGCGCCGTCCGAAGGGCTCGTGTGCCGTCCCCTCGACCTCGCTGCCGCGTCGGTTTGTTGGCCGGCGAGTGAGCTTCCGCCGCGAGCCCCTCCGGGAAAGGGGCCTTCGGGCGCCGCGTGTTTGACGAGCGGGGAGTGCCGAAGCGGCCTCTGCCACGAAGCGCGCTGCACCGATGTTTGCGCCCGCGACGAGGACTGCGTCGGGCTCGGCACCGTGTGTCGCGTTGCGCTAACGCCACTTGCGTCGACTCTCACGTGGACGTGCTCCCCCGCGGCTGCGGACTCGTCCAGCGGCGGGCCGTGCGCGGGCGATGACGACTGTCGTTCGGGCGCCTGCACGGTCATGGTCGGCAGCGAGCGGCTATGCGCCGCAGCCTGCTGCTCGTCGAGAGAGTGCTCGGCGCTCGATGGCTCAGTCGCACCGACTCCGGGTGCACAACTCGCGTGCTCGAAGGTCAACGGAATCCGCGCATGTTCACGCGTGGTGTCCGCTGCGGCGTTGGGTGCGGTAGGCAGCGCGTGCGGAGCCGATGAGCAATGCCGCTCGGGGTTGTGCGCCGGCGAGGGAGGCGAGCGTTATTGTTCCGACCTTTGCTGCGACGACGCAAGCTGTGGCGATTCGGGACGCTTCGCCTGCCGGCTGGTCTCGCTTGCGGGCTCTTGGGCCTTGCGGTGCGTGCGTAGGTGACCCACGATGCCGCCCGTCTCACGATGGCGCTTGGCGAAACGGATTCGACGCTGCAGACCCTCACCGGGTCAATGTGCCCCCGTTGCCGCCATCGAGGCGATAACGGGGTGGGGGGCAGACTCGTCCGGTGTCCGCGCCATCCGAACACCGTGCTCGTGTCCCCCCACGCAGTCGCGGCCAGCGATGGGGACCCGTTTCTCGGAGCGTGCATCGCGGGTCGATTCGCCGTGCTCGAGCTGCTTGGTGCCGGCTCGATGGGCACCGTGTACCGCGCGCGGCAGGAGGCGATGGGGCGTGACGTCGCTCTGAAAATCGTGCGCTCCGACCGTCTCTCGGACAGCCAGGCGAAGATTCGTTTTCAGCGTGAAGCTCACGCCATGAGTTTGCTCGAGTCGCCGTACACGGTGACCGTGTTCGACTTCGGTGAACTCGCCGCCGTCGTGGGTGACCCGCCGGCCCTCGCAGGATCGCTCTACTTGGCGATGGAACTGCTCGAGGGGGAATCGATCGGGGAACGGATAAGCCGCCTCGGTCGACTCGAGCCGGGTGAGGCGCTTACGGTTCTGAAACACGCACTCGCGTCGCTCACGGAAGCCCACGAAAAGGGGATTATTCACCGCGATTTGAAGCCGGATAACCTGTTGATCACGCGAACTGGCTCAGGTCAGCTGAGAAGCAAAGTACTCGATTTTGGTATCGCAAAAATGCTGACGAGCGATGGCCGCGTCGACGTGCTCGAGACCCAGGCGGGCACGGTTTTCGGTACGCCGCGGTACATGTCGCCTGAACAAGCCCAGGGAAAAACGCTCGACGCCCGAAGCGATCTCTACGCCCTCGGTGTGATCCTCTTCCACATGCTCGTCGGTCGCCCGCCGTTTGCGGATGATGATGCCGTCGTCGTGATGGCTCATCACATCAAGACCACGCCTCAGCGCCCCACCGAAGTGGCGCCGGAACTGCGTCTTCCGATCGGTCTCGAAGATCTGTTGATGCGCGTCCTCGAAAAGGATCCCGCGCGTCGCCCCCAATCCGCGTTCGCGTTCGCCGACGAACTTGAAAGGCTTCACGTGCTCACGGCGGACAACTCGGGAACGCTGACGGCATCGGCGCACACTCCTACGCCGTCGCGTCGCCGTCGCGCGGTCGTTCTCGGGGGCGTCGCGGCTGGGGGCCTCGCGCTGCTCCTTGCGGGCTCCGCTGCGCAACGCTTCTTCGCGACTGATCAGGTGAGCTCCGGTGTGACGCCCGCCATCGACACGGCTGAGCTGGTCCCGCCTCCGCGAGCGGCGACGGCGGACCCCGTTTCGAGCGGGTCGACGGCAAATGACAGCCCGAATGCCGCGGCCTCCCCCGTCGAATCGACGCACGTGGCCCCCACTGTGAGCGCGGTCCCGAAGCCCACGCAGGTACCTTTCAAGAAGCGCGGCTACACGAAGTTCGACCGCTGAGCGGTCGGGCTGTACGGAGCGGTGGTCCCCGTGTAGACTCGCGGGCAAATCGTATGGATCCCGCACAGTTCGAATCGCTGGTTGCGCGACTGGTTGGGGACCCGCACGACGCGGCGGCGCTTGCGGAGGCGCATCACGCAGGCCAGCAAGACCCGAACCATTACGCCGCTCTCCTGGAACAGGTGGCTGGGGCGACGGTTGACCCGTTCTTCTCCGCTCACTGGTTCAACGAGGCTGCGGTGGTTTGGCAAAGTCTCGGCGAGGCCGGACACTACGCGCGGCTGCTCGGCGCCGGTGTCGAGCGGGACCCGAGCAATGTTTCAGCGGTCGAGCGCGTCGCCCAGCTTTACCGCGAAGCGGGTGATGCGCTGTCGCTAGCCACGTTGCTCGAGCGGATGATCCATGCGGTTCGACCGCTGCTACCCGAGCAACCTGACGTCGCGGGGGTGCTGCGGAGTGCCCACGAAGAACTCGCAGGTCTCTACTCGAACGGCCCGCTCGCCGATGCCGATGCGGCGCTGCGACATTGGGCCGCGCTCGCGGAGGTCGACCCCTCCCACGCCTATGCGAACTATCAGGCGCGCGAGCACTACAAGGCACGCGGCGATTTGGCGAAAGTACTCGAGCTTTTTGGTGCTGAGCGGGCGCTCGTGACCGACCCGGAGCGTGCCGTCGTTCTCGGCCGTGACGAACTCGACGTGTGCCGCGCCGCGGGTGATTTGGCGGGAGTATCGAGGGTGCTGCGCGAGCTCACCGCGTTGCGGCCCGACGACGCCATGCTGCCCTACGAGCTCGCCTGCTCGGTCGTGGAGCGCATCGATGCGCGCCTCCCTGTCGACGCCGCCGAGCTCGCCGAGACCGCGAGGGTGATGTCGCAATTCGCTGAGAGTTACGATGGCGAGCACGGCATGAGCTACGCCGCCTCGGCGCTGAAAGCCTCACCCGGGGACGACCGCGCGTTGCAGCTCGCGGACTATTACGCCGAGGGGCTCGGACGCCAGGCCGACCTGTCTACCGCGTACCGAGCCTATCTCCTCGCGAATCCCGCCGGCTATATGGCCGCGAGAGCGCGTGATGTCATGGCGGCACTCGGGATGCCTGAGTCGGCGTCCTTAGGCTCGTCGCCTGACGGCGCCGGCGCTCAGGCTGCGCCCATCGAACTCAACGTCCCGGCGGCACCCGTCGCGGCACCCGTCGCGGCCCCCGTCGCGGCACCCGTCGCGGCACCCGTCGCGGCCCCCGTCGCGGCCCCCGTCGCGGCCCCCGTCGCGGCATCCGTCGCGGCACCCGTCGCGGCCCCCGTCGCGCCACCTGTCGCGGCAGCGCTGGAAGGCACCGCCCGGTTGCTCGAGGAGGCGAAGCGCGCGGCCGATACCAAGCAGACGCTGCGCGCCATCGATCTTTATCGGCGTGTGCTCGAGGCGCAACCGTCGCATCCCGAGGCGCTCGGATACGTCGAAGAGACGTACCGACAACAACGTAAATTCGAAGACCTCTGCGACGTGCTGATGGCGGCAGCTCGGGATCCTTCGTCATCGGGCGACACCCGGAAGGCGCAACTCGGCGACGTCGCCGCGATCTGCGAGAGCAAGCTGAAGAACGTCGACCGCGCGATCGACGCGTGGAAGTTGATCGTCCAAATCGATCGCAGCGATCGGCAAGCACGGGAGCGCCTCACAAGCTTGCTCGAGAAGCAAAAGCGTTTCGATGAGCTGGCGCCCATGCTCGAGCAGCAGGCGATGAACGCCGATGATGTTGAAGAGAAGCTCGTCTTCGAGCGGCGGCTCGCGCAGATCCACGAGCGTGAGCGCAACGATTTTGCGGCTGCCGCCGATACGTGGCTTCGCATTGCAGCCCTCACGACAGGCGATCTCGAGCCGCTCGCGACGGCCATCGATCTTTTCGAACGCGCAGGGCAGCTTGAGCAAGCCGAGCACATCGTAGCGACTGCGCTGCTGGAGGTGACGGCGGATGCGGACCGGTCGCGCTGGTTGCAGCGCTCGGCCGAGCTGCGCTTGAAGCTCGGAGATTTCGGCGGAGCGGCTGAAAAGTTCGTCGAGGCTGCGGCCTTGTTGGGCGAAGACGATGTTCGTGCGAAGGCCGTCGATGCGTTTCGTCAAGCCAATCGCTGGGCAGACGCGGCGCGGGTGCTCGAGGTCCGTGCGGGTGAGGTCGAGGGGAAGGCCAAGTCGGCGCTGCTCTTCGAAGCGGCCAGCGCGCACGACGCTGCTGGAGACCGAGCGACAGGCACCTCGCGCCTCCACGAGGCTGCGCTCCTCGATCCCGCTAGCGATGAGCTGGCGGCGACCCTAGCCGAGCGTTTCGAAGGCGAAGGACGCGGCTCGGAACTCGTCGCATTTCTTCTCGCGCGCGCAGACAAACTCGAAGACCGAACGCTGCGAACCGAGCTTCGGCATCGCGCCGCGGCGGTCCAGCGCAGCATGGGCGATGACGCCGGCGCGCGAGCAACACTCGACGGCTTACTCGCGGATGGCGAGGATCTTCCCGCGCTCCAGATTCTCTTTCAGCTCGCGGAGCAATCCCAGGATCACGCGGACGCGGTCGCTCGTGGAAAACGCATCGTCGCGCTGACGACCGGCAACGATAAGCTCGCTTACGCGGTTCGCATCGGGCAGCTCTTGGCAGAAGGGGTAGGAGACCTTCCCGCCGCTGTTGCGATGTATCGCAGCGTGCTCGTCGACCTCGATCCGACCAACGCGTATTCGTGGCATGCCGTCGCCGAACTCGAAGGTAAGCTTGGCAATCACGCGGCCTCGGCGGAGGCGCTCGAGCAGCTCGTTCGCTTGGTCGATGGCGTCGACGGTATGGCGGAGCGCCGAGTTGAACTCTGCCGCCGCCTGCTCGCGCTCTACGATGGTCCTCTCGGCGACGTGGCGGCGTCGGTGCGCATTCTCGAGACGCTCCACGCCGTCAATGCCGAAGACTTTGAGGTCATCGGCCGGCTCGCGCAGCTCTACGAGACGCTCGAAGACTGGTCGAAAGCGTCTGCGTTCCTCACCAAACGCCTCGAGGTCGAGAGCGACGCCGACGAAGCTTCACACCTTACGCGCAAGCTCGCGGCGGTGCTCTCCGAGAAGCTCGAACGGGGCGCCGATGGACTGACCGTGCTCGAGAAGCTCGCCGACCACGGTGATGTCGCGTGCCGTAATGCGTACGCCGAGCTCGGCATTCGGCTCGGTGCGAAGGTCGCGGTAGCGGGGAAGCTTTGCGCCTGGAACGTGTCGAAACAAGCGTCAGGCCGCGGTGCTGCGCTCACGCAGGCGTTCCAGCTCTATCTCGAAGAAGGCCGCAAGGCGGACGCGCGTGCGCTCGGCATTGAACTTTTGCGCTCGAAGGATGCCGATCCGATCGTGGGCGAACAATTTGAGGCGCTTGCCGTGGAGCTTCGCGATCTCGAAGCACTCGGCGTCGCTCACGAACTTCGCGCAAAATCGCTCGTTGGAGCTGCGCGAGCGGAGGAACTCGTGCGGCAGGCCGAGCAGATGCAGTGGGCTGGTGCCGATGCTCTTGATGCGCTCCAGCATGGTGAGATGGCGTTGAACGCGATCGAGCCGAGCGAAGCGCAGCCCGTACTCGCGCGGCTTGCGCTGCTAGCGAGCGCGCCGGGTCACGTGATCGATCTGTTCGAGCGGCAGGTAATTCGTTGCAAAAAACCGAATGATCGCATCGATGCACTTGCCCGCGCGGCGATGGTGGCCGCCGAGCGTGGTGCGGTCGAACGCGCCCGAGAGTTTTTCGGCACTGCGCTGAGTGGCGGGGTTCAAGAATCCACACTCGAGGTATTGGAGCAGGCGGCACGAGCAGCAGATGCGGCGTCCGGAACCGAGCATCGCGTGTTGCGCACGCTCGCCGAATCGCTCGCTGCGGGCGGGCAGGGCTCACGCGATGGTGGCCGCACCCGGGCGGCGCTTTTGCGTCGCGCGGCCGAGCTCGCTCACCGAGAGTTCGGCGACAACGATGCGGCTTTTGGGTGGCTGACCGAGGCGGTGGTCGCTCACGTCGACGACTCGACGATGGCGACTCTCGAAGAACTCGCAGCGAAGGTGGGCGAACCTGCGCGCCTCGAGGCTGCGCTCAGCCGCGCTCTCGAAGAAGTCTATGATGGACCGGTCGTACGGAAGCTCCTGCGCAAGCGCGCCGACATGCGCATCGGCGTGCTCGCGAACAAGCAGGGAGCCGCGGAGGATCTCAAGCGCCTTCACGATCTGTCTCCGGGTGATCAAGAACTCACCAAGGAACTGACTCAGCTTCTCACCGAGCTCGGCAATCACCGCGCGATGATCGAGCTCCACGAAGACCAGATCCTCCGCGGTCGCCAGCCGCACATTCGGGCGGAGCTCGCTCGCAAGGTTGCACTCCTCTGGGAAGAAAATCTTTGCGACGCACGCGAGGCAGCGGACGCGTGGCGTCGCGTCCTTCGCATGAAGGCCGGAGACAAAGAAGCCCAGGCGGGGCTTGACCGCTGCAAGAGCGGAAAGCTGACGAAACGCCCGTTGCAGGCGAGTTCGTCTGTGGTGTCGGAGGCTCCTCGGCCTGCGCGTGCGGTCTCGATTGTGCCGCCGGCCGTTCCTCCGGTCGCCGTCATGCATTCCCTCGCACAGCCAACCTTGGGTTCATCGGGAGGCACGGGCACCATCGATGCCAGTGCGGATGCCGACTTCGACACGGACCCGAGCATGGCACCGAATGGAGCCGACCTCGCCGCAATGAACGTCGCGGCCGCAATGAATGTCGGGGCCGCAATGAACGTCGCGGCCCCGATGTACGCGTACGACCCCGGTGTCGCTGCTGCTCCGCTGCCCGATTACGATTACCGCGCATCGGCACCGCCACCGCCACCGCCACCACCGCCACCACCACCGCCACCGCCACCGCCACCATCGGTGCGGACGGATGGCGCTGCGCCAATGGCAGTGGAGCCGTATGCGGCGGCGACGCCGAGCGTGTACGACGCCGAGGCTTACGGGAATCCTCCCCCGCAAAGTGCTCAGTACGACTACGACGCGGCGGCCTATGCGCAGCAGCCGCAGGGCTACGACGCCGCGGCCTACGCGCAGCAGCAGCAAGGCTACGACGCGGCGGCCTATGCGCAGCAGCCGCAGGGCTACGACGCCGCGGCCTACTCTCAGCAGCAAGGCTACGACGCCGCGGCCTACTCTCAGCAGCAAGGCTACGATCCGGCGGCCTACGCTCAGCAGCAAGCCTGGTACGCCGAGCAGCAAGCGGCCTACGCTCAGCAGCAGGGCTACGATCCGGCGGCATACGCCGAGCAGCAAGCGCACTACGCGGCGCAGCAAGCGGCGTACGCGCAGCAGCAGGGCTACGACCCCGCGGCGTACGCCGAGCAGCAAGCGCAGATTGCGGCGCAGTACGTTCAGCAGGGCTACGATCCGGCGGCGTACGCACCGCTCGATTCGGGCGGCGCTGCCCAGCCGCTGGCAGTTCCTGCGCCGAGGGCAGAGCAGCCTTCGGAAATCGAGTTTATCGACTTCGATTCGGTTGAAGTCTTGGACGAGGATCCGAGCGGCCCACAGGGCGCGTGAGCGCGGCATCGTTCGCGTGGCTCGCGCCACCGCCACTCGCAAAGGGCTCGGCGATTCGGGTGATCGCGCCTTCGGGTCCATTCGACTCGCGGCTCGTCTGGCGCGGGCTCGGTTGGCTCTCGGAGCGTTACGACGTGCGCTTCGACCGCGGTATTTTCGAGGCCCGTGGCTACTTAGCGGGCAGCGATTCGCGCCGCCGGGATGAGCTCGCCGCGGCGCTCGCCGAGCCCGGGATCGCGGCTGTCGTCTGCGCCCGCGGGGGCTACGGGGCGTCGCGCTTCATGCACGAGATCGACTGGTCGGTTTTGCGCGCATCGCCTCGTTGGATCGTCGGATTTTCCGACGTGACCGCGCTGCACGTTGAAGCGCACGCGGTCGGCGTGGTGTCGCTTCACGGGCCGAACGTCACGGCACTCGGGCGAGCGGACGCCGCCACTCGGGATTCGTTCATCGACGCCCTCGAGCACCCTGGCCGCCGCCGCACGTTCGAAGGGCTCGTAGCCCATGCCGCCGGCCGCGCGAGTGGCAGGCTCTGCGGCGGCAATCTCACGCTCGTCCACGCGTGCGCGACGGCCGGACGCCTGCGGCTGCCCGAGGGCGGCATCCTCTTTTTGGAAGATGTCACCGAGCGTCCCTACCGAATCGACCGCATGCTCACGACCTTGCGCAGTGGCGGGCACCTCGATGGCGCCGCGGCCTTTGTGTTGGGTGAGTTCACCGATTGTGAACCCGGGCGTGACGCCGTGTCCGTCGTCGATGTGGTCCGCGACGTTTTAGGTCCGCTCGGCAAGCCCATCGCGTCGGGCGTGCCGGCTGGGCATGGCGTCGTCAACGTGCCGCTCCACTTCGGCGCGCAGGCGCGGCTCGTGTGCGAGAGCCATGTCGCGTGTCTCGATGTGGGGGCGTCCTAGCGGAAGATACCCGTTCGCTCGCGGAGCCCTCGCGCGAGCAACTCCGCGATCGCGTTCTTCACCACCGAGACCTTCTCTTCGATGACGGAGTCCTCGTCGTCGTGGTCGCCTTCGAAGACGAGTGGCTCCCCGAAGTAGAGCCGATACTTCGTCGGCAAGGGCAGCTGTCCGCCTGGGATTAACCACTGCGGAACCAATGGAAACGTTGGCATTCCGAGCATCCTGGCGAGGGACTCCGAGTTGCCGAGGTTCACGTATTGCTCCTCGGCGCCGACCACGCCAATCGGAACAATCGGGGTGTCGGTCTCCAGCGCGAGTCGCATGAACCCGAGCCCGAACTCTTGCAGCCGGTAGCGCTCGCTCCATGGCTTCGAGATCCCGCGGGCACCTTCCGGAAAGACGAGCACCGCTTCGCCTTGGCGGAGCAACCGCTTTGCGTTCTCGGGCACTCCAACGACTTGCCCAATCCGTTGCAAGAACGTGCCGATGAACGGCAATGTCTGCGTCCACTTCTCGACCATGCTGCGAATCACGCGTGGCGGCTCTGCATCGAAAAACATCGCAGCGCCGACCACCATCCCGTCGAGCGGCAGTTGTCCCGAGTGATTGGCGATGAGCAAGACGCGTCCGTGGGGTACGCGATCGATACCGAACACCTCGGTGCGGAAGTAAGCCCGGTGCAAGAACGCGGCTCCGGCGATGGCGTACTTCGCCGTGCTGAGCTCGAATCCGAACGGGTCCAGCGCGCCGCTGCTCGTGCGAGACGGAACTCGTGCAAGCCGCTTCTCGAAGTCACGACCGAGCAGGGCGGTCGCCGCTTCGTCGGCTACTTGACGGGCGACGTCGACGGTCCGTTCGGCGGCGGGGATGGCGTCCCGCTCAATAAAACGCTTCGTTTTGGCGCGAAATCTCAACCACGCCCGTCCCGGTTTCATCGCATCGGACGCTATCATGCCTTGACGCTACGGTGGCCGGCAGCGCAACCTCGGCCCGTGAAGGTAAGCGACGTCGACCGCCCCGTTCTGATCACGGGGATATGCGGCCGACTCGGTCGTCGAGTCGCGCGGATGCTGCATCGTGAGCGCCGCGTGATCGGCATCGACCGCCGGCCGTTCGTAGGCAAGCCGAAGGACATCGTCCATTACCAGGTCGACATCCGCCGGAAGAAGACCCGCGACATCATTCGGCAAGAGCGACCCTCGGCGATCATCCATCTCGGAGTGATGCACGACCCCCGCATCAGCGACAGCGAGCACCACGCCTGGAATGTGGCTGCGTTTCAACGCTTGCTGGACGACGTCGCGCAATACGACGTCTCGAAGCTCATCGTTCTTTCCAGCGCCAACGTCTACGGTCCGCGTCCGGACAACGCGCAATTTCTCGATGAAGATGCGCCGCTGCAAGGGTCGGCCACCTTCAGCACGATCCGCGATCTTGTGGAGCTCGACATGCTGACGCAATCGTTCTTCTGGAAGCGCCCCGAGACGCAGACCGTGATCTTCCGCCCGGCTCACATCGTCGGGCCCGTGAACAACGCCGCGTCCAACTACCTGCGCCAACGGCTGGTGCCGACATTGCTCGGCTACGATCCGATGATTCAGCTTTTGCACGTGGATGACTTGGTCTCTGCCATTCTGCTCGCGCTGCGCAGCTCGGCGCGCGGAGTGTTCAACCTCGCCGGTCCGCCACCGTCGCCCGTGTCTCACGCCATCGAGCTTGCGGGTCGCGCCCGACTTCCAGTTCCGCACTTTTTGTTTCGTCGCGCGCTCGAACGACTCTGGCGCCTCGGTGCGACCTCGTTTCCATCTCCCGAACTCGACTTCATCCGCTACGTCTGCATGGTGGACGACAGGCGGGCGCACACGCAGCTCGGTTACCGCCCCGCTCACGATCTCGCAGCCACGGTTCGGGCCGTCGATGACTTCGCCTGATCATCCGCCCACTAAGTCTTCGCTGTCCGCGTTCGTAGCGCTCTCGCTCGTGGCAGGCTCGCTGCTCGTTGGCGCATGCGACTCTTGCGGCGGCGACACTTCCGTACACGACGCGACGGGCACTGAGAGTGGCCCGCACCCGAACGCGAGCTCGTCGTCGGATGCGGCCGGTAGCACGCTGGCGCCTATCGATCCTTGGGCTCGCGAGCCGCTCGCGTTGTCGCGCATTTGCGAGGCGCATCGCGCCACGGAGCTCTTCAGTCTCGCGGTGAGCGGTCGCCCCGGGCACACCACGGCGTTGCTTGCGCTCGCCTATGCGGAAGACGTCGAGGTGGTGCTCGGCGGGCTCGCTGGGCTTTCCCGAGAGCGCAGGCGGACAGACAGGCTGGATGTGCTCGGCGTGATTCGCATCGTCGCCAATCGTCGGCCCTCGCGCACCGAACGGCTCGCGCCCGAGAGCCTAGCCGCATGCGTCGCAAACCTTCGCGAGCTTGCGGGCGACACGGCGGAGGACGCTGCCCTCCGTGCAGTGGCGCAGTCGGCCCTCAATGGATTCGTTAGGAACGGTGTCGCCCCGCCAAGCGTGCTCGCGCCGAGGTTGCCCGCGAGTGGGGCACCGTCGTCGAGCTCCGCGCCCCCGCCCTGAGTCCTCTCGACGTGGAGCGTGAGTTCGCGCGTTCGTCCCCGTCGGGCGTGATAGATCCGTGAGGTGTCCTCCATCAGTGTGTTTGCTGCGGAAGAGTACCTTCACCAGCTTCTGCGGAAGGCCATCGCCGCGGGTGCGAGCGACGTTCACCTGAAGGTCGGGCAGCCACCTGGGGTGCGTGTCGCTTCCGAAATAGCGTACTTCAAGACCGAGCGGCTGATGCCGCAGGACACCGAGGCTGCGGCGGGGGTGCTGCTCGGCGGAGGCGTTGACGCGGCGGTCATCGATTCGATTCGCGAGTTCGACGGCGCTTACACGGTCGCGGGCGTCGGCCGGTTCCGCGTGAACATCTTCCGTCAACGAAGCTGCCTATCGGTCGTTCTGCGAGTGATTCCATTGGAGATCCCATCCCTCGAAGCGCTCGGCTTGCCTCCGGCGGTGCGCGAGCTTGCGCGGCGTCCGCGAGGTCTTGTGCTCGTCGTTGGGGCGGCGGGCAACGGCAAGAGCACCACGCTCGCCGCGATGGTCCATGAGCTCAACGCTACCCACGCTCATCACATCGTCACGATTGAAGACCCGATCGAGTTCATACACACGGACCTGCGCTCGTGCGTGAGCCAACGGGAGGTCGGCATCGATACGCCGAGTTTCGCGGCGGCACTGCGGGCGTCGCTACGCCAGGACCCCGATGTGATTGTCGTAGGAGAGATCCGCGATGCCGAGTCGATGGACATCGTCGTCCAAGCCGCCGAAACAGGTCACCTCGTCCTCTCGACGCTCCACACTCCGAATGTCGCGCGAACGCTGAATCGCATGCTGGCTTTGTCCGACAACCCGGGTGAACTGCGAGAGCGCCTAGGTGACTGCCTCCAAGGCATTGTGGCCCAGCGGCTCGTCCCGAAGGTCGGCGGGGGCGTCGTTCCAGCGGTCGAGGTGCTCGTCGTCACCGGCACGGTCCGCGAGGCGCTGAAGCGCCCGGAGCAAAACCCCCCGTTGAAAGAGCTGATGGAGCGGGGCGTCACACCGTACGGCATGCAGACGTTTCAGATGTCTTTTCGCGAGCTTATGCAGCGAGGCTCGATTACGAAGGAAACGGCGAGCCAACACGGGAGTTGACGATGACGACGCGTTACGACTGGACGATCGAAGAAGCGGTTGCGATCCACGATGCCCCTCTCTTCGAGCTCATCGATCGCGCGCGCGCGGTGCACACAATCGCGCATCCAAAAAACGAAGTGCAGCTCTGCACGCTGCTCAGCGTGAAGACCGGCGGTTGTCCGGAAGATTGCGCGTATTGTCCGCAGTCGGCCCACTACGAAACCGAGGTAGGGCGCGACGCCATGCTCGACGTCGACGCGGTGCTCGAGGCCGCCGACCGCGCGCGCGAGGTTGGCTCGACCCGGTTCTGCATGGGCGCCGCGTGGCGCCAAGTAAAGGACGGTCCCGAGTTCGACAAGGTGCTCGAGATGGTGCGCGGCGTGAAGGCGCGCGGGCTCGAGGCTTGCTGCACGCTCGGTATGGTGACCGAGGCTCAGGCGCATCGCTTGAAAGAAGCGGGGCTCGACGCCTACAACCACAACCTCGACACCTCGCGCGAGAATTACCGCTCGATCATCAAGACCCGCGTCTACGACGACCGGCTGGCGACGCTTCGCGCCGTTCGGAGTGCGGGCATCACGGTGTGTTCGGGCGGCATCATCGGCATGGGAGAGAGCATTCGGGATCGCTGCGCGATGCTGGTCGAGCTCGCGCGCTTCTCGCCGCATCCCGAGAGTGTTCCCGTCAACGCGCTCGTTCGTGTCGCGGGCACGCCGCTCGAGGCGCTGCCGCCGATCGAGCCGCTCGAGCTCGTGCGGATGATTGCAACGGCTCGTATTTTGATGCCGGCGGCGAAGGTTCGCCTGTCCGCGGGCCGCACGGAGCTCGCGCGTGAAGCGCAGCTTTTGTGCCTTTATGCTGGCGCAAACTCAATCTTCTACGGCGACCGCCTCCTGACGACGCCGAACCCGGACGTGAGCGAGGATCGCGGCCTCATCGAAGCCGCGGGGCTAGTGGCTGCGGCTCCCGGCGGCTGAGAGTAGGCCGCTCAACGATTCGGCGTAACGCTCGACGCGGCATACGCCGAAGCCATCGATCGCGAGCAAGCCTTGCGAAAGGTCGGTCCCGTTCGCCCCATTCTCGAGGAGCGCCGCGGTTACGCCTTCCATGCAATGGCCGGGCACGACGACTTGCGGATCGACGCCGCGCTCGTCGGCACGCTCTCGTCGCCACGTGCTGAGCGTTCGGTCGAGTGCACGTCGCGCGCTGAGGTCCGGCGGCGGCGTGGGCGGTGGCAACTTGGGCTCAGGTTCATCCGCGAGTCCGGCCTGGATTGCTTCGTGCCACAAGATGGAATGCCGCGCTGCGCGGTCACGACCGAAGCCGCGTCGAAGGTCGTGCTCTTGCGTCGGCCTGCACCGCGAAAGCTCGACGAGCACGTCGTTGCGCACGATTCGGAACGGTGGGACGTCGGCCGCTTCGGCGAGGCGTTCGCGTGTCTCGACGAGCCTGCGGAGCACCGAGCGTCCAACGGGGTCGAGCTCTCCGTAACCTTTGATGCGCGCGTGGAGCGGGCGCTCGTCCCGTGGCGGACGAAGGGCGCTGCCGAGTTTGTAATCGCATTCGAGTCGGACTTCTTCCGCAATGCCGTGGTTCGCGGCCTCATCTGAGAGAATCGCGTCGAGTGCGAGTAGGTAGCGAACGTCGGCGGCGAGGTACTCAACCTGCGAGGGCGAGAACGGTCGCTGCGACCAATCGTGATCTTGCAGATCTTTGGCGAGCTCGATGCCAAGACGGCTGTGCACCATCCGCGCGAGGCCCGTCGCTTGCTCGGCGAGGAAGCGCGCGGCTACCGACGTGTCGCGGACGTTGTCGATAGGAATCCCCGCATCCGCGAGCATGCGGGCGTCGAAGGTCAGATCGTGCAGCACCTTGACGGGTCCGCTTCGAGAGAGCGCCGGGCCGAGCGGGGCCAGGTCGATGGTGAACGGGTCGATGATCGCGATTGCGAGCGAATCTCCGCGTTTCCATGCGAGTTGAAGGACGCACAGCTTCGCGCGGTACTTGAAGAGCCCATCCGCCTCCACGTCGACGGCGATGGACTCGGCTTCGTTTAGCTCGCGCGCGAGGTCGCCAAGTTGCGCCTGCGCGGTCACGAGATCGACGTCGTTCATTGTCGCCACACTCGCCGGCCGAGAATGCATCCAACGAGTGCGAGCACGCTCAGGCCTCGGGCTGGCATCCCTGCAGGCGCCGCGGTGCTGCAGTCGCATCCGCCTTCCTCTGGAGGTGGTGGGTCGCACACGGTCGCGAAGCCACGGCGCGGGGTCGGGTCGCAGGCGGAGACGTCGGCGGGCGGGTAGGTTTCGCAGACGCCGCTCTGGTCGTCCGCGGCGAGCGTCCGAAGCTGCGTGTCACCGGCTTGATACGCGATGACCATCGTCGATTCGGGAGCCTCGCTGTGGGCGAGCCCGAGCATGTGGCCCACCTCGTGCGTGACGATGGACTCGAGGTCGAACTGCACGTCGGTGTCGCTTGTCGACAGCGCGAGCGTCCCGTTGAGTTCGAGATCGGCATCGAAGATCGCGCCCGAGTCGAGGTCGAATGTGACCGTCGTCAGCGCGAGGGTGTTGCCGGCTCCGCTGTACGGCCAGGCCGCGTCGTGCACGAGGACGATGTTCGCGTTGCCGCTCATCTGGTTGTACTCTTTCTGGTCACAAGCGACGGCGCCGAGGTCGATGATGGCAAGGCCGGGCTCTGCGCCAGCTCCGCAGTCCGAGCCCATCCACGCCGCCGCTGCCGCCGCCATGGCTTTCGCGAGGCTGTCGTAGGGCACTCGTTCGGACGCCCGTTGTGCGATTGCGTAACCGAAGCAGCCTTGGTGCCATCGCATCGGCGTGCCGCAGTCGCCTGCTTGCGCGGGGGCGCAGGTGACGCCGCTCGTGTCGTTCGCGCAGAGGGTGGTCTGGCAATACGCAAGCGCCGGCGAAGCTGCGAGGGTGAGCGTACCCAATGCGAAGAGGGCCGCGAGCCGAGTGCCGAGTTCCGTCATGCGCTCAGCGCTTCACGGCACGAATTGCGGCGATGGCGTCGGCGACCGGTTTGCCGACGAGCCGCGCTTGGGCCAGCGTCTCGCGTGCGTTGCGTCCGAGCAACGTGCCGACCTGGGGGCTCGCGGCGAGTAGCGGCACGGGCGAACCGGTACCACGATCGATCAGCCTCACGGGGTAATGGCCTTGACCCATGCCGGTCACGACCCACGCGCCATCGGTCGCGCGAGTGAGGAAAATGAGCGCCTTTTCTTCGAGTACGAGCGTGGCCTCACCGGAGACTTGCTGACCCGTGCGGCCGACGATCCCGCCGAGCGTGCGCACCCACACCTCACCCGAGGCGTCGCCGACAACGGTTTCACCGACGTGAAGCTTCGTCAGCGTGACGATGCGGCGGCTACCCGCGAGCTGCAGCCACTCGCTGCGCTGTTCGATGGCCTTCGCGACGACGACGGTGGAGGACTCCGCTGTCAGTTTTTCAAGGGTGTACGCAACGGACACCGCGGCGTCTGCCGAAGCCGGTGACAAGGACGGCGCAGACGGCGGCGTGACGAAGACGCACGCGGCTACGGAGAGGGCGATAAGCCTTCGCATCCCGTTGATGATACCACGCCGTGAAGCTTCGGGTCGCGCCGTGCGAGCCCAGGTTTGATCGCGATCGCTCGCGCAGCGTCGCTCACTTCGCGCTGTGAAACGAACGCAACGTGTTGCGTCCGCAGAGCGGGCATTGCCACGCCACATCGAACCGCTCGCCGTGACCAACGCTGTTCGCGGGGGCGCGTTCTTTGGCTCCGCCTGGTCGACGTGCCCAGCCGTGGAGGACGAGCCCTTGCTCATCGAGCTCGGCCTCGAGGAGCGCCTGACACTCGCAAACCGACTGAATCCGTTGTGCTGCCGACATGGGCGCTCCTTCTAGCAGGGCCCGCGGCGCGTGTGAACACACCGCCACGCAGCGACGCTCTGCCGCCTCTCGGTTCGCGTGCTCTCGACCGAGAGTGATCCACTTGCCAACTCCGCCCCGCAGCGCTAAGTGCTTCTCACTCTTTGCGGGAGTAGCTCAGTTGGTAGAGCATCAGCTTCCCAAGCTGAGGGTCGCGGGTTCGAATCCCGTCTCCCGCTCAACGGTTCCCCGAATCGTTCCCGGACGCGCCTCAGGGGTTCGTCAGTGTGACAGGCTTCAGCGCTTGCGTGTGCGCGTCTGCGTGCACGGATAGTCGAGCCCCTCATCGACGACGCGTGCCGCGGCTTCAGCGAGCCGGGCACACGAAGGCTTCGTCGAACGCAACGAGCACGTCGCGCGGCACACCGGTGGACGGAGAAGTCTCCGTGTTTCGAATCGCCGAATGCAGCGTTTAAAGCTCGACACGAATTTTGAATTGAGTTCCGACAAATAGACCACCGAGCCCGCGGACCGTCGCGACAATCGTTTGTGTACCGTCTGCGATTGTGTCAACACTCCGGCCGCGTGGATCTTTGCGGCTTGCGGCCCCGGAGTGGAGGGCAGGGCGCGCCACGCGAGGCACGTTGCCTCCAACGCAATTAAAGGGTGAGGATCCGTTATGAATCGTTCGCTAATTTTGTCTGGATTGGTCTGTCTTTTCCTCGGCACCGTGGGCTGCAGCAATGCAGCCGAGTTGGTCAAAGCCCACGAGGACTACGAGAAGTCCGTGTGCGCATGCAAGGACGTCGCCTGCACCCTCGCCGCGGCCAACGCCCTTATGGACGCGACGAAGAAGTTTGCCGACAAGAAGCTCACGCCTTCCGACGGCGAGGTGAAACAGATGGCCGAGTCGGCCACCAAGGCGGCGGCCTGCGCCATGAAGGTGGGAATGTCGGGGATCCCCGCGATGCCCGCGATGCCCGCGCACTGATTGCGTAACGAAGAGCCGCGTGGCGTCGAGCACGCGGCTCGCCACGACCGGGAGGACATGATGACGCAAACTGCGTTGGGCCGCCTTCGAGCGCTTACGGATTCAACGCTCTCCCTCCCGATCGCGGCGAACCTCTTTGGCCGTAGGCTCGCCGTGATGCGCGCCTCACGGGCTCGTCAGTTTGATCGGCTTCAGCGTTGGCGTGTACTGATTGTCGAGTTCACCGTCGACTACGCGGAGCGCGTCTTTGCCCCAGCTGTAGTCGGAGCCCGTGGTGCTCGCGGTCTTGAGAAGCGCGAGGTAGCTCGGGGTCTTGCCGCTGAGGATCTTCGCGAGAAAGCGTCCTTGTGCCGCGCCGGAGCCGTCGCTCAAGCTCTCGACGCCGTTGGTGATGAGGTCGAGGTCCGCTGAGCCGTTGGTTTTGAACGCGTTGTAGTCGCTGTTGTAATAATTGAACGAGATGCAGCTATCGATGAAGAGAAGCTGGTAGCTCTGCGGAAAGTCTTTCTTGGAGAAATTCTTCGGGTCGAGCGGGCCTTCACCGATGTACGAGTGGCCGTTGTAGAGCAAGATGTCGCTCGTCTGGATGGCACGGCGGTAAGGCGTGATGGCCTCTTCTGCCCCAAAATAGAGCTGCACGCGGATCGTCGTCAGCTTCGGGGCGGCGGTTCCGATGGCGACCTTCACCTTCTCTTCGAACGTGATCCAACGGTTCGCGATGCGGTGCGCGACCTGCCTCTCGAGGTCCTTCTTCTCGGTGGGGGTGAGGCCTTCGGGCCACCCCGTCTCGTAGACGTTCCACTCGACAAAGTTGCGAAACGTGAGGTGCCCGAGCGACTTTTTCCCGACCTGGAATGTCGACAAATCCGCGGGGGGATCGACGGTGACGACGTTCAGCTTCGGCCGCGTGCGGAGGACTTCCTCCATCGTCGCCATCGTCTCCCAGTAGCCCGAGTCGTCGGCTTCGTAGTGTGTTTCGCCCGGCTTGACATGGTCGATCATTCCCGCGAGCACTGTCGAGGTGAGCGTTCCTGGGGTCACGCCGCCTGCCCACAGGCGATCGTACTCGGGGTAGCTCGTCTTGCCGCTCTCGGGCGTGGCCGAAAAGCTTGCCGTCATCGGGATGTAGAGTCGCGTGAGCTCCTCGGCGACCACCTGTGCCGGAGCTGCGAGGGCCGCCACTCGCTTCGCGTCGAGCAGTGTTTGCTCGGCTTTCATGGCTTTTTTGCAGCGCGCCAGTGACGGGTTGAAGACGTACCAGATGTCGGTCGCCATCTCCCGCTCGTCGGGTCCGTTCAGGGTGCAGTCCGTGAGGATCCGCTCGGCCTGGTCTTGGTAATCGCCGTGAAGAAGTCCAAGGCTGAGCGTGCTGCGGCTCGCCATCGCCTTCGGCATGATCGCTCGGTCGGTGTAGCGATAATGAACCCGCAGCATTTCGTGCGACACGCCGCCGGCGTCATCGAGCACGCTCACTTTTTCCTTGATGAATGATTTCGCGTCCACCGTCGCGAGCTCCCGCGACGCGACCGCCACGTTTGACACGAGCAAAGCGCCGAATGCCGAGCGTGTCTGCGAACGGACTGCCGTGAGGATCTGGCTCGCGCTCGCTGTGGGCAAGACGTACACATAGCCCTCGAACGTCATCACGCGCTCACGGGCGGTGACGCTCGTGAGGTCGCTCTCGTCACCGGCGACGTCGACGACGCAGCTCGCTTGAGATGCGGCGATTGCGAGAACGGCGAGCGGTGCGATGAGAAAATTCAAGCGGCGGTACATCGACGGAATCGTTTGCATCGAGGGGTTCCGGGGTCAACCCGCTCGCACGAGGGGGGCAATTCGGCGTAAGCTGATGCCGCTCGCCAGCGATTCGGCTGGTCGAGGAACTTTTCAGCTGAAAGGCGTTTGGCAATGAGTTTTGTACGAACCGTTCCTAGTAGCGTGGCCGAGCTTCTCACGTACCTTCTGAAGATCTACGAAGGCCGGAGCCACATCCGCTCCGCCATCGTGAACCCGGCGACGGGACACCTCGAAGTTGCGCTCGACGGCATGGCTCACTTTGCTGGCAATCCCGATGTGTTCTTGCCGATCAAAAAAGGCAAAATCCAGGAGGCAAGCGAGCGCATCGACAAGATCATGCGGGAAGCCCAGCTCGGACATCGCCCGACCGATACGGACGCGCAGGCGCTCTTTGAGCTCGTCGATCCGCTAGGGCAATGAGAGCCGCTAGGGCAATGAGAGCCGCTAGGGCAATGAGAGCCGCTCACCTTCGTCCGCTCCCTTTCATGGGGCTGCTCGCGATGCTCGCGTTCGGTTGCACGACTTCGGTCGGCGCGGACGAGTTCGACGTGAAGGCTCCAGCGCCCACGACGAATTGGAAGCGCGATGTGCTCTCGACCTCGCTCGATGTCGATCTCGCCACGAACCACGCGAGCGCGGTGATTTCGGTCGATGCGTCGACGCGCACGGGCGCATCGTTTCAAATCGGCGACCTCGCTATCGAGTCCGTGCGGGGCCCTCAAGGTCCGTTGCAATACCGCGTCGCGAATGGCCAACTCGACGTTGGCCTGCAGGCGCAAAAGCCCGCGGAGATTCGCGTGGAGTACGGGTTTACGCGTCACAAGAAGCTCGAGGGCGTGCTCGCGAGCGGGACGAGCTTCACGTGGCCGTACTTCTGCGGCAACGTCTTCCCTTGCAAGACCGAGCCGGCCGATGGCCTCGCGTTTTCGCTCGACGTCCACGGGGCTCCGGCTGGAACGAACGTCGTGTTTGCCCCGAGCATTCCCGCTGACTCGCCTTCGTACATGCTCGCATGGGCGGTGGGCGACTACACGAAGGTCGAGCTCGGCACGACGAGCGCGGGCCGCAAGGTGAGCGTGCATTACCTCCCCGGTGAGAAGGCCACCGCACTCAAGGGGACCCTCCACTTGGTCAGCGTTTTCGACTGGCTCGAGCAAACCTACGGTGAGTACCTCTTCGGTAAGGATGTCGGCTCGGTGTCGGCGAAGTGGGGCGCGGGCGCGTTCGGGGGCATGGAGCATCATCCGCTCTGGCACGTCTCCAGCGACTCGATGGGCGACGCTGAAACCCACGCTCATGAAGCCGCTCACGGTTGGTTCGGGGACGGTGTGCGCCTCGAGTGTTGGGAAGACCTCACGCTCTCCGAGGGCACCGTGAGCTACCTTGCCGCGCGCGCGCTCGAAGCGACGGCAGGCGCGTCCGCCGGTGCCGCAATTTGGAAGGGCTACGAACAGGAACTCGACAACGTCATTGCGACCGAAGACCGTCGCGCGCTGCCCGACACCTGCAACGAGATCGATGTCCTCACCGACCTTTGGAATTCCGTTCCGTACATGAAGGGCGCGTTCTTTTTCCGGGCGCTCGAGGCCAAGGTCGGCAAACCCGCGCTCGATGCGGCGATCGGTAAATTCTACCGCGACCACAAAGGCAAGGCTGCGCGCATGCAAGACCTGCTCGACACACTCGACACGGCAACCGGATTCGACTCGAAGCCGCTCGCCGACGGTTGGTTGCGTTCGCTCGGGCGACCGGACCGCTGAGCTCCGCTAGGCCGCGAGCCTCGGGTCACGTCGTTGGCGGCGTGATGCTGCGTGGCCCGTCGAAGTCGAACCGGTAGATCGGGTCGAGCGCGGACTGCGAGTTCATCTCAGCGTGCTCCTTCACGTATCCCGTCTTCAGGTCGTAGACCCACCCGTGGATCGTCGGGCCCTTGCGCTTCTTCCAAGCCTTCTGGATGATCGAGGTCTGCGCCAAATTCTGGACCTGCTCACTTACGTTGAGCTCGACGAGCCGGTCGAACCGGAGCTGCTCGTTGCCGATCGCTTCGAGTTCGCGGTGGTAGACCCGATAGACGTCTTTGATGTTGCGAAGCCACTTGTTGATAAGCCCAAAGTCGCGGTTGGTCATCGCGTTCTTCACGCCGCCGCAGCCATAGTGGCCGCACACGATGATATGCTTCACTTCGAGCACGTCGACGGCGTATTGCAGCACGCTCAGCACGTTGAAGTCGGTGTGGACGACGAGGTTTGCGACGTTGCGGTGCACGAAGAGCTCACCCGGCTCGGTTCCGGTGATGTCCTCCGCAGGCACGCGGCTGTCCGCGCAACCGATCCACATGTAGTTCGGGGTTTGGTCTTGGGCGTGCCGCTCGAAGTAGTCGGGGCGGATCTGCAGCTTTTCCAGGACCCAGGCCTTGTTGGCCAGGAGGAGTTGTTTGTAGTTGTCCATCATCAATCCTTTGAATTGGGGCGCTTGCCCTTGAAGTTTTTAAGCTCGACTTCGATCGGCTTGCTCTGGACGCTTTCGATGAAATCATCGAGGACGTCGAAGATGTCCCGGTCCAGGTAGAGGGCCCGCGTGGCGTCGATCGTGAGGCTCGCCCCGGCGGGCACGGTGGCGAGGTTCGCCTTTAGCTCCGCCTTGTTGACGAACGTGAGGTCTTTGTTGAACCGCAGGAGGTGGGCGTCGCCGTCGCTTACGAGCGTCATCGCTGCGTGGTGATTTGCGCGCATGACGAGGAAGACACCGACGAGGATCCCAAGGACCACGCCCTTCAAGAGGTCGGTGAAGAGGACGCCAAGAACCGTGAGAATGAACGGTAGAAAGGTCGTCCAACCTTCGTTCCACATCGCGCGGAAAAGCGAAGGGGGCGCTAGCTTCACGCCGACGACGATCAGGATCGCGGCGAGCCCGGCGAGTGGGATCCGAATGAGCACGGAGGGCAAAAGCAGGATCGCCAAGGCGAGGAAGGCCGCGTGGACGATGCTCGCCCAGCGCGAGCGAGCGCCTGCGTAGACGTTTGCCGAGGTGCGCACGACGACCGAGGTGATGGGCAATCCGCCGATGAGGCCGGAGAGAATGTTGGCGGTCCCTTGCGCAAAGAGCTCCCTCGTCGGCGAGGCAAAGCGTCGCAACGGGTCGAGCTTTTCGGAGGCCTCGAGCGAGAGCAGCGTCTCGAGACTTCCGACCACCGCGATCGTGAGGGCGACCGTATAGACCCGCACATTCAAAAACGCGCTCATTGCGGGCGTTGTAAGTTGCGCTTGGAGCGCGTTGAACGAGGTCGGCAGCGAGACGAGGTGAGCGTCCTCGGCCTGCAGCGCCAACGCGGGAAACAGTTTCTTGAAGGTCTCGTTCAGTGCGATAGCCAGGATGACGACGACGAGCGCGGCGGGGATCGCTTTTGCGCGGGGCAATCGCGGGACGACGACCTTGTCCCAGCCGACGAGGATCGCCAGCGATATCCCGGTTATGATCAGTGCACCAGGGTGCGCGCTGAGCACGGCCTTCGCAATCGCCGAGAGCGTGTTCTCCTTGCCACCATGCTCGAGGAAGCTCAGGTCGCCTTCGAAGTCGGCGTCACGGCCAAGGGCGTGCGGGATTTGCTTCAGGATGATCGCGAGGCCGATCGCGGAGAGCATCCCTTTGATCACGGTCGTGGGTACGTATTCCGCTACGACGCCGAGCCGCAGCGCAGCGAGCGCGAGCTGAATGACCCCCGCGATGACGACCGCGGCGAGGAACGCTTGGTACGAGCCGAGTTGTTCGATGGACGAGAAAACGATCACCGCCAGGCCTGCCGCGGGCCCGCTGACGCTGACCTCAGAGCCGGAGAGGATGCCGACGACGAGCCCCCCGACGACCCCGGCAATCAGGCCACCCATCAGCGGCGCGCCGGACGCGAGGGCAATGCCGAGGCACAGCGGGAGGGCTACGAGGAACACCACGAGGCCGGCACCGACGTCCGCGCGAAGGGAGCTTGATTGGCCGTTACCAGGCAAAGTCATGTTTGAATCCAAAAACTAAAAAACGCGTCGGGAAGGGCCTGACTTTATGGCCGATCGCTTCGGTAGCATCAAGCCGCCGCCATGGCACGTGCACGGCAGAGACGTGCGCGCCTTCGGCCTCAAGGTCGGTCGAGCTCGATCTTGAGGCCCGCGTACATGAAACGCGGTTGGCCCGGCCTCGCTCCGAATGGCGCGTGCGACGCGATATAGGCGTTATCCAGCAAATTCTCGCATTTTGCGTAAACTTGCAGCTCCGGCAGGAGCCGGAAATTCGCGGTCAAATCGAGCACGGCAAACGCGTCGGTGCGATAGCCCGAAGGCGGCTCACCTTGCCCCGCGACCTCGCGCATCGAGCCCATGTACGTCACGCCGAGGTGCACGGAAGCCCGCTCTCGCCACGAGACTCCGCCGTTCATCGAGAACTGGTGAGTCGGCACGTACGGCAGCTCGTCGCCCGCGTTCACGTTGCCCCATTGTGGATTTTCGGAGGTGAAGGCGGTTGCGAATCGAGTCTTCGTGAACGTGTATGCGGTGCGCAGTGGAAAGCGGACGCCGCGTGGTCCCTGAAGCTCGGCGGTGCTCGACGCTTCGAGGCCTCCAAGTTGCGCCCGGCCCGCGCTGAATTGCCGGTCCAACATGGCGTCGCCGCAGCCGCTCGAGAACGAGCATTGGCCTGTCAAATTCGAGTAATCGCTCGCGAAACCGATTAGCTCGCCGCTGACGACTTTGTGAGAAAACCGCGCGCCGAGCTCGTAGTTTACGGCCACCTCGGGTGCTACTTCGGCTCCTTGACCCGGAGCGGCAGGACTGAAGCCTTCGTGCACGCCGCCTATCAGCGTGAGCTGCGCGGTGGCAGCCCAGGCGGCGCCGACTCCAGGCAGGAGCACGCGCTGCGTGCCTTTGGTGATGACGCCGGTCTGCCGGTCCACGAGCTGCGTTTGGATGAGCTCGGTTCGAAGGCCAGGGGTCAGGACGAACCCATACGCCTCAATTTCATCGACGACGTGAGCCGCTAGCGCGAGCGCGCTGCCGAGGCTGTGGGCCGTCGTCGCGCGCGGGGTCGCATCGCGGAGGAGGCGCCCGCCGTCTGAGGTCGCGCGCATCTCGTAGCCGTCTTCCGTGTGCAAGCGACGGATCGAGTCATGGTGCACGCGGAAGCCAAACTGCAGCTTTTGTTCGAACCGGCCGAACTTAGGTAGCGACCATTGTCCCGTTGTCTGGAGTCCCTGAGACACGAACTCGCGATCGTTTGTGCCGATGCGCAGGTGTTGGTCCGGGCTGACCGAGTCCTCGCTTCCCGTGAGGACCGCGTAATAAAGTGCGTTGGTTGGGTCAGACGGGTTCGCGAGGATCCCTGGGAGCTCGGCGCCAGCGAAGCCGTTGAGCTTGAACCACGCGCGCGACAGGTCGTGTCGGTAAAGCGTTGTGGAAAGTTGGAGCGTGTCCCGCACGACGAGGGCGTAGGTCAACGACCCGAGCGTGCGGTTGTAGGCCATGTTGTCGAGCGCGCTCGCAACGTAACGCCGGCGTGAATTGGCGCGAAAATCCGCGTCGGTGAGTCCGAGATAGGTCTCGTTCGAAAGCTCGTGGGAGTAGCCGAGCTTGGCCCGAAGCTCGTGGTACACGCGGCCATCGGGGTCGGTGTTGACGCGCGCTTTCGCCATCAGCTCGGTCTTCTGAAAGCCCGTGTTGCGCCGGGTAAGCGGCTGCGCGCCGTCTTGTTGTTTGAAGCCGTCGGTGCGGATGCGCACGGCCTCGACCAGGAACCCAGCGTGCCGTGTTCCGTAGCCGTAGTTCAGGTGCTGCTTTGCGTAGAGCTGGCTTCCAAGTGCGAGATCCGCCCCAAAATGCTGACCCATCGGGATCGCCCGCGTGACGAGGTTTATCGCGCCACCGATGCTGTTGGGGCCGTACCGGAGTGCACTCGGTCCTTTGAAGACTTCGATCCCGGTGAGGCGCGTGCTCATTGGAAAGTAGTACGCAGCGGGCGCGGAGTACGGGGCCGGCGCGAGGAGGATTCCGTCCTCCATCAGGGTGATCTTTTTGCTGCGGTCGGAGCTTGCGCCGCGCATGCCGATGTTCGGCCGGAGTCCGTAGCCGTCTTCGTCGCGCACGTAGACGCCGGGCACGCGCATCAGGGTGCGGTGAATGTTGTCGTCTTCGTAGCGCTCGAGTTCCTCTTTGGAGACGCGGTACGCGGAGCCGGTGATACGGCGGGCACGGTCGCCGGAAAAAATCATCACATCGACGGGAGAGTGCTCGCGGGCGAGGTCATCGGCGGTGCGGTCGTCGGTCGGCCGTTCGTCGTAAGGGTCGGCGGGTGGCTCGGGCGAAGGAGCGGGGTCGTCGGCCAAGGCTTCGCGGGGAGATGCGACGCATGCGGCAAGCGCGAGCGCAACGCCGAGTCGCCACGAGCGCGCGGTTCGGGACCCGTCCTGGTCGATGGTTGGGGCGGGTTTCACGGAGAGCCTCCGGCGAGTGAGTTCAAGCGAATTGGCGGCTCATTCGGTTCGGGCAGGATCCAAGCGGCCACACCGATTCCGTCTTCGACTTGGGCGAGATCGATCGCTGGATCGATCAGCAATTTTGGTCGTCGGCCATTGAGCGACACGCTCGCCTCCACGCGGACTTGCACCGGACCGTGTCCGCGCGCGGCGAACTCGTCGGCGATGTGATGCGCGAGCTGCAAGATGAGGTCGGGCTGGCCGCTCATCTCGCGGGCTTGCGCCTCGGTGAGGTAGCGGCGCGGTTCGACGAACTCTCTGCGGCCGTCCGCACGCGTGACAACGTACGTGACGGCCCCGTTTTTCTCGCGGATAAGGACCTTCCACGCCCAGCGCATTCCTTGTTCATTCCAGAGCACGTTGCCCGGATACATGAAGTGGCGGAGCGGCATCGCGACTTGAACGACGACGTACGCGAGCATCAAGGCATAGCTGACCCCACCAAGGCGTATCGCCGGCGCACCCGGCCCAGGCGCGGCGGACTCACTCGGTGTTGCCTTCAGAACCCTCGCGGCGAAGGCGCGCGCGAAGCTCGGTGGAAAGAACACGAGCGCGGCGGTCGACATGATGAACGGGAACATTCCGATGTTGAACAGCACGCCGACGGCGATGTGGAACGCGAGCAGCACGAGGTAGGCGGGAAGGCGGGTGCGCCGGAGCGAGAGCCACAGCGGAATGGTCACGTCGTAGAGAAAGCCCGCCCAGCTCATGGCGACGGCCAGCCACGCGCGGTCGAGGTACGGGCCGACGATCGGCATGCCGCTCCGCGACGCCAGCCAGAGGTGCAGCGGCTGGCCATGCAAGAGCCAGTCGCCGCCGCATTTCGTGAGCCCCGCGTAGACGTACACAGCCCCCACTTGAAATCGCAGCAGCGCGGTACACCACGCGGGAAACGCGTCGAGGCGAGACTCAGGTTTGCGCCACGCATCGAGCGAGCCCGCACGGCCGAGCGGCATGCACGCGGCGAGCAGCGCGAGCAGGCTCACGAGGTAGTAGTGATTGAGGTAGACCGTGACGTCGATGAGCTCGAGGTACGTGAACGCAACGAACATCAGCGCGGCGCTCACGCGGTAGAAGAGTCCCGCGGCCACCATCAATCCCAGCACAGCCACGACGCCGAAGTGGAGGTACATGCCCCACGCGGGCCACACCGTTACCCAATGAAATCCAAGGTATTTGAAGAAAAACGTCGGAGTGAGGTAACACCGCTCGACCCAGCCTTCGAAGATGAAGCGCATCGCACCGACGCTGACGACGAGGCCGAACGCGATCCGAAAGACGACCAGCATGGCGACGTCGGTCGGCTTGTCGAGTTCGCGGCGGAGGCGCCGAGCGAGGGGCTCGCTAGTCATTGTCGGTCGGCGCGTCGTTCGGTAGGTGGAGGTCGAGCACCGTCACGAACTGCGATTTGAAGAGGTCGGTCGTCTTCTTGAGCGCGAAGTACACGTCTTCGACGCTCTTCGGGTCGAGGGCGAGAGAGTCCGAAAGGTCGTCTTCTTCGATGGCATCGACGGCGGCGAGCGACGCTGCAATCGACGCGGCAAGTTCCGCTTTGAGTTCGTTTGCGCCGAGAGCTTGGAGCCAGTCATCAAAGCCGAGGGCCGCGTCGTCGAACGGCTCGCCCCCGTGGAACAGGCGTTGATAGGCGACCAGATTCTCGCGGATCGCAGCCTTCGAGAACTTCGACTCGGCGAGCTCGAGCGCGTCCGGGCAGGTTGGGTTCGCGCAGCTCGCGAGCCCTGCGGGAATAGCGAGCTTCAAGTCTTTGGTCTTCGTGTCGAGGTACCCAAATGCGTAACCCACGACGTCGAGTGCCTTGGCCACATCGCCCCCGAAGGTCGCGCCCGGGGTCGAAAGTTCTCCGGCGAAATTGCCGACGCTCGGGTCCCACGCGTCGCGAAGTTCGGCGGCCGACGTGGCTAAAAGCGCGGCTGCCGCAGCCGAGTAGTTCGCGCGACGTTGCGGCAGTTCACCCGTGACGGAGTCCCACGTGCCGCTCGTGTTGAGTTCGTTTACGGCCGAGCACGCGTTGCTTGACTCACTGTGAAAGAGGAGGTGCTCGATTGCGCCGAGCCCGCGCACATTGACGAGTTTCATGGCGAGCGCTTGCGCATCGCCGTGGTCGCTCTTCACGAGTTGCTGGTCCACCGCGCAACGGTTGGTGTTGGGCCACGAGTAGATGGTGTCCCGCAGGCCCTTGCCCCCCGTAATGCTGCTGCCGGCGGCCGGACCGAACTGCATCACCTCCAGGCGCTGCCATCGTTTCATGGCCGTGCGCCACGCAGCCTGCGCCGCCGCGAGGTTGTCTGAGCCCGGCGAGCCGGCGAGGTTTTCGGTCGCGGTCGCCAGACTCTCCGTGTCCGCCGCGAAGGCCGTAAGTTCGCTGCGGGTCGTGGCCGTGATAGCGACGAGCAGGGCATGTTTGTCGAAGGTGGACGACGTCGTGCCGGTGCTCGCGCCCGTCGCGCTGCCGCTCGGTCCATAGGTCTGGCTCGAGCTCTCTACGCACGCGATCGTTCCGACGGTCGAGCACGCCGCGGCGGCGATGAGACCGGCCCACATCCAGCGTCGCGAAGGCGGCGGCGTGGCGTCCCCCCTGCACGGCGTGTGCGCGGCGGCGGGCCTCACCAAGCCTCGACGTTGGCGGCGGAGAAACCGTATGCCGTTTGCAGGAGCTCGCGCGCCGTGAGCAAGGCTTTCACATAGGCGCCGCGTTCGGCAACGGTCGCCGTCGCGAGCACGGGCTTGTCGCCGAGGAGGTCATGCAAGCTGGCGAACTCGGCGTCCGTGAGCTTCTTTTTCGGATTGTATTGGAGTCCGAGGGCATAACCCTTGAGTTCAGACCACTCGCCCGCGTGCGCGTAGAAGTCGTACGTCGGCGTTCCGATCGCCCCCGTGATGAGGACGTTTTCGTTGAGTTCGTGGATGACGGTGGCTGCGAGGGCTCGCTCCCACGCGGTCACCCACGCGTCGCGGTGGCCGGTGAGGGTGGCCATTTCGGTCGCGCTGAGCGTGGCGCCCGCGCTCTGGATAAGCGCGCGTCCCGCAAGCGCGGCGGCGAACGCGTCACCCGTAAAATCCGTGGGTTCAGCCGACGCGCGATCGCGCTTCGCGCCCGTTACCGCTAGGCTGAAGTTGAACTCACGCGTAAGATCGATAGCACCGTCCGCGTTGCTGTCGTGGAAGCCTTGCCAGTCGGCGCGACCGCCGCTCGCCGCGAGCTCGTCGTCGGTGTAGGCGGCATAGTCACGCGCCGCGCCAAAGTAGCCGAAGGCTTCGTCCCAGCCGTGGGCGAGAAGCGTATAAGGCTTGGTTCCATCCTGGGTGTTCGGTGAACGCAGCCCCTTGTCCGCGATGTCGTCGTCGAGGTAGTCGTCGGTGCCTTGCGAGTACCCGATGGCGAGCTCGAGGTGTTTTTCGATCAGCTCGTGAAGGTCGAGGCCAGTGGCCGTGACATGCACGAAGGCGAGGGGGCTGGTCGTTCCGGGCTCGAGCGGAATGACGCCATTTTCGCGGTCGAGGGCGAGCTTGCCGAGCGTGCCGAAGTACGCATAGAGAAGACCTTCGGGTGAGGTGGTGCTCCCACCGTCCACCGCGATTGAGGCGTCTTTCCAGCCGGTGAACGCGGTGGTCCAGTCTTTGTGGTCGGTGCTGGCATCGTTGCCGGCGAGCTTTTCTTTCAGCGTTTTTCCGGTGGCGATGGCGTCGTAGGTCGCCTGCAGGGCCGCGGGCGTCGTCGCGAGTTGCAGCTTGCCGGTGCCTCCGGTTTGCGAATCAAAGGCGTAGTAGTGCTCGAGCAACGCCACGGTGTCGGTGACGCTCGTTGGGTTGTAGGTGTCGCCGTCGAGTCTTGCCGTCAGCCCTTCGACCGTGGCGATGAGATCCGCGACCAGCACGTGGCGAAGCGTCTGGCCCTCGTGGGCGACCGAGCTCTCGTTAGGCACGAACGCACTCGGAAAGTCGTACGCACTCGCGCTCTCGCCGCCGGTCCCGCTCGTCGTCGGCGTGACGGACTCGGTGGGGGTGCCGCATCCGAGGAGCGCTGCGCCGCAGACCACGAGCGACCCGGCTAGCGTGAGGCGAATCAACTTGGGTTGGATTGACATAAAATCGAGCGCTGCCTTGGGGCGTTCGTTCTTGAAAGTCATGTTCAATGAGGGTGTAGCCCAGTTGAAAACGAGTTTCAACATCAACTTGCGACCGGGCAACGGCGCTTTCAAGCCGGCGCTCGCTCAGGACGTGGGTGCGTCCCCGAGCGCGAACTCCTACGAGCGATGCGGGATGCCGTAGGCGTGATGATGCGAAGGTGACGTCGCGGGCGCGCAGGCTCGGGATTCAGTCTGCGTCCGCCCGGCGCCCACGCCATGCCCAGCTTCGCCTCAGGACACAGCGCCGTGCTAGATTCAACGAAGTGGAGCGACCGGTACCCGTCCCTGTCGATGTCGTCGAGCCTGCCCACGCGCTCGCAGCGACGTGGACGGATATTCCTGGGGTCCTTGCCATCGTCCTCTGCGGAAGCGCCGCTCGCGGTGAGATGACGCCCTGGTCCGACGTCGACTTCGCGGTCCTGTGCCGTGAACCGCTTTCGCTGGATTCACGGCTTCGGCTCGTCGCCGATGCCACGCTCGCGTTTGGGCGTGACGTCGACGTCATCGACCTCCTCCGTGCGCCGCTACCCGTGCGAGGTCACGTCGTCCGAGAGGCGAGGCCGCTCCTGCTCGCCGATGCCGACGCCTGGTACGAGTTCGTCACCCGGGTGACCGTCGAGTGGCTCGATTACGAGCCGCTCTACGAGCGCGCCATCGCGTTGGAGCTCGCGCGGTTCGCCGGAGCGGAGGTCGCGTGAATCCGGTCTCGAATCCACCTGGCGGGCCCGGGTCCCCGCGTCGGGACCGCCTCGCCGCGAAACTGCGGGCGATGGAGCGGCACCTGGTGCGAGTCGAGACCATGCTGCCAGCCGCACGCGCCGAGTTCATTCCCATGACGGCGGCCTGCGACGCCGTCACGCTTCACCTCTGGCAAGCCGTTCAGCTTGCCATCGACGTCGCCGTGGGTGAATGCGCGGCTCGCGGGCTTGGAACACCGCCCGATGACGCCTCGGCGTTCCGCCTACTTCGCGACGTCAACGTACTGCCACCGGAGCTCACCGAGCGGCTCGTGCGCGCCGTGGGCTTCAGGAACGTCATCGCCCACGCGTACGAGAGTCTCGACCTAGGTCAACTTTGGGACGCTGGCGCCGAGGGCCCGCGTGACCTGCGCGCGTTCATGCACGCCATCGCCCGAACCTGAGCCCAAGGTCATCGCGCTCTCACGCGCCGCTTCGGGAAGCGTCGTGCCGAACGAGGGAGCGCCCGCGCACGCGGCGTGACCCGCGTTCGAGGGCCGCGCACGCTATTTGACATACGGCTTCGTATGTGAAATAAGCCGGGGTGCGTATGAGACATCTCGAAAACGCTTTTGTGCGGTTCGCCGGCTACGCAGCGGCCGCGGTCGTCGCCGCGGGCTGTAGCGGCACCTCGTCGACGGGTTCGGCGGAGTTTGACGTGGCCGAGCAGGTCCTCGACTGTGACGGCCGGGAGCTCGGTCCCGTCGCGACCCGAGCCGCGTTGGGCTGGACCGACACCGCAAGCTTGGAGGGGTCGCTGGACGTCGAGCGCCGGGTCGGCCGGCTCGCGGAGGCCTTCGCAGCTTGCGGCGATCGACGTGGAATGTTCTCGGTCGTCTACCGGCCGATCACGCACCGAGCCATTCAGGCTGCCAACGAGGGAGCGTTCGAGGATGCTGCCTGGGCCGAGCGGCTCATTGTCGCGTTTGCCTCCCGCTACCTCGACGCGTTGCATGCTTCGATGCTCGGCGACGACGCTGCATCCGGCTGGCGCCGTTACGACGAGCTCGCCGCAAACGACGGCGTCGGAGGTGTCCGGGTCGCTGCGACGGGCATCGCCGTTCACCTTCTGATCGATCTCCCGCACGCGCTGGTGGAGGCCAAAAGCCGCGGCGCCCATGCTTCGGATTTCGAGCGATTCGGCGATGAACTCGTCGGCGTTGCCCCCGCGCTCACCGCCGAACTCGAGACCGCGTACGGCGTCGATGCCGGTCCACTCTTTCGAGGGTTCTTCCTCGGTGAGTGGGTGGATACGGTCTACGGCGAGGGATTGACCACACGCTTCGTCTTTCAGACGGTCCGCAAAAAAGCTTGGCGCAACCGGTGGCTCATGGACCACGGCATGGGAGGACTCGCGAAGGCCGAAATGACAGCGTCGTTCAACACTGTCGATGCGGCATTCGCGGCACTTGATGTCGTCGGCGCGCTTGACGGAACGCAGCAACCTCCGTCCGATTGAGCCTGACCGCGAAGGTACGTTAGCGTGAGCCGTCAGCCGAAGAGCTAAGAAGCAATGAGGCGTCAGCCGAAGAGCTAAGAAGCAATGAGGCGTCAGCCGAAGAGCAAGAAAGCCCAGGCTGAAAAGCACAGGCCAAAAGTTTAGAAGCCTGCAGCAACCTGCTTGTCGAGGCGCTTCTTGTCGTCTTTCTTCGCGACGAGGAAGAATGGATCCTTACGGCGCGGTCCGGTGAGAACCTCGTAGATGGCATCGATGCCGAGCGCGAGGCCCGCGGAGAACTGCGCGTTCGGATTGTAGAACACGCTCCGGCGCTCGCCGTTCGGTCCGAGCTGGCCGCCACCGTTCGCGTAGTTCAAATACAGGCCGAATTCCGCGCTCGGGAACCAGGTGAACCCGGCGGCGAAGCTGTAGCCGTACTGAGTGAAGGTGCCTTGGTTCTTCACATTGACGCAGCCGGTCTGAATCGCCACATCGCAATCGCTCTCCGGGAGGGCCGGGAGGAAGTTTTGGTTCAGCCCGAGCGAGGCGAAAAACTGCAACGTCGTGCCGACGATGTCCTCGGAGAAGAACACGAACACGCCCTGCCGCAAGCTGTTCTGGGCGAACCGGTTGAAGGAGAGGTCGTCCGAGATGAACGTCGAGCCGCGTGAATCCATGCGAGGTTGGTTCAGGTCGGCGTTCACGGCCGTGTCCGCGCGGCCGATGCGATGATCCCAGCGCGCGCTCACGCCAACGCTGAAGGACTGAAAGTTTTTCGCCTTCTGACCGAGGATCGGGAAGGTCTGAAAGACCGTGACGCGCGGTGACGTCGTCAGGTAGGTGCCGGCGTTGTAGCTCGCGGGGGAGGTCGGCAGGAGCACGCTCGTGTTGAAAGAGAGGCCCGTGTAGAGCTCTTTTTCCTCGTTGGCGTAAAGCCGCCGGCGGTAGACCGCGCTGACGGGGAGGTCGTTCAACCACGGCTCGTGGAGCGTCGTCGTGTCGCTGCTGTTCGTCAACTCAACCGAGAAGGAAGGGGCGGCGCCGAGCGCGAGGCTCCACTTCTCCTGTTCGATAATGAAGTAGTTGAGTGCGGCCGAGAACGTCTGCACGTACTGCTCGTGCGCCACGCTCTGCACGTCTTTGCCGACACCGAGCAGGCTCGTCGTGGCCGAGTGGTCCCAGCTCATGCCGGTGCCGCGCCAAGGGAGGCGAGCCGGAGCGCGGGTCTCCTTTTTCGCGGGCTCGTCACCCGCGTCTTTCTTCTCGATGTGCGTCCCGGCGGTGTTTATTTTCACCGCCGCGCGTTCGCGCGCTGAGGCCGGGCCTACCGGCATGTTTGTCGGTCGCGACTGCGCCAATGCGCTCCCCGCCGTCACGGACACGAAAAAGAAGGCACCAAGACTCGTACCGAGACGCGCTCGCATGCCGTACGGACTATACCAAAGCGGCCCTGAGCGCGAGGGGGATCTCGCCGCCCGGCTCAGCGGAACGTGGAGTGGCAAGCGTCGCAGGTCGCCTTCGTGTTCGCGAGGGCCAGGCTCGACGCGGCAGGGTCCTTCGCCTTTGCGGCTTCCTCGAGGGCTTTGCCGCTTGCCTCGAGCCGTGCCGCAAAGCCGTCGAACTCCGCGCCGCGCGAAAATGCTTTTGCTTTCACGCCATCAGCCTGAACGCGCACCCCGACCCGCGTGAGCTCCGCGAGCTCGGCATCGCTGAACGTGGCCTGGCCGATCTTCGCAAATTGCGGCTCCGCTGCGGCGGCGAGACCTCCCATCAGGTCATCGAGGGAGCCGATGGGGGCGCTGGGGGCGCTGGCCGAGACCGGCGTCACCGCAGGGTGCGGCGCGCAGTGGAGCGTCAGCAGACTGAAGACGACCCCCGCGGCGAGGAGAGTCGTTCGGCCCAGCTTCATCACGTGTTGCGTTGCCACGACCAGCGGGTAGCACGGCACGGCGCCGTCTGGCGAACGAATCGCGTCGCTCGAGTGCCTGGCAACCAGCTCCGGTCGATCCGCAATTTTACGCCGCTAGAGTACCTTCTCGTGAAGGCCGGGCTCCTGTGATACAAATCCGCCTGGAAGCTATGAAATACCTCGCCATTCTTTCAGCCTTGGTCGTTCCCGCACTGCTGGCCGCATGCTCCGCGAGCAAGGACTCGACGTTCGACGGTGGCGGCACAACGTCGAGTGCGGGCGTCGGAGGAAATAGCCTCGATGTCAGCGTTGGCGTTGGCTCCGGCGGCGGTACCCAGGGCGGTTGCGACGCCGCCGTGGCGATCTGCGATGACGAGCTGAAAAACCCGAAGCTGTGCGATGAAGGCCTTAAGCTCGGTGACCCGGACGCGATGAATGCGGCGAAGGCGATCGACCTTTGCAAGGCCTCGTCCAAGGGGAGCTGGGGCGTGCTCAGCGCGAAGTACGTGCGAGCCGATGGTTCGGCGGCTGCGGCCGGACCCAACACGGGGCTTGTGCCGAAGTTCGGCAGCGGCGCCTCTCCGCAGGCGGGAAAATCGATGCTCGCACTCTCGAGCGGTCATGCGCGCGACGTCGCGATGCCGGAAGCGTGCGCGAGCCAGACCTGTGAGAATGCCGGCCCTGGGCAGGCTCCGACCGGCTTTCCGCAGGACGTGCCCAATTGCCCCGGGTCGAAGGACATCAATGACGACATCGGCCTCGAGCTGAAGCTGAAGGCCCCCGTCAACGCGAAGGGCTACCAGTTCAACTTCGCGTTCATGTCGTTCGAGTTTGCCGAGTACGTCTGCACCGAATTCAACGATCAGTTCATCGCGCTGGTGTCGCCGGCTCCGATGGGCTCCGTCAGCGGGAACATCTCGTTCGACAAAAAGAAAAACCCGGTCAGCGTGAACCTCGCGCTTTTCGACCACTGTGATCCCGCGACGAAGGCGCAGTTCGGCCTGTTTTGCGGTCTTTTTGGCGCGGGCAATTGCCCGCCGCCGCCGAACCCGTACTGCCCCCAGGGCCCGAGCTTCATGCAGGGCACCGGCTTCGGCGGGGAGTGGGGCGATGCCGGCTCGACGGGCTGGCTCGTGACCACCGCTCCGGTCGAAGGCGGCTCGGAGTTCACGATCCGCTTTGCGATTTGGGACACCGGGGACACCGCGCTCGACTCGACCGTGCTCGTCGACAATTTCCGCTGGAGCGCCGATCCCGTGGGCATCGACACGGAAACCGTTCCCGATCCCAAGTGATGGTGCACCGAGCGGCTACCTGAGGTAGCATCCGCCCTCCTCATGGCTCAATACGAGCTCTCGAATGATCCCGCACTCGTGGAGCAAGCCGATCGGCTGGCTTCGCTCGAGGGCCGTTGTTTTCCAACCGTCGTCGTTTCTTGGGAGTCCAAGATGCTCGGGCAGGACTGGGACACCGTCCTCGTCCAAGATTACACGATCGCGCTGCCACCGTTGGAGCACGGGTCAAGCTTCAACGAGGTGCGCATCTCTGCGTTCACGGGTGAGGTCCCGACGAAGTTTCTCTACTTCGGTACGGAGCTGAACGCAGCCGCTCCGCGCGTGGTCCCGGAGATGGAGAACGCGCTCGCTCCGGCCCGGCTCTACCAAGAGTACCGACTCACCGGCGAGAGCTGCCCGGTCCCTTACCTCGACCTTATCAGCACGACTCCGCGCATCTTCGGCAACAGCGCGCAGGACTATTACAGCCCGCCTATCAAGGTCGAGCGCTTCGATGCGTACCTGCGCCCCGAGCTTATCGCCGACAGTTTCCCCAAGATCGCGGCGAACCTCGACATCGTTCCCGGCGAGGTGTTGACCGATGCTTCCCAGGGATTCTGGCTTGGCGCGCGGTTCGTTGGTCAAAAGAAACTTGCCATTCTTCGTCAGGGGAAAGTGGTCGGCCTGAGGCGTCGTTCGCCGCGAAGTGAGAACAAACAGGTCATTCCGCCCGAGGTCGTACGGCGCCAGCCGCGCGGTGACGTGCGAGACGTGTGGGTCGCGATCGACTTCGGTACGGCCAGCACGGTGGTGCTCGTGGGTGATGGGGAGCGCAACGAGGTTGTGGCCATCGGGCCGACCGAGCCGCCGCGCGTGCCAGCCGATTTTGAGAGCCCGAGCGAAGTCGCCTTCGAAAATCTCCACCTGATCTTGAAGGCTTGGCGAGAGCGAGCCTCCCTCCCGCTGACCGAGTGGGGCGACGTTTTTGTCGGCCGCGCGGCGCGTGCGCTCCGATATGCCGACCCCGCCCTGCGGGCCCAGCGGACCAAGGCGACGGCGAGTGAACTCGGACTGCTGCCCGAGCGGCTCGAGCGTGGGGAGGTCGTGGTGCTCTGCGGGGCCTCCGAGCTCGACAGGACGATCACCCTTGGAAAACCGGCGCCGCCGGTGTTCGACGAGGACGGAATTTGCCCCGACGATCCGTTCGACCCAATCGAACTCTACGCCTATTACGTCGGGCTTCATCTCAACACGCGCAAGCGCGGCCTTCACTTGCGTTATGCGCTCGGCATGCCGACGGGCTGGGGCCCGGAACGCCGCGTGCAGGTCCTTGCGCAGTTTCGTCGGGGACTCTTCCGAAGCCTGCCGGCTGGCATGGTCGCCTTCGACGACATCGATGACTTGAAGATCGTCGATGCCGGTCCGAACGTGCTCTCGTTTGCAGCGGCCGCGTTCCGCGTATTCGGTATCGCCCCCCGCGGCGAACCGGTTCCCTTCGTCTCGATCGAGGCCGGCGCGAGTGAAACCGCCGTGTTGTGCGGTGCGTTTCGCGATGGCTCGCCCGAGGAGGTCGGCGCGGGCTATCACCGCATCGTCGAGCACGTCGCGCCGATCGTGCTGCCGCAGGTTGGTGGTGAGCGTTATCTGCACAGCCTTGCGTATCGGGTTTACGCGGCGAGCGCGTCTTCGATGCGCAACAATGGGATTCCGTTCGCTCCGCCGAGTGGCGAGCCGTTGCTGCCGGGTCATGAAGAGCGCCTCGTGGAGACCTTCGACGCTCAGGTCAACGTGCGCATCTTCAAGGATGCGTTACGCAGCATCCTCGAGAATCCGTTGCCGATGCCGCTTCCCGATTCGCTCTCGCTGTTCGGGTCCGACGGGCAGCTCCACGACGCGCGCGTGATGATCGATCGTGCAAGCTTGCTCGAGTGGTTGAAATCCGAATTTGCGAGCGCGGCCCAAGCGATAAAAAACGCGATTGTCTCAGGCTTCGAGCAAATTACGCGGGCGGAGGCCCCGTACGGAACGATGCGAGTCCTCCTCGGCGGGCGTCTTTCGATGCACCCGTGGCTCCAAGAGCGGCTTGAAGCGACGCTTCCGCCTGGCGTGCGTATCCACAAATTCCGAGAGCCTGACGACACGAATCTCAATGCTCTGACCGTGAAGCTTGCGACGGCCCACGGGATCCTCGCCTTGCGCTATCAGCCGCTTCAGCCGACGGCTGTGAAGGATGATCGAGCCGCGTTCGGTTGGCGCGTCGGGCGCAGCAAGCAAGGAAAGCTCCTGGCCGCGCTCGACCAACACTCGGGGTACGATGCGTGGCGCGAGCTTGGCCCCTGCACGAGGCCCGACGTCCAGGTGTTCTTCGTGCCTGTCGGCCGAGCGAGCGAGGACATCTCCGCCGATGATCCGCACGTCCGGTCCATCACTTGCCACGTCGGCTTCGACGCTGTCGGCTACCGCCTTTACGTGCGCCCCGTCGGCTTGTCTCACGTCGAGCTTTCAATCGGTCCCCCTGGAGGTCGCCCCGAGGAGACCGCGCCGACATGGGGCCTCGAGCTTACCCAGGGCTTCGTTGTTCCCGTTGTACGGCGCTGAGCCGCACGGCCCTCGCGCTTCACGCAGTTCGGCCGACAGCGGCTCCTGCGGGGTCGGGTCGTTGGTGTCGCGCATGACCGCGATCGTGGTCCAGGCGTCGAACGGTCCGATTCACGGCCGTTAATTTTGGGCCGGCGGAATGGCCGGGTATTCTGTGGACATTGTCAACGGTGTCCGAACTTTCAAACTCGCAGGCAATGGGCAAGGCTGAGCCAATCCGCAAGAGCACGAAGCGCCGGTGGCCTCGACGCGTTGCCGTTGCGGCTGCTGTCCTCGCTCTCGGCGCGGGCGGGGCGTGGTACGGCGTCAACCACACCGCGTGGATGGGACCGATGCTCGCCGATGGGCTGCGCGCGGTGCTCGGCCCACGATTCGTCGCTTGGGCGGAAGATACCGCGTATTCGCTTCAAGATCGCGTCAACCGCTGGCGCTACAAAGACGAAAAACCGAAGACATTTTGGGAAGCGCCGACGGCGGTCGCCATCCCGACACAAGCGCCTGCGGCCTCGGCGGGCACGCCGGCCGCGATGCTGTTTTCCCCGGCGGGTTTCTCGCCGCCTTACGCGGAAGTCGCCGCCACGGGCGACGGAGTTTGGGCGCCCATCGCGGACGCGGACGAGCCGAGCGCTCCACCCTTGATGTTCCGCACGCTCGTACACCCTGACCCGCGCCGTGGTTTCGGGGCGCTCGCGGTTGTGGCGCTCGATCGCGCGTCGCTGGGGTTGCACCTCGTGGCCGGGACGACCGAGCCGGAAAGCCCACGTGTCCACCTGAAGGATCGGCGCGGGTCGATCCCGCCGGCTCACCACGCGACGCTCTTTGCCGCGTTCAACGGCGGCTTCAAGGCGACCCACGGCCAATTTGGAATGTTGCTCGGCGGTACGGAGTACCTGCCGCCGCGCGACACGTCCTGCACCCTCGTGCACTACGTGGATGGGCGTCTCGCCATCGCGCCTTGGAGTGTGCTGAAGGCCGGGGGCATCGAGTCGATGCTCTTTTACCGACAGACGCCGCCGTGTCTCGTTCAGGATGGCGAAGTCGACAAGACCATCGAGTCGCACGGCGAATATGCGAAGGGCTGGGGCGCGACGGTGAGCGGAGAGACGGTGATTCGCCGCTCAGCTATCGGGCTGAGCAAGGATGGGCACACGCTCTACTACGCCATCGGTGATGCCATGACCGCCCAGTCGCTGTCGCGCGGGATGAAGGCCGCGGGATGCCATACGGCGGCGGAGCTCGACGTGAACTACGCGTACCCGCGCTTCTTGATGTACGCGAAGGGGGAGGGTGCGGTCCCGAGGGCTACGCAGTCGCTTATCCCGGGTGTCGACTTCACGAAGGACCAATACGTGAGCCCTTCGCCTCGTGACTTTTTCTACGTGACGCGCGAGCGGAAGACACTTTAGCGCACGCGCCGTTCACTCGGAAATAGTGGGCAGCTGGGATACTTGCGGGAAATCCGCATTGGAACGCGCTTGCGGATGTTCTTTTCCGCGGGATATCGTCCACGGCTCCAGTTTTTGGTGAGTGGCGCCGAGTGCGCGAGGAGTTTTACAGATGGCCGACCTGAGCATCGAAGTGAACGGTATGCGATTCCCCAACCCCTTCGTGTTGGGGTCGGGTCCGCCGGGAACGAACGCGCGCGTCATCTCGAAGAGCTTCGACCTCGGTTGGGGCGGCTGCGTGATCAAGACGATCAGCCTCGACTCGAGCAAGGTCATCAACACGGCGCCGCGCTACGGCAAGTTGTTGAGCCGCGAAAACGGGGAGGTGATCGGCTTCGAGAACATCGAGCTCATCAGCGATCGCCCGTTCGACACGTGGCTCGATGAGCTGACCGAGCTGAAGAAGCGTTACCCGAACCAGATCGTGATCGCGTCGATCATGGAGGAGTACCGTCGGGAAGCGTGGCACGAGATTGTCGAACGCGTGCAGAAGACCGGCGTCGATGGTTTCGAGTTGAACCTGAGCTGCCCTCACGGCCTTCCCGAGCGAAAGATGGGCATGGCGATGGGGGAGAACCCCGAGATCGTGGCAGAGGTCGTCGGCTGGGTGAAGGAGGTCTCGACCATCCCCGTATGGGCAAAGATGACGCCCAACGTCGGCAACCCGACGGTTCCCGCCGCTGCGGCTCTGCACGCAGGGGCGCACGGCATTGCGGCAATCAACACGATCCTGTCGATCATTGGTGTCGACCTCGATACGCTACGTCCTATGCCGACGGTCGAGCGGCACACCGTGGCTGGCGGTTACTCGGGTCAAGCTGTGCGCCCCATCGCGCTACGGCACGTGATGGAGATTGCCCGCGCGAATCCCGGCGTGTCGCTCTCGGGCATCGGTGGAATCGAGACCGGCGGCGACGCGGCGCAGTTCATGCTGCTCGGTTGCCAAACCGTGCAGCTCTGCACGGGGCCCATGCTGCGTGGCTACAAGATCATCGATGAACTGCAGCGCGATCTATCCGCGTTCATGGATAAACACGGCTTTAAATCGATCACCGAGTTTGTCGGCATGAGTCTCGATGCTTTCACCACTCACGCTGATCTCGTCAGCCGCCAGGCCGCCACGAAGGCCGGCAACAAGGGTCAGACGAATCGCGACGCGGAGACCTGGAAAGGCGACATCGAGAAGGAGACCGCCGCCCTCGCGGGGAACTGACTCGGGCCGCGGGCTCGCGCGCGGTTCGAGGCCGCTACCACGATGGGGGAATCGACCCCGCGACGCGCGTCGCGGGGTTCGGTTGCTCGTAAGCCGTTCAGGTCCCGGTGGCTTGGGCGAGAAGCTTGGGGCCTTCTCCGAAAAGCACCGTGACCTTGCGCACATCGTTGATTTCGGTGACCACGCCGTCGCCGAACTTCTTGTGGCTGACGAGCTGGCCGACGTCGAAGATTCCAGCGAGCGAGTAGGTGACGAACTCGTTCGGGCTGCGACCCGCGGTGCACTTTTCCCAGTGCAAACGCTGCCCGACGAGGGTTTTCGTCGAGGTGCGTGACGTGCTCTTCAAATCCTTCACGCGCTTCACGCGTGGGGCCTTTTCGGCCTTCGGGGCCTTCGCGGCCTTGGCCGACTTGGGCTTGTAATAGTTGTGCTGCGTGTGGCACGTCAGGCACTCCGCGCGCGCTGGCTTGGCGTCCGCGATCGCGACGATGCGGTGATTTAAGTCGAGCTTGCACTTGGTGCAGTAGCCGTCGATTTCGCTGCCAGCTGTCAGGGGCTTTGTCATGGCTTTCGTCGTTGCTTTCGGTCTTCAGTCCTTGTGCTCGGTCGGGGTCGGCGGGCTTGAGAACCCGCTGGTGCCTGACGACTGAGCGCGAGGTGCGCTTGTTGTGGGATCCCCCCCCTTTGAGCCGCCCGTCATCGTGCTGGTGACGAGGTCTACTGCTTTCATCATCACTTTCGACACGACTTGTGGTCGCGGAAAATGGCTCTTTCGCTTTGGGGTATCTTCACCGCTGGACGTTGCCACAAGAGCTTCGCCCTCGCCCTCGTTGGGCTTCGTGTCGTCGGCCTCTTTTGCCGCTAGATTCGGCACGAAGCGGACCTGGGTGTTGATTTCGAAAGAGAGTTTCGTCAGAACCGTTGCGAGTTCCTCCGCGAAGCTCATGTGCTCGAGCACGTCGCGGATCTCTTTGGCGACGACGCGATAGAGGCCTTTCTTCGTGTCGTCGATCTGATCGTACACGTAACCGGCCGCTTCTTTCGGGAGCTTCAAGTCGCCGAAGTGTTTGCGGAAGTTTTCAGGGCCATCGGTCAGCGTCTCGACGCCCGACTCGACCGCGCGCTCGACGATCTTGCGCAGCACATCCGGGAGGGTGCCCTCGAACAGACCACGGCGTTCGCCTTCACGAGGGGAGTCCTCGTGCGACCGTTCGTCGTCGCTGGGCGGCCGGCTGTCTGCCATCGCCACCGCATTATCGTGTCAGTCACTCGTCGGCAACTGATAGATCAGCAGGGCGTAGTCGCCGGTGCCCTCGCGGCTCGAGACATCGACCGACACGATCTCCGTCGCGAAGCTGCAAAAAGGCCGATCCGCTTCGACGATGGCCACTCGCCCGAGAGTGTTCTCTTCGGCGAGACGGCTGCCCCGCACCGAGTTGACCCGAATTTCGAGGTCCGAGACCCCTCGGCCCGCGACGCCGAAAATTCGGTAGCAGAACCCAACGCGTACCGCCAGCGGATGGCTCGACGCAGCGTTCGTGGCGGTCCCCTCGAGCATTGGGCCGACGGGCCGCATGCCGTTCGATGGGCCGCACAGCATCGCGAGCCGCGACACGTCACGCTTTGGCTCATCCGTTGGGGCGTAGTCGGCACCGCAGCTTTTCCAGAGGCCCCCGGCGCGCGTCACGGGCGGCGGCACTTCGCTCTCGACGGGGCTCGACGGGTTCGGGGGGAGGCTCGAGCCAGCGAGCCAAGAGCCGTCGTGTGGTCTCGATGGAAGGAACGGCCGGGATTCGTCCTTTACGCTGGCGTCAGGTTGCCCCTGCCACGGGCGCGCGCGGCTGTCGCAACCTGCCACCCCGAGGAGGGCCGCAATGACGACGCGTGCGAACGGCGGCCACTTTCCGGGCTCCGCGGCGATGGTGTTGAGGTAGGCTTTCACGCGATGTTCGCGGACAGGCGGCGGCGGGTACTCGACTCGATTCGGGGGGCAGCCATCGTTGTCGCGGCCCCCGTCTCGATACGCAACAATGACGTCGAGCAGGAATATCGGCAAGACTCCGACATGCAGTACCTCACCGGCTTCGATGAGCCGGAGAGCGTGCTCGTCTTGTCGAAGGTGCATCCGGAGCATCGGTCGGTCTTGTTCGTGCGTCCGCGTGATCGTGAACGGGAGCAATGGGATGGTGCTCGCGCGGGTGTCGAAGGCGCGGTGGCGGCTTACGGTCTCGACGCGGCATTCCCGCTGTCCGAGCTGAGGAAGCGTCTTCCCGAGTACCTCGCCGGTGCCGAAGAGCTCGTCTACGAGCTTGGAAAGTCGAGTGAGGTTGACGCGCACGTGCTCTCTGCCATCACCCAGCTCCGGGCCCGTGGTCGGTCGGTCAAGCCGTGGCCTCGCACGATCATCCATCCCGATTCGGTGTGGCATGAGCTGCGCCTCGTCAAAGACGCTCACGAGCTCGAGCGGATGCGTCGTGCCGCGACGATATCCTCGGACGCACATCGAGCGGCCATGGCGGTGGCGGCTCCCGGTCGGTTTGAGTACGAGGTCGACGCTACGTTGCGCGACGTATTTCGGCGCAACGGCGCGCTGCGGGAGGCCTACGCCCCGATCGTCGGTTCGGGCCCGAATGCCACGGTGCTTCACTACCGCGAGAATCGCCGTCAGATGCAAGACGGCGAGCTTCTGCTGATCGATGCGGGCTGCGAGTTCGATTACTACGCCGCGGACATCACGCGGACCTTCCCCGTCAATGGCACGTTCAGCGCTGCGCAGCGCGCCGTCTATGAGGCGGTCCTCACGTCGCAGCTCGCGGCGATAGACGAGGTGCGACCCGGCTCGACGATCGAGCGCGTCCACGAGGTTGCCCTCCGGGTGCTCGTCGAAGGCATGGTCCGTGTGGGACTGCTCGTCGGTGCCGTCGATGACCTCATCGCGAAGGAGTCCTACAAGCGTTTCTATATGCACCGCACGAGCCACTGGCTTGGGATGGACGTTCACGACGTCGGCTCGTACTTCGTTGGAGGCGTAGCGAGGCCGTTCGTGCCTGGTGTCGTGTTGACGATCGAACCGGGAATTTACGTGTCCCCCGATGACGTCGAAGCGCCTGCCGAGTTCCGCGGCATCGGCATTCGCATCGAGGACGACGTGCTCGTCACCGCGAACGGTCATGAGGTCCTCTCCGCGGCGGCTCCGAAGACCGTCGACGACATCGAGCGCGCTTGCCGAACGTGAGTCCTGCGAAGACGCCGTATCCGAAGGCCGACTCGTACGGACTCGATCCCGCCCGTCGGCGCGCATTGGTCGCGGAGTTTCTCGCGTGGTTCGACCGCGAGGCCCGTGATTTGCCGTGGCGGCGCACCCGTGATCCCTATGCAATTTGGCTGAGTGAGGTGATGCTTCAGCAGACGCGGGTCGACACGGTGATCCCGTATTACCAGCGTTTTTTGCAGGAATATCCGACATTGCACGCCCTCGCCGAAGCGCCGCTCGATGACGTGCTCTTGCGCTGGAGCGGCCTTGGTTACTATCGGCGTGCGCGGCAGCTGCACCTGGCGGCACGCGATGTCGTGAGCCGGTACGGCGGGCACCTGCCGCGGACGGCAATCGAGCTTGGGTCGCTCGCGGGGGTAGGCGAGTACACCGCGGGGGCAGTGGCCAGCATCGCGTTCGATGAGCCAGCGGCGCTCGTCGATGGCAACGTGATCCGCGTGCTGTCGCGCATCGAGGGGCTCGATGAGGACATGCGGTCGCTCAAGGGCCGAGCGCGCGTGTGGGCCATCGCCCGAGAGCTTGTTCCCACGAAGCGCGCGGGGGCATTCAATCAAGCGTTGATGGAGCTTGGTTCGCAAGTGTGCACCCCGCGAGCGCCTGGATGCGACCGCTGTCCGGTACGCGCGCACTGCGTGGCGAGGGCCTCGGGGCGTGCGGAAGAGTTGCCGAACCTGAGTGCGAAGAAGGCTCCACGCGCCGAGTCGCTCTTCGCGGCGGTCGTGTTCGCGGACGACTGTTTCGTCTTCGCACAGCGGCGCGACGATGGACTTTACGCGGGCATGTGGGAGCCGCCCACGGCCCCAGATCGAGCATCGGTGTTGGCGGGCCTCGTGGCTGCCGGCCTACCGAGCGAGCTCGCCCTCGAATCGCGCGGTAGTGTGAAGCACGTCCTCAGCCACAAGCGTCTCGCGGTCGAAGTGGCTTCGGCGACGCTCCCTCTGTCGGCGCGCCCCAAGTCACTCACGATCGGCGCTGGCTTCAGCGAGAACTACCAGAAGCTCGCACTGCGGCGCCCCGAGGAGGTTGCGCTCTCGACCCTTGCACGCAAAGTCTTGAAGGCCGCCGGCGTGTGCGCGCAAGTTGCGTGCTTCTTGGTGGCGACGCCCGCGCCTGCGCGTGCCCAGGAGCCACATTCGGCCGATGACGGTGGCGAACTCGGTCCCGTGGAACTCGAACGCTACCGCGAATTTTCGCGCGGATCGGGCCATTATGGCCGTGTACTTGCGAGCGTCGCGGGCGGTCGCGGCGTGCGATTCAACAATCCCTTCCGCCTCGGAACCCAGCTTGGGCAAACGGGCGAGTCGCTGTCGCTTACCGCGCCCTACGTTGACCTCGGCTTGGGCGTGGCCTTCGGAGACCCATTCGGATTGCAGCACGGGCCCAACGTGCACGCGTCGTTTGCGACGGAGGGCGTGTCGCAGTCGGCAGTCTCGCTCAGCTACATGGTGCTCCATCGCAGCTCGTCGCCGTGGCTCACTTACCTGCGCGGTGGGGCGGCGTTTCTCACCGCTCCCGATCTGAACGTCGGCGGTGAAGTCGCAGCGGGCATCGGTGGCTTCTTCACAGGAGCGCTCGGTGCGACGGCTGAGCTGGTCGGCGATCTGTTCTACGGGGCAGGGACCTACGACACCCGTTATACGGTGGTGCCGGTCGTGTCTCTCCAGCTCGGTCTTATCGTCGACCTCGAGGTGTTGCCGTGAGGTTCCTCGCGAAGGTTCTGTTGGTCGTATTCGCCGTCGCAGCGCCGACCGCGGGAGACATCGGCAGCTGTGGGCAGCCGAGCGCGGAGCTCGATCCCGTGATTTTTTTCGCTGAAAAGGCGTCGATCGATTGCCTGCGATGCGTGCGTTGTCCCTTCGCGACGCTGGCCTGCGAGCGCGCGTGCTCGGGCGTCGCCAACGTCGCGTTCGAGGAGGGTTGCTACCCGCTCGTGCACGACGGTGAAGGCTGCCTGAACGCGTTGGATGCCGCTCCGTGCGAAGAGTACGCAAGCTACGTGGACGACGCTTCTCCGACGACGCCTACGGAGTGCAACTTCTGCCCGCTCTCGGAGCGGCGCGGGGCCGGTGGTTCGAGATGAGCGTCGCATGCGCTCGAGGTGCTCTGCGCCGACTCGCGATGGTCGGGCTCATGGGGCTCGCACTCGGCGGCTGCAACGCCGCGCGTACGTTCGTCGCGACACCGAATGATTACGCTGATTATCGACGCGTGCGTCTCGGGCGTACTCTCGACGAGCGCCTCGCGGCCGCGTGGGCTTACTTGAAGGAGCGGCCCGATGGGCGCTACCACGCTCGGTTGAAAGCGTACTTCGAGGGCGCGGAGCCTCTCTATTTCAAGGTGCGGCGTCGCACGGCACCTGGGCTCGAGGCTTACCTCGGCGCGCTGCCCGATGGGCCTCACGCCGCCGAGTCGCTAGGCGAGCTCATGGGACTTCGCAACGAGAGCCGCCGCGAAGCGCTCGCCTCGCGTGCTACGCGTGCGACGATTCTCCGCATTGCCCGAGAGGAAAAATCCCGAGAAAAAGCTCGCGGAATGGTCGAGTGGTGGATCCGCGCGATGCTCGACCCTGCCCCATGGCGAGGCACGTTCTCGGATGCTCCGGCCGAGGTGCTCGTGCGCTTTCGCCTCTCCGCGCCCGAGCCTAAGTGCGCACCCGTCGGCGAGGGTCAGCGGTGCACGAAGGCGAGCTCACAAGCGTTTCGGGTGCGAGGTCCGGCGGGCGAGCTCGACGCGAAGCTCAACGTGAAGCTCGAGATCCTCCTCGATCGGGACTACCGACTCGTCGAGCTTCGGCTCGAAGGTGTGGATTTCGCGCTGCACGCTGAAGAAGCCGGTGCGGGCATGCTCGCGACGTCGGCCCCGGGTGCGGCCGAAGCTGCCTGGCGCGCGCTCTTGTCACGCATCGCGCTTGGCGTGGTCAACGACAGCCGCACGTGCAACGGCGGCGAGGATGCGGCGGGCGGCTTGCGTCTCGATTGCGACGACCCCCAAGTGACGCTCGTGGCTTCGCGTGAGAGCGACGGCAGCGAGTCCGTGGTCTTTGCGCGAAAGCGGGCCGAACCGTGACGCGAGGCGCCGCTTGAAAGGCAGCCGCCGCAGCTGTACCAATCGGAGCCATGAGCTCTGACGGCGACTTGCTCCGGATCGGCTCCTTCGAATTTCGCTCGCGACTCTTCGTCGGAACCGGGAAGTACCGCGACACGGATGAGACCCGTCGTGCGCTCGACGCGTCAGGCGCGGAGGTCGTCACGGTGGCACTGCGCCGCGTGAATACGAGCGAGCGCGGGGAAGGCTCGATGATGAGCCTGCTCACCGAAAAAGTCGGAGGGCGTCCGCGCTTCGTGCTCTTGCCGAATACCGCGGGTTGTTACACCGTGGACGACGCCGTGCGCACGTGTCGGCTCGCGCGAGAACTCGGCATGAGTGACCTCGTCAAGCTCGAGGTGATCGGCGACGAGCAGACCCTATTTCCGGACAACGCCAAGACGCTCGAGGCCGCGAAGATCTTGATCGCCGAGGGATTTACCGTCCTTCCGTACTGCACCGACGATCCAATCGTTTGCAAGCAACTCGCCGAGCTTGGCTGCGCAGCGGTGATGCCGCTTGCGGCCCCAATCGGCTCGGGTCTCGGTATTCGCAACCCGTACAACCTGCGCATCATCCTCGAGCAAGCGAAGGTCCCGGTGATTGTCGATGCCGGCGTAGGCACGGCGAGCGACGCGAGCATCGCGATGGAGCTTGGCTGTGACGGCGTGCTCATGAACACCGCAATTGCCGGCGCGAAAGAGCCGGTTCGCATGGCGCTGGCGATGCGCCTTGCGGTCGAGGCCGGCCGCCACGCGTACCTCGCTGGCCGCATCCCTAAGCGCCTTTACGCCAATGCATCGTCGCCTCTCGGTGGGCTCATCGACTGATGGGGCCGTTGCCGACTCTTGGCGGTTTCGTCATGCTCGCGGGTCTCGTCGCGGCGCCTTACCAATGCGGCCGCGGTCCTGCTCCCGACGCCGCCATCGACGAGTCACCTGGGGTCGCGCTCTACCGACTCGCGTCCGAGTTTCGAGCGCAAGGCAATGCTGCTGCATGGCGTGGGACGCTTACGAATCTCGTCAAGAACTACCCGGGCACGCGTGAAGCGGTGATGGCCTCGGATGAACTCGCGACGACGCCCGATGGCGCGCTGCCTGCGACGGCAGAGAAGTGACCTTCGCGCTCCGTGTGTTTCAGTTCTGTGCTTCGCGGGAGGTGAGTGAAACCGAGTTGCTGGGTCGCGTCGCGCGTGCGGGCCCAGGTTTTTGTGTGGTCCTTCGCGATCCGGAGCTCGATACGCGAAGCCAACTCGAGCTCGGTCGGCGTTTGCGGCTGGCGACCCGGGCCGTCGGAGCGCGGCTCCTCGTCTCGGACAGGCTCGACCTCGCGCAGGTGCTCGATGCGGACGGCGTGCACCTCGGGCGCGCATCGGTTTCGGTGGAAGAAGCGCGCCGTGTCGTGGGGGCGTGGTTCATCACGCGTTCGGCCCACGACGCCGCTGACCTCACGCGGGCGGCAGCGGAGCGCGCGGATGCGGTGATCCTCTCGCCGGTCTTCGCGTCGCCCGACAAAGGGGAGCCCCTCGGACTCGACGCGCTTTTTCGTGCGCGGCGTAGATTGCCTCAGAACATCGCGCTCGTGGCCCTCGGTGGCGTGACGGCTGGCAACGCTGCATCGTGCTTCGATGCCGGGGCGGACGCGGTCGCGTCGATTCGCGCCGACCTCTCCGGCCAAGGTTACTGAGGCAGCCGGCGGGGTGCGCCCTTCGCCGCAACGAACTTGTCGCGGGCAATGAGCGCGGGCTTCTCGACGACGAGGTGCAAGACGTAGGCTATCGCGAGCGACACGCCGAATACGAGGAGGGTCGCGAAGGCGACGGCGAGCAGCGGCGGGAGCGCGCGGGCGAACGCGATGTACAGGAAACCGGGCAGCCCGAACGCGAGCACGAGCGGCATGTGAACGAGGTACACGCCGTAGCCGAGGGTCGCGCAGGAGAGAAAGATGCGATGCCCGAGAAAGCGCACGAGCAGCCCCTTGGTCGTGATCAGGTACGTTACGAGGTTCAGGTAGCCGAGCCCAGTCACCGTGCCTATCGCGAGCACGCCCCAATAACCGCCGAGCGCACTTCCTGGGACGAGCACGAGCGAGCCGAACACGATGACGCTGAGCGCAAGCGACGCGAGCTGAATCCAGCGCTTCTGCATCGAGGCTTCGATGCGCGATCGCTCGGTGTGCCATAGGTAGGCGAGCAGCACGCCGGCGAGCAAGATGTCGTAGCGCGTGTGGCTTGGGATGTAGATACGAACGAACCCCTCCTCGGGGCGCGCGCTCGGAATCGTCCTCGCGACGAGTGTGCGCACGAAGCCTCCGGACAACCACAGCAGAAGCAGCGCGGTGATTCTTCCGCGGTGCGATGGAACACGTTTCACGAGCGCGAGCAGGAGCGGGATGAGAAAGTAGAAATGCTCCTCCACGCAGAGTGACCAAGCCCACACCATCACGACGTGTTTCACGTCCGAGTAATTGGTGAGGTACAGGTACTCCCGCCAAAGCTGGCTTTTTTGAAGCGCGTCGAGCGGCTGCTTGTAGAACACGAGCGCGGTCAGGACGACGTAGTAAAGCGGGATGATGCGGAAGGCTCGTCGTCCGTAGAATCGAAGGGTCCCGCTCGTGCCCTCGGCCTCGGGGAGCAGCAGGATCGTGCCGATAAGAAATCCGCTGAGGAAGAAGAACAGGTCCATCCCGAACCACAGGTGCTGCGACAGGTTGTAGACCCAGGAGTTGATCGGGAGCCAGCCACGCGCGCCGAGCTCGAAGGTGACGTGAATTTGGATGACGCTCAAGATCCCAAGCACCCGCGCGCCATGGAGCGCCGGGAAATGATTGGCGAGGAGGCTTAGCCTGAACGGGGTGAGGTGGGAGGTCATGGGGTCAGGGGCGACTCGGTTTTACCTGCCGGACGGCGCGACTGCCAGCGGCTCGGTCGGTCGCATCGTCGATCGGTAGCCCCCGCAAGCGAGGCTTGGTAAACAGCGTGGGCCATGAGCGAAAAGAGCGTCTTCGAGACCGTTACAGGAGAACTCGACTTCCCGAGCGAGGAGGCGAAGATCGCGGCGTTCTGGAAAGCGAACGACATTTTCGCGCGGACGCTCTCCGCCGATTCTCGCGCGACCGGACCGTCGAAGGGGCCGTTCGTCTTTTACGAAGGACCGCCGACCGCGAACGGCATGCCGCACAACGGACATGCGCTCACACGCAGCATCAAAGACGTGGTGCCGCGGTACAAAACGATGTGCGGCTACGACGTACCGCGCAAGGCTGGGTGGGACACGCACGGTCTGCCCGTTGAAGTCGAAGTCGAAAAAGATCTGGGCATTCACGGCAAGGCGGAGATCGAGGCCTACGGCATCAAGCCGTTCGTACAGAAGTGCATCGAGTCGGTGTTTCGTTACACCGAAGCGTGGGAGCGCAACACCGAGCTCATCGGTTACTGGCTCGACACCGAAAACGCTTACGTCACCTACCACCAAAGCTACATCGAGAGCGTCTGGTGGGCCCTCTCCGAACTTCACAAGAAAGGCCTCCTCTACCGTGGCCACAAGGTGTGCTGGTGGTGGCCGCAAGGCGGGACCGCGCTGTCGGCCGCGGAGGTCGGCTGGAACTACAAGAGCGTCGAGGACCCGAGCGCGTTCGTGGCGTTCGAGCTTGAGGGGGAGCCCGGTACGCACTTGTGCGTCTGGACGACCACGCCGTGGACCTTGCCGTCGAACGGATACGCAGCCGTTCGCGGTGGACTCGACTACGTCGTTTGCGACTGGAAAGACGGTAAAAAGCTCATCGTCGCAGCGGCACTGCGCGAAGGACTGGCGAAGAAACTCGGCCTCGAGCTGACCGTTTTAGTGTCCTTGAAAGGCCGTGACCTCGTCGGCCGCCGCTACGTCCCGTGCATGGATACGTTCGGCGCGCTGCGCGATGCGAAAGCTGACCTCAAGGAAGGCGGCGCGGCTCCGCTCTACTGGCGTGTTCTCGACGCGGACTTCGTCACCCTCGATGCGGGTACCGGCATCGTCCACATCGCTCCGGCCTTCGGCGAGGATGACAACAACGCTCACAAGCTCGAGCTGCGGCGTTATCGCGAACCGGACGAGGTCCCGCTGCTTTGCGCGGTTGGGCCCGACGGCAAGATGACCGCCGAGGCCGGCGCCTTCGAGGGCCTTTGGATCAAGGACGCCGATCCGAAAATTTTGGCGGACCTCGATGCTCGCGGATTGCTGGTCTTCAGCGAGAAGTACCGCCACGACTACCCGTATTGTTGGCGCGCCGATGAAGACCCGTTGATGCAGCTCGCGCGGCCCGCCTGGTACATCCGTACGACGGACCGCATCGGCGATGCCATCGCGAACAACCAGGCGGTGACGTGGCTGCCTGAGCACATCAAAGATGGGCGCTTCGGCGACTTCTTGCGCAACAACGTGGACTGGGCGCTCTCGCGTGAACGTTACTGGGGGACGCCTCTCAACGTGTGGGTGTGTGAGGGCTGTGGCGCGGAGCATGCGCCCGCGAGCGTCGCGGAAATCGAACAGCGGAACCCGCATGCGTTCGACGCGTTTCGTGCGGCACGCGCGGCCGACCCGTCGTTGAATGAACATTTAATTGTTCACAAGCCGTGGATCGATGAGGTCACGCTGCCGTGCGAGGCGTGCCAGGGGACGATGCGTCGCGTCACCGAGGTTATCGACTGCTGGTTCGATTCGGGCTGCATGCCGTTCGCGCAGCTCGGATTTCCGCACAAGGAGGGCTCGCAAGCCGAGTTCTCGCAGCGCTGGCCGGCGGACTTCATCAGCGAGGCCATCGATCAGACCCGCGGCTGGTTCTACTCGCTCTTGATGATCTCGACGCTCGTGTTCGACGAGGCGACGTGCGAGCGGCTGGGCCTGGGCAAACGCTCTTACCCGCACCCCTACAAGGCCTGTGTCGTCCTCGGCCACGTCGGCGATCGGGAAGGAAAGAAAGAGAGCAAGAGCAAAGGCAACTACACGCCGCCCGACATCATCTTGGAGCGCGTGCGCATCGAGTTTGCCCCCGTGTCACCGGACGACCCCGCCGTCCAAAAGCTCCTGCGGGGCAAGCCCGTCGAAGCCGGCGCCGTGTATGCCGCGCGCGAAGATTACGAAGGCCTCGACCTCACGGGGGATGAAGCCCACGTGATGATGTATCGAGGCGACCGTCATGATGACGCGCGTCCGATGACGCTCAAGGCGCTGAAGGGGCTGCCGCGCCGGGTGCTCGTGATGGCGCCCGAAGATGCCGCTTCGCTCAGCGTGAAACCGAACGCGCAGGGCCTCGCCGTCAAAGTCGTCGATGTGCCGCGCCTTCCGCAAAATGAGCGTGTTTTCGTTGAAGATCCTACCCGGCCGGCGCCTGGCGCGGACGCGTTCCGGTGGTTCTTCTACGCGTCGTCGCCGCCGTGGACGAACACGCGTCACTCCCTTTCGAACGTGCGCTTGTTGCAGAAAGATTTCCTGATAAAGCTCCGCAACGTCTATTCGTTCTTCGTCATCTACGCGAACATCGACGGCTTCGATCCCGCGAAGGTGACGGCCAACCCGATGGCGCAGCGGAGCATCCTGGATCGCTGGATCGCGAGTGAGGTCGCGCTCACCGTGCGCGAGGTGAAAAAGCATCTCGACGGTTTCGGCATCTACGAGGCGTCGCAGCGAATCGTCGACGTCGTCGATGCTCTCTCGAATTGGTACGTCCGGCGGAGCCGCAGCCGATTCTGGGCCCCGGCGGGCGACGCGACCCTCGCCGCAGACAAGCTCGATGCGACCACGACGCTCTACGAATCGCTCGTCACGCTCTCGAAACTTATCGCGCCATTCGTTCCATTTTTCGCGGAGGGGCTCTACCAGAACCTCGTGCGCCGGGCGTGGCCCGATGCGCCGCAAAGTGTGCATCTCGTGGCGTACCCGGACGCCGATGAGTCGCTTATCGACGAGAGTCTCGCCGCCGAAATGCGCGCGGTGAGGGAGCTTGTGAGCCTTGGCTTGCAGGTGCGTAGCGACAACCGCCTGCGCGTCCGTCAGCCCCTTGGCCGAGCCGATGTCGTCGTGAGCGATCGTGCGCTGGCAGCGTCGCTTGCGAGCTACGGGCCGCTGATCGCGGAGGAGCTGAACGTGCACGAGGTGCGCTGGCTCGAACCCGGCCAAGAGGCGGGCGCGGTGCACTATCGGTTGAAGCCTAATTTCCGCGCACTCGGCCCGCGCATTGGAAAAAAGGTCCAGGCACTGAAGCAAGCGCTCGAGCGGGCGGATGCAGCCAGGCTCCATGCCGAGCTGTCGCGTGAAGGCAAGGTGGTCGTCGACGTCGAGGGCGAGGGCATCGACCTCTCGGGCGAGGAGCTCGACATCGCAGTCGTCGCGAGCGAGGGATTTGCCGCCGCGGGTGGACGCACGGGGGTCGTCGTGTTGCACACGGAGCTTACGCCCGAACTCAGGGACGAGGGACTCGCGCGGGACGTTCTCGCGAAGGTGCAGCAGAAGCGCAAAGACCTCGGCCTCGCGTTCACCGACAAACTCGCCCTCACGATCTACGGCAGCGAGCGCATCATGCGTGTCGTCGAGGCCGCGCGCTCGACGATTGCCGAAGAAGCACTTTGCGCGTCGCTCGTCGTAGCACCGCTCACCGACGCCCCTGCGACCGCCGCGATTTTCGCGATCGAGGCGGAGGAGCTCGCACTCGACGGGACGAAGGCGTGACCCTGATGTCGGCTACGGAAGGCGAGGGCACAGAGCTCGTCCAGGTCATCCTCGAGCGGGATCCGCGAGCGCCGCTCGTCCTGACGTGCGAGCACGCGTCCGAAGCGCTGCCGGCAGGGGTCAGTTGGCCCGACGAGGACAGCTGGCTTCGAGGCACGCATTGGGCGTTCGATCTCGGCGCGGCACACCTCACGCGCGAGCTTGCGCGCGAGCTTGGTGCGGGAGCGGTGCTGGCCGGGTTCTCGCGACTCTTCTGCGATGCGAACCGGCCGCTCGATTCCGATACGCTCGTGCGGAAGGTGGCCGAAGGTCGAACGATTGCGATGAACGCGAACGTCGACGGTGCGGCCCTCGACCGCCGTCTCGTCGCCTGGCATGCCTACCACCGCGAGCTCGACGCGCTCTTCGCGGCCAGCGCAGCACCCCTCGCGCTGTCGCTCCACAGCTTCACGCCCCTTTACGAAGGGACACCCCGCACCGTCGAGGTAGGCGTGCTTTTCGATCGCGAGGAGGCGCTCGCCGTTGAGCTTTGCGCGCGCTTCAAGTCGGCCGGCTTCGACACGCGACTGAACGAACCGTACTCGGGCAAGGAGGGGCTCATTTATTCGGTCAGCTCCCACGCGAGCGTGTCGGGTCGGCGCGCCCTCGAACTCGAGTTGAGGCAAGATCTCGCGGTAGAACCTGGCGTCCGCGCGAAGGTCGTGCGCGTGTTGGCGGAGTTTGCTCGAACGGCTGCGGCGGATGCGGCGCGCGGAGTGCCGACTGCGTGACGCGCTCACGTTGCCGAAGTGGATCATTTATCGACCAGCGCGGCGCCGTGCACCTTGACCGCGCTCGGGGTTTCTCGTAAGAAGCCGGCGGACTGGTCGAAAGACTGAAAAGTTTTTTGCCGGCGCCCGCTCGGGATGCCGGTTTTTTCGTATTTAGACTCTGTTTTTAATGGATCGCCCTCTGCTCGAAGAATCCCCGCCCGAAGCGACGCCACGCTTCGAGGATGGGCTCGTTCGCGCGTTGGTTGAACCGATCGTCCAGGCGCGCGGCTTTGGCCTTTGGGACCTCGAGTGGACGGGCAACATCCTGCGTGTGTTCATCGAACACCCCGCGCAAGCGAAAGACCCCCTCGCAGGTGTCACCCTCGATGACTGCGCCCACGTGTCGCGTGCGGTCTCGCTCGCGCTGGATGAAGCCGACCTGGTGCCGGGCGCATACGACCTCGAGGTGAGCTCGCCTGGACTCGACAGGCCACTGCGCAACGCCCACGATTTCAAGCGACAGGTGGGAAGGCTCGCCAAGTGCAAGCTGAAGGAAGCCGCGACCGATGGTCAGATGGCCTTTCGCGGCACCATCCTCTCCGTCGTCGGAGACGCCGTCGAGATGGAAGTCGACGGCAAACGGTTCTCGGTGGCGCTCGCCAACATCCGCGAAGCGAAGCTCGTCTTCGAGGTTGGCGCACAGGCCAAGAACGCTCCCAAGAAGTCAAAGTCGAAAGAGCCGAGGCGCAAGCGCGACTGACGCGCAGCCACGGACTCGTTCAACGCAACCGGTAACACAGGAAAAGCCATGGTAGAAAAGGCCAGAACCCCCGAAGTCAATCTGGACCAGGTGCTCGATGAAGTCGCGAAGGAGAAGGGCGTCGAGAAGCAAGCCCTCGTCGAGACCATCGAAGCCGCGATTCTCAAGGCCGCCCAAAATACGTTCGGTCTCAATCGCGAACTCGAAGCCCGCTACAATCCCGACAAAGGGCACGTCGAGCTGTTTCAGTTCATGACCGTCGTCGAGGAAGTGGCCGATGCGGAGCGCGAGATCGCGATGAGCGAGCTCCAGAGGTTGAACCTCCAAGCCGAGCTGCAAGCCGAGATCGGCGAGGCCCTTGGCTTCCAGATCTTTTGGCGCGAAGAAGAAAAGGCGCAGGCCGAGAAGCAGGATACGCAGTTCGGCGATTTGCTCGGGATCCGCCAGGCTCGCAAGAGCTTCGGTCGCATCGCCGCGCAGACCGCGAAGCAGGTCCTCTTGCAGCGCGTTCGCGATGCCGAGCGCGACCTCATCTACAACGAATACAAGGCCAAAAAAGGCGAGCTCATCCGCGGCATCGTTCGCCGTTTCGAGCGCGGCAACAACATCATCGTCGACCTCGGCAAGACCGAGGCCGTGCTGAGCGGTCGTGAACAAACTCCCCGCGAGAGCTACCGGCCGGGCGAGCGCATCGTGGCCTACGTCAAGGATGTCGATCGCGAGGCGCGCGGCCCCATCGTGGTGCTTTCGCGCTCCGACCCGCGGTTGGTCGAAAAGCTCTTCGAGGCCGAGGTGCCCGAAATTTACGAGGGCATCGTGCGCATCGTGGCCGTCGCCCGCGAGGCCGGGAGCCGCTCGAAGATCTCCGTGACCTCGCGTGATGCGGACGTCGATCCGGTCGGCGCGTGCGTCGGCATGAAAGGCTCGCGCGTTCAGGCCGTCGTGCAGGAGCTTCGCGGTGAGAAGATCGACATCGTACCTTACGATCGCGATCCCGCGCGTTACGTCATCGCAGCGATTCAGCCTGCCGAGGTTCACAAGGTCATCGTCGACGAGACGGGCGGCCGCATGGAAATCGTCGTCCCTGATGAGAAGCTGAGTCTCGCCATTGGCCGCAAGGGCCAGAACGTTCGCCTCGCCTCGCAGCTTACCGATTGGAAGCTCGACGTGATCGGCGAGTCGAAGTTCCGTAAGATGGAAGAAGAGGCCGTCGAACAGATCCTTGGCGTGCCTGGGATCGACGACAACCTCGCTCGCGCGATGTACCGAGTGGGCTTCCGTGCCCTCGAGGAAATCGCCGAGGCGAGTGTCGAAGAGCTCGCCGGAATCCAAGGGATCGGCGACGAGGTGAATGGCGCGCGCGTCCGGGATTCGGCCGCGGCGACGATGGACCGACTGCGTGACGAGCAGATCCGCACGATCGCAACCCGGTCCGAGGCACCTTCGGAGCGCGAGCGAATGCTCTGCGTTTCGGGTATCGGCCACCGCACGCTCACGTTGCTCGAGGACGCGGGCTACAGGTCGCTTGGCTCGGTGACACGGGAGGATGCGGATCGCCTTGCGATTCGTACCGGACTCGGTATGAAGAAGGCGGCGCACGTGAAGAAAAGCGCAGAGGAATTCGCCCTTCGTGAGCGTGAGCTTCTCGCGGCGGCTCGGACTCAGGCCGCGGCCGAGGGCGCGACGGGCGTTAACGGAGGACCGGAAGTTACGGCTTGAAGGCAATGGGAATGGCGATGCGAGACCACGACCGTTCCGCGCGCGCTCAGGCGAGCCGCCGGGGACCTCGCTCCACGCGCGTGCGCGCGCCGGAGAACGCACGCTCGTGCGTCGGGTGCGGTGTACGCGCGGAGCGCCCGAAAGGGAGCTTCGAGATGGTCCGTTTCGCCCTTCTTCCGCGTGCCGCCGCGGCAACCGAAGGTGAGGTTGCCGTGACCGAAGTTGCCGCCGCGGCAATCGAAGGTGAGGTTGCCGTGACCGAAGTTGCCGCCGCTGTGACGGACGTTGCGGTGACTTTTACTCCGGCGGCACTCACGCCGGTGCTCGATCTGGCAGGGAAGTCGTTCGGTCGCGGCGCATGGGTTCACCCCACTCGCCGTTGCCTCGAAGAAGCTGCGCGGCGGGGTTTCGCCCGAGCTGCGAAGCGTGAAGTGAGCGCCTCGTTCGACGGGCTCGCGACTGCACTCGAGGATGCGGCGGGGCGCCGTGTTCACGAGCTCATCGCCGTTGGAGTTCGTTCGCGTAAGGTGGCCTTCGGAACGACCGCCGTTGCCGAAGCGAATTCGAGGCTCACGCTCGTTGCCGTGGATGCGGCGGCGTTGCGTGAGAGCGAGGTGGCGAAGGCCTTGGCCTCTGGGCTGGCCCTCGCGTTTGGTTCGAAGCGTTCGCTCGGGGAAGCCTGCGGACGCGACGTCGTTGGAATGGTGGCGATCATTGACGAATCGCTCGCCATTGCTGTGCGGGGTGCGGTTTCACTATCTCTGGCGGCAGCGATGGCTCGAGGCACGTGACGGATAACTCAATGAACAAAGTTCGCGTATACGAGGTCGCTCGGGATCTCGGGTTGACCAACAAAGACGTGGTCACCATGTTTCAATCGCTCGGTTTTTCCGAAGTGAAAAACCATATGAGCGCCGTCGAGCCCGAGGTGGTCGAACGCATCAAGCGGAAGCTCGAGCGCAAAGGCGAGGACGACAAGAAGGTCGTCGAACAGCGCATCGGCGCCGGCGTGATCAAACGCCGCGCGAAGCCTGAGCTGGCCAAGTCGCCCGACGGCGCTGGTTCCGAGTTTTCGCTGCCTGACGCCCCCCAAGCTGTCTCCCGTCCCGACGCAAGCGGGACCGCCGAGGTGCCGCCGGCGCGCGCGTCCCACTCGGGTACGCGAGCGAGTTCTGCTGCAGTTCGACCGTCTCAAGCTGGCGTGCGCCCGTCGTCGCGTGGCGCCGCGGCACCTTCGCTTGAACCCGACACGTCGCATGCCGTTTCGAGCGTCGCCCCAACCGCCAAAGCTTCACAGCGCGCTCACACGGCGCCTGTACAAGCGCCGGCTCCGTTAGTGGATGCTTCGCCCGACGGGCCTGCGTTGGCGGCCACTTCGCCTGACGCATCCTCGCGGGTCGAGGAGAACCGCGTCGAGACCGAGGTACCAGCGGCACGTTCGTCTCGTGGACGACGCCCGCAACCTTCGCAGCCCGAGGTAGCGCCCGTTGCGCCTACGGAATCCGCCGCGAGTGTCGTTGACGCCAGTCCCCGCGCCGCGCCTCCCGAGGCCTCGCCTGCGGCCACTGCGCGAGTCGCCGAAGTGCCCACTGCAACTGCGCCCGTCGCCGCCGTTGCGCCTGTCGCCGCCGTTGCGCCTGTCGCTCCCGTGGCCGTCGCTGCCGTCGCCGCCGTCGCCGCAGTCGCGCCCGTGACGGCCCCGAAGGTGGCCCCAATTCAGCGACCTCAAGCGGCTGGGGGCACTGGGCCGCGTGGTCCGCTCGCTCCCCCGGCTCCTCGGCCTGCCGGCACCATTCCAATGCACTCGCCGCCGATCCGTCCGCCGCAGACGCCAAAGAGTGGCATCGAAGTTTGGGAAGGCCGACCAGGCGTCCCGATGCCCCAGCGTCCCCGTACGATGGTGGGGCCTGTGGGTGCCCCTCCGCGCAGAACGACCTATGATCCGCGGGCGAATCTGCCTGGCGGACCGGCGCGGCCCTTCGCTGGCGGACCCCCGGGTCCCTACGGACAACGTCCGATGGCCGGACGTCCGATGCGCCCGGGCGGTGGATTCGGTCGCAGGCCCCAATTCGGTGGCCGCGGAGTCGGACCCATGAGCGGCCGACGCCCCGAGGTCTCCACCAAGGAGATGTCGGCGCACAAGATGGTGATTCGCGTTGAAGGCGAAACCAACCTTCAGAACCTCGCCCAGAAGATGGCGCTCAAGTCCACTGACGTGCTGATGAAGCTCCTCAGCATGGGCATGACGGGCGTCAACATCAACTCGACGCTCGACACGGACACGGCGAAGCTCCTCGCGAGCGAGTTCGGCTGGACCCTCGAGGACGTCTCGGTCAACGTCGCCGCACAGCTCGAGCAGGCCGTCCAACAGTTCGATGAGCCCGATTCGGGGGACCAAGTACCGCGTCCGCCGATCGTCACGGTCATGGGTCACGTCGACCACGGCAAGACCTCGCTCCTCGACACCATCCGCCGCACGCAGGTCGCATCGGGTGAGGCCGGGGGCATCACTCAGCACATCGGCGCGTATCGCGTCGAGAAGAACGGCAAGGGCATCTGCTTCCTCGACACGCCGGGCCATGAGGCCTTCTCGGCGATGCGATCGCGCGGAGCGTCGCTGACGGACATCGTGATCCTCGTCGTTGCGGCGGATGACGGCGTCATGCCGCAGACCAAGGAGGCGATCGCGCACTCGCGCGCGGCGAAGGTGCCGATCATCGTCGCGATAAACAAGATGGACAAGCCAGGGGCTGACCCTGAGCGCGTCCTCCGCGAGCTCGCGAACGAGGGTTTGCAGTCCGAAGCTTGGGGTGGCGACACGATCATCGTGCGCCTCTCCGCGAAGACTGGCGATGGCGTCGACACGCTCCTTGAGATGATTCAGCTGCAAGCCGATGTTCTCGAACTCCGGGCGTATCCGAACCGCCGCGCGTCTGGCGTCGTCATTGAAGCGCTGCTCGACCGCGGGCGTGGCCCCGTGGCGCGCGTGCTCGTTCAAGACGGTGTCCTGCGGCGCGGTGACGTGCTTCTCGCCGGCAGCGCGAGCGGAAAAATCCGCGCGATGACCGACGAAAAGGGGCGAATGCTGAAAGAGGCGGGCCCGTCGACGCCAATCGAAGTGCTCGGTCTCGATGAGGTCCCGAACGCGGGCGATCCAGTCCACGCTGTGAAGGATCTCAAGGCGGCCGAGGCTCTCGCCGACGAACGCCGAAAGAAGTCGAACAAGCCGCGGGCGACCATCGGCGAAGGTGGCTTCAACCTCGACAAACTTCGCGAGAGGCTCGCCGAGGCGGAGCAGCTCGAATTGAAGGTGGTTCTCAAGGCGGACGTGCATGGCTCCGCCGAGGCGCTTTCCCAGGCGCTCGCCAAGCTCACGACGACGAAGGTCAAGCTCATCATCGTGCAAACCGGAGTTGGCGCGATCACCGAGTCGGACGTGAATCTCGCAGCTGCGGCGCAAGCTCGCATCATCGGCTTCAACGTTCGGCCCGCGGGCAAGGCGAAGAAGCTTGCCGAGCAAGAGAAGGTGGAGACGCGGCTCTACACCATCATCTACGAAGTGATCGACGATGTCCGCAGCGCGATGGAAGCCCTGCTTCCCGCGGTGAAGGTCGAGAAGGAGATCGGCAAGGCCGAAATTCGCCAGGTTTTCCGGATCAGCAAGGTCGGCACGATCGCCGGCTGCATGGTGACCGAGGGCGTCGTGAAGCGCTCGGCGCAGGCGCGACTTTGGCGCGATGGCGCGGTCATCTGGACCGGCGGCATCGGCACCCTCAAGCGATTCAAGGACGATGTCCGCGATGTCCGCGAGGGTTTCGAGTGTGGCATCGGGCTCGATGGCTTCAATGACCTTCAGGAGCGCGACATCGTCGCCGCTTTCGAGCTCGAAGAGGTCAAGGCGCGGCTCGACGACTGAGGCTTCGCTGCTGTGTGGTGCGTGAGGCTGCGCGCTCGGGTTCTCCCACCAATGGGGCTCGAGCGCTGCGCCCACGCGGTTGCTGCGCTACACTTGAGTGTCTGTCATGAATCGCAAAGAGCGCAAAGGCCGGGGCGGTGAAGTTCTACCCGCGATAGCGGAGCCTGAGCAGAAGGTCCCGCGGCGCCTTCGCGTCGAAGGCGAGATCTTTGCGCACATGGCGCAAGCGGTGCTCGGACTCGAGGACCCGCGTCTGACATCGGTGACCGTCACTCGCGTTCAGATGACCGATGACCTGCGGCTCGCGCGGATCTACGTCCACGTAGCCGGCCTCGAGGGTGACGCCGATCTGCCTCGCCAACGTGTGATCTTGCGCGGTCTTTCGTCGGCCGGAAATCGGCTACGGCGTGCGCTCGGTTCGACGCTCGACCTCCGCTACGTACCCGACCTTCGATTTTTCTACGATACCGGTGTCGACCACGCGCGCCGGATCGACGTGCTGCTGGCGCAAATCAAAGACGGCAGCAGCTGAATCGACCGCGCTGCTCGGCTGGCCCACGAGTGGCGTTCAGCCGGCGATCGAGTGTCAGCCCGCGCGTCATCCCAGCACGTTGCGATCAAGCGCAAGCCCGCGCGGCACAGCATGCCGCGTCGGGGGGTCGGCCGAAGCGCCACAGGGCGCCGCGACGTGCGTTCACTTCTTCAAAAGGATGAACTGAACGCGGCGATTCCGCGCACGGTTGGCGGGTGTCACGTTCGGCACGAGTGGGCGCTCTTGGCCAAAGCCCTTCGCGGAGATGCGCTCTGCCGCGACCGCGCCCTTGTCGAGTAGCCACGTTCGGACCGCGTCGGCCCGCCCTTGGCTCAATTCCTTGTTGCGCTGCGGCGTGCCGGTGTTGTCGGTGTGCCCCTGAATCTCGATGTTCTTCAGCTTCTCGTTCTTGTTGATGACGTCCGCGATCTCCTCGAGGAGCTGCGTGCTGTCACCGAGGATCACGGCGGAATCGGATTCGAAGTGAATTTGCTTCGAGATCTGAATCTGCTCGCCCGTTACCTTGACGCTCGACTGGGCCGGGCGCTTTGAGAGCGCGACGGTGGCCTTCACGTCTTCGCGCGGACGAATCGCGGCGTCTTGGGAGTGGCCGAAGTGCTTGTCCGCATCGACCCGGAGCTTGACCTCGCCCGGAGTCAGCTCGGCGAACTTGAAGGAGCCATCGGCGCCGCTCGTCGTGGTCTTGGTCGCGCCTTTGGCGTCTGTCAGGACGATGGTGGCACCGGCCAGCGCGCCGCCTTCGCTCGTCGTTACGGTGCCTATGACGCCACCCATTTTCGGGAGCGACTCGAGCTCACAGCTGAGGTCGGTGAAGAACGAACCCGTGACGTGCTGCTTCGGAGCCGGTGCGTTCGTCGGAGCCGGCGGGCCTCCTTGTGCGCCCACCGTCGGGTTGCCCGGGCTCGCGACTGCGACAGGCACCGCTGCGACAGGCACCGCTGCGGCCGTTGGGAGCGCGGCAGCGATGTTCCCGATGCACGTGGCCGTCTTGTAGCCCTCGGCGGAAATTTCGAACGAATGACTGCCCGGCTCGAGGCGGCGCGTGAGGAAGCGCCCCGACCCATCGGTTGCGTACGGCGGGTCGTTGGCGCCAGGATCGCGCAGCGTGACGAATGCCCTGGCGACGAGCGTGGCGGCGCCCTTTTCCTTGACGGTGCCACGGACGAAATACTCGGCCGGTGGCGGGATCATTTCCGGTGGTGCGGGTGGCGCGGCGACAGGCAGCGGGGCCGGAGGGGCCTTCTTTTGCGTGTCGAAAGCGTAGCCGAGCCCGAGGTAAAGGGTCCACGGAGCCTGCGGAGCAACCTCCTCGACGAACTTGGTCGTGCCAGTCGTGCCGATGTCGACAGCCACGTGTCCGGAGAGTCCACGGAACGCATCATTCAGGGGATTCAAACGAGCTCCGAGGCTGACGCGCGAGGGCGCGGCCGCTAGCCCGGGCGCGCCGGATTGCGGGTTGGTCAGGTCGCTGAGGGCGAGGCAAACGTCGCCTTCGGAGATCGTGCGTGTATGGCAGGCGTATCCCTGTCGATTGAAGGGCACATCGACCGAGAATTCCGCGTACGGCTGCACCCAGCGGAGCGGCGCATCGACGCCGAAGCGCAGCGGAATGAAGTCGACCCGATTGATCCCGAGACCGAAGCGCTCGATGCGGCTTACCGGAATGCGCTCGAGACCGCCGGAGAGGGCTGGGTTTCGTTCGGCGCGAACCGTTTCGACGCCTTCGACGAGCTTGCCCGAGTTGTCGATTTTGTAACCGACGTTGACGTGCAGTCGGACCGGGACGCCAACGCCGCGCCCCTGCAGCTTGCGGAAGTCGAGGGAGGTGAGGAGATTGAGTTCTGCGCTCGTCCCGCTGCCTGCAACGCCGACGTCGCCGGCGCCGTTCAAGAGCAGGAGGCGGAAGTCACCACCGACCGTGAGCACGTTGCCGATGCGTGCCGGAGTGAAAACCTTCAGGCCGAGGGTCGTGTCACCGAGTACTTGAAGAAGCGTCGGGACGCCGAGTGTGTCCGAGTTCGCGTACGTGCGAATCCCCGCGTACGCCTCGAGGAATGGCAGTGGCGTCGCGTTGACGGTGAACCAGCCTCCGACGTGACTTGCACTGTCGTCGGCCGAAGTGGGCTCGCAAGGGGTGCCCTTGTTGCACAGAAATCCGCTCGACGAGAAGAGGTCCGCGAGGAACCCGACGCGAAAGGTCCCCGGGGCGCCGGAACCGGCATAGGCGGTGCGCAGCAGGCCGATGGAACCGTTGAAGTTCGCGTGTTCGGCCAGCGTTGCCGCGCGTTCTTCGTCCGCGTCGAAGGGGGCGGGGGGCGCCGCTGCATTGGGGGCCTTGGCCATCGCGTTCTTTCGCTCGGCTCCGGGCGTCGCGGGCTCGGCTTGCCCTCCGAACGGTGCGACGGGACGTGCTGTCGCGCGCCCAGGCGGGAGCGGTTGCGGCACCTGTGCGTTGGCGCTCTCCGTCCAGCTGACGCCGGTGAGAGCGGCGAGGGCGGCCAGCGTCGAGGGCTGAAGCCAAGCGAGAATGCGGTGATGCGAGCGAGAGAGGGCCATGGGTTTTGGGTTTTATCACCGGCCACGGTTGAGCAAGAGCGATTTCGTCACCAATTTTTAGGGCCGGTTCGGGCGCGGTCGGGTTCGACCGTCAAGGGGCCTCGAGGGCTCACGCTTCCTTGTACGCGCTCCCCAGTTGTGGCACTCGTGCCGCGAGGGTCGCGACGTACGAGCCATGGCGCTGATCGAAGTTCAGGCACTTGCGAAGACCTACCGTACCGGGCTCTTTCGGCGCACGGTCGTCGAGGCTGTGAAAGGCATCAGTTTCGCAGTCAAGGCTGGCACCGTGGCTGGATTTCTAGGCCCGAACGGCTCCGGCAAGACGACGACGCTCAAGATGCTGCTCGGCCTCATTGCCCCGACGAGCGGAGCTGCGTTCATGTTCGGCGAGCGGTTGCCGTCGGTGAAGGCGCGCGCGCGAGTCGGTTTTTTGCCCGAAAATCCCTACGTGTACCCGTATCTGACCCCGCGCGAATTGGTCGAGATGAACGGTCGCTTGAGCGGCTTGCGGGGGCGTGAGCTCGACCGCCGAACGGACCAGGTCCTCGAGTCGACGGGCGTACTCAATGCGGCGCATCGCCAAGCACGCACGCTCTCGAAGGGCATGCTGCAACGCGCGAGCCTCGCGGCGGCTCTCGTGTCCGAGCCGGAGCTCTTGATTCTCGACGAGCCAATGAGCGGACTCGATCCGGTCGGGCGCAAAGACGTTCGCGACATCATTCTCGCGCAGCGGTCTCGTGGCCGAACGATTTTTTTCTCCACGCACATTCTGAGCGACGTCGAGTCGCTTTGCGATGATGTCGTCATTCTCCGCAGCGGCGAGGTCGTCGAGTCCGGTCGGCTTCGTGAGCTCCTTGGCGGCGATGTCATTCGCACCGACATCACGCTCGCGAATGTGACGGATGCCTTGTTCGCTTCGCTACAATCAGCGGGCAAGGCTCCGGTCGCTCGCATGGGAGCTACCACCCTCAGCGTCAGAGGCGAGCGGGCGGTACGTGAGGTGCTCGAGGAGGCGCTGGCGGCGGGCGCCGATGTCGTCGAGGTCGTCCCTCACCGCGAGACCCTCGAAGATGTTTTCATGCGGCGTGCTGGAGCTGCTTCGGCGCCTCCGGTCATGGCCGGCTCATCGCCGACGTGATGCTCTAGCTTGCCAATTCGGCGCGCGCCGCGTCGAGGATGGCGCGGGCATCGCGGCCGATGCGCTTCTCGTCTTCGCCCTCCAGCATCACGCGGAGTTTAGGCTCCGTGCCGCTCCACCGAACGACGACACGCCCGCGTTTGCCGAGGGAGCGCTCGACGTCGGCGATGACCCGGCTTGTTTGTGTCATCGCGTCGAGAGGGCGTCGCTGCGCGAACTTCTCGCTGACTAGCACCTGTGGAACACGTTCCATTGCGGCCGCCGCAAGCTCGGACATCGGCCGCTGAGACTCGACCAAAAGCGCCAGCAATTGCAGCGCCGCGACGATGCCATCACCGGTCGTCGCGTGGTCGAGGAAGATGAGGTGTCCCGACTGTTCACCGCCGAACGTGTACCCGCCCTTGCGCATCCTCTCGACGACATAGCGGTCGCCGACGGGCGTGCGGATGAGCTTGCCCCCATGCTTGGCCATGGCTCGCTCAAGGCCCAAGTTGGACATCACTGTGGCTACGAGCGTCTTCTTCGCCAGCGTGCGCTGCTCCAGCATGCGCGTTGCACACAGGGCCATGATGACGTCGCCGTCGATCTCTTGACCACGCTCGTCGAGCACGATGACGCGATCGGCGTCGCCGTCGAGTGCGATGCCGAGCTGCGCGCCGCGCTTGAGCACTTCACGGGCGACCAAGCTCGGGTGGAGCGCACCCGACTTGTTGATGTTCGTGCCGTTCGGCTTCACACCGATGCGATCGACCCGCGCGCCGAGCTCCTCGAATACGAGTGGCGCCACCTTGTATGCGGCTCCGTGGGCGGCATCGACCACCACCCGGATTCCATCGAGGCTCAAATGGTTTGGGAACGTCGCCTTGCAGTAAACGACATAGCGCCCCTGCGCGTCATCGACCCGATACGCGCTTCCGATATGGCTGCCGGTGACCTTGACCTTGTCGAGCTCGTCGCCCTCGAGCAGGCCCTCGATCTCGTGCTCGAGAGCATCGTCGAGCTTGAAGCCATCGTGGCCAAATAGCTTGATGCCGTTGTCGTCGTACGGGTTGTGACTCGCGCTGATGACGACTCCGGCGTCGGCGCGCATGCTGACGGCGATGTTCGCGACACCCGGCGTCGGTAGCGGGCCGCACAGCATCACGCGGCCGCCCATCGCGCAGATGCCCGCCGCGATCGCGGTCTCGAGCATGTAACCCGAGAGGCGCGTGTCTTTGCCGATGACGATGCGCGGTTGGCGATGGCCTCCGTGCTTCTTCGTCCGCCGCATGGCCACGTGGGTGATGGCGCGTCCGAGGCGGAGCGCAACCTCCGGCGTCATCGGGTAAACGTTCGCTACGCCGCGGATTCCGTCGGTTCCAAAGAGCTGTCGGTCAGTCATCGCTGGTGTCGTCCTCGTTCAATGTCATTGCCGCACCGGAGGTGCCGCGCGCCGCATCCTACAACGGCATCGCGACATCTCGCTCGAGGCCGAGCAGCTCGGCTCTCACTGCCCCAACGAGGAAGATCGAGCCTGTCACCACGACGAGCTCGCCGGGTGCGGCATCGTCGAGCGCGGCGCGGATTGCGTCTTCGGGACGAGCATGCGTGCGACCCGCGTGCGCGGCGGCGAGTGAAGCGGGCTCGACGGCGCGCCGTCCTGCGACTGGGTCAATCGGTCGGCAGTAATGACGCTTGAGAGCGAGCGGCGCTATCGCGTCCAGCATTGGGCCATACGGTTTTTCGTCGATCGCTCCGAAAACGAGCGACATTCGAGCGCGATCGACCCCTGCGAGGTACGCGCAAAGACTCGCTATGCCTTCCGAGTTGTGCGCGCAGTCGAGGAGCACGACCGCGTTCGCTGTTTCGATGCGCTCCATTCTGCCTGGCCATCGCGCCTCGGCGATGCCCGCCTCGATGTGCTGTTCTATCCCTGGAAAAACGTCGCGAAGCTGCCAGACGACGGTGGCGGCTACGCCGGCGTTCGCGAGCTGATGTCTGCCCGCGAGGCTCGGGCGCAGCGTGACGTCAACGCCTTCATCGAGGCGTACAATTGCGGCCGCGCCGCCTTGGGTAAGTTTCGCCCGCCGAGCGCCGGCCTCGATGCCGCGAGGCTCTCCGTCGTCTAACCACACCACGGGATGAGCTCCGTGTGCCGCCGCCACAATGGCCACCGCGCGGGTGGCCGAGGCCTCGAGTGGTCCTACGACGAGCGGCGCGCCACGTTTCGATATTCCAGCTTTTTCTCTCGCGATCGACGCGAGGTCGGTTCCTAGAAACCGCGTGTGGTCGAGGCCGATGCTGGTGATCGCGGTCGCGAGCGGCGCGTCGATGACGTTGGTCGCGTCGAGTCGGCCGCCGAGCCCGACTTCAACGACCGCCACCTCGACGTGCTGTCGCGCGAACGCGAGGAAGGCGGCTGCCGTCATCGTTTCGAAGAGACTCAGCGGAGGCAGCTCTTCGACCATCGCCGTCGCGAGCACTTCCGCGAACGTGTCGTCGTCCAGCGCGACGCCGTTGATTTGGATTCGCTCGTTGAACCGACACAGATGCGGTGACGTGTAGAGGCCCGTTCTTACGCCGTGGCGGCGAAGGATGGTCTCCACCATGGAGGCCACGCTGCCTTTGCCGTTCGTTCCGGCGACGTGAATGACGCGAAAGGCTCGCTGTGGCTCGTCCAAGAGGGCGAGCGCTTCTTCGATGCGATCGAGTCCGAGACGCGCGCCGCGACGGCTCAGCGCAAGCAATCGCGCGAGCTCGTCGTTCCGATTCACGCGCACAAATGACCCAGGACCACAGCGATGCGGCTCTTCATCTCGAGCCGCGAACAGACCATGTCGACCATCCCATGCTCGAGCAGGAACTCCGCCCGCTGAAAGCCGCGCGGCAGCTTCTGTCGGATCGTGCTCTCGATGACGCGCGGTCCTGCAAATCCAATCAACGCTTTTGACTCGGCCACGTTTACGTCGCCGAGAAAAGCGAAGCTCGCCGCGACGCCGCCGGTCGTTGGATGGAGCAGGCACGACACGAACGGCAGCCGGGTTGCACGAAAACGCTCCAGCGCAGCCACCGATTTTGCCATCTGCATCAGCGAGAGAATGCCTTCCTGCATGCGCGCTCCACCCGACGCCTGAAGAAGCACCACGGGCAGTCGCTCTGCCGCGCCGCGCTCGAAGAGCCGCGTGATCTTCTCGCCGACGACCGAGCCCATGCTCCCGCCCATGAATCCAAAGTTGAAGCAGCCGTACGCGAAAGGGCGGCCTTCTAGGTGTGCGCGACCGACTTGAATGCCTTCGCGGACGCCGCTCTTTTTTTGACTCGTTTGGATGCGCTCGAGGTACGGCCTGCCGTCGCTGAAACCGAGTGGATCGGTCGGCGCGAGCCCCTCGTCCCACTCGTCGAGGATGCCGTCGTCGCACAGCAACAGCTGCCACCCTTCGGAGCCGAGCTTGTGGTGCTGTTCGCAACGAGGACACACCTCGAAGTTGCGCACCATGTCGTCCGCAGGAATCGTCACGCCGCACCCGTCGCACTTGCGGAAGACACCTTTGCCTAAGGTGCGCTTCTCGTTCGCGTCGGGCGGGGTCTTATCCGGCCAAGCCATGATCCGTCCCGTCAATTATCATTTCCGCAACCTCGTGGGTGATCTTCAATGCGGGCCCGACGAGCGCTTGCAACTCGACCGCCGACACCCCCGGCGCGAGCGCAACGATCACAAGCTCCTCGCCTTGCGGCTCGAGCACGCCGAGGTCACAAAAAAGCCTCTCGAGTTGCACGGTCGCGCCGTCGAGTTCGGCTGCAATCGTCTCGGGGTCGAGGGCGGCGATTCTCCCGACGTAACATCCGCCGGGCGCGGCCGTTGACGGCATGACCCTCGCGAGACGGTCGACGCGCGTGACCGTGACCACGACAAATGGGGTGGGGCTCGGTCGCACGGCACGCCACTCCGCGATGGCGTGCTCTATCTGTTCGGGGGTAAGCCTCATTCGGGACCCACTGGCGCGAGCTCGAGCCTGCGTGCCCCAGCGAGTTGACCGCAGGCGCCGCCAACGTCTCGGCCGCGCGGACGCCGCACCAGGGTGGTGACCCCATGGCCATTGAGGCGTGCGACGAACGCGTCGATTCGCTCGGCCGACGGTGAGACGAGGCGAGGATCGGGCCCGGGATTTGCCGGGATCACGTTGACGCGGCAGCGCACGGGCGCGACGTAGGCCGCGAGCGCGTCGGCGTCGTCCTCCGAATCGTTGAAGTCCGCGAACAGCACGTATTGGAACATCACCCGGCGGTTCGCGGGCTTCGCCTTGAGGAGCGCATCGCGCAGCGTCGCCAAATCGAAGCGCTTGTTGATCGGCATGATCGCGCTCCGCCGAGCGTCGTCCGGAGCGTGGAGGCTTATCGCGAGCTCGGCCTTCGTGTTCGCGAAGAACGTCTCGAATTTATCGGCCACGCCTACGGTGCTCACCGTGATGCGCGACGCCGGGTAGGCAAAAGCCACATCATCCGAAAGCAGCGACACGGCACGCAGCACTTCGCTGAGGTTGTCGAAGGGTTCGCCCATCCCCATGAACACGATGTTGGTAATTGGACGCTCCGGCTCGTTCTCGTCGTGCGCGCGGGCCCCGCTCGTGGGGCGGCAGACGCCCCGCAAATCGATAGGCGCATCGCTCTCGCACACGCGCCGGGCGAGCCGCACTTGGTCGACGATCTCTCCCGCACGGAGCTGCCGCGAGTAGCCGTGGCGGCCTGTCTCACAGAAGGTGCATGCGCGTGCACACCCGACTTGGCTTGAAATGCAAAGGGTGGTGCGCGCCGTCGTGCGCCCGTCCGCCGCCGGGATGATCACCGATTCGACGAGCGCGCCATCGACTGTGCGGAAGAGAAGGCGAATGGTTCCGTCGGCGGAAGGCGATTTGGTAGCAAGCTCGAGGCGCGGCGCCGGGCTCAGCGCCAGCAAGCTCGCTCGGGCCCAGCTCCCGATGCCAGCGGCGGTCAGCGTCTCGTCGGTCCACGCGAGCCCCCCATCCGCGCGGAAGGCCAAGCGCAGCGCTTTTGCTGCCGTCCGTTCACACGTCGCGAGGCGCGTTCCGGTCGCCTCGACCAGATGATCGGCGAGGCTACTCCGATCGAAGTCGCCGAGCGCAGTGGCTCCGGATTCGGGGCGCGTGAGGGCAGCACTCGGCACGCCGCGATCGTTACCACAACCGCGGGCCCCGCGGTTTCGTTAGAGAGCGCGCGAGGGTGCGCGGAGGGCTTCCGAGCCGCATCAGCTATCCGCATTTTTTTAAGATGATAGCGCTGTCATCATAACGCGCTCCCCGAGCACCCACGAGCAGAAGTCGCCGAAGCTCAATGTTTTCAGGGCCGTGTGAGAAAACTGTGGATAACCCGTGGACGATAAATTGTGACGGCCAGGTGAAATGTCTATTGCAAATAGCGACGCCAAGTGAGACATTCCGTTTTGGAAGTTCCGCGGCACATCAGCCTCCGGCGCTTCCGAACGCAGAAGCCTTCCAGGCACTGCGAACCACCTGGTCCGAGGGGACGCACGAGCGGATTCACTCCGCCGGGCGATCGCCTCCCACGAAGGTGTGTTCGAGCCCCGGCCCCCCGGTCCAAGTCAGGACAGGGAAGGCTACGGTAAAAAAGGTGTTGTGAGAGTTCGGCCCCGCGCTCGAGGAAACTTGAGACGGAAGCCGGCGCCCCTCGACGAAACGCGCCTCGCGCGCTGTGGATTCGAGGTTGGTTAGGTGGAAAGCACCCTGGGTATTGCTGAGCGCTGTTCCGTTCGCGCGGAGCTTCGTGAGGTGTCCCTAAAGGCAAACACGGCATTGTCGTGGCGTCGGGCGAAAACCTGACGTGCCTGGGCGAGTTGGGCCCCGCAAAAGCGGGGGATCCGTACCGCAGATCGCCGGTATCGACTGTTCCAGTCGGAATCGGAGCCAGCCACGCGACATGAGGGTGCTCGAGTACGCTTCGAGTCGGGGTCAATCCGCAGAGCGAGCGGTCGCTGTTTGCGGGCGTCGAACCGGTAGTGAAATCACTGGTAGACCCCTGGGTTGAGGTGCCTCGGTCCGCTAGATTCCGCAAGGGATCGGGTGGCCGATGACGGGCGAGCCGAGAGGTCACGTCGGTCGGGTTCGGAGGAGTCACGAGGTGTGCTCGTGGATCCGTTTGATTGCAGTAGTCGATGAGCGGCATGTGGCGTTCGGGCACCGGTGATGAGCCGGTCTGTCGCGAGGGTCTAGCTCGAAGGTGAAAGCCGGCGGGTGAACGCGTGTCGGAAGCCCGGCCAAGGCGGCAAAGCTTTGGTCGTGGTGGTGGTCTGCCTCTTCGTAACTCGGTGAACCCGAGGTGCGGGGCGCGCGTCTGGGAATACCGGGCGCTTGGACTTGCGAGAGCAAGGCTCCGACGAACGGTCGGCGTGGTGGGACTCATCGGTGGAAGGCGCTCTGGTTTCTGGAAGGGGTCGCGGTGGTGCGCGGCCAGCTGAAGGGGACCTTCGAGGTTCGGGGAAACTCGGGCTTTGCGGTACGCGAGCGGAATGGCGCGCGTATCCGGGCGTCGCGGATGATTCGGAGCCTTTGGGCGACGGTCACGCGGCGTGACAGAGAGTGTCAGTGGGTCGTCTCGGTCCGTTCGTTCACGAGCGAAAAACTCGGTTCGGACGTCGTTCGCCTAAAAAGGGGGGACGAGCACGGCGGTGCGAAAGTGCCGTTCGAGTGCATCGGGAGGATGACCACAGCTCGTGGTGGCGGCGCCAACCGTCCCACGACTCGAGGCCACATTCGCCGATCGCGTAAGCGTTCCGTGGATTGGCGCTGCAGCGAAGCGTTGCGTTTCGCGACCCGTACGAGAGTGCGGAATCGTGGAATGCGCGGGTCGAGGCGGAAAGGCGGGCGAGAGCTCGTCGCTCGGGAGTTGAAGGATTCGCAGGGTGCCCAGTTGAAAATGGAATGAGTTGTTGAGACTGGCGAGAGTCATCTTCTCGTAACTCGGTCGTCGTGGTCGGAACCAGAAATGGCTCCGGGGCCACGCCGAAAGGGGAGCGAGTCAGCCCTGCCAGGCGGTCCGGTAAACTCGTGACGGAGCGGACAGCTTGGATGGGTGAAAGGGTGAAGTCGACGTGCTGCGAACGAACAATTGATTCGAGCGCAATGCAGCGGCTACCGGCATGAATCGCAAGATTGGTGCAGGGGTCGAAGTCAGTCGAAGGTGTCCTGGAATGTGTTCGCCGCACGCTTAAACCGCGTGTGACGAAGGCTTCCTAGGCTTGACGGAACACGGCGTGATGCTCGCCGGTACTGGCCGAGAGGTTGGTGCGGAGCAGAGGGCCGGTGGTGGTGGAAGTGGAAACTCCATCGCCGCACCGACGAGTGACAGAGGGCGCCGGATCTCGTGGCGGTACCTTGGCTCTCCCAGTCGAAAGACGCAGAGGGTCGGTGGTCCAAGCTCCCATCGAGGACAGGCATCAGGTAGCACCTGATGTGGTTCGGGAGTGAGCAAAAGAAAAGCTCAGGACGACGAGGGCCGAATGCGGGACCGCTGTCGCGGCGAAAAGGCGTGACATCCGGGATCGTGAAATAAGGCGACGCGAAACGCCGAACGATCCGTGGAAACTCAGACCAGATGGTGATGTCCGGCGGCGCCGCAAGCGCAAGTCGGAGGGCGCGCGGCGGCAGAATATGCCGCAAGTCACGGTGACCGGCACCGTGGGCGCGCAACACGTGGACTCCGCGATGAGGGCTATCTCCCCAAGAGATGGCCCTCTCGCTTTTTTGTCGTGGCGTTTCTCGTGGCACAGCGCCGCGGCAGACGGATGCGGAGGGCCTGTGCCGACCCTCGAATGCTTTCTTTTCGTGCCGAGCGAGGTAGCATGACAGCTGTGCATCTGCGTCTTCGGTGCGCGGGCGACGATGACCTACGACCCCCAAGCCACACTCGATACCGGCGCCGTCTTCGGTGAGCGCTACCGCATCGTGCGGTGCATTCGAACCGGAGGGATGGGGGGCGTGTACGAAGCCGTTCACGGCGAGACGGGACGTCGCGTCGCGCTCAAGGTGATGCTGCCGAGTCTGGTCACCGATGTCGGGCTGCGAGCGCGCTTCAAACTCGAGGCGACGGTCGCGGCATCGGTCGAGAGCGAGCACATTGTCGATGTTTTCGACGCGGGGATCGACGTCGGTACCGGAGCCCCGTTCCTCGTGATGGAACTCCTTCGTGGCGATGACCTCTCCGCGGTCTTGAAGCGTCAAGGGGCGTTCTCCGCCGAAGATGTGGTTCACCTTCTTTGGCAGGCGGCGCTCGCGCTCGACAAGACCCACGCCCTCGGGATCGTCCATCGCGATCTGAAACCTGAGAACTTGTTCTATACCGTGCGAGACGACGGCACGCCGCGGTTGAAGATTCTCGACTTCGGGATCGCGAAGGTGATGGCCCACAACCCGTCGGGGGGCCAGCAGACCGCGACGGTCGGGACGCCGCTCTACATGGCGCCCGAGCAAATCAGCGGCGATCCCATCGAACAGGGCTGCGACCTGTATTCGCTCGGTCACATCGCGTATTCGCTGCTCGTCGGGCGATCGTATTGGTCGGATGAATGGCAGGGAGGCCCCATCTATCCGTTGCTCCTCAAGGTGTTGAAGGGCGCGAGTGAGCTTGCGTCGGTGCGCGCAGCGCGTGCCGCCAGAGCGTTGCCTTCGGGATTCGACCCGTGGTTTGCACGAGCGACGGCGCTCTCGCCGAAGCAGCGTTTTCGCAGTGCATCCGAGATGATCGAGGCCCTCGCCGAGGCCCTCGGTGTTGGTGCGCCAACGCAGCGGCGTCAACGCAAGACCGCCGACGCCGCGAGCGAGAGTGAGGCCCACCTCGGTGGAGCACTCGGTGAAGCAAATGCCGTCACGTCTGCCGCTTCCGTGTCAGCGGAGCTGCCCGATGCGTCGTCCGTCGCCCCGCCTGCCGCGACGTCGTCGGGCGGGTCGCCTGCGCACCCGAGGCAGGCCACTCCAGCGCCGTCGGCCCCGTCGTTTCCTGGCCACACGAGCCAACCGAGCATGCCGTCGCTGCCACGGATAAGCGGCGCAGCCTTCGCGTTAGGCATCCCGGGCGCGGCACCGACTCCGCCGTCTGGCGTCAATTTTAGCGTGACCGCGCCCGTGTCATCGCAGGGCGATCTTGCGGGGGCAGGCGGTCCCGAAGCGTCCGGTCCTGCACCGATGTTAAGGCAGCTGTTGCTCGCCGCCGTCGCGATCGCCGCGGTCGCGATCGCAGGTGTGCTTTTTCTTGCGTTGTGGGGCGCCGCCCCCGTGAGCCCGCTGACGTCATCCAGAGGCTCGGCGACGGGGGAACGTGCGGCCGGCGAGCCCGTCGATCCGGTCGCCGCGCTTCCGGTAGCCGAGGCGAACTCGGTCGATTCACCGGTAAACGGCTCGTTGCCCGAGCCGGGCGCGTCGGGTTCGAGTGCACCGACCGGCACGCCGTCGTCGACGAGCGCGCCGGTCAAGGGACCCTTGAAGCCCTACCGCACGCCCGATCCGGTTGGCACGAGCTTCTATTGATGCGAGAAGACCGAAGATGGCGTTGCGAGGATGCATCCTTGTGGTGGCGAGCGCGTTGACGCTGGCGCCGCGGCCGTCGCTGGCGGTCGAAAGGTTGCCGACAAACGCCAAAGCCCAGGCGATTTTCGAAGAAGCACGCAAGCTCGACGAAGCCGGCGACTTCAAAACGGCATGCTCGATGTACGAACGAGCCTTGGTCCTCGAGCCCAATGCCGTCGGTGGTCGGCTTCACCTTGCGCGGTGTTTTGAGCGCCTGGATAAATTGGCGAGTGCGGCTACGCAATACGAAGTGGCGGAGCATGCGGCTACGTCCGGTGGCCAACCCGAGCGGGCGAGTTATGCTCACAAACAACTGCAGGCGCTCGCGCCGCGCCTCGCGATGCTGACCGTCGAGGTCCCGCGTGCCGTTCGCGAGACCGCCGCGGACCTTCGCATCACGCGCGATGGGCAGCCGCTCCTCGAGACCGCGTGGGATACCTCGTCACCGGTCGATGCTGGGCGCCACGAGGTGCGTGCTGTCGCAGCGGGGCGTGTCCCATGGTCGGGCATGGTCGACGCAAAAAATGGCGAGAGCATTCGGGTCGAGATTCCGTCGCTCGCGCTTCGTCCCACCGTGGTTTGGCCGTGGGTCACCGGCGGCGTGGGAGTCCTCATGGGCGCGGCGGCGGGCGTATTCGCTTACGATCAGTCGGTCACGCAAGCGAACGTTCGCAGCCACTGCAACCCGACATCGTGCGACCGTGACGAGGGGTTCGACCCATCCTCTGCAAACGCTCGCCTCGATCGGGACTTCGGCCTCACGCTCGGACTCGGCATCGGTGGCGGGCTCGCGATCGGTGCGGGAATCATCGGGCTCGTGATGTCGTCAGAGTCGAGCGCGCCCGTGGGGCCTTTGACGTCGGCGCGGTTGACCCCTTGGTTCGGTCCCGGCGGCGCGGGCCTTGGCGCTCGGTTGGAGTTCGAATGACGCGGGCAGTTTCGCAGTCCTCCGTGGCCTTCTCGATCGCGTGCGCGCTGGCCTTCGTCGCGTGCCCCGAGCACGCTCCACTCGGTGAGCGCGGGGGAGGCGGCACCGGCGGGCAAGGCGGCGCAGCCACGTGCGGGGATGCTTGCGGAGCGGCCTATGACTGCGGCCTTCACGAGGTGATGGGCGTGCCGCTTTGCAAGGGCTTCAAGGGCGGCGATGAGCGCGTCGCTTTCGTCGCGCAGTGCGTTTCACTCTGCGAGGACACGCCACCTTTTCTAGAGGCGTTCGACTCGCAGGATTGCCCGCAGGCGGTCGAACTTTTGAAGCAATTCCCTGGGTTCGCGGACTTGTGTGACTCAGGGTACGGCGCTGGTGGCGCTGGCGGCGCTGGCGGCGCTACTGGGCAAGGCGGCGCGACTTCGTCCGGCTCTGTCGGCGGAGCTTAGACGCTTGGCGATGCTCGAGCGCGCTTGGTCGCCACGCGGGCCAAGGTGACGTCCATCGGTGACCCGTGAATCCGCCTTCGTGAAGTGCTAAGGCCACTACCGATGGATCGATTCGCGCCCAAGCCATCCTGGCTGAAAGTTCGTGCGCCCGGCGGCGAGCGCTACCACGAGTTGAAGCAGACGCTGCGCGAGCACGACCTCCACACCGTGTGCGAGGAAGCGCGCTGCCCAAACGTCGGTGAATGCTGGCGTGAAGGCACGGCCACGGTGATGCTGCTCGGCGATACGTGCACGCGCGGTTGCCGTTTCTGCGCGGTGACCACGGGCAATCCTCGCGGTGCGGTCGATGTGCGCGAGCCCGAACACGTCGCGCGGGCCATCGCCCGGATGGGACTCACGTACGTCGTCATGACGATGGTAAATCGCGATGATTTGCTGGATGGCGGGGCCGAACACGTCGCGACGACGGTGCAGCGCTTGCGCGAACTGCGGGCCGACATCTTGATCGAGACCCTGGTCGGTGACTTTCAGGGGCACATGAGTTCAGTCGACACGATCGTGGACGGAGGTCCCGACGTTTTTGCGCACAACGTCGAGGTCGTTCGTCATCTCACGCGTTCGATTCGCGACGCGCGTTGCGGGTATGATCAATCTCTCGCGGTGCTGCTGCGCGCCAAAGAACGCGGGCGCTCGGTCCAAGTGGCCGCGAAGAGTGCCGACGGTCCGATCGTCACGAAGAGCTCGATCATGGTGGGCTTGGGCGAGACGGCGGAGCAGGTGGTCGAGACGATGCGCGACCTCCGTTCCGCCGACGTCGACGTCGTGACGATTGGCCAGTACCTGCGACCGACGGCGCGTCACGCCGAGGTTCAACGCTTCGTAACGCCCGAAGAATTCGATGAGTTCGCGCGGATCGGTGGCGAGCTCGGGTTTGCCTACGTCGCCAGCGGACCGCTCGTGCGTTCGAGTTACAAGGCCGCCGAAGTCTTCTTGAAGAGCATGCTCCGTGGCAACGACGCGGCTGTCGATGTCGCGGACGCCCTCGAAGCACGGCTTGCGACCGCGGAGCGGGAAGCGGCCCGCGTCTCGGAGCATCTCGCCCGCACGTTGGAGCCTGGCGCGTTGGCCGAAGCCGCCTTCCGCGACCTGCCCGAGGTTCTCGGTTCGAGGAGCGCGTCAACTCTCCTGTCGGCCGAGAGCTTGGTCCGTCGGTGATGCGGTGGGCGCTGCCCCTTTGAGGCCACGCTCACGTAATTTCGTGTAGGGTGCCGCCATGGCCGACCCAAAAACCTTGCTCGAAAAGGTTGCCAATTGCATGGCGGCAGGAGCCGTGAGCCGTTCAGCGCAACAGTCGATTTTGGCGCAAGCCTCGTCATCGTTCGCGCTCCGCCCCACGGGAAAGCCCGCGACGATTCCGACCGGCTTTGATCCACTCGCGGCCGCGCTCTTCGAATGCGCGGTCGAGGCGGCCTACCTCGTTGCGACCGCGGACGGGGAGTTCGACGCGGCGGAGCGCGAGACGTTTGTCGCAGTGATGCAATCGGCCTGTGACCATGTCCGGGTGCCCGAGCTGCAAGCGCTGGTCGACGACCTCGCCGAGCAGCTGTCAGAGGACGGAACGGCGCGGCGGATTGAGGTCGTCTCGAGTCTCGTGCAGACGACCGAACAAAAGCGCGAAGTGCTGCGAATTGCCGCGTTGATGGCCTTGGCTTCGGGCGGAATTGACGCGATGGAACGCGGCATTTTGGATCAATTGTGCACAGGCTTCGCCCTCACCGGTTCGGTGGTGGACGAGGTCGTGGCCGAGGTGCGCGCCGCCGTCGAAGCTTGAGCGCGGCGGTGCTGTTCGGAGGACCACGATTCTCGCTTGGGGAAAGGGCGACTTCGCACTAGGCTCCCGCCCGCCATGACCACCGCGACGATCGAAGAAGGCGCGACCGGTACCGCCCGCCGAGAGCCAGACGACGCGTTGGCTGCCGACGTCGTGCGTGTGCTTGCTCCGGACGGCACGCTGGTCGACAACGATGCCGGCGTCGGCGATGACGAGGCGGTCGCGCTCTACCGCGCGATGGTCCGAACGCGCCTAATCGACGAGCGCGCGGTGATGCTTCAGCGGCAGGGCCGCATCGGCTTTCACATCGGCTCGCTCGGCGAAGAGGCGACCGTGATCGGCACGGTGCACGCCATGCGCGAGAGCGACTGGATGTTCCCGTGCTACCGCGAATTCGGTGGCGCGCTCTATCGGGGGATGCCGCTGCAGCGGTACTTCGACAATCTTTACGGCAACGCGAACGACCCTGCGAAAGGGCGCCAGATGCCGGACCACTGGACGTATCGGCAGGCCAAGGTCGGGAGCGTGAGCTCGCCTATCGGTACGCAGATCACCCAGGGGGTCGGGTTCGCCTGGGCGGCGCGTATGCGCAAGGATCCGCTCGTCGCGATGGTCTACTTTGGAGATGGCGCGACGAGCTCAAACGAGTTTCACAACGGCTTGAATTTCGCTGGTGTTTTCAAGACGCCGAACGTGTTCGTGTGCCGCAACAACGGGTGGGCCATCAGCGTGCCGACGGAACGCCAGACCGCGAGCGCGACCTTCGCTGTGAAGGGTATCGCTTACGGCATCCCCGGCGTTCGCTGCGACGGCAACGATATTTTCGCGGTGGTCAAGACCGCGCGTGAGGCGGTCCTCCGAGCGTCGCGCGGTGAAGGGCCGACGCTGATTGAAGCGCTGACCTATCGAATGAGTGGCCACTCGACCAGTGACGACGCTTCGCGCTACCGCCCCGAAGAGCAGATGAGCGCGTGGACGACGCTCGATCCGATTCACCGATTGCGCCGCTACCTCGAGGCGCGGGTGGGCTGGACCGAAGGCCAACAGGCCGCGTTCGAAGCCGAGGTCGCCGGCGAGCTAAAACTGGTGATCGAGACGGCCGAAAAGGTGACCCTTCCGGCCCTTGAGACCATGTTCGACGACGTGTACGCAACGCTACCTTGGCATCTTCAGGAGCAACGCGCCGAGTTGCTCGCCGGCCCCCGCGCGAAAGGACATTGACCATGACCCAGATGAACATGGTGCAGGCGATAAACGATGCTCTCCGTTTCGAGATGCAACGTGACGATCGCATCGTCGTGCTCGGCGAAGATGTCGGCAAGGTCGGCGGCGTGTTTCGCGTCACCGCTGGCCTCTACGATGAGTTCGGTGATGACCGCGTGATCGATACGCCGCTCTCCGAAGGCGGCATCATCGGTGCCGCGATCGGCATGGCGCTCTACGGGCTGAAGCCGGTACCGGAAATTCAGTTCAGCGATTTTATCTTCCCGGCATACGACCAAATCGTTTCGGAGCTCGCGAAGTTTCGTTACCGATCGGGTGGCGAGTTCCCGTGCCCAATGGTGATCCGTACGCCAGTCGGCGGCGGTATCCGCGGTGGCCACTATCACTCGCAGTCGCCCGAGGCGCAGTTCATTCACGTCGCCGGCTTGAAGGTGGTCTGCCCTGCGACTCCAGCCGACGCGAAGGGGTTGCTGCTTTCGGCGCTGCGCGACCCCGATCCGGTGATGTTTTTCGAGCCAAAGCGCATCTACCGCGCTGCCAAAGGTGAAGTCCCCGAAGGCGATTACACGGTCCCGATCGGCAAAGCGAACGTCGCCCGTCAGGGTGAACACGTCACCCTCGTGACGTGGGGCGCGATGCTCTACGAATCGCTCGACGCGGCCAACAAGGTTCAGGCCGAAGGCGTGAACGTCGAGATCATCGATCTTCGCACGTTGTGGCCACTCGACATCGACACCGTGGTTGCGTCCGTCAAGAAGACCGGCCGTGTCGTCGTCGTGCACGAGGCTCCCAAGACCTGCGGCCTCGGCGGCGAAATCGTCGCGCTCATCAACGAGAAGGCGTTCCTCTATCTCGAGGCGCCGCCGAAGCGCGTCTGCGGATTCGATACGCCGTTTCCGTACACGCTCGAAAACGAATACCTGCCGTTGTCGCACCGGATCGTCCCGGCGTTGCTCGAGACGGCGAGGTACTGATGAGCCGCTTCGAATTCAAGCTCCCCGACATCGGCGAAGGTGTCACCGAAGGCGAAGTGGTTCAGTGGCTCGTCAGCGAAGGCGAGATCGTATGTGAGGACCAACCGATGGTCGAGGTGATGACGGACAAAGCGACCGTCACGATTACCTCGCCTAAGGCGGGAACGATTGCCCGGCTAGCCGGCCCCGCTGGCTCCGTGGTTCCGGTCCATTCGGTGTTGGTCGTGTTCGAACTGGCAGGCGGCTCCGTGCCTCCTGCGGCGGCGCCCCTCGCCAAGGCGAGCGAAGGCCCAGCGGCCACCGCCGTCGGCGACATCAGGGAAACCCTGCCTGGCATGGACCTCGCGCAGCCACGCATAGCGTCGGCGGCGTCGCCGCCAGTTGCGGCGTCGTCTCCAGGTGCCGCCTCGTCTCCAGATGCGGTCGGGCGACTCGCCGCGAACTACTACAACGAGAAGCCACTCGCGACGCCTGCGACCCGAAAATTGGCTCGCGATCGCGCGATCGACCTGCGGAGCGTCGCCCCGACGGGACCCAATGGGCGGGTGTTGAAGGGCGATGTCGAGCGTGCGGCCCAGTCGAGCTCACCCCCGGAGTTGCCCGCGCGAAGCGCTGCGACACTGGCCGTTCCCGCGCGACCTCCCGTCGCCGTCGTCGCACCGTCACCCGTGGAAAGCGCTCTCGAAGTTCGCTCGCCGCTGAAGGGCGTACGCAAGAAAATTTTCGACGCGATGGGGCGCAGCGTGCACACGGCCGCCCACTTCACGTTCGTCGAGGAGTGTGACGTGACGGCCCTGAAGGCCCTCCGTGAACGCTTGCGACCGCTCGCCGCCGAGCAGGGCGTCAAGCTCACGTTCCTCCCATTTTTCGTCAAGGCGGTTGTGGCTGCGTTGAAGAAGCACCCGCAGCTCAACTCAGCCTACGATGAGAGCACCAACGAGATCGTCGTGCGCCGTTACTACAACATCGGCATCGCGGCCTCGACGGAACAAGGCTTGATGGTTCCCGTCATCAAGGACGCCGACAAGAAGAGCTTGCTCGAGGTGGCGGCGGACATCCAGCGGCTCGGCGAGGCCACCAAATCGGGGAAGGTCGCGGCGGACGATCTGCGCGGCTCGACCTTCACGATAACCTCGCTCGGCCAACAGGGCGGACTGTTCGCGACGCCGATTTTGAACATGCCCGAGGTCGGCATTCTCGGGTTGCACCAGATGAAGCAGAAGCCGGTCGTACGAAACGGCGAGATCGTGATCGGCGACGTTCAGCTGCTCTCGCTCTCCTTCGATCATCGCCTGATCGATGGCCACATCGGTGCGGCGTTTGCCTACGAAATCATCGCGGCGATCGAGAACCCGGACCGCCTTTTCTTGGAACTTTGAGCACGATGGGCTGCGCTGCCTGCTCTCGCGCTCTCGGTTGACGCGACGGCCGCTGCGGTCTCGAGGCTCGAAGGAGAGCGGTAACTGACATGACGCTGCCGAACGATGTCGTCGCTAGGGCCTTCAGGCCGGGAATGGTAACCTAAACCGATGTGGGCTCGGGCCATCGCCGTCGTGCTCGTCCTTGCGACGAGCGGTCGTGCGCTCGCGGAAGGCGCGGGCGCAGATGCGGTTCTGCGAGCGGCGGACCATTACGAGGAGGGCTCGCGGGCTTTCAAAGCGCGCCAGTTCGAACAGGCGGCTTCGCACTTCGAGGCGGCGTTCGCTGCGGTTCCTAAGGCGTTGGTGTTGCGCCGCGCGATCCGTGCGCGTGATGCGGCTCAGCAATCGGAACGTGCCGCGACGCTCGCGGCGCTTGCGGTGGCGCGTTACTCGACCGATGCCGACACCGAGAACTTGGCGCGCGAGGTGCTCGCAAAAGTCGCGGGCACCCTGACAAAGATTGCCGTTCGCTGCACGGCGCCGTGCTTGTTGGCGGTGAACGATGCGGTGGTTGTCGGGGGTATTGATGCGCATCACACGCTCTACGTAAAGCCCGGTCACGTGAACCTTCGAGTGAGCTTTGCGTCCGGCGGCGAAGCGGTCCATGGGCTCGACGCGCGCGTCGGAGAGCCGATTGAACTCGAGCTCTCTCCAGTCGAAGAACCCGCCCTCGCACCGACTCCGACCGCGACCCCGTTGGCATCGGCGCCAGCGCCGCGCAGCGAGGACTTCATCGTACCCGAGCCACCCGTCGCGACCGCCCGGGCGCCGCTCACGGTCGAGGTCTCAAGGGTGCCGGATGCGGTCGCTTCGGAGGGCGGTGCGCCGTGGTTTCGCGGGCGCGGGCTCTTCTTCACGGCACTCGGCGCGACGGCTGCGCTCGGTGGGGTGACCGTGTGGAGCGGGCTCGACACGCTGCAGAATCCAGGCAAAGACGTGGTCCGTCTCGCGTGCGTAGGCCAGGGCGTCGATTGCCCCGAATACAAACTCGGCGTGCAAAAGCAGTCGAGGACCAACATTTTGATTGGCGCGACCGCCGGCGTTGGAGTGGCGACGCTCCTCATCGGTGCCGTGCTCACCGAGTTTTCGCCGGCAGCGGGCGCACATGCTTCGGCCTGGGTCGCACCGGGTGAGGCAGGTGTCTTGGTGAGCGGGGCTTTCTGATGGTCGCGTCCGTCGACCTCATGCCTGTCGGCGAGCCGAGCACGCTCGACCGTTACCAGCTGATAGGTCAGATCGCCTCCGGTGGGATGGCGGTCGTTTACCTTGCGCGGCTCGCGGGTGTCGGTGGTTTCTCTCGGCTCGTCGCGATCAAGCGGCTGCACCCGCACCTCGCCGGCGAGCGGGAGTTCGTCGAAATGTTTCTCGATGAGGCACGCCTCGCCGCGGGTATCCATCATCAGAACGTCGTCGGGCTGCAAGAGGTCGGGACGACGGAAAACGGGTACTACCTCGTGATGGATTACATCGAGGGGGTCACGCTCGCGACGCTCTTGTCGCAGACGTCGGTGGCACAGCGGCTCCTGCCGATCCCGGTGGTGCTCCGCATGCTGATCGATACCCTGAGCGGATTGCATGCCGCGCACGAGCTCGTCGATGAGACGACCGGTGCTCCGCTCGGCGTCGTGCATCGCGATTGCACGCCACAGAACATTCTCGTCGGCATGGACGGCTCCTCGCGCCTCACCGATTTTGGAATTGCCCGCGCGTCGTCACGCATCGCGAACACGCGCGACGGTTCGATGAAGGGAAAACTCGCCTACATGGCGCCCGAGCAGACGAAAGGAGACTCCATCGATCGGCGCGCGGATCTTTTCAGCGTCGGCGTCGTGATGTGGGAGGCGCTCAGCGGTCGTCGGTTGTTCCGTGGCTCGACCGAGGCGGAGACGCTGCGCCGATTGCTCGTCGAGCCGATTCCAAGTTTGCTCGCAGTCGCCGGTCTTCACCAGTCGCTTGCGGACGTGTGCGCGGTGGCGCTCGAACGCGAGCCCGACCAGCGTTTCCAAACCGCGCTGCAGATGATCGACGCGCTCGAGGATGCGGCTCGAGAGTGGGCAAAAGTGTCCGGCGAGGAGGAGCCCGTCGCGCCCCTGCGCACCGTGGCCGCTCTGATGAAAGAACGCTACGAGCGCGATGCAATCGAGCAGCGCGAGGCCGTTCGGCGTTGGGTTCAAGCGGCTCCTCCTTCGCCTGCGAGCCTGCGTGAGTTCACGGTGTCGTCGCAGAATCTTCCGCTCGTCGCAGTGGGGGCGGTAGTGCCGCGCGTGAGCCAACCGACGGTGATTACGACGCTGCGTCCCACGGGCGTAAGCGAGCTCGTCGTCGTGAGCGAGCCCCCCGAGGACGACCCCGGATTCTACGACCGCGCAACGACGGTCCCGCCCGAAGTCACGTTCGCCCCGGTGTCGCAAGTGGCGCCGGCGATCGAAGCCCCGAGACTCACGGTGGTGCGACGACGAGACGAGCCGAAAGCCGACCGGAAGTGGCGACTCTTCGCAGCGATAGGCGTAGGGGCGCTCGGCTTGGCGGTAGCCGCGTCGCGGCCGGCGAAGGCACCGATGCAGGGTGAGCCCGCAGCCGTCCGAGTCGTGGCGAGCGCAACTGCGATGGAGAGCGAGCAAGCCGCGATGCCGGCCGACGCCTCGTCGAGCGTGCAGTCGGACGAGGCCCCAGTGGCGCCGCCTGCGACTGCTCTAGCGGCGCTGCCCGCGGTTGTTGCGAAGCCTGCGGTTGTTGCGAAGCCCGCGGTCGTTGCGAAGCCCGCGGTCGTTGCGAAGCCCGCGGTCGTTGCGAAGCCCGCGGTCGTTGCGAAGCCCGCGGTCGTTGCGAAGCCCGCCGCAGTCGCACCGCCTGCCGCTCCGCAGCCGGCACCCCCGCGTGACGCCGATGATCTCGCGAATCCTTACCGTTGATGCGGCAGCTGCGCGTGTGACGGCATGCAGAGCGTGACAGCGGCCGCATTCGGAAAGTTCATCCTCCTTGGTGAACACGCCGTCGTGTACGGCGTACCTGCGCTCGCGTGCGGGATCGATCGGGGTCTCATCGCGGTGCTCGAGTCGCTCGAAGCTGGCCCGTCGGTGCTCAATCTTCTCGGTGAGTCACGCTTCGCAACGGACGAGGATGCGCTTGGTCGCGCGTTCGGGGCGTTGCTCGCAGCAGGGTCCGGAGCTCCGCGCGGGGAGGTGCGCGTGACGGTGAAAGGTGAGCTTCCGCCAGGGATGAACCTCGGTTTCTCGGCCGCGGCGGGGGTGGCGGTGGCGCGCGCCCTCGAAGCTCGCTCGGGCGGCTCTGAGGACGCCGTGCGAAACCGCGCCGATGCGTGGGAGCAGGTATTTCACGGCAATCCATCGGGGATCGATGTCGCGGCGGTGATGCATGGTGGCGTTGTGCGCCATCGACGCGGCGAGCCGGTGCGTCGGATTGCGGCTCGGCGAGCGCTCCATTTTTGCATCGGCTCGAGCGGCGCCAAACCCGCTCCAACGAAGTCGATGGTCGAGGGGGTCGCCGCCCTTCGCGCGCGCAGTCCGGCTGTATTTCAGGCGACGCTCGATGCAATTGAGGCGTTGTGCGCCCGAGGCGAGACGGCGCTCATCGACGGCGACGTCGTGACCCTCGGTGAGCTGATGACGCTCAATCACATGGTGCTCGCGGGCTGGATGCTCTCGACCGAACCGCTCGAGCGGCTCTGCGAGTCGGCACGTGCGGCGGGCGCACTCGGCGCGAAGCTTACGGGGGCCGGAGGTGGAGGGGCCATGGTGGCGCTCGCTGGAGCAGCCGGCGACGCCGCTGCGAGTGAGATTGCGACGCGGATCATCGAGTCTTGGCGCGCCGATGGACGCTCGGGATTCGAGGTGGTCGTGGGTGCTCGTCGAGACTAGACCGTAACGGAGGAACATGAAACGCGTCGCCGTCGCCCATCCAAACATCGCGCTCGCGAAATACTGGGGTAAGCGCGACCAGGGCCGCAACGTTCCCGCCGTGCCGAGTCTTTCGGTGACACTCGATGGCATGACGACCACCACCGCGATCGAGGAGGCCGAGGCCGACTCGCTTGCGATAAACGGTGTGCTGCGCACGGGGCGCCCACTCGAGCGGGCCGTCGCGATGCTCGATACGCTGTGGCGTGAAGCGGGCCGGTTGGGGCAACGCCCTCGTGCGGCGGTCGACAGTCACAATGATTTTCCAACCGCCGCGGGCCTCGCGTCCAGCGCATCGGCGTTCGCGGCGCTTGCCGTGGCAGCGGATGCCCTTTTCGCGACGCAGCTCGGCCGCGAGCGTTTGAGCGCGATCGCGCGGCGCAGCTCGGCCTCCGCGGGACGCAGTCTTTTTGGCGGTTTCGTGGAATTACCCGCGGGAGATGCCTTCGCCGTGGACCTGCCCGCAGCTCCCGTTGCGCCCGCTTCACATTGGGATTTGCGGCTCGTTGTCGCCGTCACGACCGAAGGCGAAAAAGAGGTGGGCTCGACCGATGGCATGGTCCGAACGACCGAGACGAGCCCGCTCTACGATGGATGGGTGAATGCTGCGCCGGCCATCTTCGCCCGAGTTCGCGAGGCGGTGCTCGCACGGGATTTCGATGCGCTCGTCGGCCCGGTGGAGCAGAGCGCGCTGACGATGCACGCCACCGCGTTCGCGGCCGATCCGGGTCTCGTTTACTGGAACGGCACGACGGTCGAGGTGATCCGCGCCGTTCGAAAGTTGCGCGCGGAAGGGCTTCGCGCGTGCTTCACCATCGATGCCGGACCGCACGTGAAGATCCTGACGCCGACCGCGAGCGAGGCGTCCGTTCGCGAGGCGATAAGCCGCGTGCCAGGCGTCTTGCGAACGATCTCGGCTCGTCCCGGCGAGGGCGCTCGACTCGCCGTGGAGGAGTGAGCTTCGATGCAGGCGCGAGCACCCGGTAAATTGGTCCTCAGCGGAGCGTACTCCGTGCTCGAAGGCGCACCGGCCCTTGTGGCTGCGGTCGATCGCTACGTGGTGGCCGATGCGACGCGTGACGCGACGTTCGTCACCGACGAACTCAAGGAGGCTATTCGACTTCGGGTGATGACGCGCCCGGTGTGGTTCGATGCGGCCGCGCTGCGAGAGAACACTCCCAACGGTGAGAGTCGCAAGCTTGGGCTCGGGTCGAGCGCGGCTATCCTCGTGGCTTCGCTCGCGGCCGCGTGGCCAAGGCTGAGTGACGAAGCGGAGCTCGGCTCGAGGCTTTTTCCCGAGGCGCTCGCGATTCATCGGGCCGCACAACGGGGTGGCAGCGGCATCGATGTGGCCGCGAGTTGTTTCGGCGGGATTTTGGCGTGTCGCATCGCGACGGTGGGGCTCGAGGTCGTCGGCGTGACGATGCCTCGCGTTGCATTCGAAGCGTGGGCCTGCCGGCAATCGGCCTCCACATCGGAGATGTTGGCGCAAATTCGCATGTTCGCGGTCACGGAGCCCGCGGCTTACCGCAAGCTTATCGGTGACGCGCGCGGCGGGGCTGAAGCGGCTGTCGCGGCGACGGAGCCGAGCGCATTCATCGAGGCAATTGTGGCGCAGCGCACGGCCCTCGCCGAACTTGGCGCGCGGAGCGGAACTGGAATCATGACGGGGGAAGTCGACGCACTGCACGCGTGCGCGTCGGCCGAACGGGCGGCGTTCTACCCCGCTGGGGCCGGCGGCGGAGATGTCGCGCTGTTTCTCGGATTGGCGGCGTCGTCGGAGGGATTCAGGGCACGCGCCGAGGCGCTCGGTCTCATGCGCATCGAGCTCGGTTTGGGTGCGCGCGGGGTTCACCGGAGCTGACGCCATGCATCGACTCGCATCCGTCGCATGGGCCTTCGCATCCGTCGCGTTGGCCTTCGTATTCGGGCTCGCAGGCTGCGCCCACTACGAGGTCACGCGCATTTATGGTGGACGGGTGCGCGCCGAGCGTTTCATCGACGAGGTGGCCTACCGTGAATTCTTGGTGGGTGCCGAACTCGAGGAACGTGGCGAGTGGAGTGCGGCCGCTGCGGCCTACCGGCGGGCGCTTTCGGATGACCCCGAGAGCGTCGAGGCATGGGTGCGCGTCGGAGCCGTTGCATGCCGCATAGGTGCAGATCCTTCGGTGGCTTTCGCCGAAGCCGAGCGTCTCGATGCGTCGTTTGCACCGCTGTGGCGGGGGCGCGCGGACTGCGCCCGTGCGTTGGGCCGTCCCGTCCACGAGGCCACGTCACGTGCGTTTTTACTCGATCCGGAGGATGAGGAAACGGCGCTCGAGCATGCGCGCTCCCTCGTCGAGAGCGGAGCGATTGTGCGCGCGAGGTGGCTCTTGCGTGAACTCGCCGTTCGTCATCCGGCATCGCTCACCGTCTGGCGGGCCATCCTCGCGCGAGCGGTGGCGACCGGTGATCTCGCGTGGCAGCACGCGGCGGAGGCGCGACTCTCCGAACTCGACCCAAGGCGAGCGCCCGTGGCCTCGGATGCCATCGCCGCTATCGAAGCCGCGCTCGTTGCGGGTGACAGCGCGCGTGCGGCCGCGCTCGCTCAGTCGGGTCGATTGGGTGCGGCCGGTTTCGTCGGGCTCGCGATCGTCGTCGGGGATCCGGCGCTCGCCGTCACGGTGGCCGAACGCGTTCTTGCGGCGGATCCGGACGCGACGGACGTCCGCCTCTTGGGGGCGCTCGCGGCGGATCTCGCGCGCGACGCTGCGCGCCGTGACCGGTGGGTCACTGGGGTCGGTCGTCTTCATGCCGATGAGGTCGGCGAGCTCGGCCGCGTGGCGCTCGCGGAGCTCGTCCTTCGGCACGGCGGCGAGACCCTGCCGGAGTCGATGCCTATGCCGACGTCGAACGCGCGCGCCGCACTCGATGCTGCCGTTGCGCGGCGTCTGCGCTTGCGCGGCCACGCCCCACTCGTAACGCGGTAGGCTGACGTCCCGTGAACGCCTCGGTCGCCGCTCATACGCCCCCCGTGCCGCTGACGCCTTACCAGCGAAAGCTCTTCGTTTTTTTGAGCGTCGCCACCTTCTTCGAGGGCTATGACTTCATCGCGCTCTCGCAGATCCTCCCGCAACTCAAGCAGTCGATGTCTCTCTCCGAGACGGGGGTCGGCGCGCTCGTCGCATGGATAAACCTCGGCACGCTCATCGCCTTTGGCCTGGTCGGCATGGCCGATCGTTGGGGGCGCAAGCGGCTGATGACCATCACGATCATTGGCTACACCGTGACGACGTTCGCGACGGGCTTGGCTCCGGGGCTGTACTCGTTCGCGCTCCTCCAACTCCTCGCGCGCATGTTCCTCATCGCGGAGTGGGCGACGAGCATGGTCTACGCGGCCGAGGAATTTCCGGCGGCGCGGCGGGGCATGGTGATCGGTGTGATTCAGGGTTTCTCGAGCCTCGGCGCCATTGTTTGCGCAGGGCTCGTGCCGTTTCTCCTTCACACTGGGTACGGCTGGCGAAGCGTGTACCTTGTTGGGATCTTTCCGCTCGTCATCCTGATGGTCGCGCGCCGTGGTCTACGCGAGAGCTCGCGATTCCTCGAAGAAGTCGCGAATCGTAAGGAAAAACGCTCGATTTTCCATATTTGGCAAACGCCATACCGCAACCGCATGCTCTTGCTCGCGATGATTTGGGGTCTTGGCTATGTGTGCACGAACAACGCCACCACGTTCTGGAAACAGTTCGCGATGGGGGAGCGCGGTCTCACCGACGCGCAGGTGGCGACGGCGGTAGCGATTGCCGCGGTGGGTTCGATGCCGCTCGTCTTTGCCGCGGGAAAACTCCTCGACGTCGTCGGCCGAAAGCCGGGCGCGGTCGTGATCTTCCTCGTCGCCTCGCTCGGCGTGGTGGCCTGCTACGGCGCACACGGATTCGCCGCGCTGACGGCGAGCCTGACCGTCGCCATCTTCGGGGCGGCGGCCTTCATGCCCGTGATGAACGCCTTGACCGCGGAGCTCTTCCCGACCTCTCTGCGGGCGGACGCGTTCGCCTGGTCGAACAACCTGCTCGGTCGCATCACCTACGTGGTCTCGCCCGTCCTGCTCGGCCTAGGCGCGTCCCGGTTCGGCTGGGGCCCGGTGTTGCAGCTGACCGCGGTGGGTCCGATCCTCGCGTTGATTCTCATTCTGACGACCTTGCCCGAAACGAAGGCAAAGGATCTCGGTGAGTCCGCTGCGCTCTCATGACGTGCGCAGCCGAACTCCGCCCGCTCGGCGCGCTTGAACCAGCGTAGTGATTAGGCTAGTGAATTCGCGACTTCGATTATTGACGCTCGCGACTTCGGGGAGAAACTATGGCTAGCCGCTTCGACATCGAACGCTTCATGGAACAATCGGGCGCGGTTGACCTGCACGATATCCCCTGGGAGGACGTGCCGAAGTACCCGCTGAGCGATGAAGCCCTGCGCGCGGTGCGCTACTTCATGACGACCGAGAGCGCGACCTTCTACTACCTTCGCAGCCTCATCCAGACGAAGCCCGCGATGTCCGAGCCCGAGTTCGCGCCTTTCCTGTGCGCCTGGGCTTTCGAAGAGGAGTTTCACGGTCGCGCGTTCCTCAAGTTCATGCGCGCCTACGGCGTGAAGGTGGACGATACCTACCGCTCGGAGATGTACTCGCATCGCACCGGCAGCGAGCGCACCGATGAGGTTGGCCAGTTCCTCCTGTCGATGGCTTTCCCCGAAGCATGGCCCGCCGCGCACATGGCGTGGGGCGCGATTCAGGAGTGGACGACGTACATCGCCTACAACCAGCTTATCGAGCGCACGGGGCACCCAGTGCTCGAGACGATCTGCCGTCGCATCATGAAGCAGGAGTTGCGGCACTTCTCGTTTTACTTCCATCAAGCCGAAGAGCGCCTTCGCGAGTCGAAGGTCGCGCAGGTGTTGACCGCGAACACGCTGAAGGTCGGTTGGACGCCGGTCGGCGACGGTATGTCCTCGAAGAGCGATGTCGCTCACGCCCTTCAGTTCCTGTTCGATGGCGCGGACGGCACGGTGATCGCCACGATTGAAAAGCGAATCCGACAGCTGCCTGGCCTTGAGTGGTTCGACCTCTTGAGTAAATACGTTGCGAAGAACGACATTCCCGCTGCCCCCAAGTCTTGGTTTGGGCCCGCGCGCGTGACGGGTACGGCCAGCTCTGCCTCGTTGATTGACGTCCCGTTGGCGTTGATGACGAACGCTGCGGTCTGAGGGCCTGCGCTCGCGCGGCTCGCAAGGAACCCTCGGCTAGGGAGGCTCGTCGACCGGGCACGGTTTTCCTCGTGCGGTGCATTCACTGCCACGGAGGTCGGACGTCGGCGTCTACCTCGGCAGGCGGGATGTGCGCGTGGTTCGACCCGCTGCCGCGTCAGGCTCTAATCCCGATGCTCATCGCACCAGCCGGAGTGCGGGCGCTCGGTGCCTCAGTTGCACGGGCTCAGAAGGACGCTCACTGTGGCGCTGTCGGTGTTCGCGACGGTGAGGTCGAGCCTCTCTCTGGTCGCTGTTGAAGTACCCCACCGCGACGCCAGCAGTGCCGCCGGCAATGGGGTAGGTGGACCCTCGCCGCGAAGGTGCCGTTGCCATTGCCGAGCAGGATGCTCAACTGAGAATCGTGCACTCTCCGGCGAGGCATTCTTCATCCATGCCGCAAGAGTTGCCACACTTCCCGCAATTAGACTCGTCGGTCTCAAGCGTGGATTCGCAGCCGTCGGACGCCGTATTGTTGCAGTCTCCGAAGTCCGCGAAGCACGAGGCTACGCCGCACGCGCTCGACGCGCAGTACGCAGTCGCGTTTGGCAGAGAGCACGCGAGGCCGCAGTCGCCGCAGTTTGCAGGGTCGTTCTTCGTGTCGACGCAATCGTTGCCGCATTTGGTGGAGCCGCCGACGCAGTCGAGGACGCACGCGCCCGCTTGGCAAACTTTGCCGCTGGCGCAGGCCGTCGTGCAGTTACCGCAGTTGGCGGGGTCGTTCTTCGTATCGACGCACGAGCCGCCGCACTTCGTCGTGCCGCCGACGCAGTCGAGGACGCACGCGCCCGCTTGGCAAACTTTGCCGCTGGCGCAGGCCGTCGCGCAGTTGCCGCAGAAGCTCGGATCGTTGTCGAGATCGACGCAATCGTTGCCGCATTTGGTGGAGCCGCCGACGCAGGTGAGGGCGCATACGCCCGCTTGGCAAACTTTGCCGCTGGCGCAGGCCGTCGCGCAGTTGCCGCAGTAGTTCGGATCATTCTGCGTTTGGACGCAGACGTCCTTCATCATTGCGTCGGCGCACTTGGTGGAGCCGCCAACGCAATCGGTGACGCACGCGCCCGCTTGGCAAACTTTGCCGCTGGCGCAGGCCGTCGCGCAGTTGCCGCAGAAGCTCGGATCGTTCTGCGTTTGGACGCAGACGTCGTCATCGTTCGCGTTTTTGCACTTGGTGGAGCCGCCGACGCAGTCGGTGACGCACGCGCCCGCTTGGCAAACTTTGCCGCTGGCGCAGGCCGTCGCGCAGTTGCCGCAGAAGTTCGGATCGTTGTCGAGATCGACGCAGATATCGACGGTCTCGCCGCCCATTCCGCCAGCGCCGCCCACTCCGCCAGCGCCGCCCATTCCGCCAGCGCCGCCCGGGGCCGGGACCGTGCAGAGCGAGCTGCCGCCGACGCACGCGGTCACACAGCTGCCAGACGCGCAAATCTTACCGGCGTCGCAGCTCGTGGCGCAGTCGCCGCAGTGGAGCGCGTCCGCCTTGGTGTCGACGCAGATGGATCCGTCAACGGCGTCGCACTTGGTGGAGCCGCCGATGCACTCGAGTGCGCACGCGCCCCCGGTGCAGACCTCGTCCGTCGTGCACGCGGTGCTGCATGCGCCGCAGTGCTTGCGGTCGAGGGCGGTGTCGACGCAGACGTCTTTGGCGTCGGCGTCCTGGCACTTGCTTGTGCCGCCGGCGCAGGTGAGCGCGCATACCCCCTGGCTGCACACCTTGCCGTCGGTACAGCTCGCGTTGCACGCGCCGCAGTTTTCTGGATCGAAGCGGGTGTCGAGGCACGCACCCTCGCACGTTGTCAGGCCGCCCGGACAGCTCGCCGCGCCGCCACCACCGGTCGTGGTGCTCGTGCTCCCGCCGCTGCCAGAGGTGATCTTGTCGCGGTCGATCGGTAGCAGCAGCTCACAGCCGGCGACGAGGAGCGAGCAACCGACAAGACAGAGCGCCGCGCGCTTCGAGAAAAACAGCATGCATGGCAGCTAACACGAGGTTTGGATGGCGACAAAGTGTTCTTGGCCAAGCGACGGCGGCCGTAGAGTGTGATGACCTCGATCCAATTCCGAAAGGAAACCCCGGCAAAAGACGCGCAATGTCGCTTTACAGTTAGGAACTCTGTTGGCCGCTCCGCATCGCGCGGATGGTCAAAGAGCGCGTCGAAAGCTAGCCGCGCGCCGGGGCCGCGTGCTCGTCGCGAAGGGCCTGCACGCGGCGAAACCAGCTTGAGAGCCGCGGACGAGAATTCACCTTCTCGAAGATGGGAAACTCGCGCACGCAGCTGAGTGCGCCGTGGATCGCGACGTCGCCCAGGGTCAGCGTTTGCCCAGTGACGAACGGCTCGTCACCGAGCCAGTCTTCGACGCGGTCGAGCGCCTCACTGACCCATTGATGACCGTCAGTGCGCTGATTCTTCTTCAGTATGCGCTTTGCAATTTGATGCATGATGAGCGGCCCGCCAGCGCGAACGCTCACGTTTTGGAAGAACCCGAAGTTTGAGGTGCGAGCCGTAATTTGCGCGGCGGTCAACGCCTCGCGCCACGTCCCGTAAATGACCGTGGGTAAGGCCATGACGAGCACGTCATCGACCCACTGCTCGATAGCGACGGTCTTCGCGCGTAGCTCGGGGTCCTCGGGAAGGAAGCGCATGCGGCCTTCGTACCGTTCGTCGAGGTAGTTCAGGATGGTGGTCGAATCAGGGACGATCTCGCCGTTCGCCTCAAGGACCGGAACCTTGCGCGGCGCGTCGCTCGGAAGGTCCGGCAGCTCCTTTTTGCCCATCGGGTTCACTTCGACCTTGGAGAATGGAATCCCCTTAAGCTCGAGGCCTGCCTTCACCTTGTGGCAAAAAGGGCAAAGTTCGAACTGGTAGAGCATCACCGGAACCATGTGGGGACCGTACTCGGGTTTCGCCACATTTCAAGGCGATGCGACCCGACCATCGACCATCGACCATCGAACGGAGTTGGACTCCAAAGGCGCAATTCGGCGCGCCACCGAGAAGGCAGGGTCAGCGCCGCATGCTTGCTCTCGTTGCGGGTGCTGCCACGACGATGCGCTAGGTACGCGGCCAATCAGGCGCTAGCCTAGCCCCATGACGACGCTGCCATTTAGTCGCACGATGGCCCTCTCGCAGACCATCGCGGCACCAGCGCGAAAGCTCGACGCAGAGGTCACCAAGGAGGCTTTCGTCCCCACCTCGCGGCGCTTTGGCGGTACGTCCGTTTTGCCACGCATCTCGGTCGAGGGCGGCCGCGTGACGGTCGAGCCCGCCACTGGGGAGCGTTACTTGGTCCTGAAATCGCTAGGCGAAGGGGCCATGGGCGAGGTCGCGCTCGTCGAGGACCGTGACATTGGCCGCAAGGTCGCGCGCAAGCGCCTGCTGCCTGGGAGCGGAGCGGCCGACGTGTTGCGCTTCGTCGACGAAGTGCGCATGGTCGGCAAGCTCGACCACCCGGGGATCGTGCCGATCCACGACGTCGGACTCGACGAACATGGCGAGTTCTTCTTCGTCATGAAATACGTCGAAGGTGAGAGCCTCGAGTCGGTCGTCGAGAGAATCCGCGACCGCGACCCCGCGACCCTCGCCGCGTGGGATCCAGCGCGCCGCATACACGCGATCATCGCGATCCTGCGCGCGCTCGACTACGCGCACGCCAGCGGCCTCCTCCACCGTGACATCAAACCGGCCAACGTGATGGTCGGCCGTTACGGCGAGGTGATGCTGATGGACTGGGGCGTCTCCCGACCCATCGGCGGAGCGCGCGACGAAGCCGTTGAGCTGGCGCCCGGGAGCCGCACCACCGCCGAGCAGCGGGTCGCGAGCACGGGCACAGGCGCGATCGTCGGCACGCCGATCTTCATGTCCCCGGAGCAAGCCGCCGGCGCGACGGACACACTCACGCCGAGCAGCGATCTTTACGCGGTCTGCTTGATGCTGCACGAGCTCTTGACCGGCCAGCACCTCCACGATGGCATCGACGATTTGCATGCGCTTCTCACCCGCGTGATGACGATGCCGGCCCCTTCCATGGGCGCGTTGGTCACGAGCGGCCTCTCAACGGAACTCGGCTATTTCATGCAAAAAGGGCTTGCGCTCGCGCCGAAAGACCGTTGGCAATCCGCCGGCGCGATGGCGGATGAGCTCCTCGCGATTCTCGACGGGCGCTGCCGCGTCCAATGCCCGTTCACGCTAACGAAGCGCACTGTCGCCGGGTTCGGTCGCTTCTTCGATCGCCGACCCTTCGTCGCGCTGACCATCCTACTCGGCTTCGCGGGCACGTTCCTCGCGCTCGCCGCCATCGTCGTGCTTCGCTAGCCCCGCCCCATTGAAGTTGGGTTGAGCTGGCGGAGATGGGTTGAGCCGGTGGAGAAACGCGGCAGGGGAGTTGCGATCCCGATCGAGTGCTCGAGGGCAAGAACTGCCCGCGGTGGGTGCTCGTCACATCACGACAGTGACCTTCGCTTGCGAAGGCGAGGTGAGCACGCCGCAGGGAGCGTTCGGACTCGAACCATTGTGGGTGCTCGTGCACGTCTGAAACACGACCGGCTGGCCCTCGATCGCCACCTTGGCCGACCCGCGTGAGAAGCCCGCTGGGCCCTTGATCATGTTCGAGACGACGCCGCCCGCGACGCCTGCTTCATCGCCTGAGGTCATCGGGATTTTGGTCCCCATGAGCACCACCGGCATACACAGGATCTTGACCTTCTTGGAGCATGACACCGGTGTCGCCTGCATCAGCATCGCGGTGTTTGGATAGGGAAGGGGAATAGGCCCGGCCGGCGGCGCGGGCGTCTTGCAGACATCCGGGAATGCCATGCAGTTGCCGCTCATGGTGGTTGCGATAGGGAACATGCGCGCGCTCCTTCAGCCGAGGTGAATGCTTTTGCCGTCGATTTTCACGTCGTCGCGCGCGTCGATCGAGGCGTGCCCGGCGCGGAGCTCGAAGCCGCCTTCGAGGAGCGTGCGCGAACGACCGGCAATCAGCTGGTGGACGCCCTCGACGGTTCGAAACACGTTCTTCGCGCGCTCGAATACCCGGTCGGCGGTGGTCTCGAGGCGCGTGACGGTCAGCGTCGCGTCGGCCACGATGCTGCGAAGGCGCTCGAGTTTTAGGCTCGCCTCGCGAACGACGGCGTCGGTGGTATCGGCGGCGAGTCGCAGTGCGCTCGTGCGTAGCTCGGTCGAAAGTTTCCCAAGCCGCAGCATGCTCCTCGTGTTGCCTTCACCCGCCTCGAGCGCGACAGCTTCCGAACCGCGCAAGGTGACCGACTGACCGGCGACGAACTCGACATTACCCGAGGCGCGGAAAGCGAGATCGCCATCGGGCGCCCACACCTCGGTCTTGCCGGACTCAGGATCGTATTGGAACAGCAAGCGCGAGCGGGCATCGCGCACCTCGAGCAGCTCACCGTCGGCAACGACGCGGATGGCAACCGAAGCGCCGTTCACACCAGAAATTGAACGCTCGTGCGGTCTCCCATCGCGGGGCATCGGCTCGGGCGAAGGGAGGTTTCGAGGCTTGGCGACGAGGGCGTGGTTCATGGGAAGGCTCTTGGAGAAGAAGGCGCAATGGGGACTGAAACGCGACTGGAGAGGCTCAGTCCGGTGACGGTTGCCAGGTCTCCGCGGCGGCAAGTGCGGGGTCGGTCACGCGCTGATCGTCGCGGCGAGCGTCGCGCCAGTTGGCAGAGCGATCGTCGGCGGCATGCAAGATCATCGAGCGGGCGTCGGCCCCGTCGAAGTTGGTGCCGACGAGCTTCGCGTGGGAGGCGTCGGCATAGGTGAGCGAGGCGCCCTTGAGGCTCGCGCCGGATGCGTCGGCTCGGGTGAGGATGGCTTGGTCGAGCGTTGCGCCATCGAGCTTGGTTCCGGTGAGAATGGCGCCATCGAAGCACGCCATCGGCAGCGCCGCGGAGGTGAGGTCGGCATTCGCGAGCCGCGCGGCGGTGAAGTTCGAAGCCTTGCCGCGAACGCCGACGAGACTCGCGCTCTCGAGGCTCGCCCCTTCGAAGTTCGTCTGCTGAACCAGGGCATGAGCGAGCTTCGCGCGGTCCATCGCAGCGCCGGTGAAATCGGACATGGCGAGATCACAGCCCGTGAGATCGGCGCCGTGGAGGTTCGCGCCAACGAGGGCGGAGCCTGCGAGGCGCTTGCAGCCTAGCGTGGCCCTGGTCGCGTCGACGCCGGTGAGGTCGACACGAAACATCGAAGCGCCCACGAAACTCGCTCCGTGGATCGCCGCCCCGGTGAGCTGCAGCGACTCGAGGCTGGCCTCGTCGAGGACCGCGTCGAGCATGCTCACCTGACGCCAATCGCCACCGCGCGCCGAGAGCCGCGTAAGCGTCGCGCGGTCGAGGTTTGCACCAACCAGGATCACGCTGTCGAGCGTGGCCCCCTCGAGCGACGCGCCTTCGAACTTTGCGCTCGAGAAATCGGAGTCAATCAGGCTTGCCGAGCGCAGGGTCGAGCCTGTGAGATCGGCCTCTGCAAAGCTCGCCGAATGAACCCGCGCTCGATCGAGGCGCGCGCCGCGGAGCGATGCTTTCAGCGCCACCGCAGCCACGAAACTGACCTCCTCGAGCACGGCACCATCGAGGTTTGCGCCATCGAGCACGGCACCATCGAGGTTTGCGCCGCGGAGGCGCGCGCTTGTCAGCGTGGCGCGGGTAAGCCGGGCACGGGCGAGGTTCGCGCCTTCGAGGTTTGCGCCATCGAGCTTCGCGTCGGTCAGGTCGGCGCCCGAAAGATTGACCCCATGGAGATCCACGCCTTCGAGGTTGGCCTTGGTAAAATCCGCGCCCTCGAAGGATGCGCCCGTGAGATCCATCCGAGCGAGATCGCAGTCGGCAAAGACGCCGCCCGCTTGGTTACCGGCGAGCGTCAAGAGCCCCTTGAGGTCGAGCCCGCTGCCGCGTAGGCGCTTGACGGTAGCGCCGAGCAGCGGGAGCTCGCGCGGCACGACCGCTTGGAACGAGGTCGCGTCGAGGACGCTGCCCACAAAGCGTGCATCGCGCAAATCGCAACGAAGGAACACGGCCTCGACCAGCTGCGCGGCCTCGAAGGTCACGCCGCGAAGCGAACAGCCATCGAGCTGCGTGCCCACGAGCGATGCGCGCGAGAGATCGGCCCCCGAGAGATCGCAGTCGATGAAGCGAGCGTCATCGAGACGAGCACCCACGAGTGTCGCCCCATGAAACACGCAGCGCATGAAGGTCGCGCCGCTCAGGTTCGCGTCGATCAGGTTGGCTTCGCTGAGGTCGACCCCTTCGAGCGCGGCGCCCGTGAGATCCGCGCCTTCAAGCTGGGCGTGGCACGCGCGCAGGACTCCTTTGACGAAGCCGCCAACGCCTTGCGCCTCGGCGCCCTCCGTTTGGGCGCCGTCCGCTGGGGAGATAGCCGCGCCCACCGCCGAAACGTCGTCGCCGGAGAGGATCGCCTGGCAAAGAGTCGCGCGCGTCAACTTCACCCGCTCGAGGTCGCAGCAGATGAGAATCGCCGTCGATAGATCGGCTCCGTCGAGGTTCGCCTCGGAGAGTTTTGATCGGTAAAAACCTACTCCGGCGAGTTTTGCGCCCGGTAGAGAGATCCCGCCGAGGTCAGCCTCGACGACGAACGCGGGCTCGAGCGGCGTACCCATTCGAGCGGCCATGAGGAGACGCGCGCGCTCGGCTTCGGAAGTATTCAATCGGCTCACGAGGGGCGCCTTAGCGCGAGGATGGTTCGGTCGAGGATCGCGCCGTCGAACATCGTTTGATCGGTCACGGCCTCGAAGAAATCGCACTCGAAGAAATTGCTCGACCGGCAGTCGGCGGCCGTCAGCCTCGCGCCAGCAAAGCGTGCCCGAAAGCCATTGACCTTGGTGAGCCGCGCCATCGTGAGGTTCGCCTTGGCGAAGTTGCTCTCGTCGAGCTTCGCCCGATGAAAGGTCGCGCGTGCGACCGAGGCCTCGCTTAGGTTCGCCTTGGTCAACGTGGCCTCGGTGAAGTCCGCGCTCGTGAGCGCCGCGCGCGACCAATTCGAGCCCGAGGCGTCGCAACCTGCGAGGCGGGCTTGCGCAAGCGTGATCCCTGCGGCGCGCAGATTGACGAGCTTCGCGCCGACGAACGAAACGCCCTCGCCGGTCGCGCCCTCGAGATGCGCCTCCGAGAGGTTGGCCTCGTCGAATTGAGCCCCTGACAGGCTCGACCCATTTAGGATCGCGCACGTGAGCGTGGCTCGCACGAGGTTGGCCTCCGCGAGCGTCACGTTGCGAAGAGACGCCTTCACGAGCGACGCCCCCTCGAGGTTCACACGGGTGAGCAGCGCATCGTTCAGCGCCGCCCCGTCGAGCACCGCGCCCGCGAGCTTAGCGCCCGTCAGCTCGACGGCGGTGAGCTCCGCGCGCTCGAGCCGTGCATTCGAAAAATCGGTGTCGCCGAGATGCGCGTTCGAGAGCACGGCCCCACGAAGGCTGGCTTCCGCGAGATTGGCGCCGCTCATGTCTACGCCGCTGGCCACGGCCTCGTCGAGGATGGCGCCGCGCAGATTGGCGAAGCGTAGCGATGCCCGGGTGAGGTCGGTCTTCGCGAGCAAAGCGCCGACGAGAATTGCGCGGTCGAGCTTCGTCTCGGTGAGATTCGCCGCGCGAAAATCGACCCCGGTGAGATCGAGCCCGGTGAGATTGGCTCCGGCAAGCGAGCCGCCGGTTGCCAGCATGGCCAGCACTTCTTCCTTGCTAAGGCGCTCGCCACGGGGAGCCCGCTCGGCGGCTTCCTCGGCGAGCTCGGTGTCGTGCGCGAGGCGCTCTGCTTCGCCAATCGACCGCATCAGTTCATCGCGCTGGGTCTGCTCGGCCGGCGATTGCGGCGGCGGCATGGCCCCAATGCAAACACGGAGAAATCCGTAACGCGTGTCCTCGCTCTCGAGCTTCTTCAAGAGTGCGGGATCGGCGCCGGCCTTTACCAGGTTTTTGCGCTCTTCCTCGAGCTCGGCAGCCATCAGCGCGCGCGCCTCCTTGCGACGCTCGCTCAATCCTGGCGTCGCGGGGGGCGCATCACCGGCGTTCTCATTCGCTGCCGCCACCGTCGCCGTGGCAATCCCGGCCTCGTCGCTTGGCGCCATCGCCGCGAGCACGATCGACACGAAGGCCGTGGAGCTCGTCACCCCTTCGAGGCGCGCCAAGAGCGCCGGATCGGTGCCCACCTTTTCGAGGTCGGCACGAGCCGCACGCAGAACCTCCTGCTCGCCCGGATCGAGCTCCGGCTTTGGTCCGGCCGCCGGTCCTCGCGGCGCAGGCGGTGGCGCCTCCGGCTGCTGGAGTCCTTCGTCCGCTGCCGCAAGTGGGGTCCAGGAACGGTGCTCAACGTAGGTCTCTCGCGGAAGTGCCGGCTCGGACAGCGCCTCGACGACGAGCAAAGCCTGCGTCACCTCATCCGCGTCTCGGGTCGAGATGGGCAAGAGCCCGCGCCACACCAAGACCAGCTCCATCGTGTCCGCGTCGACGTGCGCGGTATCGAGCCGTAGCGCGGCCTCAACAATGACCTCTTCGTCGCCGATTCGCTGTCGGAAAAAACACCGCGGCCGCAGCCCTGGTAAGCTCGATTCGAGTTTCGGGTATTCGGGATGCACGCCCTCCAGCGTCAAGGTCTCGTCGCCACGGAGGTAGCCGACGCGCTGATCGCGGGTCGCGGCATTGAAGGTGGACCAATCGAAATCGGCAGGTAAATACGGCCAATCCTTAGCGAGCCAGGCCGCATCGTAGGTAGCGGCTTTGGACGAGCGAACGGCCCACTGCAAAGGGATTGGGCCGAAGCTTGCCGGCTCCGGGCGCTCATCGCGCGAAAGGATAGGAGTGCCCAGGAACTCGAGATTCGGCACTCGACCGGCACTCGCAAGTTCCTCCTCGCCTTCCGTGTTCGCGGCGTGCGCATAGCCGAGCCCGATAGGATTCGGCGCAAAGCCCTCGCCACCGAACGCGCGCTCCCATTGCAACGGCATCGTCTCGAAGGGCAGCGGCTCAGAGGGGACCCGCTGACCATTCGGACCCGTCACGTAATGGCGATCACCGTGGACGACGAGGGCCTTTGTGAAGGTGCCAAGGCCGAAGGTCACTCGCTGCCGCAATAGCTTCTTGCCCGCAGGAGCATGGCACGTCCCGACCATCGTGATATCGGCGTGGGGCTTGAAGGGCGCGAAGTCCGAGGCATAGCGAAGACTCGAAGGCGCGTCGTCGTCGGTGAAAACGTCGCCGGCGAGCAAGGGACGTTCGAGCGGCACAGAACGTTGGCTCGCGAGGATGCGGAAACGCCCCTTGACGATGGTGGTCAAATCGAAGGCGCCCGGCCGTACACGGTTGGCGACAAAACCGAGGGCGAGCACGGTGTCGTTCAGAGGTTGAACGGGCATGGGATGGGATACCTGAGGGCTTAGCTTCGCGCACGCTTCGTCAAAACGGAGCTGCGTCAATGAGGCCTTCGAGGAAAGAACTCGGCGGCGGGCCCCCCACAATCATTGCCGCTTCCGGAATATCGGGGATAGGCACTTCGGGGACCGCAGGCGTCGCGGGCGGAAGGGCGGAGATGTCGTTCAGGTCAACCTTAAGACCCTTGATGACAACCCCGCTTGGCGTGACCTTGATGCTCGAATTCGGTCCGCACGAGATCGTGACGCAACCGTTTTTAATAATAACTTGTGGGCCGGACGGATCGAGCACCGCGGCCGTGGCCCCAGCGGTCAAGGCGCCGTTCACGGCCGTGACGTAGGCGTTCTTTGCAATGAGCTGCGCAGCCTTCTGAGCCTGGCCGGCAACCTTCATTGCCACCATGCCTAGCCCGATGATCGTGCCCACGCTCCCGATGACAGCCCCCGCCGTCGCGCCGAACCCCGCGCCGGCCTCGGCACCCGCCTCGCCCTCCCGGTCGCCGCTATAAGCGCCAAATCCCGCTCCAGCCCCCGCCGCACCCCCTGCCAAAGCCAGCGCTTGCGCAACCGTCACCACGGCCCCCGCTGCACCTGCGGCTTTGGCCTTCTCCCAAACGCGACTCGCCTGATTGACCAGTCCCGAGGCCTCACCCATCGCGGTGTTATAGGCCAGTCGCGCGGCCGCAATGGCGGTGTCCGTCGCGAGATCGGGTGCAAGGGTTCGACCGAGCTGCATTTTGGCAGCCGTGAGGCGCATCAAGCTCTTACCGCTGCGTGCAACGACCCCGTTACCCAGTCGGACGCTTGCGTTCTCGCTCCCGCTAAGGCTCGCGTGCATCCGGGTCACCATCAGGCCGGCCGGGGCGCCTAGGTGCCCGATGAGGTGGCCATCCTTCACGTAGTCCAATGGAGTTTCCGGCGGAGCAATCCCGCGCGGCACGCCGACCTCGAGGTACTCCGCAGCGCGGATCCATACATCGGTGGTCGGGTCGACGATTCCGGTAAAGGTGGTAGCGGCCGTGCCCTTATGGGTCTTGTTGCCAATGATAATACAAGGCGCGGCGATCGTCGTCGTGCCCACCGAGGAGCCGAGTTTTGAATCCACCGAACCCATCACCGTAACGGTCGGCGCGCTTAGCGACACCGAGTACCCTCCGGTAACGCTGGCGGTAGCGCCGCCGTTCACACCTGCGGAGACGAGGCTGTTCACCGATGCGCTGAGTCCGGCACTCATCGAATTGAACACAGCCGACGACGTCGAGACGCTCAAGAGGCTGTCCAACCTGACGCTCTGGGCGCCAAACAGCCCGACATTGCCGCTCTTCAATAAATCAAAGTTAAATATTCCCGCAAGGCCGCCGCCGACTGGCGAAGCAACGGCCCCGATAGCGTCGATCGCGAGCTCACCCGTGGCCAGCACCGTAGTCAGCTTGGCGTCATGTCCCACGTAACGCTTCGAATGCCAGAGCAGCAATGCACGGCTCAAGTTGATAGCCGTACTGACAATGGAGGCGAGGCGCGCGGAGTGTTGATAGCTCGAGCCGATATCGGCGGCGCCCGTCGCGCTGAGGTAAATGTTGCCGTGGTCGACGATGGTACGCATGCCGACGAATCCGCGGTCGTCTACGCCGAGGACCATGGCGCCCTTGGCCATGACCCGGGAAACCACTCCGCCCACAGACTCTCGGTAGACGTCGGTCTCCATGCTGAGCATGACGCCCTGGTGGCCCTCCTCGGTGAGGCCGAGCACGACCTTCGCATCGGCCGTCGGGACGTAGATGCGAAGTCGCTGCGGATCCGTCAGCGTGCCGGATTGCGTCGTGTGTGTCGTCCCCGCACCCGAGGCGAAGGGCGGCACGGTCTTTGTTTCAGCGGTGGTCATGAGGGCTCCAGGTTGCGCTCGGAGGTGCGTCTGCCAATCGACGAGGATCAGGTGATAGGGGTCTCGACGGCACCAAATTCGATGACGATGCCGGCGTTCGTGCGTATTCGATTCTGATTCGAGTCGGCGGCGGTGACCGGCGACGGCGACACCCGGTTGGGAACCGCTGCAAGGATGACGGGTCGATCGGGATCGCCATTGGCAAAGGCGATCAGCACCTCGGTGCCGGGCACCAGCGGAAAGTGCATCCCATTGCCATACCCCGCGAAAGGCTGCGCCATGCGAATGGGGGCCGAGGCCTTCTGTAACGGCTCTTTGTAGGTGTCGAAATGGAGCTGCACCCAGTAGCGCCCATCGTCGGAAAGGATCGCGTGACCGCCGACCACGCCCGCGGGATCGGGTTGCACGATGCCCGTGACGACCGCCGGCATCTTGGGTCGCGGGGCGCGCCGGACCGGTCGATAGGGCGCATCCCCGGCGACGGCGGTGATGCGCGCGCGATAGACGAAGTTCGGTTCCTCGCTTGGGCCGTCAACAGCGGCAGCGAGGTCGTGCTCGACCCGCTCGATGAGCAAGGGTCGACTCCCGTCGAGGGCAGGGCAATGGGCGATGTGGATACGCAGTCCGGCTGAAAGCTCGAGGCTCGTCGCGACGGCACGGTGGACGACCTTTCGGCAGTGCCGCTCCTCGGCCCGTATGGTTGCAAGCGCGGTCGCCTCCTCCGGCGTACGAACGTGCGCCCCGTAGTCGACGACGCCGCCGGCTGTCTCGCCCTCGAGGTGGTGCACGCCGAGCGGCTCCAGCAGAGGATTGCGGTAGTTGTAGTCCCTCACGTAGAACGAACCGGGAATGAGCCCCGTTTCGATCTCGAGATCGTACACGCCTTCCTCCTCAGCCTGCCCGACGTAGGCGAGTGGCAGAGACGAGCTGCGTTCTCCAAAGCCATTCACCCAGTCGGTAAAGACGATCCGATCGACCGTCTCACCTTGTTCGACGAAGAGGCTGATGCCGGCGTCCTCGGCGAGGCGCGAGATGAACGCGAGGTCCGTCTCGCCGTATTGAACGACGAAATCGCGCTGTGGATAGCTGGAGCCGAGCCGCAGCTCGAAGTCGTCATCCGTAAAGCCGTGCAGCTCGAGCTTGTCCCGAAGGATATCGGGCACCGAGCGATCGAGATAAACCTCTTGCGCCTCGACGAGCGCGAGTTGCTGCGCACGAGGCGCGAGTTCAATCCGATAGACGCAGCGTTCGCCCTCCTGTTCGAAGCGGAGCGCGACGCGAACGATCGCCCCATGCACACGCCGAACATCCAGCCCCTCTCGCTGAAACACGAGGGTCGCTCGCTGCCCGGGCACTGCGGTATCGGCAAGGTCACCGTGAAGATCTGCGGCGACCTCGATCGTGAACGTGAAAAGCTCACCTATCGACTCCCGCCCGGTCACGCGCTGCAGGTGGCAACCCGGCCAGCGCACACCGTCCGTCTCGATGTAACTGCGTACCTGCCGCGTTGTCGTCATGAAGTCTCCGGGGAAACGCGCGTTCGACTCAAAAAGTTAGGGACACGAATCACGCGGCAAGCCGCCGCTCGCCAGCGGCACGCGTAGTGAAGATTTTCGCTGAAGACCAGCGAATGTGGCGGTCGTCCGAGTTGGCCGCGAAAGTCAGCCGAGAGCGATGCCGGCGCTCCGCAAAGCCCAACTTCGCTGCGGTGTCGCGCCACAGCTTGCGGCGCATCAGCACCCCGGCGTCATGCAGCTCCGCCGCCGAAAACCATAACGCCATCGGCGCGGATGCGCCCGCCGCGTTGCCCGAGGTTAGCGGAGTGTCCGCGCGAAGGCCCCCGCCACCGAGGTCCCCTTCATCGAGGCTGTCTCACGCGACGTTGACAACTCCAGCAACTGCCAAAACGCAACGCGCAACGACATCTCCGTTAACACCCGCATTGACGCCAAGTACTGCGGCGATGGCTCTCCGGAGTCCTTAACGGGTTGGCGCCATTCGCCCAGGCTCCCCACACGAAGTGCTGCTATCCTTCCATCGTATGGGCGCGCGCCTCCGTCGTTTGCATGTCCTCGTCGACGAGGCGGCGTTGCCGATCGCGGAGCTTCATCGCGAGCGCTTGCAATGCCGGCGCGGCTGCGCAGACTGCTGCGTCGATGGGCTTGGCGTCTTCGAGGTCGAAGCCGAGGTCATTGCGCGCGAGCACGCCGAGCTGCTCGCCTACGGGACGCCTCATCCCGAAGGCGCCTGCGCGTTCCTTGACGTGGATGGCTCATGCCGTATCTACCAGCACCGTCCGTATGTTTGTCGAACGCAAGGCTTGCCGCTGCGCTGGCTCGACGAGGGGGCGGATGAAGAGCCGGTCGAGCGACGCGACATCTGCCCGCTCAATGATCACGGCGAGCCGCTCGAGCTGCTTCCTGCCGAGGCATGCTGGACACTCGGACCCTTCGAGCAGGCGTTGCGCGAGCTACAAGCCGAGGGCGGTCGGGCGCTGAGACGGGTCGAGCTGCGCTCTCTCTTTGCGGTCGGTCAGGCGTCGTCGTCCACGACTCCTACGCGTTCGAGTTAAACGGGCACCCGGCTGGGCGGCTACTCGAGCAAGCCTCACGGTGAGTGTCAACATTGTTGTCGGATGAAAATTCAAGCCGTGGCGACCCGCTCCTGACGCGATTGCGCGCTCGGCGTAACTCTTGGAGCCGACGACTCTGTCGCTCGCTTCGAGGTGAGCGTATGCGTTGCTGAGGGTGCGGTCTGACTACCACGGTCGGCCAGAGTGTTTTCCTTGGCTACGTGCTTCACGACGCGTTTCAGAGCGTGCGCGTTGCGAAGTTTGGACTGTGGTTTGTCTGGATTCAAGTAGACCTCGTCGACGGGCGTCCAGT
>CANJMI010000006.1 GCA_947475525.1 Polyangiaceae bacterium | reverse complement strand
GGTTCTCGGCGAGCGTGTTGGTGTGGATGATGTTGGGCGCTTCGATGCCGTGCAGGATCATGTTCATGATCGCGATGACGTAGGCGAGGGACTTCTTTTCCTTCCCGTAGAAGGTGCGCTCTTGCAGGGCGCGGTCCTGCGCGGTGGTGCGCTTGGGGTTCTGGGCGCGGAGGTAATCGAAGGATTCGCAGAGAAAACCGGCGGATCCGACGGCGGGGTCGCAGATGGTCTCGCCGAGCCGGGGCGCGGTAACGGCGACGATGGCGCGGATGAGCGGGCGCGGGGTGTAATACTCGCCGCCGTTGCGCCCGGCGTTGCCCATGTTTTTGATCTTGGCTTCGTAGAGGTGCGAGAGTTCGTGCTTCTCGGTCTGGGACGCGAAGCGGAGCTCGTCGATGTGGTCGATGATCTCGCGCAGGTTGTAGCCGCTCTGGATGCGGTTTTTGATCTCACCGAAGATTTCGCCGATCTTGTATTCGATGGTGTTCGGGCCGGTGGCCTTGGCCTTGAAGCCGTGCAAATAGGGAAAGAGCTTGGCGTTGACGAACTGAATCAGGTCATCGCCCGTCTGGGCGGTGTTGTGGTCGATCTTGCCGTTCTTGCCATCACCGATGCGAGGCGCGGCCCACGATTGCCAGCGATAAGCTTTGGCAAGAATGTGCTCGTAGGGCTTGCCGTTCAAAGCGGCTTCGGTGGCTTTGTCTGATTCCAGCGCGTCGAGGTATTTCAGAAACAGCAGCCACGACGATTGCTCGGTGTAATCCAGCTCGCTGGTGCAGCCGGCGTCTTTCCAGAGGACGTCATCGATGTTTTTGAAGGTTTGCTCAAACATATCTACCTACGGTTCCAGAGTGTTTTCGTCATGTCGGCGGCATCGAGTGCTCACAGCGCGCCACGTTACTCTTTTTCGCTCGCGAACAACACGCCCAATAATCCACATTTGCAATGAATTATAGGTATTTGTCGCGTTTTTTTGTCCGCGCGCCACGCTCCCGCATGGCTTCTGGCGGACTCCTCCACCAGCGAAAGCAGGTGCGGGCTGATCGTGAATTGGGGTTCGTAGGACACGGTTGTAAGTCAAGCGTGAGTTAAGTCATCAGTCAAGTGGTCAAGGTTTTCCTGTGAAAGCCGACGCAGTCTCCAGATCTCGGCAAAGGTGCCAACAAAACCTCAATAACAGTTCACCATTGCAATTGGGCCGCGCTCACGAGGGCCTTGGCCGTCGCCTCGCGCCGTTCGCTGTACCGATCGACGAGAAACTCTCGAATGTCTCGGGTCAGCCAGGTGAACTTGTAGAGTTCTTCCATCACGTCCACGAGGCGGTCACGGTACGCGGAATCTTTCATGCGGCCGTTCTCGCGAAACTGTTCGTAGGGTTTCGGGACCGATGATTGATTCGGAATAGCGAGCATCCGCATCCAACGCCCAAAAGCAGTCGCAACGTGTTGACGACATTGAACAATTATAAGCCACCACACACCTGCATCACCGCCAGCGTGCGCCCCTGGGTAGGCCGAACCGCACCGAGCTCGAGGGGGATCCAATCGAGCTGATTCTTGAATACGCCGGTGATCGCTCCATGCATCTCGGGGCAGGACCACACTTGCCCGTCCGACCAAAGGGAAAGCTCGCGCAAACGCTGAACTTCGGGATGGCCATCGTGACCAGGGGCTTTGATCGGGAGGTCGTGGGGATGAAAGAAACGCACCTCGCACGAGAGCCCCTCGAGGATCCGCGCCGCCTCCTCGGCGAGCAGCCGGCTGTAGGAGCGTTCGCGAAGCGAGCCGTAAAGGATAAGAATCCGCGGCGAGTCGTTGCGACCCGTGGGCACCGGAAAACTCGGCACCGAGAGCGGCGGCGGCGCGTCATCATGCGTACTCATCAAGCCGCGAAGGTTACCACGGCCAGCGTGACGTTTTACCGAGAGCGATAGTCCTCGTAGCTGTCGTGCAGCGGCTGCGCCCTGCCGCGCACGCTCTTGGGCGCTTCGAACGCGATGCGGAGGCGATTGCCCGGCTTCGTCGCCGAACCGCGCTCCCTCACCATCGCGGCATAACGCATGGATGGCGACTTTGCTCACCGAGTCGTTACGGTCGCAGGTAGGCTTCCGCGGGTGCCAACCTCCGGCTGGGTCGCCATCGTCATCGCAAGTTTCCTCGTGCTCGTCGTCGTGCGCGATCTCACGCAGAAGAAGCACGCGATCCTCCGCAATTTTCCGCTCGTCGGGCACGGACGCTACTGGCTCGAGCTGCTCGGTCCGCCGGTTCGCCAGTATTTCGTCGCGAAAAATGACGAGGAGCGCCCATTCTCACGCGACCAGCGCCGCTGGATTTACGCGTCCGCAAAGAAGGAGAACAACTACTTCGGCTTCGGGACAGACAACGATTTGGAGACATCACCGGGCTACGTCATCGTTCGGCATTCGACTTTTCCACTCCACTTGCCGCATGCCGGCGAGCCGGGCTTCGATGCCTCCTTCGCGTGTCCGGCTGCCAAAGTGCTCGGTGCTCATCGCGGTCGGAAGAAAGCCTTTCGCCCTTCGTCGATCGTCAACACCTCAGCGATGAGCTTCGGCTCACTGAGCCCGAACGCCATCCAGGCACTCAATCGCGGCGTGAAGCTCGCCGGCGCGATGCAGAACACGGGCGAAGGAGGGATCTCGGAGCACCATCGCCATGGCGGTGACCTCGTCTGGCAGATCGGCACCGGCTACTTCGGTTGCCGCGACGAGCGCGGCGGCTTTTCCATGGAGCGCTTCCTGGAGGCGGTGGCCTCGGCTCCCGTTCGAGCGATCGAACTCAAATTGAGTCAAGGCGCGAAGCCCGGCCTCGGTGGCGTGCTTCCCGCCGCCAAAGTGACGCCCGAAATTGCAAAGATTCGCCTGATCCCGCTCGGTCAAGACTGCATCAGTCCCGCGCATCACCGAGCCTTCAAGGACACCGACTCGATGCTCGACTTCATCGAGCGGCTGGCCGACGCCACGGGTCTGCCCGTCGGCATCAAGAGCGCCGTCGGTGAGCTTTCGTTTTGGGACGACCTCGCGCGGCTTATCGACACGACGGGTCGCGCCCCGGACTTCATCACCATCGATGGCGGAGAAGGTGGCACAGGCGCAGCCCCGCTGGTCTTCGCGGACCACGTCGCGTTGCCTTTCAAGCTTGGGCTCGCATCGGTTTATCGAGCGTTGGCGGCTCGCGGCGTCCAGGAGAAGGTTGTCATCATCGGCTCGGGCAAGCTCGGTTTTCCCGGGGTCGGATTGCTCGCGCTCGCGATGGGTTGCGACATGCTCAACGTCGCGCGGGAGGCGATGCTCGCGCTTGGGTGCATCCAGGCTCAGGAGTGCCACACGGGCAACTGCCCGAGCGGGGTCGCGACCCAGAGCGCATGGTTGATGCGAGGCCTCGATCCCACCGACAAGTCGGCTCGGCTAGCGAACTATCTTGCCACGCTGCGGAAGGAACTTCTCTCTCTCGGCGGTGCATGCGGTGTGTCTCATCCGTCGCTCGTGCCGCTCGATCGACTTGCCATCGTCGATCCCGGTTTCGTCGTGCGGTCGGCCACCGAGGTGTTCGGCTACGAGCCCGAATGGGGGCGCCCGACGCTTGCCGACCGCGCCGCCATCGAGGGGCTGATGCTCGAGCGCGCGCAGCTCGGCCTGCACGTCGACGCGAGTCCAAAGGCGAAGTGAGGTAGCATGCACACCGTGTCTCGCTCCTCGCTTGCCGCCATCGTCGCGCTCGCCCTCACGGGGTGCTCCTTCGGCAATCTTTCGCCTGAGCGATGCGCGACCGATGGCGCGTGCGCCGTGGCCTTCGGCGCCGGCAGCGCGTGTGCGGACGGTTACTGCACCGACCCCGCGACGTGCGAGACGACGAGCGACTGCCGCAAGACCTTCGGTTACGGGGCAACCTGTGAAGCTCAGCGTTGCGCACTTGCCGCCGCTGAGCCGCGCTGCTCCCTCAGTGAACCCCCTTCGCTCGCGGGCGAATTTCCGGGCACCGTCGGCGATCGACTGCTGATAGGCGCCCTGCTCAAAGACACCACAAGTCAGAACGCACGGGCGAGCGCGATGCGGCTCGCGGTCGACGAGATCAACGTGGCGGGCGGCATCGATGGCCTCGATGTCGCGCTGCTCGTGTGTCGCAACGACGCGACCGCGACCACGACCGACAGCGTCGAGACGGCGCGGCTCACGGAGTACTTGGCAGGCTCGCTCGGTGTGCCGCTGATTCTCGGTCCCGCCTCGAGCGCCAACGTGGCTGCGGCCATCGGCGTGCTCAAAGTGAAGGCCCTCCCGACGACGCTTATCTCACCTTCGGCAACGGCGGCGGGGCTCACCGATGACCCGGTCGTCTTCGACGGGCGGATGACCGGCTTGTTTTGGCGCACGTGCCCGCGCGACACGCTTCAAGCGGCCGTGCTTGTCGGAGAAATCGCGAAGTCGATGGTGACCTCGGTGACGGTCGTCTATCAAAACGACGCCTACGGCAGCGGCATCGAGACCGCGTTTCGTGAAGGCTGGACGGCCGCCGGCAACACGATGACCTCGCTGCCGTTCCGCGTTGACTCGAACCTCGCGACCGATCTTGCAAAGGCCGCCGTCGATGCGAAGGCAAAGAACGCCGCCGCACTCCTGGTCGTCGCGTCCGACGCCGCGACCACGTTGACGTTCTTAAACGAAGCCGCGAAGAACGCGTTCACGACGCCGAAACTCTTTCTCACCGATGGCTCGCGGAGCACGGTGATCCTCGACCCGAAACAGCCGAAGGAGGTTCAGGCTCTCATTCGTGCTGCGGTCGGTACCGGCCCCGCCGCTTTCGACCCGAACGCCGCGGCCGCCTACGCAAAATTCGTGCAGCAAATGAACAGCCTCTATGGCGTGACCGTCACCGGCTTTGGCTTCGTGTCGCACAGCTACGATGCCGCGTACGTCGGCGCATACGGTTTGCTCTACGGGCTGACGGCGGCGAAACACGCGGTGGCTGGCTTCGACGGCTTCGATGTTGCGGCAGGGTTGACGCGTCTCTCGAGCGGCAGTCCGGTGAACGTCGGTCAGACGGATTTTACGAAGGCCGCCGCGGCGCTCACGGGCGGAAAAAACATCGATATCTACGGAATATCGGGCCCACTCGATTTTGACCCCGCGCGCGGAGAAGCACCGGGGCCGATCGAGGTGTGGGTGCCGAACAAAGCCTTCACCGACTTCGATACGGTGATGGTGGTGCCGCCCCAATGAGCTCGACCGAGAAGCCACGCAAACAAGGACTGGCGGCGCTCGCGCTCAACGCGGCGGTGCTGTTTGCCGCGACGGGCGAAGACCTGAGCCTCGAGGGCTTGAAGTCCACGCTTCGAAGCGAGGTTGAAAAAGATCCGATCGACGCGCTCTTTCGCTTCACCGCCGGCGCGGCCTGGCTTTTCTACCAAGCGGAGCACGACGAAAATCCGCGGGTGACAACCTACGCCGATGCGCTCGTCTACATCTCCACGAGCCTGAGCGTCGGCTACCACGAGATCCATCCGCGGACGCAGGCTGGGCAGATGATAGCGGCGGTCGTGCATGCCCTTGGGCCGTCGCTCGCGGCGTCCGCGCTCAGACCACCGTGCGAGGCTCAAGTCCCCGCGGTCGCGACCAACGATGCGGTCGTCGAGCGTCTCGATGCGGTTCTGCAAGAGCTGCGCGCGCTTCGTTTGGGGAGCGCATCGGCCGGGGTGCTCGCGCCTCGCGAAGACGGCCCTGGCGACTCCGAGGCGTGACGCCGGTCGCACTCCCTGACGAGCACTCCTCGCTTGTGGACCTCACCGTTCGAGCCTACGCTGCGCCACGCGAATGGGGGAGTTGACGAGCGCACTATTGGCCTTTCCGACCGTGATTTATTCCGGCGTGCTGGTGCTCATCGTCGCGTATTGGTTGCTGGTGATCGCGGGCGCGGTCGACCTCGATGGTGGAGGCGACCACGGGGGCCTTCTCGACGCGGCGCTGGCGAAAGGCGAGGTCGCCGGCGGCCTACTCGACGCGGCCGCGGCGAAAGGCGAGGCGGCTGCGAGTGCGCTCGACGGGCACGCGGCGGCGGGTCATGCGACGGCGGGTCATGCAGCCGACGCTCCGGGGATTGACGAGGCTGGCTCTGCCGCCGCGTTCTTCAATCTGCGGCGCGTGCCACTGACCGTGACGCTGAGTTTCTTTGCGCTGTTCGGCTGGATCGCAACGTTCTGCGGGATGCGTCTGCTCGGCCCGCTCGCGCTCACGGTGATGCCGAGCGGTCTCTTCGGTGCGCTGCTTTTCTTGGGCTCGCTCGTTGCCGCCGTGCCGATGACCTCGCTCGCGACGCGCCCACTCGAAGGGCTCTTCAAGACGTCCGAGGGGCGCAAGCGCCACGAGCTGGTCGGCGCGGTGTGTGAGATCCGCAGCGGTCGCGTAGACGAAGGCTTTGGGCAGGCGACCCTCCAAGACGAAGGTGCGGAGCTCGTCATCGACGTGAGAATCGATACGACTCGGCTGCGCGTGGCGGTAGCTGACGGCTCAGCTGCGGGGGCCGCAACGAGCGGACGTCTGAAGCGCGGAGATTCCGCGATCGTCATCGATTACGACGAAGCGCGTGGGGCCTACCTGGTGGAGCCCTACGACGAACTTTTGGGGCACGAGGGAACGGGGCGAGACGACTCGACCCGCTCGAACAGCTAACGGTTGGAGGGTCCGATGCTTGAATTCTGGTTGATCGTCTTGGGGCTACTGGTCGTCTTCGTGATTGGCGTCTTTGTGATGCTGGCGCGCTTCTATCGAATGGTGGAGCAGGGCAGGGCCTTGATCATCAATTCCACGACCGGACAGAAGGTCACCTTCAACGGTGCCGTCGTCCTGCCGATCATCAATCGCTCCGAGGTGATGGACATCTCCGTCAAGACGATCGAGATCGACCGCCGCGGCAAAGAGGGGCTGATCTGTCGCGACAACATTCGCGCGGACATCAAAGTTACCTTCTTCGTCCGTGTGAACAAGACCGTCGAGGACGTTCTCCGAGTGGCTCAGTCGCTCGGCTGCGTCCGCGCGAGCGACCAGAACACCCTCGACGTTCTCTTCGCCGCGAAATTCTCCGAAGCGCTGAAAAGCGTAGGTAAAGGACTCGATTTCGAGGATCTCTACACGCAGCGCGAGCGCTTCCGCGACGACATCATTGGGATGATCGGCAAAGATCTAAACGGCTACGTTCTCGAAGACGCGGCGATCGATTTCGTCGAGCAGACTCCCCTCGAGCTCCTCGATCCCGAGAACATCCTCGATGCCGACGGCATTCGAAAGATCACGTCGATCACGACCCAGCGCAACATCGAAACCAACGAGCTGAAGCAGCGCGAGCGCATGGAGATCGGCAAGCAAAACCTCACGTCCGATGAGGCCGTGTTTCGCTACGATCAGCAACGCGCCGACGCCGAGGCCAAGCGCAACAAAGAGATCACGATGGCGCAGTCCCGCGAGAGCGAAGATGCGCGTCGCACCCAAATCGACGAACAGCTGAAGACCAAGAAGACCCTCGAAAAAGCCAACGAAGAGGGCCAGGTTGCCGAGCAAAATCGCCAGCGCGCGGTGATGGTGGCCGAACAAGCGCGCCTGCGCGAGCTCGCCGTAGAACAAGTCCGTGTCACGAAGGCCAAAGAGCTCGAGGACATCGGCCGAAACAAGGAGGTTCAGCTTCGCGACATCGAGCGGCAAGAAGAGCTCGAGATTAAGAAGAAGAAGATCGCGGACGTCGTGCGCGATCGCATTTCCGTCGAGAAGACGGTCGCGACCGAAGAGGAAGCCATCAAGGATATTCGGACCCTCGCAGCGGCCAAACGCGAAAAAGACGCGAAGGTCATCCATGCCGAAGGCGCGGCTCAGGAAGTGCTCGTCAAGGAGGTCCGCAAAGCGGAGGCTGACGAGGAGGTCGCAAAGCACCGGGCGCGTCAGCGCATGTTGCTCGCGGACGCGGAGCTCGAAGCCGCCGATCGCGATGCTCGCGCCAAGATGAGGCTCGCCGAGGGCGTGCAGGCGGAGCAGGCAGCCACGGGCCTCGCCGAGGTCCGCGTGAAGGAAGCCGACGCGGCGGCGATCGAGAAACAAGGTCTTGCCAAGGTGCGCGTCCGCGACGCCGAGGTCACGCTGCGCGAGCGCGAAGGCACCGTCGACGCGGAGAACATCAAGCGCAAGGAATTCGCCGAGGCCGCCGGCTTGCAGCAGCGCGGTCTGGCTTCGGTCCAGGTCAAGGAGGCGGAGTCGGTTGCGGTCGAGAAGCTAGGTCGTGCCGAGGCGACGGCCGTGCGCGAGAAGTTGCTCGCCGAGGTGGCCGGCAGGCACGCCGATGCCGAGGCGATCAAGGCGCGCATGTTCGCGGAGGCCGAGGGGCTGAAGCAGAAGACCGAGGCGATGCAAGGCCTCGAAGGGGACAGCCGCGAGCATGAAGAGTTCCGGCTGCGACTCCAGACGCAGAAGGACATCGCGATGCAGGAGCTTGAGACCCGCATCGCGGTTGCAGGCCAGCAGGCTTTGATTCTCTCGAAGGCTTTCGAAAAGGCCAGCATCAACATCGTCGGTGGCGACGGCGCCTTCTTCGATCGCTTCGTCAAGGCTGTCGGTGTCGGCTCGTCGATCGACGGCGCGGTCCAGAACTCCAAGACGCTGCAGGCCCTGCTCGCGGACCACATCGGTGACGATGGAAAACTCGGCGATGAGCTGAAGCGACTGATGGGTCCAGCCGCCTCGACTCCGCGTGCTCCTCAGTCGAGCAAGGGCGGTCCGAAGGCTCCCTGATTGTTGAACCTTCCGCCCGGTGTTCCGGGCGGCTGCCGGGAGGTCTCCGATGGCGAATGAGCAAGCGGCCAGTGGCGCCGAAGTGTCGAGCAGCGCGACCACGCTCGACGGCGGGAATTACGATGTCATCCGAGGGAGGCTCCTCGAACATGGGAGCGAACTCGGGAGGCGTGCCGATGCCCTGAATGGGCGTCGCAAGGAGACCTTCGGTGGGCAGGAGCTCGCCGTCATCGCGACCGAGCGGGTGCGCACGGAGCACAATTGCTTGCCGGTCGACATCGTCGAGGTCGGCGGGCGTTTGCTCGTCGGCTTCAATGTGTTCATCGGGCTGAAGAGCGAGACGAAGATCGCCGACGTCTTCGCCCTTCATCGCTTCGACGTGCGTGAGGGTGGGTACGATTGCAGCGCGGTCGGCTTTGAGGATGTCGGTGGGTTTCTCCAGGATCCGCAGTTCGTCAAGGATTTCACGGCGCTCTACAAGTACGTGCGCGACGCCCAGCTCTTGCAGCTGGTCTCGACCGATACCCGGCTCTTTGCGATCTTCCAAGTCGGCGCCTCGTGGCGCGAAACCAAGGTATTTCGCTGGTCCATCGAACCGAACGGCGCTGTCCGCTACACCGATGACCGGGGTGAGCGCGAGTACCAATCGCCGCGCCAACACGACTTCGAATGGATCGCTCCTGCGGCCGACGACCAGGTCGACGGTCGGTTCGTGGACATTGCGGGCAAGGTGTTCGTCAGCTGCATCGGCGGCCGCCTGCGGCTCAGCGTCGAGGACAACTCGAAGGAGGGTCTCACCGTGCTCACCGAGCCGGTGGACGATCGCAACCAAGCGCTGTCCGATGCGAACATTCGCTTCGCTGAGTTCGGGCACCTTGTCGTGCTCGAGATCCAGCCATTTCGCGAGGAGAAAAAACGCCATTTCGTCTTCAACGCGAAGACGCGGGCGGCGGTTCGAATCGATGCCATCGCGCAATCGTGCGTCGCGCTCCCCGAAGACCACGGTCTCGTGTTTCCGGGAGGCGTGTACCTCGAGAGTGGGGACCACAAGCTGTTCGACGGCGACCATGGCGACCTCGAGTTCCACCGCAAGCTCGCTTCGCCCAACGGTGAGGATGTTCTCTTCCTCTTCTACGAGCAGCGCCGCGGGACCTACGCGCTCTTTCCTTACAATTTGATCCGCAAAGAGGTCGCGACGCCGATCCGTTGCGGCGGCTACAGCCTCTTTGACGACGGTCGACTCGTCGTGTTTCGCGACGAATCAGAGCCGACGCGTGTTCACCCGATGCAAATCTGGCAGACGCCGTTCACGAGCGTCACGTTTGCCGCGGAGGCACCGACCGATGGCTCGTTCCTCGCGAAGGTCGGCAATGCGGAGCTCGTACGCGGCATCAGCGATGCGCTCAGCCTGTGCCGGCTCGCACGTCTCGCTCAGCCGACGCGCCAGACTTTCGAGGACTTGATCGCGGGGGCGAACCGAATGGTGGACGCCTTCTACTGGCTCGAGCGCGAGGAGGCGTTCAACCTGAAGGCGGTCGTCGCCCAGCTACGCGCCACGACCGAAACCATCATCGATGAGTTCGAGAAAGTCGTCGCGTTCCGACGAGAGGCTGAACGGGCGCTCGCCGACGCCGAGGAAAAGTTCGCGGTGGTCGGTCGCGAGCTGCGGCCCGAGCATTGGCGCAAGGTCGATCCGTTCCTCGAGGGGCTCGCGAATCTACGCAAGTTGCGCGGCCATCTGATCGGGCTTCGAGAGCTCCGCTCGATGGATCTGGCGAAAGTGGCCGAGCTCGAGACGCGCGTTACCGGTAGTTTCGATGAGCTCAGCAAAGCGTGCGTCTTCTTCCTTTCACGCGGCGAGGCGCTCGCACCGCTGACGGTCGATCTCGACGCGCTCGCACGAGCGATGCCGGCGATCGTGAAGGCTTCCGATGTTCGCCCGCACAAAGAGAAACTCGCTCTCGTGGCTGAGGGGCTCGCGTTGCTCGGCGAGGTCGTCTCCAATCTTCCGATCGAAGATGCGACTCAGCGCACCAAGATCCTCGAGGGACTGAGCGCCGTCTTCGGGCAGCTGAACCGCACCCGCGCGATCGTCGAGGGCCGCCGCAAAGAGCTCGCGAGCGCGGAGGGGCGAGCCGAGGTCGTCGTCCAAGTGGCCGTGCTTGGACAAGCGGTGTCGAGCGCCATTGGTCTCGCGGACAGTCCGGCAAAGTGCGACGAGCAACTCTCGCGGTTGCTTGTTCAGCTCGAGGAACTCGAAGGACGTTTCTCCGACATCGAGGAACTCTCCGCGGAACTCGCTGGAAAACGCGATGAGATCTACGAGGCGTTTGGTGCGAAAAAGCAGCAACTTCTCGATGAGAAGGCGCGCCGCGTCGCGAGCTTGGCGACGGCGGCCGAGCGCATCTTGGACGGGATAGCGAGGCGTGGTCGCAGCCAGAAGACCGTCGATGATCTCAACGCGTACTTCGCCGCCGACGCGATGGTGCTGAAGTTACGGCAGCTCGCCGCGGAACTTCAAGCCCTCGGCGATAGCGTGAAATCGGAGGCTGTCCTCTCCAAGTTGAAGGCCGCGCGTCAGGAAGCTCTCCGTGGCCTGCGGGACAAGCTCGACCTCTACGAAGGGGACGGCGAGTTCATCAAGCTTGGACGCCACCGGTTCACCGTCAACACGCAGCCGCTCGAGCTTACGATGGTGCCGAAGTCCGATGGGACCTCGGCGGGCGGGCAGCCGGGTACGGCGCTCGCGTTTCACCTGACTGGAACCGACTACTACGAGCCGGTCGCCGATGCGGCGTTCGAGGCGACGCGGCGCTTCTGGGACCAGAGCCTTCCAAGCGAGACGCCTTCGATTTACCGCTCAGAGTTCCTCGCGTTTTTGGTTTTCACGGCGGCCGTTCGCGGGCAAGAGGGGGCGTCGCTTGCGGCGCTACGAGAGGCACAGCGGGCAGGCAAACTCGATGCCGTCGTGGGCGCGTTCGCGGCGGAGCGTCACGACGAAGGCTACGATCGCGGGGTCCATGATCAGGACGCGGCGAAGATCCTCGAGAGACTCCTCATCCTGAATGACTCGGCGGGGCTGCTGCGTTTCTCACCGAAAGCGCGCGCCCTCGGACAACTCTTCTGGGGGGCCCTCGAGGACAGCGAGACGAAGCGCGCATGGAGTCTCCAGGCCAAGAGTCTTGGCCGCTTGCGCAGTGCCCTCGGTCTCGGTGACGCGCTGACCGCCCTCGCGGCTGAGGCGGCCCCGGTGTTGGGTGCGTTCGCTGCGAAGCACGGCCTCGAGGTGCTCGTGCCCGCGGCGGTCGAGGCGGGGAGCTACCTCATCGAGGAGCTGACCGGCGAGTCATTCTTCACGGTCAGTGCCGAGTCGGAGTCCTTGCGGGATGGGCTCGTGCGTCAGCTTGAGTTGCAAGGTACGCGGAGCGCGTTCGATGAGGACATGCGTGCTCTCGACGGCCACGTGCGCGAGCGATTCGGTCTGGCGGTGGCTTGGGTTGACGCGTTCATCGCGGCCGATCCGGCGCGTGAGACGCGGCGTCGGGTCGCGGTCGAGGCCGCGGTGATGCTCTGCTCGCCGGGGCTCTCGCGGGTGGCTTCTGCGGCGCTGTGCGAAGGCGAGGTTGTCGGGCTCATCGGCCAGCATCCACGCGTCGTAGGGGGGGCCATGCGCATCGGCATAGACGAGGTCCTCGCTCGTGTCGGGCACTACCTGCGTGACGAGCTGCCAGCGTACCGCGGGTACCGCAAGCTTCGGGCGGAACTCATCGACCGCGAGCGCACCGCGTTGCGCCTCGCGGAGTACCGGCCACAAGTGATGAGCGCGTTCGTTCGCAACCGCCTGATCAATGACGTCTACCTCCCGCTCGTCGGGGACAACCTCGCCAAGCAGATCGGTGCCGCGGGCGATGGCAAACGCACCGACTTGATGGGCCTGCTCTTGCTCGTCTCGCCGCCGGGCTACGGCAAGACGACGCTGATGGAGTACGTAGCGAGCCGCCTTGGCCTCGTGTTCGTCAAGGTCAACGGCCCGGCACTCGGGCACGGCGTCGTCTCGATCGATCCGGCGGAGGCACCGAACGCGACCGCGCGGCAGGAGGTCGAGAAGGTCAATCTCGCGTTCGAGATGGGCAACAACGTGATGCTCTACCTCGACGACATCCAGCACACGAATCCGGAGTTTTTGCAGAAGTTCATCAGCCTGTGCGACGCGCAGCGGCGGGTCGAAGGCGTGTGGCGGGGGCGGACGCGCACCTATGATTTCCGCGGGCGGAAGTTCTGCGTGGTGATGGCCGGCAATCCGTACACGGAGAGCGGCGAGGCCTTCAAAATTCCGGACATGCTCGCGAATCGCGCGGACACCTACAACTTGGGTGACGTGCTCTCGGGCAAGGAAGACGTCTTCGCGTCGAGCTACCTCGAGAATGCGCTGACCTCGAACTCGGCGCTTCAGCCTCTCGCGACGCGCGACACGGGCGACGTCGAGAAGCTGATCCGCCTGTCTTGCGGCGAGCCTATCGCGTCGACGGATCTCCGGCATGGCTACTCGGCGGCGGAGCTCGCGGAGATCACGGCGGTCTTCAAACACCTCGGACGGGTTCAGCGTTCGCTTTTACTCGTTAATTTGCAGTACATCGCGTCCGCGGCACAAGACGACCGCTTCCGAAATGAGCCGCCGTTCAAGCTTCAGGGGAGCTACCGCAACATGAACAAGCTCGCCGAGAAGGTCGTCTCGGCGATGACGGATGATGAGATCGAGCAGCTCGTCACGTCGCACTACACCTCGGAGGCGCAGACGTTGACGACGGGTGCGGAAGCGAACCTGCTCAAGCTCGGGGAGCTGCGCGGGCGTGCTTCGACGGCCGAGACGTCACGGTGGCAAGAGATCAAGCGCGAGTACGTACGCCACAAGCGAATGGGCGGCGCGGCCGACGACCCGGTGGCGCGTCTGTCGGGGACCATCGCAGGCGTCGGAGCGGATCTTCAAGCGATTCGCGCCGTGCTCGATCAGGACCGCACAACGGCGGTCGCGACGGAGCTTGCGTTGATTCGCGCGGAGCTCGGTGACGACAATCGCTCGGAGCTCGTGGCTGCCGTGAATTCTCTCCGTGATGTCGTACAACAGGGCGGAGAGCGCGGGATTGAGGAGGCGATCGACGGCTTGCGTCTCGACGTTCGTGCGGTCCGCGAAGTCATGCTGAAGCGGCCGACGATGGCGCCTCCGCCCGAGGCGGAGCCTTCGGCCGACGAGGATGGTGGCGATGCTCCACGGCTTCATCGTGCGCGCTCGCTCGCAGGGGCGGAGGGGTGGCTCACCCCGTACCTTTTGCGCATCGAGGCCGCGCTCGAGGCTGTCGGTCAGGCCCCCGTCGCCGTTCATGCGGCGATGCCGCGCGAGATCGCGGACCTCATTCGTGAGCAGAACCGCCTGGTCGAGCAAGCGCTCTTGCCGCTCGCGCAGGCCGCCGCGTCGCGTAGCGAGGAGAGTGAGCTTGCGTTGAGTGCCGTGCGCTCCTTGCTCGAGAAGGGCCGGCGTCCTCCGCCGCGAAAGCCCCCCGCGATTTGACCGTCCGCGCCGCCATAAAACCTTCCCGCGTGAGGTTCGGCGCCAAATCGACGCACGCGCGATTGGTGTAGGCTCCGCGCGATGTCCGACCCCGCAGTCCTTCTTGGCGAGCGTTTTCGCGCCGCCATCGTTTCCGCTTTCGGTCCCGAGTACGCGAGCGTCGATCCCGCGATCCGCCCATCGAGTCACGCCGACTTTCAGGCCAACGCGGCTCTCGGGCTTGCGAAAGTGCTGAAGCGTGCCCCGCGCGACGTCGCGACGGCGATCGTGATGCATCTCGATTCTGAAGGCGTTGTCGAGAGCACCGAACTCGCGGGGCCAGGCTTCATCAACATCCGGCTCACCTCGGCGCTGTTGTCGGACGAGGTGGCGCGAGTCTCAGCGGGCGGCACCGCGGGCCTTGCACCGGCGGCACTCGTGGAGCGCGTCGTCATCGACTACTCCTCGCCGAACGTCGCCAAGGAAATGCATGTCGGGCACCTGCGTTCGTCCGTGATCGGGGATGCGCTCGCACGGGTGATAGAGGCTGTCGGGCACACCGTGATTCGTCAGAATCATCTTGGCGACTGGGGCACGCCATTCGGCATGCTGATAGAGCACCTCCTCGACGGGGGAAACGAAGCCGATGCTCACTCGATTCGCGATCTGAACGTGTTCTATCAGGCTGCTCGAGCAAAGTTCGACGCCGAGCCCGCCTTTGCCGATCGCGCACGCGGGAGGGTCGTTCTCTTGCAAGGCGGGGACGAGGCGACGCTCGTGTTGTGGCGACAGCTCGTCTCAGCCTCGCGGGTTCACTTCAATGCGCTCTATCGGCTGCTCGGCGTGACGCTGCAAGATGAAGACATCGCGGGCGAGAGCCTCTTCAATCCGATGCTCGCGGAGGTGATTGCCGAGCTCGAGGCGAAGGGCCAGTGCGTCGAGAACGACGGCGCTAAATGCGTCTTTGTTCCTGGCTACACCGGCCGCGATGACACGCCGCTCCCTCTTATCGCGCAGAAACAGGATGGCGGGTACGGCTACGCGACCACGGATCTTGCAGCGATTCGCTATCGGCTGCAGACGCTCGCGGCTACGCGCATCCTCTATGTTGTCGGTGCGCCGCAAACGCAGCACCTCGCGATGATCCGTGATGCGGCTATCCACGCCGGCTGGCTCACTCCGCCTGCGCGTGCCGAGCACGTCGCCTTCGGTTCGGTGCTCGGGTCGGATGGGAAGGTCCTCCGAACGCGGGCGGGCGACAACGTGCGGCTCATCGAGCTGCTCGAAGAGGGCGTCCTGCGAGCGACCGCTGTCGTGGCGGAGAAGAATCCCGAGCTCGCGCCGGACGAGCGCGCTGCAATTGGGCGAGCGATTGGGATCGGTGCGATAAAATACGCCGACCTGTCGAGCGATCGCGTCAAAGACTACGTGTTCGATTGGGCACGCATGCTCGCGTTCGAGGGAAACACCGGCCCGTATCTTCAGTACGCCCACGCGAGAATTTGCTCGATTTTACGCAAGGCGAACGAAAAAGTGGACCCGAGTGCGGTCCAAATAATTGCTCCCCAAGAGCGTGCGCTCGCGCTCGCGCTGCTCGCATATCCGACCGTCGTCAGCGACGTTGCGGCGTCGCTCGCTCCGCACCGTCTGTGTGGCTACCTCTACGAACTGGCGACCGCGTTCTCGGCCTTCTACCAGAACTGTCCGGTGCTCAAGGCTGCCACACCCGAGGAGCGCCGCTCCAGGCTCGCGCTATCGGCCGTTACGGCGACCGTGCTTGCGCGTGGGCTCGGCTTGCTCGGCATCGAGGCTCCAGAGAAGATGTGAGCGTCAGTCGGCGGCGAGCACCATGCCGGCACCACGAAGGCGGTGCACGAGCGTCATGCCCATCGCCGACGCGGGCGTCAGCACGCCGCCCTCGGAGGTGAGCGTGTCACATGCGAGGCAGAGTGCGGCTTCCGAAAGCATGATGGCGGTGAAGCCGTAGCCCGGATCGCGGTTGCCTTCGACTCGGGCGGTGACGCGGTTCGGGACACCGTTTACGCGGTTTGTGCCGACGAGGGCGATGCGAAATTGGCCGCGTTCGCGTTGTTCTTTCGAGGGGCCTTCGCCGGGCTTCGGGAGCGCGCGAGCGAGCACTCCACGAAGCGCGGGAATGGCCGCGGCTCCCAACAACGCGCCGAGGCCGAGGGAGGTTCCGCCGCATCGAAGTGCGCCCATCACCGAGCGTCGGTAACGCGACACCTCGCGGTAGCGAAAGTCGCGCCCGTAACGGTAACCGAGGAGCGCGTTGGTGCGGCGGACGACGCGCGTGTTGACACCCGCCATGACGAACGGACCGACAAAACCCTCCTTTTCGAGCGAGAGACCGAACGCATCTGGGCCATCGGGGCCCGCGCGTTCGCCGTCGGGGTTGAGCGCGTACGGATCGAGGAGCACCTTGCGCAACTCGGGCTCACGCTTCGCCGCGTCGAGGAGGCCGAGCATGCTCGCAAGCGTCCCGCCGCTCGCGCCGCCACGCATCTTCGTGACGTACAACGTAGCTTCATCGCAGGGAGCTCCCGAGCGCAGTCGCATCGCTTCGTCGAGGATGAGGCAGCCGAGGTCGGATGGGATCGAGTCAAAGCCGCACGCGTGAACGATGCGGGCACCGGTTGACTGCGCGGTTCGGTGATGCGCGTCGATCGTTCGCCGCATGAAAGGCGTCTCACCGGTGATGTCGCAGTAGTGGGTTCCGTTCTCGGCGCACGCTCGGACAAGCTCGAGGCCGTGCTGATGGTAAGGGCCTACGGTCGTGCACACGACGCGGGTGCGCTTGGCGAGGGCGTCGAGTGCGACCGCATCATGGCTGTCCGCTACCAGGATTTGCAGGTCGCCCGCGGTCTTCGAGAGCGCCGTGAGCCGCGCCTTCACGCCTTCGAGTTTGGCTCGGTCGCGTCCAGCGAGCGCCCAGCGCACCGTGCCGCCTCGGGCGAGGAGCTCTTCGGCCACGAGCGCCCCCGTGAACCCGGTAGCCCCGAAAAGAACGAGATCGAACTCGCGTGTGTGCGCTGTCATGGTGCCTTTTTGCTCGAGCGCTTCAGCCGAGACCTGGAGCTTCGCGCCCGGTTTGAGCGACGTACTCATCGTAGCCCCCGCCGTACACGCGCGCCTCGCCGCCATCGAGTTCCAGCACTCGGTTGGAGAGCGCGGAGAGGAAGTGACGATCGTGGGATACGAAGAGCATCGTCCCTTCGAAGTCCTTCAAGGCGTTGACGAGCATCTCTTTCGTGCCCATGTCGAGATGGTTGGTGGGCTCGTCGAGGACGAGAAGATTCGGCGGATCGAAGAGCATCTTCGCGAGCACGAGCCGGGCTTTCTCACCGCCCGACAAGACGCGGCAGCTCTTCTCGACGTCGTCGCCCGAGAAGCCGAAAGCGCCCGCGAGCGCCTTGAGTGAGCCGATGGACGCGAGCGGAAATGCGCTCTGAAGGGTCTCGATGACGTTCTCGGTCGAGTTGAGTTGCTCCATCGCGTGCTGCGCGAAGTAGCCAAGCTTGACGCTCGCCCCAATGGTCACCGAGCCGGAGTCAGGTTGGATGGCGCCCGCGCCGAGCTTGAGCAGGGTGGTCTTACCCGCGCCGTTGATGCCCATGACGCACCAGCGCTCCTTGCGGCGAATCAGAAGATCGAAGTCCTCGTGGATCTTCCGCTCGCCGTAATGCTTGCCGATGTGATCGAAGCGCACGACGTCGTCACCCGAGCGCGGAGCGGGGCGGAACTCGAACTCGATCACCTTGCGGCGCCGTGGTGGCTCCACCGTCTCGATCTTTTCGAGCTTTTTGACGCGCGACTGAACTTGCGCGGCGTGGCTCGCCCGCGCCTTGAAGCGGTCGATGAACGCCTTTTCCTTTGCGAGCATCGCCTGCTGACGTTCGTACTGGGCTTGCTGTTGCAGCTCGCCTATCGCGCGTTGCGCCTCGTAAAAGTCGTAGTCGCCCGTGTACGTCGTGAGCTCGCCACCTTCGATCTCGACGATCTTGGTCACGATGCGGTTCATGAACTCGCGGTCATGCGACGTGATGACGAGGCCGCCTGCGAACTCGAGCAAGAAGCGCTCGAGCCAGATGATCGATTCGAGGTCGAGATGGTTCGTCGGCTCATCGAGGAGCAGCGCGTCGGGGCGCATGAGCAGGATGCGGGCGAGGGCCACGCGCATCTTCCAGCCGCCGGAGAGATTGCTAACGTCGTTATCGACGATGTCCGCGCGGAAGCCCAGGCCCTCCAAGATCTCGCGCGCTCGCGACTCGAGCGCGTAACCGTCGAGCTCATCGAACCTGGCTTGCACCACGCCGAAGCGATCGACCAACGCCTCGAGTTCGTCCCCACGTTCGGGATCGCCCATGGCGTGCTCGAGCTCGTGCAACTCTCGGGCGACGTCGGAGATCACGCCGGCACCCGCCATGGTTTCCTCGACCACGGTGCGCCCACGCATCTCCCCGACGCTCTGGCTGAAGTAGCCGATGACGACGCCTCGATCGGTCATCACGTGACCGGCGTCCGCCTCCTCCTCGCCAACGATCATGCGGAAAATGGTGGATTTTCCCGCACCATTTGGACCTACGAGGCCGACGCGCTCTCCTTTGAAGAGGCTCATGGAGGCATCGAGAAACAGAATCTGTTTCCCGTGCTGCTTGCAGACGGAGTCGAGTCGAATCACGCCTGGGCCGGGTAACACGCCGCCCGAAGGCCTGCAACCCGCCGCGGCGACCGTTCAGCTCTCGTACAAGTAGAAGTAACCGCGCAAGGGGCCGTTGCGGAGCGGCTTGGCAATGCGCGGACGGCCACCGAAGGCTTCGGGAAAATCCGGGTTGGCGACGATAACGGCGTGGCGCCAGCCTTTCAGTTGCCAGCACCACTCACCGAGATCGCGGTAGAGGTCCCACAGCGCTTCGGGTGAGCCCATGCGCTGGCCGTAAGGTGGGTTCGTCACGATGACGCCGCGTTCGACCCCGCGTGCTCGGGCGCGATCCATCAGGAGTTTCGGATCGATGTTGCGGAAATCCCCGCCGAGAATCGCAACGTCGCGTTCGACGCCGGCGGTCACGAAGGTGCGCTCCATGGTCTCGCGCAGGTGGCGATCGATCTCGCTAGCGAACAGGACGGGCGCCGTGTCTCCGAAGAGCGGGGCTGGGCGTGCGAACGTCTCGAATACCGGGTGACGCTCGGCGTCCGGTTTGCGACCGCTCATCCAGACGGGGCGGCCTTTCGCGAGGCACGCGGCCTCGATCAGGATCGTGCCTGAGCCGGCGAGGGGATCGACCAAGGCTTCGGTGCGGGCGTCGTAACGCGAGAGCATGACGAGCAACGCCGCGAGGTCTTCGCGCAGCGGAGCGTCGCCGGCTTCCATGCGGTAGCCGCGCATGTGCATGGGGCGACCCGACAGGTCGAGTGAGACGACGAGCGTCCCCTCGTAGAGCCGCACTTGCACGCGGATGTCGGGTCTTTCGGGATCGACTTCGAGCCGGATTTTTCGCTGAGCCGCAGCTTCGATCAGCGCATTTTTTACCGTCCCTACGACTTGCCGCTCGCCTGCCGCGAACTCGTCGACGCCAAACGCATCGACCGAGAGTTTCGCGCCGTCCCAGCACCAAGGCCGCGAATCGTCCGTGCCCGCAGCCACCAGCTCCGCGAAGAGCGGCTCGAGGCGCGCGGCACGGCTCTCGTAGAGATCCCAGAGCACGCGGGCACTCGTTCGGTGGTGCTGCACCGCGAGCCATCCGAGGCGGGCATCGAACGGGTAGGTGACGCTGCCGAGTCCCTGCTTTTTTGGCTCTTCGAGGCGAAACTCGCTGAGGGCGCGACGCGCAAGCCGCGACAGCTCACCCGCCATCACGCGGTTCGAGCCGGGGATCCCCACAAGACGCAATCGATCGACAATCGGTGACATGAGCGAGCGGCATGATTCCCGAGCTTCCGCTTGGGCGCTACTCTAGGCGTCGTTGTGCGAGCGATTCTATTTGGAGGCTTGATCCTTGGGCTGGCGGTGGCGGCCGCCTTGCCTTCGTGTGGGGAGGCGGGCGAAGCTCTGGTGCGCGGCGCCGCTTCCGCGAATGGCGGGGAGAGCGGCATCGCGCTCGACTGTCCCGCGAGTGGCGTGCTGCATGGCCCATGGTCCTTGCACTTCGACGAAACGTCCATTCGAGTGCGCTGGGACGCTTGCAAAAAGAGCCCGGCGGCGATCACCGTCACGCCGGAACGAGGCGGCGCGTCACGCACCGTGGAAGGCGAACAGACCGCGAGCGAGGTGCTGACGAGCTACGACGTCGTCAAGACGATCGCGCCTGACCTGCCCGGGACCTATTACCGCACCGAGGTGGCCGTCACCGGCCTCGCACCGAGCACCTGTTATCGCTACGAACTCACCGCCGAGAAGGGCCGTGGCGGCCGCTTTTGCACCGCGCGAACATTGGGTGATCCGTTCGTCTTCCTGGCGATCGGTGACACGAATCCCGCCGTGGGCGACACCGATGGTGTGCTCGCGAGCGTCACCGACGGCAAGACCTTCGGTCAGAAGCCCGACTTCTCCGTGCACCTCGGCGACATGCAGTATTACGACTCGGTTTTCGAGTCGTACGCGACTTGGTTTCCCGCGATGGCACCGCTCTTCGAGGCCGGTGCGCTAGAGCCGTCGGTCGGCAACCACGAGCTCGAGCGCGCTCACGAGTTCGAGGATTATTACAAGCGTCTCTTCGGTGGCGCGGGCTTCGACGGGCCGGTCGAGTACTACCGATTCGAATCGGGTGGCGTGTGGTTTTTCTCGCTCGACACCGAGCTCGAGCTCACGCCATCGAGCGCCCAGGGCACGTGGCTCGAAGCCCAACTCGCGGACGCCGCAGCCAAGCCGGGCTTTCGATTTTCGGTCGTCTATTTCCACAAACCGTGGATCACCCTGGCGGCCTACCCGCACTTCCCCGAGCTACGAAAACACTACCTCCCGAGCTTTCAGAAGTACGGCGTGAGGCTCGTCTTGCAGGGCCACATTCACGGTTACGAACGCTTCATCGAGAACGGCATCACCTACGTCGTGTCCGGGGGCGGAGGGGCCGCGCTGCACGACCTCGACGCCAGCGTTGCCACGCGCCCAGACGAAGCGAAGGCCCGCATTTTTCGGGCGAAACGTTACCACGGCACTCTTTTTCAAGTGCAGACCGACCGACTCGACGGGCGCGCGATCGCGAACGATGGCAGCGAGCTCGATGCGTTCTCGATAGACCTAGGCAAGTGAGCCGCATGCACGCGGCCGCGCGTCACTTGAAGCCGTGCAGGTGCACGACGTACCACTCGCCGCGCCACGAGATCATCGAGCTTAGGTCGAGTTTCTTCTGCTTGCCGCTACCGTCTTCGACCACCAACTGCGAGCGGGTCACGCGGAAGTAGCCAAGCTTGTTGCCTTCGCGGCCCGGCTCCATCCACTTTGCACGCTCTTCGTTCACGTCGAGGCGAACGAGCTTCGTGCCCTCGGCATGCTTGCCGAGTTTCTTGTGGTAGTCGTGCACGCTCCGCTCGAAGGCGCGGTAGAGGCGGCGGTTCCAGTCCTTGGCCGGTTGCTTTATCGCCTTCACGACTTCGTAGGCCTCGACCGGAAAGAAGAACGAGCGCGCGAGGGCAGGGTCGTCTTTCTCGATCGCGCGAACGAGCTGCTCGATGCGCTTTTTGAAAACGGGCGAGGCGAGCGACGGCTTGTCTTCGGTCTGGGGTAAAAGCTTGCCGTCGGTGTCCTTCAGAGGCGGCTCGGCGTCGGCGCTTGCGGTCGCGATGACGGGTGTCGCAGGCGCAGCGGCGGCACCGGTAGCTTGCGGCGCGGCGGAGGTCTCGGCGTTTGCGGTCGGGCGGCTCGAGGCGTCCGCCGGCGGGGTCATCGGTGCGTTGGTGGTCGGGTTCGCGTCCGCGGTCAGGGCCGTGCCGCGGGCCGCCGAGCGATTGCAGCCGAAGGCTCCGGTGACGAGGAAGAGGGTGAGCGCGGCGGAACGAATGGCAGGGCTCATCGGCCGACCTTCACGATGTGGTAACTCTTTTTTCCGGACCGGAGGACCAGCATCGTCTCGGTCCCTCGATCGCTGGCGGTCAATGTTTTGCCGTCGTCCGTGACTCGAACGTTGTTCACGTAGACGCCACCTTGTGCGACGAGCCGCTTGACGGCACCTCGCGATGCGCCGAGGCCGGTCTTCACGACGAGGTCGACGAGCGAGACGCCGGCTTCGAGTTCCGCGAAGGCAAGCTCGCTCGACGGAACGTCACCGAGCAGCGGTGCGAGGTCGGCATCGGTGAGCCCGACGAGCGTGCCGCCAAACATCACGGCGCTCGCTTTGATCGCGCGCGCGGTCAGGTCGACCCCGTGAACGAAGGTGGTCACGTCTTCGGCGAGGGTGCGCTGCGCACGGCGCTCAGCCGGGTTAACGCGGTGCGCCTCGACGAGGGTGGCGAGCTCGTCGAGAGAGCGGGGAGAGAACATCTTGAGGAGGCGCTCGACGTCGTCATCGGTGACGTTGAGCCAGTATTGGTAGAAGGCGTACGGCGACGTGAGGTCGGCATCGAGCCAGATGCGCGTACCCGACGCGGTCTTGCCCATTTTTTCGCCTTTCGAGTCGAGGAGAAGCGGTGTCGTCAGGCCGTAGATAGCCTCCTTGCCGCCGAGCTTTCGATGCAGCTCGATGCCCGCCGTGATGTTCCCCCACTGGTCCGAGCCCCCGGCTTGCAAGCGGCAGCCGTGCCTGCGCGCGAGGACGGCAAAATCGTAGGCTTGAAGCAGCATGTACGAGAATTCGGTGTAGCTGATGCCTTGATCGCGCTCCTCGAGTCGCGTGCGCACCGAGTCTTTCCCCATCATGTAGTTGACCGTCAGGTGCTTGCCGACGTCGCGCAGAAACTCGATGTAGCCGCAGCCTTCGAACCAGTCGTGGTTGTTCACCATCACCGCCGCGTTCGGCGCGTCCCCGAACTGGAGGAACCGCGCGAGCTGGTCGCGAAGGGCCGCCACGTTGCGTGCGAGGGTGTCCTTGTCGAGCAGCTGCCGCTCTTCACTCTTGCCGGAAGGATCACCGATCATGCCCGTCGCGCCACCGACGAGCGGGTAGGGCTTGTGCCCGGCCTTCTGGAGTCGCGCCATCAGCGTGATGGGGACCAAGCTGCCCGCGTGGAGGCTCGTGCTCGTCGGATCGAAGCCGATATAAAACGAGACGCTTTCCTTCGAGAGAAGCTCTCGAAGCTCGTCTTTTCCCGTCGTGTCCTGCACGAGCCCGCGGGCTTCGAGCTCGTCGAGAATGGGCGTCGGAGTCATCAGGCGGCGCAGTGTAGTCGCAATCAGCGGGCTCATCCAAGTCGGCTGGGCCAAGAAATTCGTTGGTCAGGCCGGGGTCCTGAGTTAGGTTCCGCCTCCCGATGCGCCTTTTTGCGCCTTTTTCCATCCTCATCGCCCTCGCGAGCTTCGCGCCAGCGGTGCGTGCGGAAGAGGCGCTCAACCAGGAGGACGTGTCCCGGGTCGCGGAAGAAAATCCCGCTGCGCTCGGCTCGCTCTCGCTCGGACGGCCGTATGCCGGTGCCCTCGTCAACGGCGTGCAGCTCACGTCAAACCCGCTCCTCGAGGTGATGCAGCCGGCCACGGCGTGGGCCACCGAGGAGACGCGCGCGTACCTCGAAGCGGCGGTGGCGAAGGTTCACGCGGAGTTTCCGGGGAGCCACCCGATCTTCGTCGGCGACGTCTCGCGCGAGCCCGGCGGGCGTCTGCATCCACACGCGAGTCACCAGGCCGGACGCGACGCCGACATCAGCTTCTTCTACTTGCCGGGTAAGCAGCACTGGTACCAACCGGCCGCGGCAAACTCGCTCGATCTGCCTCGCACCTGGGCACTGCTGCGAGCGCTCGTCACCGACACCGACCTCGATGCGGCTTTCGTTGACCTTCGCGTTCAGAAGCGAATCTATGACTACGCCCTCGCGAGCGGTGAGGACGCCGCGTGGCTCGATCGCGTGTTTGGGTTCCGTCGCAAGCACGAGAATGCGCCGATTCGCCACGCGTGGGGGCACTTCACCCACATCCACGTGCGCTTCTACAATCCGCGTGCCCAAGAGCTCGGGCGGCTGGCGTTCGGGCCGCTCGTCGAGCACAGCCGGTTCCACGCGAAGGTTCAGACCGTTCGCTACTTGGTGCGAGCCGGCGAGACGGCGGAGTCGGTGGCCTCGCGGGCCGGGTGTTCGCCCAGGTCGCTCCGCGCGCTGAACTCGGGCAACGTCGCGCCGGGCCTGGTGATTCGCGTACCGCTGCCCGGCCAGATCGCGCCCGTCAGCGAGGTCGTCGTGCCTCCGAGGCTGCGACCCACGGGCGACGTCCTCAGCGCCAGATAGCGCAGCGCCAACGCTAGATAGCGCAGCGCCAACGCTAGATAGCGCAGCGCCAACGCCACCTAGCGCAGCACGCCAGGACTATAGGACGAGGTCGGCAAGCGAGCGGGGCAGGAGCTTCGAGTTCTTGTACGTGAAGTGGACGACGCCCGTAATGGAGGCGAACGACTGGCCGATCATGAAGTTTGCGTTGTCGAAGGCGCCGGCCTTCCCGTTGTCCATCGCTTGGTCGTCGATGCGAAGGTTGCCGGTGACCGTGATCTCGTCGTAGTCGTTCGGCGCGTCCGGGTTCGCATTGATAACCGTCACGCCGTTGACGATGACGAGCACCCCCTGGTAGGCGTCGGCCGAGGCCCCGCCGGTCGCAATTTCAGCGGGTGTGACCACGATGGGTTTGGGCAGCGTGCCCTTCTCGACGAAGGAGAACTCGGGCGAACTTAGCTGCGTCGCGCCGAGATACTCCTGATAGTCGCCGTCGACCAACACGCTGTCGCCGACGAGGACCGGATCGCCGTTCGAGTACTTCGGCATCGTGCCGAGGTAGATCGCGATGCCGGAGTAGGCTCCTCCTTTTGGATCCTGGCACCAGGTGGTGGTTGTGCCGGCCACGGTGATCACGCAACCGACGCGCACGCGCGTATTTTCCGCGGGGTGGGTAGGCTCGCTCGGGTTCTGTACCGCGAACACCGTGGTCACGCCTCCGGGGCACTTCGCGGTACCGATGTTGGCGACGTCGGGGCACTCATCGCACACGTCGCCATGACCGTCCTTGTCGGCGTCGGCCTGGTCCGGGTTCGCTTCGGTCGGGCAATTGTCCTGCGTTCCCTCACGGCCATCGCCGTCCACATCGTTTGGGTTTGGCGCCGCGCAATCGTCGCCCTTTTCGAGCGGGCACGGATCGCACACGTCACCGAGGCCGTCTTGGTCGAGGTCTTCCTGAGCCCCGGTGGACTGGGGCCGAAGGGGATTAAATACGCTCGGGCAATTGTCTTCGGAATTGGCGAAACCATCGCCATCGAGATCGTCGGGCGACGACGTCCCTTGGTAGAGGGTCGAGCCTGCGACGCTGTCGGCCGCAAGGGTGCGCGACGGAAGGCACGTAGGCTCATCCTCCGGCACGCCGCAGAAAAAGAGTGGGTACGCCGGGGCGACAGCCTTCACTTCAGCGAGCGTTTTACCTGTATCGCGTGAGACGCAGACGGCCTTCTTCGTGCCGCAGACGTCGAGCGGCTCGCAATCCGATTCGAGCGCCGCCACCGTGGAGGCATCGCCGACGAGGACCTTGCCGTTCTTCAGGACGAGCGCCACGTCCTCGACCGAAGCCCGGACGATCGCACCGAAGTTCTTGCGCCCGCCCTTGCGAAACACCGCGAGATCGGCGCGCCGACCGGGGGCGATAACACCGATCGCGTCGTCGAACCCGAGGGCCTTCGCCGAGCCGAGCGTCGCCATTTGCCAGAGCTCCTGCTCGGTGAATGCGCCGCCGAGAAACGTGTCGTTCAGCTCGGCCGCACAGGCAAGCTCGCGCAGCATGTTCATCGAGCCGCTGGGGAGCCAGTCGGTACCGAGTCCGATGGTGACGCCGCTCGCGCGGAAAATCGTCACCGACGCCGTGTCGCCATAGAGCGACACGTTCGAGCGAGGCGACCAAATCAGCCGCATGCCGCGCTCTGCCATCGTCGCGATCTCTTCGGGCCCGAGGCCGACCCCGTGAACGATCGCGGTGCGGTGGTCGAGCACGTCGGCCGACCCCGCGCCTTTGCCCGTCAGGCAGTGAAACTCGTTGCGCGCGACGTTGTCGATGCCTTCCGCCACGTGCGGGACCTCGGTGGCCACGCTGTCGGGTGCCTTCGCGCCGATGGAGTAGCCGGCGCAGCCTTCGATTGTCTGCGTGCCACTCGAGTCACCGAGCGGGAACGTTTCGTAAGACGCTCCGCTCTTGCCAAGTCCGTTTGAGGCCTTGCCCGTCGCGTCGAGGTCGCGAAGGAGGCCTCCAAGATCGCCGGAGCCGAAGATGGCCGTTGCGCCGCCGAGCGCGAAGCGCAGCTCTCCCCAGATTTTGTCCGTCGTGGTCGCATTGCCACCGGCTACTTTGACCGTCGGATTGCCGCGCTTGCCTTTGCGCCAATCGTGCCGTTGCTCCCAGCGGAGGGCCGGATCGACACCCGCTTCGCTTGCGACCCACGGACGACCGTTCATCCAGCCGACGTGGTCGTGCGCATTGATCAGGCCTGGCGAGACGACCGCGTCCGGACACACGATGGTGGTCGCGCCTTTCGCCTCCGCGACGCAATCGCAACCCGTGCAGGTGATGACGCCGTTCGCGTCGACCAGCACGCCACCTTGCTCGGCGACGTGCCCCGGTGTGAGCACATCAGCTACGACGAAGAGCCGCGCGTCTCCGGCGATCACGGCGCATGCGGCATCTACCGGCGACGCGGTGGGCGCGCCTTTGCAAGCCTCGACGACGACGCCGCCCGAGGCGTTCCCACCGTTGCCGCTCGACGCTCCAACGCCGCTCGACGCTCCAACGCCGCTCGACGCTCCAACCCCGGAGGTGGCTTCGACGGTGGACGAGCCGTCACCATCCGAGCCGCAAGCGGCGAGGCTGATGGCGTAAGTAGAAACTGCGGCGGCGAGGAGCGATAGACGAAGCTTCATGGCGAGGGGAAGGTAGTCGGGAGCGATTCGCGGAATGCGAACGTCGCTCGCGGCATTACGCGGCGGAGACTATCACGCGGCGAGTCGGGCTTTTGCTGACATCGCGGTGACAATTGGTGTGCCGTCTTGACCGTGGCGCGGACGCGGTTTACCCCCGGGGCATGCAGCTCGGCACTTCGCTCGCGGGTCTCGGTTTCGTCGTGGCGGTCGTGGCGTGCGGAAAGGGTGAGGACGCCGGCAAGGGCTCCGATAAGGAGACCTACCAGCAGGCGATCGTGCAGGTGAAAGAGCCCGTCGCCGTGATCGCAGCGTATCTCGCTTACCTCGAGCCGAAGGCGCTCGCGGGAAAGTACGCGCCGACGCGGCGACCGGACTTTGACCGTAGCGCCACCTTCGCGGGCAATGGCATTCGGCACGGGGCGAACACGGCGCGCCAGAAGCTTCAAGCCTCGAGCTCGCCCGTCCTTCTTGCGCTCGCCGAGCCGTTCGTCGCCGTCACGCGTGCGTGCGCGGACCTTCCCGGCATCGAGGGCTCCTTGAAATGCAAAACCGCCGTGCAAGCTCTCGACGCCGCGCTCCAGGATGCGGCCGGAAAAGCGGCTGCTGCCGGCGTCGCCGACCCGTTTCCCCGCGTGGCCGACTCGGCGATCAGCGACGCGGCGAAGAAGGAGATAGCGCCGCTCGTTCGAGCGATGGGCAGCGGCAAAGAGGAGCTTTCGTTCTACGGGAAACTCGAAGACCCGGCCGCGACGGCTCAGACCATCGTCGACGCTTGCCAAGCGGCCGAAGACGAAGGGACGACGAACATGAAGGCGGTCGAGAAAATCGACGAAGAAGTGCGCAAGGTTGCCGCCGTCCACCGCGAGATGATCAAGGCGACGTGTGCGCGCGTCGGACGCGCCGATAAAGCGCGCGCCGAGCTCGACTCCTGTCTTCAGGAGAAAGAGAAAAAGAAGGTCCTCTCGAAGGAGCGCGATGAGGAATGTCGCTTGATCTGCAGCGGGGGGAAGGCGGCGATCGAGGAGGGGTTGCCGGCGGCGGCGTTTGCGAAAATCCCAGAGTTTTACAAGGAACTCTGCGAGAAAAACGCCGCGTTGACGAAGTGAGCTCGGGCCACACTGGGCTCGCGATGAGCGCCTCGATCGAAGACTTGCAGTGGAGCCGGCTGGTAGCGGCGATCGCGCGGCGTTGCCTCGGCGAGGCCGCGGTTCGTCTGATCTCGGAGCTGACTCCGGCCGAGACGCCCAACGAAGCTCGGCGGCGGCTCGCCCTCGTGGCGGAAGCGCTCTCGACTCTCGCCGAAGGAGAACCGCTTCCCGTTGTTGGGACAGATGACCTCGAGGAGTTGCTCGCCCGGATCGAACGAGGGGGCGACGTGGCCGCCGTTGAGCTCGTGCAAGTCGCTCGGTTACTCGGTGGCGCCCGTGCGCTGCGTTCGTTCTTGCGTGGGGCGTCCGAACGGCTGCCGTTGCTCGCGCGGGAGTGCGCGGGAGAGGCGCGTCACGATCGCGAGTTCGAGCAGATCGAGCGCGCGATTTTGGGGGCGATCGAGCCGCACGGCTACGTCAAGGACGAGGCTTCGGCGGAGCTCCGCCGTGCACGCCACGCCGTCGCCACCGCACGCAAAGGCCTCGGCGACAAGTTGCGTCAGCTGTCGCTCGACCTCGCGGATGTGCTTCGCGACGGGGGGCCGGTTGAGCGTGACGGTCGCGTGGGCCTTCCGGTCCGAGCGGACGCGCATCGGCGTGTCGAAGGCATCGTGATCGGCGCGAGCGCGACCGGCGCGACGCTGTACGTCGAGCCGCCGGAAGTGACCGCCGTGAGCAATCGGCTGCGGATTGCCGAAGGCGACGTCGAGCGAGAAGAACGGCGCATCGTGTGCGAATTGACGGCGCTTGTGCGGAGCCAGGTTGAACCCATCGCCGCGGCGTATGCAGCACTCGTCAAGGCCGATGGCCTGAGCGCAATTGCGAATTGGAGCCGCGATGTCGAGGCGGTCGTGGTGCCGCTGAGCGACGAGCCGGCCGCGGAGCTCGTGCTCGTCCGTCACCCCTTGCTGCTTGAACAAGGCGTGCCGGTCGTACCCAACGACATCCGCGTCCGGGCCGGCGAGGTGCTCGTCGTCTCGGGCCCAAACGCTGGCGGCAAGACCGTTGCCTTGAAGACCCTCGGGCTCGCGGCATTGATGATCCGAGCGGGCCTGCCAATCGTAGCGGACCGGCGTTCGCGGCTCGGGTGGTTTGCTCCGGTGGTCACGGACATGGGCGACCACCAATCGCTCGAGCGTTCGCTCTCGACATTCAGTGCGCACGTCGTCGGCTACCGCACGATTTTGGAAGCGGCCGGGCACGCCTCCGAGCAGGGCCAGCATGCACTCGTTTTGCTCGACGAGGTCGCGGGCAGCACCGATCCCGAGGAGGGCGCGGCGCTCGGTGTCGCCTTGCTCGAGGCGCTGTTGCAGCGCGGCGCGGCCGTTGTGGCGACGACGCATTACGAGCGGCTCAAACAGCGCGCATACGAAGACGCGCGGTTTGCAAATGCCGCCGTCGGCTTCGATTTCGACCGCATGGTTCCGACATTTACGCTGCGGCTCGGTGTGGTTGGCGCGTCGGCGGCGCTCGCGGCGGCTGAGCGCCATGGCCTGCCGGCGGCCGTCGTCTGTCGCGCTCGAGAGCTGATGCCGAAGGCGGTCGTTCAACGCGAGGAGCTGATCGCCGACCTCGAACGTGAGCGCGACCGCGAGCGACATGCGCGGCTAGAGGCGGAGGCGGATAAGGTTGCGGTGCGGCGTCTGCGTGGCGAGCTCGAAGAAGAAAGAGCGAACATCCGAACCAAGGAGCGCAAGCGGCTGCAGGATGAAGCGGCGGAGCTGCGCGATGCGATTCGCGGCGCACGGAGCCGGCTTCTGGTTCTCGAACGGACGCAGGGCGCGGGCGCGGTAGGTCAGCGCGAGGCCGAGCGGATCGTCGACGAGGCCGCAAAGGTGGTCGCGCTCGGAAGTGCCGTCGAGGCGGCTACGCGCGAGGTGAAGGCTGCGGGGCCGAGTGTCGAGTCGTCGCAGCTCACGGTCGGGATGAAGCTTGTGAGCCCGCGTCTCGGGGTGGTGCACGTTCTTGAATTGCCCGAGCGGGGCCGTGTGCGAGTTCGCGCGGGAGCGTTCAACCTGCTCGTGCCGCTTGCCGAGTTGCGCATTGCCCCGAAGGGTCCGCATCTGCCGAAACAGCCGGAACCGCGTCCTTTGCCGCCGGCTCGCGTACCCGCTGCGGGGGCCGACAAACTCGTCCGAACCGCCAGTCTTACCTGTGATTTGCGGGGAATGCGCGCCGACGCCGCGCTCTCTGAACTCGACCGATTCATCGACCGGTGCCTCCGTGATGCCGAGCCGCATGGGTTTGCGTTGCACGGGCATGGCACAGGAGCGCTGCGCCAAGCGGTCCGCGAGCACCTTGCCTTGCACGCGAACGTCACCCGAGCGCGACCCGCCGACATGGAGGAGGGGGGCGACGCGTTCACTGCATTTTGGATGGACTGACGCAGACGATACGCGGCCGCGCGGGGTCGGGCGTAACGACTTTGACGCCATCCGGCGTTTGCTGCATGACCGCCCCGCATGCGACGGCTACGCGGACTCGGTTCGTTCTCGATGGGACTCCCGCTCATCTGCGTGTCGACGGCGCTCGCCGCGCTCGTTGCCCAGCCAACTGAGGCCTTCGCACAGATTCCGCCGACCGAGGCTGTCCCGGTTGCGAAGCCGGCGAAGCCAGCGAAGCCAGCGAAGCCAGCGAAGCCAGCGAAGCCCGCGAAGCCGGCCCCCGTCGAGGCGGAGAAGCCTACTGCGCCCGCCGAAGCCGAGCCTGCCGAAGCCAAGCCTGCCGACGCCAAGCCTGCCGAAGCCAAGCCTGCCGACGCCAAGCCTGCCGACGCCAAGCCTGCCGACGCGCCGTTGTTACCTCCCGTTGCGGTCGACCCACCCGTTGCGGCGTCGCCCGAAGACCCCGCCAAAGCGGTCAAGCCCGCCGAAGCGACCACGTCCGCGGAGGCGGCCACGTTCGCTGAGGCGACGAAGCCCGCGGATGCCGCGAAATCCCCGGCTCCCAAAGAACGCGCCGACCCGCGTGATACCGCGACCCCGCCGCCGTCCGAGGTCTTCTCCGAAGATTGGTGGAACCTCTCGCGTCCGACCGTGGAGCTTCACGGCGTCTACCGCGTGCGCGCCGAGTTCTTTCACAACTTCGATCTCGGCCGCGTCGAGCGCGTAAAACCGTTCTTTCCGCGCCCGGCTGACGACAGCTACACGCCGATCAACGGCGGTTCGCGCGCGGTGAAACTCTGCGGTGACAGCGGGGTCCCGAACGACTTTTCGAACTGCACCTCGCGCTCGCTTGGCGGCGCCAACATGCGCTTGCGCTTGAATCCGGATATTCACATCTCGGACAACCTGCGAATTCGCTCGCAGATCGACATGCTCGACAACATCGTCCTCGGCTCGACGCCCGAGGGCTACGGCAACCAGCCTGGTGCGAGCGGCGGCTATCAGGTGATCGCGCGTGGCGGTTACGCGCCGCTGTCGGCCTTCGGTACAACCCAGTGGGCGCCCGTCGCCGGCTTCAACAGCACGAAGGATTCGATCACCGTCAAGCGAGCGTGGGGCGAGTACGCCTCGCCCGTTGGCCAACTGCGCTTTGGTCGAATGCCGAGCCACTGGGGCTTGGGCATGCTCGCGAATTCCGGTGACGGCTACGACTCGGATTGGCAGTCGACCGCAGACCGCATCATGTTTGTCACCGGCCACCCAGGCTGGGATCTTTACGGCGCCTTCGCGTGGGATTTCGCGAACGAAGGCGCGAACAGCGCCTCGCTCCAAGAACAGCAGGGCCAGCCCTACGACGCCGCGCAGAAGGATGACGTCGACCAGTTCATCTTCATGCTGATGCGCCGCAGGAACGAGAGCCTCGCGCGCAAAGAACTCGCGGCTGGCAAGCCGGTCATCGAAGGCGGTGGCTACTTTGTCTACCGCCATCAGGTGCTCGCGAACGACACGACGAGTCAGGCCGCAGGCGGGTCGCTGGGCCAAGACATCGACAACCTCAAAGACGGCTTCGTGCGCCGCGAGGCGACTGCCTTCATCCCCGATCTGTGGTTCCGTTTGCGCTGGAAGAAATTCCGCTTCGAGGCGGAAAGCGCCCTGATCGTGGGCACGATTCAAAACACGCTTCGCGAGTCGAACAACTACGTAAATTCCGACGACCCCACGAAGAACGGCTGGAACCTTTTGCAGTTTGGTGTCGCCGCGCAAAGCGAGCTGCGTCTCCTCGAGGACAAACTGCGCTTGGCCTTCGACTTCGGCTACGCCTCCGGTGACAGTGACGTCGAGGGCCTCGCCCCGCTCGGCAACGAGCTGCAACCCCAAAAGACGCTGGATCGGACCTTCTCGACCTTTCGGTTTCACCCGGACTACCGCGTCGATCTTCTCCTTTATCGGAATATCCTCTCCCGAATTCAGGGCACGTATTTCTTCAAGCCCACCGTCGGGTATGACTTCCTGCGCGATCCGGATGGTCAGAAGCTCGGGGGCGCGGCGAGCCTCATCTGGAGCCGAGCGTCGCAGTTCGTCCAGGCTCCTGGCAACGCGCGCGACCTTGGCGTCGAGCTCAACTTCAAGATCCATTATCAAGCGAAAGACGGCGTATTGAACGACGATCTCGAGAAAATGGGCGGGTTTTTCACGTCGCTCGAGTACGGCGTCCTCTTCCCCCTCTCAGGCCTTGATTACCTGCCGGGTCAGGTCTCCGCCTACGCCGCGTTCCAGAACCCCGGCGAAGCGGCGCTCGCTACGTCGACCGCGCAGATGGTGCGCTGGTACATGGGGATCCTCTACTAGCTCGTCTCCGTTCGCGCGAACGCTTGCGGACGCAGAGCGGCTAAAGTAGCCCAGCTTGCATGAACAGCGGGGCGATTCGCCAGGCGTTTCTCGACTTCTTTGCGGCCAGGCAACACGTCGTCGTGCCGAGCGGCCAGCTCGTGCCGCAGCACGATCCGACGCTGATGTTCGTCAACGCGGGCATGGTCCCGTTCAAGGATGTCTTCACCGGCCGGGAAGCGCGTCCCTACGTGCGAGCGACCTCGTCGCAGAAGTGCATCCGCATCAGCGGCAAGCACAACGATCTCGAGAATGTCGGCGTGACCGCGCGGCATCACACGTTCTTCGAGATGCTCGGCAACTTTAGTTTCGGCGACTACTTTAAAGAGGAAGCCATCGTCTACGCGTGGGACCTCCTAACGAAGGTCCTCGGCGTTCCTTCGAATCGCTTGCTTTTGACCGTGTTCGAGGGAGCCGAGGGCTTTGCGGCCGATGACGAGGCCGCCTCTCTGTGGCGCAAAGTCACCGGGTTCGGCGACGACCGCATCCGGCGCCTCGGCATGGCCGACAACTTCTGGAGCATGGGCGCGACCGGCCCGTGCGGTCCGTGCACCGAGATCCATTACTTCCACGGCGACGATCCCGACTACGCAGCGTTCGGCCAGGAACCCGGTGTCGATGGGCGCGGCTGGATGGAGATTTGGAACCTGGTCTTCATGCAATACGATCGCGCTTTGGATGGCGCGCCCGCGGTACTGCTGCCGCGGCCGAGCATCGACACGGGAGCCGGCCTCGAGCGTCTGGCGAGTGTGGTGCAAGGCGTCAGCTCCAACTACGACACCGACGTCTTGCGACGCTTGATCGCGCGGACCGAAGAGGTGGCGAAGAAGACCTACACGCGAGGGGCCGGCGACGATGACGTCTCGATGCGCGTGATCGCCGATCATGCCCGAACGGCAGCCTTCCTGATTGCGGAGGGCATCTTCCCCGATCGCGATGGCCGCGAGTACGTGCTCCGTCGCGTGATGCGCCGCGCGATTCGGCACGGGCATCGCTTGGGGATAACCGAGCCCTTTCTCCACTTGATCGCCGGCGAAGCCGCAGCTGCGATGAGCGACGCCTACCCCGAGTTGCGCGAGCGCGCCGTGCTGATAACTTCGGTGACCGAGCGCGAGGAAACGAGCTTTCGGACCACGATCGAGCGCGGTCTCGAGCTCATCTCGAAAAACCGCGAGTGGCGCGACGAGGCAGGCCGGCGCGTGATGCCGGGGAACGTCGCCTTCAAGCTCTACGACACCTTCGGATTCCCGCTCGACCTCACGCAGGTGATCGGCCGCGAGCAAGCCTTCGATGTCGATGTGGCGGAGTACAACCGCCAGCTCGAGCTCCAGCGAGCGCGCAGCGAAGGCTCGAAAATTGGCGCCGGTGCCCTCGATTCGGCGGTGCTCCAAATGGCCTCGAGAGCTGGTAGGACCGAGTTCTCGGGTTACGACACGGAGAGCGACGTAGCCGAGATCGTCGGGCTCTTGAAGTTGACCGGTGCCGCCGAGAGCGTGACCCGAACGAGCGCGACGCAAGCGAGCGAAGGTGACCATATCGAGCTCATCGTGAAGCGCAGTCCGTTCTACGCGGAAGCAGGCGGGCAGGTTGGCGACGCGGGCGTGATTCTCGGAACCGGTTTCGCTGTGGCCATCGAGGACACGCAAAAACCCACCGGTGACACCCACCTTCACCGCGGCCGAGTGACGAGCGGAACCGTCAATGTCGGTGACAATGCGCGCCTCGAGGTCGATCACGGGCGACGCTCCGCGATTCGCCGCAATCACTCCGCCACCCACCTTTTGCATTGGGCGCTCCACGAGGTGCTTGGACCGCACGCGCAGCAGAAGGGCTCGCTCGTCGGCGCGGAGCTCTTGCGATTTGACTTCGCCCATCACCAGGCAATGACCGCGATCGAGCTGCGACACGTCGAAGATCTCGTTAACGCAAAAGTCCTCGGCGCCGCGGCTGTGCAGACCGCAGTGCTCCCCATCGCTGCCGCCCGCGAGTTGGGCGCGATGGCGATTTTCGAGGAAAAATACGGAGACGTCGTGCGCGTCCTGACGATGACCGCCGACTCGGTCGAGCTCTGCGGTGGAACGCATTGCACGTCGCTCGGAGAGATCGGCATGTTCAAGATCGTCAGCGAGGCTGGGACGGCCGCCGGTGTGAGGCGCATCCTCGCGGTGACGGGTGAGAACGCGCTTGCACTCCTGCGCCGCGTCGAGGACGAGCTGCGGCGGGCTCGCTTGGCGGCGAAGGCAACGGGAGGTGCGGACCTCGCGGAGCGAATCGACAAAATGGTTTTGCACGAGCGAGCGCTCGAAAAACGAGTCAAAGAACTCGAGAAGCAACTCCTTGAAGGTGGCTCGGGCGGCGGCGGTATCGAGGCCATGGTGTCGAAGGCCGTGGCGGCTGGTGACGTTCAGGTGCTGGCGATCCGCGTGGCCGACGGAACCGAACTTGCGGCGCTGCGCGAGCTTGCCGAAAAGCTTCGTGACAAACTCGGCGCTCGCTCGGTCGTGCTCGCGTGTGCGGCCACGGGCGGAAAAGCGCAGCTCGTGTTGACGGTCAGCAAAGCGGCCACCGAGCGGTTCAAGGCGGGAGACCTCATCAAGAGCGTCGCGCAGGCCGTCGGCGGCTCGGGCGGGGGACGCCCCGACATGGCGCAGGCCGGGGGCGCCGATGTCGATAAACTCGACGACGCGATTCTGGCCTTTTACGCGCGTTTTCGTGGCTAAAATGCGCGGTTGACAAGCCGATATCTTCATGGTATCAAGCCTCCGCCTCGTGGAGGACCGGCGTGACGTGTTCCACGGTCCGCGGGGCGCAACCTGACATATCAACACTAAGGATCGCAGCTGCCGCAGGCGGCTCGCGGAAGGGACGCCGAGTCGTGCCTCGCCCGTCAATGTGGGCGGTGCCTGGACGAGCTCGGCGGCGCCGCGCGCACCGAGGATGGCTCGCGATACGACGAGATCATGACGTTTACGGATGCCGCATGCGAAGTGCTGCGACAAGTTGGCCGCCCGCTCCATTACAAGGAGATAACCGAGCTCGCCATCGAGAAAAACCTGCTCAGCCACGTAGGCAAGAGCCCTGAAGTTACGATGGGCGCGCGCTTGGCGGCGACCCTCAAGAAAGGCGGCGACGAGAACCCCCTCGTTCGCGTCAAGCCGGGCGTATTCGCCCTTCTCGAATGGGACGACGCGACGGTGGCGGGCGGGCATGAGTCCGCCGCGACCGGTGACGGTAACCACGACGAGGAGTCGGAAGACGGGACTTCGTCGACGGTATCGTCCGTGGCAACCGAGCGCCCGGCCCCGAGGGGACGAGCGGCGAGTCGCTCATCGGACACCTCCGCGAAGGGCCCGCCCGCAGCACGCGTGATCGAGGTGCCTTCGGGTTCGTCGACGCGCGCTACCCCGATCGTGGTCGCTCCGCGGATCGATGATCTGCCGCGCTCGGCCGACGAAGCATTCCGAGCCGAGATCGCCGCCAGTGGCGCAGCGATCTTCGACGAAGAGGATGATGACGATCAGCCCATCCTTCGCTCGGTCGACGACACCGCAGAAGGCGCAGAAGGCGCCGATGGGGCAGAAGGCGCCGATGGCGGAACCGACGCTCAAGGTCGTCGTCGTCGTCGTCGTCGCCGTCGCGGCGGTCGTGGCGGCGCCGAGGAGCGTCCGGCGGAGCGCACGGCCGACCGTAGTGGCGGTGACCGTTCGGGCTTGCCGAGCTACACAGCCACGCCCGTCGCAGGCGGAGCCCCTCGTGGGGAGCCCCGTTCGCAAGGCCCGCGTGAAGGTCGCAATGACTCGCGTCACGACGGTCGCAATGACTCGCGTCACGACGGTCGCAACGACTCGCGTCACGACGGTCGTCACGATGACGGTGGCCGCGGTCCCCAGGTGCTCGATCTCGCTTCCGCTGACGTCCCCGTGCTCGACACCCTCGCGGGTCGCGAGCTTGGCGATGCGATCGCGATTGTGTTGTCGTCGTTCGACCGAGCGTCGGGTCCCGTGTCGCTGCGGAATCTCGCCGAGGCGGCGCAGCGCGCAGGAAAACTGACGGGCGAGACGCAGGTGGCGCAGTCGCAAATCGCGGCTGCGGTGCGTGCCGATGCGAGCCGTCGTACAGCCGCAGGGCTCCGGCCTCGCTTCCGCTTTACCGGCGGACGCGTCGGTCTCGCGGAGTGGTTCCTCGACGGTGAGCTTGCTCGCTTCGAACGCGAGGCCATTGCTGCGGTCGAGCGTTTCCGCGAGGCTTCGCGCCGTGCCTTCGCCTCCAAGGCGGCGGAGCTTCCGGGGCACGCCTTCGTGGAGCTCGCCGTGCTGCTCCTCGAGCGTGTCGGTGTGAGCGACCTTCGCCAGGTGAAGTTCCCGGGCGCATCCGGCGCGGAGGCGCAACTCACCGGCGTCCTCCACGTTCCGGCGGGCCTCTTGCCGGGTCGAATCGGCACGGGAGAGGGCCTCCGCATCGCGCTCGTCATTCGCAAAGACGGCCGCGATGTCGGCCGCGAGCGTGTGACCGAGCTCCGCGGAAGCCTGCACCACTACGAGAACGCGCGCATGGGCTGGATCCTCAGCGCAGGGCAGGTGCTCTCGGGCGCCCGCGAGGAAGCGAACGCCGAGGGGTCGCTCCCGGTAACGTTGCTCGACGGGCTGACGATCGCGCGGCTCTGCGAGGAGCACAACGTGGCCGTTATCCGTGCGACCCACCCCGTGGCCGTTCCGGATCTCGACCTATTCGAAGCGCTCCGCTCCTCGTGAGTGACAGCGGCTCTTAACGTCGAGACCGGCACACCTTGAGCCGGAGCGCCGTCGCGATTATGCCCTGGAGGCATGAGGGCGACGGCGTTTTTCGTTGGGGTTGCGCTCGGGTGCGTCACGGGCTGCACCCAATCGCGGCCCCTTTCGCGTTTTCCGACGGGCGAGGCCGCGCTCTCAAGGATGAAGGAAACCCACGCGTGTGCGAACGGCGTCCAAGGCGCGGGTAAGCTCGATCACTTTGGCACTCGCGGTAGGATCCGCGGTGACGCTTCGGTTATCGCGGTCAATCCGGCGCGCGTCCGCATCGACATCTCGAGCCCCTTCGGCGCGACGCCGTATACGCTGACATCGAACGGCCAGTCGTTCACACTGAATGATTTGCCGAACAAACAGTTCCTGTTCGGCCGGGCGAGCGCCTGCAATTTGGCGCGTCTCACGCAGGTACCCATCCCCGGTCACGCGCTCGTCTCGTTGCTGCGCGGTGAAGCTCCGCTTTTGAAGCACGACGCTCGGGCAGCGTCGCTCGACTGGGAGGACGGCCACTACCGCATCGAGCTTCCGAGCCACCACGGCGCGCGCCAAACGGTGCTCCTCGAAGTCTACGCCGAGGACTACGCCGTCGATTGGCAGAAGCAGCGCGTCCGCGTAGTCGGCGTCTCGACGGTCCAGTCCGGCGCCGTCCTCTACGAAGCCGAGCTCGGCAACTTCGTCAGGGCCGTGACGGCCGCACCGCGCAACGATGAAGACGGCCTCGACCCGATGATTTTGCCGAGTGGCGGCCCGTGCGCGCTCGACATCCCGCGCTCCATCCGGCTCAAAGTGCCCCATTCTGGCGATGACGTCCTTTTCCAGTACCGGTCGGTGGTCTTGAATCCGCCATTGCCAGTGGGCACGTTCACCCAACCCGTGCCGGCGGGCGCTCACGAACAGCGCGTCGAGTGCGACGGACCGTGACGTGCGGGTCGCCTACCCGGGTTTCGGCGATCGTCACGCCATGACCTGCGCCGCGTCATGACCTTTACGACGAAAGCCCGCGCGCCCGAGTTTCTCAACTGGCCGGATTAAGCGAGCGGGGACGAGCGAAGACGGAAAAGACGCCGCGACTCCGATTGGGTTCAAGCTGCGGCACGGAGGAGCTTCGCTTCCCGTAGGTGCGAAGATGCGCGACGCCTGCGCGCGGAAACACTGTGCAGATGCGATTAATGGCCTAACCATTGACATAAATCGTGTAACTCGCCTAGCTTCGCCGGATGCAAACACGGGGTTGGTTTCTGGGTATGGGGACGGCGGCATCGTTGTTGGGTCTATCGTGCGCGATGGCTGTGAAAGTGGAGGCTCCCCCGCCTATGGCCCCGCCAGTGGAGGCGCCCCCGCCGAAGCCCGAGCCAGTGGAGGCTCCCCCTAAGGCCGAGCCAGTAAAAGCGCCAAAGTGCAACTCGGGCATGGTGGAAATCCACGCCGGCACCTTCACGATGGGCGACGCTTTTAACGCCAAAGCGAACGCAACAACCGTCGACGCGTTTTGCATGGACACGACGGAGGTCACGACCTCGGCGTACGCGGCTTGCGTCAATAGCGGCAAGTGCACGGCCGCCGACACCGCCGCGCTCTGCAACGCCGGCGTGCCTGACCGCGGCAACCACCCCATCAACTGTGTGGACTGGCCTCAGGCGAAGGCGTACTGCGCGGCGCAAGGGCAGCGGCTACCAAGCGAGACGGAGTGGGAGTACGCGGCGCGCGGCACGGACGGCCGCGTCTATCCGTGGGGCAACCCCGAACCGGGAGGCCAACTGTGCTGGAACGGCGAAGGCAACAGCCTTGGCGAAGGCAATCGCCAATCTACCTGCGCGGTCGCATCCTTCCCTGGGGGCAACTCTCCTTTTGGACTGGCCGACATGTCAGGAAATGTGTGGGAATGGACTTCGGTTGTTTTCGGTCCAACGGGGGCGGGCCACGTCACTCGCGGGGGCGGCCGGTACAACGGCGACTCCTGGAACGTCCGCTCCGCCTACCGCCTCGGACTCGCCACCGCGATTCAGTACCGCGACGTGGGCTTTCGCTGCGCCGGTTCTATTTCCCCCTGATTCTTTCTCGTTGAACCCTCGATCTTGAAAAGCGACAGAGTCGGCCCGGTTCTCGCTCTGGCGTGAGGCTGAAACGAGAAGCTCGTTCGCGCGGTCGCCTTGACGAGTCGCGGCCGCGTTCGTAGCCTTATCCCTGGTCGCGCGCTCTTAGGCGCCGCCGAGGACGACATGAAGGCCACCTTTGCCGAATGGACGACGCGGATCGTCACGCGGGGCCTCGTGTTCTTCACTGTGTTCGCCATCGTCTTGCGTCCCGGGACGAGCCGCGGCTCGATCGCCGAGCAGCGCAGTCGATTGCCTCCGCCGGCACAGTGCGAAGACCCGGTCGAAGGCGAGTGGAAAGCGCACCAGTACAACGAGGTCTGGCATCAGTGGGTGATCTTCCGGCTCGTCATCCATCGCAAGCCTGGCAGTCCAACGGAGCTCGTCGGAAAGGTGCACAACGAGACCTGGCGCGGCCGAAAGTCCGACCAGGAGCCAGGCCCGTGCAACGAGTTTGTACCGTACCGAACGCGCGCGTCGATGCCGGATGCGTTTGGAACGTACCGTGACGGGCATGTCGTGTTTGAAGCGACGACCTTCCAATTCGATGGCCTCGTGTGCGGCAAGTTGCCTGTGGGATTCGGCTACCGACCTGACCATTTCACGGGAAAACTCGACGAGGAACGCCAAGAGTTCCAGTCGGTTAACAACGATGGCGGGCGCGCGGTGAACGAGCCGACTTTGTTTCGCCGCGTGCAGTGTTTCGATGGCCCGACTCGCAAGTTGGCGGTCGACATCACGCCTCCGCCGTTCGTGCCGCCGGAACGGTCGGACGGATGCTGAAACGGAGTGCGCGCCGAGCCCGCCGAATCGCGGACCTCTTCCCCATCACGCCGCTCGGCCTAGCCGTAGGCGGGGCCTCGTATGGCGTACTGCAGCATTACGGTTACAAGCAGCGTGATCTTGTCTTGTTTGCGGTAAGTGCCCTCGGGCTCTTGCTTGTCGGCGTGGCCATCGTCGTCGCCGCGCTCGCGGCGCTCGTCGTGTTTCGGTCGGCTCGCGCGGCGCACGGGGACGGTCGGCTCGCGCTCGAGTGCGGTCGGTTTGCGCCAACGGGGTTTTCGATTCGTGCGTTGTGGTTCGTGCCGTTCGCGACAGTGGCGTGGACGTGGAGCGAACTCCGCGTGGAGGTGCGGCAGCAGCGGCTCCGGGGTCGTCTTCACGAGACCGTGCGCGCCACACGCCGAGGGGTGGCGCCGAGGATCCGTAGGCGCTTCGAAGTCGGGGACGTCTTCGGCCTCGCGCGCATCCAATTCGAAGTCGCGGAGTCGCGCGACGTGCGGCTTCTGCCCTCGGTTGGGGCGCTACGTCAGGTGCACGTGATTCGCGGGCTCTCATCGGGCTCGGACGCAAGCGCTAGCGCGGGTAAGCCCGAAGGCGATCCTTTCGACACCCGACGCTACGCCCCCGGCGATCCAATCCGCTTCGTGCTTTGGAAAGTCTTCGCGAAAAGCCGCAACCTCATCGTGAGAACTCCGGAGCGCGCGGAAAGTCCGGTGGAACACACCGTGGCCTATCTCGTGACGGGTAGCAGCGACGAACCTGCTGCGGGGGCCGCGCGCCTCGCCCTTGAGCTCGGGGCGTTCGGCAATGATTGGCGCATCGGTGCCGATGGCATGGACGCCGAGGCGCGTACGCGTGATGGGGCGCTCGATCTTGTGACGCGCAGCGCGAGCGTGTCCGATTCCCTTGCCGGCACGGGGCTCGCGCATTTTGTCGAGCGAGCTGGGGCGCTCGGCCGGCTGGTGGTGTTCGTTCCCCCACGCCCCGGACCGTGGCTTCCCAAGGTTCGGGCTGCGGTGCGTGAGCTGAAGGGGAAAGTCGACTTCGTCGTGGGCACCGACGGGATCGCGCGGGGCTCGAAGGTCCTGCGCGCGTTGTCGCGGGCGGAGCCCTCGGGTGGTGGGGAGCAGGCCGTTCCGATCGACGAGCTCCTCAAGGTCGTGAAGGCGCTCGAAGGCGGTACGAATGGCGCTCGCGTCGTCGTCGTCGATCGGCGCACGGGCCACGCCTACCTCCCCGAACATCTCGCGGGCCGCAAGCAGGCTCACACGAAGGTGGCGTCGTGAGCCCGCGCGATCCACGCAAAAACGCTGCCGAAACGCTCCTCGTCAAGCTCCGTCGGGGCCTCGGTCGGGAGGACGGTGAGAGTCGCTTGGCTTGGCTGCGCCACCCTCTGCGGATCCTATCGACGGCCCTTGCGTTGGGCTGCCTTGTCTGGCCGCTCACAGATGGCGTCGGGCTCGGCGCGCTGCTCGTGGGGACGCTCGTTGGCGTGGTTTTGGGTGAGCTCGCCGGGCGCTCAGCCTGGCGCGGGTGGGTCGTCGCCGCGGGAGCGGGCGTCGCGTTCGCGGCACTCAATTCTCTCGCGATGCTGTGTGTTCGCGTGGAGTGGATCGCACGCGCGCTCGGTCCCACAACCGCGCTCTCGGTGGGCGTTGCGCTCCGCTTCTTTGGGTTTGCTGCGCTTCCGGTGGCGGCGCTGCGTGCCGCGGCGATCCGCGTGCGCGCTCTCGTGTTCCTCGAGGTCGCGGCGTGCATCGCCGGCCTCGCGTTTCTCGTTCAGTCGCACCGCGGGGGAAATCTGGCGCGGCCGTTGTGGCTCGGCGATTACGCGTGGCGCGCGGGGCTCGATCCGGCCGTCGTCTTGCTCGCGACGGGAACGGTCGCGTTTCTCGTGATGGCCGCGGTCCTTGCGGCTGAGCACGGTCGCCGCTCCCACGTGCTCTCGCTCCTCGCGCTTCCGCTCCTGGCGTGGTTCGTATTCACCTCGTTCGATGTCGCTCACATCGTCCGACTCCCGAAAGAGAGTGAGCGTGACCATCCCGTTGAGTCTCATGGTGAGCCGCCGAAAGCTCCGCCTACCGGAGAGAAGCCGGACGGCGGCCAAGGGCAGCCCGACAAAGACAAAGACTCGAGCGACGGCGGCCAAGGGCAGCCCGACAAAGACAAAGACTCGAGCGACGGCGGGCAAGGGCAGCCCGACAAAGACAAAGACCCGAGCGACGGCGGCCAAGGGCAGCCCGACAAAGACAAAGACTCGAGCGACGGCCGGGATTCTCCGCCGCCCGAAGAGCCCCCGCCACTCGACGCCCCTCCGCCGCCGGACAGTCCAGAGAACCAACAGCCGATGGCGATCGTGCTGCTCGGGGACGACTACGACCCACCGGGCCAGATGTTCTATCTTAGGCAAGAGAGCTGGAGTCAATTTGCCGAGAATCGCCTCGTTCCTACGACGCGGCCGGATGCCGACAGGGACGCGCCGAGTGAGTTTCCGACGCGGCGGCAGGACGTCGGAGATCCGCCTCCACCGGGGGCACGCAAGTTGATTCACGCGACCGTCGCGATGGTCCTGGAGCACAAGAAACCGTTCGCGCTCGAGACTCCCGTCGTGATGGATGTCGCGCCAAATCCGGATCCAAAACGATTCGCGCGGGCTTACCGCTTCGAGGCGCTCGCCCAACGAGCATCGTTCGCGGAGTTGCTCACCGCGAAGGCCGGCAATCCGGCATGGAGCGAGGAGCTACGCGAGTACTACACGCGCCCGGCGATTGACCCGCGTTACGCGGCGCTAGCCCACGACATCACGCGGACCCTCGACGCAAAAAAGCGCGTGCTCCCGCTCTTCCAGGCGCTGTCGGTGAAGCTCTGGATGGATAAGAATCTGACCTATTCGACTCGGCACCGACATGCGGACGTCGCCGATCCCGCGGCGGACTTTCTCTTCGGAGATCGCATCGGCTACTGCGTCCATTTCGCCCACGTCGCGGTGTACTTGTGGCGAAGCCTCGGCTTGCCGGCGCGCATCGGCATGGGCTACGCCGTCAATGCGGAGTCGCGCGAGGGCTCGGCGTTGATGGTGAAGAGCGGCGACGGGCACGCGTGGCCGGAGCTCTATCTCGAAGGCGCGGGCTGGGTCGTGCTCGACATCGCACCGCAGAAAAATATCGATCTGCCTGCGCGTCCCGTCGACAAAGAACTTCAGCGAAAGCTCGCCGATATGGCGCGTAAGGTCCCCGAGGAGAAGCCCAAAGACGGGCCGCGCGTCTCCAACCTCACGCCGAAACTCGTGCTCCCGTGGCGGAAGCTCTTGCTCGTCTTGGCGTCCTCGATCCTCGCGGCGCTCTACGCCATCAAGGCGTGGCGGCGTCTCCTCCCACGCTTTGCGCGGGCGGCCTCCCTTCCGCGAGTCGGTTACCGGGCAGCCCTCGACATGCTGAGTGAACTCGAGCGCACGCGGCGTGAAGGTGAAACGCGGGAAGCCTTCGGTCGCCGCGTGAGCCGTGAATTTCCGACTTTCGCGAGAGTGACGGATTTGCACATCGAACACTACTTCGGCGACCCGAGCCGCTTTCATGCTGAGCGCCTCGCGGGCGCCGCGGTCGAGTGGAGACGTTCCCTCGCCGCCTTACGCGACGAATGCCGCACGATGCGACATGGCCCCCGCGCGTGGCTCGGCCGCGTGAACCCTGCATCGTTTCTCGCCTCCAAGTGAAGGACGCCACCATGAACCAAGAACTCGAACAGCCGCTCCACTCTACGACCACCGAACCGAAGGCCTCCGCGAAGGGCAGGGACCTCGACGACGACGGCGCGCCGCTGCAGAGCAAGTACGTCACCGACACGAAGGCCCCGCCGATAACCGACCTCGAAGGCGCCTTCGACGTGTTCTCGCGCATGCGTGAGCGACTCCGTGCGGCAGTAAAGGGACGCGATGACGTCATCGAGCTCGTCCTCATCGCCGTGATCGCGGACGGGCACGTGCTCCTCGAGGACTTTCCGGGCTCTGGCAAAACGACCCTCGCCAAGGCCCTCGGCGACTGCATCATCGACGACGAGCCGGACGACAACATCGTCACGCTTCGCCGCATTCAATTCACGCCGGACCTCTTGCCGTCCGACGTGACGGGCACAACGGTGTTCGATCCCAACACGAACCGATTTTTCTTTCGGCCAGGACCTATCTTCGCCCACGTCGTGTTGGCCGACGAGATCAACCGAACCTCACCGAAGGTGCAGAGCGCGCTGCTCGAGGCGATGGCGGAAAAACAGGTCACCGTCGACAATCGCACGCGCAAGCTCGACGAGTTTTTCCTAGTCATCGCAACGCAAAATCCGCTCGATGTCGCCGGAACCTTCCCGCTGCCGAATGCGCAACTCGACCGGTTTTTGTTCAAGATCCGGATGACCCACATCGCGCCCGAGCACGAGCTCGAGGTGCTGCGCAACTTTCGTCACTTGAAGGCGAGCGCGGACCGTGCGGATCTTCCGCGGGTGACGCGCACCGAGATCCTCGACGCGCGCAAGGTCGTCAGCGAGTCGATTTACGTCGACGACAAGGTCCATCACGCGCTCGTCAACATCGCGGCTCGCACCCGTGCCGATGAGCGTATCCTTCAGGGCGCATCGACCCGCTCGCTCGTGCTTGCGCTACCGGCCTTGCAGGCCCGCGCGATGATTCAACGCCGCAAGTTCGTCAACGCCGACGACATCGATGCCCTGGCAGACCGAATCTTCGCCCACCGGCTCGAGTTCGCCCCGGGGATCGACAGCCCCGCAGAGCTTGTACGTGAGCTCTGCGGGCAGGAGCTCGAGCGGCTCGCCCGCGGGAGCGTGTGAGCATGCCCAAGCTCGGGAAGCTCTTCGCCATCGGAGCGGTCGCGCTCGGTGTCGCGTTCTCGGCGTTCGGAGTCAACGCCGAGGAGCCCCCGCCGTCGCTCGACCCTGGAGCGACCGCGCCGGAGGAGGCGCTCTTGAAGTTGCTCGACGACGACGAGCTCTTGAGAGCGCGGCGCGAGGCGGACGCTTACCTCGTGGAGCATCCTCAGTCGATCGTCGCGCATTACGTCCTTGGGCGCGTCCTGCACGCCGCCGAAGGGGCTCTGCCTCAAGCGATGCGCGAGCTCGGTCGCGCGCGCGAACTCTACGAGGCGCGGCATCCTCCAGGATCGGAGGCTTCGAACTTTCGCCTGCATCAGCAGATCCTCTACTCGACAGCGTGGCTTGCGCTCGAACTCGAGGAGTTCGAATTCCAGCTCGAGATTCTCGATTTTCACGATGCGCTCTACAACCCGATGGCAGCCGGTGAGCACGCCTGGCCGCTGATGCGTCTGAAGCGTTTCGACAAGGCGCGTGAGTACGCCAATCACGCGATCGCCAGCAAATCACCGTACCAGCGAGCACTCGGGCACAACGCCCTGTGTGCGCTCGAGGGAGAAGCCGAAGAGCGAGAAGCGTATTTCAAGGCGTGCGAAGCGGCGCTGAAGAACAAACGCGCCCAGCCTGTGAAGGCGCTTCAGCCCTCCACCCTCGCCATCGACGCCTACAACGCTGCACTTGCGGCGCGCGCCGCATTTCGACCCGATGATGCCGAGAAGCTCGCGCTGGAAGGCTCCCGAACCTTCGCGCCGTCCAGCGCAAATCCGTGGCGGCTCATCGCACAGCTACGGTTGGATCAAGGCCGGGCAAGCGAGGCCATCGAGGCCTTGCGCGACATGCAGGCGTGGCGACGGCGGCAGCCCGCGAACGTGCGTGCGCAAGATCGCGCGGAGACGGATGCGGTCTCCGCGACTGTCTTTTTGCTCGCGGGTGAGCTCGAGCGGGGCCTTGCGCTGGCGGACGGGCTCCTCGACGCGCCCGATCGACGCGGCCTCTCGACGTCGACTGCCGAGGAAGCACTTGGCGGGCATGCCTTGCTGCGACGAGCGTTACGGCGTGCACAGGGGGAGCTCGACGCGGAGCGCCGGAGTTGGGGCGAACCGCGGTTCGATGGGCTCTGGTCGCGGGCTCGGGCGCGAGTTGAACGCTATTGGTCCGACCGCGCCGACGAAGAACGCATCGTTCGCGTGATGACCGATTCCGGTCGCTTGACCGCAACTCTAAGGCCGTACATCGCGCGCGGTCTCGATGACGTGCCGCCGTGGCTCGTCGGTGACCTTGTCTCGGTGCTTGGCCCTGGGGTCGTGGGAGCGCAGCTCGATGCCGCGCGTGAGCGGGAACCTGAAAAGGCCGCGATTCCGTACTTCGACGCGTACGAGGCCGAGGTCAATTTGGAGTCCGGTTACGACGCACGCGCGGTGGTGTTCGCGCAGAAAGCGCTCGATGCACTGCCACCTTCGGAGGCGCTCCTCCGGGCTCGAACTGCGGCCGTAGGCTTTCGCGCGAGTGAAGAGAAAAGTCCCGGAGCGCTCGCGTTTTTGGAGCAGGCTCTCGCGCTCGATGGCAGTGTATTTCGGCGAATGGGCTTCGTCGTCCCCGTGCGACTCGAGCTCCCTGACGATGCCATGGGCGCTGCTCTCACGAGCTTGCTCGAGGCGTCGCCGCGTCTCGAAGTCGGAGCTGTCGGGGTCGTCATACGCATCCAAGATCGCGGCCTCGAACGCGTGATTTGCATTCACGGTCCTACCTCAGGTGCGGTGCTTCAGTGCGGCAAGCCGCGGGAGCGCGCGCCGGGCTCGGACCTGGCACCCGACTCTACGCCTGCCGGGTTGGCCGCCCGGTTCGCGGCTGCGTTGCACCTCGACGCGTTCGCGCTTCCACTCGGTCTCAGCGGCAACGACGTCTCATCGCTCGATGGCTCGACTACGACAAGCGGCCAAGCCGTCCACGACAAACTTCAGGGCGTACTCGACGACGAGCTCCTGCCGGCACCCTGAACGGCGTCGATCGCGGCGCGTGCCATCGCGGGATTGTCACTGATGATCCCGTCGACACCTATGCGGCAGAGTTCGGTCACCGTAGCGGCGTCATTGACCGTCCAGACGGCGACGCGAAGCCCCTGCGCGTGCCATCGCGCGACGGCTTCCGAGCCGACGAGCTTTTGGTCGGCGTGGATCGCGACACCGAGATAGCGGGCCGCGCGGTCGAGACGGTAACGCGCGACGCTGTCGGGTTCGACGAGAAGTGCGGTCGGGATCGCGGGCGCCAACACACGGAACGCGAGGAGCATCAAGGGGTCGAAGCTCGATACGATCACGGGCAAGCCCACGGCGCTTCGCTTCAGGGTGCGAGCGGCACTCTGCACGGCGCGCGTTCGAGAGGGGACGTCACGCTTGAGCTCGACGTTGAGCCCGAGCCCGAGTTCGCGACACAGCGTCAAGGTCTCCGCAAGTGTAGGCACCCGCTCGCTGCCACCGACACGAACGCGCGCGAGCTCGGCTACCGTGAGCGCATGGACGGCACGCGGATCGCTCGCCGTGCGTTCGAGGGTAGGGTCGTGCATGACCATGAGCTCGCCATCCTTCGATGGTCGCACGTCGAGTTCGATAGCGTCCGCGCCGTCCGCCGCTGCGATGCGAAACGCGGCCAGCGTATTCTCCGGGGCGGAGGTTCGCGAGCCGCGGTGTCCGAAGAGCGTAGGGCGGGGCAGGGCCGAATAAGCCTGCCGCCAGGTGCTCACGTGCCAAGCTCCGCTACGATCCCGAGAGCGGTCCTGCGGGCTTCGTCGAGCTTGTCCAAAGGAACGCTGACAGCACCGACGACCGGATGTCCCCCACCGCCGAAACGCTGGCATATCGCAGCGATATCGTGACGACGCTCACGACCCGACCACGGATTGTAGCCAACCGAAATCTTGAAGTGCTGCTTCATTCGGAGCAGCGCGACCGAGTAAGCCGCGTCGGGCGCGAGGGCGTAAGCGACAAATTTTCCGCTTCCACCTAGTGGTTCCGCGGCGAGATCGACGTACGAGACGTCACCCATCACGGTGAGTGCGCGCTCGATGCGCTTGTGTGCATCCTCGGTCGCCGTGGCGATCGGGCGCCAGAGCTGCTGGATCTCATCGGAACTCGCGACGTCCTCGAGTGGGCGTTCGAGCAACATCGGGACAACGCTCTCGTAGAGTTGCTGGTTGCCGTGTTGTTCAATGACGGCTGCGAGTTGCATGACCGGCGCGGTGCGATCGATCGCCGCTGCCGCAGAGCGAAAGCTCGCCGTGTCGATCGTGTCCGCCCACTGAATGAGGTCGGCATACTTTTCGAAGTCGACCCCGAAGCGCGCACGTCCAATGTCGGCGATGAGCTTCGTACACGAGCCGTACGCGCCGTCGTGAAAGTAACGTTCGCTCGAAGCGAGAGCGCTCGTGCGCTGCGCCTCGGAAGCGAAGGCCGTCACGTGGTGATCGAAATACCAGGTCACTCGCTTGCTCGGCGTGAATCGAAAATCGACGATCGCGTTCTCGTCGCCGCCTAACCATTTCTCCGGGATCGTCTGAAGATTCGGACCATACCCGCAGGATAAATAGCGAAACTTGAGCGAGGCTTGGGCGGTCCTGCGGCGCAGGTGAGTGAACATGGCCGCGCTAGCGATGCCGTCGAAGCAATGCCCGTGCGCCGCAACCACGACCTTTCGATCTGCCACGGCAGCGGCGTAACACGTTCGTCGCGAGGCCGGGGCTTCTAGGGTGGAGCGGGTGGAGCTATCGTGACGCCGTGCGACGCGTTGCGACCTTTCTTTTCGTGATGTCGGCAGGTCTCGGAGTGGCGTGGGCCCAGCCGAACTCGGAGGCGCACGTCTACTCGCCTTACGAGGAGCAGACGATTGCGCGAGTGCTCGCGCGGCATGGCGTAACAGTCGACGCCACGCCCGAGGGCAAGCTCATCGAAGATGTGGCGGTCGAGGTGCTCGACGTCATCGAAGACCGCGACCCGCTCCCGGAGGCGCTCAATGCGTTCCATTGCACGACGCGGCAACATGCGATCCGCCGCGAGCTCTTGTTCAAAGAAGGGCAGCCCTTCGAGCGCGCACTTTCCGACGAGACCGAACGCAACTTGCGGTCGCTGCGACAACAGTCGTTGGTCGTCGTGCTCCCTCTCAAAGGTTCCGCGCCGGATCGCGTGCGGGTGCTCGTGCTCGGCAAGGACATCTGGAGCCTCCGGCTCAACACGGCGTATCGGATCACGGGCAGGGGCATCGAGGCGTTGTTCGTTGAGCCATCCGAGGAGAACCTCTTCGGGATGCGTCGAAGCATCCTGTCGACGTTTGCCTACGACCCGGTCACGCTCTCGTTCGGAGTGCGCTACATCGAGCCCCGCCTCGCCGACTCGCGGATTCTTTTCTCTGGTGCTGTGAACGCGATCGTCAATCACGAGACAGGAAAGACGGAGGGGTCATTCGGCTCGTTCGACTATGGCGTGCCGATCTATTCCACTCGACAAAAGTGGGCATGGGGCGGCTCGGTGGCGTGGCGCGAGGCGACGACGAGGCGTTTTAGCGGAACCGACCTCGCGGTCTTCAACGGCGATCCGGAGACCGATCCCACGAACACATGCCCCAATGCCGCGCGCTGCATTCCGGTCCGCTACAAGAGCGACGTCATCGCCGGCACCTTGGGCGTCACGCGCTCGTTCCCGGGCAAGCGCGTCCAGCTCGTCCAGCTTGGGCTCTCGGCCGATCGCCGCGTCTACAACCCGGGCGACCTCGGAGCCTACGACGCTGACGTCGCGCAGCGTTTCCTCGAGCAGCGCGTGCCGACCAGCGTCACTCGCAACGGCGCTTTCGCCCGTTATCAGAATTACGAAAATCGTTACGCCAAGCTCCAAGAAGTCGAGTCGCTCGGACTCCAGGAGAACTTCCGCCTCGGATTTGAAGGGCACGCGCGGATCTATCCGATCCTCACGGCGTTCGGCAGCACGCAAACCTTGCTCGGCTATTCGAGTGCACTCTCCTACACCCGCGAGCTCGGTGATGGGCTCGTGCGCGTACTCGGCGCGGCCGGTGTCGAGGTGCCGCCAGCTCACGACGCGATCGTGAACGCCACCGTGCAAGGCGGCCTGCGGCTCGTCACGCCGAGGCTCGGCGTCGGGAGGTTGGTCGCTGACTCGACGTTCACGCTCCGACCCTACAATGGGTTGAACGTGACCTCGTCGTTGGGTGGCGATGGCCGACTGCGCGGCTACCTGAGTGGCTTCATTCTCGGGGAGAATGTTTTCGCGGCTAACCTTGAATTTCGCACCCGTTCCGTTCAGCTGTGGACCTTTCAGATGGGCGGCGCGCTCTTCTACGATGTCGGAGACGCGTTCGATTCCTCCAGTGATTTTCGCTTGAAACAGGGCGCCGGGATGGGCGTGCGTCTCGGCTTTCCGCAGTTGGATCGCACGGTTATGCGCATTGACCTTGGCTTTCCACTCACCCGTGGTCTGCCGCGCAGCGGGTGGCTTGACGGCCTCGTCATCACGTTTGATCAAGCGTTCGACATGCCCGCGGTCGGCTCAGCGGCGGTTGTGCGGTAGCGGCCGTTTCGGTCCGGGTGGTACACTCCATTTGTGTCCCCATCCATCGACTCAACGGTCACCCAAGTGGACTCCGACAACGATGAGCATCTGCTCTCGACCGGGGACATGGCGCGCCTCACGGGCAACACGCTTCGCACGGTCCGCTTCTACGAAGAGGCGGGTATCTTGCGGCCGGAGCGACGCAGTGCCGGAGGTCATCGGCTCTTCAGCAAACGCGAACTCGACCGCCTGCAGCTTATCTCTGACCTGCGCGCGACGGGACTCTCGCTCGACGAGATTCGGGCATTGCTCGAGGTGAAGGACCGGGGGACGACGGCCATCTCCGCATCGACGGCGGTCGTGAAGGCGGTCGAGCGTCAGCTTGCTACCCTCGATGAGCGCATCGCCGTTCTCACGCGGCTTCGTGGCGAACTCGGCCGTGTCCGCAGCGTGCTCGAGCACTGCTTCAGCTGCACGGACCCCGCTTTCCCTCAAGGATGCGAGGGCTGCGAGCAGCTCTCCTCGAAAGGAGAGCTGCCGACGAGCGTGAGGGTTCTCTGGGGGCTAAGCGGCACGCCCGCCGGGTGAGACGGCCGGGTCAGGCCACCGCGACTTCGTCTGCCGTCTCTTCTTCTTCGCCGCCACCGTCCGCCGCGCCGCCGGCCAACATCGGAGCCTCGTCCAACTCGGGGAGCGGGGCTGGATTTGCGCGTTTGTGTTCGCTGCGCGCCGCCGCCTCGTTGACGCGAACACCGACGAGCTTCGAGACACCCGGCTCCTGCATCGTGACGCCGTAGAGGACGTCGACGGCCTGCATCGTGCGCTTCGAATGCGTGATGATGATGAACTGTGAGCGGTCCGTCATGGCTCGGATGGCCTCGACGTAGCGATCGATGTTCGCGTCGTCGAGCGGTGCATCGACCTCGTCGAGGATGCAGAACGGCGAAGGCTTGTAGCGGAAGATTGCGAAGAGGAGCGAGACGGCCGTGAAGGCTTTTTCGCCACCGCTCATCAGCTCGATGTGCCCGAGGCGCTTGCCTGGCGGCTGGGCGAGGATCTCGATGCCCGTCTCCAGCATGTCGTTCGGATTGGTCAGGCGCAGCTCGGCCTTTCCGCCACGGAACATCTTCGGGAAGAGCTCGGTGAAGCGACGGTTGATGCCCGTGAATGCGTGCTCGAAGAGGCGCTCGCTCTCGCGGTTCATCTGGGCGATGGCTTGGTCGAGGTCGCGCAATGCGGAGTTCAAGTCGTCGCGCTGGGTCGTGTAGTAGTCGTAGCGCTTCGCCTGTTCTTCGTACTCTTTCATCGCCTCGAGGTTGACCGAGCCCATGCGCTCGATCAGTTGCGACAGCTCCTTGATGCGTGCGCGCTGGTCATTCGTTACGAGGGGGCGCGCGTGGAAATCACCAACCACGGTCGGTAGTTCGAGGCCGCGGTAACGCTCGCGGATCGCCCCGAGGAGGTGCTCTTTCTCGAGCTCGAGCCGCTGCAACTCCATCTCATCGCCGCGGAGCTGACTCGACACCTCGTCGAGCGAGGCGCGTAGCTGGCGGAACTCCGCCTCGGCGAGCGCAAGGCTGTGGCGATTGTCGTCGAGCTCACCGCGGCTGCTCTCCGCGGTGGAGCGCGCTCGGCGTTGCATCATGCGCGACTCGAGCAGCTCGTGCCTGGCCTCGAACATCGCGGCCGCGACGCGTCCGGCTTCGACGGCAGCTTCGGTGCGCGACAGCTCGAGCTCTTCGATGCGTTCGATGAGTTCCGCGTAATCCTGCTCGATACGGTTGAGTGCGGACCGAATCGACTGAACGCGCTCCCGCACCGAGGCGAGCTGAACTTTTCGCTCCGTGAACTGAGCTTGCTGGCGGGCGAGTTCATCGCGCGCGCCGATGTCTTGCTCCTCGGCAGCGAGCACGTCAGATGCGACCGCCCCGCGCATCTCGGTAGCGTCGCGCAGGGTCGCGCGGGTCGTCTCCTCTTGATCACGAGAGGTCTCGGCCTGAAAGTCGACTTCGGCAATTTCGTCGGCGACTTCGCCGCGGCGACGGCTCACCACCGTGAGTTGCTGCTCGACGCGCCGCAGATCCTGCTCGGCGGTAACCTTCGCAATCTCGGCCTCGTGCGCGCGGCTCTTCGCTTGGTCGAGTTGGTCGCGAGAGCGCGTGAGGCGGTCGCGCAGGTCGAGTACTTCGGCCCTCTGGCGTTCGACCTCGGCGGACAGTGTCTCGCAGAACTCGGCAAGCTCACGCATCTCGCGCTTTTGCTCGAGCATGCCGCTTGCCAAAGCGTCGCCGGCTCCGCCCGTGATGCGCCCGTCGCGATGGAACACGGTCCCGTCGAGCGTGACGACGTCAGACTCCGCGATGTGCGAGCGCAGGATCTGAGCATGCTGCGCCGTCTCCACGAGGATCGCGTCCCCAACGAGCGCACGGATGACCGGCTCGTCTGCTGCTGCGAAGCGAATTCGATCGATCATCAGGCCGAGGACGCCGTCTCCATGTGCTGCGCTGCTCGACATGGGCCCGAGTAGTTCGAGGGGCGAGTGCAGGATCGAATCCATGGCCGAAGGAAGCACGCGCGGGATCACGGTGGCGCGGCCGCGGCGACCATCGGCGAGGTTGCGCAACAGGAACACAGCACGCTCGACGTCGGAGACGATGACGCACTGCAACCGTTCGCCGACGAGACCGGCGAACGCTGCGGTGAATTCGGCTGGAACGTCCACGCAGTCGGCCATGATGCCGCCGAGCGCGTCATCGTTCGTCGACAGCAGGCTCCTCACTCCGGAACCAAGCCCTTCCATGCGCTCGGAGACCTCCGTCAACGCGGCGAGGCGGCTCTTTTTCCGGTTGAGCTCCCCGTTCTGTTTGTCGAGCGATTGCTCAGCAATTTGGAGCGTTTTCTGCAAGATGGGGAGTTCGATGGCGAGCGCATCGCGCTGCTCGACCGTGGTGACCCGCTGGTCACAAAACTCGGCGCTACGGAGCGACATGGTTTCGCGCTTACCGTCGAGATCGCTGTGCTCGAACGCAAGCCGCTCGAGTTCTTCGGCGAGACGCAGGCGCCGGCCTTGCATGTCGCGGACGCGCTGCTCGATGCCGTGAATGGCCGCTTCCGCACGCGCGATCGTCGCGGTGCTCTCGGACTGCATCTGGCGCAAGCGGAGCAAGCGTCGGGCCGAGCTTTCGCTCTCGTGGCGGAGTGCTTCGAGCTTCTCGCCTTCGGAGTGAACGCTGGCCTCTTCGCGCTGCTGCTCGTTTTCGATGGTGTCGAGTTGGTCGATCAGCACGTCGCGCTCGTCCGCCCGCGAGGTCGCCTTTTCCTGGAGCGAGAGCTGCTCGGTGCGCTCTTTCTCGAGCCTCGCAATCAGGTGGCCGTAACGGTCCTGGGCGCGCTCGAGTTCGGTCTCCCATTCGCGGACGTCATTGTCGGACGTAAAGGCGGCGGTCTGGGCTCGCTCCGCGGCGGACTCGGCGTCCTTCGCCTTGTGCCGCATCACTTCGATCTCGGCGTCGCGCGTGTCGACGAGGGCACGTTCGCGTTCGGTCCTCTCAGCAAGACCCCGGCGGTTACGCTCGGCCACATCCGCTCGCGCGAAGAGTTCGAGCCAACGATGCGAGGCGTCCCAGAGTGCCAGGTCGTCGAGCTCCTCGCGGTACTTCACGTAGCGCTCGGCCTTCGCAGCTTGCCGTTTCAGATTGCCGATCTGGCGTTCGATCTCGCTGACGATGTCGTTTACGCGCGTCAGATTGACGCGAGTCTGGTCCATCTTCTGCTCGGCCTGCTTCTTCCGAGCCTTGTACTTCGTGATGCCAGCCGCTTCCTCAATCAGGATGCGGCGGTCTTCCGGTCGCGCCGAAACGATGAGTCCAATCTTGCCCTGCTCGACGATCGAGTACGCTTTTCGACCGACGCCGGTTCCGAGAAAGACGTCGGTCACGTCGCGCAAACGCACGGGGATTTTGTTGATGCAGTACTCGTTCGACCCGTCCCCGTGGAAGAGGCGGCGCGTCACCGCAAGCTCGGGATAGTCGCGGTACTCAAGTGGCAGCGACTGAGCTCCGGCGGGGTCGCTGTTGTCGAAGGTGATCGTCACCTCAGCAAAACCGGCCTGCTGGCGCGACTCGGAGCCGGCGAAGATGACGTCCCCCATCGCCTTGCCACGGAGGGCCTTCGCGGACTGTTCGCCCATGACCCAGCGAATGGCGTCGACGACGTTCGACTTGCCGCACCCATTCGGGCCGACGATGCCGATGACGTCGTGGTCAAACTGGATGACGGTGCGGTCCACGAAGGACTTGAAACCGCAGATCTCGAGCTTCTTAATGTGCATGCGAGGCGTGACTCGGGGGGGAGGTCCGCGACGGCGTGTGGGGAGCCTTGCGGTCGGTGGAACGTCGTAGGCGGTGCTGAATCGGGACGAGCCCCGGCTCAAATCGAGGCCAGTTGCTTGGCCTCGTCATGCCCTTGGGTGGTAATGTCAACATGCGTTGACAGGCGTGTATGGTCACCCAAGGCCATGTACCGTCACGTGATGTCGGAAAGAGCTACACGCTGCGCACCCCGACGGCAAGAGGGTCCAGATGTTTGTCTTTACTTCTAAGTACTTGCGATGAAGTCCTTCAGGTGACTTCGAGGCAAGGCGCCGGCGGTTCAGCGCAACGGCCGTGCCGCGTGGCGCGGAACCTTCACCGAGGCGCTCCGGCGGAGTTGACACGGAGCGCGCGCGTTCCTAAGGGTTCACCCGAAATGCCGACTTATGATTATGGCTGTCGAGCCTGCGGCCACAGTTGGGAGGCCTTCCACTCGATGAAGGATGACCCGCTCACGGATTGCCCAACTTGCGGCAAGCCAGAGGCGCAGCGAATGATCTCGCGGGGCGCAGGCTTCATCCTCAAGGGAGGCGGCTGGTACAGCGACCTCTACGCCTCGTCGAAGCCGAAGACGGATTCCGGAGCAAGCTCATCCGCAAGCTCGTCCGCGAGCTCATCCGCAAGCCCTGCGGCCAGCTCGTCCAGCAGTTCGTCCGGTGACTCGTCCAGCGGCTCGTCATCGAGCACATCGACCGGGTCTTCTGGCAGCTCCTCGGGCAGCTCCTCGACCGGGTCTTCTGGCAGCTCCTCGGGCGGCTCCGCGTCGAGCGACTGACGACTCTCAGAGTCCGAGCGCCGCCAGATTTTCACGCGCGCGTTGGTCGGCCACCCGTTGGACCAGCGTGTCGAGGTCGGGGTGAGTCGGCGTCCGGCGCTGCAGGTGAACCAAGAGCCTCATCGCGCCGTCAACGTCCGCAAGATCGAGTGCGATGCCGGCAAGTGCCGCAAGCACGTCCGGATGGTCACCGTGGAACCGGCGGGCATGTTCGAGCAGGTCGACTGCGCCGACGAGGTGCTTCGCTCCGCGGCAGAGTTCGGCCAAGCTTATCAGCGCGTCGAGGTTCGTCCGGTCGCGGTCGAGCACGTCCATGAAAGCGTCCTGCGCGGCGCGGTGCCGGCCTTGATGGGCGAGCAACACCGCGTAGCGAAGCCGCAGGCCGATGTCGGCTGGGGCAAGCGTCAGCGCCATCGCGAGGGCGCCGAGGGCATCCTCGTGCACACCGCCGGCGAGCGCGTTGGATGCGTGCGCGAGCAGCTCTCCAAGCCGATTCGTGGCTCGGGGGACACGGAACCATGGCGTGGCACGGGCGACGTCGAGAGCGGCGGAGGTCATGGTGGTACACTCTGGCAAGGTGCGTGCCGCATTGGGGCGACCAGAGATCGGGGACTTGGAGCCTCGCGAGCGCCACGCGCCTGACGCTTCGCCGTCGGGCGGTGTCAGGCCGAAGACGGGCCGATGGGGCTCTACCTAAGGAGCGCCGACGCGCCGCGTCTCAATCCTTGCGGAAGCGGTCCGCGAACGGATTGTGGCGGAATCCGGGGGCGTTGCGGTCAACTGCGGGCGTAGCGCCGGCCTTGCCAACGGGGCGGCCCTGACCTTGCGGGCGGTTGCGGTCGTCGCGCCCACGCGCGGCGGGGCTGCCGCGGTCGTCGTTTCGCTGCGGCTCCGTTCGGCTGGGCTCGCCGCGCTTCGCCGTCAGCGAGATGCGCTTGCGCTCGAGATCGACTTCGAGCACGCGCACTTTCAGCTTGTCGCCGACCTTGACGGCGTCCGCCGGGTTTTGCACGAATCGGTCGGCGATCTGCGAGACGTGGACGAGGCCGTCTTGGTGGACGCCAACGTCGACGAACGCGCCGAACGCGGTCACGTTGGTGACGACCCCTTCGAGCTCCATGCCGATCTTGAGGTCGTGCATCGTACGGACATCGTCGCGAAACTTCGGCGGCTCGAAGGTCGCGCGTGGGTCGCGCCCCGGCTTTTTCAGCTCGGCGAGGATGTCGTTCAACGTGAACTCGCCGACGTCCGGGCCGAGGTACTTCTTCGGATCGATCGCATGCGCTGCTTTGTCGCTGCCAACGAGGGTCGTCACTGCCACGCCGAGGTCTGCCGCAATGCGCTCGACGAGGGCATACCGTTCGGGGTGCACCGCGCTCGCGTCGAGGGGGTGCTCGCCACCTCGAATACGCAGGAAGCCGGCACATTGCTCAAACGTTCGCGGCCCTACGCCGGCGACCTCGAGCAGCATCTTGCGGCTCTTGAAGGCGCCGTGCGCGTTGCGGTGCTCGACGATCCGCTTCGCGAGTGTCGGCCCAATGCCGGAGACGCGTGCGAGCAAAGGTGCACTCGCGGTGTTGAGCTCGACGCCGACCGAACTTACGCAACTCTCGACGACCTCATCGAGGCGCTTCGAGAGCAAGCCCTGGTAGACGTCGTGCTGGTACTGACCGACGCCGATGCTCTTCGGATCGACTTTGACGAGCTCGGCGAGCGGATCTTGCAGGCGCCGCGCGATGCTGATTGCGCCTCGAATCGTCAGATCGAGATCGGGAAACTCTTCGCGCGCGACGTCACTGGCGGAGTACACGCTCGCGCCTGACTCGCTGACGGCGACGCACGGTACCGCGGCGAGAGCTTGGGCCGCGGGGTCCGTGGAGGAACCGAACGCGGAGAGAACTTCCCGAACGACGGCTTCGGTTTCGCGACCGTGGGTGCCGTTGCCGACGGCGACGGCGTTCGGTCGATACTTCGTGCAAAGCTCGGCCAATTTCCTTTTGGCATCGGCGACCGCGCCGTCCCCTTGAACGAGATAAACAGTCGTGTGCTCCAGCATTTTACCAGTGTTGTCGACGAGTGCGCACTTGCAGCCCGTGCGCTGCCCGGGATCGATGCCGAGCACCGTCTTCGTCCCGAACGGAGCCGCCAATAGCAACTCTCGCAGGTTCTGCGCGAACACTTCCACCGCCGCTCGGTCGGACTGCATCTTCAAGTCGACCCGCACATCGGTCTGCACCGTGGGCAGAAGCAACCGCTTCACAGCGTCGACGATAGCCTCGCGGAACTGTCCCGCCCACGGCGAGGAGGGGTTCACGCCGACGAGCCCGGCAATCGGCGCGTGCAAGGACGCGGCGTCGAGCTCGAGGTCGACGCGGAGCACCCCTTCGCTCTCGCCGCGGCGGATGGCGAGGTAGCGGTGCGAGGGGATGCGATCGACCGGCTCGCGGAAGCTCGCGTACATGTCGAATTTCGTCGCCTTGTCGGCGTGCTCACGCGTCTTCTCGACCGCGATTGCGCCTTCCTTCGTGTAAGCCTCGCGCACCCGCTTGCGGACGTCGGCATGCTCCGCAACCCGCTCCGCGACGATGTCCCGTGCGCCGGCGAGGGCCGCTGCGACATCGGGCACCTCCTTGGCGGCGTCGACGAAGTTGGCTGCTTCCGCATCGGGCCGGCCGTCGTGCGCCTGCGCCCACATGAGGTCCGAGAGCGGCTCGAGCCCGCGTTCCTTCGCGATGATCGCGCGGGTACGGCGCTTCGGCTTGAAGGGTAGGTAGAGGTCCTCGAGTTCGGCTTTGCTCTGACAAGCCGCGATCTTCGCCAAGAGCTCCGGGGTGAGCTTCCCTTGCTTTTCGATCTCGGCGAGCACCGTCCCGCGCCGCTCCGCCATGTCGGCGAGGTAGATGCGTCGCTCGTCAATCGCGCGGATTTGCACTTCGTCGAGCCCACCCGTCTGCTCTTTTCGGTAGCGGGCGATAAACGGGACGGTCGCACTCTCGGCCAGGAGCTTGACGACGGCGCTGACGCCGGCGCGGGGCAGGTTGAGTTCCTCGGCGATGATGGCAATCGGATTCTGTTCGACGGTCACGGCGAGGGGGAGTGCCACGAATGGGAACGTCCGTCCAGTACCTCCGGACGTCCGTTCAGGCACGATTGCGACGCTTCGGCGGTCAATACGGTGGATAGCGTCACGTCGAAGTTGGTAGCTTGCCCCTCGTCCGGGGCAACGTCATCCGTCATCCCCCTGCATCGAGGAAGTTCATGCATCGCAAGTATGTTCGATATCTCTGGGTTTTCGCGCTCGCTTTGCTCGTTCCGTCGCTTGCGCGTCAGGCACGTGCCAGCGGGGCCGCGCTCGAATTGGCTCCGAAAGACGCGCTCGGCGTGTTGCACGCGGATGTCGAAAAGCTCCGGAAGACCCAGCTCTTCAAGGACATCGAGAAGGAGATTCGTGAGGACGTCGAGGGCAAGAAAACCTTGGCGAAGCTGCGTGCCGATGCGGGCATCGACCCGTTCAAGGACATCACCGGCGTGACGGTCGTCTTCGGCCCGAACATGATCAAACAGTCGCGGGACGTGCTCGCGATCGTCGAGGGAACTTACAACCAAGCGAAGGTGCTCAAGTTCATCGAGCAGGCCGAGCACGAGGCGCCTGTCGCGAAGACCGGCCCGAACGGCGCGTACTACCTCGCCGACCACGGGAGTATCGCGGTCGCGTTTCGCGGCAAGCGCGTCCTCCTGGGGGCGCCGCAACTCGTCGAGCGCGCGCTCGGTAAAGCGGACGGCAAAGCAGTCCTCGCGGCAGTTCGCGCGCCGGTGGAAAATGACATGCTGTGGTTCGCGGCGGCGACCAACGGAGAGGCACGCTCGCGCCTCGGGATGCTCGGCTCCGACACGCTCGAGACCCTGGCGGTCGGCTTCAGCGCCCCGGCCGGCGCCAAGCTTCATGTTCACGCGCACTTCAGCGATCCGGCCCAGGCCGCCGCCCTCGCGAAAGAGCTCACCGATGCTCTCGCGCGCTCTCAAAAGGACCCGATGCTGACGCAATTCGGCGTCGAGATGCTGCTCAAAAAAGTGCTCGTCGTCGCGAAGAACGGCGACCTCGACATCGCTGCCGAGCTTACGAAGAAAGAACTCGAAGGCGTGCAAAAGGTCGTCACGCCGCTCATTCACTGAAGGCACCCGGGAGCCAGGCGGGGCGGCAGCGCGGTGCTCTTTGAACTGCCGGTCCGCTACTTCTCGGGACACCCGAAGGGGGCCGTGGTTGGGAACCCGATGAGCACGCAGCTCTCGGGATCGAGCTCGCCGCAGGTCGTCACTTTTCCGAAATAGGCAACGCACGCCGTCACGGTGCCGGCGTCGTATTGCATGCATTCTTTCTCGTAGATGGAGCGCAGCATGCCTGGGCATTGCTGGACGGTGGCGACGCAGCCGAGCTTGAACGCGCCGTCGGTGATCGCGTTTTGCACCTGCTGGCAGGCCGCCGCCTCCATCATGGGCATGCCGTTACCGATGGGGTAGTACCGCGTGTCGGCGACGCCGCCTCCGCCGGTAGTCGCCCCGAACTCGCTCGCGGCCGGCGTGCCACACGCAGCAAGAATCGAACTCAAAGCGACGAAAGCGAAGTCAAAACCGCGAAGCATAGGGCAGAAGCCTACTTGAGTTCAGCTTGCGCCGTCGGCAGAATCGAGCGCCCCGCGCGCCTCGAGCTCATCGTCCAAGGGGACGACATCGATGCCGACTTCACGCATCAAGCGGAGCGCGTTCGAGGTCGCCACAGGTCCGCGGCGCATGCGGTAATCGAAGCCCATCTTGCCGTCGCTGACCTGCTCTTCGAAATGCACGTTGAGCACTCGCCCATCTGTCTCGGCTTCGAGCACAACAAGGCCGAGGTCGTGCGAGGACACCGCGCCAATCCCGCCGCGCTCGACCAGATGCCGAACGACGGCCTTCGCACCGAGAACGCGCTCGCGTGAGTTTGTGCCATGGAGCACCTCGTCGAGCAGAAAGAGCACCGGGCGAGTTTGCGCTTCGCGGACGGCATCGACGATCGCCTTGATGCGGCGCACTTCCGCAAAGAAATGCGACGCGCCTTCGCTGAGGGAGTCGTCGATGCGCATGCTCGTCCACACCCGCGCTTCAGACATCTCGAGTTCGTCTGCGCACACGGGCGCGCCGAGTTGTGCGAGCACCGCGGCCACTCCGATCGACCGCAGCATGGTGCTTTTGCCAGACATGTTCGAGCCGGTGATCATCAGCGCACGGCACTCGCCGAGGTCGACGTCGTTCACGACGCGGTGGTTTTTAGGCACGAGTGGATGGCCGAGTCCGCGTGCCCGAAAGTGCGTGGTCGCGGCATCGACTTTCGGCCACGTGAACTCCGGATGTTCGGCTGCGAAGGTGCCGACGGCGGAGAGCGCTTCGACTTCGGCGAGGGCATCGAGCCAGCCGTGCACACGCGCCCCGTGCCGCCGCCGCCATCGCTCTAGACGGAATGCCGCCCACACGTCCCACATCAGGAAGACGTCCGCGAGGACATGCACGAGGCCGTTATTACGAACCGCAGCAAAGCCGAGGATGGCATCGAGTTCACCCAACGCGCGCGCCGCGCCTCCACCATCCCGCAGCGCTCGACACGCCTCGCTGAGTGCGTCGGCCGTCATCGTTTCGCCTTCGCAGAGCGCCATCACAGCCGGGTAGCCGCCGAGCGGAGCCAGCTTCACCGCGATGGGCCCGAGGACCGCTTCGAGCCGGCCACGGAGCGCCACCACCGCGAGGAGCTGAACCCCCACAGCCACGCCCCATGCGCGCGTCCCCCACGGCCATCCCGCTGAGGCCGCGATGCCAAGTCCGAGTTGCACCGCGAGCAGCACGAGGAGCTTCGCTACCGGGAGCGAGACCGGCGCGTCGACGGCCCATGCGAGCACACCACGTTGAGAACCGACCCCGACGGAACCTGCGGCGCGCATACCTGCCAAGGCGAGCGCCTCACGGAAGGCTTCTTTGCTGGCGAGCTCGCGCGCGGCCTCCTGCCGTGCCGTGATCGTGGTCGCGTCAGCGGGCGCGGCAAGCCAACCCGCGAGTCGCGTTTGCCCGGCGGGCGTGTAGGTCACGTCGAGCAATTCGAAGAGCGAATCGTTGCCGAAGAGGTCGAGATCGGCCGCGTAGGGATGTCCGGCCGTGAGGTGTTCGAGACCCAGGCGATGAGCCTCGTCTTCCGGTGCGCGGAACGTCCCGTCCATGCGGGCGAGCGCGCGCCGCACAAGCTCGATCACGCGGGCGAGTTCGAACTGGGCCGTTGCCACGCGCGCATGCCGCACAACAAATACGCAGAACACGAGCGCTGCCACACCTGCGCCGGACCACACAAGCGCGTTCGGTCGAGCGAGCCCGTAGAGGCCGAGCCCGCCGAGGACGAGAAACGAAACGCCGCGCGCTTTCGACAGTTCAGTGTCGCGCCGGTCGAGCTCTTGCGCCTCCGCTTCGAGCGCGACGAGACGCTTGGCAAATCGCGGGGCGGGGGGCTCGACGGTCGTCATAGCTGCCCTTCGTTACCACGGACGCGCCGAGCGTGATTACAATGTCGGCGTGTTCTCCCACGACCAAAGTCCCGACCCTTCTTGGGTCTCGAGCGGCCCACCGCCCGGGCGCGGCATCTATTGCAACCGCACGCTGAACCTCCGCTCGATCAAAGTGATCGGCTACGACATGGACTACACGTTGGTCCATTACCGCGTAAACGTGTGGGAGCGCCGCGCGTACGACTACCTTCAACAACGCTTGCAGGATCGCGGCTGGCCCGTCGGGGAACTCGCCTTCGACCACGACCTCGTCGTGCGCGGCCTCGTCATGGATATCGAGCGCGGCAACCTCCTCAAGGTGAATCGTTTCGGTTACGTGAAGCAGGGGTTTCACGGCACAGCGCGGATCGATGTCGACACGCTGCGGCGAACGTACGCGCGCACGGTCATCGATCTCGGTGACCCGCGTTACAGCTTTCTCAATACGCTGTTCTCGCTCTCCGAAGGCTGCATGTATTCGCAGCTCGTCGACCTGCTCGATGCCGGGAAAATCCCGACGATTCAGGCGCCGCCGCAGGCTGCTGAGGCCCATGCTGGATACCGTGAACTCTACCGAGCCGTACGCGCGAACATCGACGCTGCTCACACGGAGGGGCAACTCAAGGCGGAGATTGTGGCGGCCCCCGAGCGCTACGTCGATTTGGATGAAGACACGGTGCTCGCGGTGCTCGATCAGTACCACGCAGGCAAGCGGCTCCTGCTGATAACGAACTCCGAGATCGACTACACCGCCGCGATGATGAGCTTCACGTTTGATAGGTTTTTACCTGGAGATATGACGTGGCGCGACCTCTTCGAGCTCTCGGTGTGTGGCGCGCGGAAGCCTGGGTTCTTCGAGTCGAAAGCGCCGCTACTCGAGGTCGTCGACGTCGAACGCGGCTTGCTCAAACCCGTCATCGGACCGCTGCGGGCGCACGGCCTCTACTTCGGAGGGAACGCGGCGGCCGTCGAGCTCCACCTCGGCTTGTCGGGAGACGAGATCCTCTACCTAGGCGACCATGTATACGGTGACGTGCACGTCTCGAAGAGTCTCTTGCGTTGGAGGACGGGCCTCATTCTTCGCGAGCTCGAGGACGAGATCGCAGCGGCTGAAGGGATGCACGATCTCCACCTGGGCCTCGCCGCGATGATGGCGGAGAAGGAGCGACTCGAGTGGCGCTTCTCGCAGATCCGTCTTGCGATTCAGCGAAAAAAGGTGGCCTACGCGGAGCCTGCACCTGAGGGAATAGAGGCGCTCGCACAACAGATGTCGCGCTTGCGCACGGAGCTTGTCGCGCTCGACGAGCGCATCGCTCCGGTGGCCGGGGCAGCGGGACGCGCGGTCAACGAGCGATGGGGACTCTTGATGCGCGCCGGCAACGACAAGAGTCAGCTTGCACGCCAAGTCGAACGCTACGCGGACATCTACACCTCGCGCGTGTCGAACTTCTTGTTCGCAACGCCGTTCGCCTACCTCCGTTCGCCGCGGGGCAGCCTTCCACACGATCCGCTGCCCGTCGTCACGCCACCCAAGCTCCCGTGAAGCCAAGGGCGTCTGCCAGGCGCCCCGGTCAGTCGAGTGACAGGTGCCTCGGTCAGCCGAGCGCTTCACGCGGAGCATCGACCAGGCCGTACATCAATCGCTGCAAATTCACGAGCTCGCCGACAATCGCTCGCGGGTTCGGGAGGGTCGCGCCTGTGTGACCGAAGAGCCCCGTCAGCGCGACGCGTGCGCGGTGCCCGTGCGGGAGAGCGCGTTCAATCTTGCGCGCTTCGATCCACGGAATAACGTCATCGTCTTTGCCGTGGGCGATCAGCAGCGGGAGCGTCAGACGCGCGAGCATCGTTGTTGGATCGGCGAACGCGAAGGCCCCGGCGCTCTCTTCGATGGCACGTTCGAGCAGCGCGATCCCGCCGTCCGCGAGTCCGGCGCCCTGAAAAAACAGCGGCCGTTGCGAAGGCGTGAGGCCGAGAGCGATCCCGTCCGCTATCGGCTGGCGCATAGAGGTCGGGCGCAACTCTGGGCGTCCCCACGTGCGACGTGCAAGCTCGAGCCATGCCCGATGCAGTGCGTCCCGCGGCCCCGGAACCTCGAGGTAGGGCAGGAGGTTGATGAACAAGGCTGGCACGTTGAGCGGATCGTGTGGCAAGCGAAGCTCTGAGCCGCCGTCGTACGCGCGTCCCGTCAGCGCAAAGCGCATCGTCGAGGCAAAGTCCGCGTACGCTCCGAAGAGCACGAGCGCTCCGAGTTCATCGACGCAGTCGGCACGCGTGGCGACCGTGATGGCCGGGAGCGAGCCGAACGAGATGCTCATCATCGCGGGACGTGGCAGCCCGCGCGTCCGCGTGAGCACGCCGAGTTCACGGAGGGCCGCGGCGACGTCGTCCGCCGAGCCATTCGACACGACGAGCTCGAGCTGAGGCCGCACGAACGGCGCCACGACGACGAGTCCGGACGTGGCGAGGATGCGGCAAAACCGATCGAGGCGAACGTCCGCCGGCCCCGACGGATGCAACCCCGGAACGACGAGCATGGCGCCGCTCGCCGCAACGGCAGTAGGCTCATACACCCACGTGAGAAGCAGGCCCGACGGGGTATCGATGGTGCGCTCGAGGCGCGTCACGTGTTCGGGCACTCCGGTCGACCAGGGGCCAAGCCAGCGCGCGAGCGTCACGGCCGCGCGATGTCGGGGGAGGTGCATCATTGACTCTGTAGTATGAGCTTCGCTCATGGAGGGACATTCCACCAAGCACGTCGTCTCGTCACTTCTCGTGAATCTCGCCATCACCCTCGCGAAAGGTGTCGCGGCGTTCTTCAGCGGCTCCGGTGCGATGCTCGCCGAGACCATCCACTCCGCTGCGGATTGCGGCAATCAGGCGCTGCTCCTCATCGGCATCAAGCGTGCGGGACGCAAGCCCGACCACGTGCACCCTCTTGGCTATGGGCGCGCGCTCTACTTTTGGTCGTTCGTGGTCGCGCTGCTGCTCTTCACGGGCGGCGGGATGTTTTCGATCTACGAGGGAACCCACAAACTCGGCCATCCTGAGATGCCCGAGAACCTGGGGCTCGCGTTCGGGATCCTTGGTTTTTCGCTGGTTCTCGAAGGAGCGGCGACCCTTGCGAACAAGCGTGAACTGGACAAGCGCCGGGGCGCGGTGCCGTTTTTTTCCTTCCTCCGCAAGACGACCGACAGCGATCTGGTCGTCATCTTCGCTGAAAATGGGGCAGCCTCGCTCGGGCTCGTCATCGCGATGGCTTCACTCGCAGCCACGTCGATTACCCAGAATCCGATCTACGACTCGCTCGGTACGCTAGCGATTGGAGTCGTGCTCGTCGGCGTGGCAATCTTCCTTGCGATTGAGATCATCTCCCTGCTCGAAGGGGAGGCGGCGGACCCCGCGATCGGTGCCTCCGCGCTCGAACTCGCGAAGGCTCGACCGCTCTTTCGCGGTGTGCTGCAGGTGCTCACGCTCCAGCAAGGGCCCGGCGAAGTTCTGCTGGCGGCGAAAGTCGCGCTCGCGCCGGATGCCCTCGGCGAGGAGGTTTGCCTTGAGATAAACGCGTACGAAGACGCCTTGCGCGCGCGGCACCCCGAGCTGAAGTGGATTTTCGTCGAGCCTGACCGACGCGAAACCGCCGAACATTCCGTCGCGTTGAAGGGCGGAGCCGTCTCCTAGGGACGTGGCACGTCCCTAGGTCCGTGGCACGTCGCTAGGTCAGTAGCGAGGCACCGTCGAATCGACGTCGGTCGACCAGGCGTCGATGCCGCCGGTGAGGTTGAACACGTTCGTGAAGCCATCTTGCACGAGGCGCTCGCAGGCCGTTCGGCTTCGCCCGCCGTGGTGGCAATGCAGGACGATCGTCGCGTTTTTTGCCACGCCCGCGAGGGCCTTGTCGTCAAATGGTTTGGCCTGGGCAAGCTTCGCTATCGCGCGCTCGGTCTCGCCGCGCACGTCGAAGAGCTGCACCGATTCACCAGCGTCGAGCTTGGCCTTCAACTCTTTGACCCCAAGGCTCCGTACCTTCGCCGGTTCGTTTGGGTTCTCGATCTTGAAGCCGGCACCCGCCGGCCCCTCGACGAAATCGATCGTCACCCCATCGGCTCGCGGCGCCGCGCCGCGCGAGACGTGCACCGTCAACGTGCCGGCCGTGATGATGAAGTCGTCTTTCACCACGGGGCCGAAAAAGAGGTCGTGCTGGAAGGTCGGGCTCACGTCGAAACGCAGCACCTCACCGCTCGCCGCTCCGCTCACGGCACCTGCGAAAGCGGCCTGTGCCGCCGCGGTCACGGTGAGGTTTGGCGCCTTGGCCTGAGCCGCATCCCCGCCTTGGACTCCGAGGAGTTTCTGCAGCTCGCCGCTCTCGTACATCTCGAGGATGATGTCGCTGCCGCCGATGAACTGACCATTGACGTAAGCCTGAGGAATGGTCGGCCAGTTCGAGTAGTCCTTGATGGCTTGGCGCATCCCGCCATCGGCGAGGATGTTGACGTCCTTGATCTGGACGCCGCAACGCTTGAACACTTCAATCGCGCGCGCCGAGAAGCCGCATTGCGGAAAGCTGCGTGTTCCCTTCATGAACAGGACAACCTGGTTGTTGTTGATCAGCTCTTCGATTTGCTGGCGCGTGTCGCTCATCGTGTCTCCTCAATGTTCCGCTAGGGGCCGTCCGGGCGAAGCGCCAGGCAGCATCGTGCCAACATGTACCGCTACGGCACGTTGTTGAACAGCCATTCCAGACCGGCGTGCATCGCTTGCATCGCGTTTGGGCCGTACTCACCGTGGCGGGCACGCGGCAATTCCCCGTAGCGAACCGTCAATCCCGCGCGGGCAAGCTCGCTGCTGGCATCGAAGAGATGCTTTCGATTGTCCCACGCTCCGGCCATGATCAAAAAGCGGCCTCGCCTCGAGAGCGGCTCTGGGCTTGGCTTGAACGCGCCGGCGATAAGGGCGACGCGAACGTAGCGTTTCGGGAACCGCGCCGCGAGCCACTCGACTCGGCGCGCGCCTTGTGAATAACCGATCGCGGTAAGCTCGTTTGCGCGGAGTGCGGCTTCTCCTTTGGTGGCGCGCATGGCGCTGACCGCTGCGATGGCGGCGCTGACTCGACGGTCCGCCAGCTCGTGATCGTAGCCCCAACGCGAGCGACCGGGCGCATCTGGGCAGGCTTCATCGCCGCGGAGTGAAATCAGCGTGCCAAACCGCGCGGCCGTGGCGCTCCAGGTCCGGAACGCCAGCGGATCACCGCAGAATCCGTGGAAGTAGAGAAGAACCTCGCGGCTCGCTCGCGGGCCGTCAACGACCTCGACATCCCGGTCGTTGGGGACGACCAGCGTCACAATCGGGGGCTCGGGCGGGGCAGGCGGGGTGTCGGCGACCGCAGAAAGGGGTGACGCCGCGACGAGCGCCGCGAGCACCAACCCCAAGGCCGCTCCCTTCGCGTTCACCGGCTGGTCCAGACCCTCCTGCCGACGAAGAAGGGCCCCATGTTCTCGATAAACTCCGACGTTTGTCGGGTTTTTCGCATTGTCTGAACGACATGCGAGAGCGGGTGCAGTTCCTTGCCGATCAGGCCGATGACGAAGTCGTTGTCGTGAGGATCGAGGCCGTGGCAGGCGAGTCGCACGTCGCTCGCGAGGCCAGCTTCGCCGTACGCCCGACCGATGACGGCGTGCTCACGCAGGATGCCGCCCTGATCTTTCGGGGGCAGTCGCGAGAACTCGCCGGTGCGGCGGAGCGGGTACCAGACGGCCCACGGAGTCTCGGGGTTCCGAACGGTGTTCACGGGCTTCTCAAGCAGCCAAAAGTCGAGGCGGTCTTCGTAGCCGGTCGCGTAGGTACGACCAAGCATGGTGAACTCGGGCCGAAAAATCAGGCTTCGAAACGGCGCCTCCGCGAGCACCGGGCGCACGCGGTCGACGAAATCGGTCGGATCTTCGCTCCATGTCAGGAGCGCGAGGCCCAAGGGGTCGCTCACGTCTTCGTAAAGCACTCCGACCGCAGAAGCGGCATCGAGCGCGGCGCCGAGGGCCTCGGCCATCCGCTTGGGGTGGTGCTCGGCGGGGCAACGGTACGCCGTCAACTGCATGAAAAGACGGCGATTCATCGCCTGGGGCTCACCGTCGCGGAGCGTGTGGCTTCGCTCGAGGATGTCGATCGAGTGGGTGCCGTGGCCGTCGGTTCCAGGCATAGGCCGCCCTTGCGGCCGCTCCTCGCGGGTCGTGTCGTCGCTCATAGAACCTTGGCTTATCGCGTTCCCGCGGCGCCGACCACTTTGCGTTCGCAAAGCACCTGCGAATAGCTGACAAGCGGGGAGCCAAGGAGTATGAACCCAGCATGAGTACGCAGGCGTCGAGCCTCACCAACACGACCATCGGAAAGAAGATGGTCATGGCCGTCTCGGGCCTTGTCCTGTTCGGGTTCGTCATCGGGCACATGCTCGGAAATCTCCAGGTTTTCCTCGGCCCCGACGCGATCAACGGGTACTCGCATACCCTGCACGCGACGCCGGTGCTCATCTGGGGTGCCCGCTCGGTGCTGCTGGTTGCCATCGTGGCCCATGCAACGACGGCCATCAGCCTCGCGAGGCTGAACCGCGCCGCCCGCCCCGTTGCCTATGCCGTAAAGAAGGACATCGCGACCGACTACGCCGCAAAGACGATGTTCTGGAGCGGCCTCACCATCGCGCTCTACATCGCGTACCACTTGGCTCACCTCACCTTCGGCATGACGAAGGGCCTTGGGTACCAGCACCTCCCGTTTGACGCCAACGGCTTGCCGGACGTCTACCACAACCTCGTCCAGAGCTTCCGCGTGCCGTGGTGCACAGCGCTCTACGTCGTTGCGCAAGGCGCGTTGTCCATGCATCTCTACCACGGAGCATGGAGTCTCTTTCAGACCCTCGGGGTGAATCACAAACGCTACAACGAGACCCTTCGCTCGAGCGCAGTCGCGGTCGCGATGGCTGTTTGCGTGGGTTTTCTCGCGGTTCCGCTTGCGGTGCTCTTCGGCGTCGTGAAGTGAGTGTTTTGAGTTTAGTTTTTTTAAACTCTCCGTCTACGGATCTTGAGGAATAGCGAAACCACTATGGCGCTCCAGTCCAATTGCCCCACCGGTCCCATCGAGCAGCGTTGGGAAAAACACCGCTTCAACCTCAAGCTCGTCAATCCCGCCAACAAGCGGAAGTACGAGGTGATCGTGGTCGGCTCAGGCCTCGCGGGAGGTGCCGCCGCAGCGAGCCTCGGTGAGCTCGGCTACAAGGTGCAGTGTTTTTGCTACCAGGACAGCCCGCGGCGCGCACACTCGATCGCGGCCCAAGGCGGCATCAACTCGGCGAAGAATTATCAGAACGACGGCGATTCCGTGTACCGCCTGTTCTACGACACCGTGAAGGGCGGCGATTACCGCTCGCGGGAATCGAACGTCTACCGGCTCGCCGAGGTCAGCCTCAACGTGATCGATCAGTGCGTGGCGCAAGGCGTCCCGTTCGCTCGTGAGTACGGAGGCATGCTCGACAACCGCAGCTTCGGCGGCGCGCAGGTCTCGCGCACGTTTTACGCTCGTGGCCAGACAGGGCAGCAGCTTCTGCTCGGAGCCTACTCGGCGCTCGAACGGCAGGTCGCCGCCGGCACCGTCGCGATGCATACCCGCCACGAAATGCTCGAGCTCATCGTCATCGACGGGCGCGCGCGCGGCATCGTCACACGCGATCTCTCGACCGGAAAAATCGATACGCACGTGGCCGATGCGGTCGTCATTGCCAGCGGGGGTTACGGCAACGTCTTCTTCCTCTCGACGAACGCGATGGGCTGCAACGTCACCGCGACCTGGCGTGCCCACAAGAAGGGAGCGTTCTTCGCGAACCCGTGTTTCACCCAGATCCACCCGACGTGCATCCCCGTGAAAGGCGACTATCAGAGCAAGCTTACGTTGATGAGCGAGTCGCTCCGCAACGACGGTCGCGTGTGGGTGCCGAAGAGTGCCGAGGATTGCGAAAAGAAGCCGGGCGATATCCCCGAGGCCGACCGTGATTACTTCCTCGAGCGACGCTACCCGGCGTTCGGCAACCTCGTCCCGCGTGACGTCGCATCGCGCGCGACCAAGGTCGTGTGCGACGAAGGACGCGGGGTCGGCCCCGGCGGACTCGGCGTCTACCTCGATTTCCGCGACTCGATCGAGCGCCTCGGCAAACCGAAGATCACCGAGCGGTACGGCAACCTCTTCGACATGTACCACCACATCACGGATGAGAACCCGTACGAGGCGCCGATGCGCATCTACCCGGCCGTCCACTACACAATGGGTGGTCTCTGGGTCGACTACAACTTGATGAGCAACGTGCCAGGCCTGTTCGTCCTCGGTGAAGCGAACTTCTCCGACCACGGCGCAAACCGCCTCGGCGCGAGCGCACTGATGCAGGGCCTCTCCGACGGCTACTTCGTCATTCCGTACACGCTCGGCGATTACCTCGCGAAGGTCGCGCCCACCAGCACCGCGAAGGACGTCACGAAGGACCACGTCGAAGTGAAGGCCGCAAAAAAGGTCGTCACCGATCGTTTGAAGACCCTGCTCGCGGTCAACGGCAAGCGCACGGTGGACTCGTTCCACCGCGAGCTCGGCAAGCTGATGTGGGACGAGTGTGGAATGGCTCGCAATGAAAAGGGCTTGAATGGGGCTCTCGAGAAACTCCCCGTGCTCCGCGAGGAATTCTGGAAAAACGTGTGCATTCCCGGCATGGGCGAGTCGATGAATCAGGAGCTCGAGAAGGCTGGCCGGGTGGCGGATCTCCTCGAACTCGGCGAGCTCATGTGCCGCGACGCGCTCAATCGCAACGAGTCGTGCGGTGGTCACTTCCGCGAAGAAAGCGCGACGGAAGAAGGCGAAGCGAAGCGTGACGACGAGGCGTACTGCTACGTCGCGGCCTGGGAGCACACGGGCGAAAAGACCGCGCCCACCTTGCACAAAGAAGCGCTCGAGTTCGAGTACGTCAAGTTGAGCCAGAGGAGCTACAAGTGAAGTTTAAGCTGAACGTCTGGCGGCAAGAGAACGCCAAGAGCGCGGGCCGTTTCGAGAAGTACGACATCGACGGCATCACGAGCGGCCACTCTTTTCTCGAAATGCTCGACGTCCTAAACGAGAAGCTCGTGATGCAGGGCAAAGATCCTATTGCCTTCGACCACGACTGCCGCGAGGGGATCTGCGGCTCGTGCAGCCTGGTGGTCAACGGTCGCGCGCATGGTCCGCAAGAGGCAGCCACCACCTGCCAGCTTCACATGCGGAAATTCCGCGACGGCGAAGAGATCAACGTCGAGCCGTGGCGAGCCGGGGCGTTCCCGGTGATTCGTGACCTCGCGGTCGACCGCTCGTCGCTCGACCGCATCATTCAAGCGGGAGGCTACGTGTCCGTCCGTACGGGCGCGGTTGCCGAGGCGAACGCCATCCCGATCAGCAAAGATGTCGCCGACCGAGCGATGGACGCCGCGGCGTGCATCGGTTGTGGCGCATGCGTCGCGGCATGCCCGAACGCGTCGGCGATGCTTTTTACGGCGGCGAAGGTGCGTCACTTGAACCTGCTGCCGCAAGGTCAGCCGGAGAGGGACATGCGCACCATCAAGATGGTCGAGCAAATGGACGCCGAAGGCTTCGGCGCGTGCTCCAACCACCTCGAGTGCGAAGCGGCGTGTCCGAAGCAAATTTCGGCTGATTTTATCGGTGAGTTGAATCGGGATCTCGCGACGGCGATGCTCCGAGCGCGCGGCGCGAGCGGGAACGCGTCCGCGGGCGGCTGAGGATCGTCTGACCAAGGATCGCGTCCCGCCACCCACAACCGAGCACGAGCTGCTCGAGCGGGTGCGGGCGCTCGCCGGGGCACGCATCGGTGCGGTAGCGGAGGGCCTTGGCCGCAAGCCGCCGCCGGATCTCACGCGCCACAAGGGGTGGGTGGGTCAGCTCTTCGAGTTTGCGCTCGGTGCGACCGCCGCGAGCCGCGACGAACCCGATTTTCAGGCGCTCGGCGTCGAGCTGAAGAGCTTGCCCGTGACGCCCGAAGGCAAGCCCGTCGAGTCGACGTTCGTATGCACGATCCCGCTAGGTGACCTCGAGTCGGTGCCGTGGCAGGCGTCACGCGTTCGTCGAAAACTCGCGCGGGTATTGTGGCTGCCTTTCGAAGGCGACCGGACCATCGCTGTCGCCGAGCGTCGCATCGGCGCCGGCTTTCTTTGGAGTCCGAGCGCCGAGGAAGAGTCGGCGTTGCGCGCCGATTGGGAAGAGCTTGGCGGCATCATCGGGCGCGGTGGAATCGAGTCGCTCACAGCTCACCTCGGCCGCCATCTGCAAGTGCGACCGAAGGCTGCGAATTCCCGCGTATTGCGACGCGCCATCGACGACGAAGGCCTGATAACCGAGACCTTGCCCCGCGGATTTTACCTGCGAACGCAGTTCACCGCGGCGGTCCTACGCGCGAACGTGCACACGCTGAGGTAACGCGCACGTTGCGCGTTCTTGGCATTGAGGGGTTGCGAGGCCAAGGCTCCGCGGCGGCGCATTAAGGTGCCTCAGCGCGCGTGAGACGAAGCGGGCCCATCGAGGGCCTGCTTTTTTGCGTTCAAGGTAAAATACCAGGGTAAGCGGCGCTTCCTCGTGTTGGCTTAGGCGCGGCTCTGGTAGCCTGCGGCAGCCTCGCGGTGACGCCCTTCGCGTCGGCCCGGGCGAAGGAGCGCGCATGTCCACGGTTCACATCTTGGGGGTACCACTCGACCACGGAGCCGGTCGTCGCGGAGTCGGCATGGGTCCGGCGGCGATGCGGATTGCGGGGCTGCACGCTGCGATTTTGCGCCTCGGCCACGCGATTAAAGATCGTGGGGACGTCATCATCCCTGCACCTGAGACGCAGTCGCCCGGTGAGGACACCGCGAAGTTTCTCCCACTTATCACCGAGGCCTGCGCGAGCGTCGCCCGGGAGGTCGAGTCCGCGCTCGACGAAGGCGGTGTGCCGCTCGTGCTCGGCGGAGACCACTCGATCGCGATAGGAACGATCTCCGGCATCGCCAACCACCTGCGCAAGAAGACGCAGCTCACTCCTCCGAGGCTCGGCGTCATCTGGTTCGATGCGCACGCCGACATCAACACCCCGGAGACCACCCCAAGCGGCAACATTCACGGCATGCCCGTTTCGTGTTTGCTCGGCCAAGGGCCCGCGGGCCTTATCAACCTCGGCTTCGACGGTCCGAAGGTCAACCCCGACAACTTCGCCCTCGTCGGGCTGCGCGACATCGACATGACGGAGAAGCGCCTCCTGCGTGAGTCGCGCATTCGCTGCTTCACGATGGAAGACATCGACAAACGCGGGATGGCGGCGGTGATGGCCGAGGCGATTGCGGTCGTGTCGCGTGGCTCGGACCTGCTCCACGTGAGCTACGACATCGACTCGATCGATCCGCGCGTCGCCCCCGGAACGGGCACGCCGAAGCTCGGCGGATTGACCTACCGCGAGGCGCATCTCGCAATGGAAATGCTCGCCGATACGCGGCGGGTCACGAGCATCGAGGTGGTCGAGGTCAACCCCGTCCTCGACGATCGCAACAGCACCGCCGAGCTCGCCGTCGGCCTCATCGGCTCGGTGCTCGGCAACCGCATCTTGTAGAGGCCCAGGCTCTCAGGGCGTCCCCTCGATGTGCAGACTCGCTTGCCCAAGGAGCCAGTCGTGAAACCGCTGCCGGGCGCCTTTGGCGAGTCCGGTAGAGTCCCAGACCGCCCCGCCGAGCATCGCATCCGCGACGACCGCGAGCGCGACGGAGAGCACCACGAACATCGTGTCTTCGAACGGCGCATCGCCGTGCCTCACGAGCCTCCTCGCGTGAATGGCCTCGGCGAGTCGGCGCAAATGGGGCTCGCTCCGTGCGTCACCCTCCGTCGCTTCGATTGCGAGAAAAGCGAACAGCCGAGCGCTCCCGCTTTGGGTGAACGCAGTCATCGCGCGCCGTAGCACCTCGGTCGGCGGCGCTTCGTCGAGCGGCTGGGTCGTCACCGCAGCGATCAGCTCTTCTTCGAGCCGCGAGAGCTCACGGTTCAACACCTCGCGCACGAGCGCCTCTCGGCTCCCGAAGTGGTGAAGGATCGTGGGGTGGCTGACGCCGATGTCGGCCGCGACCTCTTGCAATCGAAGGGCTGCCGGGCCGTGCGCGAGAAGGCGCGCCCCCGCGGCGTCGAGGATCCGCACGCGGGCTTCGGCTGCCGTACGTCGCACGCGCGGCTTCGGGGTTCCTGGGAGCATCGGTGCACGCTAATCGCAACGACGGCAGTTGACAACTCTGTCAGGAGTGCTATCTACATGAATGTCAGCAGCAGGTAACTTTATGAAACACAATCCCATCGAATCGATTCGAGCCGTCGCCGCTTTGGTCAAAAACCCTGATGATACGGCGCAAGTCTTCCGCCTAGTCAACGCGCTCGGCGGCACGCCAACCTCGATCCTTCGCACGTTCGCCACGTCGACCCCCGCTCAACGCCTCCTGCGGGAACGTCCCGACGTGCGCGCACGCCTGAACGACCGCGAGGCCCTCGCGCGCTTGCCAGAAGGGTCACTCGGCCGCGTCTACCTCACCTTTATGGAGGGTGACCGCCTCGACGCGGGGTATCTCGCCGAGGTCGATGAAGGCGAGAATACAAACCGCACGCTCGAGAGCGACGAGGACCGCTGGATAGGCGAGCGCATCCGCGACACCCATGATCTTTGGCATGCCCTCACGGGGTACGGGGGGGACCTCCTCGGTGAGTCGGCGCTGCTCGCGTTCTCTTTCGCGCAGACGCGCGGCGCGCTCTTCGGGATCCTCGGTGCGGTCGCGTACCTTCGCTCCGATGATGAAGACGCCCGGCGGCTCATCCTCGACGGCTTTGCACGTGGAATGGTGGCGGCATGGTTGCCCGCGCTTCCTTGGGAAGAGCTGCTCGCGGAGCCGGTGAGCGAGCTTCGTCGTCGTTACCGTATCGGTGAGCCGCGCGTGTACACGCCGGTGACGGCGGCCGAGATGATGGCCGAGCGCGAGGTGGAGGCGAGGCTGGCTTCGTGAGTCAGAAGCCGAGTTTCGTGCCGACCTGAAACACGATGAAGCTTGTCACCCACGCGAGCGACGTCATGTAGACAAACAGGAAAGCTGGCCACTTGTAGGAACGGGTCTCGCGCTTCACGACCGCAAGCGTGCTCACGCATTGGCAGGCGAGCGCGAAGAACACCATCAGCGACAGCCCCGTCAGCGGTGAATACGCGGGCTTCCCGTTTTTGGCTTCGCTACGCATTCTCTCGCGCAACGGTTCGGAGGCTTCATCCGCATCGCCGATGCCGTAGACGAGCCCCATCGTCGAGACGAAGACCTCGCGCGCAGCGAACGCGCCGATAAGCCCGACGCCGATTTTCCAGTCAAAGCCGAGCGGTTCGATCGCAGGCTCGAGGGCCTTGCCGAGCTTCGCGCCGTAGCTGTGGGAAAGGCGCACGGAGCGCGAGTCTCCATCAGCCGCGGGGGCGGCGGACGCTTCGACTGCCGTCGGCGACGCGGGCTCGGGGCTGGATGTCGCGGTGTCCCGCGGGAAGCTCAGGAGTGCCCAGAGGACGATGGTGCACGCGAGAATCATCGTCCCAGCCTCTTTGAGGAAGGAGGCTGCGCGTTCGAACATCTGGCGCACGACGCTCTTCAAAGTCGGCATGCGGTACGGCGGCAGCTCGAGCAGCAGCGGCATTCGGCGCCCGCGCACGATCGTTCGGCCGAGAACACCGGCGGCCGCCAGCGCCGTGAGTGTCGAGAACAGGTACATGATTGCCATCAGTAGCCCCTGAACGGGCACCAGCCCGAACACGCGACTCGGTGGAAACAACGCCCCGATGACGAGGGTGTAGACAGGCAACCGGGCCGAGCAGGTCATCAGTGGGATGACGAGCATGGTCAGGAGACGGTCGCGCTCGCGCTCCATCGTACGCGTGGCCATGATCGCCGGGATCGCACACGCGCAGCCGCTCAGCATCGGCACGAATGCCCGCCCATGGAGCCCAAGGGACCGCATGACGCGATCCATCAGATAGGCCGCGCGCGCCATGTAGCCTGAGTCCTCGAGTACGCCGAGGAAGAGAAATAGCAGCAAAATCTGTGGCAAAAAGACGATCACGTTGCCGACGCCGCCAAGCACCCCCTCGACCAGGAGGTCGGTGAGAATTCCCGCGGGCAAGTGTGCAGTGAGACCTGCGCCAAGCCACAGGACGACCTGCTCGATGCCCTTGATCGCGGGGTCCGCCCAGCTGAAGAGCGATTGGAACATGGTCACCATGATCGCGATGAAGACAGCGAAGCCCCAGAGGGGATGCAAGAGCACGCGGTCGATACGCTCGGTGGTCTTGCGCACGGGTGTGCGTTCGCCTGTGCGCACCACTCCGGCGAGCGTCGCATCGAGGAAGCGGTAGCGCGCGGTGATGATCTCGGCATCGATATCGCGACCGGGCTGCGCTTGGCGTTCGAGGCATGCGGCCCGCAGCTCGGGAGCGATTCCGCGGAGCTCATCGTGCTCGTCGACGCTGCCGAGTGCCCACAGTGCGAGGGCGCGAGCGCGAGCGGGCTTGCTGCTTGTCCAGGCGTCGGGAAGGGCGCGTGCGACGGCGTCGGCGTCGAGCGTTAGCGCGGCGGGGTAGTCGATCGGCGCGGTGCCGCATCGAGGCTCCCGAAGGCCTGCGGCGATCGCGTCGCGGAGAGCATCGAGTCCGCGGTTGGTCTTCGCGGCGATCGGGACGACGGGCACCCCGAGGCGTTTTGCAATGGCCTCGTGGTCGGGGGCCGTCGCCACCTCGTCGATCATGTTCAAGGCGACGACGAGCGGGACCTCGAGTTCGATCAGCTGCGTGACGAGGTAGAAGTTGCGGACGAGCTGCCCCGCGTCGACCACGACGACGACGAGGTCGGGGGCCTGCTCGTGCATGCCGAGCACATGCTCGATGGCGATCTGCTCTTCGGCGGAGCGGGCCGTCAGCGAGTAGGTACCGGGTAGATCGAGGACCTCTGCGTCACGTCCGTCGAGGGTCATCTGGCCCGAGCGTCGCTCGACCGTGACGCCGGGATAGTTGCCGACGCGTGCGCGCGCGCCCGTAAGCCGGTTGAAGAGGGTCGTCTTACCGGTGTTCGGGTTGCCGACCAGCGCGACGCGCAACGTCTTTGCCGCCTCGCTCACGTCACTCTCGGGTGAGAACCCGCACGGCGCGCGCATCACTGGCGCGAATCGACAAGCTGCAGCCACGCGCAACAAGCTCGAGCGGGTCGCCGAGCGGGGCGACCTTTCCGACCACCACCTCGGTCCCCGGGACGAGCCCGAGTTCCATCAACCGGCGACGGAATCCACGCTCGCCACCGACCTCGGAGACCACGAAGACCTTGCCTAGCGGCGCGTCCGCGAGCGAAAAAGACGGCGCGAGGGCGCCCGACGGGGAACGCGGCAGCGCACGCGCGATCGGGTTCGTCGGACTCATGATTGGAAGTTGACTATCACTTTCAGTAGGCGTCAAGGAGACGGCTCGTTCCCGAGGCTTGGCGGCCGAGACGGAGCGGTTTTTGTCTGGCTTCGATGCGGCTCTCGGCTACCACACGGAATGTGACTCTTCACCACCGGACATGCAATCTGTGCGAGGCGATGTGCGGGGTCGTGGTCGAACACGACGGCGAACGCGTCCTGAAAATCCGCGGTGACGACGCCGACCCGTGGAGCCGCGGCTACCTCTGCCCGAAGGCGACAGCCCTCGGAGATCTGCACGACGATCCCGACCGCCTGCGCACGCCTATGCGCCGCATCGGGAGCGCGTGGACACCCTGTTCGTGGAATGACGCGCTCGACCTCGTAGTCGAGAACATCACCCGGCTGCAGCAGCGTCACGGCCGCGATGCCGTTGCGCTCTACACCGGCAATCCGATGGCTCACAATTTCGGAGGGCTGCTCTACGGAGTGCCGTTCATGGATGCGCTCGGCACGAAGAGCCGCTTTAGCGCGACGAGCATCGATCAATTGCCGCACATGCTGGCGGCACTGTTGATGTTCGGACATCAGTTGCTCATGCCGGTCCCCGACCTCGACCGCACCGAGTTTCTCTTGATGCTCGGCGCGAACCCACTCGTGTCAAATGGCAGCATATTATCGGCTCCCGGCATCAAAGACCGGCTTCGCGGACTCAAGGCGCGGGGCGGGGAACTCGTCGTCGTCGATCCGCGGCGCACCGAAACCGCGATGCTCGCCGACACGTTTCTCGAGATTCGCCCAGGCACGGACGCGCTCTTGCTCGCCGCCTTTCTCGAGGTGCTTTTTCGAGAGAAACTGATCGCACCCGGGCGCCTCGCCGCTTTTACGGATGGGTTCGAAGAGCTCGAGCGGCACGTTCGCCCGTTCACGCCTGAGCGGGTCGCGTCTCACACGGGCATCGCCACCGAACACATCGTCGGGGTCGCCCGACGTCTCTCCGCCGCCAAGCGCGCCGCGGTCTACGGGCGGGTCGGCGTGTGCCACAGCGCGTTCGCCGGACTCGCAGGTTGGCTCGTGTACGCGCTCAATATCGTGACAGGGAACCTCGACCGCGAAGGCGGCGTGATGTTCACGACACCGGCTTTCGACATCGTCGCGTTGACGCAGACCCTTGGAAAAGGCGGCTCCTTCGGCCGCTATCAAAGTCGGGTGCGGGGCCTCCCTGAGTTCGGCGGCGAGTTGCCGGCCGCGACGCTCGCCGAAGAGATCGAGACGCCCGGTGCAGGGCAGCTCCGCGCGCTCGTGACGCTCGCGGGGAACCCCGTGCTCTCGACGCCGAATGGCCGCCGGATGGACCGGGCCCTCGCCAGCCTCGAGTTCATGGTGTCGATCGATCCGTACCTGAACGAGACGACCCGCCACGCTACCGTGATCCTGCCGCCCGTCTCGCAGCTCGAGCAGAGCCACTACGATGTCGCGCTCGCGGCTTTCGCGGTGCGCAATGTCGCGCGCTACTCCGAGCCGTGCTTCGAGCGGGGGCCCGAGCAGAAGGCCGACTGGGAAATCCTGAGTGCGCTCACGACGCGGCTCCTCGCGAAGCGGCCGGGGGGCGGCGTGCTTGCTCGGCCACTGCAAGGCCTCGCGCAGGCCCTCGGAAAAGCCGCGGAGGGCCTCGGTCCCGAGCGAATTCTCGATGTCGGGCTGCGCATCGGACCGCACGGGCCACGCCCCTGGAAGCGCGCTGGGGTTACGCTGTCGCGGCTGCGTCGTTCCACGCACGGCGTCGATCTTGGCGCCCTCGTGTCGCGGTTTCCCGAGCGTCTCGCTACGCCGAATCGGAGGATTGCGCTGGTTCCGGATGCGTTCGCCGCAGACGTTGCCCGGCTCGAACGTGAGCTCGCGCGGCCCGTCGATGACGGGGGGCTGGTGCTGATCGGACGACGCCAGCTTCGCACCAACAATTCGTGGCTCCACAACAGTCCGCGCATGGCGAAAGGACGCGACCGCTGCTCGCTCCTGATGCACCCGAAAGACGCGGCCTCGCGTGGCCTCGTACACGGCCAACGTGTCGTGCTCACCTCGCGCACAGGCTCGATCGAGGTGCCGCTCCAGCTCATCGATCGCATGCGCCGAGGGGTCGTAAGCTTGCCCCACGGCTTCGGTCACGACCGCGACGGCATGGCCCTGCGCGTGGCGAGCGTCCAGCCTGGTAAGAGCATCAACGACATCACCGATGAAGAGCGCATCGACCCATTGACCGGCGTCGTCGCGTTCTCGGGTGTGCCTGTCACCGTGACGCCGGCGGCCTAGCTCGCAACTCGGCTAAGCGCTCTTCGAAGTCGCGCTCCGCTCGCTTTTGAGTCAGCACGATCCAGATGCAGGCGACGTTCATCGGGCCAAACATGACGAACCATGCGCCCCAAATGGCCGCGCCGCCGAGGGGTGCAAACCAGCACGCGAGGGTCAGTAAGAAAAGGTGCGTTCCGAAGCCGAGCCAGGCCATCGTGGCCATGCGTGTCTTGAAGCTCGCTCGGAAGAGTTCACGCTCGGCGTCGGTGTTTGGACGGCGCCGCGCTTCAAGCCACGGCGTGATCGTCCCCATCTGAGGGAGGGTCCACTTGGCGAACACTTTCATCAAAAATGCGTAAAAATGCTCACCTTTCGCACGGTGTTCGGACTCGTATCCGCGGATGTCGTCGAGTGTCAGAAGCGTTGCGCCTCCCAGGCTGAAGCTCGGCGTCGCGCAGTGGAGGTAGATGTTTTTCTGCACGTCGTACGCGCCCGCGTGCCAGACCAAGCTCAACGAGGTGACCAAGCCGATGGGCCACACGGCTGCATGCGGATAGCCGAGCCGGAGGAGGTAGACCGCGAACCCGTTCATCACCGAGAACGGCGCGACGATGTCGACAAAGCCGTCGAGCACGCGCCCGATGGGGGATGAAACTCCACGAATGCGTGCGAGCTGGCCGTCGGCACAGTCGAGCACGATCGAGACGAGCAACATCACGCCGCCGGCGACGGCCAGCCCTGGTCCGTAAAATCCGCCGAGGCCGATAAGCAGGCCCGCGACCAGGCTCGCCGCTCCCGATGCGAGCGTCACCTGGTTCGGGGTCACCGGCCAGTCTTGGATGGTCTGGACGAGCAGCCCCGCGAGTGGTCGATGCCAATGAAAATCGATCGGCTCTTCGACGTCGGAAGGCTTGAAGCCTTTGCGCGTCGCCCGCCAGCGCTGAACGAGCCCGCGCGGCCGTGGGGTTTCGACGCCGACGCTCTCCGTCATGCTCGAGCCTCCGCGATGCGCTCTGCCACGCCGTGCGCGCGCTCGAGGTCGACCGCATCGTCGATCTCCGTCCACGGTAAGCCGCCGGTGTCGAGCGAGCCCATCTGCCAGCCGCGCTGAATCAACCGATGGTAGACGTCCTCGTAGTAAGCCGAGTGATTGCCTTCGCGGTGCACGACCTCTTCGATAGCGTCGAAGAGAGCCCCAGCGTCCGCGCGGCCGATGCGCTCGACACCGATCGACTCCCCCGTAGATTCAGCCACGGTGAGCCATTTTCCAAACGCGCCGATTGTCCCGTCGGGGCGAACGACCGCCTTCATCGCTTCAGCGTCGAGGTGCGCCCGTGCATCGACGAGGGCCGCTGTGGGCCAAGGCGCATCGATCAAACGGGTGAGTAGCGCCGGCGAGAGCAAGAGGTCGCCGTCGAGCTTGACGAAGTCGTCTCCTGCCAGGGCGGCGCGCGCGACCCACAACGAGTGAGCGTTGTTTATCGTGGCGTGTTCGGGGTTGAAGACCGTGCGGACGGGCAGCGGAAGCGGGGTCGCCTCGAGCCAGGCGTCCAGCTTTTTGTCGAGGTATCCCGTCACGACGACGGCTTCGTCGGCGCCCGCCTTGGCACACGCGGCGAGCATCCGTTCGAGCAGCGCGACCCCCGCGACCAAGACGAGCGCCTTCGGTCGGTCGGCGGTCAAAGGCATGAGTCGGCTGCCGACGCCGGCGGCGAGAATCAAGGCGCGCATGCCTTCGGGTAAACGGCGACCGCGAGGGGGTCAAGCGGGAAGGGGCGAGCGTGAGGCGACCTCTTCCGCGATCGAGGAGGTTCCCCGCACAGCCGAGGTCGGCCAGACTGCTTCCCGTGGACGCCCCGCTACGGCCGTTTGCTTTCGCTCACCTGGTCGCGCTCGGCATCGTGGGTGCCGTCACGGCAGCGTGCGCGTTTGGCGTCCGTTCGGGGCCGCGCGCGGCGGCGACAATCCGCGGCATCCTCGCCGTCACGTTGCCGCTAGCCCTCCTCCTCTTGATGATCCTCGACGCGCGTGCCGGCGTGTCCTGGCGTTCCTACGCTCCCTTGCAACTCTGCGATGTCGCGGTCCCGCTTGCGGTCGTCGCGCTTCTCACGCGCCACCCGCTCGCCTTTGAACTCACCTACGCTTGGAGCATTGCGGGAACACTCCCGGCGCTCCTCACTCCCGATGTCGCCGAGGGCTTTCCGCATTGGCGATGGCTGCTCTACTTCGCGCAGCACGGCGGGCTCGTCGTGGCTGCCGGCACGCTCGTTGCGATGGGCATTCGGCCACGCGCCTGGACACCGCTTCGCGCGCTCTTGTGGCTCAACGTGGTGGCTCTCGGCATCGGCGCAGTCGACTGGGTGAGCGGCGCGAACTTCATGTATCTGCGACAAAAACCAGGGACGGCGACGCCTCTCGACTGGTTCGGACCCTGGCCGCTCTACATCGTGACGTGCGAATGGATTGCGCTCGCGGTCTTTTGCGTCGCCTGTGCGCCGCTTCGGTTATTCCGTCCCGAGCGACTCAGTGATTGAGCCTCCGGCGAGCTCCCGCCGCGGCCAGGGCGACCCCCCCGCACGTCATCGCGAGGACCACGGCCACGTGGACCGCGGCGGTCCCGTCGAACGTGCCCCGCAGGCAGGCGCGTGACACCTGGACGACGTGCGTTAGCGGCAGCACTTGAGCGAAGAGCTTCAACCAGCGCGGAGAGCCCTCGAGCGGGAAGAAGATCCCGCTGAAGAGGAACATCGGCGCGACGACGAGCGTGAAATAGTAATTGAACGCCTCGTAGCTCTTCGAGACCGTGGTGACGGCAAGCGCCATCGAAGCGAACAGCACGCCCGCGACGAAGCCGAGCGGCAGGACGAACACCGCCAGCGGCGACTGCACGAGCCCGAACGCGGCGACGACGAGCAACACCGCAACCGCACCTACCCCCGCCTTGACTCCAGCGTAGATAAGCTCCCCCATGCAGAGCTCCGTTGGCGTGACGGGCGTGGCGAGGATCGCGTCCCAGACACCTTGTTCGGCCATCCGCGTGTACGAGCCGTAGGTCATCTCGAAGGTGGCGGTGTACATCACAGTCGAGACAACGAGCCCCGGCGCAATGAACTCCGCGTACGTCATGCCGTCGAGGGGCGGAACCACCCGACCGAGGCCGAACCCCATCGCGAGCAAGTAGAGGATCGGCTCGCCGAAGTTTCCGAGCACGCTCGCGAGGGCCATCGTGCGCCACACCCGAAGGTTGCGCGCGGCCACCGCCCACGCTCCTCGAAAGAATGGCTGCATCTTCGCGCGCCTCACGCGTCGAGGCCCCGTCCGGTCAAGTGGAGGAAGACATCCTCGAGGCCGGCCGGTCGCACCTGACTTGGGGTCGCGACCTCGCGGCCGACGTGACTCTCGACGAGCGCGCGTGGAGTGCCTTCCGTGAGGATTTTTCCGTGGTCCATGATCACGAGGCGGTCGCAGAGCCGTTCGGCCTCCTCCATGTAATGGGTCGAGAGGACCATCGTCACGCCGGATTCCTTCAGCTCGCGTAGCTTTTGCCAGAGTTGTTGGCGCGCTTGCGGATCGAGGCCGGTCGTCGGCTCGTCGAGGAGCAGCACTTCGGGGCGGTTGACGAGCGCCCGGGCGATCGTGAGTCGCCGCTTCATGCCGCCGGAGAGTTCGGGAACTCGCGCATTCGCCTTCGCTTCGAGATCCGCGAAGACGAGCAATTCATCTGCGCGGCGCTCGCGCTCGCTCCTCGATAGGCCGTAGTAACTCGCGTAGACGAGCAGATTCTCGCGAACGCGCAGATCGACGTCGAGGTTGTCTGTTTGGGGGCAGACGCCGATGCGCTGACGCACGGCTTTGCCTTCGCGGGCAACGTCCAGCCCGAGGACCCGAAGCGTCCCGGACGTCGGGGCCATGACCGCCTGCATCATCCGCATAGTCGAGGTCTTGCCGGCCCCATTGGGCCCGAGAAAGCCGAAGCACTCGCCCCGGTGAATGCGAAAGTTGATTCCCGCAACGGCGGTAAGCGCGCCGTAACTCTTGCCGAGACTCTCGGCGGCGATGACGACGTTCGGGTCGTTCATGTTCGGGTCGTTCATAAGCGGCGAAGGCTTTGTCGCACGACCGACCAATTCGTGGAATAGTCTGCGGAAATGTCGAGCGCAGACCAGGCATCCCTGGAGCCAAAGCGAACGATTGGCACGCTGACCGCGACCGCGCTCGTCGTCGCGAGCATGATCGGCGGCGGCGTGTTCATCACGACCGGCAACTTGCTGACGACCATTCCGTCACCGATGGCGGTCCTCCTCTGTTGGGTCATCGGGGGGGCGTACGCCCTCTGCGGCGCGTTTACGTATGCTGAACTCAGCGTGACGCTCGCCAGCAACGGCGGAGAGTACCAGTTTCTCAGCAAGCTCTATCATCCCGCGCTCGGCTTCGTGTCCGCATGGGTCTCGCTCCTCGTCGGGTTCGCCGCGCCGACGGCGGCTATAACCAAGGTGTTTGGTTTGTACATGCGCGGGTTCTTTCCCGAGCTCGACCCGACAAACGTCGCCGCGGTCCTCATCGTTTTGTTGAGCGTCCTCAACATGTGGCGCGTCTCGGCGAGCGCGGGGTTTCAAGATGCGATGACGATCGGCAAGGTGCTGCTCGTCCTCGGGTTCGCGGTTGTCGGACTCTTGCTCGGTCAGCCTTCGCGAATCGCAGCCGGTGAGCAACCTGTGGCGGCAGTTGTCTGCACGCCAAACTTCGCGCTCGGTCTGCTCGTCGTGAGCTTCGCGTACACGGGCTGGGGTTCGTCGAGTTACGTCGCAGGCGAGATAAAGAATCCCGAGAAGGTGCTGCCGCGTGCACTCGTCGGCGGAACGCTCCTCGTCACCATTCTCTACGTTCTCATCAATGCGGCGTTCTTGTCGTCGGCACCGATGAGCGAGCTGCGCGGAAATTTCGAGATCGCTCGGGTGGCCGCGGTCCATTTGTTCGGCGAGCGTGGAGGCAGCATCGTCGCAGGGATCATCGCGATGGGACTGGTCTCGACGGCAGGCGCGATGATCGTCACCGGCCCGCGGGTCTACGAAGCCGCCGGACGGGACTATCCTCGGCTCAACTGGCTTACGCAGCGGCGCGGAAGCGGTGGTCCTTTCGCTGCCACCTTGGCGCAGGGAGTCATCGCGCTCGCGATGCTGCACGTCGATGTAAACCGCCTCCTCGAGTACATTGGCTTCACGCTCGCCATCATGGAGGCTCTGGCGGTCGGGAGCATCTTCGTGCTGCGGCGCCGAGGCCTCGTCGGTGCTTTCCGCATGCCCGGCTATCCGGTCGCCCCGGCGATCTTCGTCGCTATCGCGCTATGGAGTGCCGGGATGGGCCTGTACGCGCGCCCTGCGGCGGGGCTCGTTGGCTTGGGGACCGTTGCTGCGGGCCTCCTCGTCTGGAGGCTCGTACGGTGACGACCTCGATGCCGCTCGGCGGGGTTCGCGTCGACAAGTGGCTCTGGGCCGCGCGGATATTCAAGACACGGTCGCTTGCGGCGAAGGCTTGCGACGCTGGGCACGTCAAAGTCGCCGGTGAGAACGTGAAGCCCTCGAAGGTCGTACGTAGCGGCGAAACATTGGAGATCGTGACGCCTGGAGGATTGCGCATCCTCGAGGTGAAGGGCCTCTCTGAAGTGCGGGGCGGGGCTCCCGTGGCGCGTGCGCTCTACGACGACCACAGTCCGCCGCCTCCCCCACGCGAGTACGCCGCGCCCTTCGCCCGACGTGAACGCGGCGCGGGTCGTCCAACGAAACGCGACCGGCGAGACATGGGGAAATTACGCGGCGGCTGACCGCCCGCCGTCGCCTCCAATGCGATGAATGGGGCTGACTCGTGCTATCCTTCGGTTTTTTGGCGCTGAGCGGAGCGCAGCACCTGCCATGCTGGAACGAAACTCCTGGGAAGACACGCTAGGCGGCGCCCTCTCTCCGGGAGATGTCGTGGCGCAGAAGTACCGCGTCGAGCGCGTGATCGGACGCGGCGGCATGGGGGTCGTGGTCCAGGCGTGGCACCTCGACTTCGACGAGCGCGTGGCCATCAAGTTCTTGTTGCCAACGGGCGGGGACGCGGAGGCAGCGCGCGAGCGTTTCGGACGTGAGGCCAGGGCGACTTTCAAGCTCAAAGGCGAGCACGCCGTGCGCGTCATCGACGTCGGCGAGACCGAATCCGGCATGCCGTTCATCGTGATGGAGTACCTCGAAGGGTCCGATCTCGCGGACATCCTCGCTGAGCTCAAGCGACTGCCGATCGGCGATGCGGTCGACTACATCTTGCAAGCCTGCGACGCGGTGGCGGAGGCTCACGCCCAAGGGATCGTCCACCGCGATCTGAAACCCGAGAATCTATTCGTGACCCATCGACCCGATGGCTCGCCAGCGGTGAAGGTCCTGGACTTCGGGCTCTCGAAGGTCCGAACGTCTTCCGGCGCGCGCGCGCTGACCACCGCCAACCAAGTGATGGGTACGCCGCATTACATGTCTCCGGAGCAATGGTTGGGTGCAGCGGATGTGGGGCCGCCGGCCGACCTCTGGGCGCTCGCCGTGATCCTGTATGAACTGATCACCGGGCAGCCTCCCTTCCGGGGCGACAAACTCGCCGAAATTTGCGCGCGGGTGCTCGACGCGGAGCCGCCTCCGATGGCCCTCTACCGCAGCGAAGTACCGATAGCGCTCGAGGCCGTGCTGCGTGCGTGTTTGCAAAAAGACCCGACCAAGCGCTTCCCGAACGTAGGTGACTTCGCCGTCCGGCTGAGTCCTTTCGCGCACCGCGAAGGGCGCGTCGCGGCCAAGCGTGCCTCCCTGGTGCTGCGCAGCGCTGGAATCGAAGTCGATGGGACGATCGAGTCGCTGACGATTGCACCCACGAGCGACGCGACACAAAACCTCGGGGAAGTCCTGACGGCGGACCTGGCGTCGGACGCCGCGCTCGCCACCGAAATTCGACGTGCGCACGCGGTGCTCGATGCGGCCGAACGAGCGGCGTCGCCAACTGCTGCGCTCGTCGCCCCCGAAGCCAAGTTGGTCGGCCCGCCCGGTCTGGCTCCGCCGCCGATGCGCCCACCCGGTCGGGCTCCACCGCCGATGCGCCCACCCGGTCGGGCTCCACCGCCGATGCGCCCGCCCGGTCTGGCTTCGCAGCCGATGCGCCCGCCTGTTCTGGCTTCGCCGCCGATGCGCCCGCGCGCCGACACTCCGACGGCCGCGTTTGACCCGAACCGGTCTCCAACACTCGCGGCACCTCGCCCGCTGCCCGACGAGCTGCCGCGCCCGTCGCCGCCCGCTGCCGTCGCTGCCCCAGAACCTCTCGGTTCACCATGGGCGGGTGCACCCGCTGATGTCGCCGTCGCCGTCGCAGGGCAGTCCCAGGCTCGCGCCCCGACGATGGTGGCCGTGGGCACGAACCCATCGACCGCACCGCGAATCCATCTGAATCCGCGACGAGCACAAGGTCGTTTGGTGACCCTCTTTGTCGGACTCGCTCTGCTCGTCGTCGTGCTCGCGGTCGTGGTCATGGTCAACACCGGGCGACGCTCGACGGCAGCCTCCGACGTGAGCGCGGTGCCGTTGACCGCGATGAGCCACGCGCCGCCGATCGATCCCGTCGACGTCCTCGCTGCGCCTCGCGCGGAGGCCTCAAGCGTGACGCGGATCATCGTCCCCGCCCGCGGAGCCGGTTCGGCACGCTTTGTCGAGCCGCCTGGGGCAAACTCGGTGGTAGGGTCCGACCGTGCAGCGGTGCCGGAGCATGGCGTCATTAGCGGCAAGCGGAAAATCCCGACGACGATCGACTGAGGTCCAGCGAGCGGTGCGTCGTGTGGTGCTTCGCCTAACGCGGCCGCGCAACGTGGCCATTCCCCTCGTGTTCGGTGGCCTAGCGTTTTTGCTCAGTTCCGCGTCCTTCGCGGCAGGCGGAGGGCGCCGTAACCCGGCGCTCGCAGAGCAACTTTTCGAGGAAGGGAAAGTCGCGCTCACGCGGGGCGATGAGGCGGCGGCGTGCGCGGCATTCAGCGCAAGCCAGGCGGCCGATCCGTCCGTCGGAGCGCTGCTCAATGTCGCGCGATGCCACGAAAAAAACGGCAAGACTGCGACCGCGTGGACCGAGTTCCGCGCGGCCGCGACCCTCGCGAACCAGCGCGGCGATGAGGGTCGAAGGCGCGGAGCCCAGGACCTCGCCGACACCCTCGAGAAGACCTTGTCGCGCATCAGCGTCGAGGTCTCGCCGCAGCACGCGGATGTTGCCGTGCGCATCGATTCGCAATCGCTCCCCGCGGTGGGTTTCGGGGTGCCGCTCCCAGTGGACCCTGGAGAGCATCTCGTCGAGGCGAGCGCCAAAGGCTACGCGCCGTGGTCATCAATGGTGCCCATCGCGGCGGACGGCTCGAGACTCACCGTCCTTGTGCCCGTCCTCGCCGAGCGCGAGGGCGAGTCGGACGCGGGGCGTAAAAAAGTCATTGCGGGAGTTGTGCTCGGCGGCGTTGGCCTGGCGGCGTTGCTCGCCGGGGCTGTGCAAGCCGTGCGCTCCGTGGAGATGGACCGCACCCTCGAACACGTTTGTACACCACCCGATTCGGATGGGGCGCGCGCATGCGAGACAGCTCGCAGCGGCGACGTCGACCGCCTGACGTTCACCGCAAACTCCGCGAGCGTGCTCCTCGCATCCGGTGGGGTCGTTTCCGCGGCGGGCGTCGTGCTGCTGATCGCCGCGCAACTCGGACGTGAGCCGACGGACGAAGGCGCGCCTCAGGCACTCGTCGTTCGGCCGATCCTCGCGCCGTCGCTCGTCGGACTGTCGCTCGTCGGCAGCTTCTAGGCGGTACGCTGAATCAGGTGGTAGCCGAAGGGGGTCTCGACGACGCCGCTCACCGCGCCGACCGGCATCGCGAACGCCGTGTCCTCGAACGCTTTCACCATTTGCCCGCGACCAAAGGCTCCGAGGTCGCCGCCTTGGGCGGACGACGGGCAGTCCGAGTTCGCGCGCGCCAATGCGGCGAATTCGGCACCGCCGTCGAGTTGCTGCTTGAGCGACTCGATTAGCTTTTCGGCGTCATCTTTGCTCCGCGAGGCCCGCGAGCGCATCGACCCTGAGTACATGAGGAGGATGTGGGAAGCTTGAACCTGATCGCTCATGGTCCGGCGCTTAGCGGGCCTCACGCGAGGCGTCAACGGGGGCACCGCGCCTTCACCCTGCGCTGACGTATGAGCGTTAATTGTCCCGCACGGTCGCGTTGGCGAAGCACTCGATCAGTGGCTCACAATCCTTCAAGGGCTCGCACGCTTCAAGTGCCGCCCGCGAAGTCGCGATCTCTTTCGCGCAGCGCTTTACGCACTCCTGCACCCCGAAATCCCGCTGCCCGCGAAGCTCTCGTGCGTCACCGACGTCATCGCTCGAGAATGAGCCGCTGAGTGCATCAAACGCGCAGCCTACGGTCCGCTCACAGAGGCGGTCGCAGAGGTCATCCGAAGTTTTCTTGGTCGGGCTCGGCGCTCGCGCTGACGCGTCTGCGGCCGGCGTCTCCGGCGGTGGCACGGGTGGCGCGGTCACGGCTGAATCGGCTGGGAGCGCGCTTGGGGCGAAGCTGGCGGCGGAGGTAGCCGTGGCGCTCGGGGTGACGAGCGCACTCGGACTCGATTGGGGTTGTTCGTGCCGGGCAGCGGCGCGGGCGTGGCGTTCCCGTTTCGCGACTTCGCGCATCGAGGCGGGGAGGGCGGGGCTCGGCTCGTCGGGCAACGTCGCGCGGCACCCGACGCCGAGTGCTGCGGCTCCAACGGCGAGCCCGACAGCGCCAATTAGCGCCGCTCGGGACCAGGGCCCGCCGCGTCGTACACAAGGTTGCACGTAGGCGAGCTTACACGAGCCGAAGCGGCAGCGAGATCGCGCGCGATAAATTGCAATCCGAGCAAACCCAAGCTACCCATTCCCGGCCCTCCGAAACCTTCGGTTTGGCTACCACCTTCGACTCGAGAGGCGCGCCGTGATCAGTTGCTCATCCTGCGCTAAGCAAAACCAAGACCACTACCGATTTTGTCTCGGTTGCGGCGCCGAGCTTTCACGCGGTACTGCCGCGAAACCGGAGCCCGCCATCGAGGACCCGACCACGCTCGGCAGCGGTGTGGCCGTGTCGACGCGCTCGGCCTCTCCCGTGACGCGCTCGGCCTCTCCCGTGACGCGCTCGGCCGTTGGGTCCTCGGCTCCACGCTCGGCGGCGCCGCAGGCCGCTCCGGCCGCGATGCCCGTAGCTCCGGCCCCGATGCCCGTAGCCCCGGAGAGCCCACCCGGGCTTTGCCCCGAGTGCAAAACAGACAACCCGCCATCGAACCGTTTTTGCGCGTCGTGCGGCTGCAAGCTGGAGGTAAAAAAGGCCGTTCTCGCTCCAAGCGCGAAGCCGGTCACTCCAGTTGAAACGAGCGGAGTCGTCCTGGTTGCGCTCGATGCCGAGGGCAATGACATCGGCCGCCATGAACTGCCGCGCGGCGAGAGCTTCGTCGGGCGCGAGACCGGTGGGGTCTTCGGAAATGACGCCTTCTTGTCGCCGAAGCACGCGCGATTCGTTGCCAACGACGGGCGCGTCACGGTAGGCGATGCCGCCTCGCTCAACGGCGTCTTCCGCAAGTTGCTCGCCGAGCAGCGCGCGCCGCTAAAGCCTGGTCAATGCTTCCGAATTGGCCAGGAATTGCTCGTATTCGAGACGCTTTCGGGCCGTGAAGCCGATGCCGACGGTGTCGTTCACCAAGGCGCGGCGCTCGACGGGATCATCGGCCGCGTCAGCCTGGTCATCGGCCGTAAAACGCGCGCGCCCAGCGTTCCTGTTCCCGCGCACGGGCTTCACTTCGGCCGCGAGCGGGGCGACGTGACGTTCGCCGACGACGGCTACGTCTCGGGGCTGCACTGCCGCGTCAACCAAGAGAACGGCGAGGTCTTCGTCACTGACCTCGGCAGCTCGAACGGGACCTTCGTCCAATTGCTCGGCGACCATGAATTGAAAAATGGCGACATTCTTCTCATGGGGCAGCAGCTCTTCCGCGTGACCCTCTAGACGTCGAGGCACCGTGTCGCGCAAACAAGCCGTCCTCGTCACCGGGGCAAGCGGAGAGGTCGGCAACGGCCTCATCCATCGCCTCGCCAAACTTCACCAGTACGACATCCTCGCCCTCGATTTGAGGGACGTCGACGACGAGACCGGTGCGAAATGCCACGCGCGCCTCGTCGGCGACATCTTGGATAGTCGCTTGCTCGAACGCCTCGTGAGCGAGTTCGAGATCCACGCGATTTTTCACCTCGCGGCGCTGCTCTCGACACGCTCGGAGTTCACGCCTGAGACCGCCCACGAAGTCAACGTCACCGGGACGATGAATTTGCTCAAGCTCGCGGTCGAGCAGTCACGGTCGCACGGTGGCCGCGTGACGTTTTTGTTTCCGAGCTCGATCGCTGTTTACGGCGTGCCGTCGCTCACCGAGAAGGCGGCTGCGAGGCCGGTTCTCGAACACGAGTTCACCGAGCCGACGACGATGTACGGCTGCAACAAACTCTACTGCGAGCATCTCGGTCGCTACTACGCGCGCCACTACCGTCAGCTTGCCGCCGAGACCACGAAGAGCGGCGTGGACTTCCGCTCGCTGCGCTTTCCGGGCCTCATCTCTGCGTTCACGGTGCCTCACGGAGGCACGAGCGATTACGCCCCCGAGATGATTCATGCCGCCGCGAAAGGCGAAGCGTACGCGTGCTTCGTCCGCGAGGACTCGCGCATCCCCTTCATGGCGATGCCCGACGCGATCGACGCCTTGATGGCCTTGATGGCGGCGCCGGCCGACGCACTGTCGGCGAACGTCTACAACGTGACCGCTTACAGCCCGACCGCCGGGGAGCTCGCGACACTGACGCGGGCCGCGTTCCCTGACGCCGCGATTCGGTTTGCTCCGGATCTACGCCGCCAAGGCATCGTGGACTCGTGGCCAGCCGAGCTCGACGATACGCGTGCCCGGCGCGATTGGGGCTTCAAGCCCTCGTACGATCTCAAGCGAACATTCGACGAGTACCTCGTCCCGAACATCCGCGCCCGCTACCGAAAAGCGTGATGCCCGGGAAGCCTGATGGGGCGAGTCGTGCTAGCGTCCGCCTACGATGTACACGATAACGGGCAGCATTTTCATCCAGTTCGGGCACCACGTCCGCGGTCACGAAGGGCCATGCATCTCGTTGCATGGACACACGTGGAAATTCGAACTCTGCGCCGCATCCGAGACGCTCGACAACCAAGGTTTCGTGCTCGATTTTGACCGCATGCAGGCCCTGGTGTTCGATCCCTGTTTCCAACTTCTCGACCACTCGCTCGCTCTCGGCGTCGCGACTTGGGAAGACACGAAAGGGGATCTCGAATCCCTCGGCGAGAAGCTTGTCGCCTCGCGCCTCGAGACACTCGGAAACCTCGGCACCTGCCAGGCGATGTTCAGCGGAGACCTCTGTGGCGCGCGTAACGAGCGGCCCGGTGGGATCAAAGTTGCCGTCTTCCCATTCACTCCGACATCGGAGCGCCTCGCGGAGTGGCTGTACCGTATGGCCGCGATGACCATCGCTGACGAGCGCATCAAAATCGTGAGCGCGCGCATCTACGAGTCGCTCCACCCATCCGAGCTTTACGCCGAATATCGTCCGCTCTGAGTCACGCCATGTCGGAGACCATCTTCGCGAGAATCATCCGGGGAGAGCTCCCTTGCCACAAGCTCTACGAGGACGACCGGGTCCTCTCGTTCCTCGACATCGGCCCGCTGTCACGCGGGCACGCGCTCGTGCTCCCGAAGGAGCCCGCCGTCACGTTGGGTGACCTCTCCGATGAATCGGCCGCGGCACTCGGTCGAGTGCTGCCTCGTCTGTGCCGCGCGCTCACCAAAGTGACCGGAGTCCGCGACTACAACGTGTTGCAAAACAACGGAGCCTCGGCACACCAGGCTGTCTTTCACGTGCATTTTCACATCATCCCGAAATCGGACGTCGGTGGCCTCGGGATTCGCTGGCCGGCAGGCTCGCTCGACCACGCTGACGCGGCGTCGCTTGCCGCCGAGGTTACCGCGGAGCTCGCGTCCCCGGCCGCGTAGCCTCCGTCGTGCGCACGCAGCTGAACGCCCTGCGATTCTCCGTACGGAACGCCCTCGGGTTTCGGCGCGGACCGCCGACCTTGCTCCAAGAGCCGAAAACGGAGCTCTTCGATTACCTCGAGCGAGGCGCGGCCAAGCGGGCCGAAGCGCGCGAACGGGAGCTTCGCAAACGTTACGCGCTCGAGCCGCTCGCGGCGTGCTCCACCCGGTTTGACTACCGCGACAACGTCTACCTGCTCGATGCCTTGGAGACGATCATCGGCGGAGAGACGTTCGCTGCTCGCGTGCCTGGCGAAGCCCTGCGAATCGTCGATGTCGGCTCGAAGAACTTCAACTACGCGTTCGCTCTCGAGCGGTTCTTCCGCAACCGTGCGGGCCCCCGTTCCGAGGTCGCTTTGCTCGGCGTCGAGCTCGACGGTCACGTTGTCTACCGCGATTGGCGCGCCCGCTGCGATTACGCCGAGGCCTATGTGCGCCAAACCGAAAACCCGCGAGTCGCTTATCGTGTCGCCGACTTTTGCTCGATCGAAGGCGACTCGTTCGATGTGGCGACGCTGCTCTTCCCATTCGTGACACGTCACGCGCTCGTGCGCTGGGGATTGCCAACGCGATTCTTCGAGCCGAAACGCCTCTTCGCGAAAGCCATCGAATGCACGCCGAAGGGTAGTTTACTGGTCTTGTCGCAGACGGAGTCCGAGCGCGACGTCCTCCTCGAGACCGTGGCGACGCTCGGGGTCGACGTTGCCGCGAGCGTCCCGATTCCGAGTCGCCTCGTCCACTATCACGACGCGCTGACCGAGCGCTTCGGGACGTTGCTACGAGTCGTCTGAAGGCTACGGCGGCCGAATCGGCGCAACCAATCTTGGGTGGCCCGGCGCCTATGGTACGGTACCGCTCCAACGGACGAGAGGCGTAAAGACGATGGGTGACCAAGGCGTTGCGACGAGTGCGAGCGAGATCCAGATGCGCGCGTTTACTCGTGCCGTACTGAAGGATTTGCGAGGGCTCGAGCAGATGATCGAGCAGGACCGCTTCGAGCGCGGGGTTCGCCGCATCGGCGCCGAGCAGGAGATGTTCCTCGTGGACGCTGCCCGCCAACCCGCGCCCGTCGCGATGGCTCTGCTCGACCGGCTGAAGGACGACAAACGCATCACGACCGAGCTTGCGCGCTTCAACCTCGAGGCCAACTTGACGCCACAGGTCTTCGGCGATCGCTGCCTTCGCCGAATGGAAGACGAGCTCGATGAACTTCTCGGCAAGATCGACGAGGCCGCCGTGGGGATCGGCGCGTCGACGGCGCTCACGGGCATCTTGCCGACGCTCCGTCTCGGACACCTTCATCTCGACAACATGACGCCCAATCCGCGTTATTTCGAGCTGAATCGCGCCGCATCGGCACTCGCTGGGGGCACCTTCAACATCGTCATCAAGGGCCTCGATGAAATTGACATCAGCCATGACAACGTGATGCTCGAGAGCGCGAACACGAGCTTCCAGGTCCACTTCCAGGTGGCGCCCCACGAGTTCGCGATGCTCTACAACATCGCTCAGGCGATCAGCGCGCCGCTCTTGGCTTCCGCGGTAAATTCTCCGCTGCTCTTCGGACAAAGACTCTGGAACGAGACGCGGGTGGCGCTCTTTCAGCGCTCCGTGGACGCGCGCTCCGCGGCTCACAAACTTCGTGCCGCCCCGCCGCGAGTCAGTTTCGGCAACGCGTGGATCAAGGAGAGCATCCTCGAGATCTACAAAGACGACATCTCTCGGTTCCGAATCATGCTCTCGACCGACAACCTCGACGAGGACCCGGCGAAGGTGCTCGCTGACGGCGGGCTCCCCGAGTTCCGTGCGCTCCGCATGCACACGAGCACCGTGTGGCGTTGGAATCGCGCATGCTACGGAGTCAGCGAGGGCAAAGCACACCTTCGCATTGAAAACCGCATCCTTCCGAGCGGACCGACGGTGCTCGATGAAGTGGCAAACGCCGCCTTCTTCTTCGGCATGATGGCGCAGCTCGCGGACGTGTACCCCCGCATCCATGAGAAGCTTTCCTTCGACGACGCGAAGAACAATTTTTACGCGGCGGCCCGCCACGGTCTGCAAGCGCAGTTCAACTGGATCGGTCAGAAGACCGTCACCGCCCGCGACCTCATCATCGGAGAATTGTTGCCGGCCGCACGAGAAGGCCTCCGCACGCACGGCATCGAAGCGTGTGACATCGACCGCTACCTTGGCGTCATCGAGGCACGCGTCGAGTCGCTGCAAACGGGCTCGACATGGGCCCTTAAATCTCTCGCCAAGATGGCCCAAGCCCCGATCGATGTGCGCATGCGCAGCCTCACCTCCGCGATGCAGGCCCAGCAAAAGAGCGGGGAGCCCGTGCACACTTGGCCGCTCGCCGAGCTGCATCGAACACGCGACTGGTTCCCGAGTTACCGCACGCTCGGGCAGTTCATGAGCACCGAGCTCTTCACGGTCCGCGCGAGCGATCCGGTCGAGCTTGCGGCGCAGGTGATGGACTGGCAGGAGACGCGCCACGTGCCGGTCGAGGATGACAACGGCAAGCTTGTCGGGCTCCTGACGATTCGCGCGCTGCTACCGATCGTCGCGCGCGGCAAGGGCGTAAACTTCCAAGAACTGACCGTGCAAGACGTGATGATGCGCGATCCGGTCAAGGCGCACCCGGACACCCCGACGCTCCAGGCGCTCGAGATGATGCGCGAGCACAACATCGGCTGTTTGCCGGTGGTCGACGGCGAGGACCGGCTGCTCGGTGCCGTCACCGTTTACGATCTGCTCGAGGTTGCCGAGAAGGTGCTCGAAGACTTTCTCCGGGGCGAAGGCGAAGACGCCGCGCCACCGCGCAAATCCGGTCGTGGCGTTCCGAGGGATTGAACCTACCAAGCCTCGATCGGCCAGCCGCGCTGTTTCGCGATGCGACGGAGACGCGCGTCGGGATTGACGACCACCGGGCAGCCTACGTGCTCGAGCAGCGGCAGGTCGGTGATGCTGTCCGAATAAAACGCGGCTTCGTCGAGTGTGAACCCGACTCGTTTGCCCAGCGCGCGCGTAAGCTCGATCTTCCCGATGCCGTAACACATCGGCGGGATCACCTTGCCGGTGAAGGCTCCGTTGTCGACCTCGAGACGCGTGCAGAGGACGTGCGGGATCCCGAGCTCGGCGGCGAGGGGCTCGGCGGCGTACCGTGTGGCGCCGGTCACAATCGCCGTGATGCGTCCGGCTGCGTGGTGGGCTGCCACCGCACGGCGAGCGGCATCGCACACCTGTGGGACGACGTCCGTCCGGTACCAGTCGAGGCACTTCTCGATCATCGCGGCTTCGCTCTGGCCGGCATACCCAGCCGCGACCGACTTTGCGATGGCTTCGGCATCGATCACACCGAACGTGTACTGCAGCATCCACCACGCAACCTTCGCAACGTCGCGGAGCCCGGCCTCGCCGATACGCCGTTGGTAGCGCACGTAAAGCGTGGCCGTGTCGGTGCGAACAAGGGTGCGGTCCATGTCGAAGAGCGCGACGCGGCACCGTTCGAGCGCGGAACTCGGAGTGCCCCCGCCGAGGCCGCGCGTCACGGCTCCTGCGATCGCGGCGGCGCGCCTAGTCCGAGGGCCAGCTCGTCCATGGATATCCGCCCGTCTTTGTCGCGGTCGAGGGCGTTGAATACAATCTCCGTGCCGTTCCACTCCTCGCGATCGATGTACCCATCGCCGTCGTAATCCCACACCTGGAAGTACGCGAGCAAGGCGCTCTCGGCCCCCGCGTCCTGACGTTTCGCGATCCAGTCGCCGAGCTGTTGCTGCTGCGAGACCGCCGCAAATCCAAGGTTTCGCACTCCCTCCTGCAGCTTCGAGCTCGCGATGGGATCGGCCGCGTGAAGTCGATTGAAGGTGGCCGCGTCGACCGTCAAGCGCTCGCGAACCTCCTGTGCCTCCGCGATGCGCGACGAGAGCGGAGGCAAGTCGTCGTGGCGCGAACGCAGCTCGTCGATGAGAGCCGATGGCAGCGACATGGCCTCGATGCCAGCAAGTGCCAGCACCTGCTCGATGCCGCGGAAGGTGCAGGGCATCACGAATGTGTCGTAGCTGTACGTGCGGAGGTAGTCGCGCATCGACCAAACTGCGAGCACTCCGGGGTCGTCATGCCCGGTTGCGGCTCCGCCGTTTTGCTTGTGCCAGTCGCTTATCCGTCCGACCGGCGGGGCGATCGAGTGGGCTCCCGCGTCGGCGCTGGCCGCGACCTGGTGAACACCGAAGACGAACGTCATCTGGCAGCGGATGTCGCTCTTGGCCCGAAGGACTTGCGCCGCCTCGAGCCCTTCGAGCGTGGCTGGCAGCTTCACGATCACTCGTTCCTTGCTGACGCCAAGCTCTTCGAGTTGCTGAACTTGCTCTCTCGCTTTGTCGATGGTCGCGCGCTTTTGGTAAGCGAGCCGCGCGTCGAGCTCCACGGTCACATAGCCTTGAATGCGCTCAGCTATCGCTCGCGCGAATTCGACGGAAAGCCGCTCCACGGCCCGCATCGCGACGAGCTTGCGGTTGCTGCCTTTGCCGACGTTTTTCTGGGCCCAGTGGAGCGCGGCGTCGACGATGGGGCTGCAAGAGGGATCTTGCGCGGCCGCCGTGATGCGCGCCGTCCCGAGGTTGACGTGACGGGCGGATAGCGAGCCAATCAAAGCGAGGTCCGCCGATTCGGGAACGAGTTCGGTCTGAGCGAAAAGCTTCTGCAACAGCGTATCCATCGCGGCGCATTATTCACGACAAGGCCGGAGGTCGCTATGCTCGACGTCGATGCCAAAGACGATCACCACGACGAAGCCCATCGCGGGGAGCCGCGCCGGTTGGCTCATCAAGTCGGAGCCGAGCGTGTTCTCGATCGAGGACTTGCAACGCGACCAACGGACCGCATGGGAGGGCGTGCGCAACTACCAGGCGCGCAACTTCATGCGTGACGCGATGGCGGAAGGCGATGTCGCTTTGTTCTACCACTCGTCAAGCGAGCCTTCTGGCGTCGCGGGGCTCGCACGCGTCGCAAGCCGCGCGCGCCCGGATCCCACCCAGTTCGACCCGACGAGCCCTTATTTCGACGCCACGTCAAGCCGCACCGAACCGCGCTGGCAATTGGTCGAATTTGCGTATCTTGAGCGATTTGCGAACTTTGTGTCGCTTGCCGAGCTGAAGGCGTGCGCCGATCTCGAAGGCATGGCCGTGCTTCAGAAGGGGCAACGACTCAGCATTCAAATGGTCTCCAAAGAGCACTTGGCGATCGTGCTTGGCATGGGCGGCTCGACGCATACGCTGACGTGATCGAAGCTGGCCTTCGCGTGACATTCCAACGCCATAGGGTGACAACGACTGCCGAGCATGGTAGCTGGCCGCTCGCTCATGACCATTGTTCCCACGTCCCCACGGCTCCGAAACGTTGCAATCATTGCGCACGTCGACCACGGCAAAACTACGCTCGTCGACTCGATGCTGCACCAAACCGGTGCGTTTCGCGCCAACGAGCAGGTTGCCACGTGCGCCCTCGACTCGGGGGACCTCGAGCGCGAGAAGGGGATCACCATCCTCGCGAAGCAAACGAGCGTCGACTACAAGGGGACCCGGATCAACATCATCGACACGCCAGGCCACGCCGACTTCGGCGGTGAAGTCGAGCGCACCCTGATGATGGCCGACGGGGCCATTCTGCTCTGCGACTCGGCCGAGGGGCCGCTTCCGCAGACGCGCTTCGTTCTGCACAAGGCGCTCGCGCTCGGGATGCCGGTGATTGTCTGCATCAACAAGATCGACCGCCAGGATTCGCGCCCAGAAGAGGTGCTAAACGAGGTATTCGACCTGTTCTGCGAGCTCGAAGCCTCGGACGCGCAGACCGATTTCCCAGTGCTCTACGCGATCGGTAAGCAGGGCATCGCGAAGCTGAAGCTCGAGGACCCGAACGTCGACCTCTCGCCGCTTTTTGACACGATTCTCGCACGTGTCCCAGCTCCGCTCCCCAACGCCGACGAACCCTTTCAGATGCTCGTCACCAACGTGATCCACGACGATTACGTCGGAAGGCTCGCGGTCGGGCGACTCACCCGCGGACGCGTCGCTGTCGGCGACATGATCTCGGTCCTGCAAGAAAACAAGGCGTCGGACTTTCGCGTAAAGCAACTCTACGGGTTTCGGGCCCTGAACCGCGTCGATGTGCCAATCGTCGAGGCGGGTGACATCTGCGCCATCGCGGGTGCCGAAGGCGCTCAGATTGGCGACACGCTCTCCAGTCCCGCAGTGCAAGAGGCCCTCCCGCGCATCACGGTGGAAGAGCCGACCATCAAGATCCGCTTCGTCGTCAACAACTCGCCGATGGCGGGGCAGAGCGGCAAGTGGGTGACGTCCCGCCAGGTTCGCGAGCGTCTCTACCGCGAGGCGAAGCGCAACCTCGCACTCAAGGTCGAAGACGGCGACAGCCCCGATGCGTTCGTGGTCTATGGCCGCGGTGAGTTGATGCTCGCCGTGCTCGCCGAGACGATGCGCCGAGAAGGCTACGAGTTCGCGCTCGGCATGCCGGAGGTCGTCCTGCGCGAGGTCGACGGCGAACGCCTCGAGCCCGTCGAGCGGGTGGTCATCGACGTGCCGGACGAGTACGTCGGCGCGATAACCCAGCGCCTCGGGGAGCGCCGGGGTCAGATGGACAAGATGCAGAACCTCGGTTTCGGGCGTACCCGCATGGAGTTCCGCGTCCCGGCCCGTGGCCTCATCGGCTACCGCTCGCAGTTTCTCACCGATACGCGCGGAACGGGCCTCTTGAACACGTTGTTCGAGGGCTGGGCTCCGTACGCGGGCGTGGTGCTGCGCCGCAAGGTTGGGGCGCTCGTCTCCGATCGCACCGGCGTGACAACCCCCTATGCGCTCTTCAACCTGCAGCCCCGCGGCATCCTCTTCGTCGGTTCCGGCGCGAACATCTACGAAGGCATGATCGTCGGCGAGCACAGCCGCGAGAATGACCTCGACGTCAACGCCGCCCGCGAGAAGAAACTGACGAACATTCGCGCCGCCGGTCGTGACGAGAACATCATCCTCTCGACCCCGAAGAACCTCACCATCGAGACCGCGCTCGAGTGGATCGACCGCGACGAGCTGCTCGAAGTGACCCCCGACGCGCTGCGCGTTCGCAAAAAGATCCTGGCCGGGAACGTGCGACCGCGGCGCGATGCCGAGCGGACCTCTTGACCGGTGGCTTCGGCGCGCTTATCCCAACCTTCCCAATCGTAACATTTACCCAAAGGGAACCATGTCGTTCAACCTGCCTCCGCTGCCCTACGCAATCGACGCGCTCGCTCCCCACATCTCCAAGGAGACGCTCGAGTTTCACCACGGCAAGCACCACGCGACTTACGTCAACAACCTCAATGGTTTTGCCGAGAAGGACCCGTCGATCCTAGGTAAATCGCTGGAGGATCTGATCCTCTCCGCGACAGGCCCGGTGTTCAACAACGCCGCCCAAATTTGGAACCACACGTTCTACTGGAACAGCTTGAGCCCCCAGGGCGGCGGCGAGCCGACCGGTGCCATCGCCACGTTGATCGACGCGTCGTTCGGCAGCTTCGGCGCATTCAAGGAGCAATTCTCGAAGACCGCCATCGGGCACTTCGCGTCGGGCTGGGCCTGGCTCGTCAAGGATGGCGACAAGGTCACCATCGTCGACACGCACGACGCGGGTTGCCCCCTCACGCAGGGCAAGCAGCCTCTCCTTACCTGCGACGTGTGGGAGCATGCGTATTACGTCGACTACCGCAATGCCCGCGCGAAGTACGTCGAAGCGTGGTGGAACCTGGTCAACTGGGACTTCGCCAACAAAAACCTCGCGAGCAAAAGCCTCGGCTGAGCCGCGGTCTTTTTTGCTTCGTCGCGGCGGTACCCGGGTGGTGCCGCCGCTTTCGTTTTGTGATTCATCGCGCAAGGTTTGGAGTATCGTTGAGGCAATGCGGCAATTCGCGGTCGCGTTCTTGGTGTCGCTCGGAGCCGTGCTCGCCGCTTCAGGGCCAGGGTGTGCGGACTCGAAGGCGCCTGTCTTTACGGCCGCGGGGGTTGGCGGCTCAGTCGAGCAACCGCTCGAAGACCGGATTGTTCCCGCCCCCGGCGGTGCGCGGCGACTCCTCGCACGTCAGTACATAGGGTCGGTTCGGGCAGTGTTCGGTGACGCGGCCGCCGCCGTGGCCACGCCCCCGAAGGAGCTCGCGCTCCACGGATTTTCAAGCATTGGAGCCGCCGAGCTCGCGCTCTCTCCGCCCGACGTCGAGGCCTTCGAAGCCTCGGCGCGCGCGATCGCCAAAGCGGTCGTTGGCGATCCGGCTGGGCTCGCGGCGCTCTTGCCGTGTCAGCCAACTGGGCCGACGGATGGAGCCTGCTTCGCATCGTTTGTCGCTAAGACTGGAAGAAGACTTTGGCGTCGCCCCCTCCAGCCTTCGGAAGTCGGTGTGATCGGCGGGATCGCGACGCAAGCCGGGGTGGCCTACGACTCCGTCGACAAAGCGCTCAGCTACGCGCTGATCGCGCTGCTGCAAGCGCCCGACTTTCTCTACCTCGTCGAGGTCGGTGAGGCCGACGTCGCAACGCCCGAGCGACGACGACTGACGGGCACCGAATTGGCGAGTCGGATGGCTTTTTTTCTCGGTGATGCACCGCCCGATGAGGCGCTGCTCGACGCCGCCGACGCCGGCGAACTCGACAGTGACGAGGGCATGCGGAGCGCTGCGGAGGCGCTGCTTGCGCGACCGGAAGCGAGAGCGGCGCTGGGCTCGTTCTACGACGAGGTGTTCCGGTTCGGACTCCTCGACGTCACGGTAAAGAACAATGAGCTCTTCCCCGAGTGGACACCGGCCCTCCAAACGTCCATTCACGCCTCGGTGCGCGCCTTCCTCGATGACCTCGTGTGGACGGCGAACGCCGACGCCCGCACGATGCTCACCGCGAGCCACGCCTTCGTCGACGCGAACCTCGCACCACTCTACGGCGTCAGCGTTCCCGCGAGCGCGGGACTCGTGAAAGTTACGCTGCCCACCGAGCAGCAACGAATGGGCCTCCTCGGATCGGCCGCGTTCCTCTCTGTTTTTTCCCACGCCGCGATGACGTCGCCGACCAAACGCGGTGTCTTCATTCGTCGCACCATCCTCTGCGACTCGGTCCCGCCGCCTCCGGCCGCAGTCACGCCGCAGTTGCCCGACGATCCGGCAGGTGCACTCACCAAGAAGGACTTGCTCGCCCAACATGTGAAGGATGAAAACTGCCGCACGTGCCATGCGGCCTTCGATTCGCTCGGCTTGTCGCTCGAGAACTTCGATACCATCGGTCGATACCGCACGACCGACAACGGGATACCCATCGACACGAGCGGTGACAGCGCGAACGTCGGGACGTTCAACGGCCCGCGAGAGCTCGGCGAGCTGCTCGCTGAGAGCTACAAGGCGCCCGACTGCATGGTGCGCAACCTCTTCCGAAACTCGATGGGCCATCTCGAGACGAAAGGCGAAGAACCCGCGATAGACGACCTGCATCAGCGCTTCGAGGCGCGCGGTTTCAAGGTCCGTGAGTTGCTCGTCGAGATTGTCGCGAGCCCCGCGTTCCGGCTCGTGGGGGAGCCCAAGTAGGGAGGTCGAAACCATGGTGCTGATTCCTTCCAAACCGCTTCATCGTCGAACCCTCTTGCGGGGTGTGCTCGGCGGTTTCGGCGCCGCACTCGCGCTGCCGCTGCTCGACGCGATGCTCGACAGCCATGGCGAGGCGCTCGCCGACGGCGAACCACTGCCGCTGCGGTTCATCTCGTTCTTTTTTGGCAACGGCGTGAACCTCTCGAAGTTCGTTCCGCCGATCGAGGGGGCCGACTACCCGCTGACCTCGGCGCTCGCACCGCTCGGCGCAGTTAAGCCGTACGTCTCCGTCCTCACGGGCTTTAACAACCATTGCAACCCGTCAAACAAGATTACCCATCACGAGGGGATGGTGATCTTTAGCGGTTACAACAACAAGAACGTCGGTGAAGGGCAGGGGTTCTACTCGAACGCGGGCGGCCCAACACTCGACCAGGTGATCGCGAACACGAAGGGCGTCGGCGACAAGACCCCCATAAGGTCGATCCAGCTCGGCATCTCGAAGCGCCCGAGCGAAGTCGACTTCGGCACGACGATGCACGCGATGTCGCACGCTGGCTACTTGAAGCCGCTGCCACCGCAGCACGATCCGCAAGCCGTCTGGACGTCCCTCTTCGACTCGTTCACGCCTGCAAAGGATCCGTCAGGGCCGCCGCGCCTCGCGGTGCTCGCGATGGTCAAAGACAACCTCGCGCGGTTGGACAAGCGCCTCGGCATAGCCGACCGCCAGCGCATGCAGGCGCATCTCGACGGCGTCGCCGAGCTCGAGAAAAAGATCGCCGCGCTACCGCCAATTTGCGAAAAGCCCGGAAAGCCCGTTGAAGCGAACCTCGACGTCGATGGCAAGGAGCCGATCATCGCCGTGATGGACGCGATGAGCCTGCTCACGGCCTACGCGTTCAAGTGCGACATCACGCGGGTCGCGAGCATTCTCTTCGCCGAAGGGGCCGGTAACACCATCTTCACCGACCTCGGCCATGACACGGCGCACCACTGGTACACGCATGACGACACGCCGTCGGTTCAGAACGGACAGGTGAACGATGGCGTCGTCTACGCGATGGGGCGGCTCGCGACGCTGCTGACGACGCTGAAGCAAGAAGCGGATGGCCCCGCCGCGAATCTTCTCGATAACACGGTCGTGTTTTGTAGTTCGGACTGCAGCGAAGGCGTGTCGCACTCGGTGGACATGCAGCCGATGATCGTGGCCGGCGGCGGCGGCGGAAAGCTCACCCACCCCGGCTTTCACTACGCGTCGAAGTCCGGCGAGAATCCCACCGATGTGCTGCTGACGCTCCGACAGGTGTTCGACCCGGCTGCCACCGAGGTGGGCTCCGAGGACCCGTATTCGAACACGCCGTTCGCACCGCTCAAGGCGCTCTAGCGTCGTGAACTTTGTGACAGGAGACTCGCGCGGCAGAACCGTGGGTCAAACGGCCACGGCGGCTCTCGCGGCGGCGGGTTGAACGCGAGCACGCGGGTCAGCCACTCTTGTAGAGCCAGAAGGCGACGATGGCGACCCACCCGGTGGCGACAGTCAACGCCAGGCTCGAGGTGTTGCGTGCGCGCCGAAACGACAAAAAAGCGTACAAAACACTGGCAAATTGTGCGGTTCCGCTCGCTCCGAAGAGGAGTTTTGCGAGCGCCGCCGCGAGCTCGAAATCGTTGCTGCCCGCGAACACGCGCGCCGCATCGGGCCGCACGCTCCTGCTGGCAGCGATCGCACCGAGGAGCAGCGCGACGCCAGCGACGGCAAATCCCAACGCACGTTTCGCCCGGTGCGCTGGGGGCGGGGGCATCGTGGGGTGTACGCCGGCGGGCGGGATGGTGTACATCCGCGCGATCCTACATGGCGGGGCTTCCGAACCGCGATGCAATTACGGCCTTCGGTCAGGGAGAATTCGCCTAAGGCGTGCGCGTCGGGGTAGACTTCGCGCCGGGCAAGGACATGGCGGAAGAACTTGGAGCGATATCGAAGCGGCGCCCTGGGCGGCCCCAGCCTCTGCCCGTCGAATTTCAGGTCATCGGGGTCGATGAACGGATCCCGGGCTGGCTGAGCGAGTTCACCCTCGCGGGCGCGATGCTTGAAACCTCACGCGGAGGCTCGTTCGAGCTCGGCACGCGACTGCGGATTTTCATGCGGGTTTTCGGAATCGACGAGGAGATAAGCCTCCGTTCCGTCGTCCGTTGGGACCGACGTACGGCAGTGGGCGTTCAATTTTTCCGCTTGGGCGACCGCGAGGTCCACCTGCTGATGGAAGCTATCGCGGCAGCTGAATCCGTTGCGCGTTCGGCCGGCCCGACGCGCCGCAGCACGTGACGCCCGCTCTGAAAACGCGTTAGCATCGGTGTCTTCTCGGAACTGCGGAATGAACGATGGCAGGTGAGCGCGAAGAGGATGGTTCCTCGCCAGATACAGGGCTCGCAGCCGTAGCACCACCGCCGCAAGCCTCCGCGCCGCCCGGCTGGGGCGCACCACCGCCGCAAGCCTCCGCGCCGCCAGGCTGGGGCGCACCACCGCCGCAAGCCTCCGCGCCGCCGCCGCAAGCCTCCGCGCCGCCGCCGCCGCAAGCTGCCGCGCCACCGCCGCAAGCCTCCGCGCCGCCGCAAGCCTCCGCGCCACCGCAAGCCTCCGCGCCGCCGCAAGCCTCCGCGCCGCCGCAAGCCTCCGCGCCACCGCCGCTCCCGAGCGTCGCTTCGAGTGCGCCGAGTTTCGATAACGTCGCGACGGCCCCGAGCCTCGACGAGATCGCGGAGGCCTCGACCTCAAAGGGGCTTATCGATGAGCTGCTCGCGCTCTCCGGCATTCCCGCTGGCGTGCCGCAACATGACCTCGTCGATGTCGGGCTGCGCAGCATCCTGGCTTACGTCACCAGCCTCGGTATCGATGCCTCACTCGTAGACAACCCCCTGGTCGATCTGTTGATCGCGTCGATGACAGCGAGCATGACGCTGCAAATCGATCTGATCTTGCACGATAAGGGATTTCAGGCGCTCGAGGCCGCATGGCGTCAACTCCAGTTCGTGGTCGACCGCGTGAACTTTCGCGAGAACATTCGCATCGAGTTCTTGAACGTCAGCAAGCGTGACTTGCTCGAAGATTTTCAAGACTCCCCCGAAGTCGCCAAGAGCGGCATGTACAAGATCTGCTATTCGGCCGAATACGGCGTGTTCGGTGGCAGGCCTTACGGACTGCTCGTCGCGAACTACGATTTCACTCCGCTCGCTCAGGACATCTTCCTCCTCGACAAGTGCGCGTCGGTCGCCACGATGGCCCACGCGCCTTTCATCGCCGCGGCCGGGCCGAAATTTTTCGGTCTCGATGAGGTCCTCGGGCTGCCGCAATTGAACGACATCACGTCGCTCTTTGAAGGTCCGCAATACACGAAATGGCGCGCATTCCGAGACTCCGACGACTCCCGCTACGTCGCGCTCTGCATGCCGCGCTTCCTCTTACGCCTCCCATATGGCCCGACGACGACGCGCGTGCGAGCCTTCGAATACGAAGAGGACGTCGTCGGCTGCCATGACCGCTATTTGTGGGGCAACGCGGCCTTCGCCTTTGCGACACGGGTAGCCGATAGCTTCGCGCGCTTTCGCTGGTGCCCAAACATCGTGGGACCCAACACCGGGGGCACCGTCGAAGACCTCCCGCTGCATCGCTTCGAAGCGATGGGGGCGATCCAGACCAAAATTCCGACCGAAATTGTCGTCACGGAGCGCCGCGAGTTCGAGATCTCCGAGCAGGGCTTCATCCCACTCACGTACCGGCGCGAAACAGAAAACGCGTGTTTTTTCTCGGCGAATAGCTGTCAGAAGCCGAAATACTTCGGTATCAGCGACGAGGCTCGTACAGCCGGGCTGAACCACCGACTCGGCACGCGGCTGCCGTACCTGTTCATCAGCAGTCGCATCGCGCACTACCTGAAGGTGCTTCAGCGAGAACAGATCGGCGCGTGGAAAGAGCGCCAAGATCTCGAGCGCGAGCTGCAAAAATGGATCAATCAATTCGTCGCCGACCAGGCTTCCGTGGCCCCCGGCGTCCGCGCGCGACGTCCGCTGCGCAAGGCGAAAATTAGCGTGAGTGACGTCGCGGGAAACGCCGGCTGGTACAAGGTCGACGTCGTCTTGCGCCCGCACTTTCGTTACATGGGTGCGGAATTTGATGTGGGGTTCGTCGGCCGCCTCGACAAGGAGTGACCCCTCGCTCGCCTTCACTTTAGGTATGCTGCCGCCCGATGGCTCGGTCGATTTTTTGGGTGTCCTGCGCGCTCCTCGCGTGCGGACCGGTTCCAGTGACGGCGCGAATCGAGGCTAGGGCGGGTCGCTCGGAAGTTCGCGCCCAACCCGTTCGCGCGGTGACGCTTGTCGAGTCTGTGCCGCAAGGTTCGATGGCGGACGATCCGGCCATCGCCAACACGGACGCGACCTGGCGCGAGATGATTGCGGCCGCCAAACACACGGTGGCGATTGGGCAGTTCTACGTCTCGGAGAAGCCCGCCGAGGTTGCGGGCACGGACCGCCTGCAGCCGGTGATTGACGAGCTCGCTCTTGCCGTGAAGCGCGGAGTCAACGTGCGCTTCCTTGTCGATGCGAGTTTCTCGAAGAAGTATCCAGCCTCCGTGGAGCGGTTGCGAGGGCTTGGCGTTTCCATCCGCGAGTTCGATGCCGCAAAGTCGATGGGTGGCGTTTTGCACGCAAAATACATGGTGATCGACGAAGAAGACGCCTACTTCGGAAGCGCGAATTTCGACTGGCGTTCACTCGACCACATCCACGAACTCGGGCTGCGTGTTCGTTCGCGTCGCGTCGCCGGCGTCTTTCTTTCGGCGTTCGATGCCGACTGGGCGGCCTCCGGTGGTGAGGCGGCTGCGGCGCGCGCGCTCGGTGATCCGATGACGCCCGAGCTCCTCGGCGACGAGGCCGTCTGGCCGCTGCTCAGTCCGAGAGGCTACGTCGCGGAGCCGCGGTTCTGGGACCTCGACCGTATTGTCTCGGCGCTCGACTCGGCGAAAACGGACGTGCGCGTGCAGCTGCTCAGCTTCGAGACGGTCGGCCACGATGGCGCAACGTTCGACGTGCTCGACGCAGCCTTGCGCCGTGCGGCGGTGCGCGGCGTCAAGGTACAGGTGATGCTTTCGAATTGGCAAAAGTCGCCGAAGAAACTCGGCGCCGCGCTCGCCCTCGCGCGCGTTCCAGGGATCGCCGTGCGGTTCGTCAACATCCCCGAGGCCGCGGGAGGCCACATCCCCTTCGCGCGGGTGGTTCACGCGAAGTACATGGTGATCGATGACACCCAAGTCTGGCTCGGCACCAGCAACTGGGGTGGAGACTATTTCTTCAAGAGCCGCAACGTCGGCGCGCTCGTGAATTCACTACGGCTCGCACGGCAGCTGACGACGGTCTTCGAAGGTTTGGTCGCGAGTCCGTTGAGCGAGGCTGTCGACCCCGATAAAGGCTACGAGCCGCCACGCATCGCAAACTGACGCCCGGGTCGTAAAGCCCCCGGGCGCCGTGCGGGTCGAACGATGCTCACTTGCAGACGCCGGCGCTGCAGGTCATCGGCGCTGCGCAAACCTTGCCGCATTCGCCGCAATTGTTCACGTCTTTCTGCACGTCCAGGCACACGTTGCTGCACACCTTTGCACCTTTAGCGCAGGTGCAGAAGCCGTCTGAGCACACTTCGTTCGCCATGCCGCTGCACGTCGTGCCGCAGGAGCCGCAGTTCGTGAGGCTCGTCTTTGTGTCGACGCATTTGCTGCCGCAGAGGGAGGTGACACTCTCGGCGCAGATCCACGGAGACATCGTGTTCTTGAAGGTGGCGTGCGACGTCGTCGAACCACAAAACTTGAAGAACGCATGCGTCTTCTTGTCGGCGAGGTTGCCGGGAACCGCCGGATCGGGAAGGCCCACGAGTATCGATGTCGCGGGAGCACCGGGGGTGATGTAGGGGCGGGCGATCGCGCACGCGAGTTCGATGTCCTGCGAAGCCGACAAGATCGGGTAGAGGTTCATCTTCGTCGAGAGCTTCGTCGTGTCCACGGTGTAGTCGGAGCCGCCGTGACACATGCGACCGCAGTAGGCGAGCCCGTTCGGCTTGTCGCAGTTGAACTTGTCGTAGGGGAGCTTCTTGACTGCAGCGGCGAAGGCTCCGCTGTCGACGCACGGCTCGAAGGCGTTGCCGAACTTATCGGCGAGAAGAGAACGGATGCTCTTGAACTGGATGAACATGCTGCCGCCCTTCTGCCAGTTCGTCAGGAGGATCTGGCCCGACCCGTAAGTCACGTTCTTCGGTGCCACGAACTTCACGGCGTCACCGTAGAGTTGCGTGTTGAGCGAGGCGGGCTTTTGGCTGCTTGGCGGCGGGACGACCTTGATGCCCATGTCCTTGATCTCGATGCCCACCCCAGGCGCCGGCCAGACTTTGATGTCCGATAACTCGAGCAGGGAATCCGAGTGGGCAATCGAGAAGAAGGAGATTGCCGCGCCGACGAGCTTCACGTCACCGGTTTGGTCGGCGACGTAGTCGAGCGGGAGGTAGACGAAGCCTTCCGGCGTCGGGTGCTCGGTGTCCGATGGGCCTTTCGGATTGACGATCTCCGTCTCGATGACGGTCTCTTCTTTGACGTTGAGGGCTTCGCGCTCGAGCCACGTCAGCGTGTTCACGTAGAGCTGGTAGAGAGGGTCTTTGGGATCCTCCGGCTTCCATTTCCTGCCGCCGGCGTGGTCGAGGAGTCCTGGGTAGGTGATGAGGCGGCTCTTCGTCAGCGGGTTCTTGACGATGAAACCTTTGCCCGTCGACTCGGACAGGAAGGCGGAAATCGTCTCGTACTCGATGCCGTCGAGCGCGAGGAAATTGATGTTGCCGCTGAGGTGGCAATTGCCGCTGACACAGTTGCCTTCGACGCCGTCCGACTTCATGCCGCCGCCCGGCGCGAGGTTTTTCTGAGGATTGCCGAGAACGCACTCGACGAAATAGGTGCGATTGTCGAGCGGACTCGTCGTCGAGCAGTCGAGCTCAGCCACGCTGCCGCCGCTCCCGCCCATTCCGCCCATTCCGCCCATTCCGCCCATTCCGCCGGCCCCACCCGTCCCGGTCGAGGAGGAGCTGTGGGTCACGGTGTTGAAGGACCAGTTCGGAAAGGTGTCCGACGGCTCGTAACAAGCGCCGGTCAACGTGCCTATCGTGCCCAGTCCGCCGAGCGCAACGCACGCGAGTTTGAGGGAGTTGCGCCAAGAAAAGGTGCGGCGTGCAGATCCAAGCATAGCCTTCATTTTATGGGGCAATGGCGGATCGATGCAAGCTGAGAGCCGCAGTGGGCCCGCATTTGCGTGCGAAACGAAGGGGCGCGCCAAAAAAACCAGGGCGCTGCGTCAGCCGAGGCGGCTCCGGAGGAGGTCTTCCGCCGCTTTGGCGTCCGCTTTGCCGCGTGACGCACGCATCAACTTTCCCAGGAAAAAACCGAGCAACGCAACTTTTCCCGAGCGGTAGCGCGCGACTTCATCGGGATGGGCGGCGAGGACCTCGACCACGAACGGCTCGAGCTCGCTTGCCGCGAGCGCGGCGCCACCGACCTCGGCGACCAGTGCGGCGGGTCGTCCGCCGGAACGGACCAGCTTGGCAAGGATTTCCTTGGCAACCGCGTGGGTGATGGCGCCCGTGGATGCGAGCCCGCCGAGTTCCGCCAGCTCGGCGCCCCCGAACGGCAGCGTCTTCGGCCCGACCGCGAGGTGCGCGGCGAGGTCGTTCGCGAGGAGATTGGCCACCACGAGGGCTGCCTTGCCGGATGCGCCCGCCGCGACGGCCTGTTCGAAAAGCGCACCGAGAAGGTCGTGTTGGGCGAGCACGACCGCCACAGCTTCGCTCGCGCCATGTTCCGCGACGAGGGCCTCGGCTCGCGCGCGCACGTCCCCCTCGAGCGAGGCGGTCGACGGTCCTTGTGCTGCGCTCGGATCCCCCGCCCGCTGCTTTTCTTTGCGCGGGGCGGCCGGCCTCGCGGCATCGACGGCAGGCTGTGCATCGGCGCGCGCCCAACTGTCGCGGAGCGTCACGGTGCGGTTGAAGACGAGATGCCCGGGCGAGGAATCCGGATCGACACAGTAGTAGCCGTGGCGCTCGAATTGGAACGAAGCGCCCGGCGCCGCGTGGGCCGCGCTGGTCTCGAGCTTGCAGCCTGTCAACACCGTGAGCGAGTTGGCGTTGAGCACCTCGAGATTCTCGGGGACCTCTACGTCGAAGAGCCGATCGTAGATGCGCACCTCGACGTCGACGGCGCTCGCGGCATCGACCCAATGAATCGTCCCCATGACCTTGCCGGCGTTCGTCTCGTCGGAGCCGAGCCAGCGGCATCGGAGTTCAGTGGGCATCCCCGCGTCGTCGCGCACGACAGCGTCGCAGCGAATGAGCCCCGCGTGGCGCAGCCGTACAACCGCGCCCGGCGAGAGACGGTGCCACTTCGGCGGCGGATTGTCGGCGTAGTCCTCCCGCTCGATGAAGACGCGCGAACTTAGCGGTACGCGCCTCGAGCCGGGCAAGCCGAGCTCGGGTGGAAAGGAGAGCACGTCGAGCAGCGATGCCTCCGACTCTCCAAACCCCTCGAGCACGAGCGACAGCGGCTCGATCACGCACATCACCCGCGGCGACCGGCGGTTCAAGTCGTCGCGGATGCAGAACTCGAGTTTGCCGACGTCGACGAGGCTATTGTTTTTTGCGACGCCGATCATCTCGCAGAACGCGCGGATGGACTCGGGGGTGTACCCGCGCCGTCGCATGCCGGCGATCGTCGGCATGCGCGGATCGTCCCAGCCAGTGACGCGTTTTTCCTGGACGAGTTGAAGCAGCTTGCGCTTGCTCATCATCGTGTACGTAAGGTTGAGTCGAGCGAACTCGATCTGCCGCGGACGGCACGGGATCGTGCCTGGGCCGGGTAGGGGGGAGACCTCGAACTGCGCGAGCACCCAGTCGTAAAGCTCGCGGTTGTTCTCGAATTCGAGCGTGCAGATCGAGTGGGTGATCCCCTCGAAGGCGTCGCTCAGGCAGTGGGTGTAATCGTAGAGCGGGTAGATGCACCAAGTGTCACCGGTGCGGTAGTGCGGGGTGCGTTTGATGCGGTAAATCGCTGGGTCGCGGAGTTTCATGTTGGGCGAAGCCATGTCGCCCTTGATGCGCACGACGTGCGTCCCCTCGACGAACTCGCCGGCCCGCATGCGCGTGAAGAGGTCGAGGTTTTCTTCCACCGAGCGGGCGCGGTGAACGCTGTGCCGGCCCGGCTCGGTCAAGCTGCCGCGGTGCTCCCGCATCTCCTCCTCGGTGAGGCTGCACACGTAGGCTTTGCCGATGCGGAGCAAGTGCATCGCGTGTTCGTAGAGCCGCTCGTAGTAGTCCGAGGCGAAGAACAGATGCTCGCCCCATTCGAAGCCGAGCCAGCGAACGTCGCGCTGAATGGCCTCGACGTACGCGACGTCCTCCGCGTCTGGATTCGTGTCGTCCATGCGCAAATGGCAACGCCCGCCGAGCGCCGCCGCGAGGCCGAAGTCGACACAGATCGCCTTCGCGTGGCCGATGTGGAGGTGTCCGTTCGGTTCGGGCGGAAAGCGCGTCACCACGGTCGTGTGCTTGCCGCTCTCCAGGTCCGCCTCGATGATATCGCGGATGAAGTTCTGCATGGGGCCGCGGAGCCTACACCAATTGCGCGCCGCGCGACTCGACCGAGCGTCGCTCGAGCTCGGCGCGTTCATCCCAAGGGCCGTCTGGCGAACCATCACGACTCGGGCAGAGTTCATTGAGCGGGCAGCGTTCACAGCCCGGCGTCTTGGCGAGGCACACGTAGCGTCCGTGGAGGAGCAAACGATGACCGTCTGCGACCCAGGCTTCCCGCGGGATGGCTTCACAGAGGGCCCGCTCGACTTTTTCGGGGGAGCTCTCGTCGGTCAGCCCAAGGCGCCGCGCCACGCGTCCGACGTGAGTATCGACCGCGATGCCGCTCGCGAGTCCGAAGGCGGTGCCGAGCACGACGTTGGCGGTCTTGCGCGCGACGCCGGGGAGCTTCGTCAGCTCCTCGATGGATCGCGGGACTTCGCCGTCGAAGAGCGCCATGACGGCCTCGGCTGTGCCGCGAATCGCCTTCGCCTTGTTTCGAAAAAAGCCGGTTGGCTTGACGACGGACTCGACAGCGGCGAGGTCGGCCCGAGCGAGCTCGGCCGGCCCTGGCCATCGCGCGAAGAGCTCCGGGGTCACGCGGTTCACGGTCTTGTCGGTGCTCTGTGCGCTCAGGATCGTCGCCACCAAGAGCTGCCAGGCGTTCGCATGCTCGAGCTCGCAAAAAGGCTCAGGGATCGCGCGGCGGAGGCGGAGGGTAAGCTCTCGCGGGATCTCGCAGCCACCGGATACGGACTTCATGATGGGGGCAGTCCTACACCCATTGGCGCCCGCGGCGCTGTGGCGTTTCGTACAAGTGGAGGCGCAGCCAACTCCGGTTCGCCCTCGGTGATTCGGTCGCGTAGGCTGACGAAGATGCGCTCTCTCTTCGCGATCTCCGTGGTGCTCGCGCTCGCGGGTTGCGTATCGCCGGCTGCCGGCACGCGCACAATCGATGCTCCCACGCGGGCCGCGGTGGACGCGGCGATGAAAAACGTTCCGGTGGTCGTGTACATGACGAGCTGGTGCCCGGCCTGCGCACGCGCGCGCATCTGGCTGCAGGAGCGTGGGTACTCCTACCGGCCGCTCGACGTGGAGCAAGACTTGCGGGCCGCGTTGCGACTGCGCCGGCTGAGCCCGTCTGGCAATGTGCCTACGTTCGATGTCGGCGGGACGATTGTCGTGGGCTTCGACCCCCCTGAACTTCACGACGCTATCGCGCGCGCGGCCGGCGTGCGGTGAACAAGTTGGCCGTTTCGAGCGCCGCGTAGAACGATCCGCTCTATGGACACTTCGCGTTCACAGACACCCGTGGGGTCGCGCCGCGCGATACGCCGCGCGGTCGCACTCGGCTGCGAGGTCATCTCGACTCGGAACGATCGGCCGGTGCGCTACCGAGCCACCGACGTCTCGGTGGGCGGCATCTGGTTGCAGACCGTTGACCCTGTGCGCACGGGCGAGACCGTGGTCGTGTGTTTTCGTCCCGAAGACGGAATCTCCCGTGAATTGCTGGTATTCGCGTCGGTCGCGCGAGTCATGACCGCTCGCGAGGCCACCGACGATACCCCCGGCGTCGGGATGGGCCTCGAACTTTTGGACCTCGCAACGAGCGAGCGCGAGCGCCTCGACAGGTGGCTCGCAAACCATCAGTTGCCCGTCCCGCGGCGGCGCCGACCGGTCGCCCGTCACGATGCTCTTCCACTCGGAGCCACGGCGACGCTGGCCCCACCGTCTCGCCTCCCGAGCTGCTGGCGCTGAGTCCGCCGCGAGGCTAGTGTCTGAGGCGTGCGGCACTACGGATGGATCGTCGGCGCATGGCTCCTTCTGGGCTGCGGACCGCGGGTAGAGACAACGGTGATCGAGGCCATGCCCGACGGCGACGTGGTCGCGGAAGGCCACCAGCTCTACGATAAGTACTGCAAGCTTTGCCACGCCGAGGGTGGGAAGGGTTACGCGGCTGACGACGCCAATCAACTCGCGAACCCCGAGTTCCTTCAGGCAGCGAGCGATGGATTCTTGCAGATGGCGATTGATCAGGGCCGACCCGGGACCCCGATGGCTGCCTACGGCAAGACCTTCGGCGGTCCGTTGTCTCACGCCGAAGAGCACACGATCGTCGCCTACTTGCGGAGCCTGCAGACCAAGCCTTCGGCGCGGCTCGAGCCGGGCCTTGCATCAGGTGACGCCACGCGGGGCGCGACGCTGTTCCAGGAGCACTGCAGCGGGTGCCACGGCGAGACGGCCCAAGGGAGCACGGCCCTCAGCTTGAACAATCCGGTTTTTTTGCTCACGGCGAGCGACGGCTACCTTCGCTACGCGATCGAGCACGGACGCAGTGGCACTCCGATGCCAGCCTTCGCAGGGGACCTCGAGCCCAAATCCATCGAGGACCTCACCTCGTTTTTGCGCTCGCTTGCCCGCAACGTCGATTCGGCGCCGCGCGGTGAGATGCCCCCGACGTTCGACCAGGCCGTCATTCATCCGAACGGTCCCGATCCGAACTTTCCCGCGCTGCGCGAAGGGCGCTTCATCGCCGCGGAACGGGTGAAGGACGCGCTCGCTCGAGGGGCGAAGCTCGTGCTGCTCGACGCCCGGCCGACCTCCGAGTGGCTGAATTCTCACATCCCAGGCGCACTGCCAGTCCCGTACTACGATTCCAACCGCATGACGGCGAAGCTGCCGCGCGATGGCACGTGGATCCTCACGTACTGCGGATGCCCGCATGCCGCCTCAGGCAGCGTGATGGACACCTTGCGCCGCGAGGGTTTTCCGCGGACCGCCGTGATCGACGAAGGGATTTTCGAGTGGATCCGTCGCGGTTATCCGATCACCTACGGTCGGTCTGCGGCGGTCGGCGCGCCACCGTAGCGCGCGAGCGCGTGGGGTCACGTCGTTCGGCTACGAACTTGTCCTCGGGCCCGGGGACTGCCAAGTTCACGGCGCCTATGCAGCTGCCCCCCGTCGTCTCCGTTCCAGTTTCGCTCTCCGCCGTCATAGCCGTCGTCGCCGCTTGCTCCGCGGCGCCGGTGGCTGCGAAGTCTCCACTCTCAGCCGCGGCTCCTACGAGCTCGAGTTCCGCAAGCATGTGGTCCGCCGATCCAGCGGCCGCCGCGCCGCCGCCTACCGCCGCGGGACTCCTCACCATGAGCGCGCCGAGCGCGAGCCCCTCATCGGCAGCGCTTGCCGGAGCGGGCACGCCGCCTCCAAATGCGAAAACGCCGCAAGCCGACGGGAGCTGTCCTACGGGCATGCTGATGGTCGAAGGCGATTACTGCACGGAGGTCGAGCACAAGTGCCTCATCGAGTGGTACGCGCCGCAAAACAAGAAGGTCATTTGCGAGCAATTCGAGCCCAAAGCGACGTGCGTCGGCGCCCGTGTCCACAAGCGATACTGCGTCGATAAGTTCGAGTGGCCGAACCAAAAGGGCGTGCGGCCCGAGGTGATGAACACGTTCTATCAGGCGCAGGTGAAGTGCGCCGCGGCCGGCAAGCGCATGTGCTCCGAGACCGAATGGACGTTCGCCTGCGAGGGCCCTGAGATGAAGCCTTTCCCGTACGGCTACACGCGCGACCCGTCGCGCTGCAACGGTGACCACCAGTGGGATGGGCCGGACATGAAGAAGGTCGCCAAGCGCGACGGCAAAGAGCTCGCGCGGTTGTGGAAAGGCGTTCCGAGCGGCACGCAGGACTGCGTAAGCGACTTCGGTGTCGAGGACATGCCCGGCAATGCCGACGAGGTCTGCGCGGGCGAGGCCCCGAAAGCGAAGTTCGCGGCGGTCAACACCGGCGGTCCTTGGTACAGCGGCGTGCGCAACCAGTGCCGCCCCAAGGTTTACACGCACGCCGAGGATTTTTATTACTATTTCTTGAGTTTTCGCTGCTGCGCGAACCCGGACGGCGCGCCGAATGAAGCGGAAACGCCGAAGCAGAAGAAAGACGGAACCGCTTGGTCCGAGGTGGAGCGCCTCGCCGGTTTCACGACCGAGCAGATGAAGCAAGCCCTTGAGCTGAAGCAAAAGGGCACCTGCACCTGCAACGACAACAAGCTCGCGGGTGTCGCGCTCAAGCGCTCGCCGCCGTACTTGTGCGACACGATGTGCGGGACCTTGCTTGCCCCGGGTGCGAAAGACGCAAGCAGCGCGACCCGCGTGCCGCACCGGTCGCGGCACGACATCAAGTAAGGCCGGTTAGGGTTGCGTTGCGCGCGGCGTTTTGTGCGGCTCGAGGACCTGGCGCGCAAGCTCGATGAACCGGTCGAGCGCGGCCGGGCCTCGAGTCCGTGCGGTCTCGCGGTCGGACGAACGCAGCATGGCGATCACGCTACACGGCTGCTGAAGCTCGGGCGAAGCGTGCGTCGTGCACAGGATCGTGTAGGTCGGCAAGGAGGCGAGCGCATCCTCGGTGCGTCCGGTGAGGGCCTCGGCGGCCGATTGGGCGAGCAACGCGAGCGCGCCCATGTCTGGGGACATGCGTCGCCAGCGGTCGAGAAAGTCTTCGCGATGCGTCATGGCGTAGAGCGCGCCGGGATCGCCTGATCTCGCGAGGTCGGCGGCGAACACGAGCAGCTCGAAATTACGCAAGGGCAGGGTGTGCCGCGCCGTGAGTTCGTCGAGCATAGCGAGGTCCTCGATGTAGGCCCGCGATGAACTCGAGAATCCTGCCGCAACCTTTGCGCACGTGACGGCAACACTCGCCATGTCGGAGCGCAAGTAGAGGCCGAGGGCGTCCTCACGCGAGAGGCTTCGCGCGTGGTCGACGAGCTCCGGCGAGCAATGCTGCGGATGCCGCTGGTTCGCGAGGAGTACAGCCGCGTCTCCGAATTTGCCGGCGCGCCGCAAGAGTCCTACCGCCCGTGTGAACGCATCGGGATCGTAGCGCCGCTCGTCGGCCGCGCCGAGGAACGCGTCGAGTGCCCGCCAGGCCTCGCAGACCGGACCCTCGCCTGGGCGCACAGGGCCAAGGCGCGGCAGAGCGGACAACCCTTCGCCGATGCGCAGCGACAAAGCGAGCGGGTACCTCTCGCAAGTCACACGGGAAAAGCTTGCAGGCGCACCTGGGTTTTTCGTGCAACTGAGGGGTGCGAACAGCGTCTCCGCGGCGGTCTTCGCTCGTTTCGCAACGGCGTCGAGGTCCGCTACGCCGGCCAGCGTCGGGGGAAGCTCGCGCGTCAGGGCCGCGACGTCTTCATCGGTCGCGGCGGCGCCGAGCGCGCGCGGCAAGAGGCCCCACAGGCTCCCCGCGAGGAAGGGCTCCTCAGCATCCACCGCTTGCTGCGCGGCGATAGCGATGGCGCTCGCGGCATCACGCGACCATGCCGCGGAGTCGCTACTTGGCACGATGGCCTCGTGGCCGAGCCGCACGCCGGTGAGCCACGTCGCGACGGCACGATGCGCGGTGCTGCTCGCGAGGCGGGGCTGGCCATCGAGCCGCGCGAGAATGGACGTGAGCAACGCCACGTGAGCGTAATGCCTCGCTGCTTCTTCGCGACCACTCGCGGTGCTGTCATTCGCAACGAACGAGGAGCTCACGGTCCCGGCGGGTTTGTTCGATGTCGAGCCGGTACCGAGCCCGAGATTGAACGTGCTGGCGCCGTTCAGAAAATCGTGAGCGAGCGACGAGCCCATCTCGATGTTGAACTCCCACCGCCCCGCGGATTCTCGATACCGAACCGACTGCCGTGGAACGACGAGACCCGAGGCCTCGGCTCGGTCGAGCACGGACACAAGTCGCGTGACGGCCCCGCTGCGATCCCCACGTTTTACTTGGCCAAGCGCATCTTCGACGTCGAGAACCCCGCGCGAATCGGCGGGATGGCACACGCCCTTTGTCGCGCGCGCTACGGCTTCGGCAAGGGCCGCGGGGTCCCGTCCAGCGTTCACCTCGGGGTCACGAAGCGCCAATGCCAGCACGACGGGGCGGTCGTACTCGCGCGCAAGGGCAAGCGCCGAGCGCGGCACGAGGGCGGCGCCGTCGGTGGCGCCGGTCACGAGGAGCAGCGACAAGAGCAGCACGTCGCCTTGATCGGGGGCGTGCTCCGCGTAAGCGCGACGCGCTAAGGCGAGGACCACGCCCGTTAACGAACCGTCGGAGAGCGCGGAGACGGCAAGCTCTCTTTTGAGCACGCCGCTTCCAAGTGCGTCGTCGAGAAAGCCGAAGAGCGAGCGCGTCCCCTCTACGGCGAACAACTTGCGCAGCGCACCGATGCCGCGAACCACGTCGGTTCCGAGGCGCACGGCGTCCACCTTGGCGCGGCCAGCAGCGAAGGTCCTGGCGACGCGGTAGGTGATCGAAGCGAGGTCACCGACGGGGCCTTCGACCCACCCATCGAGGCCTTGAGCCGTGAGCCTCTCCGCGTCCGCGTGCGGCACGGCGAAGGGGCGGTCGGGCTTGATCGAGTCGAGCGTGTCGAGCACATCGGAGCCGAGCAAAACCAACACGCGCGCACGGCGTACCCACGCGCCATTGCCGTCGCGCATCGCGGGGAGCGTGAGCACGTGATTGCGCTTTTTCGTGGCGCGGTCGAGTGCGCTTCGAACCGCTGGACCGCGCGGACGTTCGTCTTTTGCGCAGGTTTGCGAGGGTGCAGGCTCACGAAATGCCGCAATTGCAGCTGCGATCGCCGCGTCTCCAAAGTCACCGAGTTCGAGCGCAAGATCGCGCTCGGGCGGCGAAGTGGGGCCGCCTTTCGCCAGGTCGGCAATCGCGCGCGCGAGGGCGCCACGCGCGGCCGAGCGGCCAGAGGACATGAGCTTCGGGTTCGCGAGCTCGAGCTCGAGTTTTCCTTGCAGGGCGAGATCGGCGTAGGTGACGCCGACGACCAAAAGCTGACCGAGCATGGGGTAGGCGAGCTCGGCACCACCGAGCGCGGTCGCCAGGTTGTGTGCGACGGGCGCGAGCGCAGCCTTGTCACCGAGGAGCCACGAGAGCGCCGCGTGGGCGACGTGAAGTGCCGCACTCGTCCAGCCCTGCTCGCGTGCGAACTCCCCCGAAAGCTTCGCGCCTAGCGCCTCGGCGAGCGCTGCGAGTTGCGGGCCTTGCACAAATCCCGGTGCGGCCATCGTTAGGGCCAGCGTCGCTACCCCCGCCTCGAAGAGGTCGCTCGGATTGCGGGTCACGCGAATGCGCGCGCGCACAGCGTCGGTCATCAAGTGGACGAGCGCATCACGGAACGCGGGGTCGCGGGCTGTGCCGGGCATCGCCGCAAGGCTCGCGAGCGGCAGGAGACTGAACGCCTCCGGACGCGCGTAGGCGAGCGCGCGCAAAGCGTCGAGGTGGTCTCTTCCGAGCTTGCTCACCCGCCGCCACGTCGCGCTTGCGGCGAGGTCGGCGCCGCCATCGACGCCGCGTTCCAAGAGCAATTGCGGCAGCGTCAGCCATCCGAGCCGCCCCGCGAGGACGAGTGAAACGGCGGCGTCGTACCGCGAGAGCCACGCGTCCCGCGGCAACTTGCCGGGCACAACGGTGCCCGCCTTCGCATCGGGTTGTGCAAGCGCGCCGGCGAGGTCGTCGAGCAAACCGAGATCGGCCGGTTCGCGGAACAAGGGCGGCGTCTCCGCGTCGCACGGGGGAGTGGCGGCCCACTGCCGGTCGAGTGCCCGAAGTCGGGGCTCCGAGACTTCTCGAGCGAGCTTGGGCCTCAGTGCGGCGAACCATTCGGCGCGTTCCTCGCCCGCCGTTTTCAACCAGGCCAACGCCCCGTAGGCACCGGACACCTGCGGCGCCACCGAGGCGCGTTGTGCTGCGGGGACAGCCGACTCGGCCTGCACCCACGTGAGGCCTGCGCGCACGAGCAAGGTGAGTCCTGCGCGTGCCCGTGCGGTCGCTTCGTTCTCCACGAGCGAGGTGGCGAGTCGCTCCTGAAGCGCTCCCGCTTCGCCCGCGGCCTCGACGGCGCGCCCATCGCCGGCGGCAACGTACGCGCGCCGCAGTGTGGCCGACAACGTAGCGGCCTGTTCGAGCGCGTTCGCATCGAGCTCAATACGCGGGGTCGCTCCGGCCATCTGTGACGCGAGCGGATCGTTCGCGAAGAGCTGTGATATCCCTGAAGATTCGACGATGATGAACTCGTCAACCCCGGCGAGTCTCGCGATTCCGGCGAGCACTCCGTAGGGATTCTGAAGGCCCACGGCAAGGGTAGGCGAGGCGGAAACCGCGACGAAGCGCAGCGTTCCGGAGGATGCGCTCCCTCGCACGAGGTCGTCACACGACACACACGAAACGCCGCCGACTCTGACGATGGGAACGGCGCCCCGAGCTTTCGCCAACGCCGCGTGCAGCGCCGCAAGGTCGCTCGCACCGTGGGCCGCGTCGAGTGCCGCGACGAGGAGGCTCGCCGACTTCGCGAGCACGTCACTCGGAGCCTCGAACGCTGCGGCGAGCGCGCTGAGCTTCGCCTCGCAGGCCGCCCCGCGGTCTCCGGCGCACTCCGAATCTGGTTTTGCGGCGAGCTTCGGAGGTGCGCATCCAAAGACGACGAGCGCAATCGCGAGGACAATCCATGCACGCATAGTGGCGGAGTATTCCACATCCGCCTGCACCCCTGTGTTACGACCAAACGTGTGAGGGTGCCGTCCGGCGCGCGGTTCGCGGTCGCGCTTCTCGTCGCATCCTGTCGCAACGAGAGCGAGCCTGGCTTCTACGGAACGGTTTCGCGCCACGGGCACGACCCGCGCACGCTCTACGTCAACAACGGCGATGAGCCCGAGTACCTCGATCCCGGTCTCGTCAGTGAACAGGCCGGGGGGTGCCTCGTCTCCGATCTTTTCGAGGGACTCGTCGAACAACATCCTCGCACGCTTCAGCCCATCGAGGGCGTGGCCGAACGTTACGAGCAGAGCGACGACAATCGCTTTTACCGCTTTCACCTCCGCGAAACGGCGCGCTGGTCCGACGGTCGCGACGTTGTAGCCGAGGATTTCGTCTACGCATGGCAACGCGTGCTGCGGCCTGAGACGGGTTCACGTTCCGTGTCGATGCTCGAACCATTGAAGAACGCGCACCTGTTTCGCCAAGGCCGCGTGCTCGTCGCCACCGAACCACTTCTCTTGCGCCCGATGCCGGACGCGCAAACCGGCATCGCCTACCCATCAGGCGCGCCATTTCGAGTGCACGTCCTCTTGCCAGCCAGCACGACCGCTGTCCCTTTCGTCACGGTTCCGTCCGGCGAGCTTGGGACGACGCCTGGCAAGGTTGGCGGCACAGCCGAGCTTACGGTCGCAGGACGCCCGACGCAGGCACTGCAGGCTCGAGCCACGGTCACGGTGCTCGGAGTCGTAGGCAAAACCCGCTGCAACGAGGAGGACGACGTCATGCTCGAGGTCCTCGCCGGGGGGCAGCGCGGTCACTTGCCAACGTGCGCCCTCGTGTCGGAGCCGAACGCGCACACGGCGTACGTCTCGACCTTCGGCGGCATGCCGACCTTCCGTCCCGAAGTCGCGAGTGAAGTGCCGGCCGTTCGTTCCGGTTTTCTCGAACGGGGTAGCCTCCGCCTCGACGGATCGATTCTTGGCGTGCGAGCCGTCTCGCCGCGTGTGCTCGAAGTACAGCTGGAGCGCGCGACCCCGTATTTTCTCGAGCTTCTCAGCAATCATGCGTACTTTCCGGTTCGCCGCGACGTCATCGAGCGCGCGGCGGCCGCCGGCGACGTGGACCGCTGGACGCGCCCCGAAAACATCGTGTCCAACGGCCCGTTCGTCCTCGAAAAGCACGCTTTTCGCTACGAGATCGTGTTTGCAAAGAACCCTCATTATTGGGCCGCCGACAAGCTCAAGCTCGATCGAGTGGTGTGGCTCGAGGTCGGCAGCCACGAGGCCGCGCTCGCACTCTACAAAGGCGGCGAGCTCGATTACCTCGGCTCGGTCTCGGCCGTTCCCGAGAAGTACGTGCCGCTCCTGCGAACGCAGCGCGACTTCTCTGAGACGCCCTGGCAATCGAGCTACTGGTACGAACTCAACGTCGAGAAGCCCCCGCTCGATGACGTGCGCGTGCGCCGCGCGTTGAACATGGCCATCGACAAGCGGCGACTCATCGACAGCGTCACGCATGGCAAACAAACTCCCGCGACCCATTTTGTGCCGGATTACACAGGCTCCGGTTATGACGATGCCGCGAAGGCCGCAAAAAAAGCCGGCGATCCCTTCGACGCGGGGCGCTGGCAGTTCGATCCAGAAGCCGCACGAGGCCTGCTGCGCGAAGCCGGTTACGATGTGCAGCGGCGTGGCGAGCGGTGGGTGACGGCGGGCTTTCCGGCGCTGGAGATTCTCTACAACGGCGCCGCTGGAGCCACGTCAGGTCACCCGGCGATCGCGGTCGCGATTCAGTCGCTTTGGCGTGAGCACCTCGGCATCAGCGCGACCCTCCGCAACGAGGAGTGGAAGGTCATGCTGAAGAACATGCGCGATGGCCATTTTCAGATCGCACGACTCGGCTGGAGCGCCGACTACAACCATCCGCATACGTATTTGGAGACCTTCGCGCAAACGAGCCCGAACAACTGGACGCGCTGGAAAAGCCCTGAGTTCGATGCGCTCCTCGCGCGCGCTACGGCAACGTCGGACTCCGCCGAGAGCATCGATCTCTACCGACAAGCCGAGAGCGTCGCGCTCGAAGCGATGCCAAGGCTGCCGCTTTATTTTTACAGCAAAGCCACGCTCGCAAAACCGTACTTGCGGGGCCTTCATCCGAACCCCATGAACCGGCATCCCGTACGCTGGATGTGGATCGACTCCGAGTGGCGCAGCCGTTCGACCGCGGAGCTGGCGTACGAACCCCTCATGTTGGCCAAGCCTGGGAGGCTCGAGTGATCCGGTTCGTGCTCCGCCGCATCGCGTGGCTCGTGCCAACGCTGTGGGTCACCGTGACGCTGGTATTCTTCCTGCTGCGGCTCGCCCCTGGCGGCCCGTTCGACGGGGAGCGTGCCGTTCCGGCCGAGGCGCTGCGGGCTCTGGAGATGAAGTACCATCTGGCCGATCCGCTGTGGCGTCAGTACGTGGACTTTCTCGCCGGACTTCTTCGCGGCGATCTCGGACCGTGTTTCCGCTACCCCGGCCGGACCGTGAACGAGCTCATCGCGATGAGTCTTCCGGTGTCGATGCACCTCGGCGCGATGGCCATGGCGCTCGCGCTTGCGGTTGGCGTCCCACTCGGGATCCTCGGTGCGCTCCGCCACAACACGTGGGTCGACTCCGCCTCGATGACGGTCGCGATGTTCGGCATCTCGATTCCGAGGTTCGTTCTCGCGCCGCTCCTCGTGCTCGTCTTCTCGCTGAAACTTTACTGGCTCCCCGTCGCGCGGTGGGAGAGCTGGCGCCACATGATCTTGCCGGTGCTTGCCGCGGGCTTGCCGTCGTCAGCCACGATCGCGCGTCTTACGCGAGGCGGAATGCTGGAGATCCTGAAGAGCGACTTCATTCGTACCGCGCGCGCAAAGGGGCTTTCCGAGCGAACCATCATCGTGCGCCATGCGCTCCGCGGCGGCCTCTTGCCGGTGGTGAGCTACCTCGGACCGGGGTTCTCCGGCCTGCTCGTTGGCTCGCTCGTCGTCGAGCGCATCTTCAACATCCCCGGCATGGGTCGCTACTTCGTCGAAGCCGCCTCGAACCGTGAGTACAACTTGGTGATGGGGATAACCCTCGTGTACGGGGGGATCCTGATGACGCTCAATACGCTCGTCGATGTCGCCTACGCGTGGCTCGATCCCCGCGTGAGGCTCGACGAAAAATGAGCGCGCAACCAAACGCGGGCGCGAAGCCTCCACCACGAGTCGGCTCGCTGCCCGAAGGCGAACCGGCGCGCGGTGCGACCCTCGCATCGGACGCGTGGCGTCGTTTACGCAAGAACCGGACAGCCACGGCGTCTGCGGTGGTGCTGCTCGCATTGCTCGTGGCGAGCATCCTTGTGCCGATGGTGTCCTCCTACCGCTATGACGCAACCGATCTGGCGCTCGGGGCCGTGCCTCCATCTTGGGCCCATTGGATGGGCACGGACGCGATGGGACGCGACCTGCTCGTGCGGCTGTTCTTCGGCGGGCGGATCTCGTTCGCGGTCGGCCTCGTCGCAACAGTTATCAGCTTCACAATCGGTTGCAGTTGGGGCGCGACCGCCGGCTACTTCGGCAAGACCGTCGACGCTGTGATGATGCGCATCGTCGACGTCCTCTACACGTTTCCGTTCCTCATCCTCGTCATCGTGCTGCAAGTGTTCTTCGCCAACCAGGGCGGCGTGCTGCATCGCGCGTTCGGAAGCACCGTAGGGGTTTTCATCCCAGAAGCGCGGGAACCCTCGTATTTCCCTGTGTTTCAGATCGTGTTCGTCTTTGCCGCGCTCGGCTGTATCTCGTGGTTGACGATGGCGCGCATCGTTCGCGGGCAAGTCCTCACGCTCCGAGAGCAGCCGTTCATCGAGGCGGCGCGCTCGCTCGGTGTCGGTCACGCCGCCATCATCTTTCGCCATCTACTCCCGAACGCGCTTGGACCCATCATCGTCTACACGACGTTGACGGTGCCGGAGATCATGCTGACAGAAGCATTCTTGAGCTTCCTCGGCCTCGGCACGCAGGAGCCTTTGTCGAGCTGGGGTTCGCTCGCTGCGGCCGGCGCCGACGCCCTCGATGTTCACCCATGGACGCTGCTATTTCCGGCGGCGACACTCGCGCTGACACTCTTCGCATTCAACCACCTCGGTGACGGCCTGCGCGATGCTCTCGACCCCCAAACGCACGAGGGGCGCTCGTGACGTTGCTGTCCGTGCGAGGACTCGAGACCACGTTCTTCACCCGTGAAGGCGAGGTGCGCGCAGTCGACGGCGTGAGCTTCGACATCGAACGCGGGCAAGTGCTCTGCCTCGTCGGCGAGAGCGGTTCGGGCAAGAGTGTGGCGGCGCTGTCCATCCTCGGCCTCGTGCCCAATCCTCCGGGCCGCATCACGAAGGGGGCCGTGTACTTCGCGGGCGCGGAAGACCTGGTGCTCGCGAGTGAGAAGCGCCTCCGCGAGGTGCGTGGCAACCGCATCGCCATGGTGTTCCAGGATCCGATGACCTCGCTCAACCCCTACCTCACGGTCGGAACGCAGCTCGTCGAGGTCCTCGAGCTTCACCGTCGCATGCCCCGCCGAGAGGCCGAAACTCATGCGGTTCGCGCGCTCGGTGAGGTTGGGATCTCCGCGCCCGAGAGCCGCCTCCGCCAACACCCGCATGAACTCTCCGGCGGCATGCGCCAGCGCGTGATGATCGCGATGGCGCTCGCTTGCGAGCCGGACCTCTTGATTGCCGATGAGCCGACGACCGCCCTCGACGTCACGGTGCAGGCGCAGATTTTGGATCTCATAGACGACCTGCGACGTGAACGCGGGCTCGGCGTCCTCTTCATCACCCACGATCTCGGAGTCGTCACGCGAATGGCCGACCGCGTGGCCGTCATGTACGCCGGGCGCATCGTCGAAGAAGGGTACGTTGACGAGGTGTTCGCTCGACCGCGGCACCCCTACACCGAAGCGCTGCGCCATTCCACGCTGCGCATCGATACCGAGCGAGTCGACAGGCTACCTGAGCTTGAAGGGTTGCCGCCCTCGCCAGGCGCACGGCCGCCGGGATGCGCGTTCGAGCCTCGTTGTCGCCTTGCCGTGGACGCGTGCCGGCTGACCGCTCCAGAAGAGCGGTTCCTCACGCTCGAACACCGCGTTCGTTGTCACGTTGCGACGGACGGCGAGGAGGGCACGTGAGCCTGCTCGAGTTGCATGATGTCTCGGTGCATTTTCCCGTGCGACGCGGCTGGCTGCAGCGGATCGTAGGGACCGTGAAGGCCGTCGATTCGGTCACGCTCAGCGTGGAGGCGGGGCGCACGCTTGGCCTCGTTGGCGAGTCGGGCTGTGGAAAATCGACGATGGCCCGCGCGGCGTTGCGACTCATTCCTCTGACGACGGGAAGCGTGCTCGTCGACGGCGTGGATGTAGCGAAGCTCGCTGGCAAGGCCCTCAAGGCCGCGCGACGTTCGATGCAGATGGTGTTTCAGGACCCCTACGCGAGCCTCGACCCGCGCATGACCGTGCTCGATATCGTCGCCGAGCCGCTCGACACGCACAACCTCGTCCGCGGCGACGTCGAGCGCCGGCGCCGCGTAGGCGAGTTGCTCGAGCGGGTCGGCCTCCAAGCGGCCGCGATGCGCCGCTACCCGCATGAGTTTTCGGGGGGACAGCGGCAACGGATCGGGATCGCGCGGGCACTCGCACTCGGGCCGCGTCTCGTCGTCGCGGACGAACCCGTGAGCGCCCTCGACACCAGCATTCGATGCCAAATTGTGAACCTGCTGGCTGAACTGCAACGCGACCTCGGCGTCGCCTACCTGTTCATCGCCCACGATCTCGCCGTGGTCCGGCACCTCTCCCACGACGTCGCGGTGATGGTGCTCGGGCGCGTCGTCGAGCGCGCGCCTACAGCCAAGCTCTTCGCCGCTCCGCAGCATCCATTCACGCAAGCGCTCCTCGCAGCCGTGCCCTGTCCTGATCCGGTAGTCGAGCGCGCGCGCAAACGTCTGCGCCTCGTCGGCGAGCCCCCAAGTCCACTTGACCCGCCTTCGGGCTGCGCCTTTCATCCGCGGTGCCCTCACGTCTTCGATCGGTGCCGGAGTGAGACCCCCTTGCTTCGGGAGCGCGAGCCGGGTCATGAGGTGGCGTGTCATTTGGATCGCGCCCCATGAGGCCCGCGTGAAGCGCGCCGTTCTGTGTCTCGCTCTCCTGGCGTCGTGCCGTTCAAAACGCGGCGATCCCAATGATTTGCGCGGCGTTTTCAACAGCGCAGCGTCGGTCGCGCCGACCATGACGGCCTCGGCTTCGAGCGCCCGACCTCACGGATCGGCCTCGGGCGCACCGAGTCTGGACGCACCCGTTGCACACAATCGCCGCGCGATCGTACGCGGCCCGTGCCTCGCGCCGAGCGGCGAAGCTTCACACACCGACGAACGACGTGCTCGCCGCCCCTCGTGCCGTCGCGCCGAGATCCTCGAGCACCGCGGACCAGACGGCGCTCCACGGTACGCGTGCGTGTTTCCACCAACGGGCGTCGAGAAGCGCGCTCCGCTTCCGTTGATCGTGTTTTTCCACGGTCAAGACGAGTCGCCAGGGAAAGTGGCGCGGGAGACGGACATTCTCGACTTGGGTGGTGAGTTGGATCTCACCGGCGATCCGAAGCATCGCGGCTTCCTCGTGCTCGCTCCGCAGGCGCGCCGGATCCAACTACGCGTCGGATTCGACGTCGGGTATGTCTCCCCCGAAAACGACGACGTGCGCGCCACCGAACGGTTCATCGATGAACTCGCCAAGCGCGGCTGGATCGATCCACGGCGCGTCTATGCGGTTGGCTCTGGTAAAGGCGGCGAGATGGCTGCGCTCTGGACGATGCTGCGCCCCGACCGCGTCGCGGCGTTCGCAACCTTCGGCTCCGACGCCTCCCACTTGAAGTGGACGTGCCCAAGTGAGCCCCCTCCGGCCGCCGTCTTGTACCGCGCATGCGACGCGGTGACCTCGTGCCTCGACGTCGAGCAATGGCTGGCGGCGCGTGAACAACAACACGCGCCAACCCTCGCGTTTCGGCTCAATGCAGCCAACCTCACCGAGCCCTCCTGCGATCTCGACGCGTCGAGCTGTACGAAGAGCTCTGGCGAAGGAAATCACTACCGATGGCCGAAGGGTCGAGACCGAGCCGTGCTGGAGTTTCTCAGCCGATTCAGCCTCGATCTGCCTTGATCGCAAGCGCGCCCGAAGGCACGAGCCCTCAGAGCGCTTCGATCACCACGGCGCTGCCTTGGCCGCCACCGATGCACGCGCTGCCAACGCCGATCGACTTGCCGGCCTGCTTCAATTGGTAGATGAGGCTCGTGGTGATGCGCGCGCCCGAAGCGCCGAGCGGATGACCGAGCGCGATGGCGCCGCCCCACACGTTCGACTTGTCCATCGGCAGTTCGAGGTGCTTTGCCACAGCGAGCCATTGTGGCGCAAAGGCCTCGTTCACGTCGAAACGATCGACGTCGTTCATCGTCAGGCCGACGCGCGTCAGGGCCTTCGGGATAGCAAAGGCCGGGCCGATGCCCATGAGCGAAGGCTCGACTCCCGCGGTGCCCCACGACACGACGCGCGCGAGGGGCGTCAGGCCGTTCTTCGCGGCGAACTCGGCCGAAGTGAGCACGAGCATCGCCGCGCCGTCGCATATGCCGCTCGCGTTGCCCGCCGTTACGACGCCATCTTTCTTGAAGACCGTCGCGAGCTTGCCGAGGCTCTCCAGAGTCGACTTCGGCCGCGGGTGTTCGTCGACGGCGAAGCTCGTGGCAGGCGCGCCCTTCTTTCCGGGGAGCTCGATGGGCGCGATCTCATCGGCGAACGCGCCTTCTTCGTGAGCCTTGGCCCAGCGCTGTTGCGATTGCACCGCATAGGCATCGACGTCGGCGCGCGTAAGGCCGTAGTTCACCGCGAGGTTCTCGGCGGTGATGGCCATCGGCGCGTTGCAGTAGCTATCGGTGAGGCCGCTCCAGAGCGAGTCCTCGAGGGCCGGGGCTTTGCCGAAGGCGTAACCGTCGCGCCCGCCACGCAGGATGTGCGGCGCCTGGCTCATGTTCTCGCTGCCTCCGACGAGCACCGCTTCCGCTTCGCCGAGAAGGATTTGCTGCGCACCCTGAATGATGGCCTCGAAGCCCGAGCCGCAGAGCCGGTTGACGGTGAGGGCAGGGGCCTCTACCGGCACGCCCGAGCGAAGACCGACGTGACGCGCGCAGTAGATTGCGTCAGCGCTCGTCTGCATCACGTTGCCCACGATGACATGGCCAATCGACGCGACATCGATGCCGCTCTGCGCGAGCGCGGCCTTCGCCGCGTGAACCGCAAGGTCCGTTGCGGTCAGAGCCTTCAAGGCCCCGCCCATGGTGCCGAATGCCGTGCGCTTCGCGCCTACAATGACGATCTCTCGTGCGAGTTTGGCCATGTCCGTCGTGCCTCGTTGCGTCGTGATGGTGAGCGTTGGTCCACGAGCGCGGCGGCGCGTGGAGCGATGGGCGAGAGTCCTACCACGAGCCGTGCGGCAGAGCTTCCCCGCGACTTCTCGTACGTTCGGATCGTGCATCAACGATCTGAACTTGCGTTCTTGAGAGCGTTCTTTTACGCGTCGGCGTGGGGGGTGCTTCGTGTTCGCGCGCGCAAGGTTCACGCTTGGCTAAGGACGTCTTCGGCATCGTTGGGACCACCCTCTCGGGCACGTTTCTCGTGGAATGCGTCGTGGCTGAAGGGGGATTCGGCGTCGTGTACCGCGCTGAACACGTGACGTTTCGGGCGCCCGTCGCTCTGAAATGCCTGAAAATTCCGACCGCGATAACCGCCGAGCAACACGTTGGCTTGCTCGAGAGCTTTCGTGAAGAGGCGGAGATGCTCTTCCACCTGTCTGCGCAAATCCCCGAAGTCGTCCGGCCGCTCCAGGCCGACGCGGTGCAGCTCCCGAACGGAATCCTGATGCCCTACATCGCGATGGAGTGGGTGGACGGCACGCCGCTCGACTCGCTCATCTTCACGCGGGAGCGACGTGGGCTGCCGCCGCTCGGGCTTGCTGAATCGATCACGATGTTGACGCCAATCGCGCACGCTCTCGCGCGGGCGCACCGCTTCGAAGCGACGGCAGGCAGCACCGTGACGGTGGTTCATTGCGACCTCAAGCCCGAGAACGTGCTGATATGCGAGCGCGGCCCAGTCACCGCGAAGCTCCTCGATTTTGGCATCGCGAAGGTGCGGGCGTTGGCAACGAGCGCGCTTGGCCGCATCACCGACGTCAACGGGTCGCGTCCGTTCACTCCCGGCTATGGGGCACCGGAGCAATGGCTCCCGAAGACGTTCGGAACGACGGGCCCGTGGACCGACGTGTGGGGGATGGCGCTCACCCTCGTCGAATGCCTGATCGGCCATCCGCCGATCGATGGCGACATTCAAGGCATGATGGGAACGGCGCTCGATCCGAAGCGACGGCCTACGCCCAGGAATGAAGGCGCGAGAATAAGCGACGACGTCGAAGCGGTCTTCGCCCGAGCGCTCGCGGTCGATCCGCGCGATCGCTTCACCGAGATGGCCACGTTCTGGAGCGCCATCGAGCACGCCGCGGGGGTCCCGCCATCATTCGCGAGCGAGTTGCAACGCCCTGCTAGTCCCTCTTACGAGGCGGTCCAAGTTGAAGCGCGCCGAGAAGCCGCTCCTGCCGCCCTCGAGTTCGCCTTCGACCTCGAAGTAGAGGGATGCGACCGCGCGGCGACGGAGCATCGTGGCGCGACCGTGCCGTATTCGCAGCCGATCGCGGCGCCTTCGTCCGTCACGACGACGACCCTCCCGATCGCCCTCGACCTCCCGGTTCACGAACTGCCGCACGTGCATCGATCGGCGTCCTCCGCCATCGCCGGCGCGCCAGAAACTCGACGACGTCCCGCGGCGCTGGCCGCTCGCCCACACGCCTCCCACGTCCGCAAGGCCAGCGGCTCACCGCTAGCACGCCCTCTCGGCATCATCGGGGTTGGCGTCGCGCTCGTGCTCCTCGACGTCGGGCTTAGCTGGGCGCTTAAGACCCCGGCCGCAATCGGTCCGCTACGCTTTCGCTGGTTCGGAGCTCTCGCCGTCGGCCTCGGGATCATCCTGGCTCTCGCGAGCTTTGCTTCGACCGGCGACGACTAGCCAACCGGCAGCGTAGAGCTTGGGAGCGCTCGCCCGCCAATCAGCGTTCTTTTTTGCTGAGCTCGATCGGAATGTAGCCGAGGCGCATCTTCGCCATCGTGCCTTCGCGCGTGTAGCCCGCGAGCCCGTAGAGCAGATTCCACCAGTGACCATCGGGAGTGCCGCCGAAGGAGATAAGCGGGAAAAGGTGGAACTGCCAATCCTTGCCCTTCGGAGTTTTCTCCTCGAAGTAGAACGTGTTTCCGATCACCTGCGTGACACCCTTGGTGTCTGCGAAGCGCCAGAAAAACGGGAACACTACGGTCTGGCGTGCACGCGGCGAGGCGAAGTCCCACACGAGCGGAGCCAGCACGAAGTGGGTCGAGTCGTTGTCGCGACCCGCGTAGAAAATGGGCAGGGCTTTGGTGCTCCAGCCGTTCACGTTCGACTCGTAGTTGAAGAGCGGCGTCACCCAGTGGCTGTCGTAGAGACCGAAGCGCTTGAAGTTTGCGTAGAACGGGAAGGCGACGATGTCGTGGCTGCGGTTCGAGGTGTTGCGGTAGAAGAACGGCAACACCATCAAGCTTTTCTGCTGGATATCTGGATCGCGGTAGAGCCAAACGAGCGGCGAGAACATGTCGAGCTCGGTGCGGCCGCGGTGACGCGCGTAGAGGTAAGTGGCGAAGGTGCTGCTACCGTCCGGGGCCTTGTGGTCCACAAAGAGCGGCGTCGCGAGCAGTCGCTCTCCGTCGATGTGGCTGTAGTGGAAAAATGGCAACACCGTTGTGCGCGTGCCGTGATCGTTCCAGCGGTGAAAAAATAGCGGAGCCACGTTGATCGAGCCGCCGAGCTTGTCCTTCTCGCGCCAGAACGGACCCCACACATCGAGCAGCCGCTGGGTCTTCTCGCTGTAGCGGTAGTAGTGCAGGAGCGGCGGGATGAGCTCGTGCTCGCTCTCTTCATCGCGGCCGTAGAAGTAGAGGGGAGCGACACCCATCTCGAGCTTCTTGGCGGTGCGGCCGTCGCAAAACGAGCTGCCTTCCCAGCTGCAGTATGCGGGACCCACCATCGAGAAGCCCCCGTCAGCGTCGCGATGGTGGAACGTCAAGAGCGGTGGGATGTACAGGTATTCACGGCCGGTCTTGCGCGACGATGGCCCCGTAGACGAGCTCGCCATCGCGGAGCGTGAACCTTCGAAGAACAGCGGCGCGACCCAGTTGTCGTGGCCCTCGGGCCCCTCTCGGTGGACAACCGGACCGACCACCGTCGTGTGCGTTTTGTCCTCGCGCAGGTGCCAGAAGAGCGGAAATAAAATGTCGGCGTCGTGGAGCGGGCTTCTGCGGTTGAAGTAGCTGAGCCCGAAAAGCGAGCCGCGATCCGTGCCGCCGGGAACTTGTTGGGTGCGCTCCATCCACAGCGGAGGGAGCGTGCTGCGAAAGCGGTATCCCTCGCTTTGCTCGTCGTAATAGACGCCAAGAAACTTGTAACGCGTGACTCTCCCGCGGGAGGCCTCGACGAGCTCGGGATCGAAATCGCTCGCGAGCTTCGGGGCGAGTGCCTTCGGGATCGCGTTCGGATCTTCGGGCAGCTGCGCTTGGTGCGTCGGTAGCTGGGAGGGACGCTCACCACCCGACGCGGCGCCGCCGAGCTCGGCCTGTTGTTGGGCGGAAGGGCCGCCTTTCGGTTGCGGGAGCGCGGGCAGAGCACCGCCGACGCTGGCTGGGCCGCTCGAAGGGTCGAGCGGCGACTGCGCGCGGAGTTCACCCGTCGTGGCAAGGACGGCGAGGAGCACCGCGATGCGGACAACACCCCCCCTCCACGTCATCCGCCCGGGCTCGCTTTCTCACTGAGCTCGGACGGCACGCACGGCATGGCGAGGCGCGCGCGCACCGCGACGGTGAGCCCCCCTATGGCCACGCGTTCTTGCTCGTGGCGCCCGAGATCTTTCACCGTGACCTGGTTTTCCGCGAGCTCGTCCGTGCCCATCAAAAGCGCGAGACGAGCTCCCAAGGAGTTGGCTCGCCGCAGCATGGCCTTCAAGCTGAGACCGCGACCGTCGACCTCGCACCAATGGCCTTCCGCACGCAGCGCCTTCGCGAGCACGAGGGCTGGGCCTATCGCTTCAGCCGTCATTGGAGCGAGGTAGCACGCCGGTCCGAGCTTCGCTTCTTCACGCGCGGTCACTTCGAGCACCCGCTCGATGCCCATCGCGAAACCGATCGCGGGGACAGCCTTTTTGCTGCCGAGGTTGCCGATCATGTCGTCGTAGCGGCCGCCACCGAGCAGCGCATCTTGAGCGCCGAGTTGCCCTGTCGTGATCTTCAATTCGAACAACGTACGGGTGTAGTAGTCGAGGCCGCGCACGAGCTTCGGATCGACAATGTACGGAACCTTCAACGCGTCCAGATGGCGTCGGAGCATCGCAAAGTGTTGGGCATCATCGTCGGCAAGCACCTCGACGACGCTCGGCGCGTTGGCCGAAAGTTCCCGATCACCGGGAGCCTTCGAATCGAGAATGCGAAGTGGGTTGGTGGTGAGGCGCCGCTGCGAGTCTTCGCTCAACGCCGCGCGGTGCGGCTCGAAGTACGCCGCGAGCGCCTCACGGTAACGGGCGCGAGTCGGGCCCGAGCCTATCGAGTTGACGTGGATGATGAAGTCTTTGACGCCAAGCTCGCCCACGAGCTCCGCGCACATGTCGATCATCTCCGCATCGCAGGCCGGCCCAGGATCGCCGTAGAGCTCGCAGCCTGCCTGGTGAAACTGCCGGTAACGCCCCTTCGCCGGGCGCTCCGCTCGGAACATCGGACCGACGTAAAACCAACGACTCACCGGCTCGAGCGCCGCCACGTTGTGCTGGACGTAGGCACGCGCCGCGCTGGCCGTACCCTCGGGGCGCACCGTCAGGCGGTCTTCGTGCCGTTCGAACGAGTACATCTCTTTCGAGACGACGTCGGTATCCTCCCCGATTTCACGGACGAAAAGCTCGGTTGATTCGAGTAGCGGGGTCCGCACCTCGCCATAGCCGTGTCGACCGACAAGGCTCCTGAAGGTCTGCTCGAGCCGCTGCCAGCGAACGGCTTGCTCGGGCAGGATGTCCTTCATCCCGCGAACGGCTCGAAGCTCCATGCAGGCCGGCTTATGGTAGGAGCAAGGCGCTGGGTCAAGCTCTGGAGGGCTGAACCCCCCGAAAAACCATGTCTCGAGAAGGTCACTCCCGGGCCCGCGTCGCGGCCATCGATCTCGGCAAAGTCCGCGTCGGCCTCGCCGTCTCGGACGATCTCGGCTTGCTCGCGCATCCACGCACGGCGCTCGACGGGTCGAGCTTGAAGGCGCTCTTGCAGGCGCTCGGCTCCCTTGCCCGCGAAGAGCGCATCGCTCGTTTCTTGGTGGGCTTGCCGCTCGACATGCGCGGAACCGAAGGGGTGTCGGCGCAGCGCGCGGTCCGGTTTTGCCAGAAACTCGCGGACACGACCGGCTGCGAGGTCGAGCTCGTCGACGAGCGCTTGACCACGGTAGAGGCGACGCGGCGCCTCCATGAACAAGGAAAAAAAGGGCGCGCGGTGATGGCGAGCGTCGACAGCGCGTCGGCCGCGATCGTACTGCAGCAGTGGCTCGACAAACGCGGACTCGGTCGCCCCATTCGCTAGCCGTCCTGCGTGCATCCGCGAGACCGAGCGGTTTGCGCCGCGCTCAGCGAAGCTGACGGGTGCGATGCTGAGCGAGCCAGGGCGACACGCCCGAGTTCCCTTGAGCGATGGGTTCGACGCGCTTGCGTTTCTGGGACATCGCGACGGCGAGTGCGACCGCCAGCGTGGCCTCATCGGTCGGCGTCTCCTTGCCTTGCAGGAGCTCAGCCTTGTGCTCGTCGATGAAGCCCGTGTGGTAGTTGCCCGCCACGAAGTCCGCTTGCCGAAAGAGCCGATCATGAAACGGCAGGTTCGTGCGGATCCCGGTCACGACATATTCGCTCAAAGCCCGCCGCATCCGTTCGACCGCGAGCGCGCGCGTAGGCGCCCAAACGCTCAATTTGCTGACCAACGGGTCGTAGTGGCTGGACACTTCCGCGCCGGGATACGCGCCGCCGTCATCGCGCACGAAAGGACCGCTCGGTGTCACGAGCGCCGTGATGCGGCCCGGACTCGGCAAGAACCCCGTTGCCGGATCCTCCGCGTAGATCCGACACTCGATCGAAGCGCCGCGGCGCACGATGTCGTCCTGGCCGTAACCGAGAGGCTCGCCTGCGGTCACGCGCACCATCTCCCGGACGAGGTCGATGCCCGTCACCCACTCGGTGATCGGATGCTCCACTTGAAGCCGGGTGTTCATCTCGAGGAAGTAGAAGGATCCGTCCTGGTCGAGCAAGAACTCGATCGTCCCCGCCGAGCAATAATCGACGGCCTTGGCGGCCCGCACAGCCACATCCCCCATGGCCGCGATCAGTGCCGGATTTCCAGCAGGGCACGGCGTTTCTTCGACGACCTTCTGGTGACGCCGCTGAATCGAGCAGTCGCGTTCGAACAGGTGGACGACGTTGCCATGTTTGTCGCCGAGCACCTGAATCTCGACATGGCGCGGCTTCATGATCGCCTTCTCGAGGTAGACCTTACCGTCGCCGAAAGCCTTCTCCGCCTCGCTCCGCGCGCGGTCGACGGCTCGCTCGAGGTCCGCTTCGTGCAGGCACAGCCGCATCCCCTTGCCGCCGCCGCCCATCGCCGCCTTCACCATCACGGGGTAGCCGATGCGCCGGGCCGTCTCGCGGGCCTCCTCGAGGGTGTCCGCGCTACCGCCGGGGACGACCGGAACACCCGCCTCGATCATGCGCGCGCGAGCCTCGGTCTTGCTGCCCATCGCCGATATGGCCGCCGCCGGGGGACCCACGAACGCGATCCCCGCGTCGGCACATGCTTGCGCGAATGCAGCGTTTTCCGACAAAAAGCCATAACCCGGGTGAATCGCCTCGGCGCCGGTGCGCTGCGCCGCAGCGATGACTTTGTCGATGCAGAGGTAGCTCTCTCGCACGAGGGGCGGACCGATGTGGATAGCCTCGTCCGCGAGCCTCACGTGGAGGGCTTCGCGGTCGGCGTCGCTGAATACGGCGACGGACGCGATGCCCATTTCGCGAAGGGTGCGAATGACTCGAACGGCGATTTCGCCGCGGTTGGCGATCAAGACCTTGCGGAACACGGAAGGAGAGTTAACACAGCCTCGCACGGTTCGCGAAGCATCCACGCGCGACTCCACTCTTGCGCGGAGCCACCGGGCTCACGGTGCCGCGCTCGCTGAGCCTGCCGGCAGTGGTGCGCCCGCTTCGCCAACGTAGACTCGCCAGAGCGTCTTGCTGATGAGGCTCGTGATGTACACCCAGCCTTCGCCGAACGCGCCGACACCGAATGCGCCATTGGCAGGCAGGCCGATCGCTGGGGCGGGGGCGTAGGTCGTTTTTACTCCGTTCTGGCCGTAGCGAAGGACCCCGTCTCCAGTCGCAATGTAGAGCAAATCCCCGGACGCGAACGTGGCGATGCCATCGACGCTCGGCACATCGTTCGAAAACACGGCTGGGGTACCGTACGTGCCGTCCGCGCCGGACGGAAAGGCCATCACTTTTTTGGCGTCCCAAGATGCGACGTACGCCGTGGCGCCGTCCTTCGAGAACGCGATGCCGTTCGGAAACGAGACGCTGTCGCTGACGAGTTGAAGGTGCGTGCCATCGCCGTCGGCGCGGTAGATGCGGTTCGCCTTCGAGTCGGTGAAGAGGATGGATCCATTCGGGGCGACCGCGACGAAGTTCGTTTGCTGAAACGGCTCCGCGCCGCCGTCGACGAGGACAGACTTCTCGCCCTCTTTCGTGATGCGCCAGATGACCGTGGGAGCGTTGTCGCTTTCGTCGGCGCTGCCGCACGCGAGCAAGGTCCCGTCTGCGCTCGACGCGAGGCCGACAGGGTGGGGGAGTGCGACCACGTTGCTCACGCTTCCATCCGCTGCGACGCGGACGATTTTCCCGTCACGCGAGCCGACGTAGAGCACGGTGCTGCCGTCAGGGCCCGGGCCGAAAGCGAGCCCCTCGCTCGAACCGGTCAACTCGGCGAAGGCTTCGACGGTGCCGATCTCAGGAGGTGCGCTCGTGGTGCCGCCGCCGCTCGCGGACGGGCTGTCCGTGCCGCAGCCCCACCCGAGCGTGGATGACACAACAACCGCAAAGATGCTGGGGGGGAGTCGCACGCGGGCAGCATGCCTCGTCCTTTCGTAAGTCGCTATGGCGACGGTGGCGTTCACGCTCGCACGGGGTCGTTGCGGGGTCCTCCCCTCGGCCGCACGGATCGGCTATGCATAAAGGCCGTGGTCAAGCGTGTCTCCCCCCCGCAATTCGAGATCGCGTTCGGCGCCGGGCCTGGCCCGCGGGAAGAGCGCGAGGTGCTCGGCGTTGCGGCGCTCGATCGGATGCTGAAGCAGCTCGTCGAGGGAGCCACTCAAAACGTTCGCGTGTGCGGCGAGGTCAGCGGCCTTCACCGCGCTTCGAGCGGCCACGTTTATTTTACTCTGAAGGACGAGCGAGAAGACGCGATCGTCGACTGCGTCATGTACCGCGGAGCGACCTCGCGTGGGGGCAGCCGATTGGCCGAAGGGGAGCGCGTCGTTGTCGAAGGACGCGTCACCGTGTACGCGCCGCGCGGCCGACTTCAGCTCGTCCTCGAAGCGGTCCTTGAGGCGGGTCGCGGGGAACTGCTCGAAGCTCTCGAGCAATTGAAAGCGAAGCTCCAGGCGGAAGGCCTCTTCGATCGCGAGAAGAAGAAGCCGCTGCCGCGCGAGCCAAAGCGGATCGCGGTCCTGACGAGCCGTGATGGCGCCGCGATCCACGACGTGTGTCGAGTCGCATTTTCACGCGGACCTGTGGAGATCCTGCTCGTGCCAACGCCGGTGCAAGGGCCGGGCGCCGGCGAGCGAATTGCGCGTGCACTCCGCTGGGCCGACCGCCTGCCCGGCATCGACGCCATCGTGATCACCCGAGGAGGTGGCTCGCTCGAAGATCTTGCCGCCTACAACGATGAAACCCTGGTCCGCGCGATCGCGGCGGCAACGACGCCGGTCGTCACGGCGGTTGGACATGAAGTCGACATCTCACTCTGTGATCTCGTAGCCGACGTGCGCGCCGCTACGCCATCGCAGGCCGCCGAAATTTTGGTGCCGGACTCGCGCGAGCGCCTCGAAGCCCTCGGGCACTTGGGCGAGCGCCTGAGCCGCGCAATTCAGCATCGACTGACCCGCGATCGCGAGCGAATGATCCGCCTCGAACGCCGCCTCGGCGAGCCGCGCCGCCGCCTTCTCGAGGAGGCTCAACGCATCGATGACGCACTCACTCGGCTCGAACGCGCGATGGGGCTGAAGTTGCGTCGACGGCGCGACGCGTGGATCTCGGACACCCGTCGGCTCGAAGCGCAGCACCCTCGTCGCGTGCTCGGCGCGGCACGAGAAGAGCTCGCCCCGCTGCGGCCCCGCTTGGTCACCGCGATGCGACGTCGTATCGCGGTGGGGGCAGGCGCGCTCGCGAGCGAAGCGGGCAGGCTTGACGCGATGTCACCGCTCGCGGTGCTCGGCCGCGGTTACGCCCTCGCCACGACCGCAGGAGGGCGCGTTCTTCGCAAGGCGAGCGACGTTTCCGTAGGAGATGTCGTCGAGGTGCGACTCGAAGACGGTCGCCTCACGGCGCGTGTGGAGTCAACGACTCCAATCGAAACCGTGTAGACTCGCGCAATGCGGCTCTGGATCCTTCTCTTGGCGCTCGCCGGCTGCGTGCACCCGCGTGACGTCGGCCCGAGCGCGGACGAACAAGCTCGGCTCAGCGTGGATGCAGCCCTCGCCGGGACCTGGCAGCTTTCGAACTACACGCCAACTCAGCCAATGACAGGCGCGCTCCTCGCCGCAATTCAAACGGGGCGCGTCCTCGCCACGTTCGCGAATGGCCACATGAAAAGCACCACTCCGGACTTCACGTTCGATCGCACCTACCGGATCGAGCCGCCGGTCGGCGACACGTTCCGCATCTGGCTAAGCGACGGCCAAGGTCTCGAGTACGAGTCATGGGCGCGCTTCAGCGGACCGAATCGCCTGTTATTCGACTGCAAAAACGAGCCTTGGCGCGGTACGGGTTCCATCGAGCGTGTCCCGACGCCCTGACTCCGCGTCCCTACCTCACCGCCCGACCCGACGGCGCGCCTCTTACTTGATCGGCGAACCGGGCGGCAGCTCGTCCGGCACGGCCACAAGCTTGAGCACCGTGCCGTGCGACGCAGCCATCAGCATGCCATGCGAGATCAGGCCTTTACCGAAGTCGCGCGGCGCCAAGTTGCAGAGGACAGCGATGCGCTTGCCGAGAACCTCCTCGGGCGCGTACGCGAGAGCGATCCCCGCGATGATGCTCCGCGGCTCGGCTTCGCCTACATCGACCTTGAGCGACAGCAGGCGGTCTTTGCGCGGGATGCGCTCGGCCTGGACGACCACGCCGACCCGCAGATCGATCGCCGCGAAGTCTTCGTAAGTGATCTCGGGCTTCGTCTCGGGAGCCGTCTCGGGCTTCGTCTCGGGAGCCGTCGGGGCGCCAAGAGCGGGCGCTCCAGCAACGGCGGTCGGCTTCTCGGTCACCATGGTCACGGGCGTGATCTCTGCTTTCGGTGGCGTAAATTGCTGCTTTATCGCTGCGGCGACGTCTTTGTCGTGCCGCGGGAACACCGGCTCGCCTTTGATGAGACGGCTCCCTTCCCGCCGCGTCGGCACCTCGAACGGCCACGCGTCGCGACCCACCACCGGCGCGACCGCCGCGAGGCCGAGTTGCTCGCGCATCAGCGCCGCGACTTTCGGCATCACCGGCGCGACCATCACCGTATAGGCCTCGAGGACCTCGGCCATCGCAGTCACGACCGCGGAGACGCGCGTCTCATCGCCTTGCTTGCGCAGAGCCCAAGGTGCAACCTTGTCGACGTAAGCGTTGGCCGCCATCAGCCCCACCCAGATCGCCTCGAGGGCGCGGGTAGGCGAGCTTGCATCGAACGCTTCTGCCGCCGCGCGCGCCGCATTCTTCGCCGCCTCGCGCAGCCCGGTCTCGAGCGGCCCGTCGTTCGCAACCGCGAGCGTTTCCCCGGCGAATGGATGGATGCGATGGAGAAGATTGCCGAACGTGTTGCCGAGATCGGTGCCATAGCGCCCGAGCACATCGTCGATAGAAAAGTCTCCGTCTTGACCGAACGAGATCGAGCGCATCAAGCAATAGCGAACGACATCGACCCCGACCGTCGGCGACACCGCTTCGGCAAGCGCCACCGGGCTTACCGTGTTTCGCAGCGATTTGCTCATCTTGTGGCCGCCATAGGTGAGGAAGCCATGCGCGAGCACCTTGCGCGGCAACTCGTCGTCCGAGAAACCCGCCGCCATCAAGAACGCTGGCCAATAAATCGCGTGAAACCGCAGGATGTCTTTGCCCACGACGTGCACACTCGCCGGCCAGTATTTTGCTTGAGATTCCGGATCTTGGAGCGCCGTCCAATAGTTCGAGAGCGCATCGAACCACACGTACATGACGTGCTTCGGGTCGCCCGGAACGGGTACGCCCCAATCGAACGTCGTGCGTGACACGGAGAGGTCTTGCAGGCCTGCCGTAACGAAGCTCTTCACTTCGTTCATGCGACCTTCGGGTTCGACGAACGAAGGATGGTCTTCGTAAAATTTCAGCAGGCGCTCGCCGTAGCTCGCGAGTCGAAAGAAGTAGCTCTCCTCTTTGACGACTTCGGCCGGCGCCTTGTGGATCGGGCAACGATTGCCGGGCTGCTCGAGTTCCTTCTCGGTGTAGTAGCCTTCGCAACCGACGCAGTAGAGCCCCTCGTAGTGCCCAAGGTAGATGTCGCCGTTTGCGGCGATGCGACGCCACAGCTCTTGCACCCCGCGCTTGTGACGCTCCGAGCTCGTCCGGATGAAGTCATTGGGCTCACAGCCGAGCTTCGGCCACGTTTCCTCGAAGACGCGGCTCACGTCGTCCGCAAGTGCCTTCGGTGCGATCCCGCGCTCCTCTGCGGCGCGCTGTATCTTGAGTCCGTGCTCGTCGGTGCCGGTGAGAAAAAACGCATCGTCCCCGCGGAGCGCTCGGTAACGCTTGAGCACATCGCACACGACGGTCGTGTAGGCGCTGCCGAGATGCGGAACGTCGTTGATGTAATAGATCGGCGTGGTGACGTAATACGTGCTCATCGGTAGTTCGCGCAGGGGTGGGGTGTCAGCGTGCGGGTGCGTGCGGATGCGGGCGTCATCGTCGACGTGAGAGAAGGCGGCAGGGCCGTCGGCGGGACCCTTTCACAGGCGGCCGCAGCATAGTCGAAAACCGCGCAGCCCCGCGTGACGAACCTGCTCCCGCGACGCGAGCGCATCGGTGTAGGGTGCGGGCCGCATGGGACTTCTCGACGGAAAAGTGGTCGTAGTGACGGGCGCGGGCGGAGGCATCGGTCGCGCGGAAGCCAAGCTCTTGGCGAGTGAAGGCGCGAAGGTCGTCGTCAACGATGTCGGTGGGGCACGCGACGGAGTCGGAGCCGATGATGCCGCAGCGAACGCAGTGGTGGCGGAGATCTGCGCCGCGGGCGGGGAGGCCGTCGCGAACTTCGACAGCGTGGCTACGGCGGAGGGTGCGCACCGCATCGTCTTGGCCGCGGTGACCGCGTTCGGTCGGCTCGACGTGCTCGTCAACAATGCGGGCATCGTGCGCGACAAGTCGCTGATGAAGATGACCGAAGAGATGTGGGACTCGGTCATCGCGGTGCATTTGAAAGGCACCTTCCTGTGCACGCAAGCCGCGGCAAAGCAGCTGATGGCGCAGGGGGAGGGCGGCCGCATCGTCAACACGACCAGCGTCTCCGGCCTACTCGGCAACTTCGGGCAAGCGAACTACGCAGCCGCGAAGGCGGGTATTTACGGACTGACGCGCACTGCCGCGATCGAGCTCCAGAAGCACCGCATCACCGTCAACGCGATCGCCCCTATCGCGAAGACGCGCATGACCGATGACCTCCCGATGTTTCAGGGCATCGACACGCTGACGCCGGAACACATCGCCCCCGCGGTGCTCTTTCTCGCCTCACCCCTGTGCGCCGACCGCACAGGCCATGTGCTCGCCGTCAGCGGCAGCCGCATGTACGCGTACAAAGTCGTCGAAGCGAAGGGAAAGTTCAAAGACGGAAACGAGGTGTGGACGGCCAACGAAATCGCCGAGAATTGGGACGCGATAACGAAGGTCTGAATTGCACGGCAGATGGCCGTGGAACCGCTAAACTGAGACGGGCTCGGTCCCAGGTCCATGTCGCGCAGCAAGCTTCGAGAAGCCCATATTCCGATCCTGCTGTGGCTGCCCGCAGCAGCGATGCTGCATCTTGGCGGCGGGACGGGTGCATCCGAGATGGCGGTCAACGTGGCCGAACGGGCCTCGATCCTGCGGTTTTCGCGCGGCGTGCGCTCGCAAGTTGCAGCGTCCGTCGACGGCTCGAGCGGACCGAGCGAGATTGAGATTCTCGACGAGGCGCCGCCGCTGCCTCCAACCGAAGCGAGTCCCGGCGTACCCGATGAAGCCTCCTCACCGTCCGAGGTAGAACCGGGTCCGCTGCCCGTCCCCACGGCCCAACCGACGGCCGAGCCGAAAGCAGCGGAGGTGCCAGCGCCACCCAAGCCCGAGCCCGAGCCGGAAAAAAAGGCCGCCCCCCCAACGCCGCCGGGCGAAGCGCCAAAGCCTCCCCCGAAGCTCGAGGCGCCAGCCGCGCCGCTGCCGCCCGCACCGCCCCTCGCACCCGTCCTTCCGAACGGGCGAATCGCGGTACAGAACGACCCGACGCTCGACCCAAATCAGCAGGACAATCCCAACGCGAGTCGAATCGCGGACAACGCAAACACCACCGAAGAGGAGCGCCAAGCCGCCCTCCGCTCGTACGACCAGAACGCCCCGAAGCCGACCGGCGGCGGAAGCCCCCACGAGGGACCCGAGCAAAAACCGGGCAACGCCGATACGGACGAGCGTGGTCACTCGGTCGCAACGAAAGGCGATGGCGCGCCGCACCCGGGCCTCGAGCATGGCCCCGACCACGAAACGTCGCCGACTGCGCGCAGTCCACTCAGCCCCGAGAGCCGCATCGGCCGCGTCGCCACGCCCAGTGAAAAGGCGCAGGCCCCGAGCCTTGGCGGGCAGGGCGAGCGCATGCCCGAAGCGGTATCGAGCGAGCGCGGCACCTACAGCCTCGACCCCGATGGCGGTGACGGGCGCGTGCGCGGCGAGGCGCGGGCTTTACGAAGTGGGCGCAAAGGCCTTGGCGCCCTCGAAGGGTTGATTCTACCAGGCCACCTGCCGACGCGCTTCAGCGTCAACGCCTACGGACTGCAGGATGCCCTCGGAGCGAAGCAACTCCGCGCGGAGGCTGAAGTTGCCCGGAATACACGCCTGAATAAGCACCGGGGCACGATGCGAGGGCTCGACTTCCAGAAGTACCGCGCCGCGATCGAGAACTACGTACCGCAGGTGAAAGAAGGCAACCAAACGAGCCTCAACGCGGCGCGTGTCCCGTTTGCTTCGTACATCAACAGCATGCACAACCGGATCCATCCGATTTTTGCGGAGGGATTTCTCGCTTCACTCGACGCGAGCCCCGACCCTCGGCTCGCCAATCTCGAGCTCGTCACCCACGTCGAGATCATTTTGGATGGCGCGACGGGCAAGCTTGTCAACGCCGGAATCGTGCGCCCGAGCGGGGTCACGGCACTCGAGGTCGCGGCCTTGCGCGCAATCGAAGAGGCCTCGCCTTATGGCAAAGCGCCCGACGTGATCCTGTCGCCCGACGGACGGGTGTACTTGCACTGGGAATTCTACCGAAACCCGTATTTTGCGTGCACCTCGCAGTTCGCGCATCCCTACATGCTGAAGGATGCGCCAGCCCGTGAGCGCGAGCCCGTCCCAACGCCCCCACTGCCGCCGCCGCGCCTTCGCGGGGACCCGCCGAAGTTCGGCTTGCGGTGACGTTCGGCTTGCTCATGCAGCAAAAACGCAATAAAGAATGCTCTACATCGCCCGGGCTCCATGCGCCGTCGAGGAGCGAGCCTGTGCGCCTTTAATCCTCCGTGCTTTTCGTCGTTAGGGAATGATTATGCAAAGCTTCAAGTTGTTGGGTTCCGTCGGGCTTGCCACTCTGTTCGCGGCGTATGGCTGCAGCTCGGACATCGAGCGCACCGATGGAGCCGGGGGAACCGGCGGCACGGGCAGCACCAGCGTCGTGGTCGGCCCCGGTCCGACCTCGTCGGTCGCCGGTCCGATGAGTTCAAGCTCGACGGGCATGGCTTCTGTCGATGAGAGCTCCGGCTGCGAGAACGCGGTCGAGTTGGTCGTCGGCGTGAACTCGATGAGCGGCGTGAAGTACTCCGCCGCCACGGCCGTGCTCGCGGTCGCCGAGGACAAAGACTACTTCAAGTTTACCGCCAAAAAGGGTGACTGGTTCAGCATCGGAACCGAAGGCGGCGCCGACGGCGATGCCGCGGTGATCGATCCCGTGATCACGCTCTTCACGGCCGACGGCAAGACGGCGATCGCCGAGGTCGACGACAGCTTCCCGCGCGTCGACACCAACGCGAAGTTCGACTTCCGCGTGCCGGCCGACGGCACCTACTGCATCGAGGTCCAAGAGTTCTCGACGTGGAAGAACGTCGAGCCAAAAAAGGGCGACGAGTCGCTCGCGTACGCGGCCGTCATCATCCCCTACGATGCTGAAAACCTCGCGCTCTTGAAGGGTCCTGAGCTCGACAAGGAGGCGAACGATTCGGTCATGACGGCACAGACGATGTCGAATCTCAACGTCCTTCAGAGCGGCCAGGTCGCTGGCTTCCCGTTCGGCGTGCTCGACCCGGTAACCGACAAAGACACCTTCAAGTTCACGACGCCGAAGGCTTCTCTCGGCCTCAGCATGTACTTCGAGCCTGCGGGTTTGCTTGGCAACGGCTCGACCGGCAACATCGGCCTCGTCAACGTGTGGAACGCTACCGCGACGACCCTGATAGCGCAGCTCGACTTCAACGACGCCACCGCGCAACTCCAGGCCGGCGGCGGCTACGGTTTCAGCAGCATCCCGGTTTTGCCGGCCACGACGTACCTCTTCGAGATCAACCGCAAGGTCGGTGCCGACCTCGGCACGAACGACTTCTACTTCTTCAGGGCCTTCAGCAGCGACACGCTCAACCCGCAAGAGACCGACAACGTCGGCAACCTGACGTCCGCGGGCGCGGAGCCGATGATGGCTCAGGCCAACATGAACGATCCGAAGTACACGAACCGCTTCATCGGCGGAACGGCCCCCGCGGGCGACGTCGACTTCTGGAAGTTCGACGCGGCGGTGAACGAAAAAATTAGCGTAGCGTGCTCGTCGCGCCGCGCGGGCTCCGGGGTCAACGACTTCAAGGTCGAGATCCTCGACTCGGCCCAGATGGTGCTCCAAAGTGAGACCGAGAAGCCTACGGCGGACATCTTTTGGAGCGACGACGGCGACACGGCGAGCAAGCCGGGCGTCAAGGCGAAGACGGGCACCTACTACCTCAAGGTAAGCTCGACGACGATGGTCATGGGTGGGGCGACCAGCAGCCACTACCTCTGCGGCATAACCACCCAATCGCCCTGATTCGCGTCGCACGCAGTTGCGTCAGTTGGGCTGCGGCGGTTTTCATCGTCGCGGCCTGCCACGGCCCGCTTGCGGATTTGGCTCCGCTCCGCACGACCTCGGTCGCGGAGCGGCAGTCTCCGCAACGCGGGCCGCCGCCATTTCAGCAGGCCGCTGTTGACGTTCTCCCCCTTGAGGTCGTCGATCCGGTGGCCGTTGCAGGCTCGGTCGACGGGCTCACGCGCCATTGCACGACGCAGCTCGCCGAAGCGCGCCGCCGCCTCGACGCCATCGCAGCCCTCGATGCAGGCGAGCCCGCGGGCGTTGCCTGGAGCGACACGTTTGGGCGATTCGACGAGGTCCGGCTCGCCCTCGCGAACGCCGCCGAGTACGCCGATGTGATTGGCGTCGTTCATCCGGACGAGGCGATGCGGGCGGCGGCCGCCGAGTGCGAGCGACGGGCCGATGCCTTCGAGACCGAGAGCTACCTCGATGCCCGCGTAGGCCGGGTGCTCGCGCGCCAAGCCGCAACACACACGCCCGTGAGCGAGGAGCGGCAACGCTTCATTCGGCATGTGCTGCGAGACTTCGAACGAAACGGAGCTGCGCTGCCACCCGAGGCCCAAGCTCGGCTGAGGAATCTAAACGACGCGCTGACCGAAGCGGCCGAGAGCTACATCGAAGCGCTCGCGAGCCCCGCGCCGATCGTCCGAGTTCCATCGGCGTCCCTCGCCGGCACAAGTGAATTGTTCCGCCGCGCACATCCGCCGCGCCAAGACGGGCTTGTCGCAGTCTCCGCCGACGGGGCCGATGCCGTCGCGTTCTACTCGACCAGCCACGATCGAACGGCCGCGCGTCGCGTGTACCTATCGTACGTGAATCGCGGCGGAGAAGCGAACGTCGTGCGGCTCGAGCACTTGCTCGCCCTGCGCCACGAGAAGGCGCTTTTACTCGGTTTTTCGAGCTGGTCCGACTACGTGATCGCGGGGCGCATGGCGGGGAGCAGCGCGCGTGTTCGCGAGTTCCTCGGTCGACTCGAGCAAGCGATTGCTCCCGCGGTGGCGCGTGAATTCGGCGAACTCTCCAGTCAAACGACGCTTGCAAACAAGAGCGCCGCGGGCACTCCGTTGCTCGACTCCGAGCGGCTCTACTTGCTTCCGCGCACTCGCACCAAGGCGCATCGCTTCGATGCCGCGCTCGTAGCGGACTACCTCGACATCGACGCTGTCACGCGTGAGCTTTTCGCCCTCGCCGAGAGGCTCCACGGCGTGACGTTTCGACAGCTCGCCCTCACGACCTGGGATCCCGCGGTCGCGAGCTACGACGTCATCCGAGAGGGAGCGCCGATTGGGCGACTGTTCCTCGACCGATTCGCGCGGCCGAACAAATACCCGAACCCCGCGACGTTCAGCGTAAGGAGCGGGCGACGGGGTGGCGACGGGATGCAGCAACAACCGATGGTGGCGCTCGTGGCGGTCCTCCCCGGGCCTGGGCAACCTGTCGCGCACGAACAGGTCGTGATGTACTTTCACGAATTCGGGCACGTTTTACAGCAACTCCTCGCCACACACGAACTCGCCTCGTTCTCTGGAACGAACGCCGCAAGAGACTTCGTCGAAACGCCCGCGCTGCTCTTCGAAGAGTGGGCGTGGTCGCGACCGGTACTGGAGCGCATCATGCGTCACCGAAAGTCCAAACTTGCTCCGCCCAGCGCCCTCGTCGATGCGCTGCTCGCGTCACGTCGCCTCGGAGTCGCCCTCGGGCTGCAACGCCAGATTTTTCTCGCCCAGCTCGACCTCGCGTTTCACTCGACTCCGTCGCCTATCGACACCTCTCAGGTCCTGCGCGACGTTCAAAAGCGGCATTACCCGTTCGTACCGGTCGAAGGTGCGCACCCGCAGTCGAGCTTCAGCCACCTCGTCGGTTACGACGCGGCGTACTACGCGTACGCGTGGTCGCAAGCCTTCGCGAGCGACGCATGGACCCGATTTGCGAGCGACGGCGTAGCCCCCGCGCGGGTGGCCGAAGACTGGCGCCGCGCCGTGCTTGTGTGGAGCGGAGCACGTGACGAGCGGGCGATGCTGCGCGAATTCCTTGGGCGCGAAACGGACGAACGCGCCCTCGTGGAGTTCGTCGTCGGGCCACGTTGAGGGACGCGCATCATCGATGATGGGCGCCGCGCGCGTTCAAAGGCCCGGAGGCGGCATCGTGAGGCGAGGGCGGTCGGTCGCGTCGATCAAGGTCGAACCGAGTTCTTGCCGCAACTTCATGTGCGACCCACTGACGGCAAACGCACAGAGATCGGCGATGCGAGCGCGTGCTGTCGAAAATCCGCTGTCGCCCTCCGACTCGACTTGTTTGATCGACAACGCGAGATCCCCGCACAGAACGAAGCCCGCTCGTGTGGCGCAGCGCTCAACCGACGCAACCCACGCGCCAAGATCGAGCGAGGTCGTCCGTGCGGTTAGAATTTTCACCGCCGTCTCGAGCTCCGCAAATTCCGCTGGCGTGATCTGCGACCCGAGCACCTTCGCGAGGCCGTCGACGATCGCGGAGAGGGGGCCGCTCGGCGCAGCTCCTAACGTCAGCTTGATGCCCGCAAGGAAGCACGCCGTCAGCTCGTCAATCGTCTGCATGTGGGCGACGAGCTCGTGTTCGGGCAACCGAAAGGCGAGGTGGCGCCCGGCCAAAAACGCGAGTTCAGCCACGCTCCGTCCGCGCATCGCCGCTTTGCCGACGACCAGTGCTTGGTGCTTGGCGAACCGAGCCGCGATCGGCGCATCGAGTTTGTCGTCGAGGTAGATCGCCGGAGCATCGACGCCAAGGTACTGCGCGGCCCACGCGATCGATCGCACGACGCTTGCGGTGCTCGTCTTCGCATCCTGGCGCTCGGGCAGCGGCGCGAGCTTGCCACGCTCCTCCAGCTGAATCACGCGTGCGCGCAAGATGGCTGGCGAGATTGCACGCATCACGCGATCAAGCGCGGTGTCGTGCTTCTTGTCATGCAGCCAGCTCCAGGCTTCACGGCGCAAGGTGCGACGGTGCGCCGGGACACCGTGGATGCGGCTCGATTCGAACGTTTCGATCTCAGCCTCACGGGCCGCGCCGAGGGCGTGAATGACGCTAGCCGCGAGAAACGCCGTCTCGGGTTCTTCGAAACGCTCGCCAAGCTCGTAGAGCTGCCGGTACGTCTCGATGCGAAGCGGCTCGAGTTCCGTCGAGCGGCGCAAATGGACGAGGGCCTGCGCCGGATCCTCCAGTTCGACGGCAATCTCCGCGGCGAGGAGATGTCCCGACAAATCGTCCGGGCGCAACTTCAGATCGTCGTTCAGTACGGCCCTCGCTTGCTCGCAGTCTTCGAGGTGGTCGCGGAACAACAGCGCAAGCTTGCGGTAGAGTTCCGCCAAGACCGCGCGGCTCGTCGCCTCGTCACGACCCGCGTAAGCGTTGATCATCTTGCGGTAGATGCGCTCGAGCTCGGCCCATTCTTGATTCTCCGCGAGGATGGTCGCCAGCGCGGCGAGCGCTTCGAGCAGGTTCGAATCGTCATCGAGAGCAAGCTCGTAAAGGCGAATGGCCTCTTCTTCGTCGTTGCCCGGCTCCAAGCAAAACTGGGCAAGCTCGTAATAGTCCCGGGCGCGCGCGATGGGGTCATCGATAAAGTCGGCGATCCGGCGACGCACCTCGATAAGCTCAGGCACTGCGTTCTGCTTCTCGAAGAGCGCGAGGAGCCTTCGCAAGGGTCGTTCGTCGGTGGGGAACTCGTGACGCGCTTGTGCGAACCGGGTTCGAGCCTGGTCTGCGCTGTCAGAGGCCGCCGCGCGATCGCCGAACTCGAGCAGGCGAAGCAAACGCCCCTCGTCGCCGCTTGGCAAGCTCGCGATCAGTTTGTCCTCGGTGCTCTGAACGGCTCGCCAATTTCCTTGCTCGACGAGCAAATCAAGCACGCCGGCATGCGCCCCAGAGAGCTGCGGAACGATGCCAAGCGCCTTCTCGTAGTTCGAGAGCGCGAGCCGCGTGTTCCCCTGCCGGCGATTGACATTGCCGATGCGTACGTAGAGCTCCGCGCGGGCGGGCGTGGTGGCCGTTCCGAGCTTGCCGAGCGCTTTCTTAAACTCCGCGTGACTCGCCTCGAGGTCGTTCTGCGCAAAGAACTCGTCGCCCGCTTCCATGTGGTCCTGCACGCTCCACTCGGTCGCCTTTTTTTGAAGACGAGCCGATGACGCGGTGGCCTCAGAACTTGCGGAGGGGGAGGTGGCCGCGCTCGAGAGCGGAGCGCTCACGGACGGGGCGTCAGCGGACACGGATTGAGGCCGGGGCGGCGAATCGTCTTCGAGTGAGCGGCCTGGTGGCGGTTCGCTTGCCTGGCCTTCGACGTTGCGCAGCGTCGGTCGGCGCCGCGCGTCCGCCGTCGCGGAAATGACGACCTTCGGCAGCTGCAGGTCTTGCTGCGGCGCTGGCTTGCGCTTCTCGGAGAGCGTGACCGTAGCCGCATCGACGCGCTCGGACGGCGGCGGCGGGCGGCGTGGCTCGCCTTTCTTTCCTTTGCCCTTCGCGGCCGTACGCAGGACGGAGGAGTCACCCGCAGCCGGAGTCGGATCGGGAGCAAGCGCGGGGGGAGGGACGGGCGATTGCGGCGGTTCGGGTGCCGCCGCGACGGGCACCTCGGGAGGCATCTCAGCCACCGGCGTAGGCACGGCGCGAGCCGACCGAGCGCTGCGCACCGGCGGCGGGGGAGGCACGGCGGGGGACGCGCCGTCACGCGGGTTTGGCGCTGAGGCGGTGTGAACGGCAGCCCCCTGGCGCACCGCGGGTTGGACGAGAAACGCCGGGTCGCGAAGCGCGAGCGAATGCGTGCCGGAAGCGTACAACTCGGCGTGAGGCCACGAACCAAGATCCGCATGCTGCACGACGGCCGCATACGCCTGTTTCGCCTGCAGCGAACCCTCGCGCGAGTCCACCTCCTCGAGGAGGCCCACGGTGAAGCGTGACGGAATGCGCTCGACATGCGCACCGAGCGACCGAATCGACACGATGGTCTCGATCCCCGTGCGAGGAGGGTCAATCGCGTCGCGAAGGGCGGTCGCCGCCGCGCGCAAGGACGCAGCATCGGTGGCCTCACTGCGCGCCTCGATGACGATCAGCGCGCGGCTCTCGCGGCGTTGCGCTATCGCGTGGGCGACGTCGTGAACGCCGTCGCCAACATCGGGATTATCGAGATCGAGGCAGAAAAAACACTGGCCGTCCTCGAGGGTGACCGCCACGGCCGAGACGTAGAGCAAGATGTCGTCGACTTGACCCGCGTAATCCGCGAGCAGCGTGTCGAGCTGCTCGGCCATGTCGCTCGAAGGCTCGAGCAGGTGGACGATAAACCCCATGTCCTCGAGCCCCAGGCGCTCTCTGAGGAGTTGGGCGTCACGCTCACCGAGCGCAGGTTCCGAGGTGCCGCTGGCCGCTGCCGCGGCGATGATCCCGAGCCGCATCGTTGCCGCGGAGTATGGCACGCCCCGCCGCGCTACTTGCAGACATTCGTGTAATCGTCGACACCCTGTTCGCAGCGGTCCGCAACCTCCGCGTCGACCAACGCTTCACAGGCGGTCTTCTGATTTGGATCGACGCACCGATTGCAAAGCCTCTGCAAATCCGCGCACGTGTCCGCACAGCCCCCCGCAAACATCCCGAGAGCGAGTGAAGCTGCGATGACGCCAAGAGCAATCGAGACCGGGGGCTTCACACCGAGCATCGTAGTGCCGCCGCTTGGTCCTGGCAACGAGCTGAGATAGGACACCGGAGCCGGCGAACCGAAGGGCACCATGAACGACAATCGACGCGAACCACCGGTCAAACTCAGGGTCACAGGACTCCAAGAAGCACAACTCGCGGACCTCGTCCGCATCGAAGGCGAGATCGCATTCGAACGCGCCCAAGCCGGCGTAGCGGCCAGCGCGTGCGTTGCCCGCACCGACACCGACCTCGTCGTGATGATGCGTGACCACGACGTACGCGTCCTCGAAGCCGACTACGAGCCAGCCGGCTACCTGGCATGGCGCGACCAAGCGCCGGGCATCGCCGTGATTGAGGCCCTCGCGATCGACGGCACGCTTCGGAGATACGGCCTCGGCACGCGGTTGCTCCGTGAGATCGGTGACAAGGCAAAAGACCACGCGATCCCGTTCGCGGTCGTTTTGTGCCCAGCCGGAGACATGGTCGCCAGGATATTCCTGAGCAAGCGTGGATTCATGACCGCCAAGCCAGACGCCGAACTTCCGACCGTGGTCTCGGCATGGCTGCAAGGTCTCGGAGCCGGCCGCATCGTCCCTGGGCTCGAGCTCTGGTGGACCGGCACAGAAGGGCTCGGCACCATCCCGGGCTTGCCGCCGCCCGAACCGACTTGGTGAAACGCCGCCGCGCGCACGAGGGGGCGTGTCCAGAGTTTCGCGGTGCGCAGCCATCCCCCGAGCGCGTATTCAAAAAGTTAACATAATCTATCTTATGCGCGTTTTATTGGCGCGCAAACGCAGCGACTTACCGAGGTCCCGCGCATTCAGTGGATCGCGCCCAACGTCACTGCGGAGGCTCGATCCCGAGCGCCAAGACCGTGCCTTCGTTGGTCAACGCAAACGCATGGCGGCCATAAGCTGCGGGAGTCGCGCCGAACGAACCGCCGGACGCCACGCCGTCGAGGACGCTTCCGTCGAGCGGATGCATCAGAAACATCCCGTAGCGCGAGGTGCCGACCAACAGCGCGCCGGCCCACGCCACGGCCGCCGTAGCGCCACCGGCCGGGAGTTCACGGCGCCAGATTGCGGAGCCGTCACTGGGCTTGATGCCCCACAGGCCCGTGAGCCCGGATGAGGCCACGAGCACCCCCGGATGCGCCGCGCCACTCGAGGCCTGCGCCTGGCGAGTCGGGCCCGTCCAAAGCGTGAGCTCGGTTACGCCGGTGGCTTTCTCGTTGCGCCAGAGCTGCCCACCGGTCTTCGGATCCAGTGCGAACACGCCGCCTTCGTAGCTCGCCACGAGCAGCATGGCTTCGCCGGCAACGTGCGCCACGACCGGCGTCGTATCGACATCCAGGTAGCGAAATTCAGTCCCACCGGAGCTTTGTTCCGCTTCAGCCGTGAGGTCGGCAATGGCGGGCCAGGCTTCGCTGCCGTCCTCGATACGGTAAGCCATGACGGCGCCATCGGAGAACGCGGTGTAGACGAGACCGTCGTGGATGGTGGGCCCAGCGTAGCCCGCTACCTCCATGCCAAACGCGGGAGTTCGCTGGCGGAACCATCTCAAAGTTCCCTTGTCTTTATCGATAGCTACGAGAGTATCGTTCGCGTTCATCACGAAGAGTGTGTTGCCACTCTGGACGGGCTTTCGCAGGACTTCGGAGTTCGTCGCGAACCGCCATTGCATAGCCCCATCCGCCGCCCTCAGTTTGTAGACGGCGCCGTCGTTGGAGCCGAAATAGAGCGCGTCTTCGGCCTGGGAATAGAGCGGCTCGCCCTGCACGGCTCCGCCCGTCTCGAAACGCCAGACCGTGGCGAGGGTCGCGGCCGACAATGCATACATGCCCCGATCGCTCGAGCCGACGAAGACGCGTCGGTGCGCTGGGTCGATGGCGGGCACGGCGCGCTCATACGGCTCGCCGGCGTCGAGCTGCTTTGCAGAGAGTTCGCGCCGGGCATCGACCGATAGGGCCGTTCCGGGATGGTTGACCCACAGAGGCACTTCGGGTTTTGCCACCGCCCCAAGCTGATCGCAGGCGGTGAGCAGCAGCACCGCGAAAGCCACCCCCGCGGTGCGCTGGGGCACCGTTTGCCTCCGCAGCATAGGTGAACTCACTCGGGCCGAGCCGGCATTCCGGGCTGAACGCCACGTTGCTCGAGGAGCTGCTTTATCTGCTCCGGCGTGATCTGCATGCCCGCGTTCCCGGGGCCGGGCGCGCGGGGTTGCGACGGGTCGAGCGCCCCACCTTGAATGAACTTCGGGGGAACGGCGCTCGGATCGATGCGCTTGAGCGTCTGTTCGACGGTGTTGCGCAGCCCATTGAACGGGTTCATCGACCCCCCGGACACGCGCTTGACTTCGAGCTCGGCGGTCTCGATATCTTTGCGCGTCTCTTCGAGCAATTTCTTTGCGCCATCCTTGTCGGGCTTGGCGAGAAGCACCCGCGCGCGATGGTATTTCGAGAGTGCTTTGAAAATCGGGGGAGAAAGGTCGGCGAGCTTTTCGAAGGTCGCGGTCGCCTTTGCCGGATCTTTTTTGCCTTCGTACGCGAAGCCGAGGCCTTCGAGCGCGCGGCCCTTCACGTCGGAGTCCGCCTCGGCGAGCTTTGAGCGCAGCACGTCTTCGAATCCCGCGATCGCGGTGTCCCATTCGCGACGGTCGAGCTGCGTGCCCGCGCTGCCGAGCCGTGCGAGCACCGACGGACCCGAGCCGGCCTTCGAGAGCGCGGCCTTTTCATAGCGCTCGAGCGCAACCTTGTCCCGCTCCTCGTAGGTCGCGTAGACGACGCGGTCCGTCTTCTTTTTCTCGTCTTCCGTGCGCTTGTCTTTGTCGGCCGGGACCACCCGTGCCTGCTCCGCCGCGATGGCATTCGCCAAAAGGTCCGACGTTGCCGCGTTCGTGGTGCCGGTGCGCCAAACGTAGACCAGGCTCCCGATGCCGCCTGCGATACCGGCCACGAGTGCCCACTGAATCCAGCTCGAGTTGCGCTTCAGCCAGCGCCCGGCAGCGGCGCCGGTGCGTGCGAGTGCGTCATCGACCGCGAGCGATACGTCCGACGGCTCTCCCGCTTCATCGCCGCCCTGCCCGGTCCCTTTACGCTTTTCCAGGGCTTCCTGGCGTTTGCGAAGATTTCGGTCTTTGGGGGCCTCGTCGAAAGCGGAGCCCTTCCCCTTGCGGCGCTTCTGCGCGAGGGCGCGACGGCGCTCAGCGCGGTTCTGCGGACCTTGCGTCTCGGGGGTACCGCTCGTTTCCGACGGTTCTTCTTTTTCAAGGCCGACGCCAAGTGCCGTCGCGGCCTTGCGGGCACGATCGCGACCGAGGGCGTCGTCAGCGTCAGCGTCAGCGTCATCGTCAGCGTCATCGTCAGCGTCATCGCCAGCGTCATCGCCAGCGTCATCGCCAGCGTCATCGCCAGCGTCACCCTCATCGGCATTCGATGACGGCTCTTCATCTGCGATGGGGGTTGGGGCCCCGCTGGCTTCGTCCGGTTCCATGTCCTCTGCCACGGGCGGACTCTGTGCGAGTGCACCTCGAACGTCAAGTCGCAGGTGGCCCGCGCCGCCTGGAACGCGAGGAGGCTCGAGCGGAACGCCTCAGTCGTCTCGCTTCGGTACCGGTCCCTCGTCGCTCATCGGGACGAGCACGAGCGACTCAAGTACGACGTTCTGCGTTGTATAAACGATGAGATCCACGGCGCTCCCGCGCGCCACGCGCACGGTGTTCGGCACTTCCTCGTAGAGCTCGGTCGCCTCGGCCGTCATGACAGTGAACTTCACCGTCCGGGCCGGGTCGAGGTGCGCAGCCGCCTTCGGCACGTCGCGCGTGCGATCCTCGATACCGCGCGGCCCCGCCTTCACGCCGACGCGCACCTCGCCGACGAGCCCGTCTTTCGTCCGCGCGCGAACGACGATCCGCAGCCCCCCGGAGACCGCGCCGGCCGGCAAGACGACACCCACGGTGACCCCACTCGTCGAGAAGCGACGCAGGCGCACGAGTTCGTCCGAGTTCGGGCCACCGATCCACGCCAAAATATCAGCCTTTTGTGCGAGTTCGAGTCCATCCGGCAGCGGGTCGGGCACGCCTAAAAAGTGCGCAAGCGGCGCCACCAATTCCGCCCTTCCCCCGAGGTCGACGAGCGCCCGCGCGAGCACCGAACGCGCGTCGTGGTACGGCTCGAGGGATAGCGCCGCCGCGAGCGCCGGGCGCGCCGCATCGCGACCGATGTTCGCCAGCGCCTTCGCCACCCAGCGACGCAACCGCACGTCAGCGAGGCCACGCGTCAGCGGACCTACCGCATCCTCCCGCTTGAGGCGCGCGAGCGCCGACACGAGCTGTTTGGCCCGTTCGAATGAGAGCGGTTCCGGGGTCCCCCCTTCGGCGGGGTACGCGGCGCTCCACCACGCCAGAAGCACGTCGGCGCCTCGGGCGTCGTCCGTTTCCGCGAGGGCGAGCGCCGACAAGCGTTGCCACTCCTTCGCCGAACCGCGTACGAGGTCAAAGGCGAGTGGGGCTCCCTGCCCTAGCCTCGTCAGCGCAACGGCAGCGAAGCTCCGCACACTCTCATCTTCGTCGCTCGCGAGTGCACGACCCAGCGGCTCCGTGACCTCGAGCCCGAGTCGCGCCCCGACCGATGAGGTCGACGCGTCCGCGGGCGCGCCCGGCATCGCGGTTCGCTCGGCGTACCCGAGTTCGAAGAGCGTTTCGGCAGCCTTTCTTCGAATTCGAACGTCCGCGTCTCCGAGCAAGGTCGCGATATCGACAGCCGCCTCGACATCGCCGGCGAGCCCTCGGCGCAGCGCGTGGGGCCAGGACGCGTCCGCCCCGGCTTCAAAGCGCCCGAGCGACGCCATGAAGCGACGCTGCTCATCTTTCAACGCCGCGGTATCGGCGGGGTGGCGGGCCGCAACATCATGCTGCTGCCGAGGATCCGCCACCACGTCGAACAATCGGCAGGCTCCGACCTTGCGCGCACAAACGAGCCGCGAGGACCCGCGTGCAAGGAGCGTCTGCTCCTCCGTCTCGCTGAATGCGGTTCCTTCGAGGCCGCGCCCCGCGAGCCATGGCCCGAGGTCCCGACCGCGAACGCGCGGCGACGTCGGAATGGCCACGGCATTGAGCAGCGTTGGCATCACGTCGACGAGCCCGACCGGCGTGCCTACGCGCGAAGGCGCAATGAGTCCAGGCGCGTGAAAGACGAGCGGCACCCGGACCTGTTCGTCGAAGACCGTCGTGCCGTGATAACGCCCGCCGTGGTCGCCGAACTCTTCGCCATGGTCCGCCGTGACGACAACCGCAGCATCCGGCCGAACCGCACGCATCGCATCCACGATGGCGCCGAGACCCGCATCGGCTTGCGCCACCTCGGAATCGTAGCGATCGATAGCGCGCTCACCAAAATCATGGCCTTCGTGGGTCACGTACGGTTCGTGCGGCTCAAACAAGTGAACCCACACAAACAGCCGGTCGGCCGGCGCTCGAGTCGTGAGGTAGGCACGCAGTTGGTCGGCACGATCGTGCGCGGGCGCGAACTGCTCCTTCTTGTACTCGAACCCGAAACCGCTCTCGTCGAAGGTGGCGAAGCGCTCGTGGTCGACGAAAAAAATCGCGGGCGGGTAGAATGCAGCGGTGCGAACGTCGTAGCGGCGGAGGGAGCCGGCAAGCGTCTCCGAATCCGCGCCGAGGCCCTGCAAAAGCAGCGGACGCATGTACTTCCCCGTCATCAGCGACGCTATCGCGTACGAGGTGTGCGGCGTGGCGGTGTACGCCGCATCGAACACCGCGCCCTCGCGCGCCAGGGCGTCGAGCCGCGGGGTGGTGTTGCGTGCGTAGCCGTAAGCACCGACGTGATCGGCTCGAAGGGCGTCGATCGTCACGAGGAGGATGTCACGGCCTCCGAGGTCGAGCGTGCGTTCACCCGTTCGTGGCTCTGGCGGCGCGAGCTCATCGTCGAGCGGCGGTGGCGGCTCGACGAGGGCGGCGAGCCGAACCGCGTACGCGAGCATGGGCCCATGCTCGAGGTAGATCCACCGCAGGTTGTCTTGGAGCCGCAGGCGCTTGGGCGCGGCGACCGATGCGACGAGGGCAAAGGCGAGGAGTGCGCACGTCAACAACGTGAACAAGCGCCCGACACGAGGCGCGCGTGGGCGTGGTCCCGCCGCTCCAGCGGAATGCCGAGGGGACGCGACCGGCTCGCGAACTGAAAACGCCCAGAGGGCCGCAGTCGCGAGTGAAAGCAGCGCCAATCCAGCGTGAAAGCCTGGATAAAGCTTAGAAAGCACGCGCAGATTCACCCACTCGAGGCCGGCAAAAGCGCACGCGACGGCCGCGCAAGCGAACGCTGGACGTCGGGCGAGTCGCCGCAGCGCATCACCCACGGGCCGCGCGAGCAGCCAGCCGCTCACCGCGCCGAGGACCACCGCAACAAGCACAAATGCTGGACGCCGCGCTCCGGCGAGCAACCGTCCCGATGAGCTCGCCCATGCGACCGCGCCAACCCAACCCGCGGACAAGAGCGCCACCCCGCCTCGCCCGCGCGCCGAGTCTCGCTGCTCGAGCGCAGACACCAGCATGGCTCCGCACAGCGCGGCGGGCACCGCGAGCACCATCGCGAGGGGCAACAGCGTTTGCAACGCGAGGACGACCTCGAAGCCGCCCGCAAATTCGGAGCGAGCGCACGCGGCCACACCCAACGTCTCGAGGGCGAGCGCGAGCGAAGCGGCAAGCCACGCGTCCGCCCAGCGTCGAAACCACCCGGACATCAAGGGGCCCAGCGCCCGCCCCGGTCAGGCGTTTTCGAAAGAGCCCACGGGCGCCGCGTCAACCGAGGGGACAATGAATACTCAGCGAAACTCGATTTCTTGAATTTCGAAGGTGCGATTGCCCGCCGGGAGACGAACCGAAATCTCGTCACCGACCTGCTTGGCGATAAGCGCGCGCGCAAGAGGCGACGATATCGAAATGCGGCCGATGTTGATGTCCGACTCTTCGGCGCCGACGATTTGGTACGCGACGACCTCGTCGGTCTCGAGGTTCATGAGCGAGACGTGTGCGCCAAACTTCACGGTATTTCCGCTGAGTTTCGACGGGTCGATCACCTCCGCGCGCGACAAGGAGTCTTCCAAGTACTTCGCACGCGCGTGGATCATGCCCTGCCGGTCCTTGGCCGCGTGATACTCCGCGTTCTCCTTGAGATCGCCGTGTTCGCGCGCCGTCCCAATGTCGCGAACGACCTGCGGCATCTCGATATCACGAAGTCTGTGGAGTTCATCCCGCAGCTTCTGTTGCCCCTCGGGGGTCATGGGTACTCGTTCGGCCATGGCTTGAATCCGCGCCGACTCTGAAGCACGTTGCCCGGTCGGTCAATTCCCTTCGTCCGCTTACCCTTCGCGCCAGCGCTGCACCCGGCGGGGCATGCTCTGCCCCCGGACGATCGCCGACCGAACGGCCGTTCGCACGAACGCAAGCGCCACCTTTTCCAGTTTTTTCTCGCGCTCGCCGGAGTCTGGCAACGCCGCGGCAAAAACCGAAATCGACTCACCGTCGACCACCACGTCCACCTTGAGCGCGATGTCGCGCTCGGCAATTCGTGCCGCGCCACGGTATTCATACCGCCCGTCAGCTCCTCCACGCGCGAGCTCCAAGGTGAAGCGCACACCGTTCGATGGCGGGGGATCCTCCGTCATCCGCCGCCCGGCTTCTCGACCTCACCCATCGACGCCAGAAAGCGCTTCGCGACCGCGACGAACGGCCCGGGGTGCTCATGGATGACGCGCTCGAAGACGGCTCTCGCCTCAGGCCGCGCGCGCTTCTTCAACAGCGTTTCGCCCTTCAGCACGAGCGCCTCGGCCTCGAGGCTCGAGCCCGGATACTTCTTCACCGCGTGGTCGATGCGAGCGATCGCGGCATTGAAGTTGTCCTCCGCGAGGTAATAGCGCGCCACAAAAAGCTCGTGGCGAACGAGCCGCTGCGTCGCGACGGCGAGCATGTAGCCGGCGTCGGCACGGTGGCGACTCGTAGGGTAACGCTCCGCGAACGCCTGCAGCTCGCGGTGAGCGTCTTCGGTGTTTCCTTGGTCGCGCTCTTCGGCCGGCGGGAGGAGCGGCGTGTCGCCGACCTCGAGATACGACGCCTTTGCAACTCGGTAACGCGCGTACTCGACGTTGTCGTCGCTGCGGTGCGCACGAATGAAAGCTCGGTAGCCCGATATGGCGTCAGGGTACTTGCCCTGCTCGAACTCGACGTCGGCGAGCCGGAGCTCCGCCAGGCGGGCATACTGGCTGTAACCGAAGATGCGCCGTACTTCCTGGAGCTTCGTGCGAGCCTCCTCCCACGTCTTCGCCTTGAAGGCTTCCATCGCCTCCAAGTACGCCGAGCGCGAGTCATCGGTGTACGAGATGCTCGCTACATCGGCCGCCGGCTTCTGCCCTTCGCACGCGCAGAGCGCCGCGCCGCCGAGGGCGAGGACGGCCATTCGGCGGATCATGCGCGACATCGCGGTGCAGGCTAGCACAAGCCCACCATGGTACAACCGGCCCATGTCCCAGGCGGGTCCCCCTATCGACGCAGCCTTGCCATTCGTGATCCTGCTCGTCGACGACGAGAAGAATATCCGCCGGGCCATGCGGCTCATCCTGGAAGCCCAAGGCCACCGCGTGCACGAGGCCCCGAGCGCGGAAGATGCGGCCCGCACACTCGCCGAGATTGCGGAGCCCGTCGACCTCGTCCTCTTGGACCTCATGCTCCCGGGCAAGAGCGGCCTCGAATGGTTGACCGAGTTGCGCTGCGACGAGCTGCACCGCGAGCTGCCGGTGATCGTGATAAGCGGGCATGCGTCGAGCGAGGAGTCCGCCCAGGCGATGAAACTCGGTGCGGCGGACTTTTTTGAAAAACCGCTGAATCGCGAACGGATCCTCGTCAGTGTTACCGGCGCGCTTCACACGGCCTCGCTCCGGCGCGAGCTCGTCTACCTGCGCCGCCAAGTCGATTCGCGCCGCGAGATGCTCGGCTCGAGCCCTGTGATGCGCCGCCTCTATCACGAGGTCGAGCGGGTGGCGCCGACGAAGGCCAACGTGCTTATCACCGGGCCGAGCGGTACCGGAAAGGAGCTCGTCAGCCGCGCCATTCATTCTCTCTCTCCGCGCCACACGATGCCGTTCGTCAAGGTCAACTGTGGGGCCATTCCGCGCGAGCTGATCGAGAGCGAGCTTTTCGGGCACGAGCGGGGCGCGTTCACCGGTGCGGAATCCAAGAAGCGAGGGTTGTTTGAGCTCGCTCACGGAGCGACGCTTTTTCTCGACGAAATCGGTGACATGGAGCACGCCGCCCAAGCAAAGCTGCTCCGTGTGCTTCAGTCCGGAGAGCTATCCCGGTTGGGTTCGGAGCGGACCTTGCAAGTCGATGTGCGTGTGCTCGCGGCCACCAACCGGGACCTCGAGCGCGACGTGGCCGACGGGCGGTTTCGGGAGGATCTTTTCTTTCGCCTGAATGTATTTCCAATCCGTGTGCCGACGCTTGAAGAGCGCGCCGATGACGTGCCGTTACTCGCCGAGACTTTCTTGCGGGCCTTTTGCCAAGAGAACGGGCTCGGTGCGAAGCGCATGCTCCCCGAGGTCGTGACCGCACTCGCGAAGCGCCGCTGGCCGGGCAACGTCCGCGAGCTGAAGAACATCGTCGAGCGCGCCGCGATTTTATCGGGCCCCGAGATCACGATGGCCGACCTGCCGGAAGATCCGCACGTCGATCCGTTTAGCGACGACACCCCCTCAACTCCCGCTCTTCTCCCCTCGACAGGCCGCATGACGTTGCGTGAAGTGCGCGACCGCGCCGAGCGCGACCACATCGTGGCCGTCCTTGAAAACCAGGAGTGGAACGTCTCGCGGGCGGCCGCCGAGCTCGGCGTCGAGCGTACGAACCTGCACAAGAAAATCCGCGCCTACGGCATCAAGCGCGGTTGAGCTCCCGCACGCAGTCGGCGTATCACCGAAGCTCGGCCACGTTCATTCCGAAGACGCGTTCGAGGCTGGCGAGCAAAGCGTCATTCGGCTCGACGCGCAGCTCCTTCGACACCGCGAGGACCGCGTCGCCGTCCTCGGTTTGGATAACGAGTTGAACGGGGCACGTGCCCGGTGAAGCCCGCAACACCTGCTCGAGGCGCTCGATGTGGCGACGGCTTATCTCCGCCGCGCGGAGGCGGATTTGAACACCACGGGTCTCGGCACGAATGGCATCCGCAAGCGCCGTGGCATCGTCGAGCAAGAGCGTCGGGATGCGCTCGATCTCTCCGCCTTCCTCTTCCCCCCGCGGGAACTGAAGCTTTCCATTGACGAGCACGGGCTCGCCACGCACCAGCAACTCGCCGAAGCGCTCGATCTGGTTCTCGCGCACCTTGACTTCGATTCCACCCGAAAGGTCCTCGAGGATGAAGAAGGCGACCTTTCCGCCACCGCCCTTGAAGATGCGCTCTCGATAATTCTCGACGGTGCCCGCGACGCGCACTTTCGCCCAATCATCCATGCTCGGGAGATCCCGGGTGGGCACGACCTCGAAGCGCTTGAGCTCGCCACCGTAGCGATCGAGCGGGTGGCCCGAGACGTAGAATCCGAGCGCCTCCTTCTCACGCCGGAGCAGTTCACGGAGGTCCCAGGGCTCGGCCTCGACGTAATCGTTGGTCGTGGGCTTCGCGTTGCCGGAGCTCGCCGGCGCTGCGATAAGGCCGAATAAATTCGTCTGACCGCACTCGCGATCGCGGGCAACGGACTTGCCACGCTCGAGCGCACGCTCCACCGAGGCCACGGCGCGCGGCCGACTGAGCCCGCGCACCTTCAGCGACGCATCGAATGCCCCACCGTAGATCAGCGCCTCGAGCACGCCGCGGTTCAATTTCTTTGCATCGACTCGCTCGGCGAGATCGAACAAGTCCGCGAAGGGGCCTTTCTGTCGTGCGTCGAGCACCGCTTCGAGCGCCATGTCGCCCACGCCGCGCACGGCCCCAAGCCCGAATCGGATGCGCGGCTCGAGGGCATCTTTGAGTCGCGAGCGCCGCGTGTTTCGCGGGGCCTGCCCAACCTTCTTGGGTTTTCCGTCCGCGGCATAAACGACCGTGAAATCGATATTGGATTCGTTCACCTCGGGCGGGAGGATCTCGACGCCCCACGCGCGCCCCTCGGCAATGATGCGCACGACCTTCTCGGTTTTGTCGCGGTCCGCGGTCAGGAGCGCGCAGAGAAACTCGACAGGGAAATGAGCCTTCAAATAGGCGGTTTGGTAGGTGAGCAACGCGTACGCGGCACTGTGCGATTTGTTGAAGCCGTAGCCGGCGAAAAACTCGAGCAACTCGAAGATCTTCTCGGCCTCTTCGCGAACGACGCCGTTGGCGACCGAACCGTCGAGGAACGTGCTTTTCTGCTTGGCCATTTCCTCGGGTTTTTTCTTGCCCATGGCACGGCGCAAAAGGTCGGCGCCCCCGAGGGTGTAGCCGGCGAGCTGCTGCGCGATCTGCATGACCTGCTCTTGATAAACGATGACGCCGTAGGTCGGCTTGACGATATCGTCGACGAGACGGTGCAGCGTCGAGATGGGTTTCCCGTGCTTGCAATCGACGTAGTCCTTCACCATCCCGGTACCGAGTGGTCCCGGACGATAAAGCGCCACGGCTGCGACGATGTCGTTGAATTGGTCGGGGCGCAGTTGCTTGAAGAGCTTCTGCATGCCGCTCGACTCGAGCTGGAAGACGCCCGTGGTCTCGCCGGACTGCAAGAGCGCGAACGTGGGCGCATCATTGAGCGGCAGGGTCCCTACGGAAAAACGCTCGCCTTTGCGATCGGGGCGCCCATTGATCAGCCGCTCGGCGATGTCGATGACCGTGAGGGTTTTGAGGCCGAGGAAGTCGAACTTCACGAGGCCCGCCGCCTCGACCTCGTCTTTCGCGAACTGCGCGACGAGGAGCTCGCCATTCTTGAAGCACGGCACGTGCTCCCAAAGGGGACCTTCGCTGATGACGACGCCGGCTGCGTGCATGCCGGCGTGGCGCGTAAGGCCTTCGAGTTTTTGAGCCTGCGTCAAGAGCTCGCGGATCGTCGTGTCGACTTCACTCGCGGCTTTTAGCTTCGGCTCGACGGTGAGCGCCTCGGCTATTGTGTACGTTTGCCCCTGCCCCTTGTCGGGGATCATGCTGGCGATCCGCTGCGCTTCTTGCGGCGAGAGCCCCATCGCGCGCCCGACATCCTTGATGACACTGCGTGCCTTGAGCTCGTGAAAGGTGGCGATCTGGCCGACCGACGTCTTGCCGTATTTCTCGGACACGTAGGCGATGACCTCGTCACGGCGGTCCATGCAGAAATCGATGTCGAAGTCCGGCATGCTCACGCGCTCTGGGTTGAGGAACCGCTCAAAGAGCAGCCCGTGCGTGATGGGATCGAGGTCGGTTATCCGCATCGCGTAGGCGACGAGCGAGCCGGCGCCCGAGCCGCGCCCAGGTCCGACGGGGATACCCTTGTCCTTCGCGTACCGAATAAAATCCCAAACGATCAGGAAATAACCTGGGAAATCCATCCCGACGATGACATCGAGCTCCATCGCGAGTCGCGCGCGATACGCGGCATGATCCACGCGAACGCCGGACCGTTCGAGCTCGCCGAATCGCTCCTCGAGACCGCGGCCTGCGACATGGCGAAAGTACCCTGGTGCATCGAAGCCTTCAGGGACGGCGAAGGTCGGCAGCATGGGCTTGTCGAGCTTCAGTTTGAGCGCCTGGCACCGCTCGGCGATCGCCGTAGTCGCCCGCAACGCGGCGGGTCGATCGCGAAAGGTCGCCGCCATTTGGTCGGCGGTCTTCAGGTACATCTCGTAGCGACCGTGGTGCCCTTCGAGCGCCATCGCAAAGGACCGACCCGACGCGATGCACGAGAGGTAGAGCTGGGCCTCGCCGTCGGTGCGCTCGAGGAAATGGCAATCGTTCGTCGCGACGATCGGGACCTCGAGATCCCGCGCGAGCTCGGCCAGCAACCCGTTGAGAATAGGCTGCTCGACGAGGCCGTGATCCTGGAGTTCCACGTGGAGCGCTCCGGGACTGAAGAGCCCTCGCAACCGGTCGAGCGCGGCGCGGCCGGCGTCTTTGCCGAACTCGAGCACTTGTTGCGCGAGCACGCCACCCATGCACCCCGTCAAGGCGATGAGCCCTTCGGTCCCGTTGGCGAGCTCCGAGAGGCGGATGCTCGGGGCCATGGGGCTCGCCGGTTCGATGTGACCCATCGACACGATCCGCAGGAGGTTTTGGTAGCCGATCGCGTTCTCCGCAATCAGCACGAGGTGGTCGAGCGGCTCGGTGCCCGCGGCCAGCGCGCGACCGTCGCCGGGACGGAGCGTTTCGTCGCGGAGGACGTTCACCTCGCAGCCGAGGATCGGCGTGATTCCGTAGCCCTGACACGCCTTGTAGTGCGTGATCGCGCCGAACATGTTGCCATGGTCCGTGAGCGCGATCCCACGCATGCCGTGAGCCTTGGCGCGCGCCGCGAGCGATTTACATGGAATGGCGCCGTCGAGCAGCGAGTACTCGCTGTGGGCGTGAAGATGGACGAAGTCGGTCATCGTCGAGGGGCGGAGCTCGAAGGAGCCAGGCGCGTGCACTCACCGCTACGGGCGCCGGCGTGAGAGGTCAAGGTGCGTTGCTTCTGCCGCCCGGCAACGCTATGAGACTCGTAAATGGGGCCGTCTACGCTCGTCGCGGACGCCACCCCGCTCTCCATCCTTGAACCCTAAGGAAGACATCCCAATGCTTCGTTCTTCGTTCGTCTACGCTTCGCTTGCTGGTCTGTCCCTCGCCGCTCTCGCGGGCATCGTCACCGTCGGCTGCTCGAGCAGCACGGACGAGACCCCGACCCCCGAGGTGCCCGTTTCGAATGAGCCGCCAGCCAAGCCCGCAGGTGGCGTCAAAGGCGACGGCCCGGGCCAGGTGTTCGCGGTCCAGAAGCTCTTCCTCGGTGACACCGACCGCAGCGGCTCACCGAAGCCGACCGCTTGGGAAAGCTACGGCTACAACCTCGACGGCAAGATCTCGACCGCGACCTCGACGGACGTTTGCAAGCCGCGCGCCGGCGCACAGCCGAAATCGGTCAAGACGGACGGCAAAGGCGGTCTCGACAACGCCTTCGGCAAGCTCCTGATGCCGATCATCGGCAGCCTCTCGGCAGACGCGAGCACCAAGGTGAACGAGAACATCGCTTCGGGCGCGTTCACGATCCTCATGAAGATCGACACGCTCGGCGAAAAATCGGACTACATCGACTTGCCGACCGCGCTCTACGTCGGGACGCAGCTCGGCGGCCCCGCGAAGTTCGACGGCACCGACGAGTGGCCGATCGTCCCGGAGCTCCTCACGGACCCGAGCGACATCGCGACCGCGAAGCTCAAGTTCCCGAATAGCTATCTCTCGAGCAACACCTGGGTCAGCGGCAGCAAGGGGAACCTCGACCTGCAGCTCTCCGTCGCGGGCTTCAGCCTGACGCTCGGCATCAGCAACGCCGTCGTCACGATGGACATCGCGCCCGACCGCAAGAGCGCGTCCAACGGCATCATCGCCGGCGTGCTCCCCGTCGAGCCCCTCATCAACGAGCTGAAGAAGGTCGCGGGCGGCTTCAGCCCCGAGCTCTGCACCGGCAGCACGTTCGAGAGCATCGCCGAGAGCATTCGCCAAGCGGCCGACATCCTCGAAGACGGCAGCCAGAACCCCTCGAAGGAGTGCAACGCGATCTCGATCGGTCTCGGCTTCGAAGCCGGCATCGCGAAGCTCGGTAAGATCGGCGACAAGGCCGGCCCGAAGAACGACCCGTGCGCGGAGCCGATGGGCACCGGCGGCGCTGGTCCGGGCACCGGCGGCGCCGGTGGCGCTGGCTGAATCGTGCTTTGAGTCCGCGTAGAAATCGCGTCGGCCCTTGCGGTTGGCGCGATTTCCGAATTTCAATCGACTTCCCAACGGGGTAAATCCCTCGCCTGTTGGGGGGCACCGCAGCTGCGCGAGCATCGGCGTGTCTCCCCCACGTGGAGCGCACGTTCGGTGCGCCTTCAGTTTCGCAACGACCTTCACCAGGAGAATCCCTTCCCATGCGCCTCTCTCTCGTTGGCTTTCTGTGCGTCACGGCTCTTGCCGCCTCAACCGTCGGATGCGTCGTCCGCGTCCGCCCCGCGAAGGAGGCTCCGCCGCCGCCGCCCCCGCCGCCAGCGGCGGTAGTCGTAGAAGCGCCGAAGGCGCGCCGCCTTCGTGTGTTCAAGCTCCCCGAAGTCAAAGACAACAAGGTCGAGCTTCCGGGACCGGTGCTTTTCAACGAAGACAAGGCGACCCTGAAGCCCGAGAGCGACGCCGTGCTCGAGCTCGTTTACGAGTATCTGAAGCAGACGCCGAAGGTCACCAAACACCGCGTCGAAGGCCACACCGACACGGGCGGCGACAACACGCACAACATGGTTCTAAGCCAGGCTCGCGCGTATGCCGTCGCAAAATGGCTGGTCGCGAAGGGCATCGACTGCAACCGCCTCGTGGCCGTGGGCTTCGGCGAGACGCGTCTCAAGATCACCCCGGAAGCAACGCCGGAAGACCGCGCGACGAACCGCCGCGTCGACTTCGTCAATGCCGAGATCGCTGGCAAGGCCATCGGCGGACTTCCGCTCGACGGCGGGGGCACGATCGCCGGCAACGTCTGCCAATGATCGATTGCCGAGCATTTTCCCTATGAAAAACCTCTTGCTCGTGCTCGCTCTCCTCGCCGGCTGTGACGCCGGAGGCGAGCGGCGCGAGTGGGTGGTGGCGGACCACCAAGGCGCCCAACGCAACCGGGGACAGGTCCCGGACGTCGCGGAGCCGACTGAGGATGCCACCTTGATCGAGGTCGCGTGGCGTCAAAACTGCGCGGTCTGCCATGGTCTCGGCGGCCGAGGCGATACCCAACAGGGGCAGATGCTCCGAATCCCCGACCTCGCGCGCCCCGAACTCGCAGCTATCGGTGACGCTGCCCTGGTCGCGACCATCCAGCATGGTCGCAACAAGATGCCTGCGTTCGACAAGCTGCCCGAAAAGGTCGTGACCGGCCTGGTGCGCTACGTGCGCACGTTTGCGGTCGGCGGCGCGGTGGCTCCCGGCGCTCCGGGCCGATGACGCACCCGGGTCCCCTGGCCCAACTGCCGTCGCCTGAAGACGAAACCGATCCAACGGCCGAAAGCGATCCCGCCGAGGAGCTTGCGCCCGAGCAACTGCGCCCTCGACGCTGGCCGCTGCTCGTGCTGCTCGTGGGGGCGCTTGGGCTCGTCGCGCTGTTCGAAGGCGTGGCCCCCAAAGAACGCGCAGTCACGCTCCGTTTTTCAGACCCCAAGACGGTTCGCGCAGTCGAGCTTGTCTGGCGGGACCACGACGGGGACATGCTCGCCTCGACGCGCTGGGCCTTCGACGGCGTGGCGGGCCATCCTGCTACCCGAACCACGGCCCAAGCGTATGCTCCGGGCAGGCTCGCGACACGCGTGCGCGCTCGACGTGGTGAGGTTCGCGCCGCCCTGACGATCGAGCGAAGCGATGGCTCGGTCGAGCACCGCGACGAGACGGTCCGCTTCGCCGGCGACGAGGAGACGGTCCTGTCGGTTCCGTGACCGGCGAGCCGCTTCGTGCTAGGCCCACCGATGCAATGAAGTGGTTTTTCGGCGCGCTCTACGGGGTCTCCGTGATTTTGTTCGTGGCCTTCATCGGCTGGGTCGGCACGCGGATGCTGCACCTGGAGCAGGCCAACCATTGGATGGGGCGAATCATCGTCTGGGACCTCTACGCGGTGGCCGTCGTCGTCTCGTACGTGGCCTTCGTCGGCAGCTGGCACCTCTGGGAAAAGCTCACGGGGCGTATGGAGCCGCGCGACGATTAGCCGTCTCCCATTCGGGTCCCCAAGGTTGCGGGTCCCCAAGGTTGCGGGTCCCCAAGGTTGCGGGTCCCCAAGGTTGGAAATGGGTTGAGCCCGAAACAAAGGCCGACTACTTCTTTGCCACTCGGCACGGTGGGTGGTATCCAAACCTACACTTGGTTACACGGCCGCATCGGGTGAACTGAGTCAGCGCCAAAGGTAAACCCTCTCTTCCCTCTCAGGGAAGCCTCTCCTCGAGAGCGGCGTTTCACAGTCCACCGACCACACACAACCGATGGAGTCCCCATGAAGATTGCTCCCTGGTACCTCGCAGCTCTGGCCCCCTTCGCGGCCCTCGGCTACAGCGGCGCCCACCTGAGCCACCTGTTCGTCGTTCTTCTGACGATGGGGATCTTTGCCGGCACGTTGACGATCGGCCGCCTGCCTGTCGCGCCACAACCGAAGACCGATCCCTGAATCAGGTTTCCGTCTAGTATCGCGCTCGATGGCCAACGCCCAGCCGCCGCAGGTCGCCGCCGCTCACGAGACGCGCCCGCTCAAACGGCTCGGTGACTTTTCTCTCGCGGATCTACGAAGCGTTTCGTTGATTTTGAAAGGCGAGTCCGTCATCGACTGGCGGAGGCTTGAGCTCCCCACCGAAGACGAGGCGCGGTTTTTCCTCCAATCGCAGGAGTTCGACCTCGAGCGCCAAGGCGACCGCCATCGCCTCGAGACGATCAAGGGCTCGGCAATCGACTACTTGCGACGCCAGGTCGACTTTCCGATCCCGCGTCAACTCGAGGCGGCCTCGACGCTCGAGTTGCTTCAGATCGCTTCCGGCAAGAGCAGCCGCCAGCTCGCCGCCTGCGTGATTCTCAAGGCGATGCACATCATTCATCACGTCGAGGCCCGCGAGCTCCAGTACTCGCTGGCGCTTTCGGACCAAGGGCTTTTTCGACTGATCGAAGAGCGGGTCTATCGCCTCGTCGGCCAGATGCTCGCCGAAGGGTTGCCGATCACCGAATTTGTCGGTGGGCGCAAACGCAAAGACTCCATCTACACCAAGCTTCTCAGCAAACGGGAGGCGCATGCCTCCGCGGTGTACGACAAACAGCGTTTCCGGATTGTGACGCGCACGCGCGAGGACATCGTGCCCGTGCTGCTCTACCTGAGCCACAACCTGTTCCCGTTCAACTACGTCGTTCCGGGCGAAAGCACGAACACCATCTTTCAGTTCCGTACCTTCTGCGACGAAAACGCGCACCTCGCGGCTCTCGGACGGAAGCTCGCGCTTCACGGTGACTTCACGCCGAGCGACAACCGCTTCAGCGCCGAGGACTACCGCATCATCCACTTCGTGGTGGACGTGCCCGTACGTGTACCCGACGCGATCCTGGCGACGGCCGCGCCCGAACAGCGCAAGCTTGGCCCCGTCGTCTTTGGTCTCTGCGAGTTTCAAATGGCCGATAGCGAAACCGACGAGTCGAACGAAAAGGGTGACGCGAGCCACGCCAGCTACAAAGAGCGCCAGCGCCTCGCCGTGATGCGCCGACTCGAGCTTGGCCAAGATCGCGCCAAGCGGCGCAGCATTCGCCCGCGCGAATGAACCGCGGCAACGCGCGAGCCCAAGCCCTCAGCCACGTCGGGTCAAAAGAACCACCGCGAGCACCAAGAGCGCGACCGCACCGAGCACGAGCCCAAGCCCCCGTGCAAGCGCATCGGAGCTGAAAGCCCGAACCGCGAGCTCGTGACGTTTTACTTCGCGCTCGAAGCGTTTATGCTCGGATTCGATGTCCCCGAACCGTGTCGACTCGGCGGCGGAGAGCCTGTCGCCGTAGGTCGACACGATGCGCCGGAGTGCCCCTTCGCAGGCGTCGAGACGCTGAAAATCAGCACTGCGGATCGCTTGCTCGGCTTGTTTGCGTTCGGCCGTCGCGCGCTGATCGAGGGCCTTTCTACGCCCATGCACGTCACTTGTGGCGCGTTCCGCTTGAGCGATTCGCTGCTCCACGCCGCCGAGCTGGACGCGCCGCTCGCCAAGGGTTCGCTCGGCTTCGGTGACTGCCGCAGCGGAGCGTGCCTGCTGTGCCTCAAGGTCGGCGATGCGTCGCGCGTGCTCGGGTGGAGCGAACTCGGATTGGCCTGCGGCGCGCGTCGCTTCCGTGTGGGCGGCCGTGACGTCGCGGCTCAGGCGCGCGAGCTCGGCTTTGGCGTTTCCAAGCTTCGACATCCCGTCCTCGACGAACACGCGCGCGGTCCGTCGCTCGGGGACGAGCTGCTCTTTTTCGAGATTTCGAACGGCAAGGTCGGCTTCAAGCGCCGCAACATCCGCACGGTGGCGTTCGGCCGCGTTCGCGAGCGAGGCGGTCTGCGCAGAGAGCTGACTCAGCATGTCGTGAACTGGCCGCACGACGACGGCGAGGGCCTCGTCGGTCGGATGGCGCGCGTGAACGGCTTCGAGTAGCGCCACCATCCGTCCCTGCACGCCTCGGCGGCCAGCCTCGCTCTCGATGCGCACCCGGGCGAGCAATTGCTGCAGCTCATGCCGCCGACGGAGCACACGAAACGCGTAGGAAACCGAGGTCACCCATTCGAAAGGTGGAGCGCCGTAGCCCGCCAGCGCGGCCACTTCGTACTCGGGGATCTCAGCAAGATCGGGGGTGAGGGCCGACGTTGCCTCCGAACCGCCGCGGTCGTGTTCCGGTCCCCGCGCGGAAGAAGGCGGTGCCGCATTCGGGCGTGAGCGTGCGACGGGTTGCTCGTCCTCGAGCCCAACGTCGAGTGCCAAGAGGTCATCGGAATCAACCGCGATCTTGCCGCCACCGCCGACTGCCCGTTGCGGGGGCGCGGCGGGTGAAACCGGCAACTCCCCTTTTTTTCGGGGGGCCTCATCGCCATCGACGTCGAGGTCGAAGTCGATGGCGATCGGCAGGTCACCGGCGCCGCCAACCTGAGGCTTTTGCGCGGGCTGGTCGCCCGGACGACGCGAGCACACCGCGCATTCATCACGCCGGGGATCAAAACTTGCGCCGCACCAGGGACATCGATTCACGAGGCCCAGGAGTATCCCCTGCTTGGCCTCGCCCGCGCGACATGAATTCGCGCTGCCCGAATGCGCGCGTTCCACGTTGACTCCCAATCGCGGGAAGATCAGGATTCGCGCTCCCCGAATGCGCGCCCGCGCAAGGATATCATGCGCCTGCAACGTCATCAGCTTCCCGGTCTCGCCCGAAACATCGTCAAAGCGCTCATCGACGCTCGTGAGATTGAGCTCGCAGAAGGCGGAACGGCGCGCGAGGTCGAGCGGGACATCGAGTCCGTGCTCTCCCATTACTTGGACCAAGTCGACCAATCGATGACCAAGGCGCGTGAGCTCACGCAGCAGCGCGGCCTGCACCAAGGCGAGTTCGGTCGCATCAAGTCGATGGCCGCCGAGCAACTCGGGATCAAGGTCGGTGACGAAGCCCTCGACTACGTGCTCGATCAGTTGAACGAGATGCTGATGCGCTCGGCGCACGTGGATGAAGTCTACGCGGCCGATCACCAGCTTCGAGTGCGCATGCGTCCTTTCATCCTCGCCGAGGCCGAGCTCGAAGGTCAGGTCGAAGCCGAAGTGCGCGGCAAGCTCAAGCACGTCCAGGAAGGCACGCGAACGTGGGAGATTGAGTACGCGCGCATCAAAGACGAGATCCGTCGTCGCCGCGGCAGCTGACAGGTACCGTACCCGCTTTCGACGGCACCACGACGGACGCGACGGACGCGACGGACGCGACGGACGCGACGGCTGATTGCACCACGGAGGTTCGGAACATGCCCCCCGACGAGCTCGAAGGATTTGTGATGCTGATCGTCTCCTCTCCCTCCGGAGCTGGAAAGACGACCCTTTGCGCGCGTTTGCGGCAGCAATTTCCCGATCTCCGTTTCAGCGTCTCGCACACGACCCGCAAGCCCCGCCCGGGAGAACTCGACGGTCGCGAGTACCACTTCGTCGATGAAGCGAACTTCGAGCGCATGATCCAGCAAGGCCAGTTCGCCGAATGGGCGCGCGTACACGACCGCTACTACGGCACCGCTCTCGAGGAGGTCGAGAATGCGCGGCGCTCAGCAAAGGGCATCATTTTCGACATCGACTATCAGGGAGCCCGCCAGATGCGCGCCACGATGCCGGAAGCGGTCGGTGTGTTCATCCTGCCGCCATCGCACGCCGAGCTCGAGCGACGCCTGCGCGGACGCGGCACGGAGGACGAAGAGACCACGCTCCGTCGGCTGGGCAACGCCAAGCGCGAGATCGCCCACTACGGGCTCTTCGACTACGTCCTCGTCAACGACGACATCGACGCCGCGGCCCTTCGATTGGGCTCGATCGTCATCGCCGAGCGTTGCCGCAGATCGCGCCACTCCTTGCGCTGCGAACGCCTTCTCGCACAGGCGCAGTCGTTCGAGCGGAGCCCGTGAGCCGAAGCGCACTCGCGTGGCTCCTCAGCGAATGACAGTCGCCGCCAATTTCGCTAGACCCTCAACTCCGCTACCCAACCTCCGCTAGGCAACTTCGCTAGGCAACTTCGCCAGGAAAGCGCACGTGCAAACCAAGCCCATTCTGATCGTCGGTTCGATGGCCTTTGACGATCTCGAATTTCCCGTTCCAGTCGCCTCTCCGGACGTCCGTTCGGCAGCGGAGTCAGACCCGCGCGCGACGACCTCGTTCAAGGACGTCGTCGGTGGGTCGGCCACCTACTCGGCATTGGCAGCTTCGGCCTTTGCCCCGGTTCGGGTCGTCGCCGTCGTCGGAAGAGACTTCCCCGAGGCCACGCTCGAGACGCTGCGGTCTCGGCGCATCGACACCGCGGGCATCGAACGCGCAGACGGGCTCACCTTTCGTTGGAAGGGCCGCTACCACGCGGATCTCGTCAACCGCGACACGCTCGACACCCAGTTGAACGTCTTTGCAAACTTCCGACCGAGGCTCGCTTCGGGCTACGGAGACTCGCCGCTTGTCCTGCTCGGCAACATCCACCCCGAGCTCCAGCTCGAGGTCCTCGAGCAGACGACGAAGCCGGAGTTGGTCGTCGCCGACACGATGAATTTCTGGATCACCGGCGAGCCGAAGACCCTCGCCAAGTTGATTGCGCGGATCGACCTCCTCATCATCAACGACGAGGAGGCCCGTCTTTTATCAGGGATCCACAACTTGGCGCGCGCCGCGAAGGAGATCCTATCGCGCGGCCCGAAGGGTCTCATCATCAAGCGGGGCGAGCACGGCTCGCTGTTCTTCGACAAGGACGGCGTGTTCGCGGCACCGGCTCTCCTTCTCGAGCACGTCGTCGATCCGACGGGGGCTGGGGACTCGTTCGCAGGCGGCCTCCTCGGCTACCTCGCGGAGCAGGGGAAGTACGATCACCACACCATGCGTCGCGCGATGATGCACGGCACGGCTGCGGCTTCCTACTGCGTCGAAGCCGTTGGCACCCTCGGCCTAAGCGAGCTCTCGCGCGAAAACATCCGTCAGCGCGTCGAGCGCATCCGCCACCTCACCCACGTTGGAGAAGAGTGAACATGAAGAAGCGACATCTCGGGTATTGGGTTGCCGGCGCACTCGGTGCGTTCGGTCTTGCGGCCGCTTGCGGCACCTCGGAAGAATCGGCGACCGCGACGACGAGCACCGGTACGGGAGTGAGCTGCGCGCCGACGGATCCGGGTTGCGTTGCGCTCGACGTCAAAAGCGATTGCCTCGGCCTTATCGACAACGCCGGCAAGAATCATTTCGCATTACGAATGTCGCAGCTCTCGGTCACCGCACCCACCGCGCTCACGACACCGACCGTGAAGAAGGTCGTCGGCGACGGCGTCAACATCAACCTGCCGAAGTGCAACATTCCAGGCAAAGGCACCTTTTCGCTGATGGTCGACTTCGACATCGACAAAGGCACTTTGCGGGCTGGAGGCGCCGCCCCCGAACTCAATCCTGCGGACGGCTATTGCTTCATCGACGACGCGGCCCACGGCGTGAAGGCCGTCGACGTCAAGGCGACGTTCGGTGCCGATCTCACGTTCAGCAGCGACGCGATTCCGAAAATCGTCCTGCCGGTCTATGTCGATGCCAATGCGCAAAGCGCCGTTTTTCTGCCGGTTACGTCGGCGAAGTTGACGAACGGGAAGTTTAGCGCCGACCACAACTGCATCGGCTCGTTCAACGCGCAAGGACTCGAGCCTATCAACAGCTGCTTGCCCGACCCCGAAGCCGGCATCGATTTCTTCATCAACGACGCGACCCTCACGGGTCACATCACGATCGAAGAGGCGGACTCGGTCAACGTTGACCTTCTCGGCCAATCGCTCTGCGTACTCCTCAGCGGTGACCCGACGAAGTATGCGGACGGCGGCACTCCGAAGAAGTGCAAACGCACGGCGGGCAAGGTCGATCTCGAAGGCGACTGGTGTTCCGCCACGAACAGCGCGGGGGGCTGCAAGGACTCGTTCCAGCTCAAGGCCGAGCTCGCCGCGAGCTCAGCGAAATTCCGTGACGATTGCGTCGCGTCGACTACGACCACGTCGGGCGGCGGCGCGAGCGGCGCGGGCGGCTCGAACTAAGCATCGCAAATCCTGAACGGGTGCGCACTTCACGCTACCCGTAGTGTGCGGACACCTTTAAGATCCCGCACATGAGGGATCGAATTGTTGTCCGGCGGACGCGCGCGCGCTCTTTTGCGTCCGTCGCGAAGCACGTCACGCTTGCGGTCTTGTTCGTCATCGCGGCGGGCTGCAGCGGCGGCGGCTGCTCGAGCGGCTGCGCCTGCGGCGGAATGACGCCGCTCGCGGAAGGATTCAAACCTGCCCAGCGAATCGAGAATGCCGCATCGCTGCGGCTGACCGAGACGGGGATCGGGTTCCTCGAGAGCAACATGGGCACGCTCGCGAGCGCGTTGCTTGGGGCGAATGGCGGTCAGGACGGGGTGGTCGCGTTCGAGATTCCTCCGACGAGTGGGAGCTTCAACGCCCTTATCACGACGATCAAATACGACGTCTGCGCAGCCGGGCCGAAGCCGGATGCGAACCCCCCGGAATGCGTCGCCGAGATCGATCTCGGTAAGGCGCAGCTGAAGCTCAAACCGACCGCGCCGCACAACCTCAAGATCACCGGTCCCCTGCCCGTGCGGCTCCGTAAGCTCCCGCTAACGATTGAGTACTTCTGCCTGCCGGTGATCGGCTGCGCGAAGAGCAATGTAGCGGTCACGCTCACGGGCAACCAATCGTGTGGCGGCGACCAAACCGCCGCCGACCTCGACCTCGACGTCACGGTCGCGATCGCGATCGATGCGGACCAGAAGCACTCCCGCTACGGCTACAGCAAAGTCGGTGTCGACGTCGCGATCGACAAGGAGAAGCTCAAGAACTCGATCACGATCTGCGGCGGGTTCGACGCCACGCTCTACAACGGGTTGCTCGATTTAATCGGTGGTTTGCTCGTCGACCAAGTATCGGGCGTGCTTACCGACCAGATCGACCAAGCCCTTTGCATGAAGGCCAATGCGGAGCTCGTACCCGCGTGCCCGAGCGGCACGCAAGACGTCGGAGGCGTGTGCCGCTACGGCAACAAAGACACGGACGAGTGCGCTTCCATCGTGCTCGGCACGGAAGGTCGCCTCGATCTCGGGGCAGCGCTCCAGGGGATAAGCGGCGGCGCATCCGGCGCGTTCGACTTCCTGCTAGCAGGCGGAGGCGCGAGCGTTCGCAATGACAACTCGGGCGAGCACTGGGGTGACTTGAATCCAGTCAGCCAGGGGATCACCCTCGGGATGTATGGCGGCGCGGAGCCTTCTCCGCCGTCGTCGTGTGTGCCGCCGGTTGTGAGCAAGCTGCCGACCGCGATTCCGATCCCTGATGAATTGCTCGGAAATTCGGTTTCCGATTGGCCGATGGGTGAGACGCCGCACTTCGGCCTCGCGCTCTCGGAGCGCTTCGCGAACTACGCGCTCGAGCAGATCTACAATTCAGGGGCGCTGTGTCTCGGGATCTCGGCCGACACGATCGGCACCCCGGTGACGAGCACGATTCTCGGTCTCGGCCTCGGCGCAAAGTCGCTGCCCGAGCTCGGTCGACAGAAGCAAGGCGCGAACGTGGCCTTCTTGCTCCGACCTCAGAAGCCGCCGACGATCGCCTTCGGCAACGGCACCGACATCGCGAAGGATCCGACCTTCGATGTGCGCGTCGACTCGATGGCCATCGACTTCTACGTCTGGTCACTCGACCGGTACATCCGAGCGATGACCGTCACCACCGACATCCAGGTTCCAGGCAACCTCGCCGTCACGCCAGAAGGGCTGACTCCGGTGATAAAGGAGATCAAGCTCTCGAAGACGGTGTTGTCGAACCACGACAAACTCCTCCGCGATGACCCAATCGCCATCGCGAGTGCGCTCGAAGGCCTTGTTGGACAGCTCGTCGGCGGAGCGCTCGGCGGGTCGCTCAAGGCGATCGACATCAATCAGCAACTGGCGGGCGTCGGCCTCACCCTCGACATTCCGGACTCTGTCGAAGGCAATGGCTCGCCGGGCCTCCGCAAACTCACGAAAGGCACCGACCGCTACCTCGGCATTTTCGCGGCGCTTGGCGTGGCTGCAGCGCCACCGAAGATGTCCTCATCCACGAGCGTCGAAGTGACGTCGTTGGACATCGATCCGCATGGGCTCGACCTCGACACGTGGACTCCCGACAACGGACCGCGTGCCCACCTCCGCCTCGGCTCGAACCTCGATGACGGTCAGCGAGCGCTGGAGTGGCAGTACCGCATCGACAACGGCGCGTGGCATCCCTTCACGCGGGAACGCGACCTCGAGCTTACCGATTCGGTCCTGCGTAACCAGGGCGTACACAAGGTGTGGGTTCGCTCCCGCGTGGTCGGCGATCCGATGTCGCTCGATCCGGAACCGAAGCTCATCGAGTTGCGTGTCGACGCGATGGCGCCCGAAATCCGCGTGCTGCGCGAAGGCGCGACCCACGTACGGGTGGAAGCGGCCGACCTCGTCAGCGGAGATGAAGTCACCGTACGCACGCGCCTCGGCACAGGCGAGAGTGAAGGCGACGCGGCGTGGGGCGATTGGACCGCATGGCAACCGGCACTCGACGTCGAGCCTGTGACCATTGGGGGCGCGAACTTCATTCAGGTCGAAGCGAAAGACGAAGGCGAAAACGTCGGGACGGTGACCGAAGCTTTGATTCGCGGCGTCGCGGAGAACGCGGCGTCGGGCTGCCAATGCGCGGTCGAGCCGGGAGTGCCCACTCGCAGCGGAGGCGCACTCGGCCTGGTGCTCGGCATGGCCCTAGCCGGTGGCTTCGCGGCACGCCGGCGTGCTCGCCACTCACGTGCGCGTGCCGTAGCGACGGCGGCAAGAGCGCTCGCGGCCCTGGGCTTCATTGCGGCGGTCGGTATGGCTCCCGGCTGCTCGTGCAGCAGCGAAGATACGGTTGAGGCGACGGGCTGCCGTGCGCGCGGCGACTGCAGCGTCGTCATGCCAGGGCTCGTCGGCGCGTACACCTCCGTCGCGGTGGCGCCGGACGGCCGCGTTTGGGTGGCAGGCTACCTCGAGGGAAATTGGGATCCGGATTACGGCATCAGCTACGGCGATCTCGTCGTCGGAGCAGCCTCGGCTACGGGTGAGGTCGCCTGGGTCGTCGTTGACGGCACCGAGCCGAGTGAGGTCGTCGATCCTGAAATGTACGACCCGACAGGCTTTCGCAACGGCAAAATCGAGAGCGGCGATGACGTCGGGCTCTGGACGAGTATCGCTGTCGAGGCTGGCGGCGGGCTTGGTGTCGCGTACTACGACGTCACGAACCACGCGCTGAAATACGCGCATTTTGACGGCACGCGCTGGACGGTGAGCACGGTTCAGTCCGGCGCGACCGGCAGCGACTACGGCACGTACGCCAAGCTCAAGTTCCTCGGCGGAAAGCCGGTGATCGCGTACCACTTCATCGAAGCCGCGAGTGCTGGCATCACGAGCGGTGTTCGCCTCGCTACCGGCAACGACGCTACGGGCGCGAGCTGGAGTTTCGAGGACGTCGCCGCAGATCCAAAAACTCCGTGCAATGCGCTCTTGTGCTCGAGCACGCAGCATTGCCTCACGACCGGAGCTTGCGCGGCCAAAAAGACGGGCTGCGACACCTGCGGTTCCGGAGCCGAGTGCGTCGACGACGGCATGGGAGGCGCGACCTGCGCCGAAGTTCGCCTTAAATCCGCCCTGATAACCTACCCGAACGAGGTCGGTCTTTACGTCTCGATGGGCGTCGGCGCGGACGGTGTCCCACGCATCGCTTACTACGATCGGCCGCACGGAAACGTCGTGGTCGCGACGAAGAGCGGCGCCACTTGGACGAACGTGGTGCTCGACGGTGCGGACGGCAAAGGCAACGACACCGGCGACATGGGCATCGGCCTCTCCCTCGCGGTGGGCGACAAAGATGATCTCCATCTCGCGTACGTCGACGGCCTTAGCGAGTCCCTGGTTTTCCGAACGGTGCAAGGGGGCACGACCGCGCTCGCCCGCGAGCTGCTCGACGATGGCCTCGGGGCAAAAGATGGCCACCATATCGTCGGCGACGACGCGAACGTGTTCGTCACGCCCGGCGGCGAGCTGCGTGTCAGCTACCAAGACGCGACCACCGGGGACCTCGTGCTCGCCATCGGAACGGGAGCGCCTGGCAACCACGAGTGGACGCGCCAGGTTGTCCCGCAAGATGGGTTCGCTGGTCATTTCTCCCAGCAAATCGTCGTGAACGGCGATTATCGCATCGCGAATTGGTGGCGCGTTGGCAACCCGCTCCCGAAGGGCGATGTGCGCTTCGTTTCGCCTTGAGCGAGGCGATGTCGCACGTCGCTATTTTGGCCCTTCGACGGACCATCGGTTACCCGTGAGGCATGTCGAAGGCCGAGATGCTGTCCGAGCTCCGCAAAATGCTGCATGACGTGTTCGTCGCCCGCGCGACGGGCGCTCTGCACCCGAAAATCACCCGGTCACACGGGTACGTCGATGGCTATATGCGCGCGCTACTCGAGACGGGGATGGCCTCGAAAGACGAATTGCTCGCGTTGGTCGGTGAAGAACGCGCCATCGTCAGCGGTCCGGCAACGATGACCCTCGATGTGGCCACCGACATCGCTGCGGCGTGAGCCATGACCTGGCGTCCGGCTCCCCGGGCGCCGTCAGCTCGACCGTTCCGACACGGCGCGCAAGGCTTCGTCGGCGAGTCGCGGGTCTTCCACGCGGATAGCCATTCGAGCCCCCCGACGCGGCACGACCAGGACGTGATGACGTCCCCCGCGGCCCACGCCAACACTCGAGAGCACCATGTCGAGGGCGATACCGACGCCGAAGACGGCGGCCCCGAGCGCGATGAGCGAAGGTGACCCGGCCCGTGCGCCATCACCCATCAGCGAGACGCCGGAGAATGTGCCTAGCGCAAGGGTGATGAGCCCAGCGTAGAGCCCCAATCGGGGGAATTTTACTTCGCGGGCCAAGACGGCGAGGTTCGAGAACGGGATCGCGACTTCCTCCGTCTTCAGTGTGCGACCAAGCATCACGAGGCGGGATGAAATCGTAAGCCCTGTGCCGTCGACGCGCACCTCGACGGGCCTCTCTGTCCGAAGCAACACGCGCGCCCCTTCGCGCAGCATGAAACGCACGACGAGCAGACCTGTGGCCGCTCCGAAGACGAGCCCGAACATGCCGAGTGGGAAAGGCGCTACGTCCCCCGAGAACGTCACCCGCCTCGCATGCATCGACGAGCGTCGCTGACGCGGACGAGTGGGGAGGTCCTCATCGTCGGGGTCGTCATCGACGGATTCCGCGGCGTCATCGGACAAGACGGGCGCCGCTAGCGCGTCCTCCATGCCAACCGCGGCTTGCTCCGCAAACGCCTTGAGTGTCGGGTCCGCGAGTTCATCGGCAAGCACACGCAGGGCTGAGCCCGCGGCGGGAGATACGCTCCGTGCCAGTGCCGCAAGCGCGCACAGCGCCTCGGCGCGACCGCCTCGCGAGGTCTCGTCGTCGAGCGTGCGTACACGACGAAAGACAGCCTGCCAAAAGGCATCCGCGTCGTCGGCACCGAGGACCGCGTCGAGGTCGGGCAGCGCGTCTAGAAACGTGTGTGCGGCCAGCCAGGTCAGACTCGCGGCGAGCGCATCGAGTCGCTCGACGCCAGAGGCGCCGCTTGGGAGTGCATCGTCTTTGTTCTGACCGACGACGCGGTCGGCGACCCCGTAGGCGAGCAACCGAGAGAGCATGGCGCTCTCCTTCGGACTTGGCCCCTTGCCCGCGTCGAGCGTGCGGAGCACGGCGAGCACGTCCACGTCACCGACGCGGCCGTTCGCATCACCGAGACGATGCTCCTTCACCAACTCTTCGAGACCGTCTCCCAGGCGGGAACGGCGCTCGTCGGCGGCCGTCAGCGCGAGCGTCCGCACGACAGTGGCGAGTGACGTTCGGTGGGGATGGTTGGCGATCGACGACTCGGTGCTCATCGCGAAGCTCTCGGGGGGTAATCGACCAGCAACGTCGTGGGGTCAAGGGCTCAAGGGTCGCTGAACGCGAGAAGCCCCGAGACGAGGTTCAGGATGCGCTTGACCTGAACGGTCGTCACGAGCACCTCGGCCCGCACGACGGCTCCATCGATCGTGAACGCGGGTCGGTCGAACCAAGGGGCGAGCACCGGAGGGTCGCGGAACTCCTCGATCGAGGCCGCAAGCTCGCGTGCGGTCGTCGTCGCCGACTCTGGAGTCGCGTCGTTTGCTTCGATTCGCAAGAGGAAGCCCTTGTCCGTTGGGGTCAACGTGAGCTTCAGTAATGAGATCGATTTCGGGAACTTTACGGCCGTTCGCATAAAGCCGCGCCACGGCGTGCGCATCGTCATCGCCATCAGCGTCGAGCCCGATTTATTGAAGCGCAGTTCCGTCGGCTGCCGAAGCTGAGACTCGGCTTCCGCGGGCGCAACGATGATGGCTCGCTTGTCGGGACGCAGGGCCACGCGCTGCGTGCCGCCGTTGCCGAGCACGCCGAGGGGGACGGGCTTCTCGGCGAGCCACTTGCCCGCCGGCTTGCTGCGCTTCATCGCCTGCTCGATCGCGCGCTGCATCCGTCCGACGCCGACGTTGTACTCGACGACCGCGACGACGACCTTCGCGCTCTGCATGTGCGGGCCGGTCAACCAGATGTGGTCAAAATCGCGGATCGGGTCGAGGTCGGTGCCGCCGAGCAGCTCGTTCCACTGAGGGATTTTTGCGAGCAAGTCGCCGAGAAGCGGACCGAGTTCGTGTTTTCGCGCGATGTCCGTCGCCATGTAGATCATGACGTTGGTGGCCTTCGCCTGGATGGCGCCAGCGCCGCCCGCAAGCTTGGCAGGATCCTCCATCGGCGTAGGGTGCCGCGGAGGCGCAGGAGTCGATGAGCCGGTCGCGCTGGGGGCTGCGCTGGCCACGGGCGCGGCCGACGCCGAGGCAGCTGCGCTGGCGGCGGCCTTCGCGATTTCCTCGTCTTTTTGCTTCTTTCGTTGCCGTTCACTCTCGAGCTCGCGTGCCTTGCGGGACGCTTCGAGCTTTTCGAGAGCCGCTTCTTGGGCAACCTCCGCGTCCTCGTCGTCGTCATCGATGTCCGCCGTGGCCGCTCGCGCGGGGGCGGCGTCGGGTTCCTCAGGCGGAGGCTCATCGACGAAACCCATGTCGAGATCGATCGGCACGATGACCTCGTCGGGCAGCGGCGGGAGGACCTCCTCGGCGCGAAGCAGCCGGCGCAGCCAACCGGGAATCAACCCCGGCGCGAGCGGGGCGTGCAGTCCGGCCGCAACGAGCAGCGCTATCGGGAAAGCGCGAGCCGCCAATCTCGCGCGTCTCCCGGTGACGAGCGCGGGGACGACCGGCGTGGATTCCCCGACGCGTGCATGCGTCCCATTAACCACAGCCGACCCTAGCACGCGGGTCCAAGTACGCGAACGTGCTTGGGCCCACATCGTGGCACGCCCTTCGCTAGAAACTAGCTCGAGGCCGTTGATGCAGGTACTAGACACAAGCGACGAGGCGACTCACACAATGTCGGCGATGGACCCTGAAAACCCGGCGAAGCCGACCGCGCCGAAGAACCGACGCGTGGCTTCGAGAAGCGGAGAAGACCGCCCCGGCACGCCGGGCAACCGTCGTGGCCACGGGGCGCCAAGCGCGGCTGCTCCTACCCCAACGGGTGGACGTGGTGGCCTCGCGACGGTCGTCGGCGCACTCGTCGGCATTGCGGTCGGAGCCGTCGGAATCGGGGCTGTGACGTGGGGGAGCGGTTGTGGCAACCGTGCGAACAAGGCGGTGACGACACTGCCCTCCGCGACCACCACGACGAGCGAGTCGGCGCCGAGCTTCTCGGTCTCGACCGAGGTGGCACCGGCGCCCGACGACTCGAACGAGCCCGAAGTCGCGGAGCCCGACGCCCCCACGAAAGAGACCGAAGCGAAACCGTGGACGGGACCGTGGCTCGGGGCCATAGCTCAGGTCACGCCGGTGTACCCGACGCCGCGCTTCTCGAAGAACCGCTTGGGGTACTTGCGCCGCGGCGCGAAGGTGGCCACGAGCGAAAAAGCGGTCCACACCGATTCGTGCAAGCAAGGCTTCTACGCGCTGATCGATGGCGGCTACGTTTGCGGCAAGTACGCCACGCTCGATGAGCAAGACTCGCGCGTGAAGCTCGGGGTGAAGGCGCCCGACCTCGAGGGGCCGATGCCCTACAAGTACGCTTACAACACCGCGCACGGCACGCCGCTCTACGCCCAGGTGCCCTCGAAGGACGACATGCTCAAATACGAGCCGTACCTTTTGGACCGCGCAAAAAAGAAGGACAAGGACACCGACGCCAAGTCCGTCGAGAAAGCCGATCAGCCGCGCCGCGACGAAGGCGACCAGGCCTCCACCGCCCGCCCAGCCCCGAGCGCTACGGCCAGCGCGGCCGCTCCCGATCACGCCATCGCTAGCGGGAGCGCGCTCGTCCTTGAGGCCCCGGCGCCTTCGGCGTCCGCCGTCGACGAAGACGACGAAGACGAAAAGCCTTGGTGGCAGCGCGACACGAAGGACAAGCCGCTCGACGTCAAGCTGAGCGACCTCGACGAAAAGGACGGCACCATCGCCAAGCGCATGGTGAAAGGCTTCTTCGTCGCGATCGATCGCAGCTTCTCCTGGAACAACCGCCTTTGGTACAAAACGACCGAGGGTTTGATCGCTCCGAGCGACCGCATGATCGTCCCGAAGACGCCGGAGCTTCGAGGCTTCGACATGGCGAGCGGCGTGAAACAGGTCGGCTTCATTCGCGGGAGCCAGGCCTCGAAGCACGACCAAAAAAAGGACGGCAAGGGGTTCACGAAAAAGGGCAAAGCCGCGCGGTTCACGTCGTACGCGCTGACTGGCAAGACGGATCTCGACGGCAAGCAACGCTACCTCGAGACCGCCGACGGCTTCTGGATTCGCGAGGCCGACGCGGCGTTAACGGAACCCGGTCCGCGCCCCGAGCGCATCGCCGCGGACGAGAAGTGGGTCGACGTCAACCTCACGCGCAGAACCCTCGTCGCGATGGTCGGCGACAAGCCTGTCTACGCCGCGATGATCTCTCCAGGCAAGACGTCCGCGAAAAAGGAAAAAGATCACCGCACAAAGAGCGGCATCTTCCGCATCCGAGAAAAACACATCGCCACGACGATGGATGGCGACGGAACCGCCGGCGGTGATCTGCCTTACAGCATCATGGATGTGCCGTACGTCGAGTACTACGACGGCTCTTACGCCCTTCACGCTGCGTTTTGGCACAACAACTTCGGCCACGAGCAGAGCCACGGCTGCGTGAACCTCGCCCCTCAAGACGCCAAATGGCTCTTTTTTTGGACTGAACCGGCTCTGCCTCGCGGCTGGCACGGCGTCTGGTCGAGCGACAAGCGGCAAGGAAGCTGGGTCGTCGTTCACGAGTAAGGTTGACTCCGCGCCGCCTCCGCGAAAATTGCTTGTTTGCAATGGATCAGCTCACGGCGCACCTGGACCGAGGTTGGGATTTGGCTCAAAGCGGAGACGCCCGCGGAGCGGAGTCATCGGCACGCCGCGCACTTGAGCTCGCCCCAGACTCTCCTGAAGCCTTCAACCTGCTCGGTTACGTAGCCTCGCTCGAAGGCGACACCGATGAGGCCATCGAGGCCTACCAGCAGGCGATCGCGCTCGATGATGGCTACGTCGAGGCGATGCTGAACGCAGCCGAGCTGTGCGTGCATCCACTCGCCGATTTCGAACAAGCGATCGACCTCTGCGAGCGCGTGCTCGACATCTCGGAATTCGATGACGAGATCCTCGACGCGCTGCTCCTCAAATTCGACGCCCACTTCGGCATGAACGACGACGACGAAGCGCGCAAAGTGTTGCTGCGGCTCCCGACCGGGCCCTTCGAATCCGCGATGCACAATTTGCTCGCGGGCCGTGCCCACTTCGAACTCGGCGAGACCGCGCGGGCGCGCCCGCTCCTCGATGCGGCGTTGGCGAGCGAACCGGGCAATCCGGAAATCAGCTACTACGCAGGGCTTCTCGCCGAGGCCGAAGGCAACCACCAGGAAGCGAGCATGCTGTTTCTGCGCGTGCGGCAGATCGAGTGCGACGCCGAGCTGCCGCCGTGGGCACCGAACGAACAAGCCTTCATGGCGTTCGTCGAGCAAGCGGTCGCCGCCCTTCCCGCCGAGCTCGGCAAGCTCATGACCCAAGCCGAAGTCTACGTCGTCGATATGCCGGGGCCAGAGATGCTCGTCGACGGCATCGACGTGCACGCCATGGCGCTCGTCGACGTGCTTGGGGCGGACCGAGAGACGGGTGACTCATCGAGCCCTGCTGGCGCCCCTGCGCTGCTCGCTACGAGCCGCTTGCGCGTCTTCCTCTACGCGGTAAACCTGCTCCGACAGGCAGGCTCTTTGCCCGCGGTCGAGCCCGCGATCCGGGAGGCGCTCGAGCGCGAGCTTCGCCAGCTGCAAGACGAAGGGCGTGACCCTGGCGTCTCGAACTGATGCGGCCTTGCCGGTCTCGCCAGTTAGCGAGACGGTTATAGAAGCAGCGCGCAAAATGAAAAACGGCGCGATCGGATGATTCGATCCCGCCGTTTGAATTGGGCTACGGAAGATGTGCGAAGAGCGCGCTCAGTCGTCGTACGCTTTGTCGGACGAGTCGTCCGCGCGCAGCACCGGTAGACGGCGCTTGCCGACGGGTCCTTCGTCGATGTAGTCGCGGAGCGCCATCATGTCGCGCAACGCCTCGAGCTTCGCGAGAGCGCGAACTTCGACTTGGCGAATGCGCTCACGGGTCAGGTTCATGATCGCGCCAACGTCCTCGAGCGTCGTGCCGCCCCTATCGGAGACATCGAGCGCGCAGCTCTCGTTCATCTCCCAGACTTCGAGGTCCGGGAAGTTCAGCTTGATGGCGCCGGTGCGCGGCGAGACATCAAGGTAGAGATGGTATTGGCAGGAGACGAAGGGACAGGGCCGCTCGGCGCCATGGCACTCCTCGCGGGTCTTCGCCTTGACGTAGTCGTCCTCCGGATACAGCACGCGACCGAGCTCGAGCTCGCGCTTCGTCATCCGCTTCACGCTGATGGTGCGGGCTCGCACAGCGCGCTTCCGGCGCGAACGCCGCTGCTCGCGGGTCACTGCCGTGTCGGCCGTTTGAACATTTCGCGCCAGCGCGAGGTTGCTCGAAACAGCGAGCGGGTCAACCGACCCTGTCTCCACAACGGCCCCAGCCTGCTCTTCCCAATTGTCGTCCGCGTCCATATCCATAATTTCCTCCCGGTTGCCCAACCACGAGACGCACGAATCCTCATCGCGCGCATCGCACAATCTTCACCCAATCGACCCGTTTTCACGGGTTTGCCTCGATTTGCGGGCCCTAAGCCTCGCGTCTCAATCTGGTCGTATTACCGTTCCCGAAGGAGACGGCGGAATCGGTTGCTTTGCGAAGTCAGGAGGCTACGACGTGGTCCTCGCGACCGGTGTCGGGCTCGCTGATGAGCCGCTCCTCGAGACTCTCCAGCCGCACGAGCAAGTCGTCGGCTTGAGCGCGCGCCCGAGCGATGTCGGCCTTCACCACGCGCAGCCCAGTGAGGGATGCGGTGGCGTCGGCACTCGAACGCCGTGCGACATTTCGCTCGAGCGAAGCGAACACCTTGTCGAGCGTGGTTTCGAGTTCGTCGATGTCCCCACGCACGAAAAGAATTTGCTTCTGGATGTCCTCGATCGTGATGTCCTTGTCCATCAGGTCCTTGATACGAAGGATCTGCCGAACGACGCGCACTGGATACTTGCCCTTAGAGCCCTGGTGCTTGCCCTTGCGCCCAACGCGCACGCTGCGCGGAAGGAGCCCGAGTTGCACCCACTTGCGGAGGGTCGCCTCTCCGAAGCGAATCTCCTGGCCCTCGAAAAACGCGAGGAGGTCCACCGACGAAATGCCCGTCGAGTGGTCGCGTTCGACCTGCTCAAGCGTGCTCTCCGCCACCTTACTCATCGCGTCTCGACCTCTTGCTGGCCGTAACATGGCCAGACTCAAAGCGTGGGCGAATGTATTCCACTCAGTGGAGTCCAGTCAAACGATGGTCGCCCGAACTTTTGCGCAGGCGTCAAATTGACGCGTCATTTTGCGCGTCATGCGTTATGGGCGGACATTCTTTGTCCTGAGCGAAAAACGACCATTCGACGCGGCCCTTGACCTCGCGTTTGACATCGAACGCTTACAAGTACTTGAATACACGCGTGAGCTCCGAGGTTTTGCGGACGATGCGCGACGTCACCGCTCAGGGCGTCCGAATGCGCGTCGTTGAAGCGGGCGCGGGCAACGGTCCACCGCTGGTTTTGGTCCACGGCTTTCTCTCGACGCACCTCGAATTCGACGAGGTTATCGACCTTTTCGCACCCCATTTTCATGTGATCGCTCCCGACTTGCCGGGCTCTGGCGACAGCGAAAAGCCGAGTCCCACCCGGTACAACTACGGGGTCGAAGCGTTTGCGGAGGCCATCGCTGATCTGATTTCCGCGTATGGGCTCGGTCGCGCACTTGTGGTGGGCCACGGACTCGGTGGCGCGGTGGGCATCACGTTGGCCGCGCTGCACCCCGAGCTGGTCAGCCGGCTTATCCTGGTGGCCCCGCTCTGCTACGCTTTTCAAGCGGACGCGATCTTCAAGCTGCACCTCATTCCGATCGTCGGCAGTGTCTTCTTCAAGCAGTTTTTCGGGCTCCGCGCCTTTCGGAAGCACTTCCGGCAGTGGGTGTATGGGGCCGAGTTCGCGCTCCCCGCTGAAGTCGACCAAAACTACGAGGCGTTCAACAGCCCGTCGGGACGCGAGAGCGCTTATGCCGTGCTGAGAAGCATGCTCGACACTCGGCCCACGGTGGCGCGCATCACGCGGATCCGCCGCCCGACGCTCGTCACCTGGGGACGAGAGGACCGGATGTTTCCAGCGCACCAGGCCTTGAAGCTCGTGCGTGAAATCCCCGACGCGCGGCTCGAGCTATTCGACACGGCCCACGCTCCCCACGCCGAACGGCCGCACGACTTTGTCCTCGTCGTTCGGGAGTATTGCGAGGGCAAGCGAGGATGAACACGGCGCCGCCGACGCGGTGGAGGCGCTTTCGCGCGAACCGCCCGGCGATGTTCGGACTCGGAATCGTCGCATTGCTCCTGGCGTTCACCTGCCTCGCGCCAGTTTTGATCCCTTACGATCCGAATGTGAGCGATTTCGCTCTCCCCCGCAGCGCCATCGGTGGCCCACCGGCACCGTCATTCGCGCATCCGCTGGGGGCCGATCCACTCTTCCGCGACGTGCTCGCGCGTCTCGGAGCAGGCGCCCGCCTGTCTTTAGGGGTCGCACTGTCAGCCACCGTTGTCGCCCTTTTCCTGGGGACCATCGTCGGCGTTGTGGCGGGTTTTTGCGAAGGCACGCGCCTCCGTGTCGTGGACGGCGCCCTTACCTGGCTGCTCGACTTGGCGCTCGCTTTCCCATACCTTTTGCTCGTTACCGCGATCGGGGTCGCGGTGGATCGAGCGGGCCCGGCGACCATTGCGCTGATTCTTGGTGTGACGAGCTGGGTCGGCATGGCGCGACTCGTTCGGGCGCGGACCCTGGAGATCAAACGGCGTGACTACATCCTCGCCGCGCGCGCGCTCGGCGTACGGGAGAGCGCGATCGTCGGTCGGCACGTGCTTGCGAGCTTGCGCGGCACGCTGCTGGTCCTTGGCTCGCAAGCGGTCGGGCAGCTCGTGCTCGCCGAGGCGGTGCTCGGCTACTTGACCGTCGGGGTCGGACCGCCCCAGGCGAGCTTCGGGCGGATGCTCCAGGAAGCCGAGCATTACCTCGGCGCGCAGCCATTGCTCGTCGGTGCTCCGGCGTTCGCGATTGTGCTGACGGTCTTCGGCTTCACCCGCGTCGCGGATGGCCTCGGTGATGCGCTCGCAGAGAAATCACTGCGTTCACGTTCTCCATTTCCCGCCGATGCCCTCGTCCTCGGCGGGCTCCTCTGCGTGCTCGTCGGGTTCTCAGGGGCCGCTGCACTCGACGCGCCACTCGCGGCCTCCCCGCACGGCGGCGAGGTGCTTCGACTCGCCTCGTCGACCACCATCGGCTCGCTGGACCCGTCGCTCATCAGTGACGAAACGGGCCTTGCCGTTGATGAGCTCGTCCACGCGCGCCTCCTCGGTCGCAACGAAAAAGGGGAGCTCGTCGGGGAGCTCGCCGAACGGTTCGTCATCGAGAACGGCGGTACGCGTGTTCGCGTCGTGCTGCGCCAGGGGCTTACGTTCCACGATGGCTCGCCGCTCGGCGCAAGCGACGTCAAGCGCAGCATCGAACGCACGCTGCACCCCGACACACCGTGCCCGGCCGCGAGTGAATTCTCGGCGATCGCGGGCTTCGCGGACTTTCGTGCGAGGCGCACCCGTCACCTTGCGGGCCTCATCATCGCAGCCGAACTCGAGCTGACTGTCGACCTCGCGGTCGCAGATGCCGCCTTCCCTTCGCTCCTTGGCCTGGGCTTCACCGCACCGGTGTGTGACACCGGACTCGACCACGCCGATCCGACTGCCCCGCCGCCCTGCGGAGCCGGACCATTTCGACTCGCTCGCCGCCACGAGGAGAGCCTCGAACTCAGCCGATTCGATGGCTATTACCTCAAAGGGCTCCCAACTGTGGCTGCCGTACACTGGAGCCTCGGCGTCCCGTTTCGCACCCAGCTCTTCCAGTTCCAACGTGGCGAGCTGGACGTGCTCACCGAGCTAAGCGGCATCGATTCACAGCGTTTTACCGCCGATCCGAGATGGTCCCCCACCATCAAGTGGGCCGGGAGCGGCGCGGTCGATGGCATTTTTCTAAACACCGAGCACGCGCCCTTCGACAACCGCCACGTGCGCCGCGCCGTCGCGTTCGCCGTCGATCCAACCGTGCTGCCGCGACTCCGCCCGAGCGTCGCGCCACGCGATCGTCTCCTTCCTGACGGGATCCCGCGGCCCCTCGATGCCCCCCATCGCACGCACGATGTGACGGCGGCACTCGAAGAGATGCGCCTCGCTGGGTTCGCCTTCGACCCGAGCACCGGTCGCGGTGGCTACCCCGAGCCTGTCGACTATGTCACCGTCGCCTCGAGCCTCGACCAATCCGTAGCCGAGGTCTACCAGCAACAACTCGCCCGCGTCGGCGTGCGAATTCGCGTCAAGCCTCTCGCGTACGCAAGCTTTCTCGCAGCGATCGGCACGAGAGGCGCATGCGCGATGGGTTGGCGCAGTTGGCACCCAGACTTCCCTGATCCGGCCGCCGTACTCGACCCAACGCTGACCCGTGCGGCGATCTCCGAACAAGGCAGTCAAAACGTCTCGTTCTTCGCGAATCCCGCCTTCGACAGCCTCGCGACCGCGGCGCGCCGCGAGGCGTCGACCGACAAGCGCATGGAACTTTACGCGCAGCTCGAAGGGATCGTTCGCGACGAAGCGCCGTGGATCCCGACCTACTCGAGTCGCCGCATCCGCGTATGGCAACCTTACGTGCGCGGGCTGTCGACAACCGCCGACGGAAGGCTCGACCTGCGCGCCGCACGCGTCGAGGTGCGTACGCCGAACAACCCAACCGTCGAGCGTCTGCCGTGAAGCCAGCCCTTCGCCAAGTCGCCTTGCGATTGCTGCGCTCGATCACGTTGGTGGTCGGGGTCGCGAACCTCGCGTTCGTCCTCGCCCGCACGTTGCCAGGCGATCCCGTACGCATGCTCGTGGGACCGCAGGCGAGCGCGGCCGACGTCGCGACCGCACGCGCGATCTACGGCCTAGACCAGCCGCTCCACATCCAATGCGCGCGATTCTGGCAGCGACTCATCCACGCGCCTAAAAGCGGCGCCGAGCACAAGAGCTGCAGCGCCGTCGGGCCCGTGCACGTCGACCTCGGTTACAGCCATCGCAGCCGCAAAGGGGTGGCCGCGCTGGTCGCCGCGAAGGCGCCACTTTCGGCAAAGCTCGCGTTGGCGGCAACGCTGCTGCAGCTCGTCATCGGCCTCGGCGTCGGCACCTTCGCAGCCCATCGACGCGGCCGGTTCGCCGACCAGGCCACAATTGCCGCAACGATGCTCGTCGTCAGCGCGCCTACGTTCGTCCTCGGTGTAGGGCTGCAATACGTCCTTGCCCATCGCCTCGGCTGGCTGCCACTCGACGGCGCTGCGGGTGACCTCCGAGCCCTCGCCCTGCCCGCCCTCACGCTTGGGCTCTACGGCTCCGCCCTGTATGCCCGGCTCGCCCGCGAAGAACTCGGGCGTGCACTCGACTCCGACTTCGCCAGGAGCGCTCGGGCGCGTGGCGCTTCTCGGTTGCGCGTGCTCTTCGTCCACGCGTGGCGCAATGCCCTAGGCTCGCTGACGACACTCTTCGTGCTCGAGTTCGGCGCGTTGGTCGGCGGCGCCATCGTGACCGAAAAGCTTTTTCGCTGGCCCGGACTCGGCGCGCTCACGGTCGATGCGGTCGTCAATCGAGACGCGCCCGTGCTGTTCGGGACCGTGATCGTCGCCGCGGCCGCGGTCGCGGTCGCCTCGTTCGTGCTGGATGCGCTGCAAGTGGCGCTCGATCCGCGCCTACGCAAATAGCGCGGGCGAGCGCCTCCGTTAGTGCCGCCTTTTCGGACAGTAGCCTTTGTACTGCCCCTTCGTGGCTGAGGCCGCGCACGCGGCGCGAGCCTTCGCCGCCTCAGCACCCTTGCCGACGCTGTCGTAGGCGGTGAAGAGCGCGAAGTAGCCATCGGCGTTCTCAGGGTCCTTCTTGATCGCGGCCTTGGCGAGTTGGATCGCATCCGCGTACGCGCCTACGTCGAGTTTGTTCATCGCCGCCTTGAGGGGCTCCGGTACATCCGGGAGGTTTTCCTCCGCGGCCTGACCCTCAACCACGGCGGGGCTCGCACTCGATGCGGCGGTCACCGCTAAAGCGGGCGCGGTCACCGCTAAAGCGGGTTCGGGCGCCGCTGACGCGGGAGCGTTCGCGGACGCCTTCACCAGGGCCGATGGGGTCGCTTTCACGGAGGCGATAGGCTTCGTCGTCGAGGCGTTCTCGCTGCTACCGAAAAGCTTCGGCCCGAGCACCGCGAAGACCCCAAGTGCCGCAATGACCCCAAGGACGCCAACGACGAGTTTACGACTCTTCTGCCGCCGCGTGATTTGGTGGTGCGTCAAGTAGACGGGCTCGTCGAACTCCACGGACGACGAGAGGGGCGCATCCTCCTCTGTCGGCGCAGACGGCGGCCGCGTCGAGAAGAACGTATTGCTGACCCCGCTCTCGCTAAGGGAGCGCGGCTCATCGCTTGGTCGCTCGTCGCCCGGAGCGGAAGGTGGGACCGGTGATTCGACGGCCTCAGCATCGAGCGTGGATGCGGTCTCCACCGAAGGCAACGCGCTCGGCATGTTGGGTGCCGACGCAGAGTCGCTCATCGCGGGTGCGCCGCCGATCTCCGTTCCGCCTTTCCTGCCTGCGAGCGCGAACGGCGACGGCAGCTGAAGCTCGGTGCCGATTGGCCTCGAGCCGCCCGTCGAGGACGACGGCTCCGCCCCGTCGAGCGCCGCGGCCACGGCAGCGACAGCCACACTGGACGTCTCGTCGCCGTTCTTCCTTTTGCCTTTGGATTTGCCTTTCGACTTGGCTTTGCCATTGCCCGCTGAAGGGTTTTTCCCCTTCGCGTCGACGGGCGCGGCGGCCACGAGCGAAGCTTCTTCCTCCGCGAACGACGGAGCGAGCGCGCTCGCCTTTCCAAACGGTTGCGGCGCTGTTTGCGGCGCCACAGATTCAGGAGCCGTTATTATTTTGGTCAGGTCGAAGGACCGCGGCGGCTCGTCGTCGGTGACCTCCGCGAGGACGCCTTCGGTAAACAATTGATGCAGCGTGCGCAGGGTCGATCGGTCGTCGAACGGCGACGCATCGATCACGTCCAAAATCGTACGCTGACCGTCGAGGAGCGCGAGCAACGCCTCGATCGGCTCAGGCACCTCGTCGAGGAGCTCTGCGAGCGAAGCGCGGTCCACCGTGAGGCACGAGTCGAGCGGAGGCAACTGGTCCGCGAGGCGATGGAACTCTGCCGCCTGGCGAACGCCGAGGTCGAGCATCGCACGGGTTTCCATCTCGACGACCGCCGCGCGCGCGCTCGGCTCGATGGTGACGTCATACTGACCCTCGGTCCAGGTCAGCAGACGGAACACGGCCTCTTCACCGCGCAACCGGGACAAGGTCGCGTCGACGATGGCGCCTTGGCGGAAATAAACGGAGGCGGTGCGACCGTGCGACGTCACGGTGACGCTGCCGCTCTGCTTGCCCTGCTCGAGGGACTCAAGCAGATCGATGGTGGGCAGGTCTTCGATCGAGCCGTTCAACTTCGCCGCCGCGGCGTGCGCCGTCGAGTTGCCACTCAATCGCTCACGGACCTGTTTGGCGAGGAGCACATGGACCCGTGCCAGCATCTCTTTCACGAAGACCGGCTTGGTAAGGAACTCTTCGACGCCGAGTCGAACGCCGCGCATGCGGGCGGCACGCACGTCGCCATCGATCATCAAGACCGTCGGCAGCGCCTGCCAATCATCATGGTCTTGCATCGCCTCGACGAGCTCGAAGCCATCAACACGCGGCAGCGCCGTCGCGCTGAGGACGAGGTCGACGGCTTGCGCCTCAAGCACCTCGAGCGCAACCTTGCCGTCTTCGGCAGGCACGACGTCGAAGCCGTCTTGCTCGAGCGCCACGCGCAAGAGACGCAGCTGTTTTGGGTCACTCTCGACGAGAAGGATCTGCTTGGTGATCACGGACGAAAGCCTCTCGTCATCTTAGCTCTGGCCGCTGCCCGGCGACGCTTGGGTCGCGGCGCCCTGTTGAGCCCCGCAGTTTGCACAGAATTTCGTGGACGCGGGGTGCTGGTTACCGCAACCCGTGCAGAATGCCAACACGGGCTGTGGCGGGGCGAGCGGTTGGCCGCAATTCGCGCAGAATTTTCCGCCACCCACGTTGTTGAACTGGCAGCCGCCACACACGGCTCCGCCTGAGCCGGCCTGCGGCGCGACGCGCTGAACGTGCATGGCAGGCTGAAAGCTCTGCTGAAACATTCCCGCCATCCCAACGCCAATGGCCATTTCAGCGCCGAGGCCGCCCATGCCGGAGCCGCCGCCCTTCGCCATACCGACCCCCGCGTTGAGCAATGCCTCCGATTGCGCGTATTGCATGTAGCCCGGCTGCCCCGCCATGTTGACGTAGGCTTGGCGCTCCGCGATGTTGACGCCGATCTCCATCTGTCGCCGCTTGAGCTCCGCCGCCTTCTTGCGTGTCTCGACTTCGATGTCCTTCCAGACTTCCATGAGCGCCGCGCGATCCGTGTCGCTCAACGTCACGTTGAACGACGTGAGTTCGACAAGCTCGATACCGACTTCGCGCATGGCCGGGATCGGCTGCGCGACGAGACGCTCTTCGAGTTGCTTCTTCAGCGCGCTGAGGTTCAGCACACTCGCCCCCTGGTCGGTGCAGAACGACGCGATCAAGGCCTCCGCGCCCATCATGAAGCGTTTTCCGACCCACTCGAGGATCTGCGAATTGTCATCCGCGGCGATCGACTGCCCCGTAAGGCCGATGATGAAGGCTATCGGATCGACGACCCGAATCACGAGCTCACCAAAAAGCCGCGGCGTGCACGGCATGCCGGTCCCCGGGTCGATCAGGCCGTCAAATTTGCCCCCAAAGCGGACCGGATCGTTCCGGTTCGGCTGGGTCCGAACGAAAAAGATTTCGGACAGGAGGACATTGCCGCCGGTCGCCGAGTCAATCCAGTTCTTCAGAAACGGGATGTTGGAGCCGTCGATCGTGTGCCGCCCGGAGCCGACGACACCCGCCATCGTTCCGCCCTTGAAAAACACGGCGCCTTCGTCACTCTTGACGGTGAGCTGCGTGTACATCGGGATCGTGCGGTCGGGCCATTTGTAGACGATCAGCTGATGCTTGTCCTCCGGACGAGCGATCATCATTTGCTGTACGCCTTGTTTTACGAAATCGAATATGCCCATCGAGATCCTCCGAGCGCTACCGCGTGCTAATTGTTCGCGGGGCCGGAACGGAAGATAATCGTGGTTCGGTCCAGGAGCAAACCCTCCCTCCCGACTTGTTACTCCACCTATGGCCATCGAACCCTTCGACCTCGCGACCCTCCCCGTCCCCGCCCAGCGTGCCGTCGCCGCCGACGCTCCACCGCGGCTCAAGCAAATGGCTGCCAAGGGCGTCATTCCTGGCGTCCGCCCGGAAGGCATCGTGGCGGTCCTCGCGATCTTGACGCGCGACGCGGACCCCGGCATCGCACAGGAGGCCGCGAGCACCCTCGCCAAGCTGCCGGCGCCCGTGATGAACGGCGCCCTGGCCACCGACCTCCATCCTTGGGTCATCGACTGCGTCGCTCGGTCCTACATCGGTGACCGCGACACGCTCGCGCGGCTGCTCACGTTGCCGCGCGTCGATGTGGAAACCGTCGAGGACCTCGCGCGCTTGGGCGAAGAATTCGTCTCGGAGCTCGTGGCTATCAACGAAGACCGCCTCCTGCGGCACCCGTCGATCATCGCCGCGTTGTACATGAACAAGGCCACCCGCATGTCGACGGCCGACCGGATCGTCGAGCTTGCGGCACGCAACGGCGTCACCGTGAGCGGGATCCCCGCTTGGCGGGAGGTCGTGAGCGCGATCCAAGACGAGCTGATAAGCGAGGCGAGCGACGAGCCACTCCCGGAAGACACCCTCTTTTTCGAGCAGCACGCCGTTGCGGAGGCGCTCGCTGCGGAGAGTGCCGACGACGTCTTCGAGGAGCCCGCGCCCGGTGAAGAAGCAGTGAAAGAGCGCTTCAAGCCCCTGCTCGCCCGACTTCAGGAAATGAGCGTCTCGCAGCGCGTGCGACGCGCCATGCTCGGGACGAAACAGGAGCGCATGCTGCTCGTGAGGGAACAAAATAAGGTCGTGGCGACCGCCGCAGCCCGAAGTCCCCTCATGCAGGAAGGCGACATCGCGATGATCGCCCGCAATCGGAACATTTCCGATGAAGTCTTGCGCATCATCGCGACCTCCCCGATATGGCTGAAGAGCTACCACGTGAAGAAGAACCTCGTGGAGAACTCGAAGACGCCCGTCGCGATCGCCGCCGCCCTGATAACGCAGCTCCGCGAGGCCGATCTCAAGAAGCTCGCCACCGACAAGAACGTGTCTTCGGCCGTCCAAATGGCCGCCAAACGCCACCTGCAGCGGCGCGACCACTGACCCCCGCGCCGCGAGCACCAAGGGCCCGCTCGGGATGCGGCCGCGCTAATCCGCGTCGGTGACGGAGATGCTGACCGCGTTCTTCGGCGGATCGACGATGAAACTCACCATGCGCTCCTTTGCTTCGAATTCTTCGCGGTAAATCTGCGCCGAGCGCTTGTACTTGAACGACCCCACGCGCACGCGAAACCACAATCCGCGTCCAGGAACGTTGGCCTCCTCGACGTGCGCCTTGTGGCCCCGGCGACGGAGCGCGGTGGCGAACGCCTCGCCTTCTTCACGGCTCTTGAAGGAGCTTACCTGGAGCTGGTAGCCCCCCGGCTCACCCCGATCGGCCAGCGCCGTCCCTTCGGGCTCGCGCGAGAGCGTCTGCGCGGCGGCCTGTAGCGTGTCGGCCGAGGCGATGGGACGCGGCACGTCCTGTCCGAGGACATCTTGGGCGGGCAGCGGAACAACCTGAAGTTGATCCGTCGCAGGCGGCGGTTCGCGACCGGCACCGCGCGGCAACTCGGCTTCAGGCGAACCGCTGGTGGCGGGGCGCAGCGCCCGAACCGCGGCGAGCGCGGTCGTCTTGTCCTCGCGATCCGTCAAGACCTCGGGGAAGGTCACGTCGCCAACCTCGAGCGCCGGTTTCGCCTTTTTTTTCGGGCTCGAGGGAGTCGCCGCCACGAGGGCCCCGAGTGGGTCGGAGCCTTTCGGTGTTTCGGTGTCGGGGGAGCGCACCAACATCAGCGAACAGAACACAATGCAGGCCCCGCCGAAGGAGGCCATGATCAGCGCGCCGAGCTTGGTGGCACCTTGGTGCGGCTCTTTTTCCTGGATCTGTTCCAGGTTCCGAACGCTGACCGCGTCGCCGCTATCGCGGTCAGAAGTTCGCTTCATCACGGCATAATTGTTACTGAATTTCGAAGCGGTAGGCCAAGTAACGGGCGCACCCACCCACCCCGGCAACGGCGGCCACGCTTGACAGCCCACGGGCCTGCGCCCTATGGGATGCCCGCTGCTGGGCGCCCCTGCCCCCAACCTGAGAGACACCGTGGCCCGATCGCTCGTCATCGTAGAGTCGCCTGCCAAGGCCCGTACCATCGCGGGATTCCTTGGGGACAAATACGTGGTCGAGTCATCGATCGGCCACATCCGAGACCTGCCTCGTCGCGCGAGCGACGTACCGGTCGAGTTCAAGAAGGCGAGCTGGGCGCGCCTCGGAGTCGACGTCGATCATGACTTTCGGCCCCTTTACGTGCTCGATGCGGACAAGCGGCAGCACATCGCGAAGCTGAAGAAGCTTATCCGCGAGAGCGACGAAGTGCTGCTCGCGACCGACGAGGATCGCGAAGGAGAGTCGATCGCTTGGCATCTTTTCGAGGTCTTGGAGCCTCGCGTGCCCGTCAAGCGGATGGTGTTCCACGAGATCACCCCGAGAGCGATCGCGCTCGCGATCCAAAATCCACGCGAGATCGACCGTCGTCTGGTGGATGCCCAGGAGGCACGGCGGATCCTCGACCGACTCTTCGGTTATGAGGTGTCGCCAGTCCTCTGGAAAAAGGTGATGCCGAAGCTCAGCGCAGGCCGCGTCCAGAGCGTCGCCACGCGCGTCATCGTCGAACGCGAACGCGAGCGGATGCGCTTCGTCGGCTCAAGTTATTGGGACATCGATGCCGCTCTCGAAGCCGCCGCCGGCGCCTTCACCGCCACGAGCGTGCAGCTCGACGGCGCGCGCATCGCATCGGGCAAGGATTTCGGTTCCGACGGCAAGCTAAAGGGCGACGCTGCGAAAGTCGAAAAGACCGTCGTCCTCAACGAAAAAGACGCGCGGGCCCTCGCCGCCGAGCTCGGAGCATCGACCTTCACGGTGACCTCGCTCGTCACGAAGCCTTACCGGCGTTCACCGATGGCGCCGTTCATGACCTCGACGCTGCAGCAGGAAGCGGGGCGCAAACTGCGCTTCAGCTCGTCGCGCACGATGCGGGCGGCCCAGCGCCTCTACGAGAATGGCTACATCAGCTACATGCGTACCGACTCGACGACCCTGTCGGAGACCGCGCTCGACGCGGCGCGTCGGCAGATAGGCGAACTCTACGGCGACGCCTACTTGCCGAAAACGCCGCGCGTCTACAAGCGCAAGGTCAAGAACGCGCAGGAGGCGCATGAAGCAATTCGCCCGGCGGGCGATCGCTTCCGCACCCCCGAAACGGTCGAATCCGAACTCGGCCCCGACGAGCGCCGCCTCTACGAGCTCGTGTGGAAGCGCACCCTCGCGTCGCAGATGGAAGATGCCGTCGGACAGCGCGTCCAGCTCCGCGTCACGGCCAAGACGCCCTCCGGTCGCGAGGTCGTCTTTTCCACGAGCGGCAACACGATAACCTTCCCGGGATTTCTGCGCGCCTACGTCGAAGGCAGCGACGACCCCGAGGCGGAGCTCGAAGAGCGCGAGAAGCACCTGCCCGAGCTGCGCGAAGGCGAGGCGATTCGAGGCAAGACGTTCACCCCGTCGGGACATGAGACTCAGCCCCCGGCGCGCTACACCGAAGCGTCGCTCGTGCAGAACATGGAAGAGCTCGGCGTCGGTCGTCCGAGCACCTATGCGAGCATCATCAACACCATCGTCGAACGCGGCTACGTCTGGAAAAAGGGCACCGCCCTCGTCCCGTCCTTCACCGCATTCAGCGTGATTCGCTTGCTCGAAGAGCATTTTGGGTCGCTCGTCGACTACGAATTTACCGCCCGAATGGAGGACGACCTCGACGAGATCGCCAAAGGGGAAAAGCAGTCGCTCCCGTGGCTCAAGGCCTTCTACTTCGGCGATGACGGTTCGAAGCGCCAGGGACTCCGAGACATGGTCTCGACCAAACTCGAGGAGATCGATGCGCGCGGGATTAACACGATCGCCCTCGGCCAAGACGCCGAGAACCGCGACATCGTCGTGCGCGTCGGTCGCTTCGGCCCCTACCTGCAGCGCGGCGAGACGACGACGAGCCTACCCCCGGAGCTCGCGCCCGACGAAGTGACGCTTGCTCGAGCGGTCGAGATGCTCGACACACCAAGCGGCAACAGGGTGCTCGGTGTCGACGCCGATTCCGGCGAGAACGTCCTGGTGCGCGAGGGACGCTTCGGCGCCTACGTGCAGCTCGGCGAGGACCTGAAGACCAAGCCGAAAACGCAATCCTTGCTCGGCACCATGAAGGCCGCGACCGTCACGCTCGAAGAAGCCCTTCGGCTGCTCGCGTTGCCACGCGTCGTCGGGGCCGATGCGACCGGTCGTGAAATTACCGCACACTTGGGCCGCTATGGCGCCTACATCGCGTGCGGTGAGGACCGACGCAGCCTCGCGAGCGAAGAGCAGGTTTTCGAAGTCGCGCTGGCGGACGCCATCACGCTCTTGGCCGCGCCGCGCACGATCCAACGACGCCAAGCCGCAGCTCCGATGCGCGAGTTCGGTGCCGATCTCGCCAGCGGCAAGACCATCACGCTCCGCCAGGGCCGGTTCGGACTTTACGTGACGGACGGCGAGACGAATGCATCCCTCCGTGCCGGTGACGTCCCCGAAGAGATGACGCCCGAGCGTGCGCAAGAGCTCTTGCAGCTCCGACGCGACACGGCTGGGACGAGCCCACCGAAAAAGGGCCGTGCAGGCGGTGCGCGCCGCGCGGGTCCGGCGCGATTCGGTGCGGCGAAGACGCCGAAAAAGGCGACCAAGAAGCCCGCAAGCGAGGCTGCTGAGGTCGGGTCCACTACCGTCAAGGCAGCGCCGAAGAAGGCCGCCAAAAAGGCTGCCACGAAGAAGGCTGCTCCGAAAAAGGCCGCCAAAAAAGCGACCTCGAAGACGTAGTCCGCACGGGCGCTGCCGCGCTCGGTCGGGCAACCTCGACCGGGCGAGCTAGATCGGAAACGCGGACACGTCGCCGACGGCTTCGGTCACGTGAAAGCGGCCGCGCTCGTCTCGGGCCACGCGCCCGAGTGCGGTTGCGGAATCATGCGTGAAAAACAGGCGTCCTCGGCGATCCAGAAGCTCCCCGAGGAGCGCGCGCTTCTCGTCGATCAGCATCTCGGGGTAGCGGTCGTAGCCCATCGTGATGGGTACGTGCACCCACGCCGCCCCGGGGATTGCATCCGCCGCGAAGACGATCGGGCCGTCCTCCGATGCGAGCTCGGCCAAGAGGAGACCGGGGGTATGCCCATCCGAGAAGTGATAGCGAATGCCCGGGGTCGCAACGGCCGAGCCGCCCCGCGCGACGAGCTCGAGCCGGCCGCTGTCCACGAGCAACTTCGGTAGCTCAGCGATGTACGAGGCGCGGTCGCGTTCATGCGGGGCGACGGCACGCTCAAAGGCTTCGCGCGAGGTCACGAAGCGAGCATTCGGAAAGAGGAGAGCTGGCGCACGACCGTGCTCATGAGCGGCGAGCAGCCCGCCCGCGTGGTCGAAATGCAGGTGCGACAAGACGACGGTGTCGATCCCTTCGTGACCGGGCCCGACCTGCGCAAGTGCGTCCAAGAGCGCGTGGCGCGGATCAAACACGCCATAGCGTTCGCGCAATTCCGGGGCGAAGAATGCGCCGATCCCCGTCTCGAACAGGGTGAAGCGACCAGCGTCTTCAAGCAGGAGGCAGCGGCATGCGAGGTCGATTCGCCCAAGGTCGTCGGGCACCGCCCAACGCTGCCAGAGCGCCCGCGGGGCGTTGCCAAACATCGCTCCACCGTCGAGCCGTTGACGATTGCCTTCGAGGGACCAGATGCGTCGCATGGCCACCATGGTATGCCACCGAATGTGCCAGGAATCGACGAATCCCTGCCTTTTGTGCCGTGTCACCTCGCGCTGATGACGGTCTCGGACAGCCGCACCGAAGCGACGGACCTATCGGGGGCAGCGCTGTTCGAACGGGCGAGGGCGGCAGGGCACCTGGTACGGGCGCGTTGCATTCTTCCGGATGACATCGAGCGGCTCGTCAGCGCACTCGATGGGTTCATCGCCGATCCAAACATCGACGTCGTCTTGATGACGGGCGGCACCGGCCTCACCGGACGCGACGTGACACCGGAAGCGGTCAGGCGCGTGATCGACAAGGAAATACCTGGGTTCGGTGAACTTTTCCGATGGCTCAGCTACCAAAAAATCGGCACCTCGACGATTCAGTCGCGCGCCCTCGGCGGCGTTGCGCGAGGCACGTATGTGTTCGCCCTCCCCGGCTCCCCGAGCGCCTGTCGCGACGCGTGGGACGGGATCCTCGCGACCCAGCTCGACCGCCGCTACCGTCCTTGCAACTTCATCGAGCTCATCCCGCGGCTCCGCGAGGCGTGACCCCGACCTGCAAGGCCTTCCAGCGCGTCTCGGCAAGCTCGCATTCGGGGTCTGAGTCGGCGACGATCCCGCCGCCCGTAAAATACTCGCCCCGGTAGTTCCCTTCCTCGCCCGCGAGGACGGCGGTCCGAATTGCCATCGCGAGCGTGAAGGAGCCGTCATGCGCTCCATAACCAAGCGCCCCGGTGTAGAGGCCGCGGCGATGGGCTTCGAGCTCGGCTATCACCTCCATCGCACGGACCTTCGGGGCGCCGGTGACACTTCCGCTTGGGACCATGCGCTCGAGAAGTTCTCGTCGTGAAACCCCAGGAGCGAGAACGGCGGCGATCAACGCCTTGCGATGATGCACGGTGCGGTGCGTCACGATCTCTGGCGGTCGGACGATCCGCACCGAACCGAATGCTGCCACGGCACCGAGGTCGCTACGCTCGACGTCGAGGATCATCGCAAGCTCGGCGCGCTCCTTCGGATCCGCGTCAAGCTCGCGGGCGCTCGCAAGATCGGCAGGCGCGTCGAGCCCTCGTGGTCGCGTTCCCTTGATGGGCTCGGTGTAGAGCCACGCGACGTTGGACGACGGACCGACTGCGCGCGGACCGAGAAGCAGCAGCTCCGGCGACGTCGAAAGGACCCGAACCTGACCGAGATCGAGTGCGGCTCCGAATGCGGCCGGTGACCGACCGGCGAGTGCCGCATACGCCTCGAGCCAACTACCTTCGACCGAGAGGTCGAGCTTCCGAGCGACGTTGACTTGGTAGAGGTGTCCCTCGAGGATGAAGGCCACCGCGCGGCGCACCCGTTCGAGGTGAAGAGACGGTGAATCGGCATCGGTGGCGACGATGAGCGCGTGCTCGGCGCGTGGAGCGGCACGTCCGGCAGCAGCCGCGAGTCGCTCGATAGCCGCGTCACTCTCACCGACCGCGAGCACCTCCCCCGTATCGGCATCAACGCGAAGAACTGCGGGAAAACGCAGCCATTGCGGATGCACGAGCATCGGGACCGCGCGCTGATCGACGCGCCGCCACGCAGGGCGCTCGAGACTGCGCCGTGACTCGTACGGGATCACCCCGATCCACCGCGGCACGCCCGCCAGCGCTCCGGTTGCGAGTGGCGCATCATCCTCGAACGGGTCGAGCTCGGCGGTCTCGCGATCGGGCGCGGCGGCCACGTAGGAGACGCGCGGGGTCACGGTCGCCGCCTCAGCGGAATGGAGCAGACACACGCGCTCGAGCCCACTTGCGTGGCAGTTTCGCGCAAGCTGAATGGGATCGGGCGGGAGCCGCAGGAGCCGTGCGCGGAGGGCGGTCACCGTTCGCCGTGCTAGCATGCAACACCCCATGCGTCGCCTCCTCTTCGCCGCACTCGTGGTCGGTGGCTGCACGCCTGCCACGCCGTGGCTGAGCCTCGAGATTACGCCCGGCCACGAGACGGATGCGTTCTCGCGCGAGCCCGCAATCACGACGATGACCATCCGCGCGCTCAACTCGGGTCAGGCGGTGATCGCCGCGACCGAGAGCGCGCCAGGAGGGACATTTTCGCTCGGTGAATTTTCGCCCGATGAGTTCGTCTCTCTCGAGGTCGAGGGCCGCGACGCGACGAATGACGTGCGGGTTCGGGGCCGCAGCATGGGCGTGACGCTGGGGGACGTCGGAGGCACGTTTTTCCCGGTATTCGCTCAGCGTGTAAATGAATTCGCGCGTCCGCCGTCGGCACTCACCGAAGCGCACACGGGGGGCGTAGCGGCGAGCGTGGGCGAGCGTTTCCTCCTCCTCACGGGTGGCACGGGCGACGACCCAAGCCGCGCCTCCTACTACGACCTTTTCTCGTTTGGGCCCGCGGCGGGCGGAGTCTTGCCGCGCGTAGCTGAGACGCTCGTCGTCGTAGGCAGCGGTACGACGCTCCTCGTCATCGGCAAGCCGAGCGACGGTGGCGCGGTCGGTGGGAGTTGGGTCGACTTCGCCGCGGGGACCGTAACCGACGCCGAGCTGCCGAACGGCCTCGACTCGTTCGCGAGTGTCGCCGGCGGAGGCGTTGTCCGCAGCGCGAGCGGCGAATCTTACGTCGTCGGAGGCACACGCACGTCATCGGCGAGTGACCGCGTCCTCGTCGTTGGCCAGGACGGCTCGCTCAAGGCCGTTCGACTGACGAGCCCACGGCTCGGCGCTGCCGCCGCGTGGGTCGATGGCGTGGGCCTCGTCGTCGTCGGTGGAAGCATCTCCGCGCCGGGGCTCGAAACGCTCAGCGCAGGGGCGTCAGCATTCTTCGCGCGGGCCTACGTCGAGGATCCCGTAGTCGGAGCCGCGGCTGTCGCGAGCGGCAATCCGGGAGAGTTGCTCTTGATAGGCGGCCTCTTGGACGGAAAGGCAGCAGCCACACGTAGCCTCTCACCGGGTTGCGCTGCTGCGTGCACGTCGACGACCATCGACGCGAACGGGCTCGCCGCCGCACTGACACATTGCCAGGGATACCTCGCGGGGCCGGGGTTGCTCCTCGCCGTCTGCGAGGACGCGGCCAGCCACGAGACCGCGGTGCGGCGCATCACCCTCGCCCCAAGTGCCGTTTACGACGTCCCGCTGCGCGAACCCCGCTCGGGTGCCACAGCCCTCTCGACGCCACTCGGCTCGCTCGCCGTCCTCGGAGGCACGCGCATCAGCGATGGTCAGCCTGCCCTCACCGTGGAGTCGTGGACCGCGCCTTGAAGTGTCCGGTCACCCGCCGCCGCCGGAGCCCCCCGCTCCGCCGGTTGCTGCGCCCGTGTTCGCGCCGCCCGCTCCGCCAGCGCCGTTCGCCGGTGACAGAAACGCGCAGTCCGCGAGAGCTTCGGTCGCGAGCATCGCGTCGCACCCGGTGAGCTTCTGCGCGTCTTGCCCAGCCGCGAGTAAGGGAGCCGTCGCGCACGAGCCCAGCGGCTCGGCTTTGCAAGTTGCGGCGCGGTCGATCGCCGCGAGACACGCAGAGACCGCAACCGGAGCCGGGTCGGCGGAGTCGGCCAGCCCGTGAAGGCACTGGTCTCGGTAAAAGAGCTTGCAGGCGTCGACGTCGTTTGCGTCGGCGATCGGCACCGTTGGGCAGCCGAGCAAGAGTTCGCATTTTTTCGATTCGATGTCGCGGCACGCTGCGATGCCCGTCGCGCCACCGCCGCAGTGCCAGAAAGCGACGGAAAAAAGGCTCAAAAGTGCCAACCGTCCGACTCGAAGCATAGGCCGCCGTAGCATGGACGCACAACTCGGGTGGAGTTTTTGACAAGGCCCGAGCGATAGGTGACGGTGCCGCGGTGACGATCGACCGAGCGATGGTCCTCTGCGCAGGATTCGGGACGCGCCTGCGCCCCCTCACCGAGGAGCTACCGAAGCCGCTCGTGCCGATTGGCGACGCGGCCTTGCTCGACCACATCGTTCGGCAGCTGCGCGCCGCGGGGCTCGAGCGAATCGTCGTCAACGCACACCACCTGCCCGACGCCGTCGGCGCGGCGGGCAAGCGACTCGACCTCGACGTCGTCCGCGAGACGGCGATCCTCGGCACGGCCGGCGGCGTGCATCACGCCGGGGAAGCGGTCGGCGTCGGCGCACTCGTCGTCGTCAACGGCGACATCCTCGCGGAACTCGACGTCACAACCTTGATGGCAGAGCACGCGGCGCAAGACCGCTTCGCTACCCTCGCCGTCGCCGACCGTCGCGCTTCCGGCCAAGGAACCGTCGGGCTCGCGGCGGACGGGACCGTCGTCCGGCTGCGCGGCGAGGTCTTCGGCACCGAAGTGGCCGGCGCCGATTTCGTCGGAGCTCAGGTGCTCTCCGCCGATGCCAGGCGCCACTTGCCGCAGGAAGGCTGCTTGGTGGGCGACCTGTACTTGCCAGCCTTGCGCCGCGGCGTGCGACTTGCCGGAGCCGCCGTGGTGGGGCGCTTTTGGGACATCGGCACTCCGTCGGCGTACCTCGCGTGCAACCTCGCCTGGCTCGCCGACGCAGGGGCTGCGTCCTGGCCAATGAACACCGTTCACCCAGATATTTTGCTGACGCAGTGCATCCTCGGCGACGCGACGGAACTCGCCGGAGAAGGCACCCTGTGCGAAGTCGTGGCGTGGCCGGGTGCCCGCGTCGTAGCCCCGCTCGAGAGGGCGATCGTCACCCGCGAGCACGTCGTCCGAATCGGGAACCTTTGAAGGCGGCGGCGAGGTGGACTAAGCCGTCCAAGATGTTTCGCGTCCGCGAGTGGGCCTTGGCTACAACTTTGGGCGGCGTCGCTCTCGGTGCGTGCGCCGCGGACGCGTCGACTACGTCCCTTGGCACGGTCGCAACCGAGATCGCCGTTCGGCCTTCGGATTTCCTGTTGGGCGCCGCATGCAGCGCGACGCCCGGGGCCATCCAATCCTACGTCGTCACGCTGATGGCCTACGACGACCCGAGCGACTCGGTCGCGTTCCGACTGCCTTCCTCGCTGCCCACGCCATGCTCGCTCGCGTTTGCGATGCGCGACTTCGTCGTGGCCGGCAAACTCTACGCAGCCGAGATCGACGGCTACGATGTCCCCTCGAGTGCGCTAACGCCATTCGGCGGCTTCTCCAGTGGGAGCCGGCAGATGCTCGACACGAAGGGAGCCGTCGTCCCCCCGCGTTGGACCTCCTCCTGCGGCGGCGGCAGCGCGACCGCGACCGCGGCTGTCGCGAACCTATCGACGCCGGTGACGGGCTGCGCCCCCCTCGTCGATGGGCGGCCGTCGCCGACGGAGACCCGCATCCACCCGGACGCGCTCCTCGACGCGGAGGCCTGCGTGCTCAGCCACACCCTGATGCTGCGTTTGCTCAGCGGGACTCTCGCCTTGCCGACGGAATTCGAGTGCGACGCAGGCGAGCTCGCGATCCCAGGCGAAGCGGGAGACACCTATCGATTCTACGCGCACGCCACACGCCCCGATGGCTCCGAGCTCGGCACCGAGTGCAGCGGCGTCGTCGTCGCGGGGCAATCCGGGATGCCCGCGTGTGACGTGCCTTCGCCGCACGGATTCGTCGCGCTAAACCCATCGAGCGTCGTTCACGGCGGCGTGCCCACATGCCCGACCGGCGCCGTCTACGAGGTGCAAGTCAGCGGCGTCATCGTCGGCGCGAAGCGCACGCCGTGCGAGTTGCCATCGCAGTTGGGGCCGCTCTCTCCTGGCCTCACCGACATCGTCATCACCGCCTACGACGCGAGCGGCAAGCTTCTCCCCGGCAGCGCGAACTGCAAGGCGGACGTCGAGGCCGGCCGTCTCGTCACGGCGTTCTGCCTCTGACGGACCGCCCTCAGGATTTGATTTTTTCGTTCGTCGGATCGTACATCGGCTTGAGCGATGCGGTGGCCGCGTAGCGTTTGCCCGCGATGTCGAGTTCCCAATCCCCCGCGTCGATGAACTTTTGGTCAATGACGTCACTTCCGCCCTCGATCATCGCGAGTCCAACCGCGCCGCCGAGCGTGAAGCCGTAGGACGCTGCACGCACGTAACCCACCGCTTTGCCGCTCCGCCAAACGGGCTCGGCGTGGTGCATAAGCGGCTCGGGGTCCAACACGCGTACCTGCAAAATACGGCGTTTTAGCGGACCTTCGGCTTTCTTCGCGAGCACCGCGTCCTTGCCGATGAACCCGTCGGGTTTCTTCAAGTCGACCGCGAAGCCGAGCCCCGCCTCGAGCACCGAGTCCGTGTTGTCGATGTCGTGACCGTAGTCGCGGTAACCCTTCTCCATGCGCAGCGACGCGAGCGCCTTCAACCCCGCATGACGGAGCCCGAGCGGTTCGCCGGCACGGATGAGTCGGTCGTAGACGTGAACGGCCTGCTCGGTCGGAATGTAGAGCTCGTAGCCAAGCTCCCCGAGGTACGTGATGCGCACACACAATACCCGCGCGAAGCCTACCGCGATCTCGCGGGCCGAGCGAAACGGGAAGGCCTCGTTGGAAAGGTCCGCGTCGGTGACCGCCTGCATCAACTCGCGGGAGCGCGGCCCTTGGATGTTGAGCTGGGCGTAGCCGCTCGTCACGTCGCACGAGAACGCATGCCCACGCTCGAACACGCGCTTCATTCGCGTCTCGACATGCCGGTGCGCCGTGTCGCTGGCGACGACGAAGAAGTTCTGGTCGTCGAGCTTCGTGACCGTGAGATCCGCTTCGAGCGTCCCTTTCTCATTCAGCCACTGGGTGTACGTGATGCGCCCCGCCTCACCGTCGACGTCGTTGCCCGAGAGCTGGTTTAGCAGCCGTCCGGCGTCGCGACCCTCGACGCGGAATTTCGACATGAACGACATGTCCATCAGGATGACCCCTTCGCGTGTCGCCTTGTGCTCGGCCTCCCAGTTGGAGAACCACGCCATGCGCCCGAACGAGAGCGGACCGGGCTCCGGCTTCTTTCCGCGACCGGCATACCAGTCCGCGCCTTCCCAGCCGCTCACGTCCTTGAAGTACGCCCCTTCCGCGGCGAGGCGCTCGTGGATTGCGGAGCGCTTGACGTCGCGCGCGGTCATCATCGTTTGGGTCGGGTAGTGGCATTGATAGACCATGCCCAGCGCCTCGACGGTGCGGGTTCGGCGGTACTCGGGGGTCGACTGGTAAGGGTGCAGCCGGTTCGCGTGCATCGCCGTGACATCGACGTCCGGCTCGCCGTTCACGATCCAGTGCGCGAGGACGCGCCCGATGCCGCCGCTGGTAAGGATGCCGATCGAGTTCATGCCCGCCGCGACAAAATAGTTCTTCACCTCCGCCGACTCGCCGACGAGCGGCCGGAGATCGGACGTGAAGCTCTCTGGTCCGCAGAAGAGCTTGCGGACCCCGGCCTCGAGCGTCACGGGCACGCGCGCCATCGCCTTCTCGAAGTAGGGCGTCATGCGCTCCCAGTCGGGCGGGATTTCGCCGAACGAGAAGTCCTGCGGGATCCCCTCTATTTTCCACGGTGCACACACGGGCTCGAACATACCGATCATCAGCCCGCCGCCCTCCTCGCGAAAATAGCCGTGAGAGGCTGGGTCTTCGAGCACGGGCCAGTTTTTGTCGACGCCTTCGATGGCCTCCGTGATCAGGTAATAGTGCTCCGCCGCCTGCAGCGGGATGGTGATGCCGTTCTTCGCGCCGAGCTGGCGCGCCCACATGCCGGCGCAGTTGACGACGACATCGCAGGCAACGTGCCCGCCCGTCGTATCGACGCCGACCACGGCTCCGTTCTTGGTCACGACACCGAGCACACTCACGCCCTCGATCAGCGTAGCACCCTGCAATTTTGCGCCTTTTGCGAGCGCCATCGTCGCACCGACCGGATCGACGCGACCGTCCCCCTTGACGTAGAAGCCAGCGAGGAGGTCATCGACTCTCGCGAGCGGAAAGAGCTTCTTGATGTCGTCGGGACCGATCTCTTCAACGTCCACACCGCAGTACCGATTGAACGCCGCGACACGCCGGTACTCTTCGAGTCGATCGCGATCCGAGGCGACCTCGATGAAGCCTATCGGCTTGAAACCCGTCGCCTGCCCGGTCTCCGCCTCGAGGCGCGCGAAGAGGTCGCGCGTGTACTTTCGCATCTCGGTGGAGGTCTCCGAGGTCGAGCCGAAGGTGACCATCAGGCCAGCCGCGTGCCAGGTCGTCCCCGATGTGAGCGTGTCGCGTTCGAGCAGGACGACGTCACGCACGCCCAGGTGGGCCAGGTGGTACGCGACGGAAGCGCCGATGATTCCGCCACCGATGACGACGACGCGAGCGTGTGAGGGTACGACGGGAGTGCTCATGACGGCGCGTGCTTACACCCATTCCGCGGGGGCGATGAGCACGCTTTTCGATCCGAGAATCGACATCCCTCGGGAACGAGATAAGGTGCCCCCAATGCCGATGCGAAATCTTCCAATTGCGCCCGCGGGAATGGCTTTGATGATGGTCGCAATCGCGGGCTGTTCGTCACCGGCCGAGGAGCTGCCGGCTCCGACCGATGCGGTGTCCGGTCTTCGCGGACAACGCTATTGCGAAGTCGTTTTGCTGACGCTCGGCGCAAGTTCCATGCACGCGGACGTGTACCTCTCACAAGGCCTGAACGACTGCCCCGAAGCAGCCTTCACGGCGCTCGATGCGAAGGCGCTCGCGGTCGAGCACGGCGTCACCTCCGTGTTGCTGAACGGTCCGCGGTACTGGACGCTCGACGCCTTCGTGCAAGCCGAGCTTCGCGATCCCACCGTCGTCACCTTTGGCGGCCTCGCGATGCGCCTCGGCGGCAGCATCGACTTCAACGCCGAGCAGCTGAAAACACTTCAGCTGCCCTACCAATTGCGGTTCGTGCAGCGTAAAAGCACCGTGCGTTTTCGTGCGGGCTCACCCGTCTTCGAGCTCATCGACACCGAGGCCCGCGTTTACGAAATGCAGTCATTTAGCACGGCAAAAGCTCCACTCACCGAAGCCGAACTACCCGGGCTCGCCGCACGCTTATCGTTGCCTTCGGGCTGGAAGTACCAGGCGCGAACGCCAAGCACAGACATCCTGATCACCGCGAAAGATGGCCTCGCAACCGTCGTGCAAGACGACTTTAGCAACACCTACCAGCGCGTCGACTGACGCCTGCGAAGCCTCCTACGAACGCCCGCCAATGCAGCCCTGGGAACCACTCGACGTCGCTCGTGCGCCTGACGGAACGGAGCTGCAGCTCTGGCGGCGCGGAACCGAGCTCGTGGTGCGCGTGCACGGCGAAGAGCTGATGTCGAATCGACGGCATGGCTCGGAAGAGCAGCTCGCCGAGCTTGCGTGCGCGGACCTCGAGCCGAAGGCGCGCGTACTGATAGGAGGCCTTGGTCTCGGGTTCACTCTGAAGGCGACGCTCGCTACCCTCCCGGCGCGAAGCGTGGTCATCGTCCGAGAGTTGGTCCCCAAGCTCGCGAGCTGGGTACGCGCACACGCAGGAGGCGCGGCGATGCTCGAGGACCGGCGCGTTCGCATCGAGTTTGGCGATGTGGCCGCCCGCATCGAATCGAGCGAGGGCGCCTTCGATGCGATCGTGCTCGACGTCGACAACGGCCCCACCGCACTCGTCAAGCCGAGCAACGCGCGCCTTTACGGAGTTGACGGTCTCGCCGCGGCGAAGCGAGCACTGGTGGAAGGGGGTCGTCTCGCGATCTGGTCGGCGAGCCACGACGCGGCTTTCCTTCGACGCTTCGAGCAAGCCGGCTTCGAGGCTCGAGCGGTGGAGCCCCGTACGCGACGGGGCAATGGCGGGCGGCACGTCGTGTTCATCGGTACCCGTCGCCGGGAACGATAACGGCACCGCGGCCTCGAGCGGCCCAAGTCGAGTGGGCAGGCAGGCACTCTTCTGCCCCGTCGAGCGAATCGCGCTAGAGTCCAGCCATGCAGGAGCACGTCGTTCGCCCACCCCGACCTCGCGGGGTCGTCCTCGCGTTGATGGTCGCGATAGGCTGCCTCTGGGTGATGTTCGCAGCGTCGCTCAATTGGGTGCGCGCACCCTTCGCCGCAACCCTGTGGGAGGCGCTCGTAGGTCGCGGAGACGCCGTCGTTCATGGGCAACTCTGGCGCCTTGTTACCGCGCCGCTGCTGCACAGTCCGGCGTCGCCGAGCCACGCCATCTTCGCGGTGATGCTCTTGTACTTTTTCGCGGCTCCGCTCGAGGTCGCGTGGGGCGCTCGCCGCACGACGCTCTTTTTTCTCGGCGCGGCGGTGGTCGGCAATGGGCTCGAATCGCTCGCCGGACTGGCACCCGCGTTCGCCACGTCGAGCTGGTACGGCAGCATGGTCCTCGCGAACGCGGCCACGGTTGCGTGGGCTTTCGCCAATCGCGAGCAAGTCGTGCGCCTCTTCCTGGTGGTCCCCGTCCGACCGCTGGTGATGGTGGGCCTTTTGGGTTTGTGGCACCTCGCGCTCGTGATTGCGCGAGCCCCTTCCGCCGAGGGAATGGTCGCGCCTTTCGGCGGCATGTTGGCCGGCTGGCTCTTCTGCGACAGCTCGCCATTGCGCCGTTTTTGGCTCAAAAAGCAGCTCGGTCGTTATCAGCGCGAGCTCGACAACCTCCGCGCGAAGGACCGCGGCCGGACACCCAAGCGGCGCGGCGGACCGGAGCTTCGAGTCCTTCGTGGGGGCGACGACGACTCGGGGCCGCGCAAGCTGAATTGACCTGCGTCAGAGTCCGCCGAAGAGGAGCTTTTGGCCCGCCTTCACACCGTGGCGGCGCGACCAACCTGCGTTGACCTCGAGCACATAGCGCGCGGAACAATCGCCCGGCGCGTAGTTGTCATCGTTCATCGTCGGGACGTTCTCCTCGATGCCGACGATGGTCCCGTCGCTCGCGACGAACAGCATATCGAGCGGCAAGCACGTGTTGCGCATCCAGAACGCCAAGTCTCGTTCGGCTTCAAACACGAAGAGCATGCCCGCGTTTTCGTCGAGCGCTTTGCGAAACATCAGCCCCCGCTGCCGCTCGGCATCGTGCTCCGCCACTTCGGCGTCGACGAGCGCATCGATGCCGCTCACGCGTACGGTCGCGTGACGCAGTCTCGTAGGTCCATCCGGATCGCGCGGGCAGCGCGGATCGGGACCCACCGGCGGTGAGGGGCGCCCAGGCTTCTCGGGCGTGGGGACGAGACACCGCGGAGTCGCACCCGACGGCGTGGAGGACGCCGACGCGGTTGGCAAAACCCGAAGGCTCGAAGGAGCCCCGCGTGACGGCGCCTCGACCGTCGGGGTGCGGTCCGCGGGTTGCGCATCGGGTTCGGCCACGCGATGTCCACACGAAGCCAAAGACGCGAACAGGCACGCACGCCACATGGAGTGCACCCTTCCCCACGCGCCCGGCGGAGGCAAGCGGCTCGGCTCGACGCACCGCGCGCTACCGAACGAAATTGGCGGCCTAGAGTCCAGCCAAGGCGGTACACTGTTACGCAATGCCGTTACGCTTTTGCATCGAGAATCGGCACCTCCTCTTCGTCGTACTGGCCCCGTTCGCCGTCGCCTGCGGGAGCGAGGTCTCCGTCCAGGCGCCGACGAGCGCGTCGTCGGGACAAGGTGGGGAGTACACCTTCATCGCCGGCTCCGGGGGTGACGGAGGCACGGGCATAACACCTCCTACGCCGCCGCAGCCGCCGCCGCCCGACGTCGACGATCCGGGCTGCACCGAGCATCCGCCCGCGCTCGAGGCTTACACGTGCGATCCGTTCAAGCCATCGGGCAACGGTTGCATGCCCGATGAATCCTGCCAAATCTACGTCGAGTACCCGTCGACGCCGTGCGGCCAAGAAGTCTACGGCTCCACGTGTCTCGCCGCAGGTCCCGGTAAACAGGGTGACGGCTGCGAGGGCGGCTTCGATTGCAGCAGCGGCTTCGTGTGTGTGATCACCGGCTCGGGCACACAGTGCGTGCAGCTGTGCAAAGTGAACGGTCCGTCGGGATGCACCCCTGGCTTCGTCTGCGAGCCTATCGACGTGAAGGGCTTCGGCGGATGCCTCTAGGCCGGGCCCGGCGGGGGGCGATACTCAAGGGGCCTTCAGGGTTCGTGTGCCTTGCGTATGCATTCGGCGTGGTGACGGCGTGCGGCGCGCGCAGCAAGCTCGACGTGCCACCGCCTCTGCCGCCCCAACCCGAGTGTGAGACGAGCGAGGATTGCCCCGGCTACGCGGATCTATGCGCGCCGGTGCGGTGCCTCGACAGCGACAAATACCGCGGAATTTTGCCTGAATTGCCCGAGGGCGTGCCTCTCCCTCCGCGCGTATGTTTTGCCCCGACGGTGGTCGCCTGCGACGACGCCGACGCGTGCACCAGCGACACGTGCGACAGCCTGACCGGCGCCTGCGCGCACGTCCTCGTCACGCCCGACCTCGACGGTGACGGACGTCACGCCCCGCTCCCCGGCACCAAAGCCGGCGACCCCGGCTCGTGCGGTGACGACTGCAACGACGCCAGCGAGGCTGCATATCCAGGCAACACCGAGGCGTGCGACGGCGTCGACAACGATTGCAATGGGGTCGTCGACGACGGCGCGGAGTTCATCCCGAAAGACGACGAGCCCATCCGCATCAGCGGGGACATCGCTCCCGCCGGCCCCGGGGGATTGGCCTTCGGAAGCGACAGCTACCTCGCGATTTATGCCGGAGGCAGCGAGGGCGCCGACATGTACGAGACGCGGCTCGATGTGTCTGGCGCGAAGCTCGAGCCGACAGAGCAGCGCATCGCGCTCCAAAACGCCGACTCCTCGGGGGGCCCGATCGTTTGGGTGGGCGACCGGTACGGCGTCGCCTGGCAAGACCGCCGCGACGGTGACTACGAGATCTACTTTACCGAGCTTGGCGCTACCGGCAACAAGGTGCTCGTCGACACGCGCGTCACGAATGCCTTTGATTTCTCAGTGAATCCGGATCTCGCGTGGAACGGCACTGAGTTCGTACTCGCGTGGCAGGACCGCCGAAATGGGGTCTTCGAGATCTTCGCGCAGCGCATCGCGCTCAACGGCACGTTGGCCGGCACGGCAGTCAACGTCTCGAGCGGCTTCGTCCTCCCGCCCTTCGACGCGGAAGCACCGAGCCTCGCTTCGGGGCAAAAGAGTCTCGGTGTCGTGTACGCGAGCGGTCCCTCCGGCTCACAAGAACTCATCTTCCGATCGCTCGAGCAAACGACGCTCGCACCCATCGCCGGCCCGCTTACCGTATCGGTCCCCGGCGCGGCGGCGGTGTCTCCGCAGATCGTGTGGAACGAAGACCGTTACGTGATCACCTGGTATCACCGGACCGCGTCGCCGGGCGCCGAGCGAGCGATTTACGCCACCGCCGTGGATGAAGAGGGCAAGGTCTTGACCCCGCCTGTCCGCATCAGCGAGCCGACGGCCGGGCATCGCTCACGGTACCCGCAGCTCTTGCCGCTCGGAGACCGCATGCTCTTTCTCTACGCCGACGACCGCGACAACAACCAGGGCTACGAGCTCTACTCGCGAATGGTCGGAGCCGATCTCATCCCGACGAGCGCCGAGCGACGCCTCACGACGGCGGCGTTCGACAGCATCTATCCGATCCCGGCATTCGGACCAAAAGGCGATGTCGGCGTGCTGTTCCGCGACGACCGCTTGAACGGCACGCAGCACGTCTTTTTTACGCGACTTGGCTGCGTCGCCGGCAACTAGCGCCGACCTTATTTTTTCAGCTTGCCGAAAATGTCGGCGAGCGTGCCGAGGTTCGCGGTCACCGGTCGCTCGTAGCGCTTCGCGTCTTCACTCTCGCGGTAGGCCGCCACTTCTTTCAGCGAGAGGCTGATGCGGTGCGGCTTGCGCGGGTCGTCGCTCGGCTCAATTTTTGCGACGATCGCCTCGATCTCCTGCCCTTCGGTGAGCACCTGCGACACCTTGCCGGTTCGGCCGATGCCGAGCTCACTTCGGTGCAAGAGGCCCTCGACACCACCGATGTCGACGAAGGCGCCGAAGAGCTGGAGCTTCGTGACCTTGCCGCGTACCGCGCTGCCGACTTGCAGCCCCGCAATCACCTCGGCGGCCTTAACGGCCCGCTCGGCCTCGAGAAGCGCGCGACGCGACAAGACGATGTTCGGCCTGCCGCCACCCGCCTCGAACTTGGTCACGATGAACTCGAGATCCTGCCCGACGAACACGGACGCGTCTTCGATGCGTTGCAGATCGAGCTGCGAGATTGGGCAGAATCCGCTTACGCCCGCGACCTCGACCTCGACGCCGCCTTTGTTGACAGCCTTCACTTTGCCGCTGATTGGCAAGCCCGATTGAAACGCCAACAGGGCCGCGCCCCCGGTGGGCTCGCCCCCGCGCCCGCCAGGCCGCGCCGCGGCGCCTCGGCTGCCCAAACGCGTCCCGAGGACGGTCACGCCGTCGCGCTGCGCAAGCACGAAGGCACGCACGCGATCGCCGAGAACCACCCGCAGCTTGCCTTCGGCATCGAGCAGATCCTCGCGCTCAATCACGCCCTCGGCTTTGCTGCCGAGGTCGACGAAGATCGCGTCCGCACCGATCTTGACGACGGTGCCGCTGACCTCTTCTCCGATCCGCGGGTCACGCGTGCCGCGCTTAACCGTACCTTGGTCGAGCGCCTCGAACATTCCCGCAAAACCACCGATTTCCTTGCTCACGGCGACGGACCCTAGCACCCTCGCGCAAACCTCGCACCTACCGGGTGAGCGGAATCCGAACCGATGACTTGGGGCTTTCAATCCACATGCCTCCGCTGGTAGACCAGAGTGGGAAGGTCACACGCGCACTATGAGCCTCGGCTCGAATTTTCTCAAACCAGCCATCGCTCCGTTGAATTTCGCCAACGTGAGCTTGATGGGGAGAATCATCACCTCCGGACTGCGCGAGCTGTCCGCTGAAAACCTGTTGAAGCAGCTGCGCGCCGGCATCCAAGCCGCGGCGGACGGGGCCAGGGTTCGCCCGGCCGACGTAGAAAAAATCATCCCGATGGCGCGCTTCTTGGAACTCGCGCGCAAGCTCGACGCCCATCAGAAACACGCGGTCGGAGCGTGGGACGATCGCCCCGTCGAGTCCCAGCAGACCACCAACCTCGCGCAGCTCACCGAGCAGCAGAACCTGCCCGTTCTCGCCGACAGCTTGATGCGTCTGGCGATGGTCGCGAATGCGAACCCGGGACTGCGCATGGCTCTCTACGAGATGAGCCACATCACCCGCGAGTGGCAGCAACTGGTCCTCGACACCGGCAACAAACTCGAAGATGACCGGGTGTTCTCCGATGCGTTCAAACGGCGCGCGCTCCGTCGCAGCGCACTCGGGCTCGCGTGCGTCTCGGCAGTGCTCGTCGGCGTGTTCCAGTGGCAGCGGCTCGAGCAAGCACGCACCCGCGTCGGCGCGTGGACCGGCGACGGCGACCCTTGCGCGGTCTTCAAGATCGACGCGGCCGATCTTCTTCATGCGCGTCCCGAGCAACTCAAGCGTATCGGCGAACGGAAAACCGAGTGCGAAGAAGGACGCGCGCGGCTCGCGAAAGAAAAGGAAGAAGTGGAGCGCAAGGCCGCCTTCGCCCGCCAGTGCGACGCGCTGACCTACGCCGTCGCGCATTCGCAAACACCGACCGCGATGCAAGGCGTCCAACCCAAGCTCATCGAGTTCGGTAAACGCATCGCGACCAACACGCTCGAACGAAGCGACCTCGGCCCCGATGAGCCGACCTTCCCGTGCGCCGAGACCGACGGCCTCGCGGCGATGCAGACCGCGTTCGACCACGCGCTCGTCCGGTCAAACCTCTGGCTCGCGCACCCGGATCTCTCGACCCGCGCGAAGGCCGCCCTGACGAAGTACAAGAGCGAGGTCACGCTCCAGACACGCGAAGAGCTGGACAGCCGCGCCGAGAAACTCGCCGTTGAAGCGCTGATCGATACCCGCCCGGTGCTCGTGCGCAATGCCCGCCATCAGTGCGCGCTCAAGACGCTCTTCGATCTCAAGCACCGCGCGTTTTGCGGTGCGATAACGAAGTAAGACCGCCCGAGCATTATCTCGGGCGTCGCGCGTCTACTTGAGGAGGTTCGCTCCGCCGGGGGTGACGGCGCCGCAGATCGCCCAGTCTTTCGACGAGTCCTGCGTGTCCACACCGTTCGGAAAACGGCAGAGCGAGGCGAGGGTCGCGTTGTTATCCGCGACGGCGATAGCGAGCGCCGTGCCCTCGACGAAGCTCACCTGAGACGGGAAATTTTTCACCGTCACGAGGGTCATGGCTCCCTCGTAGGCGAGCGCATCGAGCAGCGTGCTCTGCGCTGTATCGATGAGGCCGAGCGCGTCCGGCGCACCGTTCTGGATGTAGTCTTTGCCTGCCCCGAACGAGAGCGTTTTGACGCCCATCGGCACCGTCGCGAGTAACGCATCCGAGCCGATGACGAGGTACTCATCGGCCGCGAGCGTGCCTGCCGCGGCAAGAGAGAACCTGGCGTACTCCGTCGCGTTCGTCCCGTTTATCAGCACCAAGGCGACGTCGGTCAGATCGAAAGGAACGCCAGTGCCATTGTATACCTCGACGAACTCGGCGGTGTCGGTGCCGATGCCGTCGTAGTCGACTTCATTGATGACGAGCCCGCCAAGTTGCTTGACCGCGATGGTCGCGGTCTTGGTGCTCGCGCCGAGCGTCGCGGTCAAGGTCTCGGACCCGAGCATCGACGACGCCGTGACGAGAAAGCTCACCTCGAGCGCGTTGGCGGGAATGACTACGCTTGCGGCTACGGTCGCGTAGAGCTTCGGCGCGAGCGAAAGCAGGACTTGCTGGCCCATGCCGCTCGGCGCTGGCATGTCGAGCTCGACGGTCACCGTGAGCATGCCGCTCGGAGCCACCTGCGCCACCTCGGGAGTGAGCGAATGGATGCTGCGAACGAGCGTGTCGTCGATCACTTGAACCGTGGTCGATTTCATCACGCCCGCCTGCACCGCGGTAAAGGTTGCGGTGCCGAGAGCAGGCGCGTCGACGAGCACCTGCGCGCTCGTGCTGTTCGCGGGAATCGTCACGGTGCCGCCAGACGCTGCCGCGACAAGTGAATCGCTCGACCCGACCACAATCACGACGTCGTTTGCCGGCGCGCGTGAGAGCGAAAGCACCAGGGCTTGCGGGAACGTGCCGACAGCCACCTGGCCCTTCTTTGCAAACGTCTTGACGGTCTCGAAGCCGATGAGGACCGGTGCGCCGAGCGTGAGGTCGGCTTCGCTGCGCGGAGCGATGCGCATGGTGGCGTCGTAGACGGTGAGCACGCCGGTGAGCGAGTCGTAGCCCTCGTCGACGACCGGAAAGTAGGCCGGGGCGTAGAGCAGGCTCGTCACCGTCAATGGACCGGTCACGATGAAGTTCGGCTTCGGCGCGACATCGAGGACCTTCACGGCCGAGACCGTAGCGAGCACACCGTCGAGCGAGACCTTGGACGCCGCATCGTCGATCGAGACCACGATGGGCTCGGGGAGCGTTTCACCGGAAGTAAGCTTGGTGGCGGTCACCGCCGTAAGTTCGAGCTGCCCGTGGTACGTGCCGACGGTCGCGGGGTTCACGTCGATGCGATCGCCCGGCGCGACGCTCATGCCGCACACGACGCCCGGATCGTAGACGTAGATGCCCGAGTTCTCGGCACCGGCATAGCCAGGATCGCTGGCTTTTACTTGGAGGAAGTATCCATTGCCGCTGCTGCACGCCGTGACCAGCGCGTTCACAACGGCCACCTTGCTGCCCGCCTGTGCGACGCCGGTTTTGATGTCGTAGATCGTCACCGGACACGCGAGCGCGCCCATGTTGGCGATCGTCGGGCACGCGTCGCAAGCGTCGCCTTTCGCGTCCGTGTCCGCGTCGACCTGGTCCTTGTTCGCGACGCCCGGGCAGTTGTCGCTCGTGTCGAGCACGCCGTCGCCGTCGGTATCATCCGCGTCGGGGACCATGCAGTCCGCCTTGCCGGCGTCGAGAGGGCACACATCGCAGGGGTCACCCGCTCCATCCTGATCGAAGTCGCCCTGTTTGCCTTCGTCGAGAGGACGAATCGGATTGAACACCTTCGGGCAATTGTCTTTCGCGTCGTCGATGCCGTCGCCGTCGCCGTCACCCGGCGCAAGGGTTCCCGTGTACGTCGTCGAGCCCTTCACGCTCTTCGGGCGCGAGGGCGTGCAACTCGGTTCGTTGGTCGGGACCTCGCCGCCGCAGAAGAAGAGCGGATACGCCCCGGCGCCCGCCGCAGTCTGGAGCGCAGAGAGATCCATACCGAAGTTGTCCGACGTGCACACGCGCTTCGCGGTCCCGCAAACGTCGAGCGCATCGCACCCCATGCCGCCGAGACCAGAGACGATCGCGTCATCGCCGTAGAGCACGCTCCCGCCACGCATCACCATGACGACGTCGGGCGCCTCGGCCGATAGAACCGCGCGGTAATTGGCGTTCTTTTTCGAGTTAAAGATCGCAATGTCCGCGACCTTGCCCTCCTCGAGCTTGCCCATCACGTCATCGACCGCGGACGCCTGTGCGCCCCAATCGGTGACCATTCGCCAGAGCTCGCGCTCGCTGAAGAAGCCTCCAAGGTGATTGGTGTTGTACGAGTCCGCGCACGCAAGCTCGCGCAGAATGTTCATCGAGCCGCTCGGCAACCAATCGGTACCAAGTGCGATAGCGACGCCGAAACGCGCGGCCGTGGTGACTTGTGCCGTGTCGCCGTAGAGCCGGATGTTGGAGCGCGGCGACCAGACCAAGGTGACCTTTTCGGTCGCCATGAGGCTGTAGTCGTTGGGACGCAAGCCGATGGAGTGGATGAACGCGCTCTGCGGCTGCGAGAGGTCTTGCCCGCCGTTCGCAGTCGAGCTCGCACAGAGGAACTCGTTGTGAGCGGCGGCGGAGATCCCTTCGGAGATATGCGAGAAGTACGCCTCCTCCATCGAGATGCTCTGGGTCGTGTCCTTGAATTTGTACCCGCACCCGGATTCGAGCATTTTCCCGTCGGAATCGCCTAATGGGAACGTCTGGTAGTAGGCGGACGTCTGATTGAGAAGTTCCTGCAGCTCGTTCGATTTGTCGAGATTACGGAGCATGCCCGCCGTTCCGCCCGAGCCGACGGTCGCGGTTGCGCCGCCCATCACGTGGCGAAGTTCGGCGTGCTGCAGGAGCGCTTTACCGGCCGTCGCGCCAGCGGGGATTTTCGTGTGGCCGTTCTTACCGAGTCGCCATTCGTGGCGGTGCTCGTAGCGCTCCCCCGAGTCTTTCCCTGGGGCGCTCTGGAAGGTGATGTGATCGTGGCTGTTGATGAGCGCAGGGCTGATGGCGCCCTCGGGGCAGCTCACTTTCGCCATGCCCGTGGCCTTCGCCGAGCAGTCACAACCGACGCAAGCGATCTTGCCCGCGGCATCGACGACGACCTGGCCGCCTTTCAATACCGTGGCGGGCAAGAGGACATCGCCGATGAAAAGCGTGCCTTCCACGTCACCCGCAGTGACTTCGCACGTGCCGCTCGCGAGGGCCGGCAAGGTGGCGCACGTCGTGACGGAAGGCGTCTCTTTGCAGTTCGCTTCACAACCGTCGCCACCCACCGAGTTGCCATCGTCGCAGTCTTCGCCGTCATCGACTACGCCATCGCCGCACCCGCCGAGGGAAGGCGTGCAGTCCTTCGAGCAACCGTCACCGTCGACCGAATTGCCATCGTCGCAGGCCTCGCCGGCATCGAGCACGCCGTTGCCGCACCCGCCGATGGTAGGCGTACACGCCTTCGAGCAACCGTCACCGTCGACCGAATTGCCATCGTCGCAGGCCTCGCCGGCATCGACCACGCCGTTGCCGCATGCCGTCACCGGCTCCGATGTGTCGCCGCCGCTACAGGCCACGCCCGTCGCAGCAAACCAAAGCGCTACCGCGAGCGCACCGAGACCAAAGCCCGAAGTTCGAAGCATGCCGCGAGGTTAACGGCGTGCGGTGCGCGACACCAGTGTCCTGACCTTGGGCGCCGCCTTTCGTGGTCGTAAACGTCGCGAGACGCCATCGTGAGAAGGTCGCTCACTCGCCAAAGTAGGGGTCGGTCGCCCAGCCGCGAAACGCGTCGAGCACATCGGGAGCCGCCTCGGGCCCCTGGTCGAGCCAGAACCCGCCGGGCGCGCCCGTGAACCATACGACGCCCTTCACATCCGGGGCGCACTTCAAGAACGCTCGAGCGTGCTCGATCCACGCGGCCTTATCGAACGCGGGCATTCGCAGAAGCACGGTCGCGCCCGCCGGGACGTCACCCTCGAGCAGGTCGAGGACGAGGACCTCGGAGCCGCCAAGGGACGGCTGAGAGGTGATTCCCTTCGCGAGCAAGTGGCCGACGGCGTCGTAGAAAAATACGGGTATTCCGGGAGCCACAGGCAGCGGCAACGGCGTGACGACGACGGACTTCGCGCCGTCCGCCGCGGGCTCGGTGGTCTTCGTTCGGGCACCGTCAAGCGCGGCCGTGGACGCGACGACCACGTCTTTTCCGCCGTGTTTCGCAGCGAAGAGACGCATGCTCGCGAGCATCGACTCGAGCTCGACCCACGGTGAATACGTATCGACGCCGTAGAGGTTCACGGCATCGACGCCGACAACGTCGACCTGGTCGTCGCCCGGATAGGACGCCATCATGTTCAAACCGCTGTCGTGCGGCACGACCCAGGTCCAGCGCACTTTCGAGCTTCCGGCCCAGTTTGGCCACGTCGACGCCATCGTCGCGCGAACTTTTTTCCAAGCGGCTATGTAGCTCTCCGAGAGCTCCGACGGCGTCTGGGACGTCACCGTCCAGCCGACGCCAATCGTGCCATCCGGCGCGCTCACGTACACGTTTTGGTCGCCGACTTTCGCGGCCTGGTACGTCAACGTCTTCAACGTCGACTTCCCATCGGGCGACCTAAAGATGAGCTCTTTGCCTTTGGGAATTGCGCACGTGACGCCGACGCCCACGCGCGTCTCGACGACGAGCTGGTCCGGCGTTCCCTTGAAGGTGACCGCGTTCAGGGTCGTAAGCGTGGGTCGCAGGTCGAGTGGCACGCGCTCGTGGCCCCATGCGAGGTAGAGCGCCTCGGCCACGTTGTCGTCGACGAAGGTCCGCAACCGCCCGGCCGCCGCTACGATGCTCGGGTCGAAGGTCGGCGTGCCCGCGAGCTCGCAGTAGGAAACCGGCCCCACTTTCGGATCCACACTCGAGACCGAGAGGATGAGGTGACGTGCGTTGCCGGCGCTCCAAGCATCGTAAGCGGTCGGCCAGGAAAGGTCGCCGAGGGCGCGAAACTGGTGATCCATCCGAAGCTTCGTGGATTTGCCAACTTCGGTACCGAGGCCGAACTCGACGCGCAAAAACGCATTCTTCGCCGCGCGATAGGGATCCGCCGCGGGATAGGGGATGCCGCCAAGCGCCGTCACGACGGCGTCATCGTCGGGTCGCGGCTCGGCACGCAATCCGACACGCGACATGTTCACGATCGGCTCCGCAGCCCCACCCGCGCCGCCGGCGGCGTTCGGGTCGCAACCCGGCAGCGCGGCGCCTTGACCGCCCACCCCACCCGACGCGGAAGCGGTCGTCGAGCTCACTTGAGTGCTCGTCGCGTAACCACTCGTCGTCTCTTTCGTCGCGTCGTCCTTCGAGCTGCACGCAGCCGAGAGCGCCGTGAACACCGCGAACAACCACGGAGCACGGGATGCAAAAGTTGTTGCGAACGTCATCGGATGATCCTCTCGCCGAACATGGTAACGCGTAGGGGGACTTAGGAACAGCGGGAGGCCACATGGAAACGCACGTGCAGGAAAACGGGGGCACGAACGGGCACCAAGAGAACGACGTGTCGCCCGCCGCTGGAGCCAACACCGCGGCGACGCTCTCACGGCTTCGCGAGGCCTTCGCCTCGGGCCGCACACGCACGTTCGAGTGGCGCCGGCAGCAACTCGAGGGCCTTGGTCGGCTGCTCGCGGACCACGAGAAAGCGATCCTCGATGCGCTCCACGCGGACGTCGGCAAGCCGTCGCTGGAGGCTTACATCGCTGAGGTGGGTTACACGGCCCGCGAAGTCGCTTCGGCGCTGAAGAACCTCAGCCGATGGATGAAACCGGAGCGCGTGGCGATGCCGCTCGTCTCGCAACCCGGGGTGAGCCGAATCCACCGTGAGCCGCTCGGAGTGGTGTTGATCATCGGGCCGTGGAATTACCCCTTCCAGCTCGTCGGCGGGCCGCTCATCGGTGCGCTCACTGCCGGCAACTGTGTGCTCGTGAAGCCGTCCGAGGTTGCCCCCGCGGTGTCGGCTCTCCTCGCGCGGCTCTTGCCCCGATACCTCGATCCCGAGTGCGTCGCGGTGCTCGAAGGCGGCGTCGCCGAGACGACCGAAATCCTTACTCACCCATTCGACCACATTTTTTACACGGGAAACGGCGCCGTCGGGCGCGTGGTGATGACCGCCGCGGCCCAACACCTCACCCCCGTCACGCTTGAATTGGGTGGCAAGAGCCCGTGCATCGTCGATCGCGACGTCGACCTCGATGTGGCAGCGAAGCGCATCGCGTGGGGGAAATTTTTCAACGCGGGTCAAACATGCGTCGCCCCCGATTACGTGCTCGTCCACGAGGCCCAGCACGACGCGTTGCTCGCGCGGCTGACCTCGACGCTGCGCACGTTCTACGGCGATGACCCGCAAGCGAGCCCCGATTTCGGGCGCATCGTCAACGCGCGCCATCTCCGACGCCTCAACGCGCTTATACCCGACAGCGGAGCCGTCGTGGTCGGCGGACAATCCGACGAGTCGACGCGCTACTTTGCCCCAACGGTTTTGCGCGATGTGCCGGCCGACTCACCCGTCATGGCCGACGAAATTTTCGGGCCGATTTTGCCTGTGCTCAAAGTGAAGAGCATCGAGGAAGCGGTGCGCTTCATCAACGCGCGCCCAAAGCCTCTCGCGCTCTATCTCTACTCAACGAATGACGACTCGCAGCGCCGCGTGCTCGAAGGCACGAGCTCGGGCGGCCTGGTCATCAATCACTGCTGGCTCCACCTCGGAGTGCCTGGGTTGCCTTTTGGCGGCGTCGGCGCGAGTGGCATGGGCGCATACCACGGCAAACATTCCTTCGAGACGTTCAGCCACCGCAAGGCCGTCATGAAGAAGCCGACGAGCATCGACCCGCCGATCATGTATCCGCCTTACACGGAGTCGAAGGAGACGTGGATTCGCCGCTTATTGTAACGCCCCTCGGGCTCGACGGTCGCGCGTCAGGGCTGCGACATTTGCGCTGGGCGCGTGAAGCGATAGGCACGCTCGAGGGCCATTTGGCGGAGGCGCTGCCCGACCCGAAGCTCCGCGAAAACCTCGACGCCGCGCTCGCGACGGTCAGCCTTGCGACTGCCGAGCTTAGCGCCGCGGTGAAGGCTTACCGCGATTTTCTCGAGCGGGTCCGCACGCGGGTGCGAGGCCGGGTGCGGGCCGGTGCGGTCTGGGGTGTCGACCGAACGGCAGAGCTCGACGCGTGCGACCGCGACGAACGGGAACCGCTACGGCGGCGCGTACGCGAGCAGGTGGCGCGACTCCGTGCGAGCGTTGAGCGCGCGTTACGTCAACTCGAAGGCTGGCCCGCGGTACAGGCAAGCGTGCTCCCTCCCCTCGCCGACCCCCTCCGCGTCGGCGACGCGCCAGACGACGACGACGACGCGAGCGCTTCGGCTGACGGGCTCACGAGCTGAAGACGCGAACCCGACGCTGAGTTGCGCCTTCGACCTTCCGCTCGGCGGGGACGTCGAGCTCGGCGACCACCGTCAGACCCAGCTTTTTCGGGTCGATCGCGTCAAAATGCGGGCGGCCGCCATCGGCGAGAAAAACGCGACTCCGCTCACGCCACCGTGCAAGGGCGCGCAGCCCAGGCTCGATCTGGCTCTTGTGGTAGACCAAGTCCGCGGCGAGGACGACGTCGACGTCGAGCGCTTCCGGCAGGGCGAAGGCATCGCGGCACTCGAGCGCAATCGCGAGCCCGTGACGACGCGCCGCCAAACCACACGAGGCGAGCGCGAGAGGGTCGAGGTCGACGGCCGTAACGGTGGCGCCGCGAAGTGCCGCGGCGAGCGCGACCGGACCCGAGCCGCAGCCAACGTCTGCGACACGCTTGCCAGCCACGGGGATCGTTCCATCGAAGATCATTCGCGCGAGCGCCTGCCCCGCCGGCCACGCGAGCGCAAAAAAAGGCGGCTCGACGTGCCGACCAAGCTCCGCTTCGAGCGCCTCCCAGAGCGGCATCTCGTCCGTCGTATGCCACGTCGCGAGCTCGGGGACGAACGGCAACGATTGGAACGGCGCGTGGGTCTCGAGCAACCGTTCGAGCGTCTCGTCCGCGAGCAGGGTCATAGCGGCGACAGCATGGCACGGCTCGGCCCGCACGCGGGCTCGCTGACCGGGGTCGCGCTCGAACGGAGGCCGACTTTTACGCGAGGGCCACCGTGAGGCCCGGCCCCGAGACGAGGCGCAATTCGGCGCCGCGCGCTTCGTAGCCGCCGACGAAGGCGTCGTCGTCGAGCAAGAACGCGGTATCGAGATCAACCCAGTCAACGCCACCGAGCGCGGTCACGACGTGCGCCATCGCGGTGAGCCCGAGGCGGGTCTCGACCATCGCGCCCGCCATCAGTCCGAGGCCGAGTTCTTTCGCCCGACGCCCGACAGCGAGTGTCGCGCCGAGGCCGCCGAACTTGACGAGCTTAAGGTTTACCGCGTGAGCCGAGCGATTCAAGGCGACCGCCTCGAGTTCAGCCAACGACCGGCACGATTCATCCGCCACGACGGGCACGCCGCCTTCGGCCGTCACGCGCGCAAGCTCGTCGATGCGGGTGCGCGCGCAGGGCTGTTCGAAGCACTCCACCACGAGGCCGAAGGAGCGGGCCTCATCGAGCAACCTCAGCGCATCGTCCGCTGTGTAGCCCTCGTTCGCGTCGAGCCGCACGTGCGCCCTCGGCACCGCGCGGGCGAGCGCCGAAAGGACGCGGGCATCGTCGGCTCGGTGCTTGCCAACCTTGACTTTAAAGACGGAAAATCCTGCCTTTTCGTAACCGCGGGCAAGCTCCGCGAGGTGAGCCGGGTCGCCGATCGGAAGGGTGATGTCCGTCACGAGTGGGCACGTGTCGACCGACGAGCCGAGCATGCGATGCAGCGGCAGCCCACGTGCGCGCGAGAGTGCATCGAGCACCGCGCATTCGATGCCTGCGCTCGCGACGGGACCGAGCCCGACGTCGGCGAGTGCGTTTGCAATGCCCTGCGCCGACACCTGCGAGCCCTGCAATGCCGCGCTCGCACCGGCTATCGACACGAGCATGTCCGGCTGATCTTCGGCCGTCACGGGCGGCAACGCCGCGGCCTCACCGAAGCCGGTGTACCGCACGCCTTCGTGCAGCACGACGGCCCGCACGAGGACTGCGCGCGTGTGCGTCATCGTCGCGGTCGCGATGACGAACGGCTCGCGGAGCGGAACGGAGAGCGGCGACGCCGAGAGCTCGATAAGCTGCATGCAGGCATCCTGCCCCGAGCGCGCCGAAGCGCCACCATTTCGACGGTCCGCCGGTGTAAAGAGGCGGCGTGCTGCTTTTCCAGAAGCGCTTTCACGAGGGACTCGTCGCAGGAGACGTGACGCTGACGTTCCGCCGCTGGCCCCGAGCGCGCGTCAAAGTCGGCGGGCGCTACCGGTGCCACCCGATCGGCGTACTGGAGGTAGACGACGTCGCGCGCGTGACAGTGGGCTCGCTCTCGACCGAGGATGCGCGGCTCTCCGGATTTGCCTCGCTCGCTTTGTTGACCGAATACCTCGGGAGCGGCCCGGGCGGCGCGATCGACGCGAACACCGAGCTATTTCGCATCGCACTTCATCACGGCGGCGACGGCGATCGCGTTCCTATCGCCCTCGACGTCAACGTCGATGCCGACGCGCGACGAGCCCTTGACGAGGCTCTCGCAACGCTCGACGAGGCGCACGCGTGGACGGAAATTACGCTCAACCTTATCGCCGAAACCCCCCGCGTCGCGGCCTCCAAGCTCGCAGCCCTGCTCGGCCGCGAGACCGAGCCTTTCAAAGAGGACGTGCGCAAATTGAAGCGCCTCGGCCTCACCCAAGCGTTCGAAGTCGGCTACGAATTGTCGCCCCGCGGCGTGGCCTACCTCTCGCAAGCCACCCCGAAGCGAGAGCGCACCCGATGAGCGACGCCGAAGCCGCCTGCGCAGTCACGCCCGTGGTCCGACCGATATGGCGCCGCTTCGCGCCACGCTTTCTCGAGCATGCGGCGCAGTTCGCGCGCTCCGGCGGATTCGCCGCCGTGGCCCTGAGCGACGCCTGCGTCGAAGCGCTCTTCGCGCCTGGTGACGATGGCGAATTGCGGCCCCACGCAGAGTGGGCGCTCGCGTCGGTCGATGGGGCCGAGGTGAGCACGGTCACCGAAGGCTGCGCGACCGGACTCGCTCGTGCGCGCCTCGATGCGGATCGAAGCTACACCGTGCTCGATTGGTGTGACCGCGACGCCGTCCATCCCGGGCCGACGCGCGCGATGCGTCTCGATTGCGTCGCGTGCACCGCGTGCTGCCAAGAGGCTCGCGTGGTTCTCCGGCCGGCGGACCTCGAACGTTTTCGAGCCCACGGTCGCCCCGACCTCGCGGAGGATGGGCCCGTCCACCGCGACGCGATGGGGGTCATGCACCTGCGTTTCGCGAGCCTTCGTTGCGACCAACTCGAGACCGCTGGGACGTGCCGCATCTACGCGTTTCGCCCTGACACCTGCCGCGCGTTTCTTCCCGGGAGTGAGCCCTGCCTCGCCGCACGCGAGGACACCCTGGACGTGCGCGACGACGCCCCCGATGCCGAGACTGCCGAGACTGGCGAGGGAGAATCGTGACCGCGTGTCGGCTACCGTCACCCGTGCTCGCGGCGGGCGAGGCTCCGCCCGTGGGGACGCTCGAGCGGTCGGCGTGGGATTACGTGACGACGCTCGAGCTCGACGCGAAGCTCCGGCCCCCGGCGCGTGCCCGCACGCTCGAGGTGGCTGCGCCGACGCGCCGCCTCGCGAATCCCGGCCGTCCGCCCGAGCTGCGCCAAGCACTGCGCGGCCTCCGCACGCGCAACGCCACAGCCACCGCGCTGCGCTCGCCTATGCGCCGCGCCCAGCTTTTTCACACGTTTTTGCATCATGAGCTGCAGGCTGCAGAGCTGATGTGCTGGGCGATTCTCGCGTTCCCCGAGACGCCGCCGAGCTTCCGCCGCGGGCTCATGGCCATCGCGCGCGAAGAAGTGCGGCACATGAACCTCTACCTCGAGCACCTTACCGTCCTCGGCCACGCCGTCGGCGACTTCGAGGTGCGTGACTGGTTCTGGGAGCGCGTCCCGGGGTGCGCATCACCAGCCGCGTTTGTCGCGACGATGGGCATCGGCTTCGAAGGCGGAAACCTCGACCACTCCGCGCGTTTCGCGGAGCGGCTCCTCGCGGCTGGCGACGCGCGTGCCGCCGAGCTCCAACGCGAGGTGGGCTCCGATGAAGAAGGCCACGTCGGCTTTGCCCTGCGCTGGTTCCGCCGCTTCACCGGGAAAGACGGCTTCGCCGACTGGACCTCCGCGCTCCCCGCTCCGCTGTCCCCACTGGTGATGCGCGGCTCGCCGCTCGCACGCGACGCGCGCCGCCGAGCGGGCCAGAGTGAGGCGTTTCTCGACGAGCTCGCGCGTTGGCAACCCTCCCCCACGGCCTCGATCAACGGGGACCCGAGCGACGCGTGACCTCCCCCGGCGCGTGGGTCCTCAACTTCGAGGTGGAGCGCGAGTTCGCGGCCCCGGGGTACGTTCCGTCCGAGGCCGTTCGCGAACGCTTGTCGACGCTCGCGTCCGAGCTAACGGGGCTCCTCGCGACCGATGACGTCATCGTCCTACCGACAACGGCCGCAAGCTCCGCGCAAGGCCGCACAGGATTCGCCTGGAGTCCCACGCCGCGCGCCCTCGCCACCCTCGCTCGCTCCGGTGCGAGCGTGCCCGCCGCGCCCGCGCTAAGCACCTTGATGCGCGTCAATTCGCGGCGCTTTTCCGCGGACCTCGGCCAAACCCTGCCGAACGCGCACTTCGTCGCAAGCGAAGCCTGTCTCCGGGCCGCCGTCGCCCGCCCGCGCGAGGGGACATGGTGCCTGAAGGAGGCCTTCAGCACGAGCGGCTCCGGCCAGCGCCTCGTTTCGCCAGGAGAACTCGGCGAGGAAGACGCACGCTGGGCGGTGCGAGCGCTCCGCCACGGCGTGCAGGTCGAACCCTGGGTCTCGCGGCTCGGCGACTTCGCCTTGCATGGGCATCTCTCGCGGGGCGGCACGCTCGTCATCGGCGCTCCCTGCCTCCAGGTCACGACGGCCCGAGGGCGCTGGTCCGAGAGTCGGCTCGCGAGTGAAAGCGACCTCACTTCGAACGAGCGCGCGGCCCTCGTCCGTGAGACGGAGCGCGCCGCAGAGGCTCTCCTTACGGCCGGCTACTTCGGTCCTTTCAACGTCGACGCATTCCGCTACCAGGATGGAACGAGCCCGGCCTTCAATCCGCGCTGCGAAGTCAACGCGCGCTACACGATGGGCTGGGCCGTGGGAATGAACGGGCGTCGCCCCGACCGCGACCCGTAACGTCAGCCGTCACGGCGTCGTACGGAAAAATCGTGCGGCCCGCGTCTCTCCAGTCAGAATAACGCGCTCACTTACGGGTTCTGAGTCACACCGGGAACGGGGAACACCCGGCAGGTTCGATGTTCCCGGAAAAACACCAGCAGGATTGTACGTTCAGCGGAAAGGTGCTAGTCCACCGCCCGGCGCTAACTGGCGCGAAAGTGAAATAAAAGATGAACAAAGGCAGCGCCATCGTTGGTTTCATTCTGTGCTTCCTCTCGGGGATGGCTGGAATGTGGGGAATCGACCGCGCCTCGTCGGGTGGGGGCTTTGGAGCCCACGCGTCGAAAGAGGGCAGCGTCGCGATGCCGGATAAGGCGAATCCGGGCGCGGTTAAGGTCGAGTTGTACGCAATGTCGCAGTGCCCTTACGGGGTACAGGCGGAGAACGGCTTCAAAGACGCCGTAGAGAAGCTCGGCGGCGACGTCGACTTCAAGGTCGAGTTCATCGGCCAGACGGGCGCCACAGGCGAGCTCACCTCGATGCACGGCCCGAAAGAGGTCCGAGGTGACATGATCCAGATGTGTGCCCAGAAGCACACGCCCAAGTGGTTCCAGCTCATGCTGTGCCAGAACAAGAACAGCAAAGAGGTCGACACCAACTGGGAGGCCTGCGCGAATGAGCTCGGCGCCCCGGTCGATGCGCTCCGCGCGTGCGTCGACGGCGAGGAAGGCAAGAGCCTCCTCAAGGCTTCGTTCGAGCGCGCCGAGAAGAAGGGCGCCCGCGGTTCGCCGACGATCTATGTCGCCGGCAACAAGTACGAAGGTGGCCGCCGTCCCGCGGACTTCATGAAGGCGATTTGCGCCGCATACACGGGCCCCAAGCCCGCAGCGTGTGGTGACATCCCGGAGTCCCCGAAGGTCAACGTCACGATCCTCACGGACAAGCGCTGTGAAGATTGCGACGCGCGCCGCATTCAAAGCACGATCGCGCGTGTCGTTGCCAATCCGGTCCTCAAGACCCTGGATTACAGCGATGCCGAAGGCAGGAAGCTCTACGACGCGATCAAGCCGGCGAAGCTCCCGCTTGCCGTGTTCGACGCGACGCTCGACGCCGACAAGGAGGCCTCGGGCGCCATCGGTCAGCGCGTCAAGCCTATGGGCGCCTACAAGGTGCTTGAGATGGGCGGCGAGTGGAACCCGGCCTGCGTGGATGCCGATGGCTGCAAGCTCGACGAGTGCAAAGACGAGATCGCCTGCAAGCCGGAGACCCCCGGTACGCTTGAGGTGTTCGTGATGTCGCAGTGCCCCTTCGGCGTGAAGGGTCTCGACGCGATGAAGGAAGTCCTCGCCAACTTCGAGAAGAACAAGGCGAAGATCGACTTCAAGATTCGCTTCATCGGCGGCGGCGGCGGCGAGAAGAAAGCCGCACTCACGTCGATGCACGGTCAAGGCGAAGTCGATGAAGACATCCGCGAGATCTGCGCCGTCAACCACTACGACAAAGGGGACAAGTACATGAACTACATCCTCTGCCGTAACAAAAACATCCGCGACGCGGCTTGGGAGTCTTGCGCAACCAAGGAAACCGGCATCGATGCCGCGACGATAAAGAAGTGCTTCGAAGGCGACGAAGGCAAAGGCCTACTCGACGCGTCCTTCCAGTACGCAACGAAGCTCGGCATCGGCGCGAGCCCGACCTGGCTTGCCAACGGCAAGTACAAGTTCTCGGGTGTCGATCCCGAGACGATCAAGACCGAGTTCTGCAAGCACAACAAGCTCCCGGGCTGCGATGCGAAGCTCTCCGGTCAGGCTCCTCAGCCGGCAGGCGCTCCTGCTCCTGGCTGCGGCGGCTGAGTTCATTGGCTGAGCCCAGTGGGCTGAGCTGAAACGGAAACGAGGCTCGGTGGGTTCATCCACCGGGCCTCGCTTCATTTCGCAGGGCGACGTCGCTATCGGGCAAGCCCTGCGCGTGTCCGAACTACTTCGACCAGAGCGTGTCGGCGTAGAGCTCGAGCTTGAGGTCGAAGATGCCTCCGCCGTGCCGATTGTCCGACCAGATGAGCTCCGCGTTCGTCCCGAGGACCGTCACCATCGGATCTTCGGGCGGGATGCCGATCGAGTCCGGCAGCTCGTGGTAGTCCCCAAGCTTGCCGGCGGCATCGAGGAACGATGCGGCCATGCGAAGATGCCCCGTCTGCGAGCCGCAGTAGGAACGCTGATCTTCCCACAACATCGCGAAGCCTGACGGGTGCGGTGCAAGTCGTGGAAACTGCCGTGACCCCTCGTGGTCGAGAATGACGCTGGGCTTGGCAAGCTGCGTTCCTTTTGCGTCAAATCTCACAAAACGCAGCAAATCACGCTGAATAGTGGTGTCGCACGGGTCCTTCGGATCGACGGCTGCCGCGGTATCGGTCGCGGTGTACGTCATCGCGAACGAGCCATCAGGGAGTGCGACCAGGTGATGACCGAAGAGCTGCGTATCCCAGTCGATCGCTGAAACGGCGACGGCAGTCGTTGCCACACCTGTCGTAAGATCGATGGCCGCGACAAAGAGCTTCGCGAAGTTGAGCTGCACGTAGGCGTTGTAGACTTGGCGGCTGTAGCTGACGAGGCACAGCGCGTCGTTGCACGCGATGTCGATCTCGCCGAGCGGCTCGAGCCTTTGCGTACCCTCCATACTGCCCATAGGAGGGGGCTTGTCGGTGTCGAGCGTGAGCGGGCCGAGGAGCTGCTTGGTCTCGAGATCGTAGCGCGCATAACGGAGCTCGACAGGCGGGCTCATGCCGTCGACCGCGCTCCGGAGGTGCAGCCACGCGGCCGAATACCCTCGCGGGTCCGCACCCGCTGCGACGACCGAATAGGACGCGCCGCCCGCGGTGAGATCGGTCACGGGCACCTGCTCTTTTCCATCGTGTCCAACGGCGCGCAACTTGACCTCCCAGCGCTGGTCCGAGGGTCGCGTGACGCGGTACGCGACCGCCACCCCGTCAGGACCGAATGCGGTTTCGCCATCGAGTGCGTCGTGTTCGGGGGCGCTGATAAGGGTGTCTGCGGTATCGAGCGGCCGAAACGCGCCGTCGACTCGACGCCGTACGAAGCCTCGCTTCGGCTCGAGGCCCGCACGCCAGGTAAGCTCAAGAGCATCGACGCTGCGGCCTACGACCACATTGCCGGCGAGCGCCGCGCCATCGTGGCTGAACGACGTCACTTGCCGGCTGCCCGCCCCCGCCACAAGTGTCCCTTTCACCTGGGACACGTCCACGCCCGCGGTGCGCGCGCGCGCGATGATGTCATGCGTGCCTTCGCTGAGCGAGCCCACCGCAAGGGTGGCCACGTAGCGGCCCGCCTCCGCAACGGCCGGCGTTGCGACCCCGTCGAGCACCACCTCGACCGCGTCGGGGATAGGTCCGGTCACGTCGACGACGAGCGGAATCGCGCTCTGCATCACGGTGTCGACCCACGCGGCCGCGCCGATGAATTGTGGGAGGGTGAGCGCCGTTTGTGGGGCTGCACCGCCCGTCCCGCTCGCGCCCGTCACCGTGTCGGTGGTCGTGCACGCGCCGCCGAAAATGATCGCACCGACCACGCTTGCCCCGCCAAAAACCGACGGCCCTCTCATGCGCCCCATAGGACGGGGCTAAAGGTGCCCGGCGGCCCCGTCAACCCTGAGCGATTCGGCTGCGAAATCGGTCACGCGTGCGGCCTTTCGGGATAGCAACGACCGTGCCGAAAGGCGATGATGCAAGCGATGCAAATTGCACGAGTCTCGCTGATCTACGCTGCCGCTGCGGCCCTCGGAGCGGCCTGCGCAACCAGCGGCACGGACCCGACCGGCGTGGCGACCTCCGCGAGCGTCACGACCACGAGCGTCACGACGACGAGCGTCACGACAGGAGGCGCCGCGGGAGGTAGCGGCGGCGAAGGCGGAGCGCCCGCCGGACAGGGCACCGGAGGCACGGCCCACTTCGATTACGCACCGAACGGCGGAGCCGGCGGCAGCAACACGTGCGCCGCCGCCGAGGTCAAAGGCAAGAAGGCCCCCGTCGACATCATCTTCGCCATCGACACGTCGGGCAGCATGGCGAACGAGATCGCACAGGTAAAAGCCAACATCAACGGCAGCTTCGCCGCGGTCCTCGGCCAAGGCGATCTCGACTTTCGAGTGACGGTGCTCGCCGCGAAGGGCACGTCCACTTTCGCGGTGTGCGTCGCCCCTCCGCTTGGCGGTCCGAACTGCGGCAGCAACCCTCCGCTCTACCGGGCCGTCTCGCAGACGGTGGGGAGCACGAACGGCTTATCGCTTCTCCTCTCGACCTACGACAGCCCAAACGCGACGCTCAATTGGCAGAGCCAGCTCCGCTACGACGCCACCAAAGCATTCATCGTGATCACCGATGACAACGCCAACATCACGGCTGCCGCATTCGACTCGGGCCTCCTCGCAAAGGAGCCTCTCGGCGTGTTCGGCACCGCGTTGAAGCGCAACTACGTTTTCTACGGGATCATCGGCGTCGATAAAAACGACCCCTCAAAAAAGTGCCCCGACGCCGTCAACATCGGGCCCGTGTACCAATCGCTCGTCGCGCTGACGAACGGCGCTCAATTCTCCGAGTGCGAGGCCGACTACTCGCCTGCGTTTGGCGCCATCGCGAAGAACGTCTTAGCGAAGCTGTCGTGCCAGTACACACGGCCGACCAACGCTCCGAATGGAAAAGCCGTCGATCCCAGCAAGGTCTCCGTGAAGCTCATCGACGCGATGCTACAGAGCACGCCCTTCGCCCACGTCGATGACGTCACGAAATGCGCCGGCCTCGAGTGGTATTACAACGACAACCAGAACCCGACCTCACTCACGCTGTGCCCGGACGCGTGCAGCAAAGTGCAGGCCGAGGTCGGCGGCGAAGTGCGCATTGACGTCGGGTGCCTCGAAGGATGAACGTGCGAAAACTGCGACTGATCTCTGCCGGTTTCTTCGGCTCGTCCGGCGGCGCCTCATCGAGGACCTTGGCCAGTCTCGTCCTCGGTCTCGGCATCGCCTGCAGCGCAAACCGCGCAAGCGAGCTCACGACGGCCACCACGACGAACGCGAACTCCTCGACGGGAACGGGCGGAACGGGCGGAACAACGGGTACCGGGATTTTCCAGAGTTCGGGAAGCGGCGGCTCAGGCGGCACCGAAGCCTGCGCGAAGAACGTCATCGAAGGCACGCTCGAGCCGACCAACATTCTGTTCGTCATCGACAGGAGCGGCAGCATGAACTGCAATCCCCCGCCGCTTCAGTCGAGCAGCGCGTGCGAGCTGAACCCGGTGCCGAAAGATCCAACGAAACCATCACGCTGGCACATCGTGGTCGACGCACTGAAAAAAGCCGTCGCCAAAATGCCCACGACGACGAACGTCGGCATCAGCTACTTCAATTCCGATGATGCCTGCGGCGTGGCCTCGAGCCCTGCCGTTCCGCTCGGGCCACTGTCCGCCGCGCAGCGGAGCGTCATCGGCTCCAGCATCGATGGCGTGATACCGAAAGGCGCGACCCCGATCGTCGGTGCCGTCACGCTCGGCTACAAGCATCTCCACGAGGACTTGAAGCTACCCGGCAACACGTTCGTCATCTTGCTCACCGACGGCGCCGAAACGTGCGCTAAAAACCTCGAGGAAACGCTCGTCACCAAGACGGTGCCGCTCGCGCTCTCCGTGAACATTCGCACGTTCGTCATCGGTGCTCCGGGGAGCGATCCCGCTCGCTCATTTTTGTCGCGCATCGCGTGGGCCGGCGGAACGCCCCTCGATCCTCAGTGCAACCACGGTGCGGCACCCGCGAATGTCGGTGACTGCCACTTCGACATGACGGATCCGAACCTCGATTTTGCAACCGAGCTTACCGCGGCGCTCGAAAAAATCAGCGGGACGGCGCTGAGCTGTGAACTCGAGCTTCCGAACGCAGGAGGCGAGACCATCGACTACGAAAAGGTCAACGTCTCGTTCGACTCGTCCATGGGCAATCACATCGAGCTTTTCCAGGACGCGAAGGCCTGCGCCAACGCCAACGGCTGGCAATACAACGCCGACAAGTCGAAGGTCATTCTTTGCGGCGTCGCCTGCGAGCTCGTCAAAACAGACCCCACGGGTGCGCTCACGCTCGAGTTTGGATGCACAACCCAGGTGGCGCAGTGAACCGCGAGCGCGCTCGTACGACGCTGCTCGCGCTCAGCCTCGGGGCGGCCGTGGTGGCCTGTTCGGCGGGAGCTACGCATTCAAGCGGGTCGGCGACCGCGACCGGCGGCGGCGTTGGCGGAAGCCACGTCGGGACGGGAAGTGCGGGCAATGGCGGCGCGGGTGATGGTGGCGCGCCAACGATGGGCTGCGAACCGAACGCGACGCGCGCCTGCTACGAAGGTCCCCCTGGCACCAAAGACGTCGGAGCTTGCCACGGCGGCACCGATGCGTGCCTCGACGACGGCCGGGGCTGGATGGGCTGCGCTGGACAAGTGCTCCCGGCGCCCGAGAGCTGCCTCTCCCCCCTCGACGATGACTGCGACGGCAAGACGAACGAAGCTGGAGAAGGCTGCGCGTGCAAGCCGAAGTCCTCCGCGTACTGCTACGAAGGCGACCCGAAGACCGAGAACATCGGAGCGTGCATCCCGGGCGTGCGCATGTGCAGCGACGACGGCTCGGCGTGGGGCGAGTGCACGGGGCAAATCCTCCCGGGCATCGAGTCGTGCACCACACCCGTCGATGAAGATTGCGATGGCAAAAACCCCCTCTGCGCGACGAGCTGGGCCGTCACCGGTGGTGATGCGGCAGGCCAGTTCATCCATGCGATGTCCGTCGACGCGACGGGCAACATCATCGTCGCAGGCGAGTTCGAAGGCAGCTTCTCCCTCGGCGGCGTGACGCTGACGAGCACGGGCGGCGTCGATGTGTTCGTCGTGAAGCTCGACTCGACGGGCAAGGCTCTGTGGGGCTATGGCTTCGGCGACCCCACCGACAATCAGGCCGCACTGGGGGTCGCCGTCGACGCCGCGGGCAACGCGCTCGTCACCGGGTACTTCCGCAGCACGATCGCGTTCGGCGCAACGACCCTCACCAGCGTCGGGGGCTCGGACACGTTCGTCGCCAAGCTCGCAGCCGCCGATGGTCTACCCTTATGGGCCGCGCGATTCGGCAACGTCACCGACGATCAAAACGCGCTTGGCATCACCGTCGACGGGAGCGGCAATCCCGTGCTGACCGGAGCCTTCGCCGGAACCATGACGTTCAACGGCAACATCACCGCTATCGGCGCGCAAGACGCCTTCGTCGCGAAGCTCGATGGCGCAACCGGAGCAGCCTTGTGGGGCACACGTTTCGGCGGCACCGATTACGAGATCGGTCGCGCCGTCGTGGTCGACCTTCAGGGGCGCGTGCACGTTGTCGGTGATTTTTCGGGCGCGTTCAGTCTTGCCGGGAAAAACCTCGCGAGCGCGGGCAGCACCGACGTGCTCGTGGCACGTTTCGACGGCAGCACGGGCGCCGCGACCTACGCGGCTCGCTTCGGCGGAACCGGCAGCGACGCCGGCCGCGCGGCCGCACTTGGCGCAGCAGGCGGACCGCTCCTCGCGGGCGAGTTCGAAAACGCGATCGATTTCGGTGGTGGCGTGTTGACGAGCGCCGGCGGCCTGGACCTCTTCGTAGTCGAGCTCGACGCGAAGAGCGCCCATCTCCAAAGTCGCCGCTTCGGCGGTAGCGGGGACGAGTCCGCACATGCCCTCGCGCGCGACGCGAACGGGTACGTCGCCTTAGGTGGCTTCACGACCGGCACGCTCGAGTTCGGGACGGGCGCCCTCACAAGCCAAGGAGGCCGCGACGTCCTGGTCGCGAAACTCGACCCCATGCTCGCAGGTCATTGGGCACGCGCGCACGGCGATCCAAGCTTTTACCAGCAGGCCACCGCGGTCGGCATCGGACCACAAGGCGACGTTCACGCCGGGGGATTTTTCACGGGCAAGGCCGACTTCGGCACCGGCACCGCGACGAGCGCCGGCAATACGGACGTCTTCCTCGTCAGCTACCCGCCCTGACGACCCCGCCGTAGAGCCGACGACCCCCTCTATTTCTCGGTCCACTCGCCGAGGTACTTCGGCAACATGTTCCGCCAGGTCGGCCAGTCGTGGTGCCAATCCGGGCCCCACGAGTCGACCCGGTTCGGGATGCGCTTTTGCCCGAGCAACTTCGCCATCGCCCAGCTCTCACCGATATTTTCGGCGCGCCCTTCGCCCGTCGCGAAGAGGATGAACCGCTCGCGAAGCTTCTCGAGGTGGGGTCCACTCAAGGTCGGCACGAACTGCAGCGGCGATGAGACGAAGTACTCCTCGGTGTACTTAAAATCGGTCTCGATGAACCGGAGGATGTTGAACGTGCCGCTCATCGCCAGGGCACGGCTGAAAATATCCGGGAAGCGACAGACCGCGGCAACCGAGTGAAACGCGCCAATCGATGCGCCGCTCGCCCAGATCGTGACGTCATCGTCTTTGCAGTCGCGACGAATCGCCGGCGCAAGCTCGTGCTTTACGTACTGGTGGAACTGGTGCTGCATCCACATCCGGTACTCGGGCGAGCCCTCTTTGGTGAACCACACCTGCCCGCCTACGCTGTCGCAGGAGTAGACCCTGATGCGCCCCGCATCGATGAGGTCCTTCAGCACGCGGATCACGTGGAAGCGCTCGATCTCCCCCGCGTCACCGCCTGCGGTCGGAAAGATCAGCACCGGTTGGCCATCATGGCCCCAGCGGTTGAGCGTCACCTCGCGGCGAACGCGTTCGGAATACCAACGGGTCGATACGTGCATGGCAGAGCTCATTTCGTGGAGGCAGAGTCGGCGCGCCACTTCTGGATGCGTCCCCAGAAGAGCTCGGTAAATTGCTCAATTTCGTGCGCTGGGAAGAGCACAGTCACCTTCTTGCGGACGGCATCCTTCGCGTCGCCACTCGCGAAAAATTCCCACGCGACCTCATCGAGGTGAGAGAGGTGTTTGCTACAGAACTCCTCGAAGCGGGCGGACTCGAAGCGGTCTTCAGCGATCGCGGCGTAACCGTCGAGGCGCTCCTCGAAGCTCGCGCCGCTGTCGGCGATCTCGTAGAAAGGCGTCCAGTCGAGGGTCTGGCGCATCTTGCGTTTCGTCGCCGCGCAGAAAATGCTCCAGCGAAGGTAGGACGTGACGAGCCATGGAAAGTGGTAGTGCAGGCTCGTTACCTGCGAATCCGGACACGGGTTCGCAAAATCGATCGGGTACCAGACGCCCTCTTTGCGGAGCGACTCGCAGCTGTTGAACTCCCAGCCAAAGAACGCGTTGATGGTCAACGTGGTCTTGCGCAGGTGGTCCTCTTCGGCCGTAGAGATGAAGTTCTGATCCATCGTGTAGCGGTCGTGAAGCGGCGCCTCGGGGTCGTAGAGAACGTGGTGCGTCTGCGGGCCAAAACCGATCGTGCGGACGAATCGGTCGAAGGGAGCCACGCCCGCCTGGACGTGCATCACGTCGGTCCCTGATTTTTCGTAGGCATCGCGGAGCGCTTGCTCGTCCGCGCACCGGACAACCGAGCGCCAGCCGCCACCGTCGTAGGGCTTGACGAAGTTCGGATAGCCGACGCGCTCGCCGAGCTTGCCGAGATCGAAGAGTTTCGCGTAGCGGCTCAAGGTCGGGTGAACGTCGGGGTTCGCCTCCGTGTACGCTTTCGGCGGAACGAGCCACGTCTTCGGGATAGGCATCCCGAGGCGCATCATCGCGCAGTAAGACGTGTGCTTCTCCATCGACTGGAGCGACCACGGGTTGTTGAACACGTAGAGGTCGTTCATGATGATCGCCTTTTTAATCCACTCCCGACTGGTGTGGTACCAGTGGGTCAGGCGGTCGATCACGACGTCGTACTTGCAGTCTCGCTCGAGATCGAAAGGCTCGATGAACACGCGCTCGACGTCGAAGCGGATCGTCCCCTCTGGGCTCGGGATCCGCAAATCCAGGCGACGCATCATGTGCTCGTAACAGAGCGGCCAACACAGGTCGGCGCCCAGCGAGAGACCAATCGAACGAACCAATTCCTTATCGGCCACTTCTACACCTCACTCGTAAACCATCATCTGCGGACCGCGGAACAACCACGACAACCCCTCGCGGGAACGATCGCGCCAGTTCTCCCAATTGTGACCGTCGCGCGCTTCGACGAAGCGCACTTGCATGCCCGTCCCCTCGAGGATCGGCACGAGCGAACGGTTCTCATAGATAAGCGACTCGTAGACGCCGCAGCTCACAAAAACGCGTTCGCTCACCGGCCTCGGCGCATTACGAAACTCGTTGATGAACTCAACCACGCGGTCGAACACCGGACCGCGATGGTTGCGCCGCCCGATGTCGGTAAAAGCGAACGACCCTGACTGCAGCAAGAGGCGACCCCAGAAGCCGGGGTAGCGGATAGCGGTCGAGAACGACGCGACCCCACCGAAGCTTGCGCCCATGAGCCCTCGAGCGCGCGGTTGGTCGAGCAGTGGGAAGCGCGACGCGAGGTGCGGCACGAGCTCCTCGGTGAGGTAACGCGCGTGGCGTTCGTCGTTGCCGTACTCGACAAGCCTGTCAGGTGAATCCACGAGGGCCACGATGATGTCGGGCACCTCGAGGCGCTCGAGCAGGTTGTCGAAGACGGACTTCATGCCGGAGTACTTGAGGTAATCCGCGCCGTCGTGCATCACCAGAAGCGGGTATTGCCGGGTTGGCCGGAAGCGCGCCGGCAAGTAGATGTGACCACCGCGTCGCTGACCAAACGCGGCACTGTGCAGCGAGAACGGCTCGAGTACCCCGCGACGTGCTTTCGGATCGGGCAGGACCCACTCGGGCATGCGATAGCCGTCACCCTGGAGCACGCTGTTCGCACCGAACGGGTCGCGCGCACGATGCGGGTTCAGGGGATCTTGTACCCACTCGCTGCCGTGCGACCGAATCACCTCGAGTTTGTATTCGATGCGTGAACGCGGCGGGACCTCGGTGGTCAGCCACCAAAGATCCGTATCGGGCACGCGCGCGAGCGGCTGGGCTGTTTCGAGGCCGTAGATGAAGTGCCGCAGCTTGACGCCTTCGGCCTCGCCGCGCCAAACGAACGTGGCGGCAGTCTGTTCGACGAGCGGGAATTTGCGCCCGCTCATCCAGGCATCGACCTTTTCGTTCGTCGGTTGGTCGGCGAGGAGCGTTTCAATCGAAGGCGTCATGACGCTTGCTCCGTGAACGGACGACAGACGCCATCGACATCGAGTGAGGACACGTTTTCTGCGCTGTGAATCGAATCTCCGCGCAACGTCAAGTGCGAGCTCGCCGGAAACGCGAGGACCCTCGACGGCGCGAACCTGCGCGCCATCACGCCAACGCGCTCTTTGTCGTCGAGGTGCAGGCGTTGTTCGGGCTGAGGTAGAACCAAGATGCCCTTCAAGAGGCCAAGGCCAAAGTCGAGGATTTCGGCCGCAACGGCGCCTTCCGGGGTGTTGTCGTGAAAGAGCACAACGCGCTCGCTTATCGCCATCGCTCCGCCGGACCACGCGAAGACGGCTTGTGTGCCCATGATGCCGGCGAGGTCGAAGAGCCGCATGCGGTTTATCAGCGTCGCGACGTGTCCTCCAGCGATCGCGATGGCCTTCGAACCCTCGAGCAGTTCGGCGATCTCATCCATGTGGCGCCGTACGCTGGGGCGCTCGCTCGGCTTGAGCTTTTTTTCGAAGTCGTCATGCAGTTTGGCGCACTGCTTCAAGTGATACGCGTCGAGCTGTTGGACGGCCACGACCGACGCTTGCTCCTCTTGTTCCAGGACCTCTTTCGGCGCGGAACGGAGACGAATTACGTGGTTTGCCGCGAGCTCGTGCTCGAGTCGAATGCGGTAGAAGTCCTGCTTGTAGCGCAAGAGTTCTTGCTTCTTGCGGTGAGCCTCGGCGAGCTCCCGGTCATTCTGAAAGAGTTCGTCGGCGCGCCGATGCAGACGGAGGTTGACGGTGTTTCCACCGAGATAATCGGTGAGCTCTTGGTCTTCACCTTCGCGCTCTTGCCAACCCGCCGTCACGAGCGCGAAGCGGCCGCGGACATCCAGCGCCGCGATAGCCGACGACAAGGTGCGGACGAAACGCTGCTGGCCGAGGACCGCGATCGCGCACGGGCCGAGGCGTGCGTCGTCGTTGGTCGACGCCTGCCGCACGCGAGGTGCGGGCTTTGAGGATTGACGGCGAGGTGGACCCAATGCGGAACTCCTCAGCGCGCGAGAACCTTTACGGTGCGGCCCGTAATGTCGAGCATGCGGCGGAGCTCGTCGTAGTCGGGATGCTTCATGCGAATCCAGGCGTTCGCCATGTAGCCCGCGTCAACCGGCTGCGTTGCCGTACCGGGTGAGGGCAAGTGAACGTCGATGATCCATTGGCCGAACGCACGCTCGATCTCGCCGAGACCGCGGTAACCGACGATGCGACCGTCTTGAGTCGGCCGCAGCGCGACGATGCCCGCGGACAGCCGGCGCGACATCGCCTGGCTCGGGCGGCCGTGCACCATCGTCATCGCCCACTCGCGGTAGATGTCGACGTCGTTGCCCGTCGCGTAGAGATCCCAGGCGCGAACCCCGGGCGGACGACACCCGATTTCACTGAATTTAAGACCCTTCGGACCGGCGAACCACTCCATGTGCGTCGGGCTCGACTCGATGCCGAGCGCGCCGAGGACCTTGCGGCCCATCACCTTGAGCTCGTCGTAACCGGAAACCGCATCGAGGCGGTTCGTTGCGATAAACTGCGGACTTATCCAGCGATGGCGCATCGCATCGAGCACGTTGGGGTAGTAGTGGCTGACGAACTCGTGGATGACGCGGCCGCCGACGGTCAACGTGTCCCAGAAGCCCTCGTGCCCTTCGATGAACTCCTCGATGGCGACGCTGCGCCCCGCCATGACGCCGAACGACCTCATCGCGCTCTCGAGCTCGGCCGCATCGTTGCACTTCATCGTTCCGGAAGCGCCTGCCGCGTCACGCGGCTTGAGGATCAGCGGGAAGCCAACCCGGCTCGCGAACTCGCGGATCTCGGCTGGATCGGCTGAGCCTATCGATTGAGCGCACGAGACGCCCGCCGCGCGGAGCGCATCTTTCATGGCGGGTTTGTCGCGGCAGAGGTAGGTCGTTCGGACGCTCGTACCTGGGATCCCGCACGATTCACGGACCTTGGCGGCGCACATCACGTGCGCTTCGATCGTCGACTCCAGTTGGTGGATGTGGAGCTTGCGCTGCAGCGCCTTGACGACCCGCTCGACCTGAGCCGTGCTGGTGACGTTCGACACCCGCTCGTAGTGGACCATCTGCGAGCGCAGCTCATCACCGAGCGCCTCGAGCGGCCGCTCACCGATGCCGATGACGCGAGCGCCGACGGCGTGAAGTGCGCGAACGAACTCGCGCTGGTTCGAGGGAAAGGCGGGCTCGAGGAAGACGACGTTGACGGGCATCGGTGGGGGCGCAACGTTACCAGAACGGTTCTGGATTCGCGACGTTTGAGCGACCTCCTCAGCGCGAAACGCGCCGTCTCCGCGCGACCCTCTCGCTTCAGCGCGACGCTATCGCTTTGTAAAGGTGCTCGTACTCGGGCACGCGGTGGCTCCACCCGAGCTTCGCGCGCATCCCATTCTGAACGAGACGCGACCAGCCTCGCCCCGCGCGGTACGCGTCGACAGCGGCGCCGAGCGCCCACTTCAACCCGCGCGCATCGAAATGATCGAAGACGAAGCCGTTGCCCTCACCCGTCGTGGGGTTCCACTGCGAGACCGTGTCGGCGAGACCGCCCGTGCGATGCACGATAGGCGGCGTGCCATACGCGAGGCTGTACATTTGGTTCAACCCGCAGGGCTCGTAGCGTGACGGCATGAGGAACATGTCGCTGCCGGCCTCGATCAGGTGGGCGAGCGGCTCGCTGAATCGGTTGATGAACCTCACGCGGTTCGGGAGCCGACGCGCGAGTTCTCCGAAGAAAGCCTCGTATTTAGGTTCACCGGAGCCGAGCACGACGAGCTGAACGTCACGCTGCATGAAGAGCGCCGGCAACGCTTCGAAACAGAGGTCGAGGCCCTTCTGCCAGGCCAAGCGCGTCACCATCCCGATAAGCGGCACGCCGGGTCGCTTCGGCAAGCGCAGCTCCGTAAGAAGGGCGTCCTTGTTCGCGGCTTTGCCCGTCATGTCATCGACGCTGTAGCGGTGCGGAAGGTGACGGTCCGTCTCGGGGCTCCACTCGGTCTCGTCGATGCCGTTCAAGACCCCGAAGAGGACGTCACGCCGGGCGCGCAAAAATCCATCGAGGCCGACGCCGTGCTCCGGAGTTTGGATCTCCCGGGCGTACGTCGGACTCACTGTCGTGATGGCGTTCGCGTAGAGGATCCCCGTCAACATGAACGACATGCGCCCGGCGGCGAGTTGCTCCTGATGGAAGCTCGACGCCACCATGCCCAAGCCGACGTCGCCAATCGCCGATGCGGGAAAGGATCCTTGATGGCCGATGTTGTGGATCGTGAGCACAGTTCGCGTGTTTTCGAACAGGCGATCCCACGCAAAAACGGTCTTCAACATCAACGGCAAGAGGCCGGTCTGCCAGTCGTTTGCGTGGACGATGTCAGGCGCGAAGCCGAGCTGCTGCGCAATCCGCAATGCTGCCCAGTTGAGCTGTGCGAAGCGGAGGTGCTCGTCGCCATCACCGGTGTAAATGTTCGGCCGATCGTAGAGCCTTGGGCAACGCACGAGATAGACCGGCACATCGGAGCCGGGGAGCGTCGCCTCGAGCGTCTCGAACGAGAGGCGTGCCGGTCCGACGCTGAGAGTTATCGGCGGAAACAACATCCGCAAGCGGTAGTTGCCCTCGAGGATCCGCCGGTAACACGGCAGCACGATGCGGACGTCATGCCCCGCGGCACGCAGTGCACGTGGCAGAGCCGCGCCAACGTCGCCGAGGCCACCGGTCTTCGCGAACGGCGCGACCTCCGCGGATACGAACAAGATCTTCATGCGTAGTGCACCTTCACGGTTTCGATCATCGTGCGCAGTACACGACGGACGACATCGGTGCTCTCGGAGCGGACGATCGCGTGTCCATCACCTTCGTAGCTGTCGCTCTTCGGCGCGCCGACCCGCGGCATCTCGGCCTCCTCCACGTAACGACCCACGAGGCGGTTTGCATCCGCGACGCCCGTGACCGCGCTGATGCGACCGCGGCCCATCCCACGAAAGAATGCGCAGCCGACCGCGTGCCGACGCTGCCACGAGCCGTCGAACGCGCCGTCGATCACGGCGCGCGCCCATGCGCGGTAGGGATCGATGTCGTTCGCGAGACCGATCATGCGCGTGATGTTCGCACCCGGCGGGCGTTGTGCAATCTCCCCTATCGCGACCGAACCGTCGGGCCTGCGGAACCACTCCATGTGGGTGAAGCCATCGCGCAGGCCGAGCACTTGGATCGCCTTCACTCCGACGTCCCGCACGGCGGCGAACTCGGGCGTCTCGATCGAGCGCGGCAAGAGGCAGCACCACTGGATCCATGGATTTTCAAGGACCTGTAGTGGCGTCGGCAAGTAGTACGAGATCGAGTCCGCGCGCGGGACGCCGCCCGTCGTTACGGTGTCGTAGCTGCCCTCCTCCCCCGTCAGGAATTCTTCGGCGAGCACGGGATTCGCTGCGCTCGCGCCCATCCCGCCCACCGCGCGGAAGAGATCTTCCGCTGAGTTGACTCGGAAGGTCGCCTTGGCGCCCATCCCGGCCGGGGGCTTGAGTACCATCGGAAAGCCGACTCTCCGCATGAACTGCTCCGCGTCGACGCGCGTGCGAATCAGCGCGTGTTTCGCGACGGGCAAGCCGGCGGCGCGGAGGCGGTCCTTCATCCGCGCCTTGTCACGAAAGAGGTCCGCTGTGTCGGGGTCCGTGCCGGGCACGCCGAAGTGCTGGCGCAACGTCGCGAGCTGCACCTGCAACACCTCGAGTACCCCGATGATACGCTGCGGCTGCCCGTATTTTTTGCGGAGCGCATCGACGGCCTCTGCGAGGTGCGGGGTCGAGAGGCCATCCCTCACGACGACAACCTCGGAGAAGAGCTTGCGGTCACTGCCGCGAGGGGCCTCTTGCACGACGGCGAGCAGGCGAACGCCGGGTAGGCGCGACGCGGCACGCGCGAAGCGGAGGGTGGTCTCGAGCGGGAACGGGGCCACGAAGACGACGGGTCGCATGAAGCCTGAGACACTAGCTGAAGTCGCGACGCGGCGGATCGGCGACGAGCGACGGCGACGGCCAAAATGCGCGCCTGATGGGGCGAGTTCTCCGCCGCCACGCCGGCCCAAGTTTGCTACTCTCGCGCCCCGATGCGCGTCCTATTCCTCGCCCCGAGCTATCCCCCCGAGATGATCGAGTACTGCCGCGGCCTCGCCGAGGTGGGTGCCGAGGTAATCGGCGTCGGCGACACTCCGCGCGAGCGGCTCCCGCAGTCGGTCAAAAGCTACCTTACCGACTACGTCGCCGTGCCACGCATCATGGATGAAGACGACGTCGTCGCGCGTGTGACGGCCGCCCTGCGAGGCCATCGCGTCGACCGCGTATGGACGAACTGGGAGCCGCTCGTCATCCTCGCGGCAAAACTCCGCGAGCGTTGGGGGATCCCCGGGATGAGCGTCGACGCGGTGCGCGGTTTTCGCGACAAAGAGCTCATGAAGGAACGCGTGCGAGCGGCCGGCCTCCGTACTCCGAGGTCCGCCCGCGCCGTCACCGCAGACGACGTCCGCGCCGCGGCCGAACACATCGATTACCCGCTTATCGTCAAGCCGATCGCCGGTGCCGGCAGCGCGAACACGTACCGCGTAGGCGACCGTGCCGAGCTCGAGCGCGTGCTCGGCATGATGCGCGGCGTCATGGAAGTCAGCGTCGAGGAGTACATCGAAGGGGAGGAATTCACCTACGACACGGTGTGCATCAACGGGCGCCCAGCCTTCGAGAACGTCGCGCAATACCTGCCGAAACCTCTCGAGGCGCGCTCCAACGAGTGGATAAGCCCGGTCATCATCACGGTGCGGGACCTCGAGCAAGCGAAGATCCAAAAGGGGCTCAAGCTCGGCCGCAGCGTCCTTCGTGCGCTCGGCATGGGCAGCGGCTTTACCCACATGGAGTGGTTTTATACGCCGAAAGGCGAAGCGGTCTTCGGCGAGATCGGCTGCCGACCCGGAGGCGCACACCTCGTCGATCAGATGAACCACACCGCGGACATCGATCTGTTCCGCGAGTGGGCGCGCGTCGCCGCGTGGGATTCATTCGAAGCTCCGACGACCCGCAATTACAATTGCGGCATCGTCTTTAAGCGCGCGAAAGGCCAGGGTCGCATCTCCAAGATATTCGGCCTCGAGCACTGGAAACAGCGCTACGGCCGCTTCCTCGTGGAGGACCAACTCCTCCGCCCGGGCAGCCACCGCCGCGACTGGAAGCAAACGCTCGTGTCCGATGGTTTCCTCCTCGTACGTCATCCGGATTGGGACGCCGCGAAGGAGATCTGCTTTGCGGCAGCCACGGACATCACGATGTTCGCGAGCTGATCGCCCGAGACGCACTACCGCTCGAAAAGCATCTGCGCAATCACGCGCGGCCTCGCTTCACCGTCGGCTCCAACGACGCCGACGACCCCGAGTCGCTCGCCCATCGCAAACGCGCGCGTCGCCAACGTCACCGCCTCGCCCGCAAAGCTCGGCTTCCGAAAAACGAGCTCGGCGAAGCGCGGCAGAAGCGCCGACGGCTCACCCATCGCGTGAAACCGCCGCAGCGCCGCGGCCTCGACGATCGCGGGGTACACGAGCGAATTGACGTGCTGGTTCGCGTCGGTCTGGCCAATGCCGAACACGACCACCGTGGTGTCCCGCACGAGCTCGTCGTCGAGCCACCGCGCGCCCTCCGGCAACGTGAAGAGCGCGTCCGCCGCGCGCCACTCGTAACGCGCCTCCGGCACGGGCGGCAAGCCGTGCCCCTCGAAGCGCAGCACCTTGCGTTCGCCCGGCCCCGCGAAGAGCCGCGTGAACACGTGCTCGGCGAACACGCGCCCCACATGCAGGCGCTCCCCGGCGCGCGCGGGCGGCGTGCCGTACGTCGAGCCGCACTCACCGTACACGTCGAGCCACAAATTCAAGACGAGGCGGTCCACCTCCCCGCCCGCATTGACCGTGTGCGCGAGCTGAAACCCAGCGTCCGCCTCGAGAGATCTCCGAATCGAGATCGGCGCATCGAGGCTTCCGATGACGAGGCGCGACAAGATCGGAATGATTCCATCGGCGAGCAGACCCAAATAGATCGCGTGCCGCGCGAGCACCTCCCGCCAGAGAACTTCACCGAGGCCGTGGGGGATCGACATCAGCATCAAGCGTCCGTCTTGTGAGACGTCTTCGAACCGGAGGCTCATCGGTCCCGCTGCGGATTGTTCGGCGGGCAGCGGCGGACGCGGAGGGACTTCAAACATCGTTGGTCCGGGGTCTAGCACAGCCGCGTGCACGTCACCGCTGGTCGAGATCCTCGACGACCTGACCGTCCCGCATCACAAGCTGGCGGGAGGTCCGCTGCGCGAAGCTGCGCTCGTGCGACACCATGACGACGGTGATGCCCTGGACTCGCGCCAGTCGCTCAAACACGTCCATCACGATCATGCCATTCATGCTGTCGAGATTTCCGGTCGGCTCATCGGCGAGAATGATGCGGGGGTCATTGGCCACCGCGCGCGCGATCGACACACGTTGTTGCTGACCACCGGAGAGCTGCGACGGGCGACGCTGCATCAACTCGCCGAGGCCGAGCGACTCGACCACCTCGCGGGCGTGGGCCTCGGCGTCGGAACGAGTGCGTGCGCCGCGCCGCAAGATCGGGAGCATCACGTTCTCGAGCACCGTGAACTCGGGCAAGAGGAAGTGAAACTGAAACACGAAGCCGAGCTTCGCACCCCGCAGCGCCGCGCGTCCGTCGTCGTCGAGGCTGCCGATGTCCACGCCGTCGATGCGCACCTCGCCGGCGGTGGGCCGATCGAGCGCACCGAGCAGGTACAAGAGGGTGCTCTTGCCCGAGCCCGAGAAGCCGGTCAGGCTGACGAACTCGCCTTCGCGAATCGTGAGATCGATGCCGTCGAGAATGCGACTCTTCACGGTGGTACCGAGATCGCGAACGAGGCCGCGAGTCTCCAGCACGATCGCCCCAGCCGGTGGCCACGGCAGCAGCCGGTGCGTGTCGGCGTCGCGAGCAACGGGCACGCTCATCGCTTAGCCTAGCTGCCCCCGAAGGACATCGACGGGCTCCACTCGTGAGCCGCGAACCGCCGGAATCAAGCTCGCGAGAAGCCCAACCGAGAGCGCGAACGCGAACCCATAGTAGTAGTAACGAGGATCCTCGTAGACGAGGAAATACTCGCTCTTGACGAGGCCCTCGGTGCGACTTTTCAGTTTGCCGAGCATCTGGATGACGTAGTGCCCCGCGATGTCCCCAACGGCCGCGCCCGCGAGGGAGATGATCGCGCCCTGCAGGAGAAAGCAGCCGAGGATGTCGCTGCGACGGAAGCCGACGCTTCGAAGGATCGCAATATCGCGCGTCTTTTGCAGGACGATCATGATCTGAATCGCGAGCACGCCGAAGCCGCCTACGGCCAAAATTGCCCCAACCACGAAGCCGATGATCGCGTTCTGCTGGACGAAGAGCGCGAGAAAATTCGCGTTTGTCTCCTGCCAGCTCTCGCCGTCGTACGCGAACATGTGCTCGAACTTGCTGCTCATGACTTGCGCGTTGTCCGGCTCGCGAAGCTTCACTTCGATGCGCCCCACCGCGTCGGGCCGACCAAGCAAGGCCTGCGCATTGCGAAGGGTCACGTAGACTCGGTGGTTGTCGACCGGAGGGATCCCCGACTCGTAGATGCCGACAACCTTGAGGTTAAGCCGCGTCCCGAGCGACGAGCCGCAGACGATCACCTCACCGAGGTGTGCACCGATGCGCGACGCGATCCCCGAGCCAATCACGACCGCATCCGGTGACGCCTCGAGCGTGTGGTAGTTGCCCACCTGCAGGTAGCTCGCGATCGGCGTCACGCGATCTTGGCGCGTAGGCTCGATGCCGCGCACCTCCACGGGGAACTGCTGCGAGCCGCGCGAAATCACCGCCGAGCCGACGAGCAGCTTGCTCGCCGCGACAACTTCGCTCATGTCCTCGAGTGCGCGGACGATCTCCTCGGGCCGGCTGATGCGTAAATTGCGCTCGCTCGGGCTCTGATGCGCGACGTCGGTGACGACGAATCCATCGTACGCGCGGGCGAGCAGCGGCGGCGCGGGTCGTAGCTGACGATCGAACAGCGTCACGTGCGGGCTGATGCGCAGGATGTTGTCGATGAACTTGTGCTGAAACCCTTGCATGATGCCGTTGATGGCGATCAGCGTGAGCACGCCGAGGGAGACGCCACAGACGGCGATGCCGTTCAAGAGCTTGCGGTCCCAGAGCTGCCGCATGGCGATGAAGAAGACGACGCGTGACATTGGCGGGGCTTTTTAGAGGCCGGCTTTCTTGGCGCCGTTCGTGGGGGGCAAGGCCTCGAGCGGCTCGGGCTCCTTGACGGTGGCCGCGACGCGAGTTCCCTCGGCGAGGGTGTCCGCGCCGCCGACAACCACGGTCTCGCCGGCCTCGAGGCCCGAGGTCACCTCGAGCCTCAAAAGATCGCGAGTGCCGAGTTTAATCGCCTTTTTGTGAACACGGCCGTCATTGACGACCCAGACGAACCCATCCGCTTCCGCGGCAATCGGCGCGAGCACGACGTTCGGTCGCTCACCGAGCACGATGTTCGCCTCGGCGCTCATTCCGCTTCTGAGCCCGACGGGCGGCGCCGCAAGACGCACCTTGACGAGGAAGGCCTTTCGCTCGCGATTCGCATCGGGCATCACCTCGAACACGCGCCCAGGGAACACCTGCTTCGGGAAAGCGTAGAGGCTAACGACCGCACGCGAGCCCTCCTCCGCAGCACCGGACTGCGGCGCGGTAGCCGCCAAAGGGCCTGGAGCATGCAGCCGCGCGACATCGGCCTCATCCACGATGAGCTCGAGGATCAGGCTCGAGACGTCACCGACTTTGAAGAGCGTCTGGTTGGGGCTCACCACCTCCCCCACTTCGACGAGCTTACCGAGCACGATGCCGTCCGAAGGCGCCCGCACCTCGGTGTCCGCGACCCGTGACGCGAGCGCATGGACGTTCGCGGAGGAACGGGCCTGATTGGCGTTGAGATCGATCCGCAGCGCGCGCTGCTGGGCCAGATTCGCACCGAGCGACGCGTCGAGCTGAGTCACTCGTGTGCGCGCGCGGTCGAGCTCGAAGGTCGTGATAGCCGCAGCCTTGGCGAGGGCTTCGCACCGTTCGCGGTCTTGCTTTGCGAGTGCAAAGTCGGCGTCGAGACCGCGCGCCTGCTCGCGTAATGCGGCGAGTTGTGGCGCGTCCTGAGCACCTTGAGCCGTGGCGGCAGCGAACTCGGCGTGGCCACGTTCGAGGTCGTAGCTCACGACGGGGTTGTCGATGCGGGCGAGCAGGTCCCCTTTTTTTACGGCGGCCCCGTCCTTGACGAGGACCTCGGCGACCGTGCCGCCGACCTTCGCCCGGACGAAGACGCGCGACTCAGCTTCAACCGTACCGGTTGCGTAAACCGCTTCGACCGCCGTGCCGCGCACCGTGAGGCTCGCAATAACGGGAATTGGCGCGAGTTTCTTCGCAACGATGCCCCCGACCGCGAGCACCGGGACCACGACGAAGGGTAGGACCCGCAGCCGCGACCAAAGCGCTCCTCTCGCTTCGCTCACCCGATGAAGTTTAGTCGCGCTTTCACCGAACGCACGCCGGAATCGCCACGAAACGCGCCGTTAATGCTAGATTTAACCAAACTCCGAAAGGTCCCCGCTCCCGCGATGAAGCTCAGCCCTGCCCTCGCGTCCGAAGCCGCACTCAGCGAGCTGACCGCACTCGCGGCCCGCGTTCCATGGCAGCTGTCCGATCGTTTTCAAGGGCACTCGGCGAGCCCACTCGAGGAACGCCAACTCGGGATGCTCGGCGCACGTGTCGCCCAGCGCGGCCTCGGCTTGCTCGGCGAGCCGCCCGAGGGCTATTGGCAATGCCGCTTCGAGCGTCTCGCGGAGGGCGCCGCGTTCGGCCCAGCGGTCCTCCCACCGAATGTGCCGGGACGCGTGCACGTGCGCCTCGAGCTCGTCGTGACCGAAGCGACCCGAGGAGGCGAGCTGCGGCTCGAAGGCGACACGGTTCCATTGCGCCCGGGCGACGCCTTGCTGTTCCGCGCCGACGACGTCCCCTTTCACGTCACGAACGTGGATGAAGGCTCGCGGCTCGTCTTCGTCATCGCCGCAGAGCTGCCACCCGGACGTTGGGCGACGCGCGACCGAGCCGGCCCTGGAAGACGCTTCGGCTGCTGCCGCTGAGCACGGCGTCCGTAGGCCACGCAGATAAGCTCACGGCGCGCAGACCTTGAAACCCATCGGCAAGACCTGACTCGCCTTGCACGCGGTTCCGACGGGACACGGGGTACCTTCGTCGCTGCACATCACGAGGCCGAACTTGCCTAGCCCTTGCTCGTCGCACGAAGCCTTGCACGCGATGCCCTTGTAGCCGTCGGGGCCCGGACCGAATTGCTGAAACACCGCACAGCATTGCTCGGTCGACGCGCAATCCATGGCGCCCATGCACGCAAGCGGGACCGAACCCTTGCCGCACATGCCCGTCGCGGAACACTCGTTATTGTCTTGGTTCTGCGCATTGAAGCAGCACACGCTTCCGAATGCGCACACCTGATTGCCGCAATCGACGACGCTGTCGCCGCCTCCAGCGCCCGATGCCACCGTCGCGCTACTCGACGTGACGGCGGTGCTCGTAACGGTGCTGTTGGTCGTCGCCATCGAGCCTCCGACACCCACGACGGCCACGCTGTCGGGCGGGACCAACTCACCTCCGGCGCCCGTTGCGTTCATGCCGCCAACGCCTACGGTTGGCGTCCCCGTGACGAGCGAGCTGCTCACCTGCGCGACGCTCGACGCGGCGCCACCCTGACTGCTTACCAGCTCGTTTTCGGGCAGCGTATCGAGCGCGGACCGGGTGCCACACGCAAAGGCCACCAAGCCAAGCACCGTTAACCCGAGACGTGAAACCGCCGAACGCTGTCCAAGCATGGCTCCAATTGTACGCCTCCGCTCGGCTCTCATCCAACGAATCGACCAGGATGCGCGGCTCCGTAAGCGCACGCGCTAGTTCGTTTTTGTCTGGCCCGGCTTGCGGAGCACAATCTTGAACTCAACCCGCCGGTTCTTTTTGCGCGCATCCTCCGAGGTGCCGCTCTCGATGGGCCTGGTGGAGCCGTAGCCCTTCGGCGTCAGTCGCGCACGCGAGACCCCGCGCGTGGCAATCCCTTCGGCCACCGCTTTGGCTCGGTTGTGCGAGAGGAGAATGTTTTTGAACATCTCGCCCGCATCGTCGGCATGGCCCTGCACCTCGAGCAACGTGACGTCTGGGTTCTCCTCCAAAAGCGCGGCGACCGCGTCGAGGATGGGGAAGCTCTCCTCGAGAATCGTCGTCTTATCGGTCTCGAACTCGATGCGTTGGTTGATGACGATTTCTTTGGCGTTGATCTCTGCGCGCGGGCAGCCGTGCCGCTTCGCGTTCGCGTTCGGGAAACCAAACACTCCGGCGCATGCGTCGCTGCGGTCGGCGATGGTGTCCTTGTCTTTGTCTGGGCAACCGCGATCGTCCCCCTTCGTGTCCTTGGACCCCGCCTCGGACGGGCAACCGTCGTCGGCATCGTAGGTGCCGTCTTCGTCGGTATCCGCTGGGCATCCGCTCTTCTTCGGATCGCTGTTCGCGACACCCGGAACGTCCGCGCACGCGTCCGCCTTGTCAGGAAACGAGTCACCGTCTCGGTCAGCGGGCGGCGGGGGGCAGCCGTTCTTCGCAGGATCGACGGACGCGATGCCGGGCTTTGCGGGGCACGCGTCCTTCGGGTCAAAGAAGCCATCGCCGTCGGAATCGAGCGGAGGGGGCGGCTCGGCACCGGCGTCAGCGCTCACCGGCACGTAGCCGAAGCGCACGAGCCCGCGAACCTCGGGCGTACCGATGGCGGTCGAGAAACCGCTGCCGCCGGCAATGCCAGCGACGAAATGTTTCAAAAAACGGTACTGACCGCCGACGATGACCTCGCCTCCCGCGCCCGATGACAAGTCGAGCACGCCACCGATGGGCACGCCGTCGGTGACATCGAAGCTCCCTTGAACTTCAGGCCCGATCAGCAGCGCGTCGTCGAGGAGCGAGAGACCCAGTGCCGCGCCATACGTGAGGCTCGTTGGATCTTCCGATGGACGCAGGTGCGCTCCCAGGTGCGCGCCGTAGCGCAGAAGCTTGAAGCGCCCACCCAATTGCATGGTCGGCTGCGCGTGCGTGTAGCCTTCTCCGCCCCACGCGTCGGTGGCCGTGGGGAGGTAAACAAAGCCGCCGAGTGCGAGTTGGAGCGGGTCCTCGGAGCCACCGAAGAGACGAACGCGCGCGCCAAGCCGCAGCTCCCCGATCGCCGAGCCCTGCGTCGCTGCAAGCGTGCTTGCGGTGCCGAATGCAACCGTGTCGCCCGACTGGCTCAGCGCGAAGGGCACGTCCGCGGTGACGAGCACCCGCCTCGCGATGCTGAAGGACACGGCCGCGTGCAACAAGGAACGCTGGGCCGAAGGAACGGCGAGCTCCTTGCCGGCCGCATCGGTCAGAACGAACGCCCGACGCTCGTAGTCGAAGGTCAGCTGAGCGCGAGGCACCAAGTGGCCGCCGACATTCGCGCCGTACACCGAGAAGAACGCGTCACCCGCAGCGGGCGTCGCATAACGCGACATCACGGCTTGTTGCGCGGTCGCGTTCGAGGACAGCGCGCACGCTCCGGCGAAGGTGAGCCAGCGGAATGAGGTCGTTTGCTTGGGGTTCACGTGTTGTCCTTGCCGGATGGCGGCCAAGCCGCTGCGCGCGCCATCGAAAGCGTGAACTCACGCTCCCCGGGAAAGTACACGACCTGGCGGGCGGTCGTTAACTTCGTTGAAGACCCGAATTCAGTTTTCGGCCTGGCCCTGGCGCGGAGCTCGCATCCTTCGGCCGCGACCAGGCTCCTCACGCAGGCTTGGTGCCGAATGCCACGGCGAACGCGCGATGCGCTTCAAGCTCGGGGGCGCCACGCTCGAGGTCCTTCGGGCGGTAGCCGCTCTCGACATCGAACACCTCGATCGTGCGGCCCTCCACGCGAAACCGGTAGCGCCACTCTTTGAGCGCGAGGCGCCGCGTTCCATCACCCTCGACGCGAATGCGCCGGTACGCGTGAGGCTGGGGTCCGAGGACGAGGACGGCCCGCACGGAGGCCTCGACGTCGAGGCCCAGCGTGCAAAGATACGCGAGTTGTGCGAGCGCCCGGGCGACGAAAACAACCTCCCATTGAGGCACGGGATCGCGCGGTCTTTCGGCCAACGAGTCCGGTGCAGATGCGCGGACTTCTCCTTCATCGTCGAGCCAACCTGTGCGCGCATTCGGGATCGCGTCGGCCCAGGGCACGTAGGGTTTGATGTCGAGCACGGGCGTTCCATCGAGCAAGTCGACATCGCGTACGTGGACCGTGAGACCCTCTACCCGCACGAGCTCGACGACGCTGAGGCCAAGCGGATTCGGCCGGTGCGGCGAGCGCGTCGCGAACACCCCCCTCCGCGTGCTCGAGCGAGGCGGCAACACCTTCGGACGCCAGCCCTCGTTCGCGTGAAACCAGAACAGGATCCACACGTATTGCCAACCCTCGAGGTCGGCGAGCGCATCTTCGAAATGATGCCCGGCATGAAGCTCGATTCGACCTTCAACGCCTGCCGCCGCTCGTGGTTGCCGCGGCGCTTCCACGCGCTCGACGAACGGTGTGCGCGCAACGCCGATCGGTCGCAGGACGAGCTCGGAGCGATCCATCCGGCCTCGATTTGTCGCGCAGTGGCACGAGGACGTCAACCCCGGCACAATGCGGCCGAGCTCCCGATGCGCATCCTACCTTTCGACCACCCACGCCGCGTTCCCTGGAAAAACGGGCGCGGCTCGACGCTCGAGCTTGCGACGGATGCGGCCACAGTTGGGGGCGCGTGGACGTGGCGGCTCTCTTTGGCGGACGTCCCAGAGGCGGGACCGTTCTCCGAATACCCAGGCATTGACCGCTCGATCGTGCTGCTCGAAGGCGCTGGCCTCGTGCTCGAAAGCCCCGGTTCGCGCTGCGAGGTGCCCCGTGCTGGTCGCGGGCTCGCGTTCCCCGGCGACAATCCAACAGTTGGCATTCCGTGCGGTCCAGGAGTGCGCGATGCGAACGTCATGGTGGTCCGCGGACGCTGGCGAGGCGACGTGCATTTGCTGCTCGCGGGCACCCACGAACTCCGCGGCGACACCGTGGTCGTTCACGCATACGACGGCGCGCTCAGCATCGACGGCGTGGCCATGCGCCGCGTCTCAATCAACCGCGGCGAGACCTTGATCACCGACCGCCCGATGACCCTCCGCGTGCAGACCCTCGGCCGCGCGATCGGCGCCGTCTTTACGGGTTAGGTTCGCTCGCGACGCACTTCAGGCGGTCGTAATAAACGACATCGAACGACGCTCCCATCATCGACTTCTGTCGCTCGATCCACGCGACTTCGAACTCGCGCATCAACGCATCCCCCGACGTGTCGGAGCTCGTCGCCGAGACTCGATTGACCGAAAGCCGAGTCGTCCCAACTTCGAGATTACCGGTGAACGGTAGCTCTCCGTGCCCCCGCTCGCGCGCAGCCGCATCGAAGAATGCGAACTTGAGTGGAGCCACCCCCTCGTTGAGAAACTGGCCGGCCCCAATCAACGTGAAGACGTCACCGAACCAATCGACCGCCGTTTCGCCAACCGGAATGTAGCCGAAGCCGTTCAAGGTGACCGTCGTCGGCACATCATCGAGGGTGAAGTTGCCGAGCTTCGCGAACGGAAGCTTGTACGTGTGGACGCCGAGCTTGTTCCCAACGGTCGCCAGAGCGACGTTGAATCCGTCGGGACGACCCATCATCCCAACGACGGCCGCGAGGCCCAGGTCGCGCGGAGTGACGAAACCTTTGGTCGACGCATCGGCCGCGAACTCAGCATTTTTCGAGTTTGGCGACGGATTGCCTAGGTAGACGTACGTCGTCGACTTTCCGCTCGGCGCATTCGCCGCCGGAATGTGCAAGAGCCTAGTGTTGAGCTGAATGTCCTGCTCGGTGCTTGCGTAACCAGGTGGCGTGATCACGAAAGGCTGCGAGCCTTGCGCCGTGTTTTTCGTGTGGCCGAACGTCGCAACGTAGGCGCCCGCTCCGGTGCGGTAACCGAGCGCGTAGTCGATCGCCCAACTACCCACTTGGCTATCGGTGACGACGAAACGCCCGTCGAACTTGCCAGGCATCGCGCCGGGAGCCCCGTCCACCGGCCACCCCGTGGGAGGTACCACGGTCGTCGTCTTCACATCGGCAGCCGCGGGGGTCTCGGGTGAATCGGGGACCTCGAGCATCGCCACCCCGTAGACCTGATTGGCGTTTCTCGTGGAAATCAAGATGCCAATCGAGCTTGGCCCGAGCCGACCGACATCGAGGATTCCTTCGAAATCCTTCGGATAAGCGAAGTAAGAACTGCCCGGTCCGTAGATAGCCATCGACCGCATCGAAGTGACCGAATTGAACTCGGTGACGACAACGCGCGCCTTCGCGCTGCTGCGGGACACGATGTGGACCGACTCGACAGCCACTGTGGAGTTCGACGGCATCCCAAGCGGCTGGTGCGACGGGTTGGCCCAGCCGCAGCCGAACACGGTCACCGGCTCCGCGCCGCCAGCGCCGCCTTGACCCGCGCCACCTACGCCGCCTACGCCAGAGCTCGCGGCTCCGCCTGTCCCCGACGTCGAGGTCACCGCTACGGCAGGTGCCTCCTCGAAGGAACCGAGGAGCGAGGTGCACGCGCCCGTCAGCACAACGGCGCAGGTCGCCCCCACCACCCAACCCGACACCGGAAGTCGAAACGTCATACGCTAATTCTACCCCAAAACCGCAACGTGTTCGCCTAGCATACCAACCCGCAGGGAGCGTCGACGTCGGCGCGTTCACCCGCTCCGGAGAGCATTAGATGAAGTACGCATGGACCGCCTGTTTCGGGATCGTTGCCGTTGGACTCAGCACCCCCGCGCTCGCCGATGACGCCCCGCCGACCGCCCCGCCGACGACGACCGCAGTGGCAGTCCCGCTCACCGCGAAAATCGACAACGGCGCGGCCGTCCTCGTCAGCGGAGACGCACGGTTCGTCGTTGTCCCGGCCGGCGTCGAGGCCGTGCACCTTGTCGGCAACCGTCTTTACGTCGCCCTCGGCCGCGCAGGTGCCGCGCAGTACGACGTGACCGCGCCGAATGCGCCGAAGCTCGTCGCGCGAGCAAGCGGCATCGAAGGAAAGGTCACCGGATTTCACGACGTCGGCTCGGAAACGTGGATGGAAATCGAAACACGACGCGCGGTCCCGGCGCCGTCAGCGGAGGCCGGAGTTGTCGCCGCACCGTCGATGATGGAGACGCCGCAGATGCCGCGGATACCGACCCCCGAGCCGCCGCAAGCGCGCGCCGTCGTTCGCGCGATGGCCGTCGTTGGCACGTCCCCGGGTGAAGTCGAGATCGACGCGGGGCGAGCCGAAGGCGTGGTGGTGGGCGACCGCCTGAGCGTGTTTCGGCTGCAAGCCGTAGTCGAGTCGCGGGGCGATTACGTCAACCGCGAGCGCGTGGCCGTAGTCGAGGTGATCGCCGTGCGCGAGCACTCGTGCCTTGGGGAGGTCGCGAGGGGGGCGAGGGTCGTTGTCGGCGATGCGGTGGAACGAGCGAAAGTAGACGAGTCGGAGAGCCTCGTTTTTCCGCGACGGCTTTCCGGCCTCATCGATTTCTCAGGCACGCTTCGCCCGCTCGTCAACGTCGGCACGCCCCTCGGCGGCGGCGTGCTGATCGACGGCTCGGCCACCTACCTCGGGCGCGGCTATTTCGCGGGTGCGCGCCTGCAACCACTCGGCCTCGGCGGCACAAAGGATGGCGCGACCGTCTCGACGAGCGTGCTCGCGGAGGCCGGCTACGATGCCCGCCCATTCGCGGTCGGCCTCGGTGTCGGCGTCAGCGCGGTAAACGGGGACCTCGACGCGATCCTCGGATACGGCAAGGCGTTCGACGAGACCGCGGGCGGGGCGACCACGACGACCGCCACGCAGAAGACAAAGACCGCGTTTTCACTCGGACAAGTGATCCGACTCGGCGCACGCGATGGCCTCAATTTTTCGCTCGTCAACGTGCTCCTCTACCACAAGAAACCGACCGGCGAGGCCGGGTTCATCTATGGCGCGACCACCGGCAAGCTCAGCATTCCGCTGATGCAATCGACCGATCTTTTCGCCGAAGGTGGCGGCGGCTTCATGGGCTACGCGTACGGCGCCTTGGGGGTGCACACCTGGCTCATCGGTCGCGGAGACGCAGGCTCGCTTGCCCTCTCGGTCGCGGCCGGCGGCGCCGCCGTGTGGGGTTCGCGTGAGGTCACCGTCACGGCAGACGCGACAACCAACAGCCCCGCCTACACGACGAGCGAGGACATCACGATAGGCGGGCCGATGGCCTCTCTCGGATTTCAGTACCGCCTCGGCCTCTAGCCGCTCAGCGCGACAGCTCAGCTCCGTAGCCGCAAGACGTCGTGCGTGGCCGCCCGGGTCCGTGCCGCGAGCGCGGGCTCGGCAGCGAGCCTGGTGCCGTAGGTTGGAACGATCTGCGCAAGCTTGGGACGCCACGCGTCCATTCGCTCCGGGAAGCAGTCCTCGAGGAGGTCGAGCGCAATCGTCACCGATGTCGACGCCCCGGGCGACGCTCCCAAGAGCGCGGCGAGCGTGTTGTCTTTCGCGGAGACAATCTCGGTGCCGAACTCGAGCCGGCCAAGGTCGTGATCGTCGTGCTTGATCACTTGAACGCGCTGACCCGCAATCGCAAGCTCCCAATCGTCCGGCTCAGCGCGCGGGATGAACTCGCGCAGGACATCGATGCGGTCGTCGAACGTTTGCATCACTTCGTGGACGAGGTAGCGCGTAAGCGGCAGGTTGTGGAGCCCAGCCCCGATGAGCGAGAGCACGTTGTCCGGCGTGAGCGATCGGACCAGATCGAAGTAGGAGCCTTCCTTCAAAAACTTCGTCGAAAAGCCAGCAAAAGGCCCAAACATTAGCTGCGGCTGGCCGTCGATCAGGCGCGAGTCGAGGTGTGGGGTGGACATCGGTGGCGCGCCTACCTTCGGCCGACCGTAGACCTTCGCGTGGTGCTGTCCGGTAAGCTTTGGGTTTTCGCACACGAGCCACTGGCCACTGACGGGCACGCCGGCGTAGCCGCTCGCTTCGGGGATCCCCGAACGCTCGAGTAACTCGAGGGCCCCGCCCCCCGCACCGAGAAAGACGAACTTCGCGCGCAGTTCGTGGTGAACATTGTTCACCGAATCAACGACACCGATGATCCACGTACGGTCATCGTCCTGCGCGAGCTCCCGCACCTCGTGCGAAAGGCGCAACGTGAGCCGCCCGCTCGATTCGAGCTGCACAAGGAGAGCACGCGCAAGCTCACCAAAATCGATGTCGGTCCCGAGCTCGGAGCGCGTTGCGGCCACCTCCTCGTGCTCGTCGCGACCATCGAGCATCAGCGGCAACCACTCGGCGAGCTCCGCCCGTGCGTTCGAATAGCGCATGCCTTGAAACAAGGGTCGCTCGGCGAGGGCGGCGTGGCGCGCTTTGAGAAACGCGACGTCGGCCGCGCCTCGAACGAACGAGAAGTGAGGGACCGAACGGATAAACTGATCGGGAGAATCGACGAACCCCCGACGAACGAAATGGGCCCACGCCTGCTTCGACACCTCGAAGCACTCCATGATGCGCTCGGCTTTGCGCGTGTCGATTCCACCGTCGCTATTTATTGGGGTGTAGTTGAGTTCGCAAAGCCCAGAGTGCCCGGTTCCAGCGTTGTTCCGCACGTGGGAACTTTCGCCGGCGACGTGGTCAAGGCGCTCGAGCAGACCGATGCGTAGCGAGGGATCGAGCTCCGCGAGCAAGGCTCCCACGGTGGCGCTCATGATGCCGGCGCCCACGAGCAGCACGTCATAATCCACATTCGTTTGGGGCTGCGCCATAGCGAGGCCGACTGTACCCGACTCGGCGCCGCGTTCCTGCCGCTATCAGTTCGCCGCAGGAAAGACGAGCGCCACGCGCGCGCCGCCCGACGGGCTCGAGCCCGCTTCGACGCGACCACCACAAGCCTCGACGATGCGCAAGACGACCGCGAGCCCGACGCCGGTACCGGCGGCCCGCGTCGTGAAGAAGGGCTCGAAGATGCGCTCGGCGCTACCTGCCGGAAAGCCGGGGCCCTCGTCGTCGATACACAACGCCGTAGCGGGTCGGATTCCATCGCGGAATTCAGTGGAGACAAGCACGCGGCCTCCGGGTGGACTCGCCTGAAGTGCATTTTGAAACACGTTGAGCACCGCCAACTCGACGAGATCGGGATCGAGGATAGCCAGCGGAGACTCGGCGAGGCCGCTGATGACGATGGCCTCGGCGGCGATGCCGTCCACGCTGGCATCACGTGCGACAAGCAGGTTTCGCGAGGCAAACGCGACTTCGATTAGGTTCGTCTCGGAAAGCTTCGGGAGGAGCGGCCGTCCGAGGGTCAAGAGCGCAGTGACGATGCGTTCGAGACGATTGGACTCCTCCGCGATCATCGCGAGCATGTCGGCGATCGGAGCCGCGTCACGCCGCATGAGCCCGACGGCATTCAGGATCGCGGCAATTGGATTTCGCACCTCGTGGGCCATCACGGCCGCCGCCTCGCCGAGAGCGGCCAGGCGCTCGCGTTCGACGAGCCTCGCGCGCATGCGCACGTTCTCAATGGCCCGCGCGATGAGCTCCGCGAACATCTCAAATGGACCGACCAGGCCCGGAGACAGCGACGCGCCCGTCAGTACAAGCGCTCCGAACACGGCCTCATCGACGAGCAACGGCATCTGGATGAAGGACCCCCCAACGCGCGCGCTCTCCTGGGCTTCCGCCGTCGCCGTCACGGCAGCACTCAGCGCGCGGGGTTGGGGCCCCACTGTCACCGGAAAACTCAGCGCACCAGCCGCCTCGACCCCAGCATCGACGTCATCCGAGAAAGCCGCCCTTCCCTCATCGAACTGCGGGTTGAATTGCCGAAGGAGCGCGAGCGAAAGCTGCGCCGCGTTCGCCGCATCCTTGCCCTCGCCGAGATTTTTCTCCGAGGGCGGCCGTCCGCTCGGCCCGTCGACGAGCGCAGGCCCGTCGCCTTGGACGAGCAGCACCCTGGCTGTGAACCCAACCTCGACGATGGCGTGCACGGCTCGCTCGAGGATCTCTGACTCGGCGTGCACGCCCGAGAACGACGCCGACGCCCGCGCGAGGCGGTCGGAGATATCCTTGACGCGTTCATCCCGCTCTTCGTCGAGCATGAACACCGCGCTGCAACCAGGCTGCGGCAGCGGCACCCACTCCACGCGCAGGGAGCGCTTGCGACCGGCGGGGTCCGACACCCGCACCCTCACGGAGCCTGAAGGACTCTCGCGGGACTGAACGGCTTCGCGTGTCTGCTCCATCCGCTCAACGTCAAACGAAACGACCCCGGCCACGATCTCATCGCTCATGTGGCGTCCGATGGTCTCCTCGGCGGACCGACCGAACAGGGCGACATAGGCCGCGTTCACGGCCACGATCACCGAATCACGCAGCACGAACGCGGCAACCGGAAGCTCCGCCAACTCGACCGAAAACACCGGCGCCAACACCAGGGCATCACCGTCGTCATCCGCGGGCATCATGGGCCGTCCGGAATTACGAGGCCTGTGGTCTTCGGATCGAGCAGGCTGCCGAGGTTGTTCACGTAGCCGTCGCGCCCTCCGAGAACCCCTACGGCTCCCGGTCCGCCGAAATTCAGCTCGAGGAATTTCACGATCGACGAGTGTTCGAGGACGACATGCGACACGAACCCTTTCTTCGCGAATCGTCCGAGCGCGATCGTCGGCACCCGCGTTCCATACGGGACCGCCATCCCGTCGCCATCGGCGTCATACACCGTCGGAACCGGCGGAGGCGGCGGCACGTGGTCAAAAAATCCACCGCCCTCATCCATCGTGATCAGGATCAGCGTGTCGTCCGCAACCTTCGATGCCTCGATCTGCGCGACGGTGTCCGCGACGAATTTCGTCCCACGCGAGATGTTGGCGACTCCGGGGTGTTCGTTCGCGAAGGCCATCGCCTTGATGTAAACGAACTCGGGCAAGGTGCCGTTCGCGAGATCCTTCGCGAGCTCGCCGTAGTCCTTCATGTGCGCAGGAACGTCGGCAAATTGCTCGAAATACTGAAACGGAACATCCGCCGCGTCGTACTTGCACGCGAGCGTGAACGGAAAGGTCGCGGTCGGACAATCGGCCGCAGGAGGTGGACACACTTTCGCCTTCTTCCACGACTCGAGCGCCGCGGCGTAGCCCTGCACATAAGAGGCGAACGTCTTGCCGTGCTCGAGCAGGACGTCACCGATCGTGATGCTGGCTTTCCAGCTGATCTTCTTGACCGGAAGCGGCAATGCGCACCCGGAGTTGATTGAGTCCGGATAGAGGTCGTTGTCGGTGAACCTGTAGCGCGCGACCACGAAGTACATGTCGTTCGACGAGCTGCCGCCCGCGATGGGCTGAAAGTACCGATCGGCGAGCGCGCCTTTGTCGGCGAATGCCCAGTACGCGGCGGCGGACTTCGCGTCGGCGACGGCCCAATTGTGTGGCGTCGAGCAGGGCTGCTCGAGCAGCGGCGGGTGAACGTACGTGGAGCCCACGACGAAGCGGTCCATCAAGCCCCCGTGGATCTGATCAAGCTCGCACGCGTGAGCGTGATTGCGATCACGGGCGGCGTTATTCAAGTCGTCGAGGAGCTCCGGGCTCGCGCCCGTCGGCTCGAGGGCTGGCGCGGCCTCGCAGCAGTTCGGGCCGGCCGTGCAGCTCGGGTTCGAGTACGCGGGCGCCTTGCAATACTTGCCTAGGTACGAGTCGAAGGAGTGGTTCTCCTGCGAGATCAGCACCACGTGCTTGATGTTCGAAGGCAAGGCCAAACACGTGCCACCGGCGCACGCCGTACCGAGCTCACAGCGCGCATCGCAGGCGCCGCAATGGGCCGAGTCTTTGGCCACATCCACGCACGACCCGCCACAGACGGTCTGCCCGCTTTCGCACGACACGTCAGTGACGCACGCCCCGGCAATACACGACTCGGCCGCGCCACACGTGTGCCCGCAGGCGCCACAGTTGAGTTCATCGCCCAGCGTGTCGCACACCTTAGGGGGCCTGGTCTCAGCCACTGTGCACCCCGTGAGCCGCGGAGCAACGACGAGCAGGAATGCGGTCCCCGCAAGGAGGGAGCCAAGCCACGTTCGGTAAGCGAAGAAGGTCATCGATGCTGGTTTCACGTCGGCGCGCAAAGGAACGGCGAATCGCCGCGTGCCGACTCCAAGTTAGCCCGAATTGCTTCGGTGCGGGGATGCCCTTGCCGAGGGCACGGCGAGGTTGAGGCTCGCCCGCGCGCCGCTCAGCGCAAGAAGGTGCGTTCGGCAACCCGCACGAGGTCCGCGCATTCCTCCTCGCGAAGAAAACTGCGCTCGAGCGGATCGATGGCAACGTCGGTACACAGCGCACCGGGGAGCCCAGCGACGAGCTGCACCTTGCGACTGCCCTGCATCATCCCCCAATTGCAAAGGGCCGAATGCCACAGCCCGTTGCAGTTCGAGATCGCGACGGGCCCGCTCGTTCTGGCCTCGCGCGTGAGGGGCTGCCCCGCCATTCGGCTACGAAACGACGCGAGACCGGGCTCATCCCAGAGCCCCATCAGGTCGAGCAACGTGGCATGCAGATCGACGTGCCAGGTCGCACGCTCGGCCGCGCCGACGATGGCCGCGCGCTCCTCCTCACGCAACGTCTGCGGCGGCGCGTCGATCCACGCGGGCACGAGGATTTCGTTGTCGAAGCTCGAGCTTGTGTGCCCGTGGGGCAAGTGATGCTCGCCGAAAATCTCACCATGATCGGAGGTAAATACGATCACCGTGCGTGCGCCGCTCGCGCTCGCGCGGACATGCCGAATGAGGCGCGCCACGTGGCGATCCGAGTGAAAAACCGCGTTTTTGTAATAATTTCTTAGTTCAGCCACGCGCGCCGGGTCATCGGTGTCGGCTGCCGGCGCGTACGGAGTGTCGTTCGGAGAAACGAGGTACGGCACGTGCGTATTCGAAAAATGCGTCACCGCCACGAACGGCTCCCGAAGCTCACCCCACTCGGCGATCGCACGGTCGGCGAGCAACGCGTCTTTCGCCCCCACGTCGAAGTCGGCCTCGGGCGCGAGATTGGTCGCGAACGCAAGGTGCGACGCCGGGGCGTCCTGCAAGAACATGCGCATGTTTCCGTAGATGACGTTCTGACTCGTCCAGTACGCGCTGTCGTAGCCGGCAGCCTGCGCGTACTCGAACAACAGTGGCGCGCCATAGAGGGTCGCATCATCCGAAGCCGGACTCACGCCGCTCAAGAGAACCGAGAGAGATATCAGCGTAGACGACGAGTTCGCGCGCATCGCGCCAAACACCATCCGGTCGGGAACTTCGGCGGTCGAAAAGCGCGCCGGGCGCTTGCAAGGGCCCGCCTGATCTTTCGGGCACGTGACCTCCTGGCGAAGGCTCTCGTGCAAAATAAAAAGCACGTTGCGCGGCGACTTCGGCACAAGTGCCGGCACCGACTGAGGCGTCCGACGCTGCATGCGTACCTGCGCGAGGTGAGTGAGCCCGACTCGCTCTTTGACGAGCCCAGCGAGGCCGTGAAAGTAGAGCGCTTCGGGAGCCGCCGCTTGCAAGCCGCGGTAACTCACGGGCATCGCGATCAGCCCGAGGCTCGCAAGGGGAAAGACCACCGCTGCGGCAATCCGGCGAGAACGCCGCGGGCGCACGAACCTCCGCGCCGCGATGACGAGCGCCACTCCAAGCGCGAACGAGCCGAGCAGCCGCGCGACCAAGTGAGTCCGACCGAGCGGAAGCGTTGCTACAATCGCCCACGGAAGCGAGCGGCAGTGAAGATGCGCGTCAAGCGTCGCGTAGATGTCGAAGAGCTGAAAAAACGCGCCTTGAACGGCACTCGTCAAACCGAAGAGCACCACGAACGACGCGGCGCTCACGTGACGCACAAGGCCGCGCCGGCGAGCCGCGAGCGTAAGCAACGCCGTCCACAAGAGACCGACTTCGAGCAGCGTCCCGAGGTACGCGAGAACGTACGGCCCACTCAGCGATATCAGGCGGTCTGAGCGGCGACTGAAATCGACCACCAACGACAGCAGCGTCGGCGAAAAGACGCAGACGACTTCGAGAAGGCGACGACCGAAGTGCCGACGACGTGGTGTTGCGCGAACGTGAGATTGGCCCGAAGGCGCTGTCACTTCGGGGGCTCAATCGGCGCACACGTCGATACGCCTGCGCCAACGATGACGAAGCCGACGTCGGGCATGTAATCGGTGACCACGGAGTTGTCCGATGGGCGGTAACGCGACACCCGTGTGTTGGAGAACCCATCGGAGGTGTAGAGGAAAAAGTCACCGCCCCAAAACGAGAAGGCCCACGCGGAAGGCGTCGGAACCTGCGGCATGCTCTTGGTCGCCACGATCGCGGCGGAGTTCTTGTCGAGCTCGGCGACTTCGACCGGACTCGTCGTAAAAAAGCCGAAGAGGCGGCCGTCACCGGTACCCGTAAGCTCGGCGTTTTTCCCTGCGAGCGCACCCGAGAACTGGCCGATCGGCTTCACCGTTTTGGCCGCGAAGTCGAACGCGGCGAGCCCGACTCCGCCGTTGGTCCCCGTCAAATACAGCGTCTCGCTGTCACCTTCGTTGCCATCGGTCGAGAAGCCCATCCCGAGGCGAAACCAGCTCTCCGGTAGTGGGTGCCCGGCAGGCGCGCAGCTGGCGTTCGCGGTGCTGACGGCGTAGAGGGCGCCGGAGGTATCGGAAAGCCCGTCGTTGCCAACGTAGTTCACCCAAGCGGTCGCATCCCGGTCGACGGCCATGGAGTTGGGCTGCATCGACGTCGCGCAACCGAGATGCCCGATCTTCGTGAAGAGCTTTTTGTCAGGCCGGAAACGCCACAAGTCGCTGTCGGTTGACAACACGTACACGTAGGTCGCCGCCTCGGAGCAGCCACCCGTCTCACCCGAGCCGGTCGTGCCTGCACCGGAGCCACTGAAGTCGGCACCGCCAACCCCGCTCGAGCCCGTGGGTCCCACCGAGCCGCTCGCGCTGCCACTGTCCGAGCTGAAGCGCGTCGAGCTCGTGGCGCTGCACGCGAGCAGAGTCGGCATGGCGAAGAGGAGGAGGTCGACGAAGGCTTTTCGCATGGTTCCTTTGCTTTGCGGCATAGGCCGCCAACGGGACAGGGTTACAGCAACAGAAGGTCAGCCCAGAGCGTCGCTCGAGTCCGCGCGCGCAGGGACCGGACCTCGGCATTCAGGCAGAATAGCGCACAAAAAGAAACGGGCCCGAACGCCTGGTGGCGTCGAGCCCGTCTCGGAACGGCAGGACAACTGAATGCCTGCCGAATTCGACTACCAGCGACCACCGCCGCCGCCGCCGCCGCCGCCGCCGAAGCCGCCGCCGCCGCCGCCACGACCGCCGCCGCCGCCGCCGCCGCTGCCGCCACGACGACCGCCGCCGCC
>CANJMI010000005.1 GCA_947475525.1 Polyangiaceae bacterium | reverse complement strand
CCTCTTCGAGCTTGGGGCAGGCGCTCGCGTAATCCTTGGCGTCCATCGCTTTGGTCGCCACCTCGTAGAGCGCCTTCGCCGCGGTGATCGACGCGGCGTCGCCCGGAGTTTGCGCACGGCCATCGCGTGCCACCGCGCTGACGACGAACGCGGCGAGCGCGACCACCCCGGCTCGAATCAACCGTGTCACAAGAGCCCCTCGTGCTTCGACGGTGCGGCACGCGATCGCCGCGAGCCGTCAGGCGAAGAGCCAGAAACCAGCATCCCCGGCCCTAACACGGTCACGGAAAAAACCTCTCAATCAAGCGACACCTGCAGGCCTGCCCAAACTCACGTTCAAGGCCGCGAGGACCTTAGGGACCGCTCTTGCCACCATCGGCTGCGATGCGGGCGCCGTAAACCACTCCCTGGTAGATGTCATCGACGGCGAGTTGGCAGTCGATGGCATCGAGCGCGACGCGCTGCCCCGCTTCGTAACTACGCAGGAGCCAGCCGCCACCGTCCTGGCGCGTGAACACCTCGATGCGCGCGGACTTCTGCGAAGCGAGCACGTACTGCTTCAGTGAAGGCACGGTCTGGTAGCTCGCGAACTTGTCACCGCGATCGTACGCCTCGCTCGAATCCGATAGGACCTCGACCACCACGACCGGATTCAAGAGCGTGTCGCGCTCATCGTCCTCGAGCTGCGGTTCACCACGCACGATGGAAGCGTCCGGGTAAACGTAACGCCCCGTTCGCGGAATGCCGACCCGCATGTCGGAGGTGAGCGGCGTACAGTTGCGCCCCGTCAGCTCGTTCCGCAGCATCCCGAGAATCGCGGCGGCTATCGCAGTGTGCTCGAAGCTCCTGCCCGACATCGCGAAGATCTCGCCGTTGATGTACTCGTGGCCGATCTCCAAACGCCGGTCGAACGCGAGGTACTCATCCCGCGAAAGGCCTACCTTCGGGGCAGCTGCTCCCATGCTCAGAGTTTCCTTCATTTTGCGAGGCCCGTCCACCGCTCCCGGCGCTCCCGGCGCTCCCGGGCACGGTAGCTTTCGGCGATGTTGAACCGTGTCAGCTCGCGGGCGACAAGGTCGGACAAGCGTCGAGCGGCGGGGTTGGGTCGAGCCAACCTGTCACAATCCTGACGTGCGTTTAGGAACAGGGGTCGAAGGAACATCCGCGACTTCGGCGTGCTCGCGTCGCGCACTGGCCTTGCCTCCGCCGATGGCGTTGCGTTCGCGCAGGCCGCGGAGCAGCGCATTCGTGTTGCGTGGCGTGAGCTGCATCATCAACTCGTGGTGCCAAAGGATCTCGGTGCTTTTGGAGCGTGCTAGGCTTCGACTGTGACGCGACCGGAGCGAGCCGACGCCATTCGTGACCTCGCCGAGGAGGAGAAGCTCGACCTCCTCGGAGAGCTCTGGGATTCGCTCGACCACGAGGCGCCGACGCCCGAGTGGCACAAAGAGGAGCTCGATCGGCGACTGGCCAGTGCGGACGCCGCGTCGTTCAGTAGCTGGTCCGAGGCGAAGGCGCGCATTCTCGGTTCGAAGTGATCTCTTCGTCCTCGGCGAGGCGGAAGCGGACATCGACCAGGCATTCCGATGGTACGAAGCCAAGCGCGTTGGCCTTGGGCGCAAGTTCGTCGACGAGGTCGACTCTGCGTTCGCGCGCGCCCTCGAGGCGCCGAGCACGTTCCCGTTTGCGTACCGCAATCTTCGGCGGATCGTGCTCAAGCGATTTCCGTATCTCGTCTATTTCCGCGCCCACGACGAGCTGGTGCAGATCTTCAGTGTGCTCCACGGACGTCGCGATCGCCAAAGGCTTCGACGGCGTTCCGTCTTGCCGTGAGGATGCGGCACACGCCGCGGCTGTCCGCCACGCAAACCGAGCACTGTCAGGCTCTCCATGGAGAACGTGGCGACGATCGTGTGCGGACCGGGCAAGACCCGCAACGTTGCCGAAAGATCCGGAAGCGTTGCCGAGGTCAGCGCGGGGCTGCAGCACGGGGCCGCCTACTGCTGCGACGTGTTGAGCAGGATGCTGACGTTCATGCTGCCGGAATTCGCTACGGCGAGGTCAAGCTTGTCGTCGCCGTTCCAGTGTCCCGCCGTCACCGAGCGGGGACCCCAACCGACGCCGTAGTCGACCTGCGACTGAAACGTCCCGTCGCCCTTGCCGACCAGGATGCTGACTTTGTTGCCGACGTTCATGCTGCCGGAGTTCGCGACAGCGAGGTCGAGCTTCTTGTCGCCGTTCCAGTCCCCCGCCGTCACCGAGTAGGGCTGCGAACCGACACCGTAGTCGACCTTCTCTTGGAACGTCCCGTCGCAGTTGCCGAGCAGGATGCTGACGCTGTCGCTGCCGGAGTTCGCTACGGCGAGGTCGGGCTTGCCGTCGCCGTTCCAGTCCCCCGTGGTCACCGAGCGGGGATTCTTGCCGGCGTCATAGTCGACCTTGGCCTGGAACGTCCCGTTGCCGTTGCCGAGCAGGATGCTGACGTTGTTGCTGGTAGAGTTCGCTACGGCGAGGTCGAGCTTCTTGTCGCCGTTCCAGTCCCGCGCCTTCACCGAGAAGGGATTCGTACCGACCAAGTAGTCGACCGTGGTCTTGAACGTCCCGCCGCCGTTGCCGAGCCGGATGCTGACGCTGTTGCTGCCGTCGTTCGCCACGGCGAGGTCGGGCTTGCCGTCGCCGTTCCAGTCCCCCGCCGTCAATGCGATGGGATTAACACCGACGGTGACGGGGTCCGTGGTCTTGAACGTCCCGTCGCCGTCGCCGATGCCGAGCAGGATGCTGACGTTCTGGCTGTTGTTGTTGGCCACGGCGAGGTCGGGCTTGCCGTCGCCGTTCCAGTCCCCCGCCGTCACCGCAACGGGGGCCATACCAACAACATAATCAATCATTACCGGGAACGTCCCGTTGCCGTTGCCGAGCAGGATGCTGACATTGCCGCTGACGCTGACGCTGCCGGAGTTCGCCACGGCGAGGTCGGCCTTACCATCGCCGTTCCAGTCTCCCGCCGTCACCGAGTAGGGTTTCGCACCGACGGGATAGTTCACTGCGGCGGCAAACGACGGCACCAGGGGCGTCCCGCCTTGACCCGCGCCGCCCGCCCCGTCTCCACACAGGCCGCTCGTCCCGCCTTGACCCGCGCCGCCCGTCCCGCCTTGACCCGCACCGCCCGCCCCGCTGGACGTCGCGGAGCCTTTGAGCTCACCCGGCTCGAGGCCGAGGAGCTGCACGCAGGCGCCACCGAACGCCATCACCGTGAGGAGCGCGGACAGCCGCCATGAGGTGGCTCGATTCGGTCGATTGAGTTTTACCATGCACTTCCCATCACGATGCCGCGCGGTCCTACGCCAATGCGCAGCGCGGTCGTCGCCTGCGATTTGGAGCCTGGCGCGGTGACGAACAGCACGACGCCCACCGTGACCGCGGCGCCGCCTACGACCAACAGCGCCGTCGTGGCGTTGGCCGCGTGGATCGCATCGGTGCGGAGATCGAGCCCCGCCTGGTCGCACTGGTTGCCGTCGCAAAGGCCCTCGTTGCTCTGCTTCTGCTTGGCGCTCGCAAGCACGCCGAAGTAGCTGCCGGCGCCGAGCGCGACGAGCCCCGCGCCGCCGACGGCCAGGCTGGCGAGCCGCTGCGGGCCCCATAAGCTCGCCGCCGCATCCTCCTCCTTTGCCGGCAACTGCTCTGCGCTCGCGACCGGAAAGAGCGCGTCAACCGTCACCATAAACGCCGCGCCGTCCGTGACCTCGACGGTCTTGACCCACTTCGACTTGCCGGGGGCGGCGGCGACGACGACGTGGGTACCGCGGTCAACGGGAAAGGCGATCCCCCATTGGGCTGCGCCGGCGAGCACGCCGTCGCGGCGGACCTCGAGCCCGCTCTCGGCGCGCACGTCGTCTGCGACCGCGATCGTCAGCGTCGCCAGGCGCGGCTTCAACGCTTGGGCGCGGTCGTGGGCCTTCTCTTGGCGCTCGCCTTGTTTCGCTCCCGCCGCCATCGTTTCGGCGAGCTCGAAACTCGCGTACGCGCTGGCGAGTTTTCCGGCTGCCTCGTAGCACTCGCCGAGCGTGAGCCTCGCGCCGACTCCCGACGGCACAAGCCTGACCGCCTCTTCGAGCTTGGGGCAGGCGCTCGCGTAATCCTTGGCGTCCATCGCTCTGGTCGCCGCCTCGTAGAGCGCCTGCGCCGCGGTGATCGACGCGGCGTCGCCCGGAGTTTGCGCACGGCCATCGCGTGCCACCGCGCTGACGACGAACGCGGCGAGCGCGACCACCCCGGCTTGAATCAACCGTGTCAAAAGAGCCCCTCGTGCTTCGACGGTGCGGCACGCGATCGCCGTGCGGACGGCATCGGGCCTGACGCGCTGGTCGTTGCAGGTGCTTTGAGCGCAGGCAGCGTGGATTGCAGAGCAGGGGATCGCAGAGCAGGAGTTGCCGCGGGCAAACCGGCCGTGGGCGCGCTCGGCGCTCCAGAAGCGGACGGCGTTTCGTGAAGGGCGGATCCCGCGCCCGGCGGTGACGTGGCATCCGCCGTGGCATCCGCCGCGACGACGGGCGCGTTGGACGCGGGCGCGTTGGCTCGAGCTCCATCGGCGGTGGATCCGCCGCTGCGCAATACCAGAAAGCTGCCGATCCCCACCACCATCGCCGCTGCACCGAAACCGAGCCACAAGCCGCGACGTGATCGCCGCGCGTCCGGCAGATTGCCTGACGCCAATGTCCCACTACCCCAGCTTGCGGCGGTGTTCGCCGCGCTCAAGTCCCGTGGAGCGGGGGGCATAGCCCGAGCCGGAGCGCCTGCCGGAGCCGTTCCTTCTCTTTCGATGTCCCAAGAAAGGCTGTCAAGATCAGGGGCTTTCACCGCGGTCTCGTTCAGCGCGACGGCCATCGGCTTCTGCGGCGAACCCGCATGCGACACCGACAGCGGGCTGCCGCCGAACGACGCATCCGTAGCGAGTTTCACGGCGGCCGCGAAGGCGTTGCTAAGCTCGCGCGTTGAGCCGAAGCGCTCGCTCGGGTCCATAGCGAGCGCGCGCGCGAACCAGGAATCAAGCACACCAAAGAGACCATAAGCAAGCGCGCTCGGCGGGGTGAATCGCCCGCTCACCACTGCGGCGATGACTCCGCCCAGCGTCTCGCCGTTAAAAGGAAGGGAGCCCGTCAGGCACTCGTAGGCCATCACCGCCACGGCCCACAAATCGGCGCGAAAATCGACGTCCTTCGAACTCAGGATCTGCTCCGGGCTCATGTAGTTGGGTGTGCCGAGCAGTGAGCCCGCCATGGTCGCGAGGCTGCCCTCGCGGTTGACTTCTTTGGCGATGCCAAAATCGAGGATCTTGACGAACAGCTCGTCGCCGGCACCGAGCGCATCGTCATCGCCAGCGTCGTGAAGTTGGCCGACCAGGAACACGTTGTCGGGCTTGATGTCGCGATGGACGATGCCGAGCTTGTGCGCCATGCGCAACGCCTTGCACACTTGCACCACCACAAGCTCCGTGTCGCGCAGACCGAGCGGTCCGCTGCGGTGGATTCGATCGGCCAGACTCTCGCCACGCATCAGCTCCATGACGATGAACGGCGTGCCGTCATCCATCTCACCGTGGTCGAATGTGCGCACCACGTGGGGGCTGTCGATCTTGGCGGCGGCGGTCGCCTCGCGCCGGAAGCGCGCTCGGATCGACGGCTGCTTTTGGATGAGCAGCGGATCGATGAACTTGACCGCAACCTCGCTCTCAAGCCGCAGGTGAGTGGCCACCCACACGCTGCCCATTCCGCCATCGCCGAGATGACGCACGAGCCGCACGTTGGGCGTGACCATCCTTCCCGGTGCTAACGCGGTCATGGCAAAAACCTCTCCATAACGTGCGACCCGCAAGCGACAAAAGCGCTCTGGCCTCGCAACCAAGTAGACTCCAGACGAGCCGTCCTGTCACGCGCGTTCCAAACCACAAACACGCCTCGCGGTTGTGCCTTTGACAATCAGCGTCGCCGCCGAGCGTGCCGGGATAGGCGAGGCGTCCAAGGGAAAGACGGCGTCGGGGTTTCGGTGATCACATCCATGTGGAAACCTTGAGAAAGAGGTGGTGCGACGCGTTTCGACGGCGGTTGACATGCCGCCCTTGCTCGGGGCAGATTGGTCCACAATGAGTGTCCGCGTCACGATTGAGTCTTCGGAATTCGCCGCGACCGCGCTACTCGTTCGAGAGCTTTCGGGGCGCGAAGCCATCTCCGAGCTCTTCTGGTTCGAGGTGACGTTGGCGCCGGCGGCGTTCGGCGCTCTGGTAAACGGCGTGGGCGAAAGCGGCAAAGACGGACCGCCACTCGCGGGTCACGGCGCGACGCTCGTATTCTCCGAGGGCCGCACGGTCGTTCGGAAGGTGCACGGGGTGATCGCCGAGTGCACCGAGCAACTCGACGGAGATGCGCCGTCCTCGTCGTACCGCATTCGCCTTTTGCCACACTTGCACCGGCTGTCGCTCGTGAAGCTCCAGCGCGTGATCGTCGACCATTCGGTGCCGCAGGTATTGGAGGAAAAGCTCACCAACGTGGGGTTGTCGGGTTCGCTTCGCTTGCAAGAGACCTACGCTCCCGAAACGCTGACCGTGCAGTACAAGGAATCCGATCTCGATTTCCTGCGACGCCTGTCCGAGCACGAGGGTATCAGCTTCTTCTTCGAGCACGGCGAATGTGACGGCAGCAGCGCGACCGATCGCATCGTGTTCAGCGACACGAACGAAACGCTCGCGCCAAGCTCGGAAAAAGTCCGCCTGCCATTTCAACGGCGCGGCGAGCGTACGGGGGTCTTCCGTCTCGATCGGCAGACGCGGATGGCGCCCAACTATTTTGTCGTGGTCGATTACAACGAGCAGCGTCCAGCCAACGAGATCGTCGCCGATCATGTCGGCGCAGAGGAGGGCGGCGGCGGCGTCATCGAGTACGGCAGCAACCACTCCAGCATCGAGCAAGGAAAGCGCCTCGCACGGGTTCGCGCGGAGGAGTCCGCCGCGGCGAGCGATGGGTTTGCCGGCGCCTCCGATGCCGTCGGGCTCACCGCGCCGTGCCATCTCGAGGTTGAAGACGAGCGGCGCGGCACGACACACGAGCTGCTCGTGACCGAGGTCGAACACCGCGTGGCCTACGGCGTTGGCACGGACGGGGCGAGGGCGTTGCGCTACGAAAACACGTTCCGCGCCATCCCCTTCGCGCAGCCATTTCGACCCGCGCGGGTCACTCGGAAGCCTCGAATTCACGGCTTCGTCACGGGGCTCATCGAAGCGGCGTTTCCGGAAGTCCGCCAGCCGTGGCTCGACGATCAAGGACGTTACGGCGTGCACCTCCACTTCGATTTCTCACCCGCGATCCCGGCTGCGGCTTACGCCGTTCGCATGGCCCAACCGAGTGCCGCGTCTCGCGGTTCTTACGGCATGCATTTTCCGCTGCGCCCCGGGACCGAGGTGCTGATCGGTTTCATCGACGGCGATCCCGATCGACCGATCATCGTCGGGGCACTGCCCAACGCGCACGCCCCGAGTCCGGTTACCTCTGCCGACCCTCGCCTAAGCCGCATCGTGAGCGCGCGAGGCGTTGTCTTTGAACTCAATGACGGGGACTGAGTCGGCGCCAGAACTCCAACGTCTTCACTTACCACGGCCCGCAGCTCCGCTCAGCTTGTCTCCCGCAGCAAAGCTCAGCGGGGCGGCAGCGCGGCGGCTCCGAACTCCTCGCGCGACACCTTGAATGAGCGCTGCTGATCGATGACGACGACGGGTAGATTGACGTCGAGCGTCTCGTTCTTTTCGTAGACGCACCACGAGAACCCGCCCGAGAGCAACACGCGTCCGCTCACCGCGTACGACGAGCGGAATCGCGGATCGCGGTAGAGCGAAATCGAGCCCGTCACCGACGGATGCACGCAGTCATTTTGGGCCGAAATCAGCACAAAATAGCGGGGTTTTCGGAAGAAAAAATAGTCACGGTAGCCGGGCCCGGTCTTGTGGGTATAGCCCCCTGGCAATCGTGCGACGACGGGATCCACAAGGCCGAGCAAGTCCACGATCGGCAGGTCCGTTTCGTAGCCAACTTGACCGATATCGCCGAGGGCTATCTCGCCGGCGATCGTCTCGCGGCCGCGGTCCTCTTCGACGCTCCTGAACCAATGCGCGACGCCCCCCGCCGCGCGGTCCCAGAAGCCCTTTTCGTCGACCAAGATCTTGCGGCGATCTTCTTCGAGACGCTCGCCGCGATGAGCGACGAGCCCGACCGCGAGGAACGCCACGCCCCAGTTGACTTGAGCGCTGCGCTCTTCGACAAGTGACCTCACTCCGACTGCGACGAGGAGGTACGTGAACGGCTGCATCGTGGTGGCGAAGCGGTGCAGCGGCATCCAGTCCCCGCCGACGATCGCCACGTAGGTGGTCGTGCAGACCACGATAGCTGCGCAGCCAAGCAGCCAGCGGTGGCGCTTCGCGATGGCGACACCGAGGCCGAGCGTAGCGAACGCAGCGAGTGGCCCTTCGTGCATTGCGTACTTCTTCAAGTAGTCGAGGCCGCCGACGAGCTGCATCGAGAGGTCACCGGTCTTCGCGGTGAACGTGTTTGGCACCCAGGCGCCGTAGTAGCTCTTACGCCAGAGAAGGTGAGCCGCGACGATGGCGATGAAGATGCCGCCGCGCATCAGGTTTTTCAGCGCGAAAAGCTCACGTGGCAAGGCGGCGATCGTCGCGACCGCGGCGGTGACGACGAGCAGCCAGTAACCCGCCGCGTTGGTCGGAGGCATCACGGGCGAGCGCAACTTGAGGATGATGGCGAGGCACAAGCCTGCGAGCCCCGCCAACAACACGAGTGGACGGCGGCGCGCGCCACCGATGCCGAAGAGCGGCGGCCCCGACATGAAGAGCATCGTGAGTCCGAGGAACATCGGAGCCTCGGGCCGCGTGAGCCCAGCGATGCCGAAGACGAGCCCCGACCACGGAAAACCGCCATGCTCCCGCTCGCGCATCACGAGCGCGATGCCGCCGAGCACGAGCGTGACGAAGAACGCGGTTTCAAGTCCGAAGACCGCGTAGCCCATGAACGGCGTGGTCGTCGCGAGCAGCCACGGTGCCAGCGTCGGTACGGTACGCATCGGCCGAAGCCGCGTCTCGAGGTGGTAGACCAAGGCGATCGCGGCAAGGCCAAACGCAAAGCCCAGCACCTTCGCGGTCACCGCAGGATCGACGCCGAGCTTCGCGCCGAGCGCCAGCAGCACGGTCCACGAGAAGTTCGTGTAACCCTCGATGCGCTCGCCGGCGTTGTAGACAAGCCCGAGACCCTTCGCGAGGTTCCGTGAGTAGCGGTAGGAGATGTACGCGTCGTCGATCGTGAAGGACCGCAGCCGCCACATCGTCGCAAAGGCGGTGATGAGCGGCAGCACGAGCCCCATGATGTGATGGGCGCTGCGGCCGAGGGGTTTGCCCCCAAGCCACTCGGCTACGGTCCCGGCGGTGTCGCGCTCGATGTACGTGGGCTCGGCGGCGCTCTCTTCGCTCTCGGCGCTCTCGGCGCTCTCGCCACTGGCAGGGGCCGCTGCGTCAGCCACTAGGTCCTCGGGTGCGTCGGCGGGATTCATCGCCCGCACTCGTTAGCACACCTGTACTCACCCCTATAGTCGCGGCTATTGTTGCCCGTTCGACCGCGCGCCAACCACGGCGCCCGTAAAAACCACGAGAGAGGCCTCGACTATGTCCGTGCTCATCAAGAATGGCCGCATCATCACGGCGACCGACGATTACTACGCCGACGTCTACATCGAAGCCGAGAGCGTCACCGAGATCGGCCGGCGCATCGACCGCCCCGCCGACAAGGTCATCGACGCGTCCGGGCGCCTCGTCGTGCCAGGCGGCATCGACGCGCACACCCATTTCGACATGCCCTTCGGCGGCACGGTCTCCGCTGACGACTTCGAGAGCGGCACGATCGCGGCCGCGCACGGCGGCACCACGACGATCGTCGACTTCGCGATTCAAACGAAAGGCAAGTCGACCCTCGAGGGCCTCGACACGTGGCACAAGAAGGCCGATGGCAAGGCGACCATCGACTACGCGTTCCACATGATCGTGACGGACATGCCCGAGGAACGCTTGCCCGAGCTCGGGCGTCTCGCCGATGAAGGCGTCACCTCGTACAAGCTCTTCATGGCGTATCCCGGCGTCCTCTACGTCGACGACGGCACGCTCTACCGCGCCTTCCGTAAGGCCGGCGAGAACGGCACCCGCATTTGCATGCATGCCGAGAACGGCATCGTCATCGACGAGATCGTCAAGGCCGCGGTGGCCGACGGTAAGCTCGAGCCGAAGTACCACGCGCTGACGCGGCCGACCCGCATGGAGGCCGAAGGCGTGCACCGCGCCATCGCGATAGCCGAGGTGGCGAACGTCCCGCTCTACATCGTTCACTTGTCGAGCGCGGACGCCCTCGAGGAGGTCAAGCGTGGGCGCTCGCGAGGGGTCGACGTCGTTGCCGAGACGTGTCCGCAGTACCTTTTTCTCGACCAGAGCTACTACGAGAAGGAGAATTTCGACGGCGCCAAGTACGTGATGACGCCGGCACTGCGCGAGCAGTGGAACCAAGATGTGCTGTGGCAGGGCCTCAAGTTCAACCACATCGCCAACGTCGCGACCGACCACTGCCCGTTCTGTTTCAAAGACCAGAAGGTGCTCGGCAAAGGGGATTTTCGCAAGATCCCCAACGGCGCTCCGGGCGTCGAGAACCGCATGAGCCTGATGTTTCACGGCGCGGTCGTGCAGAACCGACTGTCGCTAAACCGGTGGGTCGAGATCACCTCGACCGCGGCCGCGAAGACCTTCGGCCTCTTCCCGAAGAAGGGAACCATCGCCGTCGGCAGCGATGCGGACATCGTCGTCTTCAATCCGGATCGCAAGGAGACGATCGGCGTCGGCAATCCGTTCACCCATCACATGCGCGTTGACTACAGCACCTACGAGGGCTTCGAGGTCCAGGGCTGGAGCGAGGTCGTCCTCTCGCGCGGCCGGGTAATCTGTGAGAACGGCTCGCGCGCGGTGTCGGGCGGCGGCCAGTTCGTCAAGCGTGCGCGCGTCGGCGAGCTCCTTCGCTGAAACGTGTTCTAGTCGGCGTCTCAAAACACGAAAGCCCCGGCGATTCGCTCACCGGGGCTTTCGTTCGTTCGAGCGGCAGTGGCTCTTAAAAGAACGGCTCTCAGGGCAAGAGCTTCGTCATGTCGTCGTACGTCTCGGGTCGCCGATCGCGGTAGAACTGCCAGGTGCGTCGAACCTCTTCGATGAGGTCGAGATTGCAGTCCGCGACGACGATCTCGTCGTTGTCTTCGCCGGCGGTCGCGAGGAACTGGCCACGCGGATCGACAATGTAGCTTGTGCCGTAAAATTTACCGAGGTTCCACGGCTTCTCGACGCCGACGCGATTCGACGCCGCGACAAAGTAGCTGTTCGCGACCGCATGCGCGGGTTGCTCGATCTTCCAGAGATGTTGCGACAGCCCTGCCACCGTGGCGGACGGGTTGAAGAGGACCTCGGTGCCATGCAGGCCCAAGAGACGCGCGCCCTCCGGGAAATGGCGGTCGTAACAGATGTACACGCCGACCTTACAGTACTGCGTCTGGAAGACCGGGTAGCCGAGGTTTCCGGGCTTGAAGTAGTACTTCTCCCAGAACCCGCTCGTCTGCGGGATGTGCTGCTTGCGGTACTTCCCGAGGTATTTCCCATCGGCGTCGATGACCGCCGCGCTGTTGTAGTAGACCCCCGCCATCTCGCGCTCGTAGAGCGGGACGACGATTGCCATCGAGTGCTTTTTCGCGAGTGCTTGCATCACCTCGGTCGTCGGACCGGGGATCGACTCCGCTGCCGCGTACCAGCGAGGATCCTGGCTCGGGCAGAAGTACGGGCCATTGAAAATTTCTTGCAGGCCGACGACCTGAACCCCTTTCTTGGCGGCCTCTTCGATCATGCCGACGTGCTTGTCGAGTGCCCGCTGTTGGATCTCGGGGATTGGCAAATCGCCGTCGTTCGCGGCATCGGAGGCCTGTATCAAACCGACTCGTACGGTGCGTCCCATTGAGTTCCTCTCGGTAGTGGTTGAAGGCGGCGCTGAAGACTACGCCTACGCTCGAGAGCTCCGCAAAGGAAAGCGACGCTCCCGTGCGGCGCGTCTCTTTCGTAGAGTTCGGCGCCGGTAAAACGTGTAATCCCTCTCCGATGACGCAACCGCCGTGGGGCCAGCCGCCGCAAGGTTTTTACGGTCAGCCGCAGCAGCCGCAGCCGCCGTTGCAGCAGCCGCCGCCGCAAGCGCCTTACGGTCAGGCGCCGAGCCGCTTCGACTCGCGGTTTTGGATGGGCCTCGTGGGCACGCTTCTCGGGTGCGCGCTTGGCCTCGCGGCGATGCTGAAGGTGTTCGTGCTCGACCTGCCACCGGGGCCGCGCTCGCTCATCCTCGAGTCGATGAGCCGGGCTTCGGTCGTCGCGTACCTGCCGGTCGTGCTGTACCTCTTTGTGCCGTTCGTCGTCGACCGTTACGATCCCGAGCCGTGGTGGGCTCTCCTCGGCGTGTTCGCGTGGGGCGCGCTCTTCGCGACCGGGGTCTCGGCGGTGGTCAACACTTACGGAGGCGAGCTCGTTGCGGAGCTCACGGGTGACGCCAAAACCGGAGAGCTCTACAGCTTGGCCATCAGCGCGCCGGTCTTCGAGGAGCTCTTCAAGGGCCTCGCCATTTTCGGGATGGTCGTGTTCTTGCGACGCGAGTTCGACGGTGTCGTCGATGGCATCATTTACGGCACGTTCGCCGCCATCGGATTCGCGGCGACCGAGAACATGATCTATTACGCGCGCGCCGATCTCGCCCAGGTCGTCTTGCACAAGGAAAACGCGCTCAGTGACATCTTCGTTCTTCGCGGGGTACTCACCCCGTGGCTCCACCCGCTCTTTACGTCGATGACGGGGATCGGCTTTGGCCTCGCCCGCGAGAGCCACGAGTCTTGGAAGAAGTTCGTGTTTCCGGCCGGCGGCTACGTCGTGGCCGTGCTGCTCCACAGTTGGTGGAACGGGCTACCGACGATCACCGCGCAGCTCGCGGGGCAGAGCGAAGGTGCGGCAGTGCAGCTCCTCAATATTGCCGTCGGCCTTCTGATGGCGCTCGTGTTCTTCATCATCGTTTGCGTGCTGGTCTATCGAAAGGGCCAGACGATTAAGAAGTTTCTCTACGATGAACTCCTGATCGGGACGATTTCCAAGGAGGAGTACGACCTCATCACCGCGTACGGCGGCCGATTGAAGGCGCGCCTTTCGTGGCGAGGCAAAGCTGGCGAGGACTTCGTCGCGGCGGGTGCCCGTCTCGCGCTCTCGAAGTTCCACACCGACCGCGCGCACAAGGGGCAGAAGCGCACCATCAGCATGGATTTCATTGTTCCATTGCGACACGAGCTTGCACGTCAACGGCAGATGATGATGGCGAATTACCGCCGCTGACGGCGAGAGACCGTGGTCTCAGCGAGGCTCGTCGTCGCCAAACCCGATCCCGACATCGCGCGCCGCTCGGACGAGCGAATGGTTCGGAGGGACGAAGTGCGGCTCGGCGATCGCGTCGGCGATCGGGACGAGCACGATGTCCGGCGTTCTCAGCGCGACCATGTGGCCCCACTTTCCGATTCGCATCGCTTCGACGGCCGCTGAGCCGAAGCGGGTTCCGAGGATGCGGTCGAACTGTGTTGGCGTGCCGCCGCGCTGCAGGTGCCCGAGCACGACGACGCGGACTTCCATCTCGAGGTGTGGCTCGAGCGTGGCGGCGAGTCTGTGGCCGGCGCCGAGGAGGCGCGGCATCTGACCGAGAGCACGCGGACCTTCGGTGCTTTGCGTGCCGGCGACCGGGTGAGCCCCCTCGGCGATCGCGATGATGCTGTAGGGATTTCCGCGGGCCTGGCGTTCGAGGATTTTTTCGAGGATGGGTTCGATGCGGTAGGGGATCTCAGGAATGAGGCAAACATGAGCTGCTCCGGCGAGCGCGGCGTGGAGGGTTATCCAGCCGGCGTTGCGGCCCATCAGCTCGACGACCATGATGCGATCGTGGCTTTCGGCGGTGTCGTGCAGCCGATCGATGGCGTCGGTGGCCGTCTGTACCGCGGTGTTGAAGCCGAAAGTGTAGTCGGTGCAGCCGATATCCTGATCGATCGTCTTCGGGACGCCGATGATGTTCATGCCCTTGTCGATGAGCTTCTGCGCGATGCGCATGCTGCCGTCGCCGCCGATGCTGATCAGGCCGTCGAGCTTGAGTTTGTGGTAGTTCGCGATGACGCGATCGGAGACGTCGATTTCTTTTTTAACGCCGTCCACGGTGACGACGTAATTGAACGGATCGCTTTTGTTCGAGGTCCCGAGGATCGTCCCGCCTTTGCTGATGATGCCGCGAACATCGTCCGGCCCGAGCCATCGATTGCCCTTGGGCGAACGGTAATCGAGGTCGATGAGACCGTTGGTGGCATCCTCGATTCCGAGGACTTCCCAGCCGAGGGATCGCGCCTTGAGGACGGCGCCGCGGATGACGGGGTTGAGGCCGGGGCAGTCGCCGCCGCCGGTCATGATACCGATGCGTTGGATGGTCACACGCTATGGTGTACGAGGCTCGGCACCGAATGGTCAAGCTCGCGGCGCTCGTGGCACTGCGGAGATGAGCGCACTCCGAATCAGAGCGGCTGCGCCGACGAAGCGAGCAGCGTGCGGAGTTGCTCGCTGAGCTGCGCCGCGTTCGGAAACTTGCGATCGCGCGCTTCAGAGGCGACACGTGACAGGTTCTCGACCGAAGCTGCGACGACTTCCTGCGAGAGGGTGTCGCCGCAGCGCCGCACGATCGTGCGAACGAGATCGGCTGTCCGCATCGCGATGCCAACGCCTCGCGGGTTGCCTTTTTGGATCGAAACACCCGCCAGCGCAGCGACCGACTGCGTGACGTCGAGCAGCGCGTGTGCGAGCACCAGATCGCCTCCGACACTTGCGCTGGCTTGGCGCGCAATCCACAAGCAGCGCGTCGCCGCATGCGTACTTGTGCTGGCGCCTGACTCGAGGATCGTTGTCCAGGCCGAGCTCAGATGCGCGGTCGTCCGCACGAGGCCTCGCCGTTCGTTCGCGCGCCCGTGGGCGTCGTGCCACAAGGTCTCGAGCAGCGCGAGGAGCTCGTCGAGCTGTTTTTGCTTCGGCAAAAGCCCGGCCTGTCCGAGCACGTCGTGACTCCAAGCGAGGCCCTGAAGTGCGCGCACGGCGCGGGATGGCTGCCCGGACTGATGTCCGCCGATCCCTTCGTCGAAGTACCCTTCCGTCGTGTGCCGCTGTGCGAGCTGCTTGAGCGTCGCGAGGACCTCGTCGAGAGCGCCGGTCGTTTCGCGAACGAGGTCGCCGGTGCAGGTGTCGTCCCGGGTCAGCCGCTCGACGGCTTGCGAGGCGATGTCGATCACGGAATACGACAAAACGCCCATCATTTGCGGCTTTCCAGGCTCTTCGTCGCTGCACCAACGTCGGGTTCGCGAGGAGGCTCGGGCGGCGGTAGCGAGCAGCGGCACGGAGATCACCCGTGGGTCCTGCCTCGCCTCCTGCGCACCGAATGCGAGCACGCGCGAGGTGAGGAGTGTCATCGCGCTCACGAGGATGCGCTTGGTCTGCTCCGCTTCAGGGTCGGCCCCGTCGGTGTCGAGTTGCTCTTCGATCCGATCGGCGAGCTCGAAATACTCCCGCCACGACCAGGCGAGCATGCTCGGCGCGGCGAACCAGCGCGTCGGGCCCGCGAACGCCATCGTCTCCAGGTAGTCCGCGTAGACGCGAAGCTGCGAGATGGGCAGCGGCGTTCCCTTGAACGTGCGCAGGGCCGTGCGCAGCACCTGCCGCATGTCGTCCGAGTCGTGGCCGCCTTCATCGGTCGGCTCTCGAATGAGCGTCGACGCACGAGGCACAGGTTGGCTTGGCTTTATGGCGTAGAGCATAGGTGTCGGCGGGGCTGCCCCCACGCCGACTGAACGTACCTTCGTCGCGTTACTTGAACGCGCTGTCGTCGAAGGCCGGTCCGCTCGCTGCAATCCGAAACGTGAAACTCTTGCGGAGGGAGCAGGATTCGAACCCGCGGTACCCTTGCGGGTACACCTGATTTCGAATCAGGAACCTTCGGCCACTCGGTCATCCCTCCGCCGGGGAACATCCCAAAAAAGATGGCTGAATTCAAGCAGAATGCCGTCGCCAAGGTTCGGGTATAAGTCTGTTCGTGAAAAAGCGCGCAGTCGCCCTGGTTTTCACCACGAATCTTCTTGCGGGTGGAGCGGCGTTTGCCGAAGCGCCGCAGGCTCCCGGGTCGGCGAAGGTGGCTCGTACGCCCTCGCCCGACCCCTGGGCTCTCGGCTCGATGCGGACCGTGGCGGTCGCCGCTCAGCTCGGAGTTTACCATCGCCTCGACGCGCCTCCGGCTTTCAACGCGGTCGATACCAACGCCCTCGGCGGCGGCCTCGACGTGCAGGCCTTCGTCGCGCGCCGCTTCGCGGTGACCTTCGCATGGGAGCGATTTGGGCTCGGCTCGGAGCGCACGGGCATTACCGACTTCGGCTCGGCGTCGATCGCGAGGCGAGCCGATGGCGTGTGGCTCGGCATGCGGCTCGCGCCTTGGGCAAGCGAGTACGTCTCGACGACCGTCGCGGTTGCGGTCGGAGCGGCGTGGCAGCACGCCTCGGCCGATGGGATTGTGTGGCCTGCGCTGCAGCCTAGCCTCGGGACGCCGATCGCGTGTGGCGGGAGTGGGTCGCCGGCACCGGCGATGCGCGTCGACGTGGGCCTCGAGGCGCCGCTTGGCAATGGCCTCGCGGTGTTCGGCTCGGGCGGGTTCGGCGTATTCGCTTTTGGCGATGGGGCGCTCGGGGAGTGCGTTCTCGGTGCGGGCAGCACGCAACTGCTCGCGGGGCGCCTCGGCGTTTCCTACACGTTCGATCTCGGAGGCGGCGGTGAATAACGGCCCTATCGTCGCGGGTCCTCTCGCTACTCACCCTCTTGCTACGGAGTTCGCTTCCGTCGTTCAAAGGGTTCATTACCGCTACGCGCGCGAGGTCGTCGGGGCGTTTTCTCTCTGCCCGTTCATGAACGATCCCGCGAGCGCTTTCGGGCGTTTTTGCGTCGTTCTCGATCGAGAGCTCGCGGTCCAGCCGGCGAAAGAGCTCGTTCTCGCCGCGCCTGGAGTCGTTCATTTGATCTACCCGTTGTTCGAGGGTGGTTGTCACCCGATGGAGCGTTTCGCGAACGCACTTCACGAGGCGGTTCGGCGCGAAGTTTTCGCCCGTGGCGAGGGTGCGCCACCCGTGCACGCGACCTTCCACCCCGAGATGGAGGGTGACACGACGACCCCGCAGCGGCTCATCGGCTTGGTGCGCCGCGCGCCCGATGCCTTCGTGCAGTTCGTGCCACAAGGCCTTAGCGGAGGCGGAACTCAATTCGCCGATCTCGCGACGCTCGACCTCGCCGCGCTCGTCGCCTCGCCGAAGAAGGGTGTCGCCCTCGCCAAGTTGACGTCACTCGAGCAGGCGAGCCTTACCGCGAGTGCGCGCGAGATCCGAGCCGATCGGAATGCGAGCTACGCGAGGTACCTCGATGCGTTTCGCTGAGCTCGCCATCTGCCTTGTCACCGCGTGCGCGCCTGCGATTGCGCCGATGCTGCCGCCGGCGTCGGACATTCCCGCGCCGCCCGCGCTGTGGCCGCCCGACCCTCGGCTGGCCCCGCCCCTCGAGGTTCCCCCGGAGTTCGCGGCACCCTCGGCCGCGCCGGCACCGTTGGCACCGTTGGCACCGTTGCCAACGATCCCAACCGTGCCAACGGAGATTGCGCCGTTACCTGCGGTCGCCTTTCCCACCACGGACTCCGGCCCGATTCCGCTCGTCACGCTCGAGGAACCCTACAAACTCGGAGAGCGCGCCGAGCCGCGTTCGTCGCAGGCCTACCGCGAGGAGATCCGCGAGCTGCGTCATTGGGGCGCGGGCGGCACCGGCGACTTGCTCGCTCCACTGCCGGGACTCGAAGGGCATCCCGATCCGCGCGTCGTCATCAACCTCGAGCGCATCAAAGGTGCGCATGATGGCCGAGACGTGCTGCGCCTCGCGCGTCGAAACCACTGGATTCAAGTCGTGCGGTGTTACCGACTTGGCGCGTACAAGGATGCGGAGTTGCGTGGTGCGACCAAGGCGGTGTTGGGGATCACGGCCGCCGGTGAAGTCGTCAGGCCGAAGCTGCTCGACACGGCGCTCGCTGACCGTGCCGTCGCTGATTGCATCGTCAACAAACTACGTGTGCTGAAGATGCCGCCGGCGCGTGCAGCTTCGACCGCGTGGCTCGAATTGCGCGTCGGTCCCGGCGACGAGCCGCTGCCGCCACCGGAGGAATTGATCGTCCCCGGCGACGGAATGCTGGCCGTTGCGGCACTGCGCGAGGGTCTTCGAGCCGGGTTGCCGCGCATCGAGGCTTGTTACCGCACCGCGTTCGCGTACGCCCCAAGCTTATGGGGTCGCATGCTCTTGCGTTTTCATCTCACCGACCGCGGAAAGCTCGATGAGGTCTTCGAAGCCGGTACTCAATTTCCGGATCCGCGGGTCAGCCAATGCGTCGTCCACGAGGCACGCAAGTTGAAGTTTCCGAAGCCCGCATTCGGCGACATTCGCTTTGTCGTCGGCTTGCGCTTTCAGAGTGACCGCTCGAAGCACGAGCTCCCGCCCGCCCCGATCCCCGCGACACAAAAACGCAACGGGCAGGAGTGACTCCTGCCCGTTGCATTGATGTTCTCACGAGGAGAACAGCGCGGGGTTAGGCCCCCGCTCGCAGAATTAGACTCAGTTCAGTCGATCGAGAGCTTGATCGCCTTGACCGGACGAGCACGGACGATCTTGCGCGCCGGCTTCGCCTTGATCTGAATCTCCTCGCCCGTCGCCGGGTTACGGCCCGTGCGTGCCGGGGTCGCCTTCTTCGTCACGACGACGAATTTCGCGAAACCCGGAACGACGAATACGCCGTTCTTCTTGAGGTGCTTGTGGCCAATGCTCTCGAGCGACTCGATGAGCGCTTTGACCTGCTTGCGGTTGACGCCTTCGCCGGCCTCGACGAGCGCGTTGATGAGCGCCGCCTTTGAGAGGGGGGCGTTCTTCTTCTTGGCGGTGGTGGTAGCTGCTGCTTTCTTCGTTGCCATCGGTAAAAACCTCGTCAGTTCGTTATCGGCTTCGCGGTCTCACGGGCGTGGGACGCAAGTTTTACGCGCGCCGACGACGGACTAAAAACCAGAAGCGCGCGCGAGATGCAACGCGAAAATGCCAAAACGGCAGCAAAAAGGTTGACCGGCAGACTCGCTCCGTTGAGCTATTTTCACAGAACCCTGTGATTTATAACGTTTTGATGCGTGTGAGGCCCCGCGCTGCGGGGGTCGAATACGCCACGCGAGGTTGCGACGAATCTGCGATTCGGCCACCTGATGCCGCACGCGGAACGTTCATGGCGCATTGAAACCCCCGCGAAAACCGTGTTAGTCGTCCTCACTGTGCTGACCAAGCGAGCGACGATGGTGGCGGTTTCCGCAGCGGCTCTGTCGCTGTTCACGAGCTTCTCGGCCGACGCGGCGCCCAGCGCGAAGGATCGGCAGGAGGCTCAGGTGCTGGTTGGCGAGGCGAAGAAGCTTCTCGGCGCCGGCAACATCGAGAAGGCCCTGAAGAAGTACAAGAAGGCCAATCAGCTCGCGCCGCAGGTGCCAGTCACGATCGAGATCGCGAAGATTCAGACCGACCTCGGTGACTTCGTGCAAGCGCTCTCGACGCTCGAGGAAGCGGTGGCCGCGCCAGCGATGGGCTACCACGAAAAACGCGCCCAAGCCGAGGCCGCAAAGCTCAGGGATGCACTTCAGCTTCGCGCGCCGAAGCTGGTGCTCGAAGTGTTCAAACCCGAGGCTTCGAAGGTGACGCTCACGATCGACGAAGAGGAGTCCGAGCCGGGCGAGCACGTCGTCAATCCTGGCAAGCACGACCTCGTTGCGAAGGCGAAAGGCTTCGAGACATGGCGTAAGCACGTGCAGCTCGACGAAGGCCAGAAGGAGACCGTCGAGGTCTCGATGAAACGCGCGGGGGACGAGGAAGGCGATTCAGACGGAGGCTCCTTCGCCGTGCCGAAGTGGGCTGCCTGGACGAGCTGGGGTTTCACTGCCGCCGCCGTTGGAGTTGGTGCGGCGTTCGGCATTGTGGCGATCCAGACGACGAATCAGGTGCTCGCCGACTACGCTTGCCAAGAGGGCACGTGTCCCGCCTCCGCGGCCGACGATCTCGACATCGCGAAGTTCAACGGCAACGTGTCGACGGCGAGTTTCGCGCTCGGTGGCGCTGGGCTCGTCACCGCGAGCGTGCTGACCGTGCTCGCTTACAAGAAGCGCTCACCGTCGGATGGCGAATCGGCGGATGAGTCGGCGATGATCGAGGCTCGGCCGTTGCTCGGCCCCGGATTCGTCGGTGTTGCCGGGACGTTCTGAGGTAGCCTCGACGGCATGTTCAGGGGCCGTTCATCACTCGTGGCGTTCTCGGTCTTGCTCGGCGCGTGCGGAGGCAAGGCTTTCTGGGACCCGAAGTACCACTCGAATCATCACCCGACGACCTCATCGACCGGCGGTGATACGGGCTCCACGGCGGAGACCGGGGGAACTGGCGGAGCCGGTGGTGCGCTAGCGTCGAGCGTAGCCTCCGGCGCGGGCGGAATTGCCGCCAGCGGCAGTGGCGGTGAGAGCGCGGGGACGGGCGGTACGCCGGTATCGACCAGCCTCGAGGAGGTCGTCCTTGGAGCGAAGAGCGCGGGTGAGCCTATCGCCTTCGACGTGCCCGAGGGGACGCTCGGTTTCACCGTCGTCGTCAAAGCGTCGACCCCATACGGCCGCATGGGGATAAAGCAGATCCAATCGCCTTCCAGTGAGAACGTCGTCGACGGCTACACGTTGAAGGGCACTCAGTGGGAGTATGCGTGGTACGGCCTCACGCCCGCCGGCGTTCCGCAGAGTGACGCGGCGAGCGCGATGCCGAAGCCGACCCCTGGGCTATGGTCGGTGACCATCGGCGATCCTTACGAGAACACGACGACTGGGGACGTCCGTGTTTGGATTCGCAAGTCGAGCGACGGCGAGTTTCACGGTGGTGCGGTCGACGTCAACGTGTTCCGCGTGCCCGGCGTCGCAAGCGACGTCTACATCGACCTGCTTTTGAAGAAGGCCTACGACGGCTGGGCTGGGCTCACGCTCGGAAAAATCGAGCATTATCCCCTCGATGAGAAGTTCGCGACCGTCGACGGCGCAAACTTCCTGGCGGTCGTCGAGCAATCGAAAGCGGCGACAAACGTCCCGGCCATCAACGTCTACATCATCGAGAAGTTCGCCAACGAGATGAAGGACGCCATCGGCGTTGCCTCCGGGATCCCTGGTGTCGGCATTGCCCCTGGGTCTCTGTCGTCGGGGGTGGTCATCAGCCCGACGTCCGATCCGGACACCGATACCGTCGTCATTAAGCACGAGTCCGGTCACCTTTCGGGCCTCTTCCACACCACCGAGATCCAGGGCGGGACGGTCGATCCGCTCGGTGACACCGTGACGTGTTCGAGTGTCGAGCAGCTCGTCTTCGGCTGCCCCGATTCGGGAAACATCATGTTCCCCTACGCGAACCCCGCTGCGACGGACTTCTCGCCGATGCAACAGCGCGTCATCCACGGCGCGACGCTGTATCGCGGGGCGTTCGACAACCTGTCAGCCGGCGGGATGAAGGTCTCGGTGGCCCCGAGAGCCGGAGCGGATGCCTCCAACGATGCGGCTCATGTGCCCGTCGCGCTCGCCCCAAGCACCGTGACGCGCGGCGCGTGGCGCAACCACCTGAGTGCGCGGGCCGCCGACTTGCTCGCGGCCCATTGGTGCCAGCATACCAAGCACGTCGATCACCTCGGGCTGCTCGCGCGCATGGCCACAACGGTTGAGTTATCGGCTGTCGGCGGTGACCCCTCGACGCCGTCGTGGATTCGGTCGCGCGCCAAACGAGCAGCGCTCGTGCGTCACTGAGCGTCACGCGAAGCCACGAGAGCCTCAAGCACCGATCAGACTCACGATGCGCTCGATGAGTTTCGCACGCGCTGTGAGTGGCGGTAAAACGCTGGGTTCGGTGTGAACAAAGGCATCCAGCCACGGCTCGATGGGCGGCCTTCGTAGCGCTCCGCACAGCGAAAAGAGCGCGAGCTCGTCTGTGCCAGCGGCGCGCGCGATGGCCACATCATCCGCCAATTCGGCGGGGCTCCGGTAGACCGGTTCGTCGCCGAGCGAGCCCGTCGCGATCGAGCCGAGCGACAACCCAAACCCAGGACGAGCCGCCGCAAGTGCGGCCGCGTGTCCGACGAGCGAGCGCGCGTCGTTGCGATCGAGCCTGCCGCGTGCGTACCCTTCGATGAGCGACGAGTACATCATCGCGGTGACGTGGTCCGCGCCGAGCGCCTCGACCGGAGTTGCCAGGATGCGCTGCCAGAATCTTCGAGGGCCATCCGCGAGTACGGTCGGCAGAGCGGCCGCGATCACGCGTACACCGAGCGCTTGGGCGTGGACTCGCCACGCGACCAGCCGAGCGGTTCCGCGTTCCCGATTCCCTGCGAGGAAACGTGCAAGGCTGCGGATGCTCGGGGTCGCGAGCAGCTCGAATGGTGGCTCGAGATCGATGGCGAGCTCGTCCGGCAAGAGACCCTTCCGATCGAGTCGCTCGAAGAGGCCTTCCGCAAACGGGGCGAGCGCGTGCGCGGTAAGCTCGTTCGCCCAGCGTCCACGCCGCGCTTCCAGCATCGGCCAGAGTCCGACGATGACGCCCGCGTTTCGGCATGCCGCCACCACCGCGAGAGCATCGTTGGACTCGCCGGGGCCAACCGCGAACAAGAGAGCGATGCTCCGCTCCGCGAGGGCAGCTAGCGCACCGCTCGCGATCAGCGTCTGGGCCGGGCAGAGTTCGCACCAAATGCGGCGTGCTCCACGCGGGGTCATTCGTCGAGCGAATCCACGAGCTCGATAAACTCAAGGGTTCGGTGCAGGTGCGCTCCGACGATCACCGCATCGATGTGGCCACGAAGCCTCGCGAGGTCGTCGGCGCAGGGCAAGGCGCGCGACCAATCGACCACGAGCACGGCTTGCCGAGGGAACGCGGATGCGCTTGATAGAACCTGTTCTAGTGAGCCATTGAGAATGAACGCACGGGTCATGTTTGCCGTGACGCTCGAGGTTGGCGGCGCCTCCATTCCGAAGGCGAGAGGCATCATCCGCATCGAGCGGGCAACGAGGAAGAGCTCCTCCCCAGTCACCATGGCCTGCGGATCGATGCTCACGCCGTCCGCCCCGTGGTAGCGCGCGCGTTGACAGTCTTCGGCTGACTGGCACGCCCGCGTGACCAGCAGCGGGACGTCCCTCGTGGCCTGGGCAACCTCGCGCAACGGCGGTCCGAAAGCGTCGCACGCGAATGCGCGCACGGAGTCTCGCAAGCGCTCGATGTCCGCGATCCCGGTTGTCGCCGCGTCGCCTTCGATGAATGGGATCAGCGCGACGGAGCGGCGCCGCATCGCGAGTCCTGCGAGCAGATCGCGCGTCGAAGGGACGATGCGTGCGAGGTCGAAGTCATCTCCGCTCAAAGCGTTGCCGCTCCGGTATTTGCGTCCACCTTCAGCCAAATAGCGCTCTGTTCGCTCTCGTAACAAATCTCGCCGTCATGCCGCAGCACGAACGCATATCGAACGAAGTGCCGTACCTTGCCGAGGCGCGTACGCATGGCGCGGCACTCGCATTCGATCCGGTCGCCGGGCGTGACGAGCTTGCGGAACACCGCGTGATGCAGATGCGTTCCGTAGCCGACCCAGCCTTCCGAGTGGCGCAGTCCGAGGACGTGGTAGGCGTGCACGAAGCCGAGCATTCCGGTGACGTGGACCATCAGCGCGCCGGCGACGTGGCGCGGGTGCCGTGTCTCGTGGACGCGCTGCGAGCGGGTGAGCACCATGCCGTCGTCGGTGGGCCAGCTGCAGCGCACGATGCTCTGCTCGCGGTCGACTTCGAGCAATCGGTCCACGAAGAGCACTTCGGGGTCGTAGGGGCAGTCGTCGAGAAACGCTTGTTCGAAAGGGGCCGGCAATTGCATCGGATCGCGGGGGAGTCTAGGCGCAGCTTGCACCGCCGCGCAGCGCGAAATTGCGCTCGTCCGCTTCAGTCGGTGAAGAGCTCCGTCACCCACACGCCGCCCGCGTCGCGGACCACGCCAATGCCAACGTGAGCAAATCGTCGCGCCAGCATGTTTCCCCGGTGCGAAGGGCTCTCCCACAGCGCGCGGTGCGCGGCCGTTGCGTCACCTGCGCGGGCAATGTTTTCTCCGACGACGATGGCGCGTGCTCCGCTCGCTTGCACCCGTTCCACCGGGTCTCCGTCGCCCGAGTCGTGGGCCAAGCGCTCCGCATGCGCCATGGCGGCAGCGTGCGCGGCAGCGGCAGCGTCGAGGGACGGCGTGCGCAATACGGGCGGCAGTCCCCGGTCTCGCCTCGCGGCGTTCAAGAATCGCATCAGCACCTGCACGTCGGGCAGCGCGAGGGGTGCTGGTTCGTCGACCTCCGTCGGCGGGTCGACGCCTGCGTGGAGGCGGACTTCGAGGACGGGCTCGGGTCCGCTCGGCAAGGTGGCGACGAGCTGCACCGTCCACGGGCCTGGTTGGTCGAGGTTGACTCGAGACCGGATGGTGCCGTTCGCGAGGTCGGCCGTCACGCGGCGCGGCTCGCCATCTGGCCCGAGCAGCACCACGGCCGCCGCCGTCGCATCGACGAGAAGCCGCGCATCGATGGAGACCCACGCGCCTACGCGGGTGCGCCTCTGGATAGGCGCAAGTTCAGCGAGCGCATCCACCGTGATCGCGGCATAAGTCACACGACCGAGGGCATCGACGCGGTGGGCGATGCCGCACCGTCGGGGTCTCGCGCCGGTGCCGAGCCATGCCCGAAAACGCGCCTTCGCGGTGCTCTCATCGCCCGTGACCGTCCACGCTCGAGGCCACGGTTGTGCAATGCCCGCGGCACCCACCCTGCGCGCGAGCATCGTAGGTGAGGGGCGCGTCGTGCTGGCTCCAAGTCGAGCCGCGAGGGTTTCGAGCGCGATCGAGCGCGGCCCACACGACTCGTAGAGCTCCGTCGTCGGTCCGATATCGGGCGCGGCGGCGTCCGGCTCTTGCCCCACCGTCGTGGACCACAAAACACTCGGTTCGGCCGCGAGCGCCGGGCTCGCGCAGAGGATCAAAACGAGGCCGAGCGCGCGCACCGGCGGACGCTACGGGTCCCTTCCCCGTAGTGCCCAGTTTTCTGCGCGATCCGCGGGGGTCGACCGAAGTCAAACGTGTTAGGGTCCAGCGATTAGCGCGCCATGTCGGATCTGAGCAATGCCGCCAAGGTCGGGCTGATGACCATCGCGCTCACCTTGGCGCTCGTCTTTGGATACCGTTACGTCTCGCGCGCGACGGGGACGTCGGAGGGCTACAGCGTGTGGGCGAACCTCCCCGATGTGACGGGCGTCTCGCCACGCTCGCGCGTGATGATCTCCGGCGTTCAGGTGGGCGTCGTCGACAGGATCGGCTTGGTCGACGGCCAAGCGCGGGTCGACATTCGGATGAAGCCGGAGTTTCCACTTTTTCAAGGCGCGACGGTAGGCAAGCGCGCCACGAGCTTCATCGGCGAGTACTTCATCGTGCTCACCCCAGGGACCGAGGGGACGCCCCGCATCGCCGAGGGCGGGCAGATAACCCACCTGATGGAGGATGTGAATTTTGACACCCTTCAGACTCAGATGCGCGACATCCTCCTCGATGTAAAGGACGTCACGCGGGCGCTCCGTGCGACCGTCGGTTCGGACCAAGGTCAGAAGAAACTCGAGTCGATCCTCGCAAACCTCGCCGACCTCACCGAGTCGCTGAACGGAACCGTCAAAGAAAACCGCCAGACGGTCCGCGAGACGCTCGATAGCGCGCGCGCCATCACGGCGGCGACGGCCCCGGAGCTCAAGGAGATCCTCGCGAACGTCAAACAGGTCACTGCCGAGATCCGCGACCTGACGACGAAGGGGGACGGGGCCCAGCCGACCGGCAAGCTGCGTCAGACGATCGATCGCGTCGATCGGGCGAGCTCCAGTCTCGAGTCGCTGCTCGGTCACGCGGACAGCGTCGCGGCACGTATCGACGAGGGAAAAGGTACCGTCGGACGGCTGACGAAAGACGAGACCTTGATAAACGAGGTCGAGCAGGTCGTTGAGGGGGTCGGCGACTTCGTGCAAGGCGTGAAGCGCACGCAGACCATCGTTGGGCTGCGCGGTGACTATAATTTTCTCGCGAACACGGTGAAGTCCTACGTCTCGCTGCGGCTCCAGCCGAGCGAAGACAAGTATTACTTAGTCGAGCTCGTCAACGATCCGCGTGGCAAGGTTGGCATCGAGCAGATCGATGTCGATACGACGAATCCCAATGATCCACCGCATTATCGGGAGATCCGCACCACGACGACGAACGCGTTTCGATTTACGTTTCAGTTCGCGAAGCGCTTAGGTCCGGTGACCGGTCGCTTCGGCGTGCGTGAGTCGACGGGCGGCATCGGCGTCGACCTTCACTTGCTCGATGATCGTCTCGAACTCAGCCAAGATCTCTTCGGCTTTGGCGAGCAGGTCACGCCACGTTGGCGGCTCGCGCTCTCGTATGAATTCGTCCGATCGCTGTGGTTGCTCGGTGGTGTCGATAACGTCTTGAGCAACGAGCGCCGAGATTACTTTTTCGGTATGACGCTCCGCTTCAACGACGCCGACTTGAAGAGCGTCTTGCCATTCATGCCGGGCCTCGGGTCCGGCGTTCGTTAGGCGCCCGTTCTTCCTGAGGCTTACGGCTTCTTCCAGATCACGCGGCCTTTGGAAACCACGCCCGGCCAGTCAGGGAAAAAGATCGAGCGCTCGCCGGGAGAGGACGCGTCGATCCAAACCGAGCTGCCCGTGCTGCGCGGACGAACGTCGACATGGACGAAGCGACTCCGCGGGTAGTACCCACAGCCGGTGTCCGGTAGCTCAAAACACCACGCGAGCAGCTCTTCGTTGGAAATCCCTTCGACCGAGATGTCGAGAGCTCGTCCGGTTCCATGAAGACTTCCGTGCCCTGCGGCGGCGTCGGTGCCCGTGCCTTCGGCGACAAGTGAGGGGCGGTATCCGCTGTAGAGGTAGATGGCGTGCCCCTGGAAATGGTCGGCGATCCGCGCGAGTACCCAGGCCAAGCGCGGCTCGAGCAAGCGAACGCCGGGGACCCACTCACCCCGCTCTGCCGTTGGATCGGGCTCGTCGGGTAGCGACGCGACGGCCGCAATGTTCGGCGGTCGCGCGAGCACGCTGAGGCGCGCGAGGGCACCATCGGCGAGAGAGCCGTCGCAGCGGACGATCACCAAGGATGCGTGCTCGCCGCCGAAGCGCCGGATGGTCCTCGGGCGTTCGCGGCATTGCCATTCGGGGGTCGGCGCGGCGAGAGGAGCGAGCGCGGTCCAAAGTTCGACGAACGCTTCCCCTGGAAATGGCGTGCTCGTCGAACAATTGCCACCACGCCCGCAACCCGCCATACCGAGCAACTCTCCGGCCCAGTTGGGATCGAGACGTTGCAGCCATGGCGGGACCCAGTGCGCTGCGATTGCGAGAGGCTCCGCTGCGAGCCGCGGCAGGGTGGGCTCCGTGCCCCGTACGAACCAGTGGGCACGCTCGCCGTCGCCGCGGAACTGGTAGTCGCTCGACGGCGCGGTCTGTCGCGCGAGCCAGCCATCCATGGCGAGATCGCGGCCAAGTGGTGCGGTGTCTTCGGACGCGAGCGGGTACCAAAGGCGTTCGCGCCAGTGGCCCCAGGGGCCCGTGCGCCACGCGGCGTAGGACGTCGCGGGTGGCCCCTTTGGATCGCGGAAGGGGCGCAGCAGCCCGAGTTCCGGGGCCTCATCGAGGCGCAGCGGTAGTGGGCGCTTCTCGGGTGGGTCCCAGGACCTTCTTCGCGGTGGCGCATCAGGCCAAGCGGCGATGGCGGTGCTCGCGAGGAGGCTTACGACGGTGGCCAATAGCCCAACGCCGCGACGCCGCGCGAGCGAGGAGTGTGTGCCGCGCATCGCGACCAATCAGCCGTACCCTGGGTCGTCGTATTCCCCAGGCGCGAGGTTGTCGAACCGCGTGTAGCTACCCGTGAACCGCACCCTCACCGTGCCGGTCGGTCCGTTGCGCTGTTTGGCGAGGATGAGCTCGGAGATGCTCGCGTCGCTCGTCTTCTCGCGTTGGTAGTAATCCTCGCGATAGATGAAGAGGATCGCGTCGGCGTCTTGCTCGATCGCGCCGGACTCGCGCAGGTCGGAGAGCATGGGTCGTTTATCGGTGCGGCTCTCCACGCCGCGGTTCAACTGCGAGAGGGCGATCACTGGGACTTCGAGCTCCTTCGCGAGCTCTTTCAAGCCCCGCGAGATCTCGCTTATCTCCTGTTCTCGGCTCTGCACGTTCGGGCGGCCGCGCATCAGCTGGAGGTAATCGACGATGACGAGCCCGAGACCCGAGGCGTTCTTGTTTTCTGCCTGCCGCTTTTCTCGCTCAGCCTTGATGCGCCGCACTTTCGCGCGCAATTCGAGGATGCTCAAACCGGATGAGTCGTCGATCCAGATGGGCATTCCTGAAAGTTTGGCTGCCGCGCCGGTAAGTTCACGCCAGTCTTCGGCACGCGTGAAGCCGCCGCGGAGCTTGCCGAGGTCGACGCGCGCCTCCGAGCAGAGCATGCGGGTGGCAACCTGCTCCGAGGGCATCTCGAGTGAAAACACGACGACCCCGTGTCCGGGCTGATCCACGAACTCGTCGCCGTAGCCGTTCTCGCCGGGTCCCGGCATCTTCAGCCGCATCGAGCGCGCGACGTTGACCGCGATGTTCATGACGAACGAGGTCTTTCCCATGCCGGGACGCGCCGCGACGATGATCAGCTCACCGGGGTGAAGGCCCGACATCAGCTTGTCGAGGTCGGTAAAATCGGTGGCGGTTCCTGTGACGCCATCGCCACGCGCCTTCGCTTCGGAGAGCTTCTTGAAGGTGGAAGTCAGCACTTCCCGCAAGGGGTGGACCGTGGAGGTCTCGGGGGTGCGTGCCAGATCGTAGATGGCCTGCTCTGCCGCATCGATGAACTGTTGCGGCTCGCCGACGTCGCCGTAGCCTTGTGCGGCGGTTTGCTGGCAAAGCGCGATCACGCGGCGAAGTCGCCACTTCTCCTTCACCGTGCGCGCGTGGTGGGCCACGTTGTACACAGCGGGTGTCGCGTCGGTGAGCTGCGCGAGGTAACTGGCCCCACCTACTTTTTGAATCAGCTCGCGATCCCGGAGCCAGGTCGCGACCGACACGACGTCGACGGGGCGCGCGGCTTGGGTCAGCTCAACCGCACCGCGGAAGATCGTTCCGTTCGCTTCGCTGTAGAAATGCTCGGGCTGAATGAGCTCGAGGACGGAGTCGAGCGCATCCCGGTTCAAGAGACACGCCGAAAGCACCGTCGCCTCGGCGTCGAGGTCATGCGGCGGCGTCCGCCCCGCGACTACGGGCGGTTCCTGCGGGGTGTCGAAGCCGGAACCGCGGCGTTGTCCGCCCCCTCGCATGTTGCTCGACATGGCGTGCTCCTACGCAAAAACCGACAGACCGAAAATTGACAACGCCTCGCGGGGCATGCCCACGAGGCGTCATCGGTTCTACCAGGTGGCGCGCCTTCACGCCCCGGCTTTGTTGGTCACGCGTTCGGAACGACGTCGACGTCGACGACGGCATCGACGCCGTTGGCGATCTTCAGCGTGAGCTTGAAGCTACCGAGTTCCTTAATCGGCTCCATCGCGATTTTGCGACGGTCGATTTCGAAGCCCTGGTCCGCGAGCGCGGCTTCCACGTCGCGCGAGGTGATCGAGCCGTAAAGCTTGTTTCCCTCTCCGACCTGGGCCTTCAGCGTGAGCTTTATCAAACTGAGCTTCCCAGCCAGTTCTTGGGCCGCCGCGCGCAGCTTGGCTGCCTTCGCGAGGGCGACCCGTTTTTCGTGCTCGATGCGGGCGACGTTGTCGGCCGTGGCGAGCGCAGCAAGGCGGCGCGGCAAAAGGAAATTGCGCGCGAAGCCTGGCTTAACCTTTACGAGATCACCGCTATGTCCCACGTTGGGGATGTCGTCGGTGAGGATCACTTGCAGATTGCGTGGCATGGTTGTTCTCCTTATGCCTTCGTCACTCGGCCAGCGTGAACGGCAGAAGCGCAATGATGCGCGCGCGCTTGATGGCGATTGCCACCTCGCGTTGCCGTGCGGCGTTTAGCCCGGTGATGCGACGCGGCACGATCTTGCCGCGCTCGGTGATGAAGTATTTGAGGGTCTGCGGATCCTTGTAGTCGATGACCAAGGTCTGGTCCGACACGCGACGCCGCCCGCGGCGGCGAAAGGCTCCGTCACCACGATCATCGCCACGTCCGCCGCGGCGATCGTCGAAATCATCATTCATGTCCATGGTCAGTTCTCCTCGCTGTTGCCGTCGCCGCGTCCCATGCCGTCCTCGTCATCGAGGTCGTCCATGTCTTCGCGCTCGTCACGGCGGCGCCGCTCGAGCGAGTTGGCATCGAGGCCGAGCTCGCGCTCCACCGTCTGCTCCGGCTCGTCCGCTTCGAAAGGAACTTCGAAGGCCATCGACGACATCTCCGCGATTTCGGTGCCCTCGATGGGAACGTTTTGGCGGATCTGAACCGACTGGTAACGGATGACGCTGTCCGAGAGGCGCAGCTGGCGCTCGATCTCGGATACCGTTGCACCCTTGCCGAGGTATTTTACGTAAACGTAAATACCACGGTGATGTTTCGCGATCGGATATGCGAGGCGGCGTTGGCCCCACAGCTCGACGCCGGTGAGCAACGCTCCCGTCGACTTGATCGCTTCGTTCAATTTTCCGGAAACATCGTCCGCTTTTTCGCGTTCGGTGTTCGGCCGGAGAATGTAAATCGTCTCGTACTCTCGGGCGTGGCCCGGCGCCGTTGCTAATCGGCTCATGTTTCCTCCTGGACTCAGTCGAGAAGAGACAGGGCTCCGCTCGACCAAAAGACCCCGCCGCAGTGGACGGAGCGAGAGGAAGAATCAGCTACTCTTGGCAGACTTCGGAGAATCCGTAGTCGCTTCGTCGTGCTTTTTCTTCGATCGTGTGTTGCGTGCGTTCATCGCGGTCTGAAAACCGCGGGCCGCGATGTCTAGCACAGTTTCTGCGGCATTCTTCAAGTAATCTTGGAGTTCGCTGCGTTCTACGCCCGCGAAGTCTTGGAGCACCCAGTCGGCGACGTCGCCTTTGAACTTCGCGTCCGGCCGACCCACCCCGACCCGAACCCGCGCGAAGTCCGGGGTGCCGAGTCGCGCGATCACCGAGCGGATGCCGTTGTTGCCCGCATGGCCGCCGCCGAACTTCAGCCGAATGTCGCCGAACGGCAGATCGATCTCGTCATGCACGACGAGGATGTCGGCGTGCGCCACCTTGAAGAACGCGGCGCACGGCTGCACCGAATCTCCGGATGCATTCATGAACGTCATCGGCTTCAAGAGCATCGCCTCGGCCGTGCCGAGGTTCACTCGCGCGATGTCGCCATTGAACTTACGCTTGAAGGGTTCCGCGCGGCAGGCCGACGCGAGCTCGTCGACGACCATGAAACCGACGTTGTGCCGGTTGTCGACGTACTGGCGGTCGGGGTTACCGAGGCCAACGATCAGCATCATGGCGAATGACGAACTCGAGAGGAAGAGGCGGGAGGGCGGAGCGCTGCGGGTTTGGGGTCCAATGGCTCCCAAGGACCGAGCGCTCCTGTCCGCGTCTCACTTCTTCGCGTCAGGCTTCTTCGCCGCGTCGGGCTTCTTCGCGGCGTCGGCCTTCTTCGGGTCGCCCTTCTTCGCCGGATCGGCGGCTGCACCGCCCTCGCCGGCCTTATCTTCGTAGGCCTTGGGGGCCTTCACGATGACGATGCGGCGGTCAGCCGGAAGGAGGATCTCGACGCCCTCGGGGACCGTGAGCTCTTTCACCTGGATGCCCTCTTCCATGCCGAGCGACGTCACGTCCGCGGTGATTTTGACCGGAATCGCGGCCGGGAGGCAGCGCACCTTGAGGCGGCGTGTGCTCACGAGCACGGTGCCGCCATCGGTTTCGCCTTTGCTCTTGCCGATGGTGATGAAGGGCACCTCAACCTCGAGGGGCGCGTTCTCGTCGACCGTGATGAAATCGGCGTGCAGCAGGCGGCGCGTGATCGGGTGAATCGTAAAGTCACGCACCATGACCGCGTAGTTCTTGTCGTCTTGGACATCGAGGTAGATGACCGAGTTGCGACCCTTCGGCGAGCCAAGGACGCCGCGAAGGGCGTCGTGGTCGACGGCGAGGCTGAGGGCCGAGGCCGTGCCTTTGCCGTAGGCGACCGTGGGGATTTGGCCGTTGGTGCGCAGGCGGCGGTTCGGGCTCTTGCCGAGCTCGGTACGGGCGGTGGCTTTGAGGGTGACGTGTTCCATGGTGTCGACTTTCGTACGTGGCTCTTAATACAAGCGAGGCTCGGACATCAGATGATCAAATGATCAGATGAAGAGCGAGCTCACTGAGTCGGAATGATGAATGCGGCGAATGGCCTCCGCGAGAAGCGGGGCGATGCTGACAACTTTAATCTTTTTGCAGGCTTTGCCTGCATCCGTCAGCGGAATCGTGTTGGAGCAGATGACCTCGTAGAGCGGAGACTCTTCGATGCGCTGGAGGGCCGGGCCGCTCAAGACGGCGTGCGTGACGCTCGCTGAGACGCTGGCGGCGCCCGCATCGGCGAGAGCGCGAGCCGCGTTGCACATCGTGCCGGCGGTATCGAGCATGTCGTCGACGACGACGCAGCGCTTGCCCTCGACGTCGCCGATGATGTGCATGACTTCGCTCTGGTTCGCGCGCTCGCGTCGCTTGTCGATGATCGCGAGCGTGCCATTGAGGCGCTTTGAGAACGCGCGGGCTCGCTCGACGCCACCTGCGTCGGGTGAGACCACGACCGCGCCGGTGTAATACTCGCGCAGATGCCGGTCGAGCATCGTGGGCATCGCGAAAAGGTGGTCGAACGGGATGTTGAAAAAACCCTGAATTTGACCCGCGTGAAGGTCGACGGCCACGACGCGGTTGACGCCGGCGGCCTCGAGCAGCGAGGCGACGAGCTTCGCCGAAATGGGCGTGCGCGGTGCAACCTTCCGGTCTTGCCGGCCATAGCCGTAATACGGGATCACGGCGGTGATCGAGCCGGCCGAGGCGCGGCGGAGGGCGTCAACCATGACGAGCAGCTCCATCACGCGGTCGTTGACGGGCGGGCAGGTCGACTGGACCACGTAGGTGTCCACGCCCCGAACGTTCTCTTCGATGACGCAGAACGTCTCACCGTCGGAGAACTGCGTCACCCGTGATCGGCCAAGGGGACGATCGAGGAAATTGCAAATCTCGTCGGCTAACGCAGGGTTTGCGTTGCCCGTGAAGATGCTCATGCTTCGACTCGACACGGCGGCGACTCCTCCCCCTCGGCGGCGTAGACGAGGGGTCGAGGCTTATACTTAGCGGAAAGCGCCGAGTCAATGATACCTCGCGCTGTTCAACGCCCCCTCGCGCGTCTAGGCTGATTGGGCCCACGATGGCGGACGCGACAAAACAGCAACTTCGACCCCGTTATGCGGCATCGAGTGACGTTGGCCTCATCCGCGAGCGCAACGAGGATTCCTTCCTTGTTTTTCCGCGGCATCGGTTCGTGGCGGTCGCCGACGGGATGGGTGGCCACATGTCGGGAGATGTCGCCAGCGCCCTCGCGATCGCGACGCTGACGGACTTCTGCGCCACGACCGTCGGACTCGACCGGACGTGGCCGTTTCCCTACGACAAGGACCTCAGCGACGAGGAAAATTGCATCGTCGTCAGTGTCCGCCTCGCGAACCAGACCGTGTGCGCTCGCGCGGCCCGCGGGGCGTCGGAGTCGGGGATGGGGACGACCGTCGTCACCTTGATGCTCACGCCCGACGCGCGCCAGGCTGTCGTCGGCCATGTCGGTGACAGCCGGTGTTACCGCGTTCGCGACGGCCGCATTACGCAGCTCACCACCGATCACTCGCTCGTCAGCGAGGTGAGCGAGATCGCGCCGTGGCTCTCCGAGGAGGAGATAAAGCAGCTGCCCTCGAACTACATCACGCGCGCGCTTGGGATGGGGCCCGATGTCGTCGTCGACTTGCTCACCACCGACACGCGTCCAGGGGACCTCTACCTGCTCTGCTCCGATGGCCTGAACGGCATGCTGAAGGATCAGCAAATGCTCGAGACGCTCCTCAAAGAAACGGACCTCGACAGCCGTTGCCGCGAGCTCGTCGAGGACGCGAACGACGCGGGCGGGACCGACAACATCACCGTTGTGCTCGTCGAAATCGAAGCCGCCGCCGCTGCCGCCGACGGGCTCGAGCAGGCAGCTGAGTTCTTGCACGGTGGCGCCATCGCCGCGCTCGCCGGTCGCCCCGAGTTGCTCGGCTTCGGTGATGGCGATGACACCGACGATGGCGCCCACGATGGCGCCTACGATGACGGTGTCGGCGACTCCTCCGACGACTGACCGCTCGCTACGCCGCAGGATGGCGGCCGACCCCGTCGAGCGCTCGTGTGCCGCCTCAGGAGCGTGCGATCACTAGAAGGTGAAGTGGTCGCCGAGCTCGAGCACCCGCAAATTCAAGTTCGAGAGCAGGGCGCACTCACGCTGCACCTCGGCCTCGAATTGGGGCTTGATGTGGTAGAGCAACGTCGCAAGTTCACTCGGGGACGTGAGCTTCTGGAGGTCGGCCTCGAGGGTCTGGGGCGTGTGATGCCCGCTGAGGGTCGCGAGGTGCTGATGGCGGTCCGGGAAGCTTACCTCCATCAGCAACGCCTTTAAATTCGGCGTCGCGTTGAGGACTTCCCAGAATCGAGCGGTAGGTCCCGTGTCGCCGCTTATCGCGATCGAACTCTCGCCGTTCGAGACCACGAAGCCCGAAGTGTCGATCGTGTGGTGTACCGCCACGGCGTGGACTTGGTAACCGAGCACGTGCGTGGGCGTCTCGAGTGCGAGCTCCTGGTACACGATGGTCGGCTGTGCGCCCGACGGAATGGCCGCGAAATTCGGCCACAGAATATCGTTGAAGAAGTGCCGCTTCAGCGTCTCGATCGTCGGGCCCGTGGCTGCGATGATCAGGGGCTCGGCGCCGCTCTGGCATCGGTTGTCGGCGACGGTCGCGAGATCGCGGATGTGGTCGAGGTGCGCGTGGGTGACCAGCACGGCACCGAGGCGCGATTGGTCGGCGAGCTCGAGCTGCGAGGTCAGCGCGCCCGCGTCGAGGGCGAGACGATCGTCGATAAGAAACGACGTTGTCCGATGGCGAGGCGTCTCGCCGCCATGGCAGCCGAGGACCCTAAGCTCCACGGTTCCTCATGGCTTCGGCGTCCAGGTTTGGAGTAGCGGCGGCATCGGCGATCGTAACGAATTCATACATCCGCTGGAGGTCGGGCACCACTATCCCGTGCTTCTTGATGCGCAGAAGCCGCTCCTTCACGAGGGTTTTGGACGCTTCGGCAAGCGTGACTTCGTCGAGGCCTACGTCCGCCGCAAGATCGCGCAGGCGCCTCGGAAGGAGGGTCCCCTCGGGGTCGGCTTGTCCGATGCTCTCGGTGAGGCGCGCGATCGCGAGCGCAAGGCGACCGGCGCTTGGGCGGGCGAGAAGGGCAACGCGGTCCTGGTACGCGCGGAGCTTGGCCATCAGTGCGCGAACCAACTGTATCGCGATGGCGGCGTCCTCCGCGACCATGGCCTCGAGTGAAAGCGCATCGACGAGCAGTGCGCAGGTGGGCTCGAGCGCGGTGGCCGTCGTCGCGTGCGCGTCGCCGATGAGCCCGTCTTCTCCAATGAATTCGCCGGGGCCTACGAGTCCGAGGGTCAGCTCCCGATCGCCGAGCGAGCAGCTGACGCGAACGGAGCCCTCGCGAATGACAAACAGGTTGGCGCCAGCGTCGCCCGCGCGAAACAGCGTCTCGCCTGCGCCGTAGCGGCGTTCGCGGACACTCGACGCGTCGACGGGGCTTGGCATCCGGGCGAGAGGATAGCCACCGTGCAACCGGCGCGTCAAAGGGCACTCACTCGCGCCTTCGGGTGGAGAAAAACATTCCACCGTTGACACGGCGGCCATGTGGAAATAGGGTCTTTGCGCTCGCTCGTAAGGGATTGGCTCCTGCCGCCATCGAATTCCGCGCGCGATTCGAATGGGGAATCGTCCAATGGCAGGACACAGGATTCTGATTCCTGTTATCTAGGTTCGAATCCTAGTTCCCCAACTGGCCCGCCACTTTTGCAAACGGCCATGACACGTTGAACGCTCCGGTCCCATCGTCTAGCGGTTAGGACGTCGGCTTCTCACGCCGATAACGCGGGTTCGATTCCCGCTGGGATCACCACTCTCGACTCAGAACTCTCAGCGCTCTCAGCGCTCTCAGCCCACCAGAGTCAGCGCACCAGACGCGCCCCCTTACGGGGTGGCGACGATCGCCCTCAGGGCCTCGGGCACGGTCGCGGGTTCGCCCGCGAAGCGCACGTGGACGTGGTCGGTATGCCAGGGTGATGCGCGGAGGAAGGTGTCCTCGCCGAGCGTCGTGACGGCTTCGTCGTGGATCCACTTCTTTTTGCGCAGCTCAGGGAGGGCTGCGCGGACAGCCGCGATGAGCTCGGCATCGGCGAAAACGAGCTCGACAGGTGCGAGAGCGCCTTCGCGTTTTTTTGGGTCCGCTATGAAGCGGTTGCCGGAGGTGGGTCCCTCGATGAGCAGCGCGAGTAGATACGCGAGTCTCTCGCCATCGAGCCCGCTCACGCTACCCTCGGCGCACGTGGCGCGATCCGGCGGGGCGAGCGTGAGTGTGCAGCGATGACGGAGCGAGGAGTCGCCGTCCAAGCCTGGTAACCCGACGTCGACGTCGCGCCCGCCTTGGTGGCTGATGTGACGCGCGAGGTGCTGGTCGGTGGCTGGCCTGTCTCCGTTCCACTGGCTCGCGTCGCCGAGCGCGATGGGCTCGCGTCCTATTCGGCGTTTCACTTGCCGGAGTGCCCCGCGCAGGGCCTCGGCGGCGTCGGCGCGTAAGAAGGCATAGCGGGGGGCGGTCGCGAACACGTAGCCCGCCTTCGCCGAGGATGGCGGGCGCATGCCAACGAGCGGCAACGCTACGCGCGTCGTCGCTTGACCACGGCGGCGCGCCGCGACCGCATCGAGCGGCGACACGGCGATCCGATGGAGGGTCACGGGGGCATCGGCATCGATGACGACGAGCAGAGGCTCGGGCTCGGAGTCGGTGCTGAAGCTCACGAAGGCAGGCAATTGACCGTCGCCTCGAACGGTTGCGACGTGCCGCAGCGCCCCTCGACCGAGAAGTTCGAACTGCCGAAGGGCGCGAGCGGGCCCCGACACCCCGAGCGTGACGGTTTGATTGCGAGGGAGCGGAACCCGAATCGCCCAGCGACCCGGCGCCACGGCGAGACGGCTTTGCTCAGGAGGAAACTCGAAACGTGAGCCTGATGCCGGGGTTGCGCTCAGTGCTTCGGGCTTCGGTGCGGACGGCGAGGGCTGCTTGGCCTCGCGCTCGAGAGTGATTTGCGGAGGGTAAGGCTCGAGTCGAAAGGCCCCTGTGGCCGCGACGTCGGTCCCGCACGCGCCGAGTGTGATCGACGCCAATCCGAGGATGCCCACAAGTCGCATCAGCGCCTATCCTCGTGCGGCGTCGCGGGTGCCGCAAGCGCCTGAATCCGCACCCCCTCGTTTTCCACGATTGTGCTAACAGCGAAAGCACGATGAGCCGCATCTACCGTTCCCTACCGCCGAAAGGCACCCGTCTCGGCATCGCGTTTTCCGGTGGCCTCGATACGCGTTGCGCTGTTGCATGGCTCGCCGAGCAGGGCCTCGACGTGTACGCGTACACGGCGGATCTCGCGCAGCCCGACGAAGAGAACCCGTCCGACATTCCGCCGATCGCCATCAGCCACGGCGCGAAAGCCGCTCGCCTGATCGATTGCCGCGAAGCGATGGCGCGCGAAGGCGTGATTGCTCTTCAGTGTGGTGCGTTCCACCTCTCGACGGCGGGGCGCAAATATTACAACACGACGCCACTCGGCCGCGCCGTCACGACCACCGCGATCGTTCGCGCGATGAAGGACGACGGCGTTCACGTCTTCGGTGATGGCAGTACGCACAAGGGCAACGACATCCAGCGATTCTACCGGTACGGCCTCCTCGTCAATCCGGCGCTCCGCATCTACAAGCCGTGGCTCGACGACGCGTTCGTCAGCGCTTTCGGCGGTCGCAAGGAGATGAGCGAGTACCTGGAGGGCCGTGGTTTGCCCTACAAGATGGGCACCGAGAAGGCGTACAGCACCGACTCGAACTTGCTCGGGGCGACGCACGAGGCGAAGGATCTCGAGCGGCTCGACAAGGGCATTCAGATCGTCTCGCCCATCATGGGCGTGGCCTTCTGGAAGAAGGAGACGAAGGTTGAAGCCGAGATCGTGACCGTGCGTTTCGAGCAAGGCTTGCCCGTCGCGATCAATGGCCAGCGCTTTGAGTCGCTCTATGAGTTGGTCGTCGAAGCGAACCGCATCGGCGGGCGTCACGGGCTCGGCATGACCGATCAAATCGAGAATCGGGTTATCGAGGCGAAGAGTCGAGGCATCTACGAAGCTCCGGCGATGGCGCTCCTTCACATCGTCTACGAGCGGCTTCTCTCGGCGATCCACAACGAGTCGACCATCGACCTCTACGCGACGCTCGGTCGTCGACTCGGTCGGTTGCTCTACGAAGGCCGCTGGTACGATCCGGAAGGGATGCTCCTGAAGGATGGCCTCGTGCGCTGGGTCTCCACGAGCATCTCGGGTGAGGTCGAGCTCGAGCTCCGCCGCGGTGATGACTACACGTTGCTCACGACACGCGCGGACTACATGGCGTATGCCCCCGATAAGCTCTCGATGGAGCGCGTCGAGGAGCCGCCCTTCACGCCAGAGGATCGGATAGGCGCGCTCGAGCTCCAGAACTTGAGCATCGGCGACAACCGCGCATTGCTTCTGCATCATCTCGAGAGCACGCGTCGCCTCGCCGGTGGGGCAGGAGCATCAAGTGTCGAGCGGCTTCTCGGTGACGGCTCAGAGAATGGCTGACTCAGCCGAACAGGAACTGCGTTGCCCGAGCGAACGCGGGAAGATCCATCAACCAGTTGAGCGCGAACGTCGTCACGGCCATCGGGAGGATGAGCCCGACCGCTGAGCCGAGCGCGAAATCACGGAAACGAATTCGCGAGAGCGCCAGCGCGGTGTTGAGCGGTGGTGAAATGAACATGACCGCGCGAATCAACGCGAGCGTCAGCACGGGACGCCGTTCGATTCGTTTGAGGAGCTTGTGGATGCGCGGGCTCGTGTCCGCATCGAGTTGCTGTCCGCCGATGGCGCGCGCCACGCCGAAGCTCGCGCAGACAGCGAGAAACCCAGCGAAAAGGTTGATAAAGAAGCCCAATAGCTTCCCGTAAGCGAGCGTGCCGGCTGCGACGAAAATTGCGCCAGGCAGGTAGGCGAGCACGCCGAGTACGAATGCCCCGATGAAGACCAGCACGCCGAGTGGTCCGGCCTCGCGCATCGTCGCTTCGAGCGTAGCGGCGTTGAGGCCTCGACTGAGGCCCGACAGGCGTACCGCCCCGAGCGCAAGGGCGGTCGCAAGAAACAGCAGCACCAAGCGATTGCGCTTCGGACGCGGCTCGTTCATGGCTTCGCGTGGCCGTCGAAGAAGTCGAAGAGCTCCGCGTTGAAGTTCTTTTTGAAGAGCGGAATGTGCGTCGCGCCCCCGATCCTCCAGTGCTCGACTGAGCTCTTCGCGGCGCAGTTCTCCCAGCGCAGCACCTGGGTCTCCGCGATCGGTAGTCCGACGAGGTCGAGGTTCGGAAGGCTCTCGTTCGGCGCACCCTTGCAGCCGTCGTTGTTCGCCCAATCTTGGGCTGTTTCCATCGCGCCCGGGTAGTCCTTGCCGAAGAGCTTACCGCCGCCATAGAGAATGACGGAATCGAGCGTGCCCTGGATGATGAGCGCGCTGACGGGTTCGCTCGGCTTGCATTGCGTCGCGTCTTTGTATTGCGATCCGGAGAGCGTCGCGATCGCCGAGATGAGGTCGGCGTGATCGCACGCCACGCGGTGGGACATGAAAGCGCCGTTCGAGTGGCCCATCAGGTAGATGCGCCGCGCGTCGACGTTGAACACGAGCTGGATGTCCGCAATCACCTTCGCGAGGTAGGTAGAATCATCGATGCCTGAGCCATAGAAATCGCAACAGGCATCGGTCGCATTCCAGAACTCGAGGCCGCCTTTGTCGATGCTGCCGTCGGGGTGCGCGAAGAGATAGCCACGCTTCGCCGCCTCTGTCCCAAGGTCGAGGTAGAGCTCCTGAACGTCACCGCCTGCGCTGTAACCGTGGAGCAGCAGCAGCAGCGGGGCCGCAACGTTGGGCGAGTAGGCCGGAGGCGCGATGACCGTCACCGGACGCTCGCCACCGATAGGTCCGGTGATGCTTCCGCCGGCTCCGTTGGAAGAGGAAGTCGAGGTGACATCGCCTCCGCTGCCCGTGGCTGAATTGCCTCCGCTGCCCGAGCTCGCGCTCGAGGTCGAGGTCGAGCCCACTGCGGCATTGGTCAACGTCTCCCCCCCGCACGCGCCGAGAAGTCCGAGCGCCGTTATCCCACACGCGAGTCCGCGGCGTCCAAGCATGCGACCGTCTATAGCAGAAGGCCTCGCTGCCCGCCCGAACCCGCGGTTGGACCATGGCCCGAGCGGCGAGGTTTGTGGAGACCTCGTGGTGTACTAATCTTCGCGCATGCGTATTGTGACGAGCGGTCTGCTCTTGTTCGTTCTCGCGTTGGTGGCCTGTGGCGATGAGGCCCCAATCGGTGGGCCTTGCGACACGCCCGGGGCGACGACGGAGTGTGGCGACAATGCCGTCTGTACCAATACTTCGAGCGTTGACGGCCAGGTGTGCCGCAGGTTGTGCGACGCCCAAACCGATTGCGAGGTGGGGGAAAAGTGCAACGGAGTCTCGAACGGCAACTTGAAGAGCTGTCAGCCGTCGAGCAGCTGAGTTTTAGCGCCTTCGGTCGGCCGCGCGGGCGTGCGCTTCGAGGCCCTCGATGCGCGCGAGGGCGGCGGCGTCGCTCGCGAGCGCACTTGCGGCGGGGCCCGGGTCGAGTCGCATCCATGTGCGTACGCGGAGGAACGTCAAGACCGAGAGCCCGCCTGTGTGACGCGCGCCGCCGCCGGTTGGTAGCGTGTGATTTGGGCCCGCGCCGTAGTCGCCGAGGACCTCGGCTGAGTGAGGCCCGATGAAGAGTGCTCCGTAATGGGAGACCTTGCGGCATGCGAGTTCGGGCTCGCGCGTCATCACCTCGAGATGCTCGGGCGCAAGCTTGTCACACGCGGCGAAACATTCCTCCATGGTCGCGCACACGACGGCGTAGCCATTCGCAAGGGCAAGTCGCGCGACGTGCGCGGTAGGCAATGTTGCGAGCTGCGCTTCGAGCGCGGAAGAGACCTGGTGGGCGAGCTCTGCGCTAGGCGTGACGAGGATCGGCAATGCGTCCTCGGCGTGTTCCGCCTGCGCGAGAAGATCGGCCGCGATGAGCTCCGGATCCGCTGAGTCATCCGCGAGCACGACGAGCTCACTCGGTCCAGCGATAAGGTCGATGCCGACCCGTCCGGCCACGAGCTTCTTGCCCGCGGTAACCCAGCGATTTCCCGGGCCAGCGATGACGTCGACGTTCGGCACCGTGCTCGTGCCGTAAGCGAGAGCCGCGATTGCATGGGCGCCCCCCGCGCACAAAAAAGCGTCGGCCCCGGCGATCGCCGCGGCCGCCAGCATGATGTCTTTCGGCTTCGGGCTGGCTACGATCACGCGGGAGACGCCAGCGACGCGCGCGGTAATCGCGGTCATGAGGACGCTCGACGGAAGAGGGTAGCCGCCGCCTGGCGCATAGCATCCCGCGCGTTCGACCGGGGCGACGAGGTGACCGGCGCGGCCGCCCTCGATCGCGATGGCCGTGGACTCGAGTGCGTGCCGTTGCGCCTCGGCAAAGCGGCCGATGCGGTTCGCGGTGCGCTCGAGGAGGCCGCGCTCTCCCTGCGAGGTGCGTTCGAGCGCGGCATCGAGCGCATCACGGCCGAGGAGCAAGGGTGCCCCATCGGCGAGCCCATCGTGTTCCTGCGCGTAGCGACGAAGCGCGTCGTCGCCGTTCGTCCGCACGTCATCAACGATGCGTGCCGCGTGCGCCAAGGTGTTCGAGTCGACCGGTTCGCGCGTGCGCAAGAGCCCTTCGAGCTCGCTGTAAGAGACGCTGCGGAGTGTCATGGTTCCTCGTTCTCTGGTTTCGCGTCACCTTTGCGCCGCGTCACGCGCAGTGCCCGCTGGTCGAGTACGCGCTCGACATCGCCGAGTGAGACCCCGCCCCGGCGCGCGGCGACGAGTGCAAAGTAGATGACGTCCGCAACCTCGTTGGCGATGGCCACGGGTCCCTCGGCGCAGGCGAGCTCTTTCGCTTCTTCCAGCAATTTTGCACGCAAAAGTGCAGGATCGGCAAGTAGGCGCGTCGTGTACGAATCGACGGACGCTTCCTGCGCGCGCGCGTGAAGGGTGGCGGCCAAGGCCGGTAATCCGCCGAGCGGTCCCCAACAACTCGTGGTGTCGCGATGGCAAAATCCAGGGCTCGCTTGACGTACCGTGAACCGAAGCGCGTCGCGGTCGCAGTCGAGATCGACCGCGAGCAGCTCTTGCGTGGCCCCACTCGATTCTCCTTTGCGCCAGAGTCCGCGTCGCCGCGACCAATAGACCCCTTTGCCTGTCGCGAGCGCTTCGCGAAGGCTCTCGTGGTTCGACCAGCACAGGCCAAGCGCCCGTCCGTGCTCGTCGACCACCACGGTCGCGAAGAGCCCATCTTCGCGGTCGCTCGTTAGCGGGGCGGCGAACGCATCGGCAAGGTCCATTCGGCCTGTGTAGAGGGCCATCCCCACTTGCGCATCGACCCCCATCCGATCGAGCTCCGCAATTTCAGCGGCCGTCGTGACCCCGCCGGCTATCGTCAGCTCGGCGCTACCCGCGGCTTTGCGAAGTTCCGCGACGCGCTCGAGTGCGGTGCCTTGCATGCGGCCTTCACGCTCGACAAACGTCACCAAAAATCCTCCGGCGAGGCCGCGAAGCTCGTGCATTCGGTCGGCCACGCTAGCGCCCGTTTTCGTCCGCCAGCCCTCGATGACGATCTCTCCGTCGAGCGCGTCGAGCGCGACGATGACGCGGTCGCGCGGCAGCTTCGACAAGAGCTCGGGCTTCGCCGCGGTGCCGATGATGATTTTACGTGCTCCCGCATCGAGGACGGCCCGTGCCGTCGCTTCGTCGCGGATCCCACCTCCGACACGGCAACGCGCAACGCTGCAGACCGACTCGATGAGGGCGCGGTTGGAGCCTTGGCCGAGCGCCGCGTCGAGGTCGATGCAGGCGACTTCCCCGACCCGTCCGAAGCGCTTGGCGATCGGGATGGGGTCGCCCGCATCGAGTGCGTGTTCTTTGCCGCCGATGAGCTGCACCGTCTGGCCGCCCATGAGATCGATTGAAGGAATGAGCATCGCGTCGGTCCGTAGGTCCGTTCGAGGTTTAGAGTCGCACCGGGAGTCCGGCGTTCGCGAGGGCTCGCTTCAAGTCGCCGACGGTCGTCTCTCCGTCATGAAGAATCGACGCCGCGAGGACTGCGCTCGCTCCGCAATTGACGGCATCGATCAAGTGTCCCGCGTGAGCCGCGCCTCCCGAGGCCACGATAGGGATGTTCACGCAGGAGGCGATGGCCTGGATGAGTTCGGTGTCGTAGCCGGAGCGGGTGCCATCGCGATCCCAGCTCGTGAGGAGAATCTCTCCGGCGCCGCGGGCGGCCGCCTCGCGTGCCCATAGGATCGCATCGCGCCCGGTGCGCTCCTTGCCGGACCGAATCACCACTTCGAAGCCGCGAGCACTTCGGGCCGCATCGATCGCAAGGACGGTGCACTGGGAACCGAACGTAGCGGCGAGCCGGTCGAGCAGCGAAGGGTCTTCCACCGCGGCGGTGTTCGTCGCCACTTTGTCGGCGCCGGCGTCGAGCAGTCGTCGCGCGTCATCGACTTGCCGCACGCCACCTCCCACGGTGAGTGGCACCCCGAGCACCTGTCGCACGCGGCGCACGGTGTCGGTAGCATTCGAGCGTCCTTCTGGCGTTGCGGATACGTCGAGGAGGACGAGCTCGTCGGCGCCTTGTGCTTCGTAAACGGAAGCGCGTTCAGCGGGATCGCCGGCGTCGCGGAGGCCGCTAAACTTCACGCCTTTGACGACTCGACCCGCGTTCACGTCGAGGCAAGGGATAACCCGCGTCGTCAGCATGACGTCGGCCTCTCGAGCCAACGGCGCAGGAGGTCGTGGCCCCACGGACCGGAGAGCTCCGGATGAAATTGACACGCCAGCATCGGGCCGCGCTCGATGGCGGCGACGAAAGGCACTCCGTGCACGCTCTCCGCTCCGGTCCATCCTTCGGGGATCGCGGCTAGATGGAACGAGTTCGCGTAGTACGCGTAGCCCGCGGTGATGAGCTCGGCGTCAGGCCGTGGCACGACCTCGTTCCAGCCAAGTTGCGGCACCGTCAGGCGCGCGCCGTCGTGTTCGTTCGGGTAGCGCACGACGTCGATGGGGAGAATGCCGATGCCGCGAACGAGGGGACTTTCTTTACTCGAACGGCACATCAATTGAAGCCCAAGGCACACGGCGAGCATTGGGCGCATGGCGCTCACGCGGTCGACGATCGCCGCGACGAGGCCGCACTCTTCGAGTTTCGCCATGCCCGATCCAAAGGCGCCAACGCCGGGGAGCACGACGCGCTCGGCTGCTGCCACCTCGGCCGGATCGCGCGTGAGTGTAGGGTTTGCACCGACGCGCCTCAGCGCCGCAAGCATCGACGCGAGGTTTGCGGTTCCGGTATCGATGATGGCTACGCGCATTCGAAAAAGCCCGTCACAAGACGCCCTTCGTGCTCGGTACTTCGCTCGAACCCGAGCGTGAGACGGCGCGCCGCAGTGCGATGGCGCAGGCTTTGAAGGCCGCCTCCGCGCGGTGATGGTCGTTGTCACCTTCAAGGACGTCGACGTGCAGCGAAGCACGCAGGTTTATCGCCAGCGAGCGAAAGACGTGGTCGATGCATTCGCATGACATCTCGCCGATGCGCTCGCGCTTGAGGCCGAGATTGACCTTTGGCCAAGGTCGGCCGGAGAGATCGACGACGACACGGGCGAGTGCTTCGTCGAGCGGGGCGTACGCATGACCGAATCGCTCAATGCCGCGACGATCGCCGAGCGCCGCGTCGACAGCTTGGCCCAGGGCGAGCGCGCAGTCTTCGGTCGTGTGGTGATCGTCCACTTCAAGGTCGCCTTTGCAGCGCAGTTCGAGGTCGAAGCGCGCATGTTTTGCGAGGGCCGTGAGCATGTGGTCGAAGAAGCCGATGCCGGTTGAAACGTCGGCGCGGCCGGTGCCGTCGAGGTTTACCGAGACTTCGACGACGGTCTCCTTGGTCGTGCGTGCAACGCGAGCGGTTCGCTCGTTCATCGGCGTTTCGATCATGGCAAAAGACTCTCCAATTCGTCGAGGGTTTCGAGAACGCGGGCCGCACCGGCTTCGGCAAGGCCGGGGCCATTGAAGCCTAGGGGCACGACGTTGGCGCCGCGAGCGGCTTGCATGTCGTCGGGTGTGTCGCCGACGAGCCAGGCCGCGCGAATTCCAAGCTCGCGTTGGGCGCGAACGACCGGAGCCGGGTCGGGTTTCGCTTGGGCGTCCTCCATGCACACGAGGCAATTGAAATAGCGGTGGAGGTCATGTTGTTCGAGAAATTGCAGGGCGTCGCGTCGCGGCCGTCCGGTGACGATGCCAAGCGGTAGGCGGTTCGCGAGTCGCGCAAGAAGCTCCGGCGCGCACAATAGCGTCTCGGAATGCGAGAGGCCAATGGCTCCAAGTTCGCCGTGGTAGAGCGCCTCGAAGCGAGCTTTCACTTCGGCAAACTCGGCCTCCACGCCGGCGGCCTCGACGAGCCGATGGGTCAGCACCCAATCGTTGTTCGCGTGTCCGCGCGTCTTCGCGGCCGTGATGTCCTCGTGCGTCAACGCGACGCCGAAGCTCGCGCCCGTGGAGATGATCGCTTGCCGGTAAGAGTTCTTCACGTCGGCGAGGACACCATCCATGTCAAAGAGCAGCGCCTCGGGAGCGAGTGTTGCGTCGAGTGCCGAAGACAGGCGCTCGAAAAGCGGCTCGCTCGCGGGGCACGAAATCCTGGCGAGGCCGTCGAGTTGCGGGTGACCCGGCCATATGCGCACGGCGATACCGAGGCCCGCCAAGCCGTCGCGCAACCACCGGACGTCGCGCGGTCTCGCCATCACGAAGTTCGCCTGTGACGGCAGCGCGGCCGCCCCGTGGGAGTCGAGCTTTATGCGCAGCCGGTCCCGTTCGCTTCGCGCTTGCGCCACGTTCGCCTGCATGGCGTCCTCGCCGCGATCGAGCCACGCGCTCGCCAGTGCAACGGAGGGCGCCGTCACGGCATACGGTCCGCCTGCGGCTCTGAGCCAACCCATCGCCTGAGAAGACCCAACGGCGTAGCCGACGCGCAAGCCCGCCATGCCCCACGCCTTCGACAGCGTGCGGAAAACGATGGCGTTCGGAAGTGCGAGTGCGGTTGCGGTAAGGTCTTCGTCTGCGTACTCGGCATACGCGAGATCGACGAGGAGGACCACGTCAGGCGCGCCGGCTGCGAGCCGCTGTAGCTCGGCACGCGTGACCACCGCTCCGGTCGGGTTGTTCGGGCTGACCACCGCAATTGCGGCCGTGTTTTCATTGACGGACCGAAGGACCGCCTCGAGCGGAAAAGGTCCCGAGGGCCATGGAATTTCGCGCGCTGTCGCTCCCAGCAGCGCGGCAAATCGCGGGAGCATCTCGAAGGTGGGAACCGGCAGGATGAGCTCACGGCCACGCCACAGAAACGCTCGGCAGGCGCGGTCGAGGGCGTCGTCTGCCCCGCAGGTTGCGAGTACGCGGTCCGGCGTCACGCCGAGTCTCATCGCGAGCTTGGCCTCGAGGCCGCGTGCGTCGGGATACCGTCGCATGAGCTCCGGATCCGTCAGCATCGCGAGCAAGGCCGCGGGCGGCGGCGCGCCCTCGTTCGCGTCGAGTTTCAAGTCAATAGGTGCGCCATGTTTCGATACCGCGTAGGCGGCGCTGGTGGCGACGGCGGGGTTCGGGAGGATGGCCATGCGCTCGCTCAGGCGACGATCTGCGTGAGTTTCGAGACGACGATGTCTGTACCTCCACGCGCTTTGAGCTTCGGGATCAATGTCGGTAACGCGTCACGCGGGACGGCCGCCTTGACGGCGAAAGCGGCGCCTCCCGAAAGCGGCGAGATCGTGGGCTCGCGCATGCAAGGCAGCGCTTCGATGACATGGGCAAGCGCCTCGGCGCTAACGTTGAGCTCGAGCATCACGCGCTTGCGGGCTTCGAGCACGGAGTTCACGACGAGGACGAGCCCCTCTATCGTGGCTCGCTTTTCGGGAACGTCGAGCGACCGTGGGTTCGCGTACAAGCGCGTCGATGAGCGCAAAAGCTCGCCGACAATCGTGAGGCCATTTTCGCGCAGCGTCGAACCTGTGGCCGTGTTGTCGACGATGCAGTCCGCATCTTCTGGCGGGAACACTTCGGTCGCGCCGTACGAGCGTACGAACGTTGCGTCGAGTCCGCTGTCGGCAATCCATGAGCGCGTCAGCCGTTCATACTCCGAGGCGACGACGATGCGTCGTGTCGGTAGCGCGCCGTCGACCAGCAAGGCCTTCGGTGCCGCGGCGACGATTTGCACCGGATCGAGTCCGGTGTCGCAAAGTAGAACGAGTTTCGCTTCGAGCTCACTCACCCAGTCCGCACCGGCGAACCCGACATCGCGGGAGCCGAGATGCAGCATCTCGATGATGTTTTGCGGCTTCAGAATTTTGGTCGTCGTGTTCGGGAGATTGACGTTGGGTCGGTAGCCGCGATCCGAGAGGCGCACGCTGATGCCTGCCTCTTCGAGGAGCGCGACGACGCCCTGTTGCATTCGGCCCTTTGGCAGCGCCAAGCGGAGCGTGGTTCCATCCAGAATCGACATCGCGCGGATAGTACGGTGGCCGCGCAAGCAAGCGGGAACCTTTCGCCCCGCCCGCGTCCGCCTCTCGCCGTCAGAGGGGGAGCGGGTCAGGGGTCGGGCGAGTTTGCGCCCGCGCAACGTCCTCGTCTTTTTCGGAAACGTCGAGGCGGTCGAGGATGGCTTTGGCCACAAAGAGCGGTGCGTCGTTGCCGATGGCCATGGCGATTGCATCGGATGGCCGCGCGGCGAGGCTCACCGTCCGCTCGCCGACGAGGACCACGACGCTGCCAAAGAAGCTCTCGCCCTGCACAGAGTCGATCTGCGACCGGATGACGCGTCCGCCGAGCTCTCGAATCGCCGCGTCGAGGAGGTCGTGGGTGAGGGGACGGTCGAACTTTTTCTTGGCGAGGCGAAGCTCGATCGACATGCCTTCGGTGCCGCCGATGAACAACGGCAGGATGCGGCCCGCAGACGGATCCGTGAGAATGACGATGGCTTCGTGTTCGCGCGAAGCCTTCATCCCGACGACCACGAATGCGTAGCCAGCGGGCGCCTCGCGCAGGGCCTCGCCGAGGCGGACAGAGGCTTCGTTCGATGGGCGGGTATTCGCGCCGTTTGCCACGCACTCCATGGTCGCGAGCAACGTCGCGTCGCTTTGGGAATCGAGCGTGCGCGCGGCCTCTCGACCGCGGCAACCGAAGAGCACGAGCCCGGCTAAGGCGAGGGCACTTCTGCGCATGCCTTAACGATAGCGCAGCTTACGGCGCTTGGTAGGGCGGCGTTCAGGCAGGGGCGAGAAAACTCAGCTTGATTTGTTTGGGTCCCGCGCCCGAAAACTTCACCGTTACGGTCGGGTCTGAGCCCGGGCCGACAGCGAGCACGGCGCCGATACCAAACTTCGGGTGGCGCACCTGCGCGCCTTTTCGTAGCGTTGTGGCGTCCTGCGACTCGTCACCGGAATCGACGTCGGCATCGCGCTCGATGAACCTGTCGCCGGCCGGTCGAGGCACCGGCGCCGAGGCTGGGGCGAGCGGCCGTGACATCCCGAAGGCGTGTGCTGGACGCATCGCGCCGAAGCTCTGTCGTGGCGCTTCATCGAAGTCGTCCTCACCGCCAGCATGCCGGCGCATGGGGAGGTCCGCCGGTCCGAGGTTCCGAGAACTGGGCTGATTGTACGAGCGCGACAGATCACCGAGCGATCGAGTTGCAATGCGCCTCTGCGTCGCGGGGGGTAGGTCGAACAAGAAACGACTCGGTTCGCAGTAGCGCATGCGCCCGTAGATCGTGCGCACATTGGCGTGCGTCATAAAGAGTCGCTTGCGTGCGCGGGTGATAGCGACGTAGGCGAGGCGTCGTTCTTCTTCGAGCTCATCGGCTTCATCGTAAGCCTGGCCCTTCAACGGGAAGAGCAGCTCCTCGAGGCCCGTCATCCACACTTGCTCGAACTCGAGACCTTTGGCGGCGTGCACCGTCATCATCGGAACCCGCGGCAGGTCCTCGAGCGTGTCAGCGGCCGACTGCAACGTGATGCGGGCCAGGTACTCGAACAGCGACGGCGTCTCACCCGCGTTGCGAGCGTCTTCTTCGTAGTCGCCGATCGACCCGATGAACTCATTGATGTTGTCGAGGCGTGCGTCGGCCTCGGCGTTGTCCTGGAGCTTCAACCAGGCACCGTAGCCGCTCTCCTTCAATACTTGTTCGGCGAGTTCGCGGGGCGGAGCCGTGTCTGCGGCGCCCGCGAAGGCGGTGATCATGTCGTGAAAGCCGAGGAGCGCGTGGCGTGCGGCCTTCGGCGTGTCACCGTGTTGGCACAGCGCGGGAACAGCATCGAACGCGGTGGTGTTCGCCGCATCGGCGATGGCGGCAAGGCGCTCGAGGGTCTTGGAGCCGAGCTTGCGTGCGGGCACGTTGATGATTCGGAAAAGATCGACGTCGCTCTGCGGGTTGACGATGAGGCGCAAGTACGCGAGCAGATCCTTTACCTCGGCGCGGTCGAAAAACTTCGTGCCCCCGACGATTTGATACGGGATGTTTTCGCTTCGCATCGCCTCCTCGAGGACACGCGACTGCGCATGAACGCGATAAAACACAGCGAGATCGCGAGGGGATGCGCCTTCTGTGATGGCTGCGCGGATGCTCTCGACAATGAACCCGGCTTCATCGCGCTCGTTTGCGCAATGCACAATCGTCACGGGATCGCCGGCTTCGTTTGCTGTCCAAAGCTCTTTCGGTTGGCGCTCGCGTGAGGGCTTGATGACGCCGAGTGCTGCCTGCACGACGTTGTCCGTCGAGCGGTAGTTCTGCTCGAGTTTGATGAGACGTGCATCCGGGTAGTCGGTCGTGAAGCCGCGGATGTTGCGGATGTCGGCTCCGCGCCATCGGTAGATGCTCTGGTCATCATCACCGACGACGCAGATGTTGCGTCGTGCCTTCGAGAGAGCGCGGACGAGCCGGTACTGCACCACGTTGGTGTCTTGAAACTCGTCGACGAGCACGTGGCGAAAGCGGTCGCGCAGGTGCTCGCCTTCCGGACTGTTGCTCTCGGCGACTCGTAGCGCGTGAAGCAAGAGGTCCTCGAAATCGACCGCGCTAGCCGCGGTCAAGCGCCGTTGGTACTCGAGGAAACAGCGGTGCGTTATCTCGTCGACGTAGTTGCTCGTCGACATGTCGTCGGGACCGCGTCCCTCTTGCTTCTCCGAGTGGATCCGCGCGAGCACTTGCTGCGGTGCGAAGCGCTTGTCATCGAGGTTCAAGTCTTTCAGGACGCGCTTCATCAGCGCCTTTTGGTCGGCATCATCGTAGATGACGAACTTCTCCCGAAGCCCCGTGCGCTCGTGATAGCGGCGCAAGAGCCGGACGCACACCGCGTGGAACGTCCCGATCCAGAGTTGCCTCACGAGGTCCGCACCCAGGAGTCGCTCGAGGCGCTCGCGCATCTCGCCGGCGGCCTTGTTCGTGAACGTGACCGCGAGGATCGTGAAGGGCGCCACGCGGTGCTGCGTCACCAGGTTGGCGATTCGGTGCGTGATAACCCGTGTCTTACCGCTGCCTGCGCCTGCGAAGACGATGAGCGGGCCGTCGACGTGGGCGACCCCTGCCGCTTGCGGATCGTTCATCGCGGAATCGAAAGCGGCGGGTGCGTTCGGCGAAACCATCGGCGTCGACGTCGCGTAGCACGGCTCCGCCATCGAGCCCATCGCGGGCGTAGGCGGCACGAATGGGGCTGCGCAAGCTGGCTCGACCGCGGAGGCCAACCATTGTACGAGGCGCCATGAATTCGTTCAGTGGCATGTCGGCGCTAGTGGTTTGGGGCCTCGTCGTGTGCGGGTGCGCGAAACCGGCCGAGCAGGCCGTGAAGGCACCGGGTTCGCCGGCGCTCGTCCAGATTCCGGCGCCGTCCGATGCGGGCGGAGGGGAGCGGGCGCATTCCGAAGGGCACCGTTCCGACGCGGCGTTGGCGCAGTCGGGTGGCTTTGGCGGCGAGGCGGTCGCGCTCGCGCCTGCACCTGCGCCCGGCGACGTGCTGGTACACGTCCGCGCGCGCGACGCGAAGAAGACGCTGACGACCCTCTGGGCGGAAGCCGGCCTTCCGGGTGATGTCTTGGACGAGGCGATCAAGAAGGGATCGGTTGAGATGGCGCGCGAACTTTTGCGCGGCGCGGTCGACGCCGACGCGTTCGGTGCGCTGATCGATTGGTCGGCGCCGATGGACTTCGTGGTGGCCGTAACGGGGACGGAGGCGACCAAGCTGAAGGACGCGGCCGCATTCTCGCTCGGTGTGACCTCGCTGCCTCGTGCTCTCGCGACGGCGAAAGCCAAGCCTACGCGGCGGGCCGACGGCTTTTGGCAGCTCGCTCCGACGGACGGCACGGCGCCGCTCTCGTGTGGTCTCTTTGCGGCGTCCGGCCGCGCGCCGGCGCGTCTCATTTGCGGCGATCGTCTCCGCGACGTTGCGACGCTTGGCCCATGGCTTGCGACGACGCTCGCGAGCCGCGACGTCCCAGGTGGCGAGCTTCATGGCGACGTTCGCCTGCGTGGTTTGCTCGACAAGGTCGGCCCTGAACTCACGATGAAAGCGAAGGCGGTTCCGCTCATCGCGGGGGCGGCGAAGATCGGGATCCCGGCGTTCGATAATGCGTTGATGGAGGCAGCCTCCGCCCTCGGTGACGAGGCCGGGTATCTCGTGAGCGATCTCGATTCGTTCGAGGTCGATGCCGGGCTCGATCCGGCGGCCGGCGTGAGCGTTGCCGTGAAGGCGAACTTCGCCGGGGCGACCTCGTGGACCGTGCAGCGACTGCTCGACGGCCCGACGGGTGCGCCGGAGATTGTTGCTCGCGCGCCGATGGCCTCGTCGTCCGCGGCCTACGGCTACGGTGGCGACCCCGCTGCGTTTGAGGGCGTTTTTCGCGTCCTCCGCGGGCTCGCGGAAGGCAAGCTCGAAGAGCTGAAATTCGCGACGGCGGCCGATCGCACGGCTATCGCGGGGCTCATCCGCCTCGCCACCAAGAAGTATGTCCCGACCATGAGCGCACATGGTCGCTTCGACGGCGGCGCCACCGATCCGACGGACATCCAGAGTCTCGTTACGACCGGGGTCGGCTGGTACGTCACGGGTATCGAGGACGAATCGAAGAGCAGCGCGGCGTGGTTGAGCGATCTCGTGAAGGTCTACAATCGGCCGGCACTTCAGACCTGGGCGAAGGCCGAGCTGAAGGACTACGCGAAGTACCTGCCGACGTTGAAGCTCGTGCCGGCGCCCGCGGCGCTTGGGCCGGGTGCGCTCGACGTGGAGCTTAAGGTGTCGAACATCGAGAACCCGATGGCGGCGCTCGGCGTTTTGGGTGGCGGAACGAAGGCCAACGCGAAGGCTGCGCCAAGTTCGGTGTCCGTGCACCTTCTCCTAATGGCCGACGGCAAGCGGACGTTCCTTGGTCTCGGGGGAGACCGCGACAAACTCGCCGCGCTGATGGCGAAGTCGAAGGGTCAGGTCGCCGGCCCGGGGACGCTCGCGACGGTTGCAGAACTCGATGCGTTTCGCCGCGAGTCGCACCGCTCGGGTATGTTTTTCACGGTGAAAGGCTCGCTCGCCTCGCTCGACATGCTTAAGCCCTACCTCGCGCTCGCGCCGTCGAGCATGTCTGCACCCGTCGCCAAGTTCTTCGCGGCGATGACCCAGTTGCCCCACGGCGGCACGACTCCGATCCTCTTGACCAGCGATGCGACGCGCGGGCCGAAGCCTACCGTGTCGCTGCGTTTCTCTGTCCCGCGCCACGCGGTCGACGACCTCGGCTACCTCGTCAAGGTGGTGGTCGACGAGGTGAAGAACCACCTGCTGACTGCGCCGGTCACCTCGCCCGCTCTGCCCTGATCAACGCACCTGGCTCAACTTCGCTTCGAGTGGCGCGTCCTTCGTTTTCACGTTGGGAGCGTGCCGCGCGGGTGTCAGCTCCCGTACCGCGCGACGACCGCCCGAACATTCTCGATGAACCCCGCCTCGTGATGCTCCTTCCATTGGTCCAAGGTGGCGAGCGTGCGGCTGTCTTCGACGCGGTCGAGGAAGAGCTTGCCGTCGAGGTGGTCGACCTCGTGTTGAAATGTTCCCGCGGTGATCCCTCGAACGATGCGGTCGAGAGGCCGTCCCTCCCGGTCCCAGCCCGTTACACGGAGCTCGGCGTGCCGCTTCACGAGGCCCCGTAGATTCGGCACGCTGAGGCATCCTTCGTAGTTGTCAAACCGCGCGTCTCCGATTGGTGTGAGCACCGGGTTGACGAGAACGGTCAGCGGAATGTTCGGCTTGTACGGGTAGCGCGGATTGTTCTTCACTTCGATGGCGCAAATCCGAACATGGCGATCGACCTGCGTCGCAGCGAGGCCCGCGCCGTTTGCGTGGTGCATCGTCTCGACGAGATCGTCGATGAATTGCTGCAGTTCCGGCCCTAGGAGGTCGGCCATCGGGACTTCGCTCGCGCGGGTCCGCAAGTTCGGGTGTCCGACGTGCAGGATAGGAAGAACCGCCATCGGGGTACTGTAATTCAAGTTTGCGGGCGGGGCTTGCGGCTCGACCCGCGGCACCGTAGGACTCGTACGAAGATGAGCTTCGCCCAAGCGTTTCCTGGGGATCCAAGCGTCGACGCCACACTTGCTGCCGCGCATAAACTCACCCGCGATGAGTATGCGCGCGTCGTCTCGGTGCTCGGCCGCGTGCCGACGTACGCTGAGCTCGGCGTCGTCAGCGTGATGTGGAGCGAGCACTGCTCGTACAAGAGCTCGCGCGTGCATTTGGGGCGCCTCCCCACCACGGGTCCGCGTGTCATTCAGGGGCCCGGGGAGAACGCCGGCGTGGTCGACATCGGTGACGGCTTCGCGGCTGTGTTCAAGATGGAGTCGCACAATCACCCATCGTTCATCGAGCCGTTCCAAGGCGCCGCGACTGGCGTTGGCGGCATCCTTCGCGACGTGTTCACGATGGGCGCGCGTCCCATCGCCAACCTCGACTCGTTGCGCTTTGGGCGGCCCGAGCATCCGCGGACCGCGGCGCTCTTGCGCGGCGTCGTGGCCGGCGTCGGCGGTTACGGAAACTGCGTCGGCGTGCCCACCGTTGGCGGGGAGCTGTTCTTCGATCGCGCGTACGACGGCAACATTTTGGTCAACGCGTTTACGTGCGGCGTCGTTCGAACGGACCGCATTTTTTATGGCCGCGCGAGCGGCGTCGGCAACCCGATTATGTATGTCGGCGCGAAGACGGGTCGCGACGGAATTCATGGTGCGACGATGGCGAGCGACGAGTTCACGGCGGCCGGTCCGAGCCAGCGACCCACCGTTCAGGTTGGTGACCCATTTACTGAGAAATTGTTGATCGAAGCGTGTCTCGAGATCTTCGCCGAAGATCTGTTGATCGGCATTCAGGACATGGGGGCCGCCGGTCTCACGAGCTCGTCGGTGGAGATGGCGGCGCGCGCCGGTAGTGGTCTCGAACTCGATCTCGACGCGGTGCCTCGGCGAGCGCGTGGCCTTCAACCCTACGAGATGCTCCTCAGTGAATCGCAGGAGCGGATGCTGCTCGTCTGCAAGCCCGGCAAGGAGCCGCGCGTCCGCGAGATCTGCGAGAAGTGGGAGCTCGATGTCGCCGTGATAGGTCGCGTCACCGATACGGGCCGCTGGGTCGTGCTCGCGACTCCGGATTACGATCCCCTCGCTGCTGCGCCGGTCGCGCGTGCGCCGATCGTCGTGTGCGATCTGCCCGTTGGTTTCCTCGCCGATGACGCACCGAAGTACGATCGCCCTCAAGGTGATGATCCGTCTCTCCCCGCTCGGCACGCCTTCGATCCCGCCCAAATTCCCGAGCCTGCTAGCTTTTCCGATGAGCTCCTCCGCATGGTCGGAAGTCCCAACCTCGGTTCACGACGTTGGGTTTACCGTCAGTACGACTCGATCGTTCGCGGCGGTACGCTGGCGCGCCCGGGCGGGGATGCCGCGATCGTTCGGGTCCCGTGCACGACGGAGGCCGGGACCATCGACAAGTGGCTTGCGTTCACCTCGGACTGCAACGGTCGGCTCTGCGAACTCGATCCGTATCAAGGCGGGGCCATGGCCGTGGCCGAGGTCTGCCGCAACTTGGTCTGCGTCGGAGCCGAGCCTGTCGGCCTCTCCGATTGTCTGAACTTCGGCTCGCCTGAGCGGCCCCACGTCATGAGGCAATTGGCACGGGCGATCGACGGGATCGCCGCGGCGTGTCGGGCGCTCGCGGTGCCGATCGTGTCGGGCAACGTCAGCCTCTACAACGAGACCGACGGCCGCGCGATTTTGCCGACCCCTACGATCGCCGGCGTTGGGCAGCTCGCCGATGTGCGCCACGCCACGACCGCGGGTTTCCCCGACGCGGGATTGGTGGTCGTTCTACTTGGGACGCGCGAGGCCGTAGCCGGTCCGCTCGGCGGTTCGGAATACGTGGCGGCGCACACCGGTGAGGTGAAAGGGCTGCCACCCACCCTCGATCTCGAGCACGAAGTTTTGCTGCAGCGGCTCCTCCTCGACTGCATTCGAAGCGAGCCTCGGCTTGTTCTGAGCGCGCATGACGTGTCCGACGGCGGCCTCGCGGTGGCGCTCGCGGAGTGCGCGTCGAATGAGAGCGTCGCCGTCAAGGACATCGGCGCGGAGCTCGAGTTGCCGCCGTCCAAGGTGTCCCTCGCCGAGCAGCTCTTCGGTGAGGCTCCGACGCGCGTGATCGTCACCGTGCTTCCGTCCGATTTCGAGCAACTCGCCCGGCTTGCCGAGGCCGTCGGCCTCGTGGCGCATCGCCTTGGGATCTCCGGTGGCGCGCGTCTCGTCCTGCGCGCGGGGGGAAGCGCGTGCATTGACGTTGCGGTCGAAGCGCTAGCGGCGCATCGTCGGGCCTGCCTCGATGCGCTCGTCGGCGAGGCATGAGGGGGAGATGGTCGACGCGCCGGCCCAAGGCCCACGTTACCTTCACGAGTTCGTCGCGCTACGCCGCGCGCTAGGCGAGCAAGAGTTCCTCATCCAGTGGAGTTTTCCTGCACTCGTCGTTCACACGATCGTGGGGGAACTTGCGCCGGCGAAGCTTCCCCGGCGGCGCACCCACCCCATGCTCGGTGAGGTCGAGTATGCGCCGGTCGAGTCCCTGGTTGAGCGCGTCTGGCTCCTACGCCGCACGGTCGTCGAGCGCCCCGACCGGCATGTCCTGGTCGGACAAGCGACCGAGTGCGACGTCCGCATCTCGGAGTACACGCTGTCGTCGCGTCACTGCGCGTTCAACGTGACCGACGCGGCCGCGGTCCAAGATCTCGGCTCGCTCAACGGGACGAAGATCGACGGAGCAGCGTTACGTCCGCGCAAGTGGTACCCCCTGCAGAGTGGCTGCAGGCTCGCGCTCGCGCGGCTCGTGTTCATCTACTACGGCGCAGGCGCCTTCGCCCATCACCTCGACGGATTTGCCTGAGTCGCTCGCAGCAACCCCGGCAGGCGGTGAATTCAGCGCCTCGCCGTCACTAGCTGCAGGTGCCGCCGCCCGCGGTGCACATCGAGGCGGCGATGCAGAGCGACTGGTTCATGAACGAGCAGCAGCAGTTCGCGCCGTTGCAGGTCGCCTTGTCGCAGGTACCGCCGCCGCCGCCGCTGGCCGGGCCTGCGCCCGTCATGGCCACCGTCGATGACCCGCTGTTCACCGATGAGCCTGTGGCCGGTCCGCCGGTCGTGCTGGCGCTCATGGTCCCCGTGGTGGCGGACATGGTCCCCGTCGTGGCGGTCGTGGCGGTGGTCGTCGCGTCCGTTGTCGTTTCGGTACCGCTCGTCGAGGTCGCGCCGCCGTCTCCGCAGTTGTACGCCGCGCTCGTCGCGGTCGTGTCATTCTTCGACGCGCAGCCAGCGACGAGAGCGAAGCCAATAGAAACCGATGCAACCGTGTGCCAAAGCTTCCAGGTCATAGCTTTGTAAGATACGGCATCTGCGCTCGGGATTCCAGTCCATCGAGCGCGGTCCCGTCCGGTCCTCGGATTTGCGTCCGAACGCGCCGCCGTCAGCTTCGGCGATTCAGACAGCTTCGGCGATTCAGAGGCAGGCGCCGCTAACGAGCGAGCAGATGCTCTGGTCGAGGCACTGATTAAAGGCGTCGCAGCAGCAGCCCCCCGCGCCGCAGTCCGTCGAGTCGACACAGGAGTCGCCGCCGCCGCTCGCCGCGCTTCCGCCGGTGGCCGCGCCGCTGGCCGAGCCCGAGGCGGCGCTCGTGTTCGCCGTCGAGGCCACGGTGTTCGTGGAGGCCACAGAGCTGCTCACACTGGAGCTGTTCGTTACGGAGGACGCGTCCGTGGAGGAAGTGACCGACGCGGTCGACGAGGTGACCGACGCGGTCGCGCCGCCGACCCCGGATGGTTGCGTCTCGAAGTCCGTGGTGGAGCCCGTCGCGCAGCTCATCACCAGCCCGAACCCCGCAGCGAAGGCACCAATTCCGTAAACACCGGTCCAAGCCATGATCCGTCTCTACACGAAAGTCAGCCGGTTTAAAACTCCATCGCGCTCAATCGTCCGGCGGAAGGCGAATGTCAGCCAGCGTGTTCGCCGAGCAGGTGCAGCTCGGGGGCGCCACTGTGATAGCCTCGATGGTCGAGATGCAACGCGAACTCTTCTTGGTGGTCAGTGTGGCGGCAGTGGTGGTTTTGGCCTGCGGGGCGACGGACGACACGGGCGCTGGGTCCGGCGGGGCGACATCGTCGACGTCTTCCTCGAGCGTCTCCTCCTCGGCGACGGATGCCTCCTCTTCGACCGGCATCGTGACCGTGCCCGATTGCATGGGCACGGGAGCCGCGAATGCCGACAAGAAGGTCGCCACTGGGACCATCTCCGTCACCGTGCAAGATGACAAGGGCAAGGCGCTGCCAGACTCCGAGATCGACGTGCAGCTCTGCGGCAGCGACCTCTGCCTTTTTGGAAAGAGCACCGACGGGAAGTACGTGATTACTCACGGTGGCAAGAACCTGGTCGATCCCGCGCTGAAGGTCGGCAGCCAGAGTGGCATCACCTACCTATTCTGGGGCGGCTCTCTGCCGAGCGGCCCAGATTACGATTATGGCGTCGTCACCGCAGTCAAGCTTGGTGCGCCAGGCGGCAAACTTGAGCAGGGTGCCACCGTCACGAGCAACGGCGTCTCGGTGACCTTTGCGGCCGACGCGCGCGTCGAGCGGGAGCTCGTCCCGCCGGACGATGAGTTCGCCGCCGTGGTCTTCAAGCCGAGCGCGGGAAAGTTTCCGCAACTCGATGCGACGACGCAAACGTTCGACCTCGTCGTGGGCATGGGACCCGCGGACGTCGACGTCTGCCCGCCCGCGAAGCTCACGTTCCCGAACAGCGAAGGCTGGGCGCCGAAGACGGCCGTCGAGCTCTGGGTGAACGGCGTGAAGACGTATGACAACTGGGCCCCATACGGGACGTGGGCGAAGGCCGCCGATGGCGTCGTCAGCGACGATGGCAAGACGGTGTCGACCCTCGACGGCAAGGGGATCTCGACTCTCGCCGCGTACGGGATCGTCAAGAAGTAGCGCCGCTCGCGTCGAGTCGTTCGAGCACCGCTTTCGGCTGGAGGCTCGTACGGTAGACGTAGAGTTCTCCGGCTTCGGATTCGTCCAAGAGCTCTTCACTCACGCGCAGATGCTTGCCGACCGCGAGAACGATTCGACCAGGAAATCCGCGGCGAATCGTCTCGATCCGCTGCCAGACCGCGGCCCGGCTCCAATAGCCGAACGCCTCAAGCCACACGCGTTCGCCTGTCGTGCGATTGGTGAAACCGAGGTCGGGAACAATGGCGGCTTCTCCGGGAAGCGCGATGATTTCGTCCGCTACGGCGACGTCCCACGAGGAGCCGAGTTCGCGAAAACCATCGATGAAACGCTCGAGATCCGGCGCAACGCCTTCGATCGGGCGGCCGTGGGGGACGAGCCGCTGCGCGGGGCTGAGCTCGAAGCGTAGCGGCTGGCGCTCCTTTCCCCAGGCCACGTCGGCGGCGATCGACCACGAGCGGCATCGCAAGACGGCCGGCAGAAAGAGTGCGAGTGAGAGGCCGTACCGCTGCACCGAAGTGAAGAGGCTGAGTGGTCCGTCGAGCTCGATGCGGTAGCCGCCGGCGTGCGCATGCACTCGATGGAGCAAGCCGTGGAACCGCGCGGCGCGAAACAGTTGGCGCACGTGGCCGGGCTCTTCGCCAGTCAACGAGACCTCGACCGAGCGGGCCCGGAGCAGCACGCCTTGGGCAAGGGCGACGTTGTAGCGTTGGAGCAGTCGCTCGGCGGTGATCGCGCGAAAGCTGACGATTCGCTCGTTATTATGGAGATCCGCGAAGAGCTGCGCCTCGATGCGTTCGGTTGTGATGCCAAGGCGCTCGGATGCGAGCGCGAGGGTGCGACTTCGGTCGAAGCGTTCCGTTGGGCCGAGCCCCTTGCGTTCTTCGGCGGCGATTCGGAAGACCACGTCACGGAGCTCCGTAGGCGAGTCGCCTTCGGGCGCGAGGAACTCCGCGCGGTCGAGGAGCAACTTGATCAGGCCTTGGACGATCGGACGATCGCGTGGCGCGTGCTCGATCGCCGAGAGAGACAGCGTCAGGTCGACGCGGCACGACCCGATGGCCGCGACGAGCGTAGCTATCAATGCGTCGGCCACAGCGCCTAGGCGCGCGTGTTCCGGACCGCTCAAGAAACGCGGGACGATCGAGCGCCCCTGGCGGCGCACGCGCAGCAACTCACTGGTAAGCACGGTGCTCCCGACGCTTGGCGCTCGTGCCTTCTTCGCTCGTTCCGACGCTGACGAGCTCGTAGAGAATGGCGCGCTTGTGTTCCCGCTTGCGGAGGATGCGTCCAAGACGCTGGACGTGCTCGCGCACCGAGCCCGAGCCCGACAGCACGACCGCCACGTTTGCTTCCGGGACGTTGATGCCTTCGTTCAGGACCTTCGAGGTGACGACGGCTCTGAGCTCGCCTCGGTTGAACGCATGCAGAATCGCGCTGCGCTCTTTGACGCGCGTTTGGTGGGTGATCGCGGGGAGGAGGAAGCGCTCGGCGATCTCGTAGACTGTCGCGTTGTCGTCCGTGAATACGAGCACACGATCGTTGCGGTGCGCGTGCAGCAGGCGCTCGAGCATCTCGAGCTTGCGCGTGGCGGTGAGCGCAAGTTGGCGTTGTCGGCGGTAGGCCCGAAAGGCACGCCGCCCATCGTCGCTGCGCGTGCTCTTGCTGATGAAATCCGCCCACCCTGACGGCGAGCCCATCCGGATCCCCTGGCTGCGAATGAACGCGAGGTAGAGGTCGCGCTCCGCCTGGTATTCCACGCGTTCCTCGTCAGTGAGCGCGATCTCGATGCGCTGCGTCTCGTAGCTCGCGAGGTAGGTGCCCGTGAGCTCGTCGATGTCCTTGCGGTAGACGACCGGCCCGATGAGCTCGGCATAAAGCGCCTCGCCGCCGTCGCTGCGCTCGGGCGTCGCAGAGAGGCCAAGTCGGAATGGGGCGATCATCGCGCGCGATGCGAGCGCGTACGATTCGCTCGGGAGGTGGTGGCACTCGTCGAACACGACGAGGCCGAAACGATTACCCAATTTATCGACGTGCAGATACGCCGAGTCGTACGTCGTCACGGTGATGGGAGCCGGCTCGTAATAGCCGCCGCCGACGATGCCCACGGTCCGCGCGAACGCGGCCTGCAAGAGGTCAAACCATTGGTGCAGGAGGTCGAGTGTAGGCACGACCACGAGCGTCGAGCGGGGCCGCCGGTCGATCGCCATCACGGCCACGAACGTCTTTCCGGCGCCGGTTGGTAGCACGATGACGCCGCGCCCCTGGTTGCGTTCCCACGCGGCGATGGCCTCGCGTTGGTAATAAAATGGCTCCTGCCGCGTGAGCTCCCCGAGCGAAAGTTCCTCGTAGCTGCGCGCGTCGTCGTCGTACGGGATGCCGCGCGCGCGGAGTGCGAGGACGATTTCGGCGTAACGGAAAGCCTGTGCGCGGTGGCAATTCGAGCGCTCGTCGAAAACGCACGGAAGCCCCGACGCGTCGGAGATTCGTTCAATTCGCAGCGTGCCAGCTTCGAAGGCGAGGCGCACTCGGTCGGTTTTCGGTTGCGTGGTCACGAGGCCTGGGACAGCGTGGCACAATGTCTCCGCGCGGGTGAGGTTACGATGACGTTCTCGAGTTTGGCACCAGGCTTTCTCATTGCGTCACCGCCACTCGGTGACCCGAACTTCGATCGCACGGTCGTCTTGCTCGCGATTCACAATGAAGAAGGCGCATTAGGCTTCATTGTCAATCGCGCGGCGCCGCTCTCGCTCGGCGAATTACTCGCTCACGCGGGCTACGATCACGGTCTCGAGGATGGCTCGAAGGTGTGGCTCGGCGGGCCGGTGCAGCCGCAATCGGGCTGGGTCGTCAGCGACGACGCGTCGCTCGAGGCGGAGGGCGTGATCGCGGTCGGAGCCCGACTTCGCGTGTCGTCTTCGCGCTCGGCGTTCGACGCTCTCGCGCAGGACCTTGTGGCGCCTGGTGATGGTGGGGCGCGGCGTCTCGTGGTGTTGGGGTATTCGGGGTGGGGGCCATCGCAGCTCGAGTCCGAGATCGCGCGCGGAGCGTGGCTGCCGACACCGCTTGATGAACGCATCTTGTTTGAGTGCGCTGCGGAAGAGCGTTGGGAGCGAGCTTTCGCGATGATGGGGCTCACCCCCGGCAACATGATGTCGATGCGCTCCGTCGGCGAAGCCTAGCCGCGCAGCGCTCGGTCGTGCCAGAGCAGCATCTCGAGCGTGCCACTGTCGCGCAGGAATGGTTGATTGTGGGCCCCCGGTGGCGCCGAGAAGTCGTGTGCGACGCCGAGCTCGCGGAGGCGTTTCGCCAGCAATTCGTTGTCGTCACGGTAAACGTCCGCGAGGCTCGTCTCGACGTGCAGTCGCCTCGCGCCAACCCGTGACAGGGTTGCGGCGAGAGCCTCGGCGTAACGCTTCGCTTGGTAGCCGCCGAGCGCCCCCTGCACGCTCCCCCAGGCACCGAAATGTTCGGCGCGCCTCAAAAAAACCTCGATGCTGACGTAGCCTCCTAGGGACACACCATCGACTCCGACATGCTGGTGTCCCTCGAGGATCGGCGTCTCGCGGCGCGCGCGAGGGATAAGTTCGTCCGTTATCCAGGCGGCATAACCATCGAGGAATTTCTCGCGTCCCCCGATCCGAAAGACGTCGGGGGTGAAGGGGCACGCGATGGCGAGCCCACCAAAAGGCCGGCTCACGAGACTTTCATTTACCTCGCGAAGGCGCTCGGGTTTCCAGTACGTCGACCGCGCATCGCCTGCTGTTACCGGGGCCTGAAGCAGCCGCTCGTAGGCGCTCGTGAGGCCATACCGCTCGGTCCAGGCATGCACGCCGAGACGTTCATCGACGCTCTCGCCCTTGCCGTGAAACAGCACGACCAAGGGAACGGGCTGCGTCGTGTGGCGTGGCACGACGAGCGTAAACCTCCGGGGAAATTTGCCGTCCCCTGCGACGACGATCTCGCGCACCTCGTAAGGGCTCGCCGCCTCCGCCGTTTGTGGCGCGAGGAGCGCGATTGCGGCAAGGACAGCGTCGCGGCGGGTGAGCGTTCTTGGGGGCACGGGTGACGAGGCGCCCCCTAGCGGCGCGCTCCTTTCGTCGAAAGCGTAGCAGAGCCTTGGGCTTCGCTCCGCCATTGAGGCGAAGCGGCCATTGCTTGTGGGGAGCCCATGCGTTAGCTTCCGCGCGGAGTAACAAGGCGATGGCGAAGGGTTCGACCGAAGCGGCGGTATTGGGGAGTGGCTTGCGAGTACGCGGGCGCGTGCACGGCGACGGCGACCTCCGAATCGAGGCCCACGTCGAAGGCGACGTCACGGTGTCCGGCGCACTCGAGCTCGCCGAAGGTGCCGAAGTTCGAGGTGGCGTTTCCGCCCGAACGATAACGATCGCCGGTGCGCTCGAAGGCGACGTCGCCTCGCGTGGTGAGGTGGTCATCACTGCTACCGGGTCGCTGCGTGGCGACATCGAGGCCAGTGGTCTCGTCCTCGAGGAGGGCGGAAACTTCCAAGGAACTATCGCATCGGATTTTGAATTGCCCGATGCGATCGCCTGAGCGTCACATCGCGTAATAGACGGAGCAACAGCGTGGCAGCAACAGTCATCGGAGCCGGAATCACGATCGAGGGCGAGGTCTCTTCGGACGACGAAGTGATCATCGGCGGTACCTTGCGAGGCAAGCTCGACGCCGGAGGGGCGGTCACGGTCGAGAGCGACGCGGTGGTCGAGGCCGACATCGATGCACAGTCGGTCGCGATTGGCGGCACGGTGACCGGGAACGTCTCGGCTGCGGAGCGCGTTGATTTGCTCTCGGGCGGCAAGCTCATCGGCGACGTCAAGGCGGCGCGACTCACCATCGCGGACGGTGCCGTCTTCAAGGGCAACGTCGACATGGAGGTCTGAGGGCGATGGCGCAACACTCTTCCTCCATCATCGCTGCGGGCACCGTCATTCGCGGTCGCATTACGGCCACGGGTGACCTCGAGATTCACGGCCACGTCGAAGGCAGCGTTACGTCTGAAGGTACCGTCACGGTGGGGCCTGAAGGTCTCGTCAAGAGCGATCTGGAAGCCGAACATCTGATCGTTGCCGGCGCGGTGGCGGGTAACTTGCGTGGCTCCGAGAGTGTCGTTCTCGAAGACGGCGCCCGGGTCATCGGTGACGTGTCGGCTCCGTCGATCGGCATTCGCCCCGGCGCGAAGTTGCGCGGGCGCGTAGCGACGGGGGCGGTTTCCCCCAAAGCGTCGACGAGCGCTGCCCCGCGAACGGCCCCAGCCACTCGGGTCGCCCCACGAACGACGGTGAATCCCTCGGTTCCGGTCACGCGCCCGGTGCAGGCTGCTCCCGTCAAGGCTGCTCCCGTCAAGGCTGCTCCCGTCAAGGCCGCGCCGGCGCAGGCCGCTCCGCTCAAGGCGGCTCCCGTGAAGGAGGCTCCCGTGAAGGAGGCACCGAAGGCTGCGCCGCAGGTTAAGCGACCGCCAGAGCCGGTGGTTCCCGTGCTGCAGAAACGTACCAAGAAAGCGGTCAAGCGCCGCTCCCGTTGACATGGCCCGCTCGCGCCGCGACAAAACCGCAGAGGCCCGACCGGAGCTTCTCGAGTTGCTCCGCACGCTCTCTTACCGTGAGGGGCGCGTCCTCCTCGCTTCGGGCAAGGAGAGCGACTTTTTCATCGACTGCAAACAGACGGTGCTGACGGCTCGTGGCCATCACCTCGCCGCCGAGCTCATCTTGGATGGGATCCGCCATCTGCACGGCATCGAAGCCGTAGCTGGGGTCGCCCTCGGCGGTTGCCCGCTGGCGAGCGCGGTGTCGCTGATGAGCGTGTCGCGGGGGCGTGCGCTCGATGCCCTTTACGTTCGTAAAGAGGCGAAGGACCACGGTTCACGCCGGCTGATCGAGGGGCCCGTCCGATCAGGAATGCGAGTCATTTTGCTTGAAGACGTGGTGACGACCGGCGGCTCGACGCTGGCCGCCATCGAGGTGCTGCGTGCGGCCGGGGTCGAGGTTGTTGCGGTCGCCGTGCTGGTCGACAGGGTCGAGGGAGGCGTCGAGGCGGTGCGCGCGGTGGGGGTCGAGGTCGTGACGTTGTACACGCGCCACGATTTCGTCGTCGATGGCGTGGACGACGATTGCGCGACGCTCACCGAGTCGAACCCCTGACCGCGTGAGTGAGAGCACCGCGTGCACTAGAGCAGCTCCTTGACCTTCTCCCAGAAGGTCTCCGGCGGTTTGCCGCCGACGAACTGGACGATTTCCATCGTCACGGTGTCGACGATGAAGAACGCCGGGTACTGGCTCGAATCGAAGAGTGCACCCATCTGGTACTTCGGGTCGATCGTGTTCGGGTATTCCGCTTGAAACGCCGACGCCCACTGAGCGAGATCCTCGATGGTCGCGGGCACGTTCGGTTTGCTGCTGTCCGCGAGTACGGTCATCAGCATCAACCCCTTGGGGTGCAGTTCCGACCAGATCCCCGGCAGTACGTGCTGCGCCTCGTATTTGCACGGGCTGCACCATTTTCCCGAGACGTCGATCACCAGCAATTTCGGTAGCGGATCGCCGTCCGCGAAGGGGTCGTCGGGCCCGAAGGTTGCGTTGCCGGTCGGGTTGTAGAAATTCGAGAAGCAGATCTCGATCGGCTCGAGCGACACTTGTGGATGCGGAAATCCGGGGAAGCAAAAGTTCGGGATCACGTTGCCGACGGCCGTGCCGATGTTGTCCGTCGGGTAGTCCGCGGAGCTCACCGTCTGATTGCCGGAGCCGGGGAGTGGCTCGGCCGGCTCACCGATGCCGCTCTGGCAGCCGACGAGCCACGCAGCACCCAGCAGGAACGCAAACCGTCGCATGCGAGAACTCTAGCAGATGGCACGCGCGGTCATCACGACGCCGCGTTCGTAGCTGCGCGCCGGAGGTCCATGAGTGAACAGTAGGGGGGGACGAACGCGAGCGTCCAGGCCACCAGCTGCGGTTGCGAATGCCCGTAAATTGCAAGCAAAACGAAGAAAAATGTCGCCGCGGGGACGCGCAGTAAAAACTCTGCGAGCTTCACGCGGTGGCGCGCACTCGACCTTCGCGAGGCGTAAGTCAGGACGACCGAGAGAATCCACACGACCCCGATGGCTACGTTCGGCGGCACCGCCGCGTTCATCCAACGCAAGCACCCCCACCAGCCCCCGAGCAGCAACGCGTGCGTGCCGAAGGGTGTCAAGAGCGTGAGAGCCTCTTGTTTTACTCGACCTTTTGCGCGCTCGAGAACGGCCATGCAGAGGCCGGCGTGAAAGACCCAGCCGAGGATGCCGATCGGCGGGACGTTGAAGAGCCCGGGTTCTGTCCAGCGCCAAAGTCCACTCGCGACCGAGACGGGCTCTATCAGCGAGGCGTCGGCGAGCACCAACGCGGAGCCCACCCATACGACCTTCGACTGGCCTTTGCCCGAGAGGTGCCGCGCGAGGTCCCAAGCCGAGTGGATGACGACGGGCCAGATAAGCGCGATGGCCAACGGGACCTTGTCGACAAATAGGCTCCAGCGCGCGTCGTAGGCATAAAAGCCATAAGCGCGGATCGACGTGTCTTCGGCGATCCAGCTTGCGATGACGAGCAGTCCAAGCCGAACGAGAAAGCCGCGCGGGTCTCCGAGGCGCGCTCGCCCGAATACGAACAAGGCGACGATCGTTAGGGCGACACCTTCGAGCGTATTCATTCGAGCCCCACGCCGGGAAGTCCTGCGGCGATCCAGAGGTGGTAGGTCGTGAGCAAGGCGACGCCGAGCCAGGTAAGTCCGATGCAGTCTCGAGAGGTGATGCCGCGCCGCAACGCTCGCTTGTAGAGGACGAACTGCAGAAGCGGAGCTGTGAACATGATGAACACGCGCCACGGGATGAGGTGCCGTGCGTAGCCGAAAACGAGGCAGCCCACGGACGCCGCCAGCAGGCCGTCGATGATGCGCACCGCGCCTCGCACACCATGCACGACGGGGTAGGTCGCGATGCCCGCGAGCGTGTCCCCGGGCGCGTCGCGCAGATCGTAGATCACTTCGAAACTCAGCTCAAAAAGCACGAAAAACGCTGCTGAAACTGCGATTGTGATCAGGTTGACACCCGGCGCGAGCCGCTCGGCCTCGAGTCCCCAACCGGCGCAAGCGAGTGGGTAGAGGAACACCGTCAAGACGAAGCCCATCGCTGACGCCGTGTTCTTCCAGAAGTAGAGTTGTTTGATTCGCCGGCGCCCGGCGAGCAGCGGCCAGTTGTAGGCAAGGCCAAGCGCGTGGTACGCGAGGCGCAGCGCCAAAATCCGAGGCGCCACGATATGAACGGCGAGCAGCGAGGAAAACAGCAGCGCGAAGCCGCCGACGAGAATCACTCGTCGGTGGGTGGCCGCGAAGTCTGCGCCGGTGATGCCGTTGGCGCGGTCCTCGGGGATGTCGACGACGCGGTTCAAGAGGTTCACGAGGAACCAGTCGAGCGCGCTTACCGCCGCCAAGAGCCACGGGTGTTGTCCCGTGAACACCCAGCCGAACGTGAACGTGCCGAGGGCCGCGATGGCCACGATGTGCAGACGGCTGATGCTCGCGAACAGCGCGAGGGCGAACATGTGCATCCCACGACGCAATCTCCCGCGCGGCGTCAATCCCGGTTTGCCGTCGCCGTCCGCTTCGCCGTCACGTTGACGCTAGCGGCGTGCACTCGCGCCTACGACGTTGGTGATCATGTCCTCGTGGAGTGGGAAGGGAAGAACTACGCAGGGGTCATCACCGACGTTCCCGGTCCCGGCAAGATCAAGGTTCACTACGACGGTTACGACGAGATGTGGGACGAGGTCGTGCCGCGTGCGCGCCTCAAGGGTCGCGTCGAGGGCAGGCTGACGAGTGTGCCCGAGCCGCCCGAAAAAGTACGCCGGGCGGCTGTGGAAGCCGCGAAGAGCAACAAGTTCAAGATCGGCGATCGCGTGACCGTTGAGTTTCACCGCCACTTCTACCCTTCGGTGATCGTCGGTGTCGTCGGCCCCGAGAAGTATCGAGTGCACTACGAAGGCTACGGTAATGAGTGGGACGAAAACGTCGGCCCCGAGCGGATTCGACAGAAGACACCCTGAGAGAAACACCACATGAGTCTCATCGAAAAATTTAAGGAACCTAAGAAGCGCACGCGGATGATCGATGCCTGCGTTCTGCTCGTCGACGGCGAAGTGGAGAAGAAAAAAGGCTTCGGCGGCATCGTCATCAAGGCGGGTTACGGAGCGGTAAAAGGCATCAAGCCGGGCTTCGTTCGCAAGGTGATCGACGGACTCTTCGACCGTTGGGCCGTCAACCTCGAACCGTTTTGGTCCGAAGCCGAGGCAAAGGGCACTCCCCCCGTCGAGCACCTGATCGCCAAGAAGTCTGCTGTTGCCGAGGCGCTGCTGTCCGTCACCGACGAGAAGGCGCAGCGGGCGGATCACGCGATTGTGGGCAGCACGTACAAGAAGCTGCGGCCCTCCGCGAAGGAGCACGTCGAAGAGGCGGTGGCCGGTCTCGCCAAGCTCATCGAAACGCACGCGCGGAGCTGATGATGGTCGCGACCGAGGCAATGGTGCTCGAGGGGCATGGCGCTCCCGAGGTCCTCGTGCGGCGAACCATCGACATCGCCGAGCCTGGTCCCCGCGAAGTGCGCGTACGCGTGCGCGCGGTCGCGCTAAATCACCTCGACCTGTGGGTGCGGCGCGGTGGGCCCGCGTTCAAACTCGACTTTCCGCATCGTCTTGGGTCGGACATCGCGGGCGAGGTTGAAGCCCTCGGGCCGGGCGCGCGGGCCTGCAATGTTGGCGATCGGGTGATGCTACACCCTGGCGTTTCGTGCGGAACTTGCGCGACGTGCAAGGCGGGCCGCGACAACCTGTGCAAGCGTTACCTCATCCTCGGCGAGAACACGCAAGGCGGGTACTCCCAGCGCCTCGTCGTCGCGGACGACGCCCTCTTGCCGATTGGCGACATGCCGTTCGTGCGTGCGGCGGCGCTCCCTCTCTGTGCCGTGACGGCGTGGCAGATGGCTTACGTCAAAGCCGACTTGCGTCCTGGGGTGACGGTGCTCGTGAACGCGGCAGGCAGCGGCGTCTCAACGATGCTGATTCAGTTGGCGAAGCTCGCCGGGGCGCGCGTAATCGCGACGACCACCGCGAAGGACAAGGTCGAGCGGGCACGGATGCTCGGTGCGGACGAGGTCGTGCTCACCTCCGAGGAGGATCTGCCGACCGCCATTCGCCGAATGACGAACCGCGCCGGGGTCGATGTCGCGTTCGATCACGTTGGCGGCGAGCTGTTCGAGAAGACGCTCGCGTGTCTTCGGTGGGGCGGACGCGTCGTCCTCTGTGGTGCGACTTCGGGCTTCGCGCCGCACATCGATCTACGCACCGTGTTCTTCAAGCAGCTCGAGATCGTCGGCTCGACCATGGGCTCGAAGGGCGATCTCGCGGCGGCATTGCCGTTGATGTTGGACGGTCGCCTCGCCCCAGTGATCGATCGCGTGATGCCGCTCTGGGAGGCCGCCGAGGCTCACCGCGTGCTCGAGCGCCGCGAGGCTTTTGGGAAGATCGTCCTCGCGGTCGAGTGACCGAGGTCGCTCGCGCCGCGTTCGTTGCGCAGTCGTCGCTAGCGCATGCGCGTGCAAGCTTGGCCCGAGAGCATCAGGCCTGGAGTTCTTCGCTGATGAAGCGCCCGCCTTTCGGCGCGCCGACCGCGTAGCTGAGTGCAAGGACCATGACGAGCAAGGTCCGATAAATTCCATGAACGGCATCGACGTCGGCGTTGTCGGCGTGCATCTCGAGTGCCGTGTCGAGGTGCTCGTGGATGTAGGCGACAACGTAAGGTTGCTCCATGGCGATCACGTCGTCGGAATCGACGGCTTCAGCAGGATCTTCGCCTCGGAGTTGTTCATCAAGCGAGAGCGCTTCCTCGACGCTGCTGAGTGCATCGGAGGTCACCGTGTCGATCAGCGGATCGAAGGCTTCCTCGAACGCTTTGTAGATCGTGAGACCGAGGAAATAGCCGAGCGCTTCGGCGACGTCGTCGTGGCACTTCGCGAACGCGTCACTCAGCCGTTGAGCGAGGAGCGGCTGTTTTGTCTCGAGCGCCCCGTAGATCTCGTTCAGGCGCTTCTCGGTCGTGGCTTCGTCGCTGCCTAGCCATTCTTCGACGAGCTCGAGCGCTTCGCGAGGAACGAGGGCGAATGTTGGCACCGGTCGGATCGCCGCGCTGCGGACCCACATCCACATCAGCTAACAGTTCCACGACTGGGTCTCAATCTCGCCGCGCCTCGCACGTAGGCTTGGCCGATCCGCGTCAACGAAACCGGAGCACTCGGATGGTCTCGGCCGGCACCCAGCCTTCGCGTACGCCGTAGCGCACCCGCGAGCGATCGCCGCGTGTTTCTGCGAGCTCGAGCCGCGCTCCTTCAACGACCGGATCACCGCCGAGGGTCGTGCCATCCTCATGGGTTAGGAAGGCCTCGCGCGCGACGAGGACGGCGGGTCGACGATGGCGGTCAAGGTGGTCGGACCAAAGCGCGATCGGCACGAGCGCGGCCAGAAAGACGGCGGTCACGGGCGCGAGCAAGAGCCCCGCGAGCTCGGCTGTCCCTCGACGACGGCGAAGCCATAGGCCGAGGGCGAGCAGCGAGCCGCACGCGATAGCGGCGTACGCCCATGACCTTGGCGAAGCGAGACGGACGAGCGCGCGATCGAGGCTTGGAGTCGCGAGAACGACGCCTTTTCCGCCGCGGGAGCGACGGCGCGCGATCTCCGCGCGGACGAGCTCGAGTGCGTGATTGGCTTCTTCGTCGTTCGGACGAAGGAGGAGGGCTTCCTCGAAGGCCGCCGCGGCCCGCCCAAGATCGGCCGCGCGCTCGGCGCCGCTCTTCACGCGGAGGACATAGGCGGCGCCGCGGTCGAAGCTCGCATCGGGGTGTGGAGTCTCGCGATCCGCGTAGGCTTCGAGCTCAGCGATGGCGTCGTCGTAGCGGCCCTCCGCGAGCGCCGTCGAGCCCCGGCGAAAGGTGTCGTCGGAGGCTTCTGGCTTGGCCGCATCGCCGGGAAGTACGATTGCCATCAGCGCGACGCTTGTCACGAGGACGCGCGCGAGCCGTCGAGAGAGCGGGCTCACGTCGTCTCCTCGACGTCCGAGTGGAGGAGGTCCCGCACGAGCGCGACGACGTCACGAACGAGCGGCGCGGAGTCATCGGCGTTCGCACCGGGTTTGAAGCGCAACGAGGCGCAGGTGCTGAGTGTGCTCTGGGCGCGCGAGGCGAGCTCGGCCGGTAGGCCACGGGCCTCGAGCTCTTGGGAAAGGTCCTGCAGCAAGAGGCCGCGCGACTTCACGCCGGTCGCCGCCTCGATCGCGAGGTGCACCGCTCGCTCGGCTATCGCCGCTGCGTTTGGGGCATCGTTTTCGCGTTTGAGCTCGGCGAGAGCTCTGCGCGCGAGGTGCTCGGGCTCCGTTCGTTGCGCGTCGCGTCGCTGCCGCAGTGTTCGCAGGCCGCGCGCGGCAAGGCCGCCTAGGAGGACCGCAACCGACGGGGCTACAAGCCAAACGAGAAACCAGCGAAGCTCGGGGGCGCGCGGCCGAACGGCGTTGAACGCCTGAAGGGTCATTCGCACTTTCGGCATCGTCGCGAACGGTTCCCCATCGACCGCATTGGTGGCCGTAGGTGGACCCCCACCGCCGGCCTTCGGTTTCACCGTTACGCGGCCGAGAATGGCGCGGGCGACGTGGTAGTCACCAAGAATTGGGTCGAAGTACGGCAGCTCGACCGAACCGAGATCGACCTCCCCCTGGTCGAGAAGTCGCACGGCATAACCGAAGGTGCGCGAGCCACCGACCTGGCCGTTTTGGAGATCGTTCTTGTCCTGTTTTTCCGGCGTGAGCCACTCCACGCCCGTGCGCTCCGGAACCTTGAGCTGAGCGGGCAAGATGCCACGTCCTTCGAGTCGGACCGAGACGCTGACGGTGTCGCCCGCAATGGTCTCTTTCGGAGTGACGGTGGCTGTCAGCTGAAACCGTCCGACGTCGCCGATGCGGTAACCGGGTGGGCGCTTGTCGAGGGGTGGCTCGTGCACGTCGAGCACCACGTCGTTGGACTCGCGAAGGGCGGCGGGATCCTTGAGGTAAGGGATGCGGAACTTCCCGCTCAGCTTGCCTGTGTGCAGCTCACCTGTGCGCAGCGGAAACACAGCGAGGCGGTCCAGCTCTTGTACGAACCACACCCGACCAGCGACCGCGGTCGTCGCGCGTTGCGCTTGTCCAGGTTCGTCGTCGAGCGGAACCCGCAGGAAATCCTCGAGTTTTGGCTCGTGTTCTTCGAAGCGCTCGTTCGTCACGCGATAATATTCGAGGTACCGAAGGGTCACCTGCTCGCCGACGACGATGCGCGTTTTGTCGGGCACGATTCGAAGAAACAAGTAGGGGTCGTCACCGCGTGCGAGCGTCAACGCGCGACCGGCCTCGCCAAGTCCTTCCAGGTCGTACACAGGCTCATCGATGATCAACTCGCCTTCGCGCTTTTTCTGCGACTCTTTGAAGAAGTCACTCAGTGGATCGTCGAGCGGGCTCCCCATGCCGAACGGATCCATCGGATTGCGTCGGGGCGCGGGCTTTTGCCCAGGCTCGACGACGGTCACCCGCAGGGCCGACGGAGCTGTCACGGCTCGACCGTCGGCGCGGACGCTCGGAGCGGGGATCGTGTATTTTCCCGGGGCGCTCGCGACAAGACGCCATTTTGCGCTGATGCCGCGGCGGAACATCGTGCCGGCCGCGCCCAATTGAACGAGCGTCTTGGAGCCGATCGACGGGCCGTTCGCGCTGAGGCCGGGCGGCAAGCGCAAGAGTGGGTCCGAGAAACGGATGCGGTCGCCGGCCATGGCCGAGAGCTCCACAACGAACATCTCACCGACCTCGACCGATTCGCTCGACAGCGACGCGTGCACCTCGACGGCCGTCTGAGCTTCGGCGCGCGACACAAACCCCATCAGCACGCACACGAACGCGACGACGAGGCTACGAGTCGGGCTCATTTGTCCTCCATCGTGGAACTGCGCCGTCCGCGCGCGGCATCCCGCTTGGCGTTCTCCTCCTGGTAGGTCGGCACTTCGCGAAGGTCCTCGAGCATGCGGCTCGAGGGCGGGGCTTTCGCTTCGGGCGGCTCGGCGAGGGCCTCCGGATCGGGCTTCGGCTCTTCCGGCTTGGCGGGCTGGTCCTTCTTGTCTTGGTCCTGGTCCTTCTTGTCTTGGTCCTGGTCCTTCTTGTCTTGGTCCTGGTCCTTCTTGTCTTGGTCCTGGTCCTTCTTGTCTTGGTCCTGGTCCTTCTTGTCTTGGTCCTGGTCCTTCTTGTCCTCGGGCGGCTCGTTCTTCTTTTTCTCTTCGTCGCGCTGCTTTTTTTCTTCGATGCGGCGCAGCGCGATGGCGCGGTTCCAGGCGGCGTCGCGCCCGATCGAGTCCCCAGGGGCCTTGTCCGAAATCCCCGGCACGAGCTCGAGGGCCCGGTCGTAGTGCTTGACCGACTCCTCGTAATTTTTGCCCAAAAATTCGAGATTGCCGGCGAGATAGGAGGCTCGCGCGCGGAGCTCGGGCGAAACATCCGGATCACTCGCGATGGCCAGCGCGAGGATTCGCCCGCACTCGATCGAGGCCTTCCGCTTCGGATCGATCTCGGGCTCTTTGCCATCCGTCGCGGGGACGTCTTCCTCGCCGAACGGTCCGCCGTAACTCTCCGCGATCTGGAAGAGCGCGAGTCCAAGATCGAACGAGCCGTCCGCACGCAAACGCACTCGCTCGCTAAGTGCCAGTGACCCCTCGTCGGTGCAGGCGCCCGTGCCCAGGTACGCACTCAACGTTTGCCGCGCCGCCTCGTAGTCTTTCGCGTTCAACGTCGCGATGGCCTGCTCGACCATCGGTGCTTTGCGGGCGAACGGCTCGCGTGGGTTCCAGCCGCGACGCATAGCGAATGCGACTCCGCTCGCGAGCGCGATGGCAACGGTGACTCCCACCCACACGCTCCGCGGCACGCGAAGGCGCGCACGCTTTTTTGCTCGAAGTTCAGCCACTGGGGCCCTCCTCGCGCAGCGGACGCAAGCCTCGGGGCTTCTTCGGTGGCGGGATGGCCCGGGTGAAGATTCGCTTCGGAGCTTCGGGCCAGAACGCCTCCAGCAGAAGCAAGAGGAGGGTGAGCACCAGCGGATAGTGGAAGACGTCGGCGTAGACGTTCTCGACGCGCTCGCCGAGCTCGGTGACCATCTTGGTCCGGAGTGCCGTCGTGATGGTGTCGATGCCGGTCGTGCCTTTCTCGGCGCGAACGAGCTGGCCTCCTGCGGCCTTGGCGACACCTTCGAGTTGCAGCTCGCCCTCCGCCGACAGCGAGGTCGTGAGCGTGTGCCCATCCGCCGTCGTTCGATAGCCCAGAACCGTACCGTCTGGGCTTATCTCGGGGATCCGCTCGGGTGTGCGTCCGCCAATCTGAACGACGTGTACGGTCGTCTTGTTCTCGCCGAGTTGGCGCGCAACATCGACGGGATTTCCCTCTAGATCCTCGCCATCCGTCACAAGAACGATCACGCGCTCGTGCTGCGCGGAGTGAGGATCCCGCGCGAGCAGATCGCGGGCGTGATTCAGTGCGCGAGCGATCGCCGTGCCGGGAACGGGCATGTCGTTCGGACTCAGCTGCCGTAAAAATTGCGCGACAGCGGCTCCATCCGACGTCAGCGGGAAGCTCATCGCATCGCCAGCGAATGCGACGGCCCCGAAGCGCGCACCCCGAAGGGATTTTACGAGCCGCTCGACCTCCAGTTTTGCGCGGAAAATCCGCGACGGCTGAACGTCCTGGGCGAACATGCTCTTCGAAAAATCGAGCACGATGATCACGTCGAGGTTCGTCCGCGGGATAAGGCGCTCACCTTTGCCGAACTGCGGACGCGAGGCGGCGATGAACGCGAGCAATGTCGCCAGCACGAGCAGCACGCCTTTGTAGCCACGGCGCCGAGTCGCATCGAAGGTAAAGAGGCTCCTCACTTGTGCGCTGTCGCCCATCGCTTGGGTCGCGCGTCGCAAGCGGTAACCCCCAAGGACGAGCAAGAGCGTCACGAGCGCGGCTACCCCAACCCCGATCGGCAGGAAGTACCACGCGCCGAAGCGAATGCCGCCTAGGGTCACGGGAACCTCCTGAGGAGCCAGGCGCGGAGCAACGCCTCGAGGGCGACGAGCATGACGCCTGGGAACACGAACAACGGGAAGAGCTCCTCGTGGTGCGAGACAGGCGCCTCGAAGCGGGTCCGCTCGAGCTGATCTAGAATGGCGTGCATGCTCTCCCGCAGGGCCTTGCCGTCGGTCGCGATGAAGTGTTTCCCGCCTGTTTTTGTTGCGATTTCGTCGAGCAGCTTCGGGTTGACCGGGACGACGCGTTTTTCGTAGATCGGCTGCCCGAACGGGTCGGTGCCGACCTGGACGTCGGCCGCTTCGCCGTTGCCGATCTGGACGGCGTACACTTTCGCGCCGACACGGCTAGCTTCGCGGGCCGCCTCTTCGGGTGAGTATTTGCCCGCGTTGCTGTCTCCGTCGGTCAGCAGAATGACCACCTTGCTGCGGGCGTCGGAGAGGTCGAGGCGAGCTACCGCCGTTCCAAGGGCGTCGCCGATCGCCGTGCGCGTACCGTCGATGACGTCGAGTCGCAGTTGACCGACGAGCTTTGACAAGAGTTGGTAGTCGAGGGTGGGCGGCGAGAGGATGTAGGCCTCTTTGCCGAACACGATCGCGCCGATGCGATCGGTGCGACGGCGCCCGATGAAATCCTGGACGACGAGCTTCGCCGTGTCGATGCGCGAGGGGCGTATCGACGCGGCCTTGTTTCGAGAACCGCGGGGTAAATCCTTCGGATCCCCATCGAGGATGGCGGCCATCGAGTGGGAGAGATCGATCCCGAGGATGATGTCGATGCCTTCGTCCTCCGAGGCTTGGCTGCCGAGCACCGCAACCGGCCGCGCGAGCGCCAATAGAAACATGGCGACCGCGACCGTTCGAAACACCCCGGGGACGTCGCGGAGGCGTGTGCGCCATCCGGTACGCGCTCCGGCGAGCGGCCGTACGGTGCCGATCTTGAGTCGCGGTCGACGGCGATCCTGACCGAAGGTGGTCCACCACCAGAGCACCGGCAAAAGCGCCAAGCCGAGAAGGACCCAGCGCTCCTCCCACGGGATGCTGAGCCACTCGGCGCCACGCGCGATGAGGGGTTGCAGCAGCGCCAGCACGACGATGACCAAGGTCAGTCCGAGTGACCCGAGTACCCGCCAAATCGCGCGGCGCGGGCGGTGCTCTCGTGGGAGCGCAACAACCATCGGGCGACGAGGAAAACTCGGCGCGCTCATGCCGCTGCCTCCGCGCGTGCTGAGCGTGGCGGGATGGTGCTGCGCACGATCGTTTCGGCGCGCGCCAAGATCTCGGCGCAGTCCTCTGCCCCAGGCGTGAACTTCGCAAACTTCACAAGGTCGGTGTCGTCAAGGAACGCCTCGACGGCCGCACGGTCCACGATTTGCGTATCGATTCGCCGTAAAAGGAGGCGAATCTCGGCCGTTGTCGACTCGAGTCCGTCAAAGCCGAAGCGTTCGCCGAGGTAACGGCGCACACAGTTGTTCACGCGGTCGGCGAATTCGTCGAGTTGCTCATCTTCGAGCAAGCGCGAGCTGCGGATGGCCGCGAGCTCCTCGAGCGCCGTCACCCAAGGTGGAACGCGTGGGGCGGCGACAACGACTTTTGGCCGCTGGTTCCAACGGGTGGCAAGCCAGGCTCCGATCGCCGCGAGAATCAACACCGCGAGGCCGGCGAGCGTCGCTTGTTTCGCAAGGGTCCATTCCTCGAGCTGCGAGCGCGGAGGCGCGTTCGAATGGACTTCGGCGTGCGCTTCGTTGGCGATCGGATCTTCGATCGTGATCGCGAGCGCTGCGGTGCACACGGTCATCACTTGCCCGTTCGCGCGCCCGACGGCGATCGGCAATGCAGGTAGCCGCAAGACGTGCCGGCCCGGCTTGTCGGGGAGTGCGATGAACGGGAGGTTGAGCGTCGTGGTCAGCGTCTTTTTATCCGCGTTCTCGACGTCCGCCTGGTTGGGTCGATCGATGCTCGGGGGCGAGCCGCCCGTGACTTCTGGAATGCGAAATTTCGCGGCCTCGATCGCGCGCATGGCGTCGCTTCCGCGGTCGATATGAAAGCCGGCCGGGAGGACGGTCTCACCGCGGCCGTGCGTGACCGTAATCAGCAACCGGAGCTCGTAACCGCTCGTTCCGTTTGGAGGAAAGTGCGCTTCGAGTCGCGGCCGAATCGCACCTTCGGGCACGTAGTCGACACAAGACGACCAGGTTTTCTCCGGCGCCGCGCTGGCGCTTACCGCAGGGGCGGGGGCCGCCGATGCCGATGCCGATGCCGATGCCGATGCCGATGCCGATGCCGATGCCGATGGCGATGCCGATGCCGATGGCGATGCCGATGGCGATGGCGATGCTGCGACGGTGGCGGGATTCGCCGTTGGTGGCACGGGCGGCGCGGCTTCGCTGAGACTCCACGCGCCGAGCCCGCTTGCGCTCGCGAAGAGGAGCGCCATGACCGTCGCACGCGGCACGTTCATCGTGTGCCCATTCTCTTCGCCCGTTTCGCGAAGAGCTCACGCAGCGGCCGCACGTAATCCTTATCGGTCCTCACGATCACGCGGTCGAGGGCGAGCTTTCGGAAGACGCGTTCGCGCTCGTTGCGCAGCTCCTTCATCGAGTCGCTAAAACGCTTCCGCACGCCAGGATCGCTCGTGTCGACGAGCACCTCTTCGCCGGTCTCGAGATCTTCTAGCGACGCCAAGCCGATGTCCGGGAGCTCTTCATCGCGGGGATCGACGAGCATCACAGGAATGATGTCGTGCTTTGCGGCGGCCAGCGCGAGGGCCCGCTCATAGCCTTCGGCGAAGAAGTCACTGATGACGAAAGCGACGCTCCGGCGCTTGCACACTTTGACCAGCGTTTGGAGCGTGAGCTCGAGGTCAGTGCCGAGATACGCGGGCGTGAATCCGAGGATTTCGCGGATGACGCGCATCACGTGCTTGTCGCCTTTCTTCGGCGGCACGATTTTCTCGACAACCTCCGTTCCGAGAATGAGCCCGACGTTGTCGTTGTTCTTGATCGCGCTAAACGCGCAGAGGGCGGCCACCTCCGTGGCAACGTGCGACTTGCTCGCGCGCACGGTGCCCCACTCTCCGCTCGCCGAGACGTCGACGACGAGCATCACCGTCATCTCGCGCTCTTCGGTGAACACCTTCACGAAGGGCTCGCTCATGCGCGCCGAAACGTTCCAATCGATGAAGCGCACGTCGTCGCCCGGCGAGTAGGCGCGCACTTCCCGGAAGCTTAGGCCCTGGCCCTTGAAGACGGAATGGTAGCTGCCGGCGAGCTGCTCGTCCGCCAGACGCGAGGTACGGAGCTCGATCGTGCGCAGCTGTTTGAGCAGCTCCGTCGGGGAATTGGAACGCACCAAGCGACGGCCCTCAGGGAACTTCGACGACCTCGAACACGCGCCGGACGATGTCCTCGGCGCGAACCTCTTCGGCTTCGGCTTCGTACGTCAGAACGACACGATGACGCAGCACGTCCGGCCCGACCGCTTTGACGTCCTCGGGCGTCACGTATCCACGGTGGCGAAGGAACGCATGGGCTCGCGCGGCCTGGGCCAGGGCGATCGACGCACGAGGGCTCGCACCGAGCTCGATCAGTCCGGCAAGCTCGGTGAGGCCGCGTTGCTTGGGTTCACGCGTCGCAAAGACGACGTCCACGATGTAGTTCTTCACGCGGTCGTCGATGTAGACGTCCTTCGTCGCGCGCGCGCCCGCTCGAATTTGCTCGATGTCGGTGCAGCGGTTGACCTGTTGTTCGATAGGGCTGGTTGCGCGTTCGACGATCTCGCGCTCCTCTTCGCGGGTGGGGTAGCCGACCCGCACCATCATCATGAAACGGTCGATCTGGGCTTCGGGTAGACGGTACGTCCCTTCTTGCTCGATCGGGTTCTGCGTCGCCATGACGATGAACGGTTGCGGAAGTGCGTAAGTCGTCTCGCCGATCGTGACCTGGCGCTCTTGCATCGCTTCGAGGAGCGCGCTCTGGACCTTGGCCGGCGCGCGGTTGATCTCGTCGGCGAGCACGAGGTTCGCGAAGATCGGGCCGAGCTTCGAGGTGAACTCACCTTTCTGGTGGTTGTAGATCACCGTTCCGATCACGTCGGCCGGCAGCAGATCGGGCGTGAACTGAACCCGCGCGAAATCCGCGTCGATGACGTCGCAGAGCGTCCGGACCGTCAGGGTTTTCGCGAGGCCGGGTACACCTTCGAGCAGCACGTGGCCGCCGGTGAGCAGACCTATCAAGATGCGCTCGATCATGTAGGTCTGACCTACGATGACCTTGCCGACTTCCCGGATCAGGTCGTCGACGAAGGCGCTCTCCCTGGCAACGAACTCGTTCAACGCTCGAACATCTTGCATGGTGGCTGCTGGCTTTTAGCGCAGTTGGCTGCAGGGAGACAATCGTTGCCCGCAAGAATTCCCGGGGACCGAATACGCGTACGCGGTGCGCGCTCATTCTGGGTGCCCAATGCCGCGGCACGAATGTGCGGGCAGCCTCATGCGTGCGGGGTTAAGAGGAGGGGATGAAGGACGATGGCCGACTGAAGAGCGTTGGCATCCTCATCGCGATGATCGCCGTTGTTCTCGGCTTTTTTGCGATTTTTCAGCGTGAGTCGAGGCCGATTGTCGTCCGCACGTTGGCCTCGTCGTCGGCTACATCGCACGGGCACAAGGACCCGCCGCTCCCGCTCCCGCTCCCCGCCGTTCCGGAGCCGGGCGTCACTCCGAACAAGTAGCCGAACATGCGACCGTCGCGGCGACGCACAGTCCACAGGTCGCGTCGCAACAGTACTCGCCCCCGCCGCACGTCACCGGGCCGCAGTTCGCCGGAGGTCCGCTCTGAGATTCCACCTCGCCTGCACACGCCACGAGGAGAAGGCTTCCGAACGCGAGAGCGAGGACCCACGGAGCGCGAACTGAAAGCATGCAGAAACGCTAACTCAGGAGGGCCCGAGAAGAAACTTCCCCGACGCGCGGAGTCGCCCCGGACCTCAGCGCAAGACCTCAGCGCAAGACCTTCGCCGGGATCGCTTTCGATCGTGCAGGCTCGCGAAGCGACTCAAGCGGCGCTGTGATCGCGCAGCTTCGGTTCCCAAATCGTCGAGCGATCGCGTCCACCGCGCTTCGACGCATAGAGCGCATCATCCGCCGCTTTGAAGAGCTCCTCCCACGTTCGGCCGCCGCCAGGGAAGGTGGCGATGCCGACCGAGCAGGTGCAGTGAACCTCCTCGCCGTTCGCGTGGAAGGTCATCCGCTTGAACTCGTCGCGAATGCGCTCGGCCAGCAAGAGCGCACCTTCCGCGTCCGTCTGCTCGCAAATGGTCACGAACTCCTCGCCGCCGAAACGAGCCACCGCATCGGTCACGCGCTTCTCGCGTTGGTGAACTTGGGCGAGTGCCTTGATGACGATGTCGCCGACATCGTGGCCGTAGGTGTCGTTGACTCGCTTGAAGAGATCGATGTCGCAGATGAGCACACTGAGCGGTCGCCCGAAACGCCGCGCGCCGGAGATTTTTTGTTCGGCCGCAGAGAGCATCGCCCGTTTGTTCAGCAGCCCTGTCAGTCCGTCCGTCGTTGCTTGCTCCTCGAGCAGGCGGACCATTCGCGCGTGCGAGAGTGAGACCGCAAGGTGGCTCGCCAGCACGTCGAGGAGTCCGCGCGCGGCCTCGTCGAACGCGTGGGGTGTGTTCGAGCCGAGGACCAGCGTTCCGAAAGGCTCGTCGTGAACCGCGAGCGGCAACACGAGGAGGGAGGGCACCTGAGGGGGCGCGAGGTCGCGAGCGAAGACCATCTGGTGGCTCGGGTCGTATTCGCCGCGATAGGGTAAGGGATGGCGATTCTGTAGGGCCATCGACACCAGGCCTGCGTTGTTGGGGAAGCGCCGCCCTTCGAGCTTCGGGGCGAGGTCGCCACGCACCGCGCGGATGAGGTGGCTATGATCGCTCGGCTCGAACGACGTAAATGCCGCGAAGTCCACCGCGGCGATCTCGCTCGCGCTCGACACGCCTGCCTCCACGACTTCTTCCTCCGTGGTGGCTGCGCCGAGGCGCTCGGCTGCACGGTAGAGTTTGCCTTGTTCGACTCGGGTTCGTTCGAGTTGCAAGAACATGCGCTCGTTCTCGATGGCTCGCGCTGCGAAGCGGGCTGCCTGCTCACAGAGTTCTTCTTCTTCCGGTTGGAAAGCTTTCGACTCGCGGCGGTCCACGACGAGCACTCCGCGCAATTGGCCCCGTTCGAAGACGGGCACTCCGCACACGGTCTGCACGGGGCAACCGTCGGCGTAGTACGGCAGGACGAAGGTCGGCTTAAGATCGATGAGGCTGACCGGGGCGCGTTGCGATAGCACCGCTCCGAGGATGCCGTCGCGCGCGGAGAAGGGCCCGTCCGAGAGCTCATTGTCGTCCGCATCCGAGACGAGCTCGCTCACGCGCAGTTGCGTTCCGCGCTCGTTCAGCCAGAGGAGAATCGCCGTGTGGGCGCCGAGGCACTCGCGTAGCAGGCGTAACGCGAACAGGACGGAAAGCTCGATTTCTTCGATGCCCGACCGGAACAGGCGATCGTCTTCACGGCCCCCTTCGGTTTCGCTGTCGGCTACCGGGCGGAGGAGGCGGTAGTTGCGCGCTTCTTCGCGAACCCGCTCGCGTTCGGCGGTGAGCTCCGAGCGCGACGCCTTGCGGAGGCGGGCGACCTCCATTCGGAGCGACATCATGTTGGTGACCGCGATCGCCGTCATGAACGCCGCGTGGCGACCGAGCTCGGCTGTGGCCACGCCGTCAAACGCCACGCTTTGCAGCACCGCTTCGAAGCCGACGGCCCCCAACGTCACGACGCCGGTTGCGAGCGGGTGAGCGAACGCGCTCACGAGGCCTATCGCGACGTAGACGAGTGCGCCAGTTGGTCCCGCGGTCTGGTGGTCCGTGTGCACGGCGACGGCGATGGCCGCGAGTGCGACGAGGGCACCTATCTCGACGTCGCGCGAACGCATGAGGTCGACGGCGTGTGTCCGACGCCATGCGCGAACGCTGATCATCGCCGCCAGCAGGATGATGATCGGCACAAAGAGCCACTCGCTCGGCTGCACCGCGTCAACGCCGATGCCAGCGGCGAGAGCCGCGATCCCCAAGAGCGGACCGGCTCGCCGAGCAAGCCTCCGCAGTCTGACGAACAGCCCTTCCAGATCCATGTGCAGCAGGCTTCGGTATCAGAGGGGTCCGAACGGGGCCAAGTTGGAGTACCGTCCCTCTGTGCGCCTCGGAATTCGCGCGCAGTTGCTGTTGTCCCTGGGCGCGCTGCTCCTCCTTGCGCTGCTCCCGCTTTTTCTCGTCGTCGAGCGCCTGACGCAGGCCAATTTACAGCAAATTTGGGAAGTTGATGCACGCGCGCTCGGCCGGTCTGTTGCCGGTCACGTGGCCGAGGCTCGTAGCTCTCGCAGCTCGGAGGACCTCGTGGCGCTCGCTCGGGCGGAGGTCGGTAGCGTTGCGGGATTGGGCCTCTACGACCGGCAGGGGAACCTCGAGCGCTCCATCGGCCGAGGCGTGGAGCTCTCGGAGCGCGTCGCGGTCGATCGTGAGGAGGTGCGGCGCGTCGGGTCGGTCGCGGCAGGTGGTCTCGTTGTTTTGGTGCCTGGCTCACACGGTCCGGTCGCGGCACTCTTGCTCGTCGATGCGGCCGCGCTGCGGGCGACCCCGGTCGTTCGACTCGTGGCGCTCTACATTGGGTTGCTCGGTCTCACGCTGATGCTTTTGTCGTACGTCGTGTTGACCCGCTTCGTCATCGGCCCGGTCGAGCGTTTGTCGCACGCGGCTGGGCGTGTGGCGGAGGGGGCACGGGAGCTTACGGCTCCGGCGTCGGGTGCGCGCGAGCTCCTCGAGCTCGGAGCGTCGCTCGCAACGATGACCGCCCGACTGCGCTTCGAGGAGGAAGAACTGCGCCGCACCATCGCGGAAGTGAGCGCGGGCAAGGAGGAACTCGAGCGCGCCCAGGATACGGTCGTGCGCGGCGAACGGCTCGCGTCGGTCGGACGCTTGTCGGCCGGGCTCGCCCACGAAATAGGCAATCCGCTCGCGGCGATCTCCTCGTTTCAAGAGCTCTTGCTCGAGAGCCCGAACCTCGACGAGGAGGAACGCGATTTCCTCGTTCGGATGAAGCGCGAGACCGAACGCGTGCAGCGGGTACTCCGTGATTTGTTGGATTTCGCGCGTCCGGGGCGTGCCTTCGAGCGGACGGATACGCCGCCCGAAGATGGTGACGTTGCCGCCGCGGTGCTTCACGTGCTTCAGCTCGTCACGCCCCAGCGGACCTTCCGCGAGGTCGAACTCGCAGCGGACGTCGAGCCGGAGTTGCCGCGCGTCGCGATGGCGCCCGAGCGGCTCGAGCAGGTGCTGCTAAACCTCGTCCTCAACGCCGCGGACGCCGCTCCGAAGCCGGGCGGTAAGGTTGTCATCCGCGCGAAGGTGATCCCGAGTGGCGTTCGAATCGAGGTCGAAGACGACGGCGCGGGAGTCGATCCGAGTGTCGCGGGTAGGCTCTTCGAACCGTTCGTTACGACGAAAGACGTCGGCAAGGGGACCGGGCTCGGGCTCGCTGTTTGCCGCGGCCTCGTCGAGGACGCGGGCGGCGCGATCCATCATGAACCGGGCGTTGCGGGGGCGCGCTTCGTGGTCGAGCTTCCCTTCGCCGCGAACGGGAGTGCGTCCGCACCTTGACGACGGAGCGGGAGGCGCAGACGCTGCCCCCAATGTCGCTCTATGAACCGCCATCGACCCGCTCGTCGCGCCTCGGCGTCACACTCGAGACCTACGTCCTCGAGGGAATGCTTGGCCGGCCCCAGGCGTCGGGGGCGTTCACCTCGCTCTTGAATCAGCTCGCGTTCGCCGCAAAACAGGTCTCCTCGAAGGTGCGGCGAGCTGGGCTCACGAACGTGCTCGGCTACACCGGCGTCACCAACGTTCAGGGCGAGCAAGTCCAGAAGCTCGACGAAGAGGCGAACTCGACGATTCTCCGGGTGCTCGGTCGTCGGCATCACTGCGCGGCGGCGGCCACCGAGGAAGAGGAGGAGGTGCGCGTGCTGTCGTCGCATCCGTCCTCGAAGTACCTCGTCGTGTTCGACCCGTTGGATGGCTCGAGCAACATCGATGTCAACATCTCGATCGGTACGATCTTCGGTATTTTGCACCGATTTCCTGACGGTCAGCGTCATGATCGCACGCCGACCGAAGCCGATTTTCTCCGCCCAGGTCGTGAGTTGCTCGCGGCGGGTTACGTCATCTACGGCTCGTCGACGATGCTCGTGCTCGCGAGCGGCGAGGGCGTGCATGGGTTCACTTACGACCCCACCGTCGGCGAGTTCTTCCTCTCGCACGAAAACCTTCGGGTCCCCGAGCGCGGCGACACCTACTCCGTCAACGAGAGCAACTCCGACTTATGGGAGCCCGCCATTCGGGATTGGGTCGCGTCGCTCAAACGTCCGAAGGCCGACGGCAAGCGAGGCCGGACCCTCCGCTGGGTTGGCACGCTGGTCGCGGATGCCCATCGCACCCTCTTGCGCGGCGGCATTTTCGCCTACCCCGCCGATTCATCGAACAAGACCGGGCGCCTCCGGCTCCTCTACGAAGCCAACCCGTTTGCCTTCATTTTCGAGGCGGCCGGTGGCGCCGCGAGCACGGGTTACGGGCGGATCCTCGACGTCATGCCGGAGACGTTGCATCAGCGCATTCCGCTGGCGCTCGGCTCGAAGCTCGACGTTGCGGACTACGAGACGTTCCTTCGCGGCGCCTGAACACACGGCATCCAGTGTCAGTGGAAATCCCAGCGGCGGCCGGTTAGAGTTTCACCTCGGCTCCATCGAAGACAACCCTATGGCAATCGAGCTCCCTCCGCTGCGGATCCTGATCGTAGATGATGACCGCGCCATCTGCGATTACATGCAGACGCTCCTCGAACGTGACGGCTACAGCGTCAAGGTCATGAGCGACGCAACGGGCGTCACCGCGGAGCTAAAGAGGCAGGCCTACCACCTGGTGATCCTCGACTTGATGATGCCGAAACGCGATGGCATCGAGGTGCTCCGCGACATCCGAAAGCAGGACAAAGATCTCGCAGTCGTGATTTTTACCGGCTATCCGAACCTCGACACCGCGGTGGCCTCGATGAAGCTCGATGCGGTCGACTACATCAAGAAGCCGTTCAACGTCGACGAGTTCCGCGAGGTGATAGCTCGCGTGATGCGCGAGAAGGGCCTTAGCGTCACGCCCGAGGAGGAGCTCCACAAAGTGATCGGCGAGACGGTCCGGCGTCACCGTAAAGACCTCAACTTGACGTTGAAGCAGATGGCTCGTCGCACGGGACTCAGCGTCTCGCTGCTCTCGCAAATCGAGCGCGCAGAGACGTCAGCATCGATATCGTCGCTCTACAAAATTTCCGCGGGCCTCCAGGTGAAGGTTCGCGAACTCTTCGGCCCCTTCTAGCCCGACGTGAAAGGAGTGTTGCAAGGATGAGCATCGAAGCGAGCGAGCTTGCGGTCATTGCCGTCGACGCTCTCGGTCTCGATGCGTTCACGGCCTACGCCCGCTTGCGGACCTACACGCCGGGGCGGGCTTCGTTTCTGTTCGAGGCCCTCGATTCGAACGGCGAGGCGGGGCGCTATTCGGTCCTCGGCTACCGCGTGCGAAGTTGTGAAGTGCTTCCGCCGGGCATCGACGCCATCGGCGTGCAGTCGAGCCTGTTCGATCCGCAAGCCGAGCCTGAGACCTTTGCGGCGGCGCTCGCGCTCGGGGCCGTGGGCTTCTTCTCGAGTAGCGTCGCGAGCCTCTGGAATCGCATTCGGCTCTTCGAGGATGAAGGTCCTTCCGGCATGTTTGCAACGGGGGCAACGGTGGCGGTATTCGATCACCACGAGCACACCATCACCGTCGCGGGGCCCGCCAAAGGTCGGGTTGCCGAGCGCTGCGTGTGGGAGATGAAGAACGGGCCGGAGCCCGGGCCGCTTGCGACGATCGAACCGAGCGCGCAGCCGACGACGGTTCACGCGGACCTCGGCGACGAGAAATTTCAGGCTCGTGCGATCCGCGCCAAAGCCTTCGTGTCCGAGCTCGACGCCTTCTCCCTCGCACGCACGTTCACCACGCCGATCGCCGGCGCGGAGGCGTTCGATGCCTACCGCGCGCTCCGTGCGGTGCGCCGTGTCGAGGGTGAGTCGAGCGACGCTAACCAAGGATATTACCTCGATTTCGGTGAGAGTCCGGTTCAGGCTCGCCTCGAGCTTTTTGGCCTCGGCCGCACCTTCATTCACCAGCGCCGTCATCGTGAGGCGGGTCCGAGCATGGCGGACGCAATGCGGAAACTTTTGCCGCATCGGAGTGCTGTCGGCGCTCCGGGCGTCGATGCGCTGCGCTTGTTGCGTCAGCTCGAAGAGTCGAGTCGGCAGACGTGGGGCGGGTCGGTGGGCTTCATTGCGCCGGGGGGCGCGGCGTCGTTCGTGCTCGGCGACGAGATGGTCACAGCCCAGCACGGCAGCTTCTGGTGCACGGCGGGGGCGGCCGTCTCGGAGGCCACGTCTCCTCTCACGGTCGCCGACGTTACACGCGACAGCGTCGCTGCCCGGTTGCACGCGATCGCCATCGCCCACGCGACGGCCGACGCACGCCGCTAGAACGCAATCCCGGCTCGTGGGTCCGGGGCACCCGCCGAAATCTCGTCGACAAGTTTCGCCATCGCTTCGCTCGCGTCGGGGTACGTCACGAGGAAACGCACGTAGAGATCGCCCGGCTCCGCGTCTTTGCGGTGCACGCCTTTGCCCCTAAGACGAGCCTTCTGCCCGCTCTGCGTGCCGGCCACCACTCTCAGCTTCACCTCACCGTGCGGCGTCGGAACAGGAACCTGCCCGCCGTGGTACGCCTCGGCGAGCGTGAGCGGCAAATCGAGGTGCAAATCGTCACCTTCGCGCCGAAAATGCGAGTGGGCCTTCACCTCGACCGTGAGCACCAGATCGCCCGGGGGGCCTCCGCTTCGGCCAGCGCCACCCTGGCCGCGTAGTCGCATTTTGCCGCCGTCCTGCGCACCTGGCGGGATCCGCACCGACATGCCCTCGCCGCCCCCAGTCGGCGTAAGTTTGACCGTCGTGCCACACACGGCGTCGGCGAACTCGAGCGAGACCGTGCTCGTGATGTCGTAGCCACGTCCTGGGCGGGGGCCGCCTCGACCGCGGGCCCGCCCAAAAAGGTCGCCGAGCATGTCGCCGAGGCCACCTTGCCCTTGTCCCCCCGCGCCGCCGAACAGGTCGCCCATATCGACGCCCTCCGGCATGCCGCCGCCTGGAAAACCGCCAGGAAAGCCGTTCTTCATCGCGCGCGCGCGGTTGACGTCGAAGCCTCCTCGGAGCGCGATGTCACCGAACTCGTCGTAGGCCGAGCGCCGCGTTTCGTTGGAAAGGACCTCGTAGGCCTCGGTGAGTTTCTTGAACTTTGCCTCGTTCGCCGGCCCTGGGTTTTTGTCCGGGTGAAGCTTTGAGGCGAGCTTTCGGTACGCTTTTTTGATTTCTTGCGGCGTAGCGCTGCGGGTGACGCCGAGGGTGGAATAGAGGTCCGACACGGACTCCAAAACTAATGCGTCCCGCGGCATTCGTCCACGCCCCGTCCTCGACTGGCGCCGCGCTCGGTTGGTGGTTAACGTTTCCCGACCATGTTGCCGCTCCGGGATCACCTGCCCACCAAGCGGAGGCCGGTCGTTACGTACGCGCTGATTGCGCTGAACGTGCTGGCCTACATTTGGGAATCGGCCGAAATCGCATCGGGCAAGCAGCGGCTCCTGTTCGACCTCGGGCTCGTACCGGCCCGCTTCCTCCAAAACCCTCTCGCCGAACTTCCGACCGTCTTGTCGAGCATGTTCCTCCATGCGCCGGACACGTGGTGGCACCTCGCCAGCAACATTCTCTTTCTCTGGATCTTCGGCGACAACGTCGAGGACGCTCTCGGGCGTGTTCGCTATACAGCGTTTTATATGCTCTGCGGACTCGGCGCCGGACTCGCGCAAGTCCTCATCGACCCCTCCTCAATGGTGCCGATGGTGGGCGCGTCGGGCGCCATCGCGGGCGTTCTTGCCGCTTACGGCTCCCTTCATCCGACCTCGCCCATTACCGTATTCAACCCGATTTTGCCCCTGTGGCTGCTCTTCGGGCCCGTCTTCCGCTTGCCGGCTTGGCTCGTGATTCTGGAGTTCTTCGTCGTCAATCTGTTCAGCGGGCTCTCGACCGTGGGCTCGGCGCGCGGTGGCGTCGCGTTTTTCGCGCATCTCGGCGGCTTCGTGGCGGGCCTCGTCCTTGTCCGGCTCCTTTTCGACGAGAAGGCGCGACGCCGGCGTGAAGCGGCCGACGCGTGGCAACCGCCGCCTCGAATCGACGTCGACACCCCGGATTGGCCCCCTCGCGCAGGGCCAGGGCGGCACCCGCGCTGGTGACGCGCGCGCCTGTGTACTAGCGTGCGGGCGAATGGTCCGCTTGCTCTGTGGCTTGGCTTTGCTCGCGTGCGTCGCCTGTGGCGCCCACTTCGACGGTCGCGTGTACCGCGCGAAGGGGGTCGCATTTGCCGTGTCGGCGGTGCCGGCCGCATGGCAGCCACTGCCCGATCGGGATGCGGCGCTGGCGTTTCGCGACCCAGCGGCGCACGCGACGATTCTAGTGAACGCACGCTGCGGACTCACCTCGGATGATGTCCCCCTCACGGCGCTGACGCAGCACCTCTTCATCGAGTTCACGCGACGCACCATCGATGAGCAAACGCTGCTGCCGTTCGACGGTCGCGAGGCGCTTCACTCCAGAATGACGGCAGACCTCGACGGCGTGCCGATGCGCTACGACGTGTGGGTGCTGAAGAAAGACGGCTGCGTCTACGATCTGCTCTACTTCGCCCCGCCGAGCGGCTTCGAGCGTGGCGCCGCCGCTTTTACCCAGTTCGTTCAGAGCTTCACGACGGTCGTACCTCATGAGTGACGTGAGTCCGCCTTCGGTTCCGCCGCCCTCCTCCCGAGCGGCGTACGTCACGTCTGTCACGGCGCAACCGCGTGCTTTCGTACGTCTGCTTCAGCACCTCGGCCAGGTGGCTGAGATGACGTGGTCCACCCTGTTCGCGATTTTTCGCGCGCCATTCGAGGGGCGCGAGACCATCCATCAGATGGAAGCGCTGGGCGTTCGCTCGCTCGGTATCGCCTCGGTGGTCGCGCTCTTCACCGGTCTCGTGATGGCAACGCAGTTTGCCTACGGTCTGCAAAAGTTTGGCGGAATGGAATACACCGGCCGCATCATCGGCCTGTCGTTCTCACGCGAGCTTGCCCCTTCGCTCACCGCGGTGGTCGTGGGCGCACGCATCGGCTCCGGCATCACCGCCGAGATTGGCTCGATGGCCGTGACCGAGCAAATTGATGCGATTCGCGCGCTCGGCGCCGATCCTATAAAGAAGCTCGTCGTGCCTCGTTTGCTCGCGAGCGTCGTCGTCATGCCGGTGCTCGCGGCCTTCGCCCTCGTCCTGGGATTCGCGGGCGCCATGGTGATAACCGACATCGAGTTCGGCTTGCCTATGGGCTTTTTCCTTCAGACGGCGCTCGAGTCCGTCCGTTTCGCCGATTATTTCAGCGGCATGTTCAAGACGCCCTTCTTCGGTGCGATCACGGCTCTCGTTGGCTGCCATTACGGCTTCATCACGCGCGGCGGCACCCAGGGCGTGGGTGATGCGACTACGCGCAGCGTCGTGGCGATTTCGGTGGCCATCCTCGTCAGCGACTTCGTGCTGACGAAGCTCACCATGCTGATCTGGCCTGCCGTGACATGAGCTTGCGCCGCGGCACTCTCTACACCGGGCGATTGCGCATGTTCGTTGTGCCGTTCGCTCTCGTGGGTTGCGAGGGCAAACTGCGCGATGACGCCAAGCCGGTCTCGTCGCTCGTCGCGTCCTCGTTTGCCCCCATCGCGAGCTCCCAATCGATGCCGCGTAAGGAGCATGTCCTCGAGCGTGCCGGCGACAGCTGTGTTCTTTTTAGCGTCCTTGGGAGCGAGCGCGCCCTCGGGGATCCGGTGGACTGCCCAGGCGACCTTGAAGACGGTGAGCGTATCCGCCTCGCGGGGCGTGCGTGTCTTCGCGAGAGCGGAAACGCCCATCGAAGTTTGCCGGTGCGCTGCCCGTCCCAGCTCGTCGATGTCAGTGAAGGGCGAGCCCGTCCGTGAGCGACGCGGAGAAACACGAAGTCGCGGTAGCGAACGTTATTGCACGGGAGACACCTGCCCCTACGCCCCCCAGCGGCGAGGACGCTCGAAAAAACACGGACGCTCCAACGGTCGACGCTGCGCAGCTTCGCCGCCGTGCGCGGATTGGGGTTGTTCTCCTCACCCTCCGCACGATCGCGCAGCAATTCATTGTCCTCGGCGGCATGGTCTACCTTGCGCGGCTGCTGGGTCCGACGGACTACGGGACCTTCTGGCTCGTGCAGTTTGCGCTCTCGTTCTTCACCCTGTTCGGGGACGCGGGCCTCGGTGCGGCGTTGGTGCAGCAGCGCTCGGCGCCGACGCGCGAGGAACTGTCGACGATCTTCTGGGCGCAGCTCGCGATGGGTTGCGCCGTGGTCGCTATCGTCTTCGCGGCCGCTCCATTCGTCCTGCGATTCTGGCCTGATTTACCGCCCTCCAGCGAGAATCTGATGCGGGCGCTTTCGGGCGGGTTTCTGCTCGTATCGCTGCGCGGACTCCCGGCGATCCTCATGGAGCGCAACCTCGAGTTCGGTCGTCTCGCGGTGCTCGAGGTTGTGTTGTCGATCACGTTCTATGGTTCGGCCGTCGCCCTTGCTGCACTCGGCTGGGGCGTGAAGTCGCTCATCGCGGCCGTGCTTTTGCAGGGGCTTGTCGGCCTCGTCGTCGCGTATTGGATGCGACCCTTCGTGCCGCGCTTGGTGTTCGACCGTCGCGGCCTCATGCCGATGCTTCGGTTTGGCGTGGCGTTTCAAACGAAGGCTGCCGTCGGCTTCGTCAACGGGGCTGTCACCCCGATCCTCGGAGGGCGCATCCTCGGACGCGAGCAATTCGGCCTCGTGAGCTGGTCGCAGAACACCGCGTGGTTCTCTCTCAAAGTGGTCGAGATCCTGTCGCGCGTGAACTTCCCGCTCTTTAGTCGGCTTCAGGATCGCCCGGTCGAGTTCGCGCGGACGCTGGAGGCGTCGGTTCGCCTGTGTGCCGTCGCGACCTTTTTCATGGTGGCGCTTTTTCTCGGTTTGGGTCCGGGGATCGTCGAAGTGCTCTACGGAGCAAAGTGGCTGCCCGCGCTTCCGACGCTCTACGTGTTCGCGGTGGTGATCACCATCGGGTTCGTGAGTCCGATCCTCGCCGGTGCGCTCGACGCCATCGGCAAGCCCCAAATCGTGATGCGCCTAGCGTTCGCGTGGACGCTCCTCAACTGGGTTGCCGTTCGCGTCGCGATGATGATCTCCCCCACCATGCTCGCCTTTGCACTCGGTCTTTGCGTCCACGTCGTCTTCGGAAATTTGGCGGTCGTCTACGTCATGAAGCGCATGTTTCCGGAGGCGCGCTTCCTCGCCGTCGTGCGCACCTGTGTGGCCGCCTGCGCGGTCGTCTCGGTCGGCGCGCGATGGCTCGTGTTACCCTGGCTAAAGGGTCCAATGACGCTCGCCGGAGCTACTTTGCTCTGCGCTGCGGCCTTCGGCGGACTCTACGCCGCCATGGACTTTCGCGGCGCCAAGGCCGCCTTCGACAATGTGCGGCGGAAGCCAACCGCGACGTGATGACCATGCCTATCCCTACTGTCTCCGCCCTCATCGTCAGCTACAACCGAGAGGACGATCTGCGTACCAGCATCGCGTCGTTGTTCGCGACCGAGTGGCCCTCGCTCGAGATCATCGTGGTCGACAACGCATCGAGCGACGGCGCGGCCGCTGTCGCCGAGTCGTTCCCCGGCGTCCAGGTTGTACGCAACTCGGACAACCGCGGTTTCGCCGAGGGCGTCAATCAGGCCTACGCTCTTTCGACGGGTGACTACGTCGCGCTCATCAACAACGACGCGGTGGTCGCGCGGGACTGGATCGAAGGGCTCGTCGCGTTTCTAGAAGCGCGCCCCGATGCGGCTGCGGCGGGCGGCAAGGTCTACTTCTGGGACGACGAGAATCCGCTCGCGGCGACCTCGAATCGTTACTGGGCGCACACGACCGTCGATCCGAAAACGGCCTTCACGACCGCGCATCTCGATGCAAAAGACGGCATTCGCGAGGTCGCGACGCTCTCCGGGGCGCTCGTGATGATCCGCCGGCGCGCCATCGAGGAGGTGGGGCTTCCGTTCCTCGAGCCAACGTTCTTCACGTACTACGAGGAGACCGACTTCTTCGCGCGCTCTATCCGAAGGGGCTGGAAGCTCTGGTACACCGACGAACCCGTGGGCTGGCACCGCCTTCGCGCATCGAGCAACTCGAGGGTGTACCCTTATCATTTCCACATGGAGCGAAATCGTCTGCTCCTCGCATGGCGCAATTTTCCGGACGATGTTCTCGAAGCCGAGCTGCGGCGCACGGCTCGCCGTGCCGCGGACGAATGGCTCTCACACCCGCTAGCGGCACTCGCCGGCAAGGACGAGGAGCGGCGCGCGCGGCGCGATGCCTGGCTGTGGCTCCTACGCAACCGCCCGTTGCTCGTGCGTCAACGCTCGAGGACGATGCGCGGCGGCCAGCGTTATGACGAGGTCGTCGAGGCGGTCGAGGCTCGCGCGACCTATTACGGCCACGAGCGCCCGGAGGTCGCGGGGCTTGTGCCGGTGGCCGCACGGTACGTGGTGGATGTCGGGTGCGCGGCGGGGCACCTGGGTGCGGCTCTCAAGCGCGCTCGACCCCATGTGCAGGTGCGCGGGGTGGAGCCGACCGCAGGGCCGGCCGCTCGGGCGCGCGTCGTTCTGGACGACGTGCTCGAAGGTGGGGCGGAGGACGAACTCCCCCCATCTTGGCCTGCGCCAGACTGCGTCATCTTCGCGGATGTCCTGGAGCACCTCGTCGATCCTTGGGGGACTCTGCGTGCGTGGCGTGCACGCATGACGCCAGGTGGAACGCTCGTTATAAGCCTGCCGAACGTCGGTCACCGCAGCGTCATGGGCGGCCTCGTTCGGGGCGCGTTCCGCTATGTGCCCGCTGGCGTGCTCGACCGCACCCACCTGCGTTTCTTCACGCGGGCATCGGCCATCGACCTCATCGAACAGGCGGGCTTTCGGGTCACTCACTTCGAGCGCGTGATCGATGGACCTCGCGCGGCCGTGTCCCGCCTCGGGCGCGCCGCCGAGCGCGTGCTCCCGAGGCGCTCCCTTCGCGGTGGGGATGCCCTCGCGTGGCTGGCCGACCTCGACACGGTTCAGTTCCTCTTCACAGCCGAGCCTATTGAATGACGACCGCGGCCGTCAGCATCGTTATCGCCTCGTTTCAGTACGGGCGCTTTCTCGCGGAGGCGATCGAGTCGGCCTTGGCACAGACGATCCCCGTCGAGATCATCGTCGTCGATGACGGGTCCACCGACGAAAGTCTCGAGGTCGCTCGCCGGTACCCGGTCAAGACCGTGACGCTCGATCGCGGCGGGGTGTGTCGCGTGCGCAACCGAGGGGCCGAACTCGCCACGGGTCGTTACCTCCTCTTCCTCGACGCCGATGATCGACTCCCCTCCGATTACGCCGAGCGTTGCCTCGCCAGGCTCGAGGCTGCTGGAAAAAAGGTTGCCTACGTCTACACGCCCATGGACCGATTCGGGGCGGAAACGGGGCGTTTCGCATCTCGTCCGTTTGACGCGCGGGCGCTGCTTCGAGGCAACTTCGTTCACGTCTCGGCGCTGGTCCATCGAGACGTGTTTCTTCAGGCGGGAGGCTTTGATCCTGCGCTGCGCAGCGGTTACGAGGACTACGACCTGTGGCTGCGATTGCTGGATCGAGGCTACGAAGGCGTGTTGCTTGGCGATGTCGCGCTGCAGTATCGGCGCCACGCGTCGAGTCGCAATTCGCTCTCCGAGTCTCAGTTGCGCCTGCTGCGACGTCAGTTGATCCTCCGTTATCCAGCGCTGCACTGGCGCCAGTTCGCCGCTCAACCGCTCGCGGTTGCCCGCACGTGGCTGTCTGAGTTGTTCGCTGAGGGCGATGACACCGGTGCGCCTCCGGCTCCGGTCGACCCTCAATCAGAACGCGCAAAAATCGACATCAGCGTTGTCGTTGTCAACTGGAACTCGAAGGCTGATCTCGCCGCGTGCCTTCGCTCTCTCGCGGTTCAGAGCGAGCAAGAGTTTCAGGTGATCGTTGTCGATAACGGGTCGACGGATGGGTCCGTCGAGATGGTTCGCGAGGAATTTTCCTCAGTGACCTTGGTTGCGACGGGGGAGAATCTCGGTTTCGCTGAGGGTTGCAACCGAGGCATTGCGGTGGCTGAGGGGGAATGGGTCGCGACGTTGAACAACGATGCCGTTGCGGCTCCCGAGTGGATCGCCGAGCTTCGGCGCGCCGTCGCGGCGGGGGATCCCTGGCTTGGCATGCTGCAATCGAAAATCGTTTTCCGCGAGCGCACCGACCGCACCAACTCCACCGGTGTGCTGCTCTTCGGTGACGCGAGCGCCAAGGACCGTCACTACGATGTGCCCGTCGAGGAAGCGAACGCTCCGGCGGAGATTTTCTGCACGTCCGCGGGCGCCGCGCTCTATCGCCGCCGGATGTTGGACGAGACGCGTTTGCCCTCAGGCGTCTTCGACCGAACGTTCTTCATGTACTTTGAGGATGTCGATCTTGGGTGGCGCTGCCGCCTCGCTGGTTGGCAGGCTGTCTATGTGCCGTCCGCCATCGTGCTGCACGCGTTTCACGGGAGCTCAAAGCGGCGGGGCCGCCACTTCGTCGCGCTCCACTGCAAACGCAACCGGTTGCGGATGCTCGTCAAGAACGGCTCGGGAACGCTGTTCCTCCGCGGGCTTCCGCGCACCGTTGCAGACTTTCTGTGGTTGGTGAGGATCGACGGCTCGAAGGCCATCGAGGATTACGCCAGGGCGCTGCACGACGGACTTCGCCAGCGTGCCGCCGTCAGTCTGCGTGCCCGTGTGCTGCGTCGTGACATCGAGCGCCGCTGGGTGGTGAGGAGCGGTCGCGCCTGAGGTGGGCTCACTCGGTCTTCGCCGTCGCGCGTTCAGCCCGGTAGCCGGTCGACCCCGAAGTCTCGAAGTCGGAGACCCGCACGGTCCTTGTCCGACACGATGGGCTGCGCGACAGGCCACGGGATCCCGAGGTCTTCGTCCGAAAAGAGCAGCGTGGCTTCGCTCTTCGGATCGTAGACGTCCGTGCATTTGTAAGCGACGAACGCAGTCTCCGAGACCACGCAAAATCCGTGTGCGAAGCCAGGCGGTACCCAGAGCTGGTCGTGCGTCTCGGCGCGCAGTGTCGCGGCCACCCACGTGCCGAAAGTCGGCGAACTGCGGCGGAGGTCGACGGCCACGTCGTAGATGTCTCCTACGAGCGGCATCAAGAGTTTGCCTTGCGGCGAGGGGTGCTGAAAATGCAGGCCGCGCAAAACGCCACGGCGTGACCATGAGGCGTTGTCCTGCACGAACGGCCCCGCGATCCCGAGCGCCTCGTAACGCTCGCGGTGATGGAGCTCGAGGAAGTAGCCGCGCGGATCGTGAAAGATGCGTGGGCGCAGCAGCAGGACTTCCGGAATGGCGAGTGGCTCGACGTTCATGCGAGCCTGCCCGTCGCGACGTCGAGCAAATACTGGCCGTAGCCGTTTTTCTTCAGCGGTTCGGCGAGCGCGAGCAGCTCGTCGGCGTCGATCCATCCCATGCGGAACGCGACTTCTTCCGGGGCGGCGATCTTCAAGCCCTGACGGGACTCGACGGCGTGCACGAAGCTCGCGGCATTGAACAGGTCTTCGTGCGTTCCGGTATCGAGCCACGCAAAGCCGCGACCCAGGGTCTCGACGCGCAATTTGCCACGCTCGAGATAGGCACGGTTCACGTCCGTGATTTCGAGCTCGCCGCGCGGGGACGGTTTCAGGTTGCTGGCGATGTCGACGACGTCGTTGTCGTAGAAATACAGGCCGGTGATCGCGAAGTGTGACCGCGGGTGGGTTGGCTTTTCTTCGACGCCGATGGCGCGCCCGCTCTTGTCGAACTCGACGACACCGTACTGTTCCGGGTGCTTGACTGGGTACGCAAACACCGTGGCGCCCTCACCGCCGTTCGCGGCGCGCCGGAGGCTCTCGGTTAGGCCCTGACCGTAGAACACGTTGTCGCCGAGGATCAGCGCGCAGCCACCGTCACCGATGAACTCTCGACCGATGATGAACGCTTGCGCGAGGCCGTCAGGTCGCGGCTGAACCTCGTAGCGAAGGCGGATCCCCCACGCCGAGCCGTCGCCGAGGAGGCGGATGAACTGGCTCTGATCTTCGGGCGTCGTGATGATGAGAATGTCACGCAGTCCGCCGAGCATCAGCGTCGTCAGCGGATAGTAAATCATCGGCTTGTCGTAGAGCGCGACGAGCTGTTTGCTTACCGATTTCGTGACCGGGTAGAGGCGTGTCCCAGAGCCGCCCGCGAGGATGATCCCCTTGTCGATCATGCGCGCTGGCTTATCACAGCTCATCGCACGCGTCGCTCCTCGCCCGGCGTTCGACGAGCGCTCGCCGAGCACTCGCCGAGCAGGTGCGGTTCGGGCAGAAGCCGCCTTGGCGTCGTCGTGCGCACATGACCTAGGCTGCTTCCGCCTGATTGCGCGGAACTGTCGCCTGCTTGCTCAATGTGCCGTACACTTCGACCATGCGTGCTTTTCTTCTTGTTTCGCTGGGAATTTGCGCGACGGCGTGCAACCTCGATAGCCCCCTCTTCGGCGATCCGGGGCTCGGTGCGGGCGGAGCCTTGGCGTCCACTGGAATTGGCGGCGGCTTCAGCGCGGCCGTAACGAGCAGCGTCTCTTCAATGTCGTCGACCGGTTCGACCGGGGGCTCGTCGATGAGCTCGTCGACAGGGTCGACCAGCGGTGGAGGTGCGTCCTCGACGACGGGTGGCGGCGGTGGGCCTTCGACGACGGGTGGCGGCGCGGTTTGCGGAGACGGTGTCGTTTCAGGCGAAGAGCAGTGCGATGATTCCAACACGGCGGCGATGGATGGCTGCGGGCCGACCTGCCTCGTCGAGGGCTCTGCCAACCAATGCCCGAGTGGCGCCGTGATCAAGGTTGCCCAGCAGGTGACGATCGTCGGCACGACCACGGGCAAACAGAACGTCGTCAAGACGACGTGCGGCGGCACGAGCGCGGGAGACATGGTCTATCAGGTCGTCCCAGGGAAGACGGCGCCGCTCACGGTGGAGCTCACTACCTCGGTGCTTTTTGACCGCATCTTGGCGGTTCGCCCGACGTGCAATTCGGATGCGAATACGCTTGTCTGCACCGACCAGAACACGCTCCTCAGCTACACGGTGCAGAACGCTACGGCTGGCGTACCCTTTCACGTCGTCATCTCGGGTCACGGGGGCTCCGTGGGCGACTTTACGCTGCGCCTGAAGTTCTGAGGCACCGTGTCCGTGCTACGTACGGTCACCATGCGCTTGCGACCGCTCCTGCCCCTCGTCCTCCTGCTCGCTCTCGGCTGTTCGGCTCCTTCGTGGACGCCTTCGCCTCTTCCACCGCAGGCTCAGGCCGTCGCGCCGACGGACGCGCGGGTCGATCCCTTCGCGCCGAAATCTCTCGCGGACATCGCCAACTCCGCGAAGGCTGCGGAAGCCTCCGAGACAGCTTCGCTCCAGCAAAAGATCGCGCGATTCGTCCCCGTGACGTTCGCGGTCGCGATGGACGGGTTGCCGCAAAGTGAGCGGGACACCCTTGTGAAGCTCATCGAGGCGTCGCGCCTCATCCAAGAGATCTACGAGCGCCAGGTGTTCGCTGACAACCCGAGGGTGGCCGCCCGACTTGCCGCCGACACCTCGGAACTCGGCAAGCTGCGCCACGCCTATTTTCGCATCATGCGGAGCCCTTGGGACAGGCTCGACAACGCGCCCTTCGCTGTCGAGCGCACGCGGCCGCCTGGCGCGGGTTTCTACCCCGATGGGCTCACGGCCGAAGCGCTCGACGCCTACCTCGCTGCCAACCCGACCGAAAAAGAAAAGCTACTGGGTCTCTTCACCGTGGTGGAGCGCGCGGGCGACAAGCTCACGGCAGTGCCTTACAGCAAGGCGTATGCGGCGTTCCTCGCGCCGGCGGCGGCGAAGCTCCGCGAGGCCGCGAAGCTTACAAAAAATCGCTCGCTCGCTCGCTTCCTCGAGTCCCGCGCGTCGGCGTTCGAGAGCGACGACTATTACGCCTCCGACAAGGACTGGATGGATCTCGACGCGGCCGTCGAGGTGACCATCGGCCCCTACGAGACTTACGAAGACGAGCTCAAGGGTCAGAAGGCGGCGTTCGAATCGTTCGTCACCATTACCGACCCCGCCGCGTCGAAAGACCTCGCACGCTTCAAGAAGCTGCTCGGCGAAATGCAGGCTCACCTGCCGGTCGAAGCGCCGATGAAGCCCAAGCGCGGCCTTGAGAGCCCCGTTCGCGTCGGCGACCTCGTCTTCAGCGCGGGTGACGCGCGTCGCGGCATCATGACGACCGCCTTCAACCTTCCGAATGACGAGCGCGTTCGTAAGGAAAAAGGCGCGAAAAAGGTGCTGCTCCGCAACGTGCTCGACGCGAAATTCACGCGAATCATGAAGCCGATCGGCGAGGCCCTCCTCGTCCCTTCCCAGCAGAAGTTTCTCTCCTCTGCCGCGTTCTTCAACGAGGTCCTTTTTCACGAGCTCAGTCACACGCTCGGTCCAGCTCAGTCGCTCCGTGGCGCGCAGCACGTCGATGTTACCGTCGCTCTCGAAGAGCTGCACTCGGCGGTGGAGGAGGCAAAGGCCGACGTCATGGGCGCCTACAACGTGCTCTTCATGGTGCAGAAACGGGAACTGCCAGCCTCGATGCGCGAGGAGCTCCTCGTGACGTATTTTGCCGGCCTTTTCCGCAGCGTTCGCTTCGGCGTCGATGCGCACGGTCGGGGAGCCGCGATGCAGCTAAACCGCTTTGTCGAAGAGGGGGCCGCTGCCTTCGACGCGGGGACCGGACGCTTCACCGTCGACTTCGACAAGCTCGAGGCCTCCATCGCGAAGCTCACCCGTGATCTCTGCGTGATCGAATACCGCGGCGAAAAGTCGGCCGCGAAGGCCCTCCTCGATCGTTATGGCGTCGTGAGCGAGATCATCGCGAAGGCCCAGGCCGCCACGGCGCACGTACCCGTCGACTTGTTTCCTACGTACCCCCTCGCCGGCGAGTGAGCCCGCCCGATGGGGCCGCAAGCGAGACGCCGCTTCCGGCCTCGATGCGCCTGAACCGGGCCTGAAACATGCAGCCTTGCGGCGATTGCGCTATGCACGGAGCCATGGTCCTCGTGCCGGTCGTGTTGCCTCCGACCAACGTCAGCGACGATGTCGCCCCCGACCTCGGGCTTTTCTCGTTGCTTCGCGAGGATGGCTCGCTTGCGCCAGCCGCGGATCCGTCGATCACCCCCGAGCTTGCATGGCAGGCATACCGCTACATCAAGCAGCTGCGGCTGCTCGACGCGCGGATGATCTTGCTCCAGCGTCAAGGGCGCGTCGGCTTCTACGGTGCGTGCACCGGCCAGGAGGCGACGCCGATCGGCACCGGTCTCGCGCTCGCCACCCAGGACTGGGTCTATCCCGCGCTCCGCGAGAGCTCGGTCATGCTTGTGCGCGGGCTCTCGCTCAGCACCTACCTCTGTCAGGTTTTCGGAAACGCGGGCGATCTCTTGAAGGGTCGCCAGATGCCTTCGCACATGAGCGCGCGCGAGGTCCATCAAGTGTCGTGGGGGAGCTGCATCGGTACCCAGCTTCCGCAAGCTGTTGGCACCGCATGGGCAGCGAAGCTCCGTGGCGATGACGTGGCGGTCGTGGGGTTCATCGGCGACGGCGGCACGAGCGAGCCGGACTTTCACAATGCGATGAATTTTGCAGGTGTTTACAAGGTCCCCTGCGTGATCGTCTGCCAAAATAACCAGTTCGCCATCAGCGTCCGTCCCGATCGGCAGACCGCGTCACAGACCTACGCCGTCAAGGGTCGCGCGTATGGTGTGCCGTCGCTGCGGATCGACGGCAACGACGTGCTCGCCGTCTACCACGCCGTGTCGCGTGCGCTCGCGCGAGCGCGCCGCGGTGAAGGTGCGACGTTCATCGAGGCGGTCACGTACCGTATTGGTGCGCACTCCACGAGCGACGATCCGAGCCGCTACCGCCAACAAGAAGAGGTGGATGCTTGGCTCGCCCGTGACCCCCTGCAGCGGCTGCGACGCCACCTCGTCAAGACGGGGCAGCTCGATGACGCCCGCGATGAGGCGCTCGAAGCCGAGCTGAACGCCGCAATCGGACTCGCCATCCATGAAGCCGAGACGCAACCGATGCCCGCGCGCGAGACGCTCTTCGACGATGTGTACGCGGAACTTCCGTGGCACTTGAAAGAGCAACGCGACGAGCTGCTGAAAACCCCGCCGGCACCGCCACAAGGAAGCGGTCACTAGGTGTGGCTCGCCGATCAGAAGTTCGTGATCGCAGCGTTTGTGCTGCATCTCGCGCTCCCCGTGGCTGCGGCGGTCGCTCCGGATTCCTCGTGGCGTCGTGCGCCAGCCACTCCAAAGCTGACACAGACCGCAGAATTTGAGATCGACGCGTCGGACGAGGCGTCGCCGGCGGAGCAGCCGGACGAGCGACGGGATGCGCCCTTGGCCGAGCGTCGCGCCGCGGCCCGCGAACGCCAATTGGACGCCTCGCGAGAAGTCGCTTCGCCTGAGCCGGTGCCTGCAGGCGAGCCCGAGCCGGTAGCGAACGGTGCTGAGTCTTCGCCTGATAGCTTTCCTTCTCCTGAGCCGGGGGCGGAGCTCGATCCGATGAGTCGGCCTCCTTCGCAGTACGAGGTGGGTGGCCCCGGCTTGGGTTTGCGCCCCGGTCTCGGAGGCCTCCCGTTCGATGCGTTGCCGCCCGATCATGGTGGACGCAGCCCGGCTCCTACCGAGACCACGAAGCGCTCCGTCGAGGTCGATGCTGCGCGCCGCTCGATCGACAAAGGCATGCGCGCAAAAGACGCAGAACTCGGCCTCGATTTTCCGGCGGCCTCTGCGATAGCCGCGGTCGTGCGCGAAGCTGTGCGCGGTTCGGACGCGCCGTTCGAGTGCCGTGGCAGCTTCACCGTTACCGTCAACGCGGCCGGAAAAGTCACGGCCGTGAGCCTCGGAGGCTTTTCGGGCGGCGACCCCGCTACCTGGCAGATCGTGCGTAAAGTGGCGTTGGCTCAGCTCTCGTCCCGAAGTTTCGAGATGAAGTCGAGCTTCTCCCGCGGCGCGCTCGTCGGGGTGACCATTCGTTCGGAACACAAAATGCCGGGAGGCGGGATGAGTCGCCAGGGCGCATCGTTCAGCTTCGACGTTGCGGACATTGGCGCGAAGCCCGTGCGCGTCGTCTCGATGAGCTTCAATGCCAAGCCGCTCGAGTGACCGACCCTTGACCCGCCGCACGTGACGCCGTTTGATGCCGCCATGCGAATGCCACTCGTCGCCACGCTCGGTCTCGCGCTCGCTGCCTGCAAGGCTCAGCCTGCCGCGGGCGATGCCGCGGCCTCGTCCGTGCCCGCTGGGTCCGCGGCGACGGCCACACTGAAGCCCGTCTCGGCGGTCCCGCTTGCGAAGCCGGAAAAGCTCGACGTGAGCGCGCTGAAGGCTTCACTGAAATGCGGCCAGGCGAGCGGTCCCTGCGCGGTCCTCGAGGACTTCAAGGAGTGCATTCCATGGAATCCCGTCACGAAGTCCGGTGAGGGCCGCTGGATGGGGAAAGGTTACGTCGTGAAGAATGGCGCGTTCATCGACGAGTACACGCTCGTTCGAACCAAGGGCGTTGCCACCTCACAAGTTGCAGCCGGAGCACTGCCGGCGCTCGTGGCGATAGACAACATTCCGGATGACCGCGGTGGCGAGAAGAGCAACGCCGAGAAGGCCGTGAACGCATTCGAGCGAGGTGACGTCGCGTTGCCGACGAACACGGCAATCCACTACGTGAAGGAGCGAACCGAGTGGTCGGATGCACCCGTGATGGCGGCCGAGGACAACCAGCTCTACGTGGCGACCGGTAGCGGTGCGTACCTTTGCGCGCGCTCGAACCAGCGGCTGATGCTCGTGCGTCGGTCGCCGAGTCGTTCGCACGCGGGTGACGGCGTCTACGCGATCCTGTGGCCCGTGAGTTGGTGACGCCATGCGGTCTGTAGCGCTCCTTATCGCTACCACGCTCGTTGGCTGTGGTGCGCCCGCCGTAAGCCTCGGCGGTGGGGCTCGCGAGTACGTCGCGACCGATTACCAGAGCGTGCTCGATCGGTGGACGCGCACCGAGAGCGTGTTGTTGTTCGACGAGTTGACGCGCGCGCTCACCGTGACGGCGACCTTCGAGTCCTGGGACTTTCGCTGGGCGTACGTCATCCGCTACGGGCAGGACTTTCGCCTCACCATTCCCGAGCGCCAGGACATGCTCCGCAAGCGACTCGAAAAGACGCGCGAGCGCCACGAGTTTTTCCTCGCGCTGTACGGCGCCACGGACAAGCAGAACGATCTCTCCCGACCCGATAGTGCGTGGATCGTCCGGCTGATCGACTCGACCGGAAACGAGATTGCCCCCGAAGAAATCGAGCCTTTGCATAAGCCCGGCGCGCTCGAGTCGCGCTTCTACCCGTACAGCACGGTGTGGCGAAAAGCGTTTCGTGTCCGGTTTCCCATGCAGACGAGCGACGGTCATCCGACGATCGCGCCAACCGCCGATTGGTTCGGGCTACGCTTCGCAGGCCCGCTTGGGAACACGGACCTGACCTGGCAACTCGCCGACGCGCGCTGAGTTCGGCTGCGAGATCGTTACATCTGCGAGATCAGCACTTCGCGGGGGCGCGTGCCGACGGCGGGTCCGATGACCCCGCGTTTTTCCATCGTTTCGATGATCTTTGCGGCGCGGTTGTAGCCGACGCCGAGCTTCCGCTGAATGAAGGACGTCGTTGCGCGGCGCGTCTCCGCGACCACGCGCACGGCCGCGTCGTAGAGCGGATCGCTCTCGGCATCGCCCGCGCTCGCGTTGCCTCCGCCGTCATCGTCGTCGTCGTCCCGCGAGCGAACGATGCTCTCGTCGTACTCGGGCTCGCCTTGCGTGCGCAGGTAGTCGGTGACGCGCTGCACCTCGTCTTCCGTCGCGAACGGGCACTGCACGCGCTTCACGTCGGTCGTGCCGTTTAGCTTCACGAGCATGTCGCCCTTACCGAGCAAGTGCTCCGCGCCCTGCTGGTCGAGGATGGTCGCGCTGTCGTTTCGCTGTACGACGCGGAAGGCGATGCGCGAAGGGAAGTTCGCTTTGATCATGCCGGTGATGACATCCACGCTCGGGCGCTGCGTCGCCAAAATCACGTGAATGCCGGCGGCACGAGCCTTTTGAGCGAGTCGCGCGACCGAGGATTCGACGTCTTTCCCGTGCGTCATCATGAGATCGGCGAACTCGTCGACGACCACGACGATGAACGGCAGCTTTTTCGGCACCACCACATCGCTTCCGTCGCTCGCCGCCAGAACCTCGCAGCCGGTTCCGTCCGGCGCGACGGCCTCGACCCTTTTCGGGCTGGGTGGCATCGGCTTCTCGCCGTCGAGGACGGCCTCCACCCACTTGTTGTAGGAGCCGATGTTGCGCGTGCCGGCGTCGGCGAATAGCTGGTAGCGCCGCTCCATCTCGTCGACGGTCCACTTCAGCGCGTTCGCGGCCTGCTTCATGTCGGTGACGACCGGGAAGAGCAGGTGGGGGATCCTGTCGAACGGCGCGAGCTCGACGACTTTTGGATCGATCATCAGCATGCGCAGCTCGTCGGGTGTACGGCGGTAGAGCATGCTGAGAAGCATCACGTTCAGGCCGACGCTCTTTCCCGCGCCAGTGGCTCCCGCCACGATCACGTGCGGCATCGACGAGAGATCGGCGAAGCACGGGTTGCCGATGCTGTCTCGCCCGAGAACGCAGGGCAGGGGTGCGTCCATCGACATGAAGTTCTTTGACTCGAAGAGCTCCCGCAGGCTCACCGCGATGCGGCGCTCGTTCGGTACCTCGAACCCGATGCGGTTCTTTCCAGGGATAGGCGCAACGATGCGCACCTTGCGTGCGAGTGCGAGCGCGAGGTCGTCAGCCAGGCTTACGACGCGCGACACTTTGGTGCCGGGCGCGGGCGCGACCTCGTACATCGTGACCGTCGGTCCCGGCCATATTTCCTGAACTTTCCCTTCGATTTTGTAATCGCTGAGCGTCTTTTCGAGCAGGCGCGCCGTCTCGTGCAAGAGCTCTTTGCTGGGAGCATTGAAATCGAGAACGATAGGCTCGAGCAGCTCGGTGGACGGCAGCACGAAGCCGGTCTTCGTCGTCGTGCCGGCTCGCGTGCGCTTCGCCTTTTCGGTCTTCGTCACCTGCGCCGTGTCGACAATGACGGGCTCTTCCAGCTTCTTCGCGATGCTTGCGCGAGTGGCGGCTGCGGTCGGCGGCTCGATGGGGACGTCGTCGTCGGGCGCACTCGCGATCGGAGTCGCCGCGAACGCACTCGGGATCGCCGCTATGGGCAAGGCGCTCTCGACGGGTGGCAAGGCGCTCTCGACTGGGATCGCCGCGACGGGTGAAGGCGTACGGGCTTCGCTCACCGGAAAGTCCGGAGCCGGCGTCTCCGCGTCCAGTGGGTCGGGCCGCGGGGCCACGGGCGTCCTGCCCCGCGCGAGCACATCGCTCGCCCTTGCATCGGCGCGCCGCCTCGCGAGGACGCGCGCGAACGGCTCGTCATCGGAGTGTTCATCGGCGAAGGCTGCGATGATTTCATCGGCCGTCTCCGGCGCGACAATCATGGGTTCATTGTCGCGTCGTTCTTGCTCGCGTCGCTCCTGGTCAACCGCACGCGCTCTCGCCCAAGCGGCTGCAACGACGCCCGCGCCACGATTCGCGCCACGGCGGGCAGCGCCGAGCCAGACGCTCAGACGTTGCATCGCCTCGATGAAGGAGAACGTCGCTCGTTCGACCAGGATCAGACCGACCACGGTCAGTCCGATGAGGTACGAGCCCACGGTCGAGAACAGGCTGCGCATCACGCTGCCGAAAAGGTCCCCAACGAGCCCTCCGAGCGGCAACTCGCCGAACGATGTGGCTCGAGGGAAGCCGATGTGCACGAGTCCCGCGAGCGTCACCGCAATCAGGACGTCGCCGCTCACGCGGGTGATGCGGAACTCCAGCTTGCGGTCCCCAAGCAACGGGAGCGACACCAGCATCAACTCGAGTGGAGCGAGCCACGCGACGATGCCGACAGCCTGCACCAGAGCCCGCGCGAGGATGGCGCCAACCGGGCCGACCCAGTCGGGGCCGGCGACCTCCAGACGCATGGGGTCTGCTTCGTATGAGGCCAGCGCGAGGGCGAGGTACAGCCCGGACGCGATGAACGTCAATGCTGCTGCTTCACGCGCGTACGTGCGGGCCGTGCGCGCCGCTGGGACGCTCGCGTTCGCGCGCCGCTCGGGGGTACCGTGGTCGACCGTGCGATCGCGGTGTCCGCTCTCGCCGTCGTTTTGCTTGCTCGGCCATAAGGACCGGAATGCCGCCAACGAAATTGTCATACCTACACTTGCCTACATAGTGCGTGTACCTCGGGCGGCTGGCGGAACGCAAGTTTGCGATGTGAAGCGCTGAACGGACATTCACATTCGGCACCTTAAAAGGAAAATCACTCTAGAAATCTTCCAATCCCGGTGCGGCGAGCGGTACCATCCCGGGGGCTCGAACCCCCCCTCTTCAGGTCATGGCTGCTCGACAAACGCGTACGCGCCGCAGCGCGCTTAGGATCTCCGCAGGGGCAATTGCCCTCGCGACCGTGGCAACCAGCTTCCTGGGATGCGCCGTCACTCCGTCCGATTTGGAACGGTGGGAGAAGACCAGCGAAGGGCCGAAGCGCCTCTCGGCGGTCGTCCTCTTTGACAAGTATCCGCAGCCGCTTCGAGTTGATGCAGCGATGGCGCTCATCAACATGAAGCCGCAGAAGGGGCAACGCGTCGGCATCGACAGGCTCGTTAAAGGTTCGCTCGCCTGCGACTCCGCCTGGATGGAGCGTAAGCAAGACGAGCCGTGCTCGAAGACGAGCTTGTCGCCAGAGACCCGCGCAAAACTCCTGGAAGCCCTCGTCCCCCGGATCATCGAGGAGCTCAAGAAAGCTCCCCCCCAGCTGGCTCAGAATGGCCAAGCCGCGCCCGACCCGTCCTACAAGTACAAGGACGCAGCGCAGATGCTGCTCACCTACGACAAGACCCCGCTCGTTTCAGACCCTGCGCTAAAGCAGCAGTTGCTCGACGCGCTGCGTGATTGGGCGATGATCGACTTCACGCGCAAGCTCAACGACCAGACCCAGATGTACGGCATGGAGCAGTTGCTCCGCCTCATCGGTCCGACGTCGGTCGAGAAGTTGCCGACGGTGATGGACCGGAATGCCATCCGCGATCTGAGCAAGATGGCGGATCTGATCGACAAGCTGGCCGACCAAAAGACGAAGGAAGAGGCCAGCAAGAAACTCGTCGAGATCGTCGACTACATCAGCTCGGAGCAGTGGCGAAAGGACAAAGAGCCCGAGGTCAATGCGGCCAACGAGGCGCGCCAGCTGAAGCCGACCGAGAAGCAATTCATCCAGCAACTGAGCGAATACCAAGAGGAGACGATTACCAAGATCTTCGTCGCGATGAAGAAGGTCGGTGGCCAGGCGTCCACTTCGTATTGCTTGAAGCTCGGCGCGGATAAAAACCGCAGCGTGAAGCTTCGTACTGGCGCCCTCACGGCGCTGGAGAATCGGATCGACAAGAAGGACGCGGAGAGCATCAAGCGTCTCGTCGAGCTCGCCAAGGCGAAGGAGGCCCCGGGCGCCGTCGTCGATCTCGCGTTCCGGCTGCTCAAGCAATTGCCTCGCGATTCTGTCGTAAAGCAGCTGTATCCGCTGCTCGACATCGAGGACTGGAAGGTTCGCCGCCTTGCCGGTACGACCATTTTGCAGATGTCGAAGGTCGAGCACATTGCGGAGTTCATGGAAGAACTCGGCAAGCGAGCGAAGAAGAACTTCAACCCGATGGAGGCTCGTGCTTACGCGGCCTACATCGCAGAATTGAAGGACGGCTCGCCGCTCGAGAAGCTGAAGCCCTACTTCAAAAGCGAGCGCGTCACGACACGTGTGACCGCGCTGTCGTACTACCTCGTCAACGGGAGCAAGCTCGACGTCGCGACCGTCAAGTCCTACGCGCCGGACCCCGATAAGGTTCCGAAATGCGATGAGAAGGATAAGGACGATTGCGCGTGGGAGTGCATCGTCGTCGGCGCGGACAAGAAGGACGAGAAGAAGGCCGTCGAGGATGTCGGCGATTTCGTTACCTATTGCATCCTTCCGCAGATCGCGAATCGCGACCCGAAGAAGGACGAGAAGCCGAAAGACAAGCCCGCCGATGCGCCCAAGGGAGGGACGCTGGCGGGTGGACAATGACGCCAAGCTTGCCTTCGGTTCACGTCGGCAGCCACACTTCGATCATTCAACCGTGCGGGTAGGAAAGTGGATTCAGGAATGAGCGGCGATCCGAACAAGAAGAGTTCTCGGAACTTCCAGTGCCGCGACGTGCTTTGGGAGACGTTCGAGCAGATGGCTCGCGACCTTGAGTGCTCGGTCGACTACCTCATCAACGAGTCGATGAAGCAGTACGCCCGACAGCGTACGCAGGGTGGGCACTCGCCCTTCCCGACCGGCTCGAATGCCGCCGAACAAGCCCGCGCTCCGTATCCGGAGAATGCCGCGTCACCCGGCATGCAGCCACAAGGCGCCCCGCACGCGCCTCCGCCTCCTCCCCCCGGTGCCTATGGTCCAGGCCCAGGCATGCCGCCCCCAGGCATGATGCCGGGTGCGCGCCCGCCAGCACCAATGATGCCTCAAGGCGCCCCAATGGCTCCCCTTCCTGGCATGCCGCCGAAGCCTCCAGGGGCTTCGCGACCACCCGGGCCGCCTTCTCCCGGAATGGGCATGGCGCCCCCGATCGGGGCCTTGCCGCCGCTTCCCGGGATGCGTCCCGGGATGCCTGGCGCGCCCCCACCTCCGCCTCCTCCCGGTGGCTACATGCAGCAACAGCCTCCGCAGCAACAGCCGATGCAGCAGCCTGTTGCGTACGGGCAGCCTCCGCAGCAACAGCCGATGCAGCAGCCTGTCGCGTACGGGCAGCCTCCGCAGCAACAGTCGATGCAGCAGCCGATGCCGCAGCGCCCCATGATGCCCGGTGCTCCTCCTCCTCCGCCGCCTCCGCATGGCGGAGCGATGGGCATGGGTGCGCCTCCGCCTCCGCCGCCCGGGGCGTACATGCCTCAGCAGCAGCAGCACGCGCATCAGGCTCCCACGCAGCAGCACATGCCTCAGCGCCCCATGATGCCGGGCGCTCCTCCTCCCCCGCCACCTGGGGCACCGATGGGCGGAATGATGCCGCCCCCGTCCCCTTACGGAGCTCCCCCTCCCGCTCCGCCTGGACAGCAACCTTACGGTGCCGCGCCGCCCCAACAGGGAGCAGGCGGGCCTGTGATGCTCGCCAGTGGCAAGAAGCTTGTTGTTTACTATCGGGGAAGTCGCACCGAGGTAAACAAGGACCGCTTCATCATCGGTCGTGGAAAACAGTCCAGTGATCTCACGATCAAGGACCCGAATGTCTCGCGTCAGCACGCGATGGTCGAATGTCTGAACGGCCAGTATTTCATGGTCGATATGGGCTCGACCAATGGCGTCGAGTTCAACGGCCAGCGTCTGCAGCGTAAGCCGATCGCTCACGGTGATATGTTCGCGATCTGCGAGCATGAGTTCCAGTTCGTCGTCGAGTGAGCTCTTTTTTGGGGCTCATCGCCTGACGGCTCTCGGCTCTTCTTTTGGGCTCATCGCCTGACGGCTCTCGGCTCTTCTTTTGGGCGCTCCGCTTGACCCCCCAGCTCGACCGGATTTGATGGCTTCGGGCCATCACCGTTGGCGTCGTCGTTGCGCTAGCGTGCTGGCGGCCTCGTTGGTCGTTGGTACGGCGCGGGCGGAAGATGCTCCTGACAGCGTGCGGCTTGCCCTTCCGCCTTGGTCTCCGATTCCGGTTCAACCTTGGCCGAGCTCGTTGCACGTGCAGGAAGGCGAACAGTCGCTCCACTTTGCTCCAACTTCGAGCGCACCTCGCCGAGGCTCCGTCGCCGAGGGTGGGTCGCTGCCTGCGTTCGCCGCGCAACTCGGGACCGGTTGCCGGTCTGCTTGGTTTCAGGTCGGCCCCGAGGCCTGGCTCTGCAGTGATGTGGTCGCGTTCTCGACCCGGCCTGCACCCCCGTGGTTTCTACCGACCGCGCCCAGCGGCGACGGGCTCCCGTTTCGATACTATTTTGCCGGCCCCTCAGGTGCTCGCGGCTATCGCAACTTGCTTGAGTTCGACGTCGCTGAGCCCGCGTTTGAGTTCGACGAAGGGTTTGCAATTGCCGTCGTCCAAGAACGCATCGTTCAAGGTGAACGCTACGCGCGGACCCGCCGCGGCTTGTGGGTGCGCCTTGCGGAATTCGTCCCTGCACGACCCTCCACTTTTCGCGGAAGCGAGCTTACGGAGGCCGAACGGGACCTCTCTTTCGCCTGGGTCGTCGTCGATCGCGCGCCCCTCTACCGCCGCGTTGGCTCGACTTTTGTGCCGACGGGTCATGCAAAGGCACGCTTCGAGCGCGTCGGATGGTTCGAGGAAGTGCGCACCCCGTTCTCCGCTTATGCACGCATCGACGCTGAAGTTTGGATTCGCTCGAGCGACGTGCGTCACCCCACTCGCGCGGAGCCGCCGGCCGACGAACGCATCGCGCGCGGCTCACGTTGGCTCGACATCGACCTCGCGAGTCAGACCCTCGTCGCCTACGAGGGGGACCGGCCCCGTTTCGCGACGCTCGTGTCTACGGGGCGCGGAAAAGAAGGCTCGCCGCTCTCCACACCGCTTGGGCTGCACCGGATTTGGGTAAAACTGCTCGCAACCACGATGGACAACCTCGAGGACGAGAGCGCGTCGAGCTACTACCGCATCGAAGACGTCCCGTACGTGCAGTTCTTCGCCAAAGGCGTAGGAATCCACGCGGCCTTTTGGCACCGCAGCTTCGGCCACGTTCGAAGCCATGGTTGTGTCAACGTCGCCCCGTCCGACGCGGCGTTTCTCTTCGCGTTCACCGGCCCCGTCGTCCCGAGCGGCTGGTCGGCCGCTCTGCCTACGCGGCTCGATGGAGGCACGCCGGTGCGGGTGCGCTGATGCCAACCCGAGCCCCACGTGACGAGCCGCGAGCACGACCGATCCTTTGCCTCTGGGGATTCATGGGCGCTGGAAAAACCACCATCGGCCGAGCGCTCGCTCGCACGCTCGGCTTGCCATTCGACGACCTCGACGAGTGCATCGAGGCCGCGACCGGGCTCCGGGTTCACGAGGCCTTCGTGGCGCACGGCGAGGCGGACTTTCGCTCGATGGAGGCAATCGAATTGCGCCGTCTACTAGCGTTTTCGGGGCCGCGCGTGGTCTCGCTCGGTGGTGGCACGCTGCTCGATGACGCGCTCCGAGAGGAAGCCCTTCGACGCTCCTTCGTGATCGTTCTCCACGCGTCGCGGGAGACCCTTTTCGCTCGAGTTCGCGGCACGAACCGCCCCCTTCTTGGCGACGACCCCGAAGCCGCAATTCACGAACTTTCCCGAGACCGCGCCGCGGCTTACGGCGAGGCGCACGCACAGGTCTCGACCGATGGTCTTTCGATCGACTTGGTCGTCGAAGCTGTCAAGGAGTCGTGGGTCGGGCAACGCTCGTAAACGCTTTTTTGCCGTCGTCGATTGAAGTCGATACACTTTGGACTGCGGAACTATGAAGAACCATCTCTGCGGCGTTGCGGTCGTTCTCGGATTGACGGCCTTGTTGTTTGGCGCGGGCTGCGCCGACAACGGTCAGACCCTCTTCATTCGACAAGTTCCTGTGCCCGATCCCGAAGACAAGTGCGTCGTGGCTCCCGATCCAAGCGGGCCGGCGCTCTTTTCAGGGACCCTCGACGCGGTGCTCGCGACCACCTACCGGCAGTTCTTCTTGGTCGGCAATCAGATGGTCCCGCGAGGCGACGCGGCCCGGTTGCGCCCTGAGACGTCACGCGTTCAGTTCTACGAGACGGCCGTTGAGATCTACGATGGTGCAGTTCAAGTCGACTCGTTTACGGTCCCCGGCTCAGGTTTCGTCGACCACGCCTCCGACACGACGCCGAGCTTCGGCCTGGTCGAAGTCAATCCGATCCTCACCGCGAATACGGTCGATGCCGTGTTGAACCAGCACGGGCCTCAAGGCGTCTTCGTCGTCGCGCGCATTTCGGTCCATGGCATCACCCTCGGGGGCACCGACGTAAAGAGCGGCGTCTTCGACTTCCCGATTTTCGTGTGCGGCGACCGCGCGAACAAGATTCCGTGCATCGCCGAGGTGCGGCCGACCTCATGCCAGGATGACCTCAACTTCGCGTGCAAAAGGGGGCAAGATGTCCCCCACGACTGCCGCGAGATCAAGGCCGCGACCGGCGGGAAATTCGTCTGCAAGGACTCGAGCGGCGCGACCTGCGAATGAGCCCTTCGTAGGGGCGACAACCTGCGCTTACATGGGCGCGCACTCGTGGTAGCTTCCCGCCTGATGGCAAGTCGGGGGGTGGATCTCAACGTTGCGGGGATGACGTGCCGCGTCGTCACCTCCGCCGCGGATGATGAGCTCGCGATGCTGGCGGCGATGGTCGAGGAGCGCCTCGGGACGATCTTGAAGCCCGGTCGCCCGGTCACCAAACAGGCGATCCTTCTCGTCGCGATCGCGCTCGCCCACGAGGTCCACGAAGAACGCACGCGCGCCCGCACCCTTGCGGACCGTGCCCGCACGACGTTGGCGAAGCTGCTCGAGCGCGTCGACGGCGTTCTGTCGACCAGCGACGACCTTGCACTCGAGAGGCACGGTGACGTGTCGATCGAGGGGAGAGGCGCGCCCCGTAAGCGTTTCCGCGAAGAGCCGAAACCGCGCCGCCCGCTGCCCGACGTTACAGTCGATAGGTTGCGTGACGTCGTGCGCACGGACAAGGCGCGCTCGCGCCCGGCCGAAAAAGAACGTGGCAGCGAGTGACCCAATAGCGCCACCCCGACGAGCGCTCGCTTATCTCGAGGAAGAACTCGAAGCGCTGCAACGGCAGGACCTTCTGCGCACGGCGTTGCATTCTGGTGACGCGCTCGTGCTCTGCGCGAATGATTACCTCGGTTACGCACGCGAGCCCTTTGACGCCTCCGACACCCTAGTCGGTGCCCACGCGAGTGGGGCCGGCGCGTCGCGCCTCGTCAGCGGCGAGTACGAGGCTCACGCGGTGCTCGAGCGCACTCTGGCCGATTGGGTCGGTCTCGAAGATGCACTCGTCTTTTCGTCCGGCTACGCGGCCAACGTCGGGACCCTCGCGGCACTTGCGACGAGCGACGACGTCATCGTGTCCGATGCCCTCAACCACGCCTCGATCATCGATGGTTGCCGACTCAGTCGAGCCCGCGTGACGGTGACTCCTCATCTGGATCTTGGCGCCGTGGAGCGTGCGCTTGCAGCATCCCAATCGGCGCGGCGGCGCTTCGTCGTGACCGAAGCGTACTTCAGCATGGACGGTGACGTGCCCGCCCTCGCGGAACTTCGCCGCTTGTGTGACAGCTTCGATGCCGCCCTCGTCGTCGACGAGGCCCACTCGCTCGGTATTGTCGGACCGCGAGGCGCGGGTGCCTGCAAAGAAGCGGGGATCGTTCCCGATGTGCTCGTAGGGACGCTCGGCAAGTCCGTTGGTCTGCAAGGTGCGTTCGTCGCGGGCGCGAAGCCGCTAAAGGCTTGGCTCTGGAATCGTGCGCGAAGCTTCGTGTTCTCGACGGGCGTCTCACCATGGCTGAGCGCCATGACGGAAAGGCGCGTTCGCCGCGTGATCGCGGACGATGCCGGCCGAGCTCGACTCGATGCAATCGTCGGTCGCGTTCGAGCGGAGCTTGCCGCTGCCGGTGCACCGCTCGTGCCTTCGCAAGGGCCCATCGTGCCGTGGTTCGTCGGTGACCAACGGCGAGCGATCGACCTCCGCGATCGGTTGCTCGACCAGGGCCTCTTCGTCCAAGCGATCCGGCCTCCGACGGTGCCCGTCGGAACGTCCCGATTGCGCATCACGTTGCACGCGCTTTTGAGCGACGCCGACGTGGCGTTCACGGTCGAGCGGCTCTTAGCCGTCCTCCCGCTCGGTGGACGTTAGGCGGCTTGGGCACGTCGCCGTTCGAGGGCAAGCGTGTTCACGGCAAGCGCAAGCCCGCCCATCGTCAAGCGGAAGCGTCTCGCATCGGCGAGCCCGCTCCGCTCGAGCATGCCGAGAATTGCCACGGTTTCGGCCGCGTCGAGGGCGACAAGCTCGGTGACGCTCGCGAGGTCCGCGGGCTGGTCGGCATTCGCCAGTTCGAAGAGGGCACGAAGCACGATGCGCTGCGTTTGAGTGATCATCCACGCACGATGCACGATGTACTGAACGACTGTCCAGTTTCTGACATTCAGTATGTCGGGCGCACCGCATTTACAGCCGCTCGGCCCCATGTGACACCCGAACATTATGGGGCTCGAGATTTTCAAGAAGCTTCCGCTCGGCGGTGTCGACCGTCGCGCGCTCGTCAGTCAGCTCGCTGAGAAAGGTGCCGTTGTCGCACGCGACCTCCTCGGGCGGCAGCTTCCGCGCGTGAAGCCGCGAGGTGCACGCATCGCAGCGGACACCGCTGTGCTGATTCTCGGAGGCTCAAACGGCATCACGCGGCAGCTCGCGGTGCAGCTCTTGTTTGGCGAGCGGGCGGCCGTGTTCGGTGTTCACTACGACAGCGAGAAGATGCAGATCGGCGGACATCATGTCGCCGCGCTGCGTGAGGCTGCCGCGAGCGAGGGGCTCGTGTGCGAGTACTTCAACCGTGACGCCACGCGCGAGGACACGATCGCAGAGGTCATCGGCGAGTTAAAAGGGAGATTCCGCGCGGTCCACCTCATCAACGGAATCGCAGCCGGGGCGACCAAGCGCTACGCGCAGCACGGTCCGACGACGGTGATGGACGTCGATGTCGCATTCGACCCCGTGCTCCAAGTTCCCGATGCGGCGAACGCAGCCGCTTACCGGAAGCTTGGGCTCGTCGAAGTCGAGGTTGCGACGGACCTCGAGATCGAGCGCACCAACAAGTTCATGGGCACGTCGTCACTCTTGTGGGCCGCCCCCCTCGCCGCTGCTGGACTTATCGCGCCCGGGGAGAGTGTCGTTGCGTTTTGCGATTACGACTACGAGGCCGAGGATCCGGTTTACGCGATGGGTCCGCTCGCCGGAGCGAAGGTCATTCAACGCGAGACGATGCAGCAGATCCGCGAGCGATTCGGCGTTCGCACGGTGCGCCTCTGTTATCCGGCCGTGTGCACGACGGCGCTCGGCGCCATCCCAGGTGGACTCGCGATGTTCGCGATTTCAGCCCAAATTTTGAAGGAACGCGGCGAATACCAGACGATCGAACAGCTAGCCGCGGCGACGATCGATCTCTGGCGTGAGCCCTATCCGGAGACGGAGCTTCGGCTCGACGAGGCGTACCAGCGCTGCCTCCCCGAGTGGCATCGACGCAAAGACGCGCTCACGTCGGAGGACTTTCCAGCGTGCTTCAGCAAGTTGTTCGACGGTAGCCCGCTCTGAACCGTCACCCGGCATCGGTGAGGGCGGCTATCGCTCCCAGCGCCGCCGCGCACGCGGTTTCCGTTCGCAGCACGAACGAGCCCAGTGAGACGCGCAGGTATCCGAGGCGCTCGGCGAGCTCGAGTTCTTCCGGCGCAAAACCGCCTTCCGGTCCGATGACCAGCACCGTCGCCCCCTTCGTCGCCGAGGCCGCTGCGACGCGCACGTGGACGCCTCGCGGCTCCATGAGCCAGCGGACGTCCCCCGGCTCGGCAAGTGCTTGAGCGAGTGGCATCGGACCCGCAAGCTCCGGAACATCGCCACGACCACACTGGCGTGCCGCCTCGATCGAAACCCGCACCCATCGCGACGTCTGAGATGCCTCGGGGCGCTTGATGCTGCGCTGTCCAACGGCGACCACAAAGCGCGTCACGCCGAGCTCAGTCGCGTCGCGGAGGACGTCCTCGATCTTGCTTCCTTTGCTCGCCGTTTGGATCACGGTGACGCGCCTGCGGGGGAGGTTCGTGCAGGCAACGGGGCCACTGAGCCGCACGTGAACGGGCCCGTTCGTACTGACGATTTCGGCTTCCGCTTCGAGCGCGTGAACGGGGTCGAAGGCGAGAAACACGTCACCCGTATTCAGTCGGTGCACGCGTGTGACGTAGCGCGCCGTCGCCTCGTCGAGCACACGGACGCCCGCGACGATCGCATCCTGCGGTACACGCAGCATGTCACGCCCGAATGCGCACGGCGATCGCGACCCAGGCGTCTTCGCCTTCGCCGCGATGCGTGACTTCTTCGACTACGAAACCGTCCGCGACGAAGGCCGCTTCGACCTCCGCGCGTTCGCCCGCAAGAATGCCGCTCAAGATCAACACGCCGTCCGGCGTGAGGCGATTGCGAAGATCGCGGGTCATGTCGACGAGCGTCGTTGCGCGGATGTTCGCGACGACGATAGGGAACGTGCCCGTGACGTCGGCGAGCGGCGTCGCACTGACTTCGATGTTCCCTGCGAGGCCGTTGCGGCCGGCATTTTCAATCGCCACTTCGAGCACGTCGGGATCGTTGTCGACGGCGACCGCGCTCGCGGCGCCGAGCAGCAACGCCACCAATGCGAGGACGCCGCTGCCGGTTCCCACGTCGAAGACGCGCGCACCCGCGAGCAGGGCTGCTCGCTTTTGCAAAGCCTCCGCGACGAGGCGGGTCGTCGAGTGAAGCCCCGTACCAAACGCGCGACCTGGATCCATCCAAAGGACGCGTTGGTCGGGCTCGACGCGGTGTCCTTCGACCCACGGCGGCACGACGACGATTCCATTCGTCAGCGCGAATGGCGCGAAGAACTGCTTGTACGCGTCGCGCCACGCATCGCCGACGATCTCACCGACTTCGCTACGGAGCGTCGGGAAGGCCTCGCGCAGCTCCGCGACGGCGCTCTCGGCCGCTTCGGCGTGGTCGAAGCTGGAGACGAGCCGCACAACGCCGCCACCAGGGCCGCGCGGGGTGGTCGTGTCGTCGCGCGTCTCGACGCCTGTTGCACCGAGGTCGAAAAGCAAGCTCGCAAGTGCGTCTGCCAGTTCGGGTGTCGTGTCGACTTGGACGTAGGGGAATCGGGGAATGGTCACGAGATCACTCTGAGACCGTGACGGTGATGTCGGCCGTCGTTGAGCGTGTCGTAAGGATGACGATGGGGATCACCACCGCGGCGACGACGGTGACGCTCACGGGCACCCAGAACCACGGGCTCGAAAATACGCCTCCGCTTTCGGGAACCGCAATTCGCAGTGGCGACTCAGCGTCGCCGCGCGTCGCGACGGGAAGACCATTTTCGTCGAGAGACTCGATGTAATACTCGACGAGCGGCGGTCGCACGGAAGCCGAGGGAATTTGCGCAGTAAACTTCCGCATGGCGTACTTCACTTTGCTCGAGACGAACTTGTCGGACGAGCCTTGGCGGAAGTACAGGCGCACCTGGTTGACGCTCCCGCTCGCGTCGTCGATCTCCCCGCTCAATGCGATGTCGGTATTCTTCGTCACCTGCGCGGGTGAGGCGTGGCGAATCTTCACGCTGGGCGCCCGGGCTTCGGCACCAGCGTCCCGCATTCCCGGCTTGCCTTCGTCGGTCCAGTGCTTCCGTGTCTCGGCGAAAAAGTCACGGAAGCGAGGAGATTCGCTGGCCTGCAGGTCGAACGTTTCGTCGGTGACGAGCAGCCCGCGCACCGCGCCGTCGGCTTCCTCTTTCTTGTCGAGCAGGATGTAGTTGAAGGCGAGCAGTGTGAAGACCTCGATCTTTTGGGCCTTCGAGATGTCCGGCCGCAAAAGCGCCGCCGACAGCGTCTGGGTCGACTCCTCGTAACGCTGGTCGTCGAAGAAAGTCTGCCCCTTCTTGATCAGCGCAGCCACGCTCTGAGCGCCCCTTTGCGCGTGGGCGGAGCCCGGCCAGAAGCATGAGGCTCCAACCAGCGCCGTTAGCAACACGACCTTCAGCCACCAACGTAACATGGACCGAAGGCTACCGCTGCCGTGCGCCCTAGACCAGCTTCCTGAAGGGCCGTTGTCGCCGCGCTGTGCGCCCGTGTCACTTCAGGGGTCGAACGATGTCGCCGCTCTCGAGGCGTGCGCCCGATGCCGCGCCGTTGCGCTCGTAGCCAAGCAGGCGAATCGCCCGAGCTCGAGCAAGATGGGGCTGGTAGTTGTCCATCACCTGCCAGTGGAGGTGGGGCATTGTGCTGTGTCCGGAATTGCCGCACAGGCCGAGCTCTTGGCCCATCCCCACCACCTGCCCGGCGCGCACGCGCACGCTGCCTGGGATGAGGTGTGCAAACAGGGAAAACTCTCCGTTGCCGTGGTCGAGCACGATGAAATTGCCGTGGGCCTCGTAACCATTGGCGACGTTTGGCTCGTTGTCGGGGACGCCATCGACCGCGAGGGCGACGACGCCCGGTCCGTCAGCCACGATGCTTAGCCCGTACGTTGGATAGTCCGTGTTCCGACCGCCGCGCCTCGGGTGGTCCGCATCGAGCACCAGATCGACGGCGAACGCTTGATCGTTCTTCATCTCATAGTGCGTGCGATGAACCCGCCAGGCTCCGTCGAAGGGCAGGCGATAGCCGCCTACGTATCGAGGCAGCTTGCCTGCCGTGAAGGAAGGTGGCGGGGTGAGCGGGCCCGCACTCGAACGGCAGCCCACGAGGAGCAGCGCGAAGGCGAATGGGACCAGCAGCGCGATTCGGCCCTTCGACATCACGTCGACGACTATCGCATCTTGATGCCGAGCACGAGAATCCCCTGCTCGAATTTTTGCCCTGCTACGAAGAACATCGCACCGGCCTTCGCTTTGACCTGCACCGTGGACTCTTCGCCGCCGGCCTTTTTCACCGTCGCCTTGATCACGAACCGCAGCGGTTTGCCGGCTTTCTCTTCAACGCCGTCGAGTACGATCTTGAGCTCGCCGCCGTCGGGAAGCTTCATCGAGGCAGGCTTTCCTCGCGTCAGTGCGCGAGTAGCCTCGTCGAGCAGCGCGTAGGTGTCGTACGAGGAAAACGGCGGGTTCTTCAGTTCTTTGTAGCGGGACAGTTTGGGGTCGATGCCCTTTCCCGAGTTGCTTCCGTGAGCGATCACTATCTCCGCGCTCGCTTCGACATTCGGCGCCTTTTCGGCGTTTTGGGTCCGATTCGAGACCTTGTCCTCTGCGTGCGCGAACGCCGTGAATCCGACGCACCCCGCGAGTGTTGCTGCCACCGTCAAGGCTCTCATTGCTCTTCTCCAGCGTCGTTGATCCAAACCACGGTCGTGTTCACACCGTCTCCGGGCACGTAGAACACCGAACCGTCTCGCGTGCCAAATTCAATGGACGCGACTTCGACGGGCGTGTTTTCGCTCGCATCGTTCGCGGCTTCCTGCTCGCTTGGGCCGCTCGGTATTGGCGCGATGGCGAGCTGCTTCGGCATTTGGGCGGCGAGCGGGGCCGCGGCGAGCGGGGCCTCGGGCAGCGGCCCGAAGGCCATGTTCATGTCGGTGGGTTGGGTGCGTCCCCACACGAAGAGGGCGGCCGCCGCCGCAGCCGCGAGCGCGGCGACTCCGAAGATGCTCCTCGCGTTGTCATTGGCGGTGGTGCGCGAGCGGAGCGCTGGCTCGGCCATCCGCAGCTCGGCGCTGTGCGCGGACTTGCCTGGAGGGTTGACGTGATTCGCGCTCGTCTGCCCGCCACGTGATGCATCTTCGGCATCGATCGCGGCCATCACCGCGTCAGCGATCCCGTCGCCGCGCGTGTCGCTCTCGGCAGTGTGGCGAAGCACCGCGCCCACTGCGTCCAAGGTCGTGAGTTTGCCGCGTGCCTCGGGCATCGACTCAAGCGCTCGCTCGAGCTCGTCCTGCTCTTCGGCACTGAGCTCGCCGTCGAGCATCATCATTAGACGCGCATCGTCGAGCGGCGGCTCACCGGTGGGGTTTGGCAATGCGTTGGGTCGGCTATTCACGATGCGCTCCTCAATGTCACTCGTTTTCGCTCGAATCCTGTCCTGGATTCGGTTCAGTGCCCAACTGCTCGCGGTAGCAATCCACGAGCGCGCGTTGGAGCTTCTGCCGCGCGTGGAACAACCGACTCATGATCGTGCCCTTTGAGACGCTCATCGCTTCGGCCATCTCCTGGTAGCTGAGGCCTTCAACTTCCCGCATGAGAATAACCGCGCGGTGGTAGGGGGGCAGCGCATCGAGGGCCCGCTGGATGGACTCGCCGAGTTGTTGTCGGTGAACGAGCTCTCCGGGATCCGCGTTGGGCGGCGCAACCAGTTGGAGGGGGGCCTCGTCGTCACTTTGGCTGCCTTCCAGGCTTTCGTGATCGCGCCTCGAGGGCTTCCGCCTGTGGTCGATCGCGAGGTTCGTGATGATTCGGTAGAGCCAGGTGAAAAATGAGGACGACCCTTCGAAACGAGCCAAATTGCGGTAGACCCGAATGAAGGCCTCCTGGACGATCTCGCGGGCGTCGTTTTCATCCCGTAGCAGGCCAAGGGCGACCGAAAACGCACGGCGCTGATGCTTCTGCACCAGGACGCGGAACGCGTGTTTGTCTCCACTTCGGGCTCGTTCGACCAGGGCACGGTCTTCCTCCGCTTCTCGGCGTCTTTCCAGTTGGTTGGACGGAGCAGTGTGGCCGGTATTCACACGGGCTCGAGTCGCGGGCCGGATTTCGGCGCCCGGTGGGAAAGCGGGCTCGTCAACATCGACGCTTGCGCCACTCGATGTCGCGATTTTGTCGGCCTCTGCGGCCATAGGGGGTGTCGACGGGGAAGCCACGAGAGGAAGGTTTGTACGCCCGCGCAGTCGCGTGCCGCGAGGCTATTCGCTCAGTTCACCCAGGGTGACGCGCATGTCAAAGATTCTTTCACCCCGCCCGATGCGCAAATTCACGGTGCGCTTCACTCCGGCAATGCTGGCAAGCCAGCGGAGCTCGTTCGGGTCCTTCACGGGCTTCCCGTCGAAACCCAGGATGACGTCGCCTGGAGCGAGCCCCGCTTGGTCGGCCGCGCCACCGGCGAGAATCTTCAACACCTTCGCGCCATGCCGCCCGGTCTGCCCGAGTTTCTCGGCCTCCGCGGCGGAGACTTCCTCGACGAGTATGCCGATGGCACTTCGGGTTACACGCCCATCACGCAGCAGCATCGGTAGAAGCTGCACGACCATCTCCATCGGAATCGCGAAGCCGATGTTGTTCGCGTTCGCTCGAATCGCGGCGTTGATGCCGACGACCTGTCCCGCCATGTTCAGCAGCGGCCCGCCTGAGTTCCCCGGATTGATGCTTGCGTCGGTCTGGATGAAGTTGAAATACCCCGCGGGGTCGAGACCCTTGACGTCCTCGCGGGTGCGCCCTTTGGCGGAGACGATACCCGCGGAAACGGTGTGCTCGAGCCCGAACGGGTTACCGATCGCCACGACCCAGTCCCCGACCTCGACGGCGCGGGAATCACCCACCGCGAGCGGGGCGAGCTTGTCGGCTTCGATTCGCAGCACGGCCACGTCCGTCGGTTTGTCCGCGCCGACGACGGTGGCTTCGATTTCTCGCGTGTCGTCGAGTTTGACGATGAGCCGGTCGGCCTCCTCGATCACGTGATTGTTCGTGAGAAGGTAGCCTTTCGCATCGTAGATGAATCCCGAGCCGACCCCGCGCTCTTCAAACGCGCCACGCCCGAAGCCATTCTGACGGCGTACGAAGGCCTTGATGGTCACTACGCTCGGTCCGGCCTTCGTGACGAGCGGCGCGAGCGACGGCAGGGTGCCGATTGTGGAGCTAGGCGCGGGCTGAACGGGAGGGGTGAGAGCCAGCTCCGAGCCGCTGAGCACCGGGATGGCTCCGGAGGGCAATGCGCTCGAGCTCCCGCCGGCGCCGGACCTCTTTTGGATGACGTTGCAGCCTGCGAGAAGCAACGCGATGAGCAGCGAGACCTTCACTTGGCCTTCGCCACCTCCACGTACCGCAAGCGAAGGTCATAGAGCCCCTGGTTGAGTACGCGCTCCTCTTCGCCGTCGAGGTTCCCCCGCGTTTTGTGCTGCAGGAGAGCGAGGAGGTCGATGTCCTGCCGCGCGAGCATCAGGTTCGGCTCGACGGCCTTGCCGGTCTCGGGATCGGGGGCATCGCCAAGGCGCACGAAGGCCGAGCCGAGTATCGACATGACGAAGGTCGCAAAGTCGAGTTTCGGAAGGTCGAACGTGCCGCTTGGGGGCAGCTCGTCGATGTCGTGTTCGTCGCCGTTCATGGCCCCTCGTCGTCGAAATAGAGTTTTCGAAACGCGTTCAGTTCGCGTCGTCGTCGTCGTCGTCGTCGTCGTCGTCGTCGTCGTCGTCGTCGTCGTCGGTGAAGCCTATGGCCGGCTGCGCCACCTTGATTGTCTCGATTTGATTCGCGAGATCGGGAAGCTTCTTGAGGCTCTCCTCTACTTCAGCGCGCTCGCCCGGCGTCCAAACCGCGCGGCGATTGCGGACGCGGCTGTCCATTTCCGCCCAATTGACTTTCTTGCTCATGGTGTCGATCCTGCGTTCGGGTTCCGGCGAAGCTGAACCAGCGGTGGCTCTGGCGCACCGTGATTTTCTTCTTCGTCGGGTTCCGTGGCATACCCGATCGAATCCGCGTAGACAATACGCTCGTCCATGTCGGCCATCGCCGCGACGAGCTCTTCGTCGGTGGCTTTGCGTATCGACAGGACTTCCACTTCGAACCGCACATGCTGTCCGGCGAGTGGGTGATTGCAGTCAGCCAGGATGTCCGACTCGCTGATCTCGACGATGCGGTACGCGCATTCGCTGCCGTCGGGGGCGGTGCAGATAAGCTCGTCCCCGATCGACGCGCGTTCCGCGTCGGGGAAGTCGTTCCGATCGATTTCGCACCGAGCCTCGGCATCGTACTCGCCAAAGGCTTCATCGGGCTGGAGGTGGAGGGTCCGTCGGTCTCCGACTCGCGCTCCCTCGATGCCCAATTCGAGGCCCGGGATGATCTGCGCATACCCGTGAACGTACGACAGGGGCTCTCGTTTGGTGATCTCGTCGTGCTGCTCGCCCGCCTCGTCGAAGAGGCGGTACGTGAGCTTCACCGCCATGTCCGCGCCGACCGTCAAATCGGACGCAGCTTGCGGCGGCCCGGGCCTTCGCGGCGATTGTGGTCCTCCGCGCGATGCAGACTGCGGGGTTCCAGCGCCGCTCGCACGAATGACGGAGCGGGGCTTTCGGTTCACCGCTCCAAGCTTTTCTTCAGAAGGTCGCCGAATGTTCCGAACGTCGCCTCACGCGCGACCTTCTTCCGGTAATCGCGGTAAGCGTTCCTCTCTTCGTCGTCCTTCATCGCGCGAACTGACAGGCGCGTCTCACCGCGGCGCGGGTCGTGCTCGATCACTTTTGCCTCGAGGATCGTTCCGATTGGAAAGACCTTTCGAAGTTCAGTGCCGCGTGGCGTGCCTGTTTGGCCCGCTGGGATGAACGCTCGGGCCGAACGACCGGTGCAGCCGAGGATCCGTACGCCGAGACCGGCTTCCTTGATTTGCTTCACCTGAACCTTGATCATCAGGTTCACGGCGATCTTCGGACGAGGAAGGTCACGTTCGTTTTCGGGCGGCGCCGGATGCAGCGACACCTTGTGTCGTTCGCGATCGACTGACGCCACGATCACGTCGAGCTCGTCGCCTTCACGGACGACTTTGTTCGGGTGCTCAACAGGCTCAAATGAGAGATCGGCGACGTGGCACAGGCCGTCGATGCCTGGCTCGAGTTGAATGAACGCACCGAACTCGGTCAGCCGCGCAATTTTCGCGTGGTGAATGCTCCCGACGGAGTACTTCTCGGCGACGGTGGCCCACGGATCGTCGACGGCGGCCTTGCGGCTCAACCAAAGCTTCCCCTTCTCGTCGATGCGGAGGATTTTGACTTCGATTTCGCGACCGGCCGAAAGGACGCTGCCGAGGCGTGCGCCACGATCGTGGCTGACCTCGCTCATGTGAATCACGCCTTCGACGTCACCAAAGTCCGGCAGCGAGGCGAACGCACCCCAAGCAAGGACGTTGCGCACGACGGCTTTGCAGACCATGCCGGGTTGCAGCTTGGCGAGCTCTTCTTGGCGCAGTTCACCGTACTGCTTCTCGAGCATTTCCCTGCGCGAGAGCACGACGTCCCGGCCCTTTTTCCCGTAGTGGGTGACGATGAAGGGGAACTTCTCGCCGAGGAGGTGCGACAGGTCGTTTCCGGGGTTGAGCTCGACGTGCGAGGCCGGGGCGAACGCCCGGACGCCGTTGTAGTCGACTTCGATGCCGCCCTTGACGAGGCCGGTCACCCAGCATTCGATGGGGTTCCGTGTCTCGAGTGCCGCGCGCAATTCGAGCCGCGTTTGCTGCGTATCGAAGGGCTCGGGGCCGAGAATCAGGATGCCGCCACGCGTGCTGAAGCCTTTCACCTTGGCGATGAATTGCTCGCCGACGAGCGGCGGCACTTGAATGAGCTGGGCGCGATCGAAGAGCCCAATCGCTTTTCCGCCTGCGACGTCGATGAACACCGCGTCACGCGTGAGCTTTGAGACGCGACCGAAGACTTCGTCGCCGACGTTGAACGCCGGGCGCTCGGCTTGGGGCTTTGGTTTCCGTTTCGGTCGCGGCGCCGAAGCCCCGCTCTCTCCAGCCGACAGCGCGCGCTTCGGCCTCGCGGACTTCGAGCCGCCATCGCCTGACGTCTCATCTCCGGCCGAGCCTTCGCTGTTCGCGTCGTCGTCGTCGTCGTCGTCGCTGTCCGCGTCGTCGCCGCTTTCGCCGCTCGCTGTGCCTTCGGAGGTTGCCCCGTCAGTCAGCGCATCGACTCCCGCGGGCTTCTTCTTGCGACGCCGACGGCGACGCTTCTTTTTGGGCTGTTCGCCGGGCGTACCCTCTTGGGTCGCAGCGACGGTGACGTTGGTGTTCGCCTCCGTACTCGTCTCGCCCAGGTCCGACGGTGCAGCCGCCTCCGAAGAGGGCTCAGCCGCCTCCGAAGAGGGCTCAGCCGAAGGGGCGGATGAAGGAGTATCGGCGTGTGCCGACGCTTCGTGAATGTGCGCTTCCGAAGTGGCGGTCGCGTCTTGGGTGCTGTCGTCGTTGCTCATGACGGGACTCCGACACACCGAGTTGCGACGTGCGACATCGGGGGTGCCAGGCGAGGGAGGGTATCCATAGCGCGATTTTGTCGTCCTCGCGACGAGGAATTCGTTCAGCGCGCGATTGGGAGATGGCGGTTTTTTCCGCCTGTTCGATCGATCGTCAGCTTCGGCATCCGCTCGGCGTTGATGACGCTCGCACGATCCGCCATCCGTTCGGCGACGGACTGAAACGATTGGGCGATCGCGCTCGTTGGTGAGGCTTGCACGATTGGCGTCCCCGCATCGCCCCATTCCCGTACGGCCGGATGCATCGGAATTTGGCCGAGCAATGGAGCTTCAGCAAACTCGGCGATCTTTTGTCCTCCGCCCGCGCCCAAGAGTTCGTGCTTCTTGTCGCAGCCGTCGCAGATAAAGTAGCTCTCGTTCTCGACGACCCCGAGAATTGGGATGCTTACCTTCTTGAGCATCGCGACGGACTTGTAGACATCGGCGAGCGCAACGTCTTGGGGCGTCGTGACGACGAGCGCTCCGGTTGTGCGTACGCGTTGAGCCAACGTGATCGCGACGTCGCCTGTACCCGGAGGAAGGTCGAGGATGAGGTAGTCGAGTTCCCCCCATTCGACGTCCTTCAAGAATTGCAGGAGCGCACCCTGGAGCATCGGGCCACGCCAGATCACGGCCGACTTTTCGTCTTCGAGCAAGAAGCCGATCGACATCAATTTTACGCCAAATCGCTCGAGCGGACGGATTTTTCCTGACTCGGTGGCGGCGGGTTTGCCCATCACTCCGAACATCGTCGGGATACTCGGCCCATACATGTCTGCATCAAGCAATCCGACGCGGCAGCCCGAGCGCTTCAGCGCGAGCGCGACGTTCGTTGCGACGGTGCTCTTGCCGACGCCACCTTTGCCGCTCACCACCATGATGATGTTCTGAACATCGGGACATGGATCGTCCTCCGCGATTTGCCGCTTCAGCGCCTTGACGCCCCAGTCGATCGTCACTTCGCGAGCGCCCGCCCCAAGGATCGCGGCGCGGATGTCGGCCTCGATTTTTCCCTTGAGGGGGCAGGCATGGGTCGTCAAGTCGACGCCGAGCGACACCGTGTCTCCGTCGACTGACACGTCGCGGATCATGCCGAGTGCCGCGAGCGGCTGGCCGATTTCAGGATCAAGAACGCCTGCAAGACTTTGGTGAACGGCTTCGATGCTGAGGCTCATACGGCGCGGACCATGGACCGCGGAGGCACAAAACGCAATCGCCCGGCTGGGATGGCCGGGCGATTGCGCTGTTAAATTCAACAACGAGTTCAACGCGCTTTTGAGCGTTGCTCTCAGCCGCCGGCGCCCGCCTTCGTGCTGACGCTCGCGCTCGCTTGGATCGAGACGCTGACGCTCACCGAGGCACTGATCGAAGTGTCGAAGCGGGAAACGAGATCCGCACCGTACGTGGCGACGCACGCGAGCGTCGCGACAGCAGCGCCAGCGGCATCGACACCCTTTGTTGCGACGTCTGCGGCTGCCTCAATCACGGCTGGACCTTGATCGACCGCCGCGGAGTAAAGCGCCGGCAGGTTTTTCTCCAGCGTGGTGCCGAGGTTGCCGCTCACCCCGCCGGTGACGGTCACCTTGATGACCGGGGGCGTGCACTCGGCCGAGAGCTGTGCCTCCGCGCTGCAGCCTGCTTGACAATCGGCGTCGAGGTCGCACATCGGCGGCGTAAGCTTGCCTTCGCACGTCGGCGCCTTGTAGTCGACGCTGCAGCCGCCCTTGCAAGAGCCCGAGCAGGTCGCGGTTGGCGGGACGACCTCGCAGGTTCCCGTGCACTGGCCGGTGCAGGTTCCTTCGCATTTTCCGGCGCATTTGCCGTTGTTGTCTTTGACCGCGCATGCGCCGTTGCAGGTGCCGGCGCACGTGCCGCTGCAACCGCCGCTGCACTCCACGCTGCCGCTCGTGACGGTGCATTCGCCCGTGCACTTCGCTTCGCATGAGCCCGAAAGTTCGCCGGGCTCGCAGCGCACTTCGAGGCCGCCCGCGTCGCACGTGCCGGTCACCGTGCAGTTCGCTTCGCAGTCGAACTGCGCGCTCGCCGCGATCGTGCACTGGCCGCCGATTACTTCGAGCGAGAGCTTCGCACCGGCCTGGAGCTCGGCATCGATGCCCTGGTTGGCGAGGGTACAGGCCGCCTGGAGCTTCGTGTCGAAGTCTGCGTCGTCGGTGTTGCTGAGATCGGGAACGTTCTTCTGGCCAAGGTCGGTCGCGATCGCGACGCAGCTTCCGCCAACCGTGCTCTTCAGTTTCGTGCTGGTCGCGATGAGCGCATCGACCGCGCTCGAGAACGCTTCGATTCGCGCCCCGATGCTTTGATCGCAGCTCGGGTCGAGCGAGCCGCAACCGCCCGCGGTCAGTCCAGGAAATGCCAGCGCGGCCAAGCCGAGCGGCAACATAAGTCGGTGCGTTTTTGAATGAGTCATGGTCGTGTATTTCATAAGTCGGTGCGTTTTTGAATGCGTCATGGTCGTGCGTTTCCGAGAAAGGCCAATCGGCAGCTCACGAAGTGGCAGACCGCGTAGGGGCTCGTGATGCCAAGTTACCGGCGTGGCTTCAAGCGTTCATGGGTAGCAGCTGTAACCGACCAACTGCCCCTTCTCGAGCTTCGCGGGGAAGTAGCAGCGGTGGTACACGGAGTCGCTTGGGCTAAGGCCGTCGTTTTCGTCCAGGCATGCGCCCGCCTTGCCGCCAGGTGATTTGGGGCAGTTCGCGTCGGTCGTGCAGGTGGTCGGGAATGACTGGTCGATGCAAGCGCGCTCGCCGTTGCTGAGTTCGCTGCAGGCCCAGGACGAATCGACGGCTCCGCAGTCGAAGTCAGTCGTGCACGCGTAACAGAACTTTGAGTCCGTCGCCGTCTCCGCGTGGCAGCTCCCCGTTCGGGGAATGCAGACGCTTCGTGGGACGCACGTGTCGTCTTTTTCCGGGCAGTCGGCGGGCACAGTGCACCACGCGGTGGGCGTCGCGCCGCATGTGCCGGCCGCGGGGGTGCACGCTTCGTCGGGTCGGCAGTTCACGTCGGTCGTGCAGAAGTGGGTGCATGCTTTCGATTTTCCGACCATGACGCAGAGGTCCCCGCCTCCGCCCGCGCAGTCGATGTTTTCCTCGCATGGCGCGCAGGGGTCGCGACGTAGGCACTGCTTGCGCATCATGCAAACGGTGCCTTCTTCGTAGGTCGTCCCGGCGGGCTTGGCCTTCGGATCCACGCACGGCTCGAGGGTCTTGCCGCAGAACTGGCTGTTGCCCTTCTGGCAGTCGCCGTCTTTGCTGCAGGCCGCGCCGCTTTCGCACTTGCCTCCGGTGCACGTCTTGCCGCAGACGTCATGCGGATCACGCACGAATCCGCAGTGGAATCCAGCGCCGCACTGCTCGTCCGATGCGCAATCGGTCTGCGTGCAGAACGCGGTCGCGTCGCCATCTCCCGTGCTGTTGCACGTGAGGGTTGCGCACGCCGCTTGGGCGCAGGTCGTTACGGTGCAGGGTGCCTTCTTTCCGTTTTCGTCCGCTGGACAGCGCCCGATGTTGCAGGTTTCCTTGCCCGCGCAGGCGTCGTCGTCCTTGACGCAGGTGTCGGGGAGTCCGCCGCACGCAGCCGCGTCGCACTCGAGGCCGTTTGGACAGACGGTGGTGGTGCAATCCGACTGCCCGAAGGGGCACGCTTTTCCTACGCCGAGCCCGGTCGACGGGACGTGGTGGCCGTTGTCGATGCACACCTGAACGGCAGCGCCGGCATCGTCTTTCGATGAACCGCAGCTTTGGCTGCCCGCGAAGCATTCGGCGTGAGATGCGCACTGCAGGCGGCATTCATTCTCGACGCAGACGTTTCCTTCGACGCACTTCGCGGGGTCGCATTTGGGCTCGCACGAGCCGGCTGTCGTCACGTAGCCGCCTTCGCAAGTCGGGCCTTCGGCGGTGGACTCACAGCCCGTTGCCGGCGCGAGGGCCGAGGCGACGAGGCCGAAGAAGCCGAAGGTCACGGCGGCGGAGCGGAGGGTTTGGCGTGCCTGAGAGATAATGGACGTCATAGGCGATTGCATTCGTATCGTCGCGAGTTCTGGCGGCGCGCTATTGACAGCACCGACGCCCTGCGACGACAATCCTAGCGCGCGGCGCGTTCGGCAGTCACGACCGAACCGCACGCCCATCCAGGAAGCCATGCGCCATCTCGCTATGTTCGGTACGGTCCTCTCCCTCGCAGCCGCCGGCTGCACAGTTGCCGCAGAGACTGCGGGGCCCACCGGCGAGTTCGCTGACGGGCAGGGGCAACTGTCGAACCCGGTTGCGGACTACCCGAACTCCGCGGATTGGGGCACGGCGGTCGGCTCCGCCATCCCGAACTGGACGTTCATCGGTTACGCGAACTCTGAAAATCCGAGCTTGGCCGGCTTTCAGCAAGTTGCCCTTTCGGACTTTTACAACCCGCACGGTTATGAGTACGCGGCGTGTGTGAAAGGTGGCGCGAGTGATTGCGCGAAAAAGTTTCCTGACGCGGTGTTCCCCTTGAACTCACCGTACGGTGTCGGCCAGCCAAAGCCGCGGGCGCTCAGCGTCGGGCAATCGGCTGTGTGGTGCGGCCCGTGCAACCTCGAAGCGAAATCGATCCTTCCTGGCAAAGCGGCGGAGTACCAGCCGAAGGGCGGCCAAATCATCGTGGCGCTGGTCGATGGCCCGAAGCCCGGCATCTCGGCGACCTACGGCGACATCGGCAAGTGGACGCAGAAGTACGAGGTCGCGTACCCGCTCGTCACGGATCCGAATGGATTCCTGCCGCAGATGTTCCCGCCCTCGTTGCCGAGCAACGCGATCATTCGCACCGCGGACATGCACATTGAATTCGTGATCGCCGGCGCTCCTGAAGATGCCGCCGGTGCCACGTGCAAGCAATACCCCGACGAGCCCAACTGCCAATATTGGCCCGAATTCGAGAAGGTTCTCGAATCAGCGAACTGAGGAGAACGCGTGCGTATCAACTTTTCGAAGGAGGCTCTGCTCGCGGTCTCGGTTCTCTTCGGCGCGGGAGGTTGCGCCGCTTCGGGGACGCTTGCGAGCTCTCCAGCCGGCGAGGCGACGATGAGTGTCGGCCCGGCGGCAGTTGGCGAGGCGGGTCCGAAAGCGCCCGACTTCGACTTGCCTACGCTCGACGGGGCCCACGTAAGCCTTGGATCGCTTCGCGGAAAGGTCGTGCTGATCGACTTTTGGTCGACGATCTGCGACCCGTGCTTGAAAGAGATGCCTGAGCTCGTGAAGCTCTACCAAGAGCGAAAAGACAAAGGCTTTACGGTGCTCGCCATCGCGACGGACGGTCCTGAGACCGTTGCAAACGTCAGCTCGGTCGCCCGAGAGCGCAACATGGTCTTCCCCGTTCTGCTCGACACCGAGACGGCCGTGCTCGATCGCTACAACCCCGAGGGGCGCTTGCCGTTCACCGAGGTGATCGACCGAAACGGGAACGTCGTCTTGAAGCGCAGCGGCTACCAGCCAGGCGACGTTGAGTCGCAGAAACGCCTGGTGGACGCGGTCGATAAGGCGCTGGCCCAGTAGTATCGGTGAGGGGTCCTCGCTTCACGGCGCTGCGCTGGCAGGCTGCGCTCGCGTGTGGCGCAGCGGGGCTTGCGATGGGCTCCTCCGCGTTTGCGATCGACGTGCCGGTCGGCGGAAAATCGCTGACCCTCGACGTCAGCAACACAAGCGATGTCGGCTATCACTTCGACAATCGAAACACGCCGCCGTTCGACCCGAAAAATCCGACGATAGGCCCGCTTCAGCGGGTCGATGATGACTACGGCGATTGGTTCGATCGGCTCCAAGTTCGAGCGTTTTACGGCAAATTTTCGCTCGGCCTCCGTCTCGACACGGCGATTTTCTTTCACACGCTCGACCGGCGTGACGTTCAATCGCTGATTCGCGCGCGTACCGGACGGGACGACCTCGCCCTCGAGAATCGCTTCGGCGAAGAGCTCCAGTCGCACTTCGGGGCCGAGCTTCCCGGCGGCGCTCGCGGCGTGACCTATCCCTCGAAGTTCTGGCTTGGTTATCGGAACGATTGGCTCGAAGCCACGCTTGGCGACTTCTACCAGCAGCTTGGGCGCGGCCTCGTGCTCAGCGTTCGCAAGATCGACGAAGTCGGCGTCGACACGACGATTCGCGGGGGCAAAGTTCGCGTAGCGAAGGCTATCGGTGCTTGGCGACTCGAAGCGTCCGCGTTCGCGGGGCAGTTCAACCCAATTCGAATCGACTACGCCACCGGTCGAATTCTCAACGGTTCAGGTTCTCCGCTTTTTCTTGGATTTCCCGTCGCAAAGGACTTTCAGGCGTGGACGCCGAATCCCAAATACAACTCGGAAACGGCGGGGAGCGAGCCCGAGTTTTTACTTACAACCAAGCGCGCGAAGCCGAGCTACCTCGAAGATGGAATTGCCGGAGCGAGCCTGACCTTCGGGCCGCGAGAGGTTGAGTTCGGACTGAATGGAGTCGCTCTTTTTCGGCAGAGCAACAGCGTTTCGCTCGAGCTTTGCAAGAACGCACCGGGAGCGGACGTCGATGCGTGTCAGGCGCAGTTCCCGTCGTTCGGTCAGATTGGCGCCGCACGCCTGCATGATCAGATTCGCAACATCAGCGGCACGATTCGCGTTCCGTCGATAGCTGGCGTGGCCGATGCGTACGTGGAGCTTGCGCTGCAGCAACTGACGCAGGGGCGGGTGTCGTCGATTGGGCCCGACGGCGTACTCCGCGAACCCGACCTCAGGGGCTATGCGGCGTACCTCAACGTGAACGTGCACAAGGGCCCGCTCTCAGCCACGCTCGAAGGGAAGCACTACCGCTCGTACGTTCCGCTCTCGGCGAACATCGACGCGGGCGGCCCACCGTTTGGCGCGCCCGAATTGAACCTGCTTTCGTACAGCGTTTCGCCACGCGCGGAGTCGATCTACACCGAGCCGATTGGCGCTCCTGATCTCTGCATCACCGGGGGGCGTGCGCGCGTCGATTACGCGGCGGCGTCGGAGAAAAAAATCTACGGCTGGGTCGGTCGCTCGGCGAGCTGGTCCGAGCTCGATCCGACGAATTCGACCTGCAACACGGCGAAGGCGCTGCGCAGCGACACGTGGGATACCGCAGCCGGGATGGAGGTCTCGTCCGCGGACGGGAACTCACACTATTGGGGCTGGATCGGCACCCGGATGAGCGATCTTTCGGTCCCGACGTTGCTGAATGCGGAGCAAACCGAGCCGTCCGAAGTGTTCTACCGGGAAGGTTACGTGCGCTACGATTTGGGGCAGCACTTGAAGGGCCCGTTCTCCGTCAGCATGGCTGGCTTCCATCGTCACCGCACACAGGCGCTGAAGACGTGGACCGAAGGCGAGAACTTGCTCGCGTTGAACTACAACCCGAGCTTCTCCTTCATCTTCGGGTTCGAGCACACGACGCGCGAAGGCTTTCCCAATACGTACTTCAACGGCGCAATAGCCTACCGCGCGAAATCGCGGGAGCGTTGGTACGACAAGGTCTTCGAGTCGGTGCGCCTGTTCGTCGGGCAGCGCCGCGCCGCGCTTCGCTGCGTTGGTGGGGTGTGCCGCGTGTTCCCGGCGTTCGAGGGCGGACGCATCGAGGTCGTGTCACGCTTCTAGGAGCGTGTTGCGGTTACGGCGTCGTGATGCACGCTGTCAGGTCGCAATCGGTCTTGTCCGGTTCGCACACCGCGCACGTGTCGAAGCCGGTCCCCAGCGCGTTGGGCCGCCAAATCTCCATCGGCCCAGAGGTCTGGCCGTTCGTCGGGTCGAAATCCAATTCTCCCGACGTTCCTGAAATGTTGATCTCGCCCGGCGACGTGGCTGTGAGTCCTTTGGTCGCGGCGGTCCATGTACTCGGGCCGACCAGCAGCGTGGCGTCCCCCGAGGAAAGTTTTTTGAAACCGGTTGCCACCGCTTCGCCGTCGAACATCGGGTAGCGCGCGCTTGCCCAGACGAGCCCGTAGCTCGCGATGTAAGCGGCGTCGTACGACTGCGCGAGGAAGCTGAAGTCATCCGCAATCGTGCCAAAATCGTTCAGTAAGGCGTCCGCCATCGCTCCGTAATTCGGCGTCAAGCTGCGGTACGGCGCCGTCCCGAACGAACGATTGATCATCTCTTTTACAGGCTGAGAAATCGTGCTGGCGAGGAGCGTCTGTGCCTCTTTCGCGGCATCGGCGAGGAAGAGGAACTTCAAGTTCGTGTCGTACTTTTTATCGAGGAGGGCTTGGTACGCATCGACAACCATTGCGCCATCGATTCCCACGAAGAGCAGTGCGTCGGGAGGGGGTTGCTCCTTGAACAGGAGGTCGAGCTTCTCCTCGAACACTTTCTGGTCGGCGTCTTCCGGGAATGAGATGCTCTTGACGGGAAGCTTACCCCCGAGCGCTGTTGCGACGCCGAGGTTCAGCGGTCCACCGTACGTGTCGTCGATGTAGAGGATGCCGAGCTTCGTCGGGCCATCGCCCTGAAGGTCTTTGGCCTGCATCGCGAGCTGGGCGAGCACCTTGGCCTGCTGCGTGTCGTCCGGTGCGGTCCTCCACAAGAGGCCGACGTCGCTGCCTGGCAGTTTGTCCGCATAGTCCGTCAGCGAGGTGCTCGTCGAGAACGAGGAAAGAAGAGCCACGGGGAGCTTCCGACTGAGAATTCGATCGAGTGCGGTTTTGGTCGCCGAAGACGAACTTCCAGCCACTACGACGCGCGCTCCTAGGTTTTCACTCAGGTAGGAGATGGCGCCGTCGATTGCGACTTTCGCCTCGGTTCCGGAGGCCGTGCCGTCTTTTCCGCCGTAGTCACACGCGACCATTGCGATAGGCGTGTGAGCGGGCCCGACGGCGCCGTTGGCGTTGATTTCCCGAATCGCGAGGCGCATCGCGTCGAGACGCGGTTTTTCGCCAAGGTTGTTGATTCGGACGAGCGCGCCGAGCACGTGGGGCTTTTCGTTCCAGTTGTACGCGAGCAGGTCGGTCGTGTCGGCGGGCTCGAGAACCTGACACCCAGCGAACACGGGGACATCGGAGGAGCAGGCCCCTTGGGTACAAAACGTACCGAGGTCGCACTCGAGGGAGTTGGTGCAGCCTTCGTTCGCTGGGGCGATGAACTCGCGATGCTCGATGCCGAGGATCGCATTGCAGCCGCTGAGAAAGCCTAAAGTGAGCGTCGCCGCCCGTCGCAAGAATAGACGCTTCACCACGTTCCTCCGAGGAGCACGCCCGAAGACTGTCTATCGGCCCAGGGAGTCACACGGAGTGCAACCGCGGGCGTTGTTGAGTGGACGAAGAACGAGCCGACGAAGAGTCCTATCGCCCCGGAGCCGGTGATTGCGGCGAGCGCGACTGCGGTCGTCGCGATCGAGCCTGCTTGCCGCGCATCGTGGCTGAGCGCTTCGCCCTGGATGTCGCTGCAGCTCAAGCCGACGCAGTATTGGGCGGCATCGTCATCGAGCTTGAGTGCGCGCAGCGCGAAACCGCCTGCCACGCCGGCACTCGCGAGTGCCCCAAGACCTAACGCCAGCGCGCCGTTGCGAACCCGATCTTGCGCGTTCGAGCGGACGCGCGCCGGTGCCTCTGGCTTGAGGGACGCGGTGCGCGCAGGGTCGAGCTCGAGGGTCTTCGGTAATGCGACGAGCGGAGGCAGGGTGACGTTCCGTTGTTCACCGTCCTTCAGCACGATTTCTTGCTGGTGCGTGCGATAGCCCGGCGCCCGGATTTCGATCGTCACGGGTCCGGCGTCGAACGGGATTGCGACTTCAGCTGTGCTCGCGTCGAGCTCGACACCGTTTCGGGACACGATAAGTCGGAGAATCGTCTCGTTTTGGCCCACGTCGATGCTCAGGCGCGCAAGCTTCCCCGAGAGCTTCTCGGCGAGGTCGATGGCGAGTTTCTCGCGGGAGTCTTTCTGTTTTCGCGCGTACTGGGCGGCTTCGCTGTAGTTGCCCCACGCGCTCGCGAGACGCCCCGCGTGCTCGTACGAATCGGCGAGGTGGAGGAGCGTGCCGATCCCTGGATCGAGCTTCTGAACTTGCTCGAACTTTCGGGCAGCTTCGAGAAAGTTGCCGTCTTTTCTGAGGCGCTTGCCCTCTTCGAAGAGGGTCTCCGCTGCTGCTTTTTTTGAGGCGCTCAACTGGTCGGCGCGCGCGGGCCGACTCGCCGTTGCGCCGAGCAACGTGACGAATAGCGCAATGAAAATGGCTCGCAACCGCATGGGTGTGCGACCATACCCCGCTCCTGTGCTCAGAGCGAAGATTGCATTCGTCGTTTTCGCGGGCGTCCTCGCTTTCGCGGGGCGCGGGGTCGCCGAGGAGCGAACACCTCCAGCCATCGACCGTACCGTTGTGCGCTGGGCCGCGCGTTCTTCGAAGAGCAACGATCGGCCTCGATTCATCGCTGCGCGTGAGCTTGCTTTCGAAGCGCGGGTCGAGGCGTTGTCGGAGGGGCGAAAGCTCACGCAGCCTTTTTCGGACCAGCACGTGCGCGCCGCAATTCAGCGTCACATTACCGAAGAAATCCTCGCTGAACTGCCGGTGGATCCGCCTCCGGCTCCCAAGGATATTGGCCGTTACGCCGAGGATGCTCGCGTGGTCATCGAGCAGCAGGTCGGAGGCCGAGCCGCGCTTAACCTGGCGGCGAATGCGGAAGGCGTGAACGCTGAAGAACTCAATGCGCTGCTGCGGCGGCGTGCCCGCGCGAGCTACTACCTCGACAAAATGGTCGCACCGATGCTGCAGCCGAGTGACGCGGATCTTCGCGAGGTCCACCGCCGCGGTGACACTCCTTTCACCACGTCGCCCTTCGCGCAGGTCGAGGACAAGGTACGAAACTGGTACGTTTCCGTCAGGCTGCGCACCGCGCTCGACAGCTATTACCGCGGCGTGCGCAGCAAAGTGAGCGTCGCGCTTATCGCCTGGCGGCGTTAGCTCGTGGCCGCGGCGTTGCGGCGGCTTATCTTGGCGGATGAGGGCGTCGCGGTGTCGGGGGCCGTGTCCGGCGCGGTGGGGTCCGCATCGTCGTCGGTGTTGCTGACGTCGTTGTCGTGGCCCTTGTCGAAACCGAAGTTGCCCTCCTCGAGACCGAACACGCTATCGGCGTGCGTCGCCGGCGGTTCACCCATCGCGGCCGCTCGGGCGAACGCTCGACGCGCCTGCAAAAATTCGGCGAATGCCGTCAGCTGATCGAGCTCCCGAGGTCCGAGAACATCGATGACGTCGCGGATGCGTCGGCGTAGTGCGTCGCCGTTGCGCGAGCGTCTCGCGAGGGGCTCGCCAGGTTGGCTTTGCGGCGCCATCCCCGGCACCGTTGGCGGCGCGGCTTCGCCTGTCGCAGCGGTCGCGTCGGGCGTCCACATGGAGCGCTTGATTGGGTTCAACGTGTGATTGTTGAGCCACGCCTCCATGAAAATACGAAGCCGCTCGCTGCGAAACGCGAACCAACGCTCGCGGTCGGCTGCGTACGTCATCAGGACGTCCTTGAAGCGCCGGAACGCCCCCTTGCCATCGATGGCGCGCGCAAGCTTCTCTTGGAGTTCGGGCTCCTCGACCATCGGGATGTACCGCTCCATCCAACGGTATTGCTCTCGCGAACTCACCGGTTCGACGCGCAGGTAAGTCGGGTCGGCGGCAATGCGGGCGTGCATCTGCGGGTCGGCTACTCCGTCTACGATTCGAAGCACGTCTCCGGTCGGGATGTGAAGGTACGAATGCACCTCGGCAGCGTTGTTTTCGAACGCGTCTTCGAGTGCTTCCCAGTCGATGGGGACGTCCCTCCAGGGTTGCGCGGCGGCATCAGCGGAGGACGTCGTCGAAGTCTCGGTGACCATGGTTGTCTATTCTCCTCGCGTAGGGACCAGCGACGCTGGGTGGGCTTCCCGACGCATTCAAGCGGCACCGACGGCGCGATGACCGGCGGCGAATTGAAACAAGTGTTTGTACGAAGACCGAAAATCAAAAGAGGCCTCACAATCTAGCGCACGGCCACGCGCTTGGCGAATGCTGCGGCGCCTCGCCTCAGCCGAGCATGCGCCCTCGGCCCGTCCAGTTACGTGACGGTCAGTGCAGGCGCGCACGCTCGACGGCCTTTTTCCAGCCGCTCCGGTCATGCTCGCGGCGAGCATCGCGCGTGGCTTCGAAACGCCGTTCGACCGGTGCCATGCGGCGCACGTCTTCGAGGTCGGCGAAGAGCCCGTGTCCGACCGCTGCGAGCATGGCTGCGCCGCGTGCGGTCGCCTCGAGGTCGACTGGGCGCTCAATCACGAGGCCGGCGAGCCGCGCTTGCTCGGTCATCAAGAGGCCATTGGCCGCGGCGCCGCCGTCGACGCGCATCCGTGCGAGGGGCGCGCCCAAATCCTCGGCCATCGCTTCGAGCAGGTCCGTAACCTCGTGGGCGATGCCTTCAAGGGTCGCGCGCGCGAGGTGACCGGCGCTCGTGCCGCGTGTCAGGCCGCAGACGATACCGCGGGCCTCGGGGTCCCAGTAGGGCGCGCCAAGTCCGGCCAGCGCGGGGACGAAATAGACTCCGTCGCTCGACGTGACGCTGGCGGCGAGCGCCTCAATGTCGGCCGCGGATTTTACGAGGCCAAGGCCATCCCGAAGCCACTGCACGGCAGCTCCGGCCACGAATGCGCTGCCTTCGAACGCGTAGCTCACTTTTGAGCCCACTTGCCAAGCGACGGTCGTTAGGAGCCCGTGTTTGCTGGCAATCGGTGCGTTCCCGATGTTGACGAGGACGAAGGCGCCGGTCCCGTACGTGCACTTCGCGTCACCCGTCTCGAAACACGTTTGACCGAAGAGCGCCGCTTGTTGATCGCCCGCCATTCCGGTGATCGGCAAACCGTCGGGAAGGCCTGAAAACCCACGCGTTCTCGCAATCAGGCCGGCAGAGGGAACGATGGCCGGAAGCACGCTCGGCGGAATGCGCAAGAGCTCGAGCATCGACGCGTCCCACGCGAGTGTTCTCAGGTTCATCAGCAGCGTGCGCGAGGCATTCGTGACGTCGGTCGCGTGAACGGCGCCGCCGCTCAACCGATGCACGAGGAACGAGTCTACGGTTCCGAATGCAAGTTCGCCCCGCTCGGCGCGGGCGCGGGCACCGGGCACTTCGTCGAGCAGCCAGCGCAGTTTCGTGCCGCTGAAATAGGGATCGAACACGAGTCCTGTTCGTCCGCGGGTCTCCGCCTCGTGAGGCTTCAGTGTGGCGCAGAGTGGGGCGGTCCGTCGGTCTTGCCACACGATTGCGCGGTGGATGGGCGTGCCGGTCGCGCGGTCCCACAAGAGCGTGGTCTCGCGCTGGTTGGTGATGCCGATCGCCGCGATCGCCGAACCCTCGACGCCGGCCGAAGCAAACACCCCCGCGAGAGCTTGTTGCACGCTCGAAGCGATGTCTTCGGGGTCGTGCTCGACCCACCCTGGCTCGGGAAAATGCTGGGGAAACTCGACTGTCGCTCGGCCGAGAGTCCGCCCTTCGAGATCCATCACGAGTGCGGTCGTTCCGGTCGTCCCTTGATCGATTGCGAGAAGTAAAGCCGACGCCATACCGGATCCGGTACTCGTGCCCCGAAGGCGCGCCAACCTGAACATCCGCGGCCCTGATTGCGACCTGCGCGGCTTTCCTACTGGCCGTTAGCGTTTCAAATTGTGGTGCGGGCCCTCGGCGGATAAGCTCGGCTCCCGTCAATGGCTCGGCTAACCCTCGACTCGAAAGAAGGGCAGCAGACAGTCGAGCTGCAGGCCCGAAATTCGCTCGGTCGCCACCCGAGCAATACGATCCAGGTGCTCGACAAGATCGTGTCGAAGGAGCATTGCATCGTCGAGCTTCGTGCGACGGGGTTCGTCTTACGCGATCTCGGTAGCCTCAACGGCACGTACGTCAACGGCTCGCGCGTTCAAGGCGAACGGGCGTTGAGCCATGGCGACGAGATCTCGATGGGTCAGACCAAGGCTCGTTTCGATGGGCAGGCAGGCCCGTTGCCAGGGCTGCCGTTGCCGGCCGTTCCAGGTGCAGCCGCGTCCGTACCGTCGACGGGCTCGTGGCCCCCTGGCGCGCCGCGCGGGTGGCAACAACCGCAGAGTCTGGCTCCTCACAGCGGTTCGGCGGCCAGCAACCCGGCGTTGCAGGGGTACACTCCGGCATCTCCCCTGCGCGCCCCAATGTTGCCACCGAGCAACTATCCGGGGGCGCCTTCCGTGCGCGGCCAGGTGCTGGGCGCATCGGTTGATACCTTTCCGCGTACCGAGGGCGTTGGGCAGGCTCCGCCGCCACGCAGGCTTCCGCCGCAACCGCAACCGCAACGGCTGCCGCAAGCGCCACGCACCGGCAGCCGCGCGTTCGCGACGGCCTTTCTCCCCGCGATGCCGGCGACGGCCACGCAAGTCGATCAAGACGACGAAGCGCAAGAGATCGGCACCGAAATTGCGGCGGACGAAGCCGAGTTTCGCTCGTATGACGACATCGCGCAGAACCCGCTCCAGGTTCGTGCTGACTACGAACGGCTGCGTTTGATCTACGACCTGACGCGGAACATCGCGAGTGAGACCGATCTCACCAAACTACTCGATAAGATTTTGCGCTCGGTCTTCAAGTTCACCCACGCGCAGCGCGGAGTGATCTTCATGCAAGACGCCGACGGCGCGATGCAGCCGGTTGCCAGTCATCGCGAAGACGGCGGCCGAGGCGCGATCACGGTGTCCAATACGATCATGCACAAGGTGCTCGAGAATCGCAAAGCGGTGATCACGCATGACGCTGGGCTCGATTTCGCGGCATCGAAGGGCAAGAGCATGATCTTGCATCAAATCCACTCCGCGATCGTCGCGCCGATGATCCATCACGATGAACTCTTCGGCGTGATCTGGCTCGACAGCACGTCGCTCGCCCAGTTCCAGCAGAAGGATCTCGAGCTCGTGATTGCGGTCGTGAATCAGGCCGCGATGTTTATGGAGATAAACATTCTCGACAAGCAGAAGGAGCGCTTGTCGTGCTTCGTTTCACCTGCTGTCGCCGAGCAGGTCATCAATCGCCAGGTCGAGCTGAAGCTAGGCGGTGCGCGCACCGAATGCACGATTTACAACTCGGACATTCGCGGCTTCACGAGCATGAGCGAGAGCACGCCGCCCGAGGCGATTGTCGAGATGCTCAACGCCTACTTCGAGGCGATGGTTGAGGTGATCTTCAAATACGACGGCACGCTCGACAAGTTCATGGGCGACGGGATCATGGCGATCTGGGGCTCGCCGGTGCTCCATGATGACGATCCAGAGCGCGCCGTCGACTGTGCGCTCGAGCAAACGGAGGTGCTCGGGCGGTTCAATCGATCGCGCATCGAGCGCGGAGTGCCGCCTCTCGGCGTGGGTATGGCGGTGCATTCCGGGCCGGTGGTCGCCGGGTACATCGGCTCGAAGCGCGCGCTCAGCTACACCGTGATCGGCGACGTTGCGAATACGTCGGCTCGGCTTTGTGCGCAGGCGCTCGCGGGACAGATCGTCGTTAGCGAGGACACCCGCATCAAGCTCGGTTCGCGATTCGAAGTCGAAGAGCTTGCGCACATGCGCATCCGCGGCAAAGAGAGGCCGATGAGGGTCTTCAACGTCGTGCGCACGCGGCCGAGCGTCGCCGTTCCCATCGGCATGCCGATGACGCCGAGAGCACCCGACGCGAGCCGCTGAATTCTTCCTGGCGCGCTGATGCCGCCGCGCCATCGTGGTAAGAGAATTCCGCATGGCGACCTTGGTTCTGCCTTTCGAAAAACCGGTAGTCGAGCTGCTCGAGCGCGTGCAAGAGCTCGAGGCCGCGGCTCTGGGCGAACCGACGCTTGCGCCCGAACTCGCCGCGCTGCGGGTCGAGACGGAGAAGGTCGCACGTGAACTTTTCGCCACGTTGTCGCCGATTCAAAAAGTCCAGCTGTCGCGTCACGCGAACCGGCCTTACACGCTCGATTACATCGGGCGGTTCGTCGACCAGTGGATTGAGCTGAAGGGCGATCGGCGCTTCGCCGAGGATGAGTCGATCGTGGCTGGATTGGGGCGATTCGATGGCCGCAGCGTCGTCATTGTCGGGCATCAAAAAGGGCGGGGGACCAAAGACAACGTGAAGCGCAACTTTGGGATGCCGAACCCCGAGGGCTACCGAAAAGCCATCCGGCTCTTCGAGATGGCGGACCGCTTCGGACTGCCCATTCTCACGTTCATCGATACGCCCGGCGCCTACCCTGGCATCGGCGCCGAAGAGCGCGGTCAAAGCGAAGCGATCGGTGCGTCGATCGCCGCCATGGCGCGGGCACGGGTGCCAATCATCGCGAGTGTGATCGGCGAAGGTGGCTCGGGCGGGGCGCTGGCGTTGGGCGTGGCGAATCGCGTGCTCGTGCTCGAGCTGGGCTGCTACTCGGTGATAAGCCCGGAAGGCTGCGCTGCGATTTTGTGGAAAGACGGCACTCGCGCCGAAGAAGCGGCCGAGCAACTCAAGCTTACGTCCGCCGACCTGCTGCGGCTCGGCGTCGTCGATGCGATCGTCGATGAACCACCGGGCGGAGCGCACCAAGATCACGACGCTGCGGCCGCCAAACTTTGCGCGGCGATTCGACTCGCGCTCGCCGAGCTCGCTCCGCTGGACGGTGCCGCACTGGTCGACGATCGCTACCGGCGCTTCCGCAGGATTGGCTCATTTGTGGAGGGTTGACCCGTGAAAATCAGTGTCATCACCCCGACCTATGAGCGCCCCGAGTGGCACGAGAACCTCTACGGCGTTTTTTGCTCGCAGGACTGGCCCGACAAGGAACTCGTCGTCGTCGACGACAGCGCGGAGCCTTCGCCATTTTTCTCGGCGCTCGCCGATGACCGGGTGATCTACCGGCACGCGCGGACGCGACTTCCGATAGGTCCTAAGCGAAACCTGCTGACGAAACTCGCGCGAGGCGAGGTCATCGCCCACTTTGATGACGACGATTATTACGCGCCCGACTACCTGACTTGGATGCATGGCGAGCTCGCGCAGCATGACGCGGTGAAGGCCGGCGGCTTCTTCATTCTAAGCCTTTTGCACGACTCTTTCGCGTACTGGGACGTCGTCGAGCAGGCTCCGCACCACTACAAGATGGGGCCCAAAGAGCCGCTCTCACTCATCCCCGTGAAGGATTATTCCGCGACGGCGCGGGAGAGCTTTCGGACGAACTTTCTCTATGGGCTCGGGTTCTCCTTCATGTACCGAAAGGCGGTCACCGAGAAGGTCGGCTTCGGCGACAAGCACTGGGGGGAGGACCACGACTTTTTGAAGGCCGCCGACGAAGCCGGGATGGCCGTTCGCGTCGTCCATGACCGCGTCGGACACCTCTGTTGCCTTCGTCACGGCGAGGGGTCGACGCTGTTTCCGCAGTACCTGATTCCCGCGTTTCTGTTCGCTGAGTTGTTTGGGGCTGCGGGCGTCGCTTACGTCGAGCGCGTAAAGTTGCTCCTCGCGGCGAAAAAAACCTGAACGTCGGAGCACCTTTGCCTGGCACATCCAGAGCCCGACGGTCCTTGACCCGAATCGGCTGCGTGAGTACCTATCCCTGCCTCTACCCGCACCCCACCTTCCGCAGGAGCGTTTTGTCATGGCTGTGAAAATTGCGATCAACGGCTTCGGACGTATTGGACGCTGTGTCACCCGTGCCCTCTATGACCGCGGCGTCACAGACGTCGAGCTCGTGGCCATAAACGATCTCACGGATCCGAAGACGCTCGCCCATCTGCTCAAGTACGATTCGGTGCATCGCACGTTTGCATCGACCGTTGAGGCGGGCGACGGTCTCATCAACGTCGGCGGCAAGCCCATCAAGGTGATTGCCGAGAAGGACCCCGCGAAGCTCCCGTGGAAGGAGCTCGGCGTGGACATCGTGCTTGAGTGCACGGGCCTCTTCACGACGCGCGAGTCGGCGGCGAAGCACGTGGAAGCCGGTGCCAAAAAAGTCATCGTAAGTGCGCCGGCCAAGGGTGATGACCTCACCGTCGTCATCGGCTGCAACGACCACCTCTACGATGCGACGAAGCATCACGTTCTCTCGAACGGCTCGTGCACGACGAACTGCCTTGCACCGATCGCCAAGGTGATTCTCGACAACTTCGGCATCAAGCGCGGCATGATGACGACCGTCCACGCGTACACGAACGACCAATCGCTCCTCGACGTGCCGCACCGCAAAGGCGACCTGCGCCGCTCGCGTGCTGCCGCGGCCAACATGGTGCCTTCCTCGACTGGCGCAGCGAAGGCGATCTACGCGATCATTCCCGAGCTCGAGGGGAAGTTTGAAGGCATCGCCGTGCGCGTTCCGACGACCGACGTCTCGCTCGTCGACCTCACCGTGGAGACCGAGAAGCCCGTTACGGTCGCCGAGCTCAACGCGGCGATGAAGAAGGCGGCTTCCGAAGGCCCGATGTCGAACGTTCTCGACTACGTCGACATCGAGCTGGTCAGCGGAGACTTCATCGGCAACCCGGCCTCGAGCAGCTTCGATGCCACAATGACCCAGGTGCTTCAGAAGACCCTCGTGAAGGTGTTCTCTTGGTACGACAACGAGTGGGGCTTTTCGAATCGTATGATCGATTTGGCCCAAATCGTTGCCGCCAAGCTCTGAGCGGAAAAGAGGGAGCGCGCGTGGCCTTCGACGACATTGTCCGTATCGAACAACTTCAGAAAGGGCCGCTCGAGGAGGGCGAGTGGCTCGCGAACAAGCGCGTGTTCATCCGCGTCGACTTCAACGTCCCGCTCGACAAGAAGACGGGAGCCATTACCGATGACTCGCGCATTCGCGCCGCGCTGCCGACGATTCGCTATGCTGTAGAGGCGGGCGCGAAGGTCATTCTCGCATCCCACCTCGGGCGACCGAAAGGCCACGACGAGAACCTCTCGCTCGAGCCCGTGGGCTTGCGACTAGCCGAGCTCACGGGGTGGGAGGTGCATCTCCCCGAAGACTGTATCGGCGATGCCCCGAAAAAGGTCATCCACGATCTGCGCGTCGCGAGCGCGGGGTTGCGCGGCGGGCCGCAGATCTGTTTGCTTGAAAACCTCCGCTTTCACCAGGGGGAGGAGAAAAATGACGAGACGTTTGCGCGCGCTCTCGCCGAGCTCTGCGATGTCTACGTCGATGATGCGTTCGGCGCGATGCATCGGGCGCATGCCTCGGTCGACGCGCTTCCTCGCCTCGTTAAAGATCGCGGGATGGGATTGCTCGTCGCCAGTGAGCTCGCCGCGTTGGCGCGTCTGGTCGGAGCGCCGGCGCGCCCCTACGTGGCCGTTCTCGGCGGCGCGAAGGTCAGCGACAAAATCGCTGTGATCGAAGCGCTGCTCGCGCGGTGCACGTCGATTTGCATCGGTGGAGCGATGGCGAACACGTTCCTCGCGGCGCAAGGCCTTAACATGCAACGGAGCCTCGTCGAAGGCGACAAGCTCGCCCTCGCGCGAACGTTGCTTCAAAAAGCCGACACGGCGGGTGTGAAGCTTCTGTTGCCGGTCGATGTTGTCGTCGGAACGGGGATCGATGTGGTGGAAGGCCAAGTCGTCGCGGTCACCGCCGTGCCTGCCGAGACGATGGCGCTCGACATCGGTCCGAAGACCATCGCCGCCTACTCGGCTGTGCTTCGTGGCGCGAAGACCGTTTTTTGGAACGGGCCGATGGGGTTGTTCGAGTCGCCGGCATTTGCCACGGGCACCTTTGAGCTCGCGCGGGCGATGAGCGGCATCGCCGGCTTCACGGTGGTAGGCGGTGGTGATAGCGCGGCGGCTGTGAATCAGGCAGGCGGTGACATCGCGGCCGGGTTTGATCATTTATCGACCGGTGGCGGCGCGTCGCTGGAGTTCATTGAAGGAAAGCGGATGCCCGGTATCGAGGCGCTGCGCAGAGGAGCGAGACCATGAGCGAGTCGGAAACGCACGAGGCCGAGGCCCTCCCCGCAGACGTGATCCCCGCCGCCACGAACCCGGGGCGCCGCCTGATGATCGCGGGTAACTGGAAGATGAACGCCGGCGGGACCGATGGTTGCGACCTCGCGCTCAGCATCGCGCGCGTCGCGGCAAACAACGAGGAAACAGAGGTCGTCGTCGCTCCGCCCTTCACCGCAATCGCGGCAGTGGCAAACGAACTCTACAACAAGAAGAGCGACGTCGCGGTTGCCGCGCAGAATTTGTTTTTCGAAGAATCGGGCGCATTTACCGGTGAGGTCAGCGCACCGATGCTCCGGATCGCGGGGGCAACTTGGGCGATCATTGGCCACAGCGAACGACGTCAGCTCTTCGGCGAGTCCGATGAAGCGGTGCTGAAGAAGGTCGTGGCGGCGAACGCCGGGGGCCTTAAATGCATCGTGTGCGTCGGCGAGACGCTCGACCAGCGCGAGGCGGGCCAGACCCTCGAGGTGATCGAGCGGCAGATAGGCGCGTTCGCGGCGGAGCTCGCGAAGTCGGGGGGCGACGGCGTCGTCGCATACGAACCTGTGTGGGCGATTGGGACGGGCAAGGTTGCGAGCCCGGAGGATGCGCAAGAGATCCACGCGGCGATTCGGGAGTTGCTCTCGCGCGTCGATCGGGACTTCGCTAACCAGACGCGAATCCTCTACGGAGGCAGCGTCAAAGCGAACAACGCCGAGGGCTTGCTCGCGCAGAAGGACATCGATGGGGCGCTCGTTGGCGGCGCTTCGCTCGAAGCCGACGGTTTCGGAAAGATCATAGAAATCGCAGCCAAACTGGCACGACAGGGCAAATCGGAGTAGCCTCCGAGGTCATTTAGAGCGCTCCATGCTTCACTCGATTATTAACGTTTTCCACATCATCAACTGTTTGTTCCTGGTCACCGTGATCCTGGTGCAACAGTCGCGGGGTGGTGGTCTCTCCGGCTCGCTCGGCGCGGGCTCGACACAGGTGTTCGGCGGCCGAGGCTCAGCGAACCTCATGACGCGGCTCACGAGCGTCATGGCGGCTGCGTTCATGGTGACGAGCATGCTCCTCGCCTACCTGTCGTCGGCGGGTGACCGCGACATGAAGGCTTTCGACGCAACTCAGCAAGGGCGATGAACGCCGCTGCAGTGTCGGGACTGATTTTGCCGGCACTGCTCTCCGCGTGTTGGGAAGTCACGCGCCCGTCGCGGCCCGTGGTTGCCGAGGTTGTGCCAGCCCAGCCGTCCACGGTGTTGCGCGCGGCACCCGTGGCCACGTCGGAGGTTGACGAGAGGCCAACCGCGGCGCTATTCCCCGCGGCACCGCCCGTGAAGGTCGGCCCTTCGCTTCAAATAAGCGAGCTTGCGGGCATCGCCCCGTTGGAGGCAGAGGCGCTGTTCGCTCCCGCCCACGCCGCGCTCGAGCGCTGTCAGACGAGCAGCACGGGAAAACTGGTCCTGCGCCTGATTGCCGAGCCAGGCAGCACGCATTTGCGGGTCATCGATCCCGGTGGTCTCGATCCGGCGATGAGCCGCTGTGCGCTCTCGGCCTTGGGCACGATCGATGTCGACGAGGCCATCCAGCAGTCGTGGAGCCGCGCCGACGCTGTGAGGCGAGTCGAGACGCAGGTTGTTTTGAGCTGGTGAGGTAAACGATGGCGGGTCCGAGTGATGGGCGTGTCTCGGTGCGAACAAGCGACTACGCGCGCATCGTTCGTCCGCTCTCCGAGGCTGCGACGCGGAGCGATGCTTCAAAGCGCATTGGCCGCAAAGCCATGGCCCACGCTTCCCTTCGCGCCGCCGGCGTGGCGATTCCGGACTCCTGGGTTGTCGATTCGACCCACTTCGACGCAATCGCTGCGGCGGTCCTGCCGCAAAAACACGACCTTCGCTCGCTCGCTAAACTCGCCGGTACTCCCGAGGGCGAGGAGCATTGTGCTCGGGCCGTCGAAGAACTCCTCGCCGCGACGCTGCCCGAGGATCTCGTGGCTGCGGTCGAAGCGTGGTGGGATGCGTTTGCCGTTCGCCCCTCCGCCGGTATTGCCGTGCGTCCGAGTCTCGTCGCGACGGGCGAGCGCGCGACCGATGCCGCGCGGTACTTGCATACCGAGCTTGTTTGCGACCGTTCGGCTGACGTGCTCGCAGCGATTCGCCGTGTTTGGGCGAGCGCCGCAGCCTCGCTTGCCGTCGGTCGTTATGCCGAGTGCGGCGTGCGTGACCTCTCCGTCGCGATCCTTTTGCAGCCGGTTGTTTCGTACGATCACCTGCTCTGGCTGACCCGCATGACGGGGCGGCACCGTGCGGACTCCGGCGCGCCGTGGCAGCTCGGCGTCGAGCTTTCGGTCGCTGGTGACACGGGGCGTTCGGCCCTCGTGCTCGCCCCCGTTGCGCTTGGGCGAGGTGGCGATGTTCCTGAGGCGCTTCGACCGCTGCATGCCGCCTTGACGCCTCGCGGCTTCGAGCTCTTGCAGAACCTGTCCGCGGCTGCCGAACGCGTGCTCGGAGCGGACGCTCTTGTGGCGGTTGCGTTTACGGCGCATCCGGAGCCCATGCTCACCGTCCTTCAGGCCGACGATTCTCCTCGTTGGCGGACGCGCGACGGCGACGGTGATTCTGCGTGGCTCGAGGTGCTTTGCGGTCGCGTCGAACGTTGGCCGCGGGCTCCGTTGTCGCAAGGCGTTCTGTCCCGCGCGGTGGAGCGAGCGACTCTCGCCGGGTTGCACGCTCTTGGGGCGTCCACGGAGGAGCCGCGGCAATTCGTTTGGAGTTCAGGGGGCCGAACTTACCTCGGCTTGCACTCGCTTGCCGCGGCCGTACGCGATCTTCCCGCGTTGACGGCGAGTGACGTGCTTGCCGCCACGGGAACCGCGAGCGCGGAGCTTCTCGACCAACTCGTTCATCGGTCCGGCAGCGCGCCTCGTCGATTGCGCCAAGTCGTTCAAGGGGCAGCGCTGCTGTCGAGGCAGGCTCGCCTCCACCGCGAGCTTGGCGATATGGAGCGTGAGCTGCAGCGTTCGGCGCGAGCTCTCGGTGAGATGGATCTGACGTTGCTGCCGACCGATGGGATCGCGACGACTTTGTCGAGCATCGACGAGTTGCTTGGACGCACAGTCGAGCTTTGGTCCGGTGTGGCAGCTTCGCAGCTCTGTCATCAAGTCGCGTTGCGAGCGCTCCTCCGGCGAGCAGGCCACGAAGCGAGCGAAGCGACGGCGGCGATTGCGCTTAGCGGTGCGGGAGCGACTCTCGGAGCCTCGCTTACGGTCGCGTTTGCCCGGGTCGTCGACGTGTTTCGCGCGGACGAGCCTGCCCTCGCGAGCCTCGCCGGAAGCCCTCGCTCCCTCGATGACTTTGCAGATGGCGCTGCTCGTGGCGCATTGGGGCAATTCTTATCGAGCTACGGGGATGTGGCACGCTCACCCTTCGATCTCGAGCGACCGCGATGGAGCGAGGATCCTCGCGAAATTTTTGTGATGATTCGCGCATGGCTCGAGTTCGATGGCGCTGCACGAACGCGCGTCGAGACGGCGCAAGAGCGCGTCCGAGCGAGGGCTGACGCGGAGATCGCACGTCATGAACCCGACCTTGGATGGGCGGAGCGCAATGCGTTGCGGTCCCTCGTTGAGCGGTCGCGAAGGACAGCGCGAGCACGGGCAACTTTGGACAGGCTTGCTTATCGGGTGTTGGCTTTGTTTCGTGCGGTTGTGGGAGACGCCGATCGTCGCCTGCGGCGCATCGATTCGGCTTTTCCACCAGGTGGAGCCTTCGCCTGTTCGTTTGCGCGCATCGTCGCGTCGTTTCGTACGGGCCGACCGGAGCTTCGGCACGTGGTTGCAATGCATGAAATCGAGCGGCACCTGGAGGCGAGCGAGCCCGGTCCGCCGCTGAGCTTTGTTGGCTTCCCGCCTCGCATCGCCGCGCCGTTCTCGAGTGACGTGCAGGTGCGTGGCATTGGCGTGAGCAGCGGTGTCGTCGACGGCAATGTTTGCATCGACGGAGAGCTGCGGGCGTCCGAGCGTGCCGGCGCGGAAACCGTGTTGGTCACCTCGGCTCTCGATGTCGCGATGCTGCCGCGTTATTTTGCTGTAGGGGCGGTCATCTGTGAATCCGGCGGCATGCTTTCGCCCGCCGCCGAGGCGCTTCGCGAGCTTGGAGTGCCTGCCGTCCTCGGCGTCGAGGGCGCGACGGCTTCGCTTTCGCGCGGTGATCGCGTGCGCGTCGACGGTGAGCGGGGCCTTGTGCACCGGCTCGACAGGCCGGCCCGCGCGTGAAGCCGTCGATGACGTGGGTCGTTCAAGATGGAGACCCGGCTACCGTCGGAGGTGTCGTCGCAGCATTGCCGCATGTGGACGCGTCGCGCATCTTCCTGAACGGACGTCCCGCGGGACCGACCGATCCGGTTGAACGCGGCGACCGCATCGATCTGCACCCTCGTCGCGAGGCGCGGCCTGGCGACTTGCGAGTTCTCGCGCAGCGCGATGGCGTCATCCTCGTGGACAAGCCTGCCGGGCTGCCGACTGAGACGACGAAGCAAGGCGAGGATTCCGTCGTGAGTGAGCTCTTGCGCTCTCTCAGCGGTGGTCACGTTCATGCGGCCACTCGGCTCGACGTGCCGGTCAGTGGCGTGGTTGCTTGTTGTCTCGGTCGAACCGCGAGTCGAACCTTTGAAGCCTGGCGCGAACAGGGACACGTGCGGCGCACCTATCTCGGCATCGCGCGAGATGCCGACCTTGCCCTCGACGGGGTCTGGAACCTGGCATTGTCGCGAGGTCGCGATCGCGCGGGCCGTGACCTCGCGCGAGTGGGTGGGGCCGATGCACTGCCGGCGCGCACACATTTTCGCGTGATTCGACGGGCGCGCGCGCTGCTCCTCGAGCTAACCCCCGAGACCGGGCGCATGCATCAGCTTCGCGCCCATGCGGCGGGTGCGGGCGTGCCGCTTGTTGGCGATCGACTGTACGGCGGAGCCACAAGCATCGTGGCCTCCGACGGTCGCGTGGTCTCGATCGAACGCGTGGCGCTGCACTGCGCCCGAATTGAGCTGCCCGCGCTCGAAGCGGTCTCACCCGTTCCGGAAGAGCTGCGGCTGGCCTGGCGCGAGCTCGGTGGTTCTGACGCGGATTGGCCCTAGGTTTACGCACTTGCCGCGCCGGCACCTATCGAGCGTGGCTCACTTGCACGCGTCGTTTGACTTGCCTGGCGTGCCGAAGTCCGTGCTGTTCGCGATGAGCGAGCTCGCTCCGCAGAAATGCGTGTCGTCGTCGTTTCCGAGTGTCGACATCCACGCGGGATCGAGGTTTCGACTCTTGCCCGTCAGCTTCAGTTTCGCCGTGTCGTAGGAGGCCTCGTCGATGGTGGTCGCTTGCATGTCGGAGGTCTCGAGCGCGATATAATCCTTGGTGTTGTTGAGCGTGACCTTCACCGAGAAAACGTAGTCGACCTTGACTCCGCCATTGGTGGTTGGGTCGCTGTTGTTGCCGAGGACCACGTACCCACCTCCCTGAACGATCAGTGATTTACCGATAGGTTCGACGGCATTCGCATCGACGAACTTGAGCTGGTGGCGAAGGACGAGACCCTTCAAGTCGATTGGCGAGGCGGTTGTATTGTGGACCTCGAACCACTCGCCTTTGGCGTCGTCGACTTTGGCGGGGTCGTTCATGATCTCGGTAATCAGCAAGTCGCCCGCCAGGACGCCGCCGTCGCCGCCGCCGCCGCCCGTGCTGCTTGCTGTGCTGCTCGATGAGCCCGCCAGGCCGCACGGATCGCCCGCGCAGTAGGTTTTCGTCTGCGAGACGCACAGGCTGTCCCACGCGGTGTCGCAGCAATAAGGATCGTTCGCGCAGAGGCTTGCGCTGCACGCGTCGCAGCTCGACTTCAGCGCCGCTCCCACCGTACACACGTCGTGGTCGCAATCGCCAGGCGACGCCCCGCCTTGGCCCGACGAGGACGAGGTTCCGACGCCGACCGACGCGTTCGTTCCCGCTGAGACCTCGGTGCTCGATGCGCCCCCGACCCCGCTCCCCGCTCCGACGCTCGAGCTCCCGACAGAGGTGTGCGGATTGCCTCCAACGCCGCCGGAGGTGCTGCCCGATGAGTTCGAGTCGGCGCCCGCAGAGGTCGGATCGCCCGAGCCGGAGGAGGCTGCTGGAGTTCCGGTCTCCAACGGTGCGGAAGAGTCTCCGGCTCCCGCTTTGGCGCACGCCGTGAAGAGGACGGCGGCGAGAGCAACTTGGGAAAGCGACTGGCGGTGGCGCTTGGCGTGTGGCATTCGACCGGCTGGCCGGTGCAAGTTCGGTGCCCGTTCGAGCCGTGGGGTGGTGGAGCCGGTCGGCGCATGAATTTCAATAGTTAGAATGCTTTAGGCCACTCGCCCTTCGCTGGGCCCATGGAACCCGATCCACGTGCGATCCACGGATGGACAACGATTGACCCGTGTCCCCCGCGTGAAAGCATGGCCGCGTTCGAGGCTTGGAGTAGGCTTCGTGGCAGCATGGATCGGAGCCCCGAAGTCGAGTTGGCCTGGAGGGATCGAATCCACCCGCTGTACGCGATTTCGGTTTTAGGGTTCGTCGTCGTGCTTTCGCTTATCGCTTCGCGGGAGGGTCAGTTCCAGCCCGTCCACCGCGCGACGATGGTGCTCGCCGTGCTGGGCTTGGTCTACGGATTCGTCGTTCAAGTCGTCAACCGCACGCGCATCCAACTGCTCGCTGAGACGCTTAGGATCGCTCATGGCCCGCTCCCCTGGCGTGGCTCGGTCGAAGTACCCGTCGACCAGGTCCGCTCGCTGCGATGCGATCCTCACTCCCGCCGACTGATCCTCCGCACTGCGCTCGGCGAAGACATCGTGCTGGCCGAAAACCTTCCGGCTGCGACGCTCGGCGCTATCGATGCGCGGATCCGCGAGTGCCTTGGAGTCGGTCGAGCGACGTGAGCGTGCCGCCACGCGCCGAGGAGTTCGGCGCAATCGTTGTGCTTGGCTGCGCGATTCGAGATGGACGGCCATCGAGCGCTCTGGCTCGCCGCATTGAACTCGGAGTTCGAGCGCATCAGGAAATCCGGTGCGCGCGAATCGTGGCGTCGGGAGGCAAACGGTGGTCTCGCCATGTCGAGTGCGAGGTGATCCGCGACATCCTCCTCACGCGTGCGCCTGCTGCTGAGGTGTTGCTCGAGGCGCAGTCTCAGTCCACGGTCGAAAACGCTCATTTCACCGCCGCTCTGCTCGCCAAGCTCGGCGTTCGTCGCGTCATGATCGCGACGTGCGGTTGGCATCTCCCGCGCGCGATCACGAACTTCCGGCGCTGCGGGCTCGACGCTGTGGGCCCGCCACCAGCCTGGATTGAGAGCCCGCGACCGAGCCTTGGCCGCCGCGTGCGAGAGCAGGTGAGCGCGTGGCTCGATGCGCGTCAGTTGGCGCGGATGCGCGAGTTGGAGTAGCAGGGGACCGTGAGCGCTTCGTCGCGGATTGTGGCCATCGTCGTTCTCGCGGCGGGTTGTCAACCACGGGAGGTGGAGCCTCGGCCGAGTGGCAGTGCGTCGTCGGACGAACTGGCGTCTTCAAGCGCCTCGGTGTCGCCCGATGCTGGCAAGCTCGGCTCGCGCGCAATGGAGCTCAGGGGGGCTGAGTTGAGTCGTCGCGCCGCAGAATTTCGGGACGCGGACGGCACCGACCATGAGCTCGCTGTGCGCCGCGCGGGGGCACGGGGTCTCGCCCGCCTCCGGTCCCCGGCAGAACGCCCACGGTTGCTCGCCGCTCTCTCGGATGACGACCCCGAGGTCGTGGCCTGGGCGGCCTACGGCCTGGGCGACATCTGCGCATCGGCCCGTGATGCAACGGTCTCGTCTCTCGTCGCCCGGGGCGTCGGACTTCACGAACGGAATGACGCTGACAGAGCGCTCCGGCCGCTCTCCGCGATTGCGCGGGCGATCGGGCGCTGTGCCTCCGACACGTCGGAGAAGACCTTGCTCGATTGGGCGGCGGCAGGCGGTCGCAACGCAGAAGACGCCGTATTTGCGCTCGGAGACATCGCGCAGCAGCGAGGAAGTCTCCGCGAGGAAACGTGCGTGGCGTTGCTCGAGCTCGCCGCGGGAAGCGCGAGCAGCAAGCCTTGGGCTCTCGCGCTTCAGCCGCTCGGGCGAGTGAAGCACCTTCCCCCGAGCGTCGCCGAGCGTGCGCGCCAGGTGGCCGTCGCGCGTTTGGCGGATGGAGGGGTCGACCGAATTCATGCGGTACGTACGCTCGGGCGAACGGATGAAACGGCGGCGCCCGCGCTCTTGGGCGAGCTTGTAGCCGTTGGTAGGGCGACCCCGAGCGAGAGGGCCGAGGCGGCTCGTGCGCTTGGCAGGCTCGGCGCGTCCGGGCAGCGTGCGCTCCGTGATGCGTTGACGTCGCTCTTGCCGGACACGCACGATCCGATCAAGGCCACGGCTCTCGTCGGTCCGGAATTTGGCGGCCTCGTTGCCGCGCTCGACGCGATAACCGACCTCGACGGCGCGCGCGCGATTCTGGACCGCTACGCGAAGCTCGAGGTCGCGGTTGAGGCGCCGCCTTCGGTCGTACGCCGAACCAGCATGCTTCGATGCGCTGCGTCCCGCGTGATCGCCGAGCGAGATTTCGATTATCCCCTGCTCGCACATTGCGACCGCACGGTCTCGAAACAGGCGGCGGGCAGCGGCTTTTACGGTGCTCGGGCGATGGTGATGGCGATCGGTCTTCCCGGCACCCAGCTTGTCAGCAAGCGACTCCGGGCGTGGCAACGCTACGCCGAAGGTTCCGATGTCCTCGCGCGAGCGGCGGCCATTCGGTTGATAGGCGAGCATCCCGAATTGGACGACCCCGAAGTGCCTCTCGCGCTCGCCTTGGAGTCGAAGAGCGCTGGGGTTGTGGCGGCCGCGGCTGAAGTCATCGCGAAGCACCCTGACCGCATTGGCGGGCGCGTGGAACCCGAGAGGCACCGCGGAAAGACGCCGAAGCGGGCAACCCGGCGCAGCGGCGCCCCTCAGGTAGGCAAGGCCCTGATAGGCCTGCTCGAGGCCTTCGAGCCGAGCGGCGATATCGAGGCCATCATGCACGTGAGCGACGCGGCTGGGGCGCTCGCGCTCGACGGTGCGCGGGAGCCGTTAGGTCGTCTCTGCCGCTCGGCGCACCCGCTCGTGCGGCAACACGCCGAGCGCGCGCTGGCAGCAATTCTTGGGGGCGATCAAAAATCGGTGTGCACCGCCTCCGATACCGGGCTGCCGTTGCCGGACGAACTGTCTCGGCTCGTTGGGGCACCCGTCAAGCTCGTGTTCGAAAGTGACGTAGGCGAGCTCATCCTCGAGCTGGATCCCGCGCTGGCGCCCGTCGCGGTGACTCGGATAGTCGAGCTGGCGAAAGGCGGGTTCTACGATGGCATGCTCGTCCACCGGGTCGTGCCGGGGTTCGTCACGCAGCTCGGCTCTCCAACAAGCGATGGCTTCGGCGGAGCACCAGGCCGAGCGTCTTTGGCGTGCGAAACCGCACCCGTTGTCTTTCGGGCCGGCTCTGTGGGAATGGCGCTCGCGGGACGCGACACGGGCTCGAGCCAGTTTTTCGTCACGCACGCCGATCACCCGCACCTCGACGGTCAGTACGCGTGGCTCGGCCGGAGTTCGGGCCCTTGGGCGACGCTCGTCGAAGGGGACCGGATCCTCCGCGCCCACATGGTTCCGTGACTTCCCAACGGTGACGCCGCGCCCGACCTCCGATATCTTCCCCCAATGCGCCTCCGCGCCTTCTTTGGGATCATCGGCTTCGTTGCCGGCTGCAGCGAGACTCCGGTCGAAACGTCTTCGCCTTCGTCGCAAGGAGGAGGCACTCCGGCCTTGCCGAGCTCGACCAAGCCCGCGTGCACCTCGGGGGTGTTGCCCACTGGAGGGATCCCTTCGGCGCGCGCCGACAGCTCGGCCGCGCTGCGCGAGGATGGCGCCGAGTTCGTGATCTTTGGAGGCGATGAGGCTGTCGTCGTCTGCGGTGACGCTCCGAAGCGCCAGCACCTCGGTGACACGTGGATTCTCGACACGGCGTGCGGTGGCTGGACGAAGCTCGACGTCGCCGGCCCATCGCCGCGAGCCCGGCACGTGATGGTCTCCGACGTGCCGCGAAACCGCGCCCTCCTTTTCGGTGGTCGGTATCGAGATGCGGGAAAAACCGGCAATTACACGCTGCATGGCGACTTATGGGCGTTTGAATTTGCGACCCGAGAATGGACTCAGCTCAAGCCGACGGGAACGGGCCCCACGCCTCGCGCAAACTCTGCGGCGATACTCGACGGTGACACGATGTGGGTGTTCGGAGGGACGACCTCGCCATCCTCGGTTGTGTTCGCGCCGACCAACGACCTCTACGCGCTCGATCTCTTGAAAAATGAATGGCGCAAGGTCGACGCCGTTGGCCCCGTACCAGCCCCGCGACTCTTCCACGCGATGGCGGTCGATCCCGTGAATCACCGAGCGTTCCTTGCTTACGGTGGCGACGCGAATGCCTTCGTCGGTCCGTTCTTGAAAGACCTGCATGAGCTCGACCTCGCGACGGCGACCTGGACGACGCTCGCCGTGACGCACCCCCAAGGGTTCGATTTCGGGCGCATCAAGCTTGGCTTGTCTGTCAGGAGTGGCGAGTCCGCCGAGCCCCGGCACCTCGTGGCGTTTGGTGGTCACGATGACGTCAACGGTGGCGCCGCTCTCGGCAACCGCAACGACGTGCTCACGCTCGACCTCGAGCCGGGCGTCGCGTCAGAAAACCTTGGGACGCTCGCGTGGCAGCACCCGATCGTCGGCGATGCGTTCAACAAACCGCCCAAGGCCCAGTGTGATTTTCCCGCAGACTTCGTCGTTCCCGACGTGACGAGCATCGAACGACGCAGCGCGTTCGCCTTCGCGGCTCTTCCAACCGGCGAGGCCTTCGTCGTCTTCGGTGGCGACAGCGATTGCGGGCGGCTTAGCGACGCGTGGTGGTTCGATACGCGGCAGGGGATTTGGACGGCGATTGTCGAGTCTCTACCTGGTCTAACGTGCCCGCGTACGGGAAACGTCGACTGCAAATCCCTCTGCAATTGACCGTAAGTTTGCTCGTTTCGCCGTCAGCGTAGCGCGGCGCCAAGCTCGTTACCGAGTGCCACCGCGAGGGCGCGCGCTTCGATCATGTTCGTCGGTCGTGCCGCTCGCAGCTCACCCCGCCGTGTGTTGGCGCCGTCCGCGTCGGCGAGCATCCCACGCAGCCACAATTCGGAATCTCCGATCACGCAGTACGCTGCGACGGGCAGCTCGCAGCTTCCGCCTACGGCCCGCATGAAGGCTCGCTCGCCCTCCACGGCGATTCGAGTGTCGAGGTCATCGCTGCCAGAAAGCAGGGCGATCATCCGCGAATCGTCTGCTCGGCACTCGATGCCGAGGGCGCCTTGCCCGACTGCTGGGAGCATCTCCTCGGGCTCGAGCACCTGACTTGCGCGGCTTGCGAGGTCGAGCCGCCGGAGGCCCGCATAGGCGAGAACGATGCCGTCGAATTCCCGCTCTTCGAGCTTGCGCAAACGCGTATCCACGTTCCCGCGGAGCGGCTCGCAGCGAAGATCTGGCCGCAGCTCGCGGAGCTGGAGCGCGCGTCGCATGCTGGAGGTTCCGATCCGGGCACCTTGAGAAAGTGCATCGAGTCCGCCTCCTCGCGTAATCACCGCGTCCCGAGGATCTTCGCGCTTCGGAATGCCGGCGAGAAAGAGTCCGCCTGCGAGCTCTGCCGGAACGTCCTTGATCGAGTGGACCGCGAAGTCCGCGCGTCGATCGAGCAGGGCTTCTTCGATTTCCTTGATGAAGAGTCCTTTTCCGCCAATCGCTTGAAGCGATCGATCTTGAATCCGATCACCCGTCGTTACGATCTGGAGCTCTTCGACCTCGAGGCCGGGATGAGCGCTGACGAGTCCGCGGACGTAGGCGCGGGCCTGCGCGAGAGCGAGCTTCGAGCGCCGAGTTGCGAGGACAACCTTCATCGGGCAGCCACGCGACGCGCGTCGTGCGCCTCGGTCTCCGTTGGGGTGGGGCTTTGCGGGTCTCCGGCGTTCTCGACGAGAGGTGCCGCGGCCGCGAGTCGTACCGCTTCTTCCAACCCAAAGAGATCGGTCACGAGTGCGGCAGCTTCTTCGCTTCGCTGCTGCATCGCGAGTGCCCTCAGTTGTGCGGTCGGACCATGGAGAAGTTTGTTTACGGCCGCCTGCGTCATGGCTTCCAGACTCTCGCGGTCTTCCTCGGAGAGGTGTTTCAACCGCCCCTTCAGACTCCGCTCGAGCTCGCTCGCGAGCACCTCGTGTACGCGCTCACGGAGCGCAACGACCACCGGCGTTACGGCCTCTTGGGATCGCCGAATGGCGAATCGCTTCGTTTCGTCGATCACGATTCTCTCCGCACGCTCGGCCTCTGCCGCGCGCACCGCGAGTGTTTTCGACACTGCGCGAGACAGGTCGTCGATGTCGTAAAGGTAAACATTTTCGAGTTCGTTCACGTCCGGCGCGACGTCGCGCGGTACCGCGATGTCGATCAAAAAAAGGCTCCTACCGCGGCGCTTTTTGCACGCGCCTTTAACGAGTTCCTTCGTGATAACCGGCGTCGGACTTGCCGTGGATGTCACGACGATGTCCGCTTCGACGAGACTCTCTTGGAGCCTGTCCCAACGGCGCGCTTCACCGCCCACGGTGTTTGCAAGCTCGGTACCGCGGTCATGACTCCGATTCACGACGATCAGTTTCGCGCCATGCCGCGCCAAGAGCTTCGCGGCCGCTTCAGCCATCTCACCTGCTCCCACCAGGAGCGCTACGTGGCCCTCGAAGCTCTCGAAAATGCGGTGTGCGAGATCGACGGCCACCGAGGGAATCGACACTTGTCCGCTGCCAATTTCGGTCTCCGTCCGCACGCGTTTCGCTACCTGCATCGCATGCCGGAGTACCGGTGTGAGACGTGGCCCAAGCGAGTGATTTTCCTCGGCGAGTCGGATCGCGTCCTTTAATTGACCGAGGATTTGCGGCTCGCCGACGACCAGCGAGTCGAGCGAACTCGCGACACGAAACAGATGCTTTATCGCGGCCTGGTCCGAGGTCGACCTGAGGTGCGCGATCACTTCGCGACCGCCGAGATCTGCGAGCACGCCCGTGATTGCAGCGATTGCGCGTTCAAAGGGCACGTCGGGAACCGGCGCGGCGTAGATCTCCACCCGATTGCAGGTCGACAGCATGACGACTTCACATACGGAGTCGAGGGCGCGGAACCGAGCGAGCGCTTGTTCGTGCGCTTCACCGTGAACGGCGAGCCTCTCGCGTACTGCGATTGGCGCGGTGTGGTGCGAAAGCCCGACGATAAGCACGCTAGACTCTCCCGAGGGCGAGGAGCGGCCGCACGATGTAGAGCGTCAGCACCGCTAGGACGCATGCGAATCCCGCGACCGTCCCGTAGGCGGCTCGCCGTCCGCGCCAACCGCCGACGACCCGCAAGCCGAGCACCGTTGCGAAGACAATCCAGGTCGCGTAGCTCAGCATGTGTCGCAACACTTCTTGTGGCGTTCCTTGCGCGACGCTCTTTGTCCAAACCGTACCGCTGACCACCGCGAGGGTTAAGAGGGGGAACCCGAGGATGAGGAAACGATGAACGGCGCGGTCGAGCGAGTCGAGCGCCGGCAGGCCTCCTTCGAGCATGCGCTTCGATTTCAGACGTTTTTCCTGAACCAAGTAGAGCACCGCCGCTCCACCCGCGAGCAGGAACATCGCGAAGCCGGCGAGGCTCGCGAGCACGTGAAGGCCGATGAAACTCGCGGGAAGTTTCTGGCTCTGCTGAGACGTTCCGATGAAGAAGGTCCCGAGTAAAATGATGAGGCCGAGCGGCGCGACCAGGAGCCCCAGCGCGTCGATGCGGGCCCGATGGCGCGCGACGAGGTAACTCGCCGAGGCGAGGAGGGAAGCCATCGAGAGCATGAATTGAAGCGAATGGACTGGGCAGACGTGCGCCACAAAGCTCGCCAGCGTGACGTACGATGCGTGAGCCAGGGCGGCGGCACCGAGCAGCGCGGGGGCGAGCCAGCGAATGGCGGCCTCACGGCCTTTGGCCACGTCGAGATAGAACAGCGACGACGCCGCGAGGTAGGTCAGCACCGCAGTGCCAAAAAAGACAAAGCTCAACGTCGGCATCGTAGTGAAGCGTACTCGCAAGAGGGCACGGTCTCAAATTCGCAAGCGCGGCATCAGATGGCCGTCAGATGCGCCCGTTCGCCGCATGGCGTGCGGTCGAGCAGCGGCTCCCATAGGCCGATAGGCTCGGCTAGGACTCCCGGCACGACGTCGTAAGCTGAATCGTCGAGCAGCATCGAATCTCCGAGCAGCTCGGCACCGAGCTCGTCGGTAACGTGTGTGCGGAGTTGTACCGTCCCACAAAGACCGGGAGCGTCGGTCCCGCTCGCGACCTCCTTGATGACCCGCAGGGCTTCGCGGACGCGGTAACGCCCTCGTCCCGTCGTGAGGGTGAGCTCGTCGCCGTCGAGTTCGAGTCTGCCTGCCGATGCGAGCGCCTCGCAAAGTTCGTGAGGGATGAAAATCGAAGCGGTCATGGCCCAGGGTTTACCGACGTTCGGTCCTCGTCGCGCGGGGTCCACAGCCACTTCGACAGGGCCGACAAAGACTCCGCAAGGGCGATGACGGGTGCTCCCGTGGGAATGACTTCGCGTTCTCCTGCCATGTCGCTCGACGGTACTCTCGCACGCGGTGGCTGGTAAAGCCTTCCTGGGCGTTACTTTCGGCGCCCTGACACGATTCGATCGAGGCCCGCGTAGTCGCGCGTGACCGTGATCGCTTCGAATCCTGCCGCTTCGAAAAGCTCGCGAACGGCATGGCTGCTTGGGGCGTCGATTTCGACTGCAAGTACGCCGCCGGTCACGAGAGCATGAGGAGCCGCGGCGACGATGCGTCTCGTTAGATCGAGGCCATCTGCGCCGGAGGTGAGGGCCACTTTCGGCTCGAAGGCGCGCACGTCGACAGGGAGCGTCGCGTGGTTCGCTTCCGGAATGTACGGAGGATTCGCCGTGATGAGGTCGAGCTTCACGGCGTCCGTGCCGAGGGCGTCGAAGCCGTCCGACTGGACGAAAGCGATCAGCGCCCCGAGTCGCAGCGCGTTGTCTTTCGCAACGGCGAGGGCGTCGATCGAGACGTCGGAGGCCACGACCTGCGTCGTCGGTCGCTCCTTTTTGAGAGTGATGGCTACGGCGCCAGATCCGGTGCAGAGATCGAGCACACGAGCACCAAGGGAGACCTCGCGCGTTCGCTCGAGCGCGACTTCCACGAGGTGTTCCGTCTCGGGCCGAGGGACCAGCACTCGCCGGTCGACGAGGAAGGTGCGCCCGTAGAACTCGCGTTCGCCGAGCAGATACGCAACCGGTTCGCCGCGTCGTCGCCGTTTGTGCAGCTCCCGATAGTGCTGCAGCTCGCCCGGACTGAGGGGACGGGCGCCATCGATCAGGAGACGGATCCGGTCGCACTTGAGCGTGCGCGCAAGCAGCAACTCGGCATCGAGCCGAGGACTCGTGGAGCCGCGTTGCCGCAGGTCGTCGGTCGACCAGCGCAGCAGGCGCGCAATCGTCCAGGGCTCTTCGGTCCCGGTGTCGGAGCCGTCGCGCGGTTCCGTCAATTCCCGAGCTCCCGGATCGCCTCGGCGACGATGGCCTCGACCTCGCTTCGGATCGTTGCGAGACGTTCGGTTGTCTTGGCTTCGAATCTCAACACGAGGACCGGACCGGTGTTCGATGCGCGGCACAACCCCCATGCGCCTTCACAGAAAAGTACCCGCGCGCCGTCGATGTCGATCACTTCATGCGTCCCCCGATAGTGTTCGAGCACCCGCTCCACGACGTTGAACTTGATGGCGTCGGGGCAGGGGAATCGCAGCTCCGGTGTGGCTGCGGTTAAAGGGACATCACTGAGCAATTCGCCCGGGCGCTTGCCGGTGGCCGCGATGATCTCGAGTATGCGAACCGCCGCGTAGATCGCGTCGTCGTATCCGAAATAGCGGTCCGCGAAGAAGATGTGGCCGCTCATTTCACCCGCGAGCAACGCGCCTTCTTCCTTCATTCGCTTCTTGATGAGCGAGTGTCCGGTACGCGACACGATTGGGCGTCCGCCGCGCTTCGCGATGTCGTCGAACAAGGTTTGCGAGCACTTGACCTCCCCGAGGATCGCGGCACCGGGGTGCTCGGCGAGCACTTCGCGTCCGAAGAGCACCATCAACTTGTCGCCCCAGACAACTCCGCCGGCTTCGTCGATCACGCCGACCCGATCACCGTCGCCGTCGAAGGCGATGCCGAGTTGTGCGCCCGTGCTGAGGACGCGATCACGAAGTGCGACGAGGTTTTCCTCGACGGTGGGGTCGGGATGATGATTCGGGAAGCGGCCATCCATGTCGCAGAACATGGGATCCACGCGGATGCCGAGCGCATCGAATACGCGGAGCGACAGCGGTCCGGCCGAGCCGTTGCCGGCGTCGAGGACCACGCGCAACTCGGCGGGAGATTGTGCGAAGCGGCTGCTCGCTACGACCGCCGCGATGTACGCCGGCTGAACGTCTTGCGTGGACATCGTGCCGCGAGGGCCGTCCGCATACTCCGCGCGTTCGATACGTTCCCGCAGCGCGCGAACGGCATCGCCGAAGAGGGTGCCAAGTCCGCGCATCAGCTTGAAGCCGTTGTCCTCGGCGGGGTTGTGGCTTCCGGTGATCATCACGGCGCCGTTGGTGAGGAGGTGATGCGCCGCGAAGTACAGGAGCGGCGTCGGTCCTATGCCGACGTCGATGACATCGGCGCCCGAGGCCATCAGCCCTTGCGTCAAAGCCGCGAAGAGCCGTGGGCTCGACAGGCGGCAGTCGCGGGCGACGGCGATCGGAATCGTCTCACCGGCAGGGGTGCCGGCGCCGAGTCGAATGTCCGTCGCGAGGGCACGACCGATCGCGAAGACGAGCTCATCGGTGAGGTCCACGTCGGCTACGCCGCGGATGTCGTATTCGCGAAACACGTGCGTCGGCATCGTCATGGCGTCGGCATAGCACCGCTCGATGTCGGGCTCTTTAGCTCTCACTTCGCGCAGCGGACGTGCGCTCCGATTTTGCCTGCACCGGCATCGACCTGGCATCGCGCACTGCAGCCTGGTTTCGCATCGCCGCGCGCTTCGCACAGTCGGTCGCAAGCAGCTCCGAGGGCCCGTTGACGGACCTTCGGTTCGGCCTCTCCGGCTTCTGCGCGCGCGCTCGCGCGGTGGGTACCGGCGCCCTCGGTGACCTCGCTCGTGCACTCGAGGGGTTTGCTGCAGCCCGCAGCGAAAATCAGGGCCAACCCAATGAAGCGCCTCATTCGACATCCTTCTTCGCGAGAACAGCGGTCCCATCCGCTCGATACCAGCGACCCGGGTAGAAGTAGAGCGGCCCGTTTGGGCTGCGCACGCAAGTGCCGGGCGCGTACCGCGCGTCAGCGGATGGGGGAGCCTCCCACCTGCCGCTGCGCCATCCCCATTGTTGGGAAGCCCACTCCCAGGAGCCGTCGAGCCAAACGTCCGATGGGTCGGCTTGCGGTGAAACGAACTCCACGCGGGCGACCGGGGGCGGGAAGGGCACGAGTGTGAAGCCGTCTCCGCTGTGGAGTGTCGTGCTCGGCGTTGGCAAGGTCGAGCCGCAGCCTGTGAGGCACGCCAACCCCAAGCCCGCGATCGCGATCGCTTTCACGCGATCCGTAGCCATTCGAAGAGCCGCTCTCGGCCGAGGAGAAGGCACTCGAGGATAGCCAGAATCAAGAAAGGCCCGAAGGCTATCCGCGCTTTACCGATGCCTTCTTCGGGCTCGTCCGCGAGCGGGTCGAGGGCGAGCTCACGCAGCACTTCAGCGCGTTCCTCTTCGCTCATCTGTTCAAGCTCACGGCGCACGTCTTCGCGCTCGCGTTTGACGGCCTCGGGTTCTTCGATGGTCTTGCCAAAGAGGATCATCGCGAAGGCTGCGACAGTGCCTTGAATCGCTCCGGCTCCGAGTACGAAGAGCGCGCCTGGTACGCCGAGCCACGCGCCCGCTAGCATCATGAGCTTCGCGTCCCCGCGTCCCATGCCCGGTTTTCCGCGCAATTTACTGTATAAAAAATCAAACGGGAGCCACACGAGCGCGAATCCAACTGCCGCGCCGAGGAGCGAGTCGACCCACGGCATGTCCCGAATGGGGCTCGTAGCGAGGCCGAGCAAGGTCCCTCCAAGGCTCACGGCATCGGGGACGATCATGTGTTCGAGATCGATGAACGCCGCCGCGACGAGCCCGAGGACGAGTGCGAAGTGCGCTACGTAGACCATCAAGGCATGCAGCGCGGGCGTTCCCGGAGGGAGCGACAGGACCAGTGTCTCGAGCACAGCGAGCGACAAGATGCCGCCTATCGCCTCGACCAGCGGATAGCGCGCCGATATGCGGGCTCCGCAGCAGGCTGCGCGCCCTCGCAACGCGAGCCAGCCGAATACCGGCACGTTGCGATAGGCGACGATCGGCGCGCTGCACGACGGGCAGTGGGAGGGCGGTCGCACGATGCTCATCTCGCGCGGCACGCGGTAGATGACGACATTGAGGAAGCTGCCCCATACGAGCCCGAGGAGCGCCGCGAAGATGCGGAGCGCGACCGGAGGAAAGTCTGCCAAGAACATCGCGAGTGGGGGCTAGCGAGGGCGATCGGACTGGAGGGCGAGCTTCATCATCATCGTCAGCGCAAGCTCGAGCTCTTCGCGGGTCGGTTGGATGGGTTGCTCGGCTAGGGCTTGTTTCATCTCGACCAGCTTGGCGCCGAAGACCTCATATTGCCGCCGCACGTTTCCGGTGGGTGCTTCCGCGAGCCAACGTTTGACGACTTCGCGTAGCTCGTCGAGGTCGCTGTCGACGATCAGCCGCGCCATCTGCGCTGCCATGGGGTCGGGTGAACTTGAATTGACCACGGGCGGAGAGCTTAGCCGCGAGAAGGATGCAAAGCGACTCGATCCGCGTTAACAACGGCGTGTGATGCGCGGCGCATGGTTCGCTCTCCTCCTCGGCGTTGCCGCGTGCAATCGCGAAAAAAACCCGGGCGTCGTCGTGGCCGCAACGGGCAGCGCGGCGCTCGTAGAAGCGGCCGATGAAAACGGCGCGAGCCCCCACGTCGAGCACAAACGCGGGGCCGCTCGGGTCGCGGGTGAACGCCTGTCCGTGCCGGGCGGCGCGTTCGTCGGCGGAAGTACGCCGGGCGACCGCGGTCGTGACCCGACCATCGAAGCTTCGCAACAGGAAGTCTCGCTGGAGGAGTTCAAAATCGATGCGCTCCCGTATCCGAACGACCCTTCGAAGCCACCGACGACGGGGCTGCCGCGCGCACGCGCGTTGGAGCTTTGCGAGAAGGGAGGCGGGCGGCTCTGCAACGAGCTTGAGTGGGAGCGAGCGTGCAAGGGCCCCGAGGGCCACGAGTTCTCGGGTGGCGTCGGCTGGGACCCCGAGTGCGCGAAGCATCCCGAGCACTGCGCGTCGGGTTTCGGTGTCCTCGCGATGGGTGGCGCTCTGCGTGAGTGGACCGCAAGCGATGTCGAGCCGTTGAAGGGCTTTCGGGCCAATGCGGCGGCCGCCGTGCGCGGTGCGAGCGCGGATGTGGCCGCGGTCGACCACCGCTGCGCGCACCGGGTGGCGGTCGATGCGACGGCGGGTTCGCCGGACCTCGGTTTTCGCTGCTGTTACGGTAGTACCGCGACCGCGAGCATCCCCGCGCCGCAGTGGCAGCCTACGGTTCAGAAGGTCGAGTTCTCGACCGAGCGGCTTGCCGCGCTCTTCGCGTCGAACCCCAAGCTGAAGAGCCTCGCCGACGGCGTAAAGTATTTCCGCGATGAGGCGAGCGCGACGACGGTCCTGCAGCGTGGCAAATCCTGCCCCGACTCAACTGCGCCGGCACCCGCCGACACGCTCACAAGCTCGCCCGTCGTGTGGAGTCCTGTTCCCGGCGAAGAGCTGCTGCTCGTCACGGGTCAGTCGTCGCAGAATCGCTCCTTCATCGTGGCGTTTCATCGCCTTCGAGGCGATCGGTACCGCGTCGCCTCGGCCATGATCATGGATGACGAGCCCGGACCCGTAGCCCTCGTCTGGAACCAAAACGTCCGGAAAAAGCTGGAATGGGCAATCGCGTGGCAGTGCCCGGGCGAAAGCGGCAACATCACGTACCGAGAGGAAAACCGAGTCGCGATCACCCAGCGCTGAAGGCTCCGTCGAGCCCAACCTTCGTGCGGAGAAACTCGGTGATCCGCGCCTGAACCGCTTCGCGCCGTTCGATCGGCACACTGTGTGTCCCGCCCTCGATCATCATCAGCTCGGCGCGCGGCATGGCAGCGGCCATGGCTTCGGCGCGCGCAGGCGGCGTGAACGTATCGAGCGTGCCCGCGACGACCAAGGTCGGGACGTCGAGCGTCGCCAACATGTCTTCCGCCGTCACGTCACCCACCGCGGAAAGCATGCGCAGAAACAAGCCGAGATCGAGGCTGGCTACGTGCTCCATGTACGGCAACAGATCTTCGGGACGAACCCCGGCATCGACTTCTCCCGAAGCGAGCGCGATACGCGTCGCGACGGAAGGGGGCAGGCTCGCCCAAACGGCGCGCGCCAATGCTGGATGGCGCTCGACCCGCTCGATCAACGCGGGGAGCGCGCGGGCGAGGGCGTCACTGCCTTTGAAGGTGTGTGTCACGCGGCCCGGAGCTCCGCAAATCAGCACGACTCCTGCGATGCCTGTCGGGTCTTTTCGGTAGCTCTCCAGCACCACTTGGCATCCAAGAGAATGCCCGAAAAGGACGGCTTTGCCGCGAACGACGGCGCCGCGGACCGCCTCCAAATCGTCGACGAGCGCGTCCATTCCGAGGCGGGTGGCATCGCCGGGCGCCGAGCTTCGGCCGTGACCGCGGTAGTTCCAGTGAGCGACGTGGGTGAGCTCGCTCAGGTCGTCGACGAGGTATCTCCAGATGAAGCCATCACAAGCGATTCCATCGCACAGCACCGACGTCAGCGTGCTCCTCGGGTGTGCCCGCTCGCGCACGTACAATCGCGTGCCGTCGCTCACCGGAACGAAGCGCTCGCGCCAATCGGTCATCGCCGAACCTCTCGTCGCAAGCGCCTGCGATCGCTGTGCGGTTGGCTGAATTCATCCTGCGCGACGCTCACTTGACCGCCGGCGCTAAGGCGAATGGTCACTCGCCGCTGTCGTCGTCGCCGACGTCGTTGACGCTCGGGATCTTACGAATGTCGGCCCGAGCGAGCTTCCATGCGCGCTGGACGACCCAGGACAACGAACGGTCGAGTCGCGCCGCTTCGTCTTTGATTTCGGTGAGCATGGTCTCTGGAAAGTAGAGACTTTGCTTTCGCTTGTCGCTCCGCTGTGCGTTCGTTGCGTCGGACATGATGCTTCAGCCCCTATCCACCCACCACTTAACCCAGTGTGTGCGTCATCGCCAGCGTCATTTTCGCTTCAACACCAGCACGGCGGCGCGAACGGCCTCTCCCCGCCGATTGGAGGCGCGCAACGTCGCGTGGATTGACTCGCCACGCAGTTCGCCCGTCAAAACTCCCGACATCGTGCCGTCGGCGGTCGGATCTTCAGGCGTGGCACTCGCGCGGAGGAGGCCGTCTTCGACGCGGCCGCTCAGCATCATCGGGCCAAGTGGGCCCGCGGCTTTGCCGTGGACGGCTCCGCTGGCGTCGATGTCGAGCTCCGCCGTGCCCTTGCCAACCTGCTTGCCGGCATCCCGCTTCCATGCCGGCCAAGGGGTCGCGCGCGACAACTTAATCGGCGCGCGTTTCGCTTCGTACGTACCCGTCCAGGTTCCGGCGAGCGGCGACGGCGCGGCTGCGGATGACGCTGCTGGGGCGGTGGACGCGTTTGCTCCCGGTGCCGGTAGCTCGCCCTGTTCGCCCGAGGTCGAAGCGTCGGCGCTCGCTCGGGATGTCGGCTCCGCGCGCGAGCCGCTCGTGCGGTCGCAGCCAACTCCTACTCCGAGGGGTAGCAGTATCGAGAAGACAGCGGCGAGACGCGACGGCATGGCGGCCGCGGACTCTACAGGGATCCGCTCGCATCCGAAACGGGCTCACCCGGCCGGGGTCTAGACGTCGGCGCCACCGGGCAGTTCGTGTGCACGCAGATTTCATCTGTGTTGCTGACGGGTAGTCGGAACGATGCGACTAGGCTAACCTGCCAGCCCCGCATGAAGTCGACGATGCTGCAGCCCCTCGGCGCGATGTTGCTCGCGTTCGGCGCCGGATGTGATCCGCCGCCGAAGCCACCTGAGACCCCCACGATCGCGCACACGCTTGCGCCTCCTGCGAAGTGCGAATCGCTCGCGGAAAATTGTCTCGGCAAAGGCGACACCCGTGCGCGGATCCCCAAGCTTGGCTGGACGATCTCGCCGCCGACAGGCTGGCACTACGCCCAAGAAAGTGATGCGACGGTCGCCGAAAAAAACGGCGGTGCGGGCGCCGTGGTGGTGGCTACGACCTTTGACTCCCCGAAATCGCCTTGGGAGCTCAAGAAGGTTCGCATCGACGCCATCGAGCGGCTGAGCAAGCGCGTTGGGGTACAACTCGCCCAGAAAAACGTGATCGACGTTCACCTCCGCGACGTCCCTGAGAAGCTCGAACTCGAAGGATACAAACTCTCGATTTGGGAGCAAGAGGGTGCGAAACGCGAGCTCGCGGCGGGCAATGTGGTGGTCCTCGTGGGGAGCATTGATGGACGCGAACTCTTGGTTCTTGGCTTCGCGCCGAAAGCTGACGAGGCGGATAGCCGCGCGCTCGTCGACGCGATTCAGTCGCTAAAAAAGCAGCCTCCCGAGACCGATTCAGGCAGCGCGGGGCCTGGTGGAAAGAGCCCGTGAGCGCCCCCCAGCTCGTTATTGGACACGTCGTCGCCGGCCGTTACAGCGTTCGTGCCTTGCTCGGTTTTTCAGCTGAGGCCGCGACCTACCATGCGGTCGCCTCGAGCGGGCACGAGGTCGTCCTCAAGCTCTTTGACCCGTTGATTGGTCAACGCGCCGATGTGATGTCGAAGCTCACTCAAGTCAACGACGCCGTTGGCCAATTACCGCTCGAGATGGTCGTTCCTGCGGCAGACTCAGGCTACGACGCGGCGACCAGCGCACCTTACATCGTCAGCGAATTTGTTCAGCAACCGTCTCTCGAGTCGCTCGTGCGAAACGGTCCGTTGGCCCCGCTCGTGGCTGCGGCGATCGTTGAGAACCTGGCGCGCGTGCTCGAAGCCTGCCACGCGCGGCAGCTCCATCATCTTGCGCTGAAACCAGCCAACGTGTTCGTTGGCCCGGCCCCCGACTACGCGGTCCGGCTCGCCGATTTCGGCGTTAGCGTCGTCCGCAGCACACTCCCCACTCATAAAGTTTACCCAAAATCGGCCCCTTTTTGGTCACCCGAGCAGCTGCAATCGGCCTCGACCATCGGGGCTGCCGCCGACGTGTTCGCCGCTGCGCTGATTGCGTTCTACTTGCTGACGGGCCGATCGTTCTGGGCCTCGTGTCAGTCGTCTCCTCCTGACCTCGCGCGCTGGCAGGCGGAAGTGATGGCGCCGCGCCCCACCGTCTCGCAGGTTGCAGCACAACTCGGTGTCAATCTGCCTGACGCGCTTGATGCCGCCTTTGCGCGCGCGTTGTCTGTGAACCCCAACGAGCGGCCCCGCTCGGCGATGGAATTGGCGCGTGCGATCGCCGTCGCGGCTGGCGGTTCCGACCCCAGCGACTACCGGGCGGGCTTACCAACTGCACCGACGATGGCACTGCCGGAGAACGAAGGTTATTCGCCTCCGCGCGACGCGGCTCGACAACCGCAAGGCAGCGGCTACCCGGGTGCACCTGGAGGAGGCTTCGCCGGTGTTGGCGTTACCCCCGGTTTGCCGCCGATTCCCCCCGCGAAGCCCGAGAAGGCGAGCGTCTTTAAGCCCATTGCCATCGGCGCTGGGCTTGCGCTGCTCATCGGTGCCGTAGCGACGTACGCGCTGCTGCGGCCGAAGCCGACGGGTCCCGTCGAGGTGCCGACGCACGAGCCTGTGTCGGTGCCTGTGCCGACTCCCAGTGAGCTTCCCGCCGAGCCTGCATCGAGCGTCGCCGCGCAAGACGAGGGGCCAAGTGCAACGGCCGCCGCGCCCACTGAAGCGACCGCGTCCGCCGCGGATAAGATCGAGCTGACCGTCACCTGCATCCCAGTCTGCGATGAGGTTCTCGTCGACAACGAGCTCATCCAGAAAGTCGACGACGCATTGAAAATTTCCGTCCTGCCCGGCAAGCACACGCTCGAGGCGCGCAAGGTCGGATACATCACGGTCAAAGAGACCATCAGCGTCGACAAATCGCTGGCAAAGGAAGTGCGGCTCTTCACGCCGACAGTGCTGACCCGACCGACGGGAAAGCCGTGCGTCCGCTCAATCCTGAAGCGCTGTCCGTAAGCTCCGTGGCACGGCTCCCGACGGCTATCGCGCCGCGCTTCCTGCCAACACCGGCCCGCAATCCCGCGGGCTCGAGCAGCCAAAGCCAAGCGTCACGGCGGGCCCCAATTGTTGCCTTCGTCGTCCGACGCGAGCGCGTACCAACCTCGTCGTCCCGTCGTGCCGACGTCGGCCGAGATCAGGAGCACGAGGCGATCGGGGAACCGGAGGAGCGCACCAAAATCGAGGACCCGACGCGTGTCCGCGCCTTCGCCGATCGTCCGCGGAAGCTCGAACGTGTTGCCCCCTTCGGTCGATTGTCCAAGGTACAGGCCCCAGCGGCTTCCTGAGCGAGCTCGCAGAACCGCGACCAAACCGCCTTTGGTCGGAACGCTCCAAATGTCGCGGTCGTGCTTCTCGGTCCACACCGCGAATGGAGGCGCTTTGGGCTGGGCGCACGTACCGTCGAGTCCGCACCTCACGAGCTGCGGAACCTTGCGGCGTTTCTCGGCGTCGCTCGGATCGAGCACCGTCGTCTCCACCACAAGGGCCGCGTCGGAGCATCCAAGGCGCCCCGCCTCCGGCCCCGGTACCTTGAACGCGAGCGCGCGATCACCCGAGATCCCGACGACCCAGGGCTGAACGCCCGAAAACCTTCGGAATGAAAAGCCCCCAGCTTCGCAGCCGGGGCCGTCCGAAAGCTGGGCGAACGTCGTGGCGTCGCTGCGGTATCCCGGAATCGGCGTGGCTACCCCGAGCGTCTCGCCCGGTCTCGGCCAATTTCGCAGCTCGATGGTGCCCTTCGCAACCGACAAGAGCTTCGGCGGACGACCGTACGGCACCGGGACGAAGGCCGCCTTTTCGAGCGAAATCGGCTCGATCGGCGCACCACCGCTTAGCGGAGCGAAGACCATCGTCGGCACGCGGTTCTTTTCGGCGAGTAGTGCGATCGCCTCGTCGTACAGCGCGGGCGTCGACGCGCCGGTTGGGATCGTGACCCCCACCAGTGCACCTTCACCCGGTAACAAAGCGCGCGGTCCGTCAAGCTGACGATCCATCGGCCCTGAGTACCAAACCGTCGCCTCGCCGATTGGATTTGCGAGCTTCGACGGCGTGGCGCCCCGACCTTTGGGTACGTTCGCAACCGCCGCGGTGCTCACTCCCGAGACCAGGGATAGCGCTCCGTTTCCGGCCACTCCCCAGCTCGCCCATGGCTTCACGAGCGCGCTCACGCTGGTCCACGTTCGACCCCGATCGTTGGTCCGCAACGCCCACGCCTGATCGTTTTCTCGGCCTAAAAGTACTGCCCGATCCGCGTCCAGCACGATCACACGCTCCCAGCGCACGCTGGTGGGTGCCGCGTCCGCCCGCAGCGCGAGCCCCGTGCCGATCTCCGTCGTTACGATGTCGAGCGTCGCCATGTTCCGCTGCGGCACGGGCGTCTCGTCGGGTCGTTCGTCCTTCTTGCAGCCGCCAAGGCTCAGGATCGCCATGAGCGCGACGCCTGCCGCGCTCGCGTCGCTCCGCGCTCGTTCAGGGACGCCCTTCCTCGGCGACCAACGCATCTTTGCAACAGCGAAATCCCGTAGAATAGTCGTGATAGCGCTTGTTATGCGCGGTGGTGGCGTAGAGGCAGCCCTCACCATTGATCCGCGTATCCATGTAAAATCCACCACGAAATGTCCCCGCCGCATCCTCCACCCATTCGTGGAGGTTGCCTACCATATCGTAGACCCCATACGCATTGGTGCAGGACGTACGCTCTCCCGTCTTCCTCACCGTGTTGGGAAGTTGATTGATCATCGGGTGCTCCATCGAGTCCCGCCACATCTGCTCCGGTGCGAGCCCAAGGCGTTCGGTCAGATCCACAACCGGGTGCTTTCCACGCCCATCGTCGTTGCAGACGTGCGCCTGTCTGCGATTGCCGTAGGGATACGTCGTTCTTTCAGGCCCGCGGCACGCCTCCTGCCACTCCTCCGAACTGCAAAGCCGCTTGCCTGCGTTCTGGCACGCCTCCTCGGCGCGAACTCCGCTTATGTACCCCTGCGGCACAACGCCTGCTCGAGACACCGCCTGCAGCTCGGAGGGCGCCCGAACCAGGCTCCCGAACGGAGACCACGGCTTCTCCTCACCTTGGGTTGTGACCAGCGCCAACGAGGCCTCCCAACGGTCGATGCACACCCCCGCCGGCAACAGGCTCATCTCAACGGGGCACGCCGCAAAAGCCGCCCCTGCGCGCGACAATGCGTCGCCACTCCGAGGCGAGTCCGCGTGAACCTCCGGCTCACCGCCACCGCCTCCGGGCCCCACCGGCACGACTAAGACAGCACCCGAGGACAAAGCCTCTTTCTGGGACCCTGCCTGCGGCACGACACCTTCCCCCCGCGCCGGCTGGCCTCCCTCACTACGCGGCCCCGCGCTCGCACCGTCTACGACCGGTACCCCCGCCCTGGACCCCGAGACGCAGCCGCTCAATCCCACGAAACACACCAGAACCCGCCCTATTCGTATCAGCACCCCCCGAGTCTGCCACGCGCCAAGCCCACCGCAAAACATCCAAACACTCGCGGCGCCCGTGGCGCGGAAAAACTCGTCGCTCAATCGTGTCGATTTATTGAAACGAATTACCTAGTCATTCCGGGCATTTGCGAGCCACCCTAAGAAACCCGAAGAATACGCGCTTGCGTTGATCACCCCCCCTTGCTACGAAGCGCTCCCTTTCCCGTTACGGCGTCTCAGAGCGCCGCCTGACTCATCGGCCACCGAGCGGAATCACAATCCTGCCGGAGACGCGATGAGCGATCGAGGCTAACCCCTCCAGGCTGCACCCCGAAACGTACGACGGAAAACGGCGTCTGAAAACAGCCCATCGAGTGGGCACCCCAACCAAAACTGGGGACCGCTAAGCGGGCGTACATTCCGCAGTACGACGAGCACGAGGAAACGACCGATGATCAGCAAGGCAAGCGCAAGGTTCAGCCGCATCGCTCCCCGGAAGGCGCGTGTAATCGCCAACCTGGTGAACGGTCGCGACGTGGGCGAGGCGCTCCAACTCCTTCAGTTCACCCAAAAGAGCGCCGCAAGCGTGGTGAAGAAGCTGCTCGAGAGTGCCGTCGCGAACGCCCGCCAAAACAACGCGGATCCCGACAAGCTGTTCATCAGCAAGGCTACGGTCGACAAGGCGCCGAACAAGGTGTGGCGTCGTTGGCGACCTCGCGCAATGGGTCGCGCCACCCAAGTTACCAAGGGGATGGCACACATCTCCATCGAACTCGATCAGCGTTAAGCAGCGAGGAACCGAAGAACCATGGGACAAAAAACCCACCCGTATGGCTTTCGCCTCGGCGTCATCAAGACGTGGACCAGCAAATGGTACCAGTCCGGCGCCAAGTACCAGCAGTGGCTGCATGAAGACGTGCGAATCAAGCGCGCCATCAAGCAGTACCTCTTCAACGCCAGCATCGCCGCTGTCGAGATTGAGCGTGCCGCAAACCGCGCGAAGGTGATCGTATTCACCGCGCGGCCCGGCATGGTCATCGGCAAAGGCGGCAAGGGCATCGAGACCCTGAAGATCGGCAATCTCACCACCGCCGCCAAGGACGAGCCAAAATTCCCAGGTGTCGCCTCGTTCACGGATAACGAGGTCTTCATCGACGTTCAAGAGGTCCGCAAGGCCGAGACGAACGCCCAGCTCGTGGCAGAGAACGTCGCGCAGCAACTCGAGCGACGCATCGCATTCCGCCGCGCCATGAAGAAAGCCGTCGCAATCGCGATGAAATTCGGCGCAAAAGGCATTCGAATCCGCTGCGCCGGCCGCTTAGGCGGCTCAGAAATGTCCCGCGTCGAGACCTACCGTGAAGGGCGCGTTCCGCTTCACACCCTTCGCGCCGACATCGAATTCGGCCTCGCCGAAGCCCGCACCAAGGTCGGGATGATCGGCATCAAGGTCTGGATTTTCAAGGGCGAGGTCTTGCCGCGCAAGTCCCGTTCAATCGGTAGCTGAACCACTCAGCCGCCGGCCCCCTGACAGCCTGCCGGGCGTGGCTCCGCCACCGCTCGATTCTCGCGAGAGAAAACCATGCTCCAACCGAAGAAAACCAAATACCGCAAAGCGCAAAAAGGCCGTAATAGCGGCACTGCGTGGAAAGGCTCGGACGTCTCGTTCGGCGACTTCGCCCTGCAGACCCTCGAGCCCGGTCGCCTCACCGCGCGTCAAATCGAAGCCGGTCGTATGGCAATCCAGCGCCACTGCAAGCGCGCTGGTAAGCTCTGGATTCGAGTCTTCCCCGACCGTCCGGTCACGAGGAAGCCTCTCGAAGTCCGCATGGGTGGGGGCAAGGGCAATCCCGAAGAGTGGTGCGCTCCCGTCAAGCCGGGTCGCGTTCTCTTCGAGCTCGCCGGTGTGCCTGAAGACGTGGCCCGCGAGGCCTTCCGGATCGCGGGGCACAAGTTGCCCCTCGAGTGCCGCTTCCTCGCACGGGACTTCCTGAGCCAGTAAGGAGACAGCCGTGGAACTCAAAGAACTACGCGAATGCAACGCCGAGCGGCTGCGCGAAATCGAAAAGCAGATCCGCCGCGAGCTCTTCGATGCTCGCCTTAAGAACTACACCAATCAGCTCGACGACACCGCGTCGATCCGCCTCGCCCGCCGTAACCTGGCGCGCGTAAAGACCTTGCTTCAACAGAAGCAGCTGACGGCCCGCTGAGCGGCACCTCCGCACGACCCCTGAAGGAACAAGCCATGTCAAAGGTCCCCGCCCCCACCCCGAGCGTCAAGAGCATCGGCGTCAAGGCTGCCGTGCCAGAAGCGACGGCAAAGCACGGCTTCCGCCGCAAGCTTTTGGGTCTGGTTACGAGCAACAAGATGGACAAGACCGTCACGGTCGAAGTCGTCCGCCAGACCCTCGCTACGAAGTACAAAAAGTACATCACCAAGCGCGCCCGCTACAAGGCGCACGACGAGAAGAACGAGTACCTCCCGGGTGATCGCGTTGAGATCCAGGAGCACCGTCCCCTCTCGAAAAACAAGAGCTGGATTGTGACTCGCCTCATCTCGCGCTCGGCCGACATCGAAGGTCTTGAGCTCAAAGACGACGTCGCCACCGTAAAGGCCTGACCCGGCCGCTGAGGAGCTAAAATCATGATCCAGGTAGAATCTGAGCTCGAAGCCGCCGATAACTCCGGCGCAAAGACGCTGCGCTGCCTCAAGGTGCTCGGCGGCTCACGCCGTCGTTACGCCGGCCTCGGCGACATCGTCGTGGTGTCGATTAAAGAGTGCTTGCCCAATTCCAAGGTGAAGAAGGGCGATGTGGCTAAGGCCGTTATCGTCCGCACCGTGAAGGAATACCGCCGTTCCGATGGCAGCTACATCAAGTTCGACGTGAACAGCGCCGTCTTGATCAACGATGCGAAGGAGCCAGTCGGCACCCGCATCTTCGGGCCAGTGGCTCGTGAGCTCCGCGCCCGCAAATTCATGAAGATCGTGTCGCTTGCTCCGGAGGTGCTGTGATGCAGCGAATCAAGGTAGGCGACCTCGTTCAGGTGGTAGCCGGAAAAGAAAAGGGCAAGCGGGGCACAGTCAAGCGCATCCTGAAGGATGCCGACCGGGTCATCGTCGAAGGTCTGAACATGGTGGTTCGCCACACGCGCCCGACCCAGAAGGGTGCCGAAGGCGGCCGGATTTCCAAGGAGGCCGCGCTACACATATCCAATGTGATGCCCATCGACGCCTCCAGCGACAAGCCCACACGAATCAAGGCGCAGAAGGATGACGCGGGCAAGCCCGTCCGCGTCTCGGCGAAGCTGGGCGCGGCCCTCAAGCAGGCCTGACTCCTTTTTGATGATTCCACGTCGCGCGGCAGAATGAGCGCGACCCCCAGGTGCGAGTATGGCGAAAGACAAGAAAGAGAACGCGGCGGCCGCAGGGGCGACCAGCGGATACGAGGCCGGGTACGTACCGCGGCTCTCCCAGCACTACAGGACTGCGGTCCGTGCTGGCATGCGCGAGAAGTTTGGCTACGACAACCCGATGCGCGTTCCGCGTCTCGAGAAGATCGTGATCAATATGGGTCTCGGCGTGGCCGTGCAGAATCCCAAGGTCATCGATACGGCGCGTGAGGACCTTCGGTCCATCACGGGACAGCAGCCAATCGTCCGCAAGTCGCGCAAGTCCATCGCGAGCTTCAAGCTCCGGGCTGGGTTGGCCATCGGCCTCTCGGTGACGCTGCGCCGCAACCGGATGTGGGAGTTCGCGGACCGTCTTTTCAATCTCGCGCTTCCGCGGGTGCGTGACTTTAAGGGCGTGAGCCCCAAGGGTTTCGACGGCGCCGGCAACTTCACGATGGGCCTGCGCGAGCAAATCATTTTTCCGGAAATCGACTACGACAAAGTCGATGCAATCCGCGGCATGAACATCTCTTTCGTGACGACAGCGACCACGAACGATGAAGGCCGCGAGTTGCTCCGTCAGCTCGGAATGCCCTTCCGCAGCTGAGAACGTACGGTGCGAGGCTCTAACCTCGCACATCCCCCTAGCAAGACTCTTGCGCGGCTTACTCCGCGTCTCACGGAAACTCAAAGGACGAACGAAACATGGCGCGTGCGCAAGCCATCGCGAAGCTGAATCGCCCCCCGAAGTTCTCATCGCGGCAGAAAAGTCGCTGCAAGGTATGCGGCCGAAGCCGCGCCTATTATCGCGACTTCCAGCTCTGCCGCATATGCTTGCGGACCTTCGCGCTACGCGGGGAGCTTCCGGGAGTGATCAAGGCCAGCTGGTAGCCCAGTTGCTCACGACGTGATGAATCAAAGCTGGATAGCACCATGGTGAACGACCCCATCGCTGACATGCTGACCCGCATCCGCAACGCTTCGAGCGCGCGTCATGACCGAATGGTCATGCCTGCAAGCCGACTGAAGCTGCGTGTGGCGGAGATCCTCAAATCTGAAGGTTTCATCGCGGACGTCCGCGAGGGCGCAGACCCCAATGGTCACAAGACCATTGAGCTCGTCCTCAAGTACGACCGCGAGAAGAGGGCTGCGATAGACGGCATACGCCGTGTTTCGAAGCCCGGTCGCCGCGTGTACGTCACGCACGACAATATTCCCAAAGTCTTCTCCGGCTTAGGCATTGCGATCCTCTCGACTTCGAGTGGCGTGATGAGCGACGCCGAAGCCCGCCGCCGCAAGGTCGGTGGTGAGCTCCTCTGCGAGGTGTGGTGATGGCAACCGCACAAATCGGGAAGGACCTCACGCCGAAGACCTCGCGTGTTGGTAAGAAGCCGGTCCCCACGCCCAACGGCGTGACGGTCACGGTGGCAACCGCCAAGATCAACGTGAAGGGGCCCAAGGGTGAACTCAACTTCAACCTCGACCCCAGCATCACGATCGCGCAGGCCGACGGCGAGCTCAATGTGACGTCTTCGGCCCCTGGCCGGGACGGCGCTCGGCTCCAAGGCATGACCCGCGCGACCATTGCAAACATGGTCGAGGGCGTGACCACCGGCTACGCCAAGACACTCGAGCTTGTCGGAACGGGTTACCGCATCGAGATGAAGGGGGCGTCGCTCAACTGCGTCCTCGGGTTCTCGCATCACATCGACTTCCCGTTGCCTAAAGGCATCACCGCTGACGTTCCGAAGGATTCGAAGGGTACTATCCTGACGATCTCAGGTACGGACAAAGCACTCGTTGGCCAGACTGCGGCGACGATTCGCGGGTTCCGTCCGCCGGAGCCGTACGGCGGCAAGGGTGTGCGTTACAAGGGCGAAAAGATCCGCGAAAAGGCCGGAAAGGCAGGCAAGTGAAGATGACTGCTGCACCGCGAAAATTGGAAGGTCGGGAGCGACGCAAGCTCCGCATCCGCAATGTCATCAGTGGCACGACGGAGCGACCGCGGCTTAGCGTGTTCCGCTCGGCGCGCCATATCTACGTCCAGGTCATCGACGACACGACGGGCCAGACGCTTGCGTCCGCCTCGACGATGTCAAAGGACCTGCGCACGAACCTCGACGGCTCCAAGAGCGACGAGGCCAAAAAGGTCGGCGCGCTAATCGCCGAGATGTGCAAGTCGAAGCAGATCGACAAAGTTGTGTTCGATCGCAACGGGTACCGCTACCACGGCCGCATCAAAGCGCTCGCTGACGCGGCGCGCGAAGCCGGACTGAATTTCTGAAGGATACCAAGATGGCATTCGATCAAATCGACGACGAGCGGCTCAAGGAGCGCGTCATCCACATCAATCGCGTCGCGAAGGTCGTCAAAGGCGGCCGTCGTTTTAGCTTTTCCGCGCTCGTCGTGGTTGGCGACGAAGCGGGGCATGTGGGTGTCGGCCTCGGTAAGGCGAACGAGGTCCCCGAGGCGATTCGCAAGGGAAACGACCAAGCTCGCAAGAACATGTTCAAGGTGCCGCTCGACGGGACGACCATCCCGCACGACGCGCTGGGTGAGCAGGGCGCGGGACGCGTTCTTCTCAGGCCCGCGAGCCCTGGAACGGGCGTCATCGCTGGCGGCGCGGTTCGTGCGGTCGTGGCTTCGGCCGGGATCTCCGACGTGCTCACAAAGTCACTTGGCTCGGGCAACAAGCATAACGTCGTCAACGCGACGATCGCTGCGCTCAAGTCCCTGCGGGCTCCCGAGGAGTTTTCTCGGAAACGCGACATCGATCGCGACCGTCTCGGGCATCGTTCGCGCACGGTCGGCGTAGCTCCGGTCAAGAGCCTGCGCGGGGCCGCCCCCTCGCTGCCTGGCAAGAAGCCTGAAGAAGCCGAAGGCGGCGGAGGCGCGTCATGAGCCTTCCCCAGCTCAAGATCACCCAGGTCCAAAGCGTCATCAGCGAGCCTCCCAAGATGCGCGCTGTCCTTAAGGGTCTTGGCCTCGGCCGGATCGGACGCAGCGTCACGGTGGCCAACACGCCCTCGTTTCGCGGCATGATCAAGAAGGTCATTCACCTCGTGAAGATCGAGGAGGTCAAGTAACATGTCGATCCTTTCGAATCTCAAGCCTCCCCCGGGTGCCAAACGAGGCCGCGTACGCGTCGGCCGTGGAACCGGTAGCGGACTCGGTAAAACTGCGGGCCGCGGCCAGAAGGGCCAGAAAGCCCGCTGCGGCCACGGCAAGCCGGCATTTGAAGGTGGGCAGACCCCGATGGGGCGACGCCTTCCGAAGCTTGGCTTTAAGAACATCTTCGCCGCGAAGATCGCGAACGTGAACGTTGGCGACCTCGATGCGTTCGAGGCTGGTTCGGTTGTGACCATCGAGGCACTTCGTGAGAAGCGGCTCGTTCGGGGCGCGGTCGACGGCGTCAAGATTCTCGGCGAGGGCGAGCTTGTCAAGAAGCTCACCGTTCGGGCGCATGGCTTCTCGGCCGGCGCCAAGGCGAAAATCGAGCAGGCAGGCGGCACCGCTCAGGTGTTATCCGCCCCGACGGCCAAAGGCTGACGTTCCGGCTGCGAACAGGAGGGGGCTGACTTTAGGGTCGGCCCCTCCCGCATTTCCGACCCAACTGAATCATGGCCACCACGCTCGCATCGCTGTCCAGCTGGCACAAGGTCCCGGAGCTCCGGCGCCGGGTGTTCTTCAGTTTGGCCATGCTTGCCGTGTACCGCGTGGGCGTCTTCGTGACGGTTCCCGGCGTCGACCGCAACGCGATGAAGCAATTCGTCGGTCAGAATGGCGGCGGCGTTGTAGGGTTCTTGAATCTCTTTTCGGGTGGCGCGCTCGGCAATCTGTCGATCTTCGCCCTCGGCATCATGCCGTACATCTCGGCGAGCATCATCTTGCAGTTGCTCGGGATGGTGTACCCGCCTCTTGCGGAGATGCGCAAAGAGGGAGATGCCGGGCGCCGCAAGCTCGAGCAGTACACTCGCTACGGCACGATCGTTCTCGCGTCGTTTCAGTCGTACGCGCTGGCGATGGCCATTCAGGGCAAGAGCGTTGCGTTGCTCGGCTCCGATACCAGCATCGTCAACGATCCGGGGCCGCTCTTCATCGCGATGACGATGATCACGCTGACCACCGGCACGACGTTCTTGATGTGGGTCGGTGAGCAGATCACGGAGCGCGGCATTGGGAATGGGACCTCCCTCATCATCATGAGCGGTATCGTGTCCCGCGTCCCCGAGACGATCATCGGTTACGTGCAGCAGAGCTCCGGTGATCCGCGGCCGCTCAACATGGCAGGCGTTGCGGGGGCTTTTCTGGCTTGCATTGCGCTCGTTGCCTTCTTCGAGAATGGCCGTCGCTTGATTCCGATCGTTTACTCGCGCCGCCAGGTCGGCATGCGAGTCTACGGTGCCCAGCAGGCCCAGCTGCCGTTGAAGGTCAACACCGCGGGTGTCATTCCGCCGATCTTTGCTTCGTCGCTGCTGGCCTTCCCCGCGACCCTCGCGAGCTTGAATGTGCCGGGAATGCAAAGGCTTCAGCATCTCATGACTCGAGGCGACTGGGTCTTCAACACCGGGTTCGCGGTGCTTATCGTCTTCTTCTGTTACTTCTACACGGGCATCGTCTTCCAACCTGTCGAAGTTGCCGAGAACCTCAAGAAGCAGCAGGCGAACATCCCCAATGTTCGGCCGGGCAAGCAGACCGCCGAGTACATCGAACGCGTGGTGAATCGCATCACGGCGTGCGGCGCGGTCTACGTGGCAGCGATCTGCACCTTGCCGTCGATGTTTGGGCAGGCCATCCGCATGCCGATCACCTTCGGCGGTACGACCATCATGATCGTGGTTGGTGTCGCTCTCGACACGATGAACCAGGTCGAAGGCCACTTGATCAAGCGGAGCTACGACGGCCTCACCGGTCCGAGCCGCGCGAAGGTGCGTGGCCGCCGGGTGAACGCGACGGCCGATGACGCCGAGGGGGATGCTACCCCCGAAGAGCTTTCCGAGCCGGGGGCACGAGCATGATCATCGTGCTCATTGGCCCACCGGGTTCTGGTAAGGGTACCCAGGCGAAAGTTCTCAGCGAAAAGTACGGCTTGGCGCATCTCTCAACGGGCGACATGCTCCGTGCTGCGAAGCAAAGCGGCACGCTGGATCCGGAGTTCCGCGCGATCATGGATTCGGGCGGCCTGCTTCCTGACACGGCGGTCATCGGCCTCGTCGCGCGGCGCACGCAGGAGGCAGACTGCGCAGGCGGTTTTCTGCTCGACGGCTTTCCTCGCACCGTTCCGCAGGCCGAGGCTCTCGCCGCGATGTTGCGGGAGCGCGCCGCGGGGTCCACGACGCCAGCGGGCGTCACGGCGGTCCTTCAGCTCGACGTCGCGCGTGAGCTCCTCGAGGAGAGGATCATTCACCGTCGGACAGATAAAGAGACTGGACAAATCTATCATCTTCTATACAATCCTGCGCCCCCGGGGCTGATGCGGGATCCTGGCTCGCTGGAGCATCGCAAGGATGACCAGCCCGAGGCTGTAAAGACGCGCTTGGATGCCTATGACTCAATGACGGCAGCACTCCTTCCATACTATGAGGAGCGCGGGCTTCTGCGCCGGGTCCTAGGCGTGGGCACACCCAACGAAGTAACGGGACGGATAGTTGCCGTCCTGGAAGAGAAGTAACCAAGCCCAATGGCGCGACGGAATAGAGAGCTGAGGGCCCCCAAGGAGCCCAAAGACGACAAGATGCAGTTTACGGGGGTCGTGGACGAAGCGTTGCCAAACGCCATGTTCCGCGTCGTAGCCGATAACGGTCTTGGGGTCCTCGCGACCATCAGTGGCAAAATGCGCCAGTTTTACATTCGGATCCTCCCCGGGGATCGCGTTACGGTAGAGGTCTCCCCCTACGACCCGACGCGCGGCCGAATCACCTACCGACACAAATAGATAGACAGGCACTCATGAAAGTCCGACCGAGCGTGAAGAAGATCTGCGAAAAGTGCAAAGTGGTGCGCCGCCGCGGTGTCGTTCGCATCATTTGCGAGAACCCGCGTCACAAGCAACGCCAGGGTTGCTGAGGAAAGAGGCTGAATCATGGCACGCATAGCAGGAGTCGATCTTCCCCGCCGCAAACACATCCTTTACGCCTTGCCGTATCTCTACGGCATCGGCGCGACGACCTCTCGCGAGATTGTCACTAAGGCGAACATTCCGCCGACGAAACGCATGGATGAGCTCACGGATACCGAGCTCAAGACCATCCGCGAGATCCTCGACGCCGACTACAAGGTCGAAGGTGACCTCCGCCGCGAGGTCCAAATGAACATCAAGCGCTTGATGGACCTCGGTTGCTACCGTGGCCTCCGGCACCGTAAGGGCCTCCCGGTCCGCGGCCAGCGCACCCACACCAACGCGCGTACCCGCAAGGGACCGCGCAAGCGTATTGTCCGCAAGTGATCGGAATGAAAAGGTAACGTCATGGCGAACCCAAAAGCCAAAAACAAAAAGAAGGTCAAAAAGAACATTGCGTTGGGCGTTGCCCACGTGCGTTCGACCTTCAACAACACCATCATCACGATCACCGACGTCACGGGTCACTCCGTGGCTGCGTGTTCGGCCGGCTCGCGCGGCTTTAAGGGGTCGCGTAAGTCGACTCCGTTCGCGGCTCAGGTCGCAGCCGAGCAGGCTGCCCGTTCCGCGATGGAACACGGCATGCGCGCGGTGGCTGTCTTCGTGAAGGGCCCCGGCGCCGGTCGCGAAAGCGCCCTTCGCGCCCTTCAGTCAGCTGGTCTTCGCGTGACTGTCATTCGTGACGTCACTCCGATTCCGCACAATGGTTGCCGCCCCCCGAAGCGACGCCGCGTCTGAGCAGGTAGGTATAGGTCATGGCTCGTTACATTGGTCCAGTTTGCAAGCTCTGCCGTCGTGAGGGGATGAAGCTCTACCTCAAGGGCGACCGTTGCTACACAGAGAAGTGCTCTTACACCCGCCGTCCTTATCCTCCGGGACAGCACGGCCAGGGTCGCATCAAGATGTCGGAGTACGCGATCCGCCTTCGCGAAAAGCAAAAGGTTCGCCGCGTTTACGGTGTGCTCGAGACTCAGTTTCGCGGCTACTATCACAACGCGTCGCGCCGCAAGGGGCGTACGGGTTCGGAGATGCTTGGCCTGCTCGAGCGTCGTCTCGACAACATTGTCTACCGCCTCGGCTTTGCCGCGTCGCGTAGCGATGCCCGCCAAGTCCTTCGTCATGGGCACCTTTTGGTCAATGGCAAGCGGGTCGACATCCCTTCGTATCTCGCGAAGGTTGGCGACAAGTTTGAGCTGATCGCCGATGCCCGCAAGTTCAAGCGCGTTGAGGCGGCTGTCGCGAGTGCGGCCGGTCGTCCCGTCGTGAGCTGGCTTGAGGTGGATCGGGCGAACTTCGTCGGTACGCTCAAGGCTGCGCCGGTCCGCGAGGAACTGAACGAGCCAGCAATCGACGAGCAGCTGATCGTCGAATATTACAGCCGCTAAGCGGCTTCGGAGTCTTTCGCCGGGAACACCTGAGCGCGCGGGGTCTAGGCCAAGCGGCGATTGGGTGTCTCTTGGTGGGCCCTCCAACCCAGCATGATTTGAGTGACGTTCGCGGGCTGAGGCGGTCGCGTGAAGTCGAGTGCGGCTCACGAAACGGGACCTACGCGCGGCAATTTCTATAAAAGGAGCGAGAAGAAGTATGAGTGCGATTACTGAAGGCGGCGCTGAATTCATGGCGCGCAATTGGCGCGAGCTGATTCGTCCCCGCGGTGTTTCGATCGACAACGACTCGGCGACTCCGACTTACGCAAAATTCATTTGCGAGCCCCTCGAGCGCGGCTACGGCACGACGATCGGGAACTCGCTGCGTCGCGTGCTTCTCTCCTCGCTCCAGGGCGCGGCCGTCCACGCGCTGCGCATCGACGGTGCGGTCCACGAATTTACGACGATTCCTGACGTTGTCGAAGACGTCAGCGACATCATCCTCAATCTCAAAGAGATCGTCTTCAAGGCCGAGGATTCAAAGAGCTACAGCGTTCGCATTGACAAAGAGGGCCCAGGCCCCGTCCTTGCGGGAGATATCCAGCTCGTCGATGGTCTCAAGGTTCTGAACCCGGACCATTTGATCTGCGTTCTCGACAAGAAGGGTCCCTTCCAGGTCGAGCTTTCGGTTTCCGTGAACCGCGGCTACGTCCAGGCGGAGCGCAACAAGACTCCGACGATGGCGCTCGGGACGATCCCCGTAGATGCGTTGTTTTCGCCGATTCGTAAGGTGAACTACGCGGTGACCAACGCTCGCGTCGGTCAGGTCACTGATTTCGATAAGCTCACCCTTGAGGTCTGGACGAACGGTGCGGTGTCGCCTGCGGACGCAGTTGCATTCGCCGCGAAAATCCTGAAAGAGCAGCTCAGCATCTGGATCAATTTCGAGGAGGTCGAGGAGACCTACTACGCTCCCGGGAACGAAGAAGAGCCTCTCAATGAGAATCTTTTCCGCTCGGTTGAAGAGCTGGAGCTGAGCGTTCGCTCGGCGAACTGCCTGCAGAACGCGAACATTCAGCTCATCGGTGAGCTCGTGCAGCGTTCCGAGCAAGATATGCTCAAGACGAAGAACTTCGGCCGCAAGTCGCTGAAGGAAATCAAAGAGATTCTGACGAGCATGGGTCTCGCGCTCGGCATGAAGATCGATAGCTGGCCGATGTTGCTCGAGCGCTGGCAGGCGTCGAAGAGTTAGTGAGAATGTTGAGGTCGGGTACGGCGTTGTTCGCCGCACACCCGCCAGCGAGGTAACACCATGCGCCACGGTAAAGACGGCAGGCAGTTCAGCAGAAATACGGCTCATCGCCGCGCGATGTTCCGCAACTTGGCGGCCAACTTGGTCACCCACGAGCGGATCATCACGACCGATGCGAAGGCAAAGGAGCTTCGACGCGTCGCGGAGCGGTTGATTACTAAGGCGAAGCGCCTTGGTACAGCCGCGTACACGCCGTTCGACCAGCTCTCCCCTATCGATAAGGCGAAGCGGCTACACGTCGCGCGTCTCCTCGGTGGGTTCCTTCCGCGGTGGGGCGTGGAGCGCACGGGCGTGAAGCGAGACATCATCGAGAAGGTCCTTGTGGACCTTGCGAAGCGGATGGCGGAGCGTCCGGGTGGTTACACTCGGATTATCAAGCTCGGGCCACGTCGAGGTGATAACGCGTCCATGAGCATCATCGAGCTGATTGACGCGCCCCCGGTCAAGCCGCTTGAGCCGGAAGCGGCTGAAGAAGCGAGCGCAGCAGAGTGAGCTGACGTCGCTGGTGCGTGGTCCGGGAGTGAAATCTCCGGTAACCATCGGCGGCGCTACGGATGACTGGGCGGGCGGTCCGGGACCTACGGGTTCAGGTCGCCCGTTTCGTCGTTTTGTCCGTTGGGGACGACGGTGGTGGTCGGTGGGGCGGGGACCGCGCTGCGGCGACGCCAGAGCCAAATCATTGCGAGCAGCGCCGCGAGGGTGATGGCACCCGCCGCCGTGTAGCGCTTGGTTTTGTTTTCGATGGTCAGTGTTCGTGTCTCGAGTTTCGCGAGGAGGTCGCGTGCTGCGCTGTTCGTCGGATCGAGGTCGATGGCGCGCCGCAGGATGAAGGGGTCGGGTGTCCCGCGCTTGGCTAGAATTCGGCCCTCGAGGGTTGCCACTCGCGATTCGAGGCGCTGCAACTCTGCGGTTTCTGGGTGCAGGCGAAGGGCAGTACGCAGCGCGACAAGCGACTCGTCAAGCTTCTCGGTTCGCTCGAGTTCGGTTGCGTAAGCCGCGTACGTGGAGGCCATTTCGCTGCGGCGCTCGAAGAGTGGCGAGCGCGCGAGAACCTGGTCGAAGCTCGCGACGGCTTGCGTGGGATCGCCCTTTTTCGCAAGCTCGATGCCCTTTTCCATGAGTTCGTGCACCGCGGTCATTCGAGAGCGATCGTGGAGGCGGAAGAGCTCCTGGGTGAGGCGCTTGTGGTCCCAGCTGCGCGAGGGCTTTTCGCCTGTTGCGCTTTCATAGGCGTCCCGTAGATGCCAGGTGCCTGGCTCGCCAATCGCCGTGATCGCCTGTCGGGCTGCGTTTTTCAATTGGACGCGCTCGCTCGCAACGAAGCTGAGGATGACGCGGGCCGCATCGACGTCGCGTACCCTGCCGAATGCGAGCAAGACGTCGGCGAGCACGTCGGGGTCGGCGGTGGACACAGCTTCCCCCGGGATCGCGCGGCCGATGGCTTCGAGTTCGCGGCGTGCCCAGTCCCGGACCTTTCGAGCGTCATGCTCCCTTGCCTCGATGAGCGCCGGCACGGCTCGGTCGCCGAGGCGTCCGATAGCGCGCCGAAGGTCGATGCGAACGAGCTCTCCGAAGTAGCCGTACGCCGTCAACATCACGCGTACGCTCGCGGTCGACCGAAGTGCTTCCAGCATACGAAGCATTCCGTAGACTTGGACGAGGTCACGCCACGCAGGATCGCTGCTTTTCTGCAGAGCGAGCGCGAATTGTAGCCAGTCGCCGTTTTCCTCACGGGCTGCAGCGTCAGCGGCCTTGTGGGGCGTCGTGGGTTTTCCCTTTTGGCCGCCCTGCCCGGGTGGCCCACTGCTCCTCTCCAGCGCTTTGGACCCGGCTTTTCGGGCACGCTCCAAGAAGCCGAGGGCGCCGCGTCCGTCGATTGAGCGCCGGAGCTGTTCCAGGCGCTGGGCGATCGCCGGGATGGCGTCTTCGTCGAGATCGCCGATCAGGAACGCAAAGTCGACTTTGGGTTCGGCGGGATGGGAAACGTCCTGACTCAACAGCTGTTCGATGCGCGTGTCGAGGGCTTGAATGGCGGCCGGCTTGGGCGGGGGGAGAACGGCCGAGGGCATTGTCGGCAACGCCGGCAGGGGAAGCTCCGGTGCCGCAACGCTGCTGCTGTTCGCAGGAGGCGCGTCCGCAAGGACGGGGCCCGCCACCAGGTGAATCAGCAGCGCGATGGGAATGATACGGCGCATGGCGTTGAAACGTCGCTCCTTGGGATCCGCGCGATGCAACCAGAGAACCTGGCTTTCAGCGAAGGAATCGCAAGGCGAGCGCGACCACGCTAAACCCGATCACCATCAACGCCAGCGCGCCAAGCGCCATCCGTGTGGTCTTGTTGCGGGGCGCACGGGGGGTGGGTGCGGCGGCTAAAAGGCCTGGGGTCTGCTCGAGCGGCAGGGGATCGTCGCCGACCGGCGCACTTGTTTTCGCTCTGTTGCGAGCGAGTTGGTCGAGCAGGGCTTGGAGTTCAGGGGGGCGGCGGAGCAGAGTCTCCGCGTCGTCGTTCGGTCCGGCGTCGTCGTCGTTCGGTCCGGCGTCGTCGGCGGAGGGGGAGGCTGCCGCGATGCGTTGTGTGGCTGCACTCTTTGCCGGGCCGCCAAAACGTAAGGTTGCGGGGGGCTTGAGCAGGAGCGTGTGCGGGTCTTCCTCTGCGGCAATGGTCGCCGGCCTGTCCGCCTCGGTAGCCTTCACCAGCGACGGTGCACCTGCAGGCCGCAGCGCGCGCCACGCGACGAGGGCGTCGAGTGCGGATTGGAAGCGATCTTCGGGGGCTCGCGCGAGACATCTCGCGATAAACGCCTCGAGCGCGGGGTCCGTGGGTTTTCCGAGCGAGTCGGCGAGCGACATTGGGTTTTGGCGCATCTTCAGCTCCATCATCACCACCGCGTTTTTCGCTTGGTAAGGGAGCTTGCCCGACAGGGCTTGATAGATGAGGGTCGCGCACGAGTAGATGTCCGCGCGATGGTCGACCGTCTTCGCGCGGCCGATTTGCTCGGGCGGCATGAAGGAAAATGTGCCGAGGCTCTGGCCCAGTTGAGTGAGGCTGTCGGTCGTGAATTCCTTGGGAAGCTTGGAGATCCCGAAATCCATGATCTTCACCTTCAGCGGCCCATTCTTCGTCTCGAGGAAGACGTTGGACGGCTTCAGGTCGCGATGAATGATGCCGGCCGCGTGGGCGTCGGCGAGACCCACCCAAACCGCTTCGACGATGCCCCAAAGCTCCAACAGTTGGAGGGGGCCCGTGCGCTTCAGACGCTCGACGAGGGATTCTCCCTCGAGCAATTCGAACACGATGACGATGCCGTGTTCGGGATCTTCTTCGATATCGAATACTTGCGTGACGAACTCGCTCCGGATGACGCCGGCCGCCCGGGCTTCGCGGCGGAACCGCTCGATCGCGGTTTGCTTGTCCTTCGTCTCGGCGCGGAGCACTTTGACCGCAACCCGCCGACCCGTGCGCGTGTTCTCGGCGGAGAATACTTCGCCCATCCCGCCCTTACCGAGTGGAGTGCCCACTCGGTAATGACCCGCGAGGATCGTGCCTTGCTCGATGGACACTCGATGTCTCCCGTCGCCTTAGAACCGACCGGCGGCAACGGCGCCGAATCCGGCTCCGTCCGCGGAGGGTACCAAGATCCAGCTTCGCCCAAACGCCGAGGATTTTACTTGGTTTGGTGAATTCGAGTTCGTCAGCGCAAGCACCACTGTCGTTGCGGCGCCGGCCACGGTTACGCCCATCAACACGTCTGTGATTAGGTTTAGCGTCGTCACGGTCCGCCGCTGACCCGCGAGGTCGACTCCGGCCGAAGCATTCCCTGGGGTGTTCGCGAGGTCGTAGGCGCCCTTCTCCGACAACGCGAGGCCTCCCGTTACGCCCCAGCCGATGCCGGTCGCGATCGTCATTCCGCCGACCACCCAAACCGACGCAGGGAGCCGTGTCTTCGGCGCCGGCGGCTCGATGGTAGCGAGTCCCGAGCCGCCCATTGACTTCGCGTCCGCCGCCGTGAAGCCGTCTGCGGTAACGGGCTTGCCGGGCTCGAAGAGGAGTTCTTTCGTGAGCTTGTCGCCGCTCTTGATGTCAACGGTCCACGACTGACTCGGATGGCCGGCGAGCGAAGCTACGATCGTGTGATCACCGGGGTGCAGCCCGACTTTGAGCGACAGTGCCCCGAGCTTGTATGTGTTGCGCACCGTGGCGCCGCGCCGCGGCGTGCGCGTGTCGACGAGGGTGACGTTCGACAGGTCGCTCGAGATGGTGACGTAGGCCACTCCGGCGAGGAGTGCTCGAAGGTCGGTTTCGACTTGACCCTTGTCTTCGGGAGAGATGTCCGCGCCCTTCTTCTCGAGGTAGCGCTGAAAGCAGTCGATGGCCTCGCCGTCGAGCTCGAGCTTCGCGGCGCTGAGCGCCATGTTTTGCAGAGCGTTTACCGACCCGGACAGCTTGTAGGCGCGCTTGAAGAGCGGGTACGCCTCCTCGTAGCGCGGGCCGTCGGAGTCTTGAAGGTACGTGACGCCGCCCGCCATGCTCTTTTTCGCCAAGTCGGTGTCGGCAGGCGAGGGGGTGGTCGTTGGGACGGGCTCGCAACGCTGGGCGAGGGCCGCCTCGGTAAGCGTGAGCGTGGCCGCAACCGCGAGGCACGCGGCGAGAATGCGGGGTAGGGACCGTCTTGCGCGCATCCCGGGAGGCTAGCTCGGCAAGGGCGCCGCGAACAGTATTCCGCGAGCCGTGCGGGGGCTCATCCTTCTCCTTCTTGTAGGTCGCGGAGCTGCGACAGCACGGTGAGGTCTTCGAGCGTGGATAGATCGCCCGTCGACGCGCGTCCCGCCGCGATATCTTTCAGTAGGCGTCGCATGATCTTGCCGCTCCGCGTCTTCGGGAGCGCATCCGCAAAGCGGACCGTGTCTGGCCGGGCGAATTTCCCGAGGCAATGGCCGACGTGCTCGGCAAGCTCGCTCGCGAGAGCGGGCCCAGTCTCGATGCCGTGGCGCAGCGTGACGAACACCACGAGCGCTTGACCCTTCAACTCGTCTGGACGCCCAACGGCGGCGGCTTCGACTACCGAGGGGTGCGAGACGAGGGCGCTCTCGATCTCCGCCGTACCAATGCGGTGCCCGGCGACGTTGAGAACATCGTCGACGCGACCAACCACCCAATAGTAGCCATCGGAGTCGCGCCGCGCGCCGTCACCGGTGACGTAAACCCCTCCGACTTCGAGAAAGTACTGCTTATGGAAACGGGTGTCGTCGCCCCAAACCGTGCGGATCATCGAGGGCCAAGGCCGCTTGATGACGAGTAGGCCGCCCGCGTTGTCGGCCACGGGCATGCCGTTCGAATCGACGATCGCGGGCTCGACGCCGAAGAATGGCAGCCCGGTCGAACCGGGCTTGGCATCGACGGCCCCCGGCAACGTGACGAGCATGATCGAGCCGGTCTCGGTCTGCCACCACGTGTCGACGACCGGGCAGCGGTTGCCGCCGACAGCGTCGCGATACCACATCCATGCCTCCGGATTGATAGGCTCGCCGACCGAGCCGAGAAGCCGCAAGGTCGATAGATCATGGCGGTCCGGCCACTCCCGCCCGGCCCGCATGAACGCTCGAATCGCCGTGGGTGCCGTGTAAAGAATCGTGACTCCGTGGCGCTCCACGATGCTCCAAAAGCGCCCCCAGTCCGGATGATTCGGGGCTCCCTCGTACATCAAGCAGGTGGCGCCGCACGAAAGCGGGCCGTACACGATGTAGCTGTGCCCGGTCACCCAGCCGACGTCGGCTGTGCACCAGTAGATGTCTTCCTCGCGTAGGTCGAACACGTACTTGCTCGTGACGTGCACTCCCGCGAGGTAGCCGGCTGAGCTGTGAAGGACGCCCTTCGGTTGGCCCGTCGAGCCCGACGTGTAAAGGATGAAGAGCGGGTGTTCCGACGGGACGATTGCGGCCTCATCGGTCTCGCCTTTCGCCTTTGTGCAGAGGTCTGACCAGTCGTGGTCGCGCTCGGGCATCATCGTGACGGGCTCGAAGTCTTGCGGAAGACTGGCGGTGGCGTCGAGGCGCCGAAGGACGACCACGGCGTCGACGCTCGCCGCAGCCGGGCTAGCGAGGGCATCGTCCACCATGCGCTTCAACGGAATGAGCTTTCCACGCCGCCAGGCCGCATCTTGGGTGATGACGACTTTTGCGCGGCAATCGGCGATGCGATCGCGCAACGCTTCCGGCGCAAATCCGCCGAAAACGACCGTGTGAATCGCTCCGACGCGTGCGCACGCGAGCATGGCGACCGCCGCGAAGGGGTGCATGCCCATGTAGATCGCCACGCGGTCCCCGGCGCCGACGCCGAGCCATCGCAGGCCCCGCGCGAGTGCGCACACCTCGCGGTGGAGCTGCGCGTAGGTCAGCGTGACGACCTCGCCCGTTTCAGCCTCCCAGATGATGGCGGCCTTGTTTTTTCGGGGCCCCGCGAGATGCCGGTCGAGGCAGCTCTCGGTGATGTTGAGCTCCGCGCCGACGAACCATGCCGCGTGGGGAAGCTTCCATTCGAGCGTCGTCTTCCAAGGTTTGCGGAAGACGAGGTCCGCGGTTTCACGGCGCCAGAACGCTTCGGGGTCGTCGAGACTCTCGCGGTAAAGCTTCTCGTACTCCTCCCGGAGGCCCACTCGGGCCCTTTCGGCGAAGGCTGAAGGCGGGGTGAACCGTCGCTCCTCCTTCAGCCGACAGTCGATGGTTTGTGACGCCGCGTCCGCCGAGGAGCGGATGTCCGGGGTGCTCGGACCTTCGATGGGGGTCGTCATGATGTTGAGGAGTAAAGCTCGGTCACGAGGAGGGCGGTAGGTCGAAAGACGCGTCGTTCGGCGACGACCCCCATGCGCGCCTCCCGCGATGCGCGGAGGTGCGGGCGGGACCCCGGTCATAGGCCCCAAGGTCCCGGTTGCAACCACGCCCAAGCGCAGGTTTAATGCCGCGTCGATCACGTCTCGTTCTCGGAATTTCCTGAACAAATGTGTGGTCTGTGGCTGGTCACCAGCCGGAGCAACTATGAGTGTCGAAACGATCCGCACGGCCCTCGTGGCCTTGGTCTCCGATCCGCAAAACGCCTCCGCTTGGGCGGAGGTTCAGGATGTCGTCGCCGATAACGGCGGAGAAGCGGTCGCACGGGAGCTTGAGCGATCTCGGCTCGAGCACGAGAAGCAGCACTCCTGGCACGCGGCCGCGCGTCTTCTTGAACTCGAACTCTCCCTCTCTAACGGAGCCTCCGCGATCGCGTCGAAGCAGCTTCTCCGGGCGCGCATCTTCCACGAAGAGCTGTGCCGGGACGATGACGCTCTCGTTGCCTTCCGCGGAGCCCTCGCGGCCCGTCCGGACGATGCGAAGGCGAAGGCCGCCGTTGCCGACATTCTCGCTCAGCGGGAGCGCTGGGAAGCGACAGTCGCGCAGCTGCTCGTCGACGCGGGCGATACCGCCGACGGTACGCGAAAGGCGCGCTTCTTGGTTGCGGCCGGCGACACGATGTTGCGCCACGCCGCGCGAGACGAGGCCACTCGGAATCGGGTCGCCGAGCACCTCGAGAGCGCGCTCGCCCTCGATCCGGATAACCGTCGAGCCCTCGGGCTTGTGGCCATCGTCTTCGAGGAACTCGAGCGCTGGGGCGATGCCGCAAACGCACTCGCTAAGCTGTCTTCCGTTGCGCCGGCCAAGGGCGACAAAGTGGCTGCCGCATTGCGGTGCGCTTGCATTCGCCGCACCCGTCTGTCCGATGAGGCGGAGGCGATCGCCGCGCACGAGGCGCTACTCCAGCTCGACTCGGGAAACGCCGTCGCTGTCGCGTTCTTGCGTGAAATCTATACGCAGAATGAATCGTGGGCACCGTTGGTCGCGCTTTATGAGCGCATGATCGCGTCCGGCATCGTCAAGCAAGCCGAGGAGTTTGGTGTCTGGGTCCAAGTCGCGATGCTCAACTGGCAGGCGCTCGAGAACCCCGATGGCGCGGAGCCCTATTTCGAGAAGGTGCGGCGGAGCGACCCGACGCATTCGGGCATGCTGCGGTTTTTTCGCGAGCGATGCCGCAACAAGGAGGACGCCGCGCGTTTGATGGCGATTCTCACCGATGCGCAGCGCGCGAGCAGTGACGATGAGTTCAAGCGCAAACTCGCCGACGAGATCGCGGGGCTTGCCGAGAGTCTCGAGAACGCGAAGCAGGCGATCGAGCAGTACAAGACGATTCTCCGCAGCGATCCAAACGATGTCGATGCACGCGAGAAGCTGAAGAAACTCTACCTGCAGACCGAGGCATACAACGCGCTGGTCGAGCTCTACCGGCAGGATTTGCAGCGCCTTCCGAAAGAGGACGCCGCGCCCCGCATCGTGATCTTGCGCCAGATGGCGGAAATTTATCGGGACCGACTGAAGAGCGACACCGCGCTCCTCACCGTTCTTACCCAAATTTTGCAGCACGACGACCGCAACGTCGAAGCCGTGCGCGGCCTCATCGCCGTCTACGAGACGCTCACTCGATGGCGTGACTTGCTGAGCACGCAGCAGAAGCTCGCCGACATCACCGATGACGCGGCCGAGCGCATCGAACTCTTGCGCGCCGTGGCGCGGCGTTGGCTGGAACAATTTTCCAACGTTCAGAATGCAATCGCGGCCTATGAGTCGCTCCTGGAAGCGACGGGCGACGACGCGGAAGCTCGCGATCAGCTGATCGAGCTTTACCCGAAACGACGCACCTGGACGAAGCTCTACGAACTCTACGAAAAGCAGCTCGCACAGGTGGAGGGGGCCGCGCGCGTGCCCGTCCTTCGCGAGATGGCGAAGCTCGCCGCGGAACGCCTCGAAAAGGGCGACGACGCGACCCGATTGTGGCGCCAGGTTTACACCGAGGCGCCCGAAACCGAGGGGGTCCTCGATGCGCTCGATAAGCAAGCTGAGCGCCAGAAAGATTTCGAGACGGCGGCCTTCGTGCTCGAGGCTCGGATCGAGCAAGGCGACGTCGAGAAAAAGGTCGCGCTCTTGCAGAAGCTCGGCGCGCTTCAGGCCGAGAAGCTCCTCGACACCAAGGCCGCCAATCGAAGCTGGCGTCGCGTGCTCGAGCTTTCGCCGGGTCACACCCGCGCACTGCGCGTACTTCGTCAATCGTTCGTCGAGGCTCGCGACTGGGACGGCCTCGAAGAGCTCTACGCGTCGCAAAACGATTGGGAGGGCCTCGCCGACTTCCTCTCGACGACGGCGGATCGAACCGAGCCCGAGCTCGAGAAGGTTGGGCTCTCGTTTCGTGCGGCTCGACTTTACGAAGAACGACTCGGTGCACCGGAGCGCGCAGCGCGTTCTTACGAGCGAATCCTTTCGGTCGAGCCTAAAAATTTGGAGGCGGCGACGGCGCTACTCCCGCTCTACGAGCAGGAAGGCAAATGGTCGCGCCTGCCTGGACTCCACGCCGTGGTGCTCGGCGCGACGGAGAGCCTCGACGAGAAGATCGCGATCCTTCACAAGATGGCGAGCATCACGGGCGGGCAGCTCGCAAACAAGGCCACCGCCCTCCAGTATGCTCGTCAAGCGTATGAAATTCGCCCCGATGAAGAGGGACTAGGACGCCTCCGTGACTGGTCTCAGCAGGCGTCCGATTGGGCTCCATTTATCGAGGTCCTCCGCGCTCGCCTAGCCGAGAGTGCGAACGATGTCCCGCGTGCTCGGGTGTTCGAGTCGATGCTCGCCGATGTCTACGCGCAGCACCTAGGCAAGCTCGATGAAGCGGTGGCGATCTTCCGCCGGCTCGTCGAAGGCGACCCGAGCGACGTCGCGACGGTTGCGACGTTTGATCAGCTGCTGCGTTCGACCGCGCGCAAAGACGATCTGCGTTGGCTTTTTGAGCTCAAGGCGAGCCGCTTTTCGGGCCTCGCGCGCGTTGAAGCACTCGAAGAATGGACGCAGGTCGAGCAAGACGTTTTTGGCGAACCGCGACGGGCAATCGAGCTGCTCGAGCGCGTGTTCAACGAGGACGCGACGCGGACCGGTTCGCTCGCCGAGTTGACGCGTCTGCTGCTCGAAACGGAGGACTACGGGCGCGCAGCCGTGGTCATGGGCGCGCATCGGGACGCCGAGTTGGGGGCGGCCCGGGTCCGCCTCGAAACCGAGCTCGCGACGCTCTACCAAGAGCGGTTGTCGTCGCCGGAAGATGCGTTCCAAGCTTGCGTTCGGGCGCTCGAACTCGATCCCGAGTGCGACCGTGCGATCACCATTCTCGAATCGCTGACCGTGGCGCCCGCTGCCGCTCCCGCGCCGATGGCGGGTGCCGTCCGCGCCAAGGCGGCGACCGTGCTCGAAAGGCACTACCACGCGACCGACAAGGCAGTCGATCGAGTGCGTGCGCTGCGCGTCATGCTCGAGCACGAGGAGACTCTCCCGCGGCGTCTCGCGCTGTGCGGCAGCCTCGCCGACGCCCTTGAACGCGATTTGTCGAATGCCACCGGCGCGCTCGATGTCGTTCTCAGCGCGCTCGTCGAAGAGCCAACGGACCATGAGCTCTGGGATCGGTCCGAGCGGCTTGCCACCGTCGCGGGACGGCCGACGGATCTCGCGCAGGCCTACCGCCTACACCTCGCAGAAGGGTCAGCGGACGGAGGTGCGGTAACCTTGCTTTCCTCGGAGCTACGCATCGAACTGTGCGAGCGCGCGGCCTCACTGCACGAGGAACAACTCGGCGACGCCGAGGGTGCGGTCCCTTACTTGCAGCAGGTTCTCGCGCTCGACACCAGGCACGAACGCGCTTTTTCGCGCCTGAAATCCATCCTCAATGGTGCAGAGCGTTGGAGCGACCTCGAAGCCCTTTACGCCCGCGCCATCGAACACGCGGAGGATGACGGGACGCGCATTGAGCGTCTCCATCAAGCGGCCAGGCTTGCCGAGGAGCTGCTCCGCGACGACGCGAAGGCGATTGCTTACTACGAGCGGATCCACGCCATCGACTCGGTTCATGCCGACGGTGTTGATGCTCTTGCGCGTCTCTACTCGCGACAGAACCGTTTCAAAGACCTCGCAAATTTGCTTGAGGAACGCCTTGAGACGGCGCCGGACGAAACCGTCGTTGGCATCCGGCTGCAGCTCGCTGACCTCTACTTGCACGCGGTGAAGGAACACGACCGCGTGATGCCGCATCTGGCCTCCGTGCTCGAGGTCCATCCGGAACATTCCGAGGCGCGTGAGCTCGCCGAGGAGTGCCTCTCCGTTGCCGCGTTGCGGCAGCCCGCAGCGGCCTTACTCGATAGCGTCTACGAGGTGCGCGATGCCATTCGCGATCTGACCCGAATCATCGCGGTGCGACTCGAGGGTGCCGTCTCGGACGACCAGCGCCGCGAGCTCCTGCGTCGTCTTGCGACCTTGCGCGACGAGCGCCTCAAGGACGATGCCGCCGCGTTTGCGGCACTCGCCGACCTCGTTCCTCTCGAACCGGAGGACGCGGTCTTGCGCGAGCGCTTCATCCACGTCGGACAGCGAATCGGCGAGCATGCGAAGGTGGCCTCCGCCCTCACCGAGGCCGCAGCTCGCTGCCAGGCGCAGCAAGCCCGTGGCGAGCTTCTGATGGCCGCGGCGCGAGTGTGGCGGGTCGAGCTCGGTGACGACGATCGCGCAGAGAAATTGCTGCGGGAAACTCTCTCGGTCGATCCCGAGGATGCGTTGATTGTGATCCCGGCGGCCCAGTCGCTCTCCACTATTTACGAGAAGCGCGGAGACCACGCGAGCCTCGCCGGGACGTTGTCCACAGAGGTTCGACTTGTCACCGAAGCCGACGAGCGTGCCAAGCTGTTTGCGCGCATCGCTGGGCTTCACGAAGTGGAGCTTGCTGCTCCCGCCGCCGCGATTGACGCGTGGAACATGCGCCTCGCGGACGAGCCAGCCGACCTCGCGGCGTTGAGCGCGCTCGAGCGGCTTTATGGTGACACGAAGCGCTGGCGCGACGTCATCGACGTGCTGGGCCGCATCGAGCAGGGCACCGGCGAGGCTGCCGAACGCAAGCGGTGCATGACGAAGGCCGCTCGCGTTCTTGGCGATGACCTCGACGCGGTCGCCGAGGCCGTTGACGCTTGGCGCGTGGTTCAGGAAGAGTTTGGGCCCGAACCTGCCGTGCTCGAGCCGCTCGCGAGTCTTCTCGAAAAGGCGGGGCGCTTCCAAGATCTCGCGGACACCATCGAGACCTGGATCTCTCTTACGGCGGACGCCGCCGCCATCGACCTGCACGTGCGGCTCGGTGACGTACGACGTTCGCATCTCGGTGCGCCGACCGAGGCGATGGCCTCGTACCGCGTGGTGCTTGAGCGTGACAGGTCGCGTTCGAACGCGCGCGAGGGTCTCGAGGCGTTACTCGTCCACGAAACTTCGGACGTGCGGCGCGAGGCAGCCGAAATTCTAGAGCCGATTTACCGCGCGGATGGGGCCGCGGAGAAGCTCCTCAAGGTGCTCGAGATCGAGGCGGAATCGACCACCGAGACCGGCGTGCGTCTCGCGATACTCAATCGCGCCCTCGTCACCGCCGAGGACTCCATCGACAACCCGCGACGGGCATTCGATTACGCGGCGCGAGCGCTGCGAGAGGCGACCGCCGAGCCGAGCCTCGCTACGTGGATTGCGTCTGTCGAGCGCTTGGCCAAGGTCACCGAGCGCTATGGCGATATGCTCGACGTGTTCGAGGCGATCATCGAGGATGTTCTCGATTCCGACGTTCAGCACGCTCTCCGCCTCCGGGCCGGTGAAATCGCACGAACTTACGCACAAGATGACGCTCGCGCGATCCGCCATTACCGCGCGGCCTTCGACGCGAGAGCCGAGGATGTCGACGCCCTCTCTGCCCTCGAGGCGCTCTACATCGCCGTCAACGACGATGGGCATCTTTTCGAAATTCTGGTGGTGCGCGCCGAGGGCGCTCAAGACAGCGACCGCGTAGCTTTCTTGCTCCGCGCCGGGAAGCTGCAGGCCACTTCGCTGGGCGATAACTCCGCGGCGATCCGAAAATACGAGGAGGTCCTCGAGATCACCCTTCACGCCGAAGCGGTGACCGCGCTCGATGGGCTCTATCGAGCCGAAAAACAATTCGATCGCCTCGTGGCGTTGTTCGAGCGGCAGATCGATGCCGCGAGCGGGAAGCTCGTGGCTGAACTTCGGTCGAGGCTCGCGGTGGTGCTCCTCGATCATGTAGGCGACGTCGGTCGCGCCCTTGAAGAGATCGACGCGGCACTCGACCTCGAGCCGATGCACACCGCATCGATCGCCACGCTCGAAGCACTCCTCGAGAAGACAACCGAGCCCGACCACAAGGCCCACATCGCGCAGGCGCTCGAGCCCGTCTATCGAAGCATGGCGGACTGGCAAAAGCTCAAGATTGCCCTCGCCGCGCGCGTCGATGCCGCCCAAGATCCAAGCGAAAGAGGCACGCTTCTCGACAAGCTCGCTCAGCATTACGAGGAGCAGCTCGAAGATTACTCGATGGCGCTCGAGACGGTGGCTCGCCGGCTGCGGGAAGACCCGAGCAATGAGCGCATCTGGGACAAACTCGAAAGTCTCGGGGGTCTGATCGGGAGTGGCGCGGAAGCGCGTGTTGCCGAAATTTTTGCTTCGGCGTTGCAAGATGTCGACTCCGACGATCAGAAGACCGCGCAACTCAGTGAGCGGACGGGCGAGCTGTTCGCAATGGCCGACCGTCACGATGACGCGCTGCGCTGGTACCGCAGGAGCTACGAGTTCAATCCCGAAAGCGAGACGCTTTTCCACGCGATTGATGGGTTGCTCGTCACCCTCGACCGCAAGGAGCAACGGGTTGATCATTACCGCCGCGGTGTCGAGGCGCTGGTCGATGCCGACAAGCGCGTCGTCTACCACCATGTCATTGCGAAGCTGCAACGGCAGCTTGGTCGCGACGCGGATGCGATCCAAAGCTTGCGCGACCTTATCGACGTCGCACCCGATGACGACGTCGCGCTCGATAACCTGACGGAACTCTATCGCGCGGCAGACAGGAACGAGGACCTCGCCGAGCTTTACGACAGGCGTGCGGAGGGGAGCCGGGTACCCGAGCTGGCGGCGGGCTATCGTCTTGAGCTTGCGCGTCTGCTTGCACGGCCGGGTTGCGATCGCGAACGCGCGTTAGACCAGCTCGAGCAAATCGTCGACGTTCTCCCCGGTCACGCTGGGGCCACCGAGGAGCTCGAGAAGTTCCTCGACGATGAGGCTCTCAAGGAGCGGGCGATCGACGTGCTTGGGCGCGTGTACGAGCACACGGACGATTGGCGCAAGCTCGTCGCGTTGAACGACCACCGCCTCGCGTTGCAACACGATCCGATCGATCGCGCGGCGATTCTGCTCGCGTCGGCGGCTCTCTGGGAGAACCGTGGCCGCGACCTCGTTCGCGCGTTTTCGGTCGCTCGAGAGGCTTTCGAGGCCTCTCCTGAAAGCGATGACGTCCGCAGTGACCTCGTACGGCTCGCGGAGTCGACTTCGTCATGGGACGCGCTCGCCGCGGCGTTTGAAAAGGCTGCCACGTCCGTCAGCGACCGCGAGGTGAAGCTTGGTTTCTTGGCGGCGGTGGCCGAGATTTGCGAGGAGCGCCTCGATGACGCTCGTCGTGCGCTCCGGGCCCTCGTCGAGATCGCGGTTCTCGATCCGATGGATGAAGGGGCGATCGCTCGCGTCGACGCGACTTGCGTGATTCTCGCGGATTGGGACACGCTCTCGAAGGCCCTGGCCGAACGGATCGAGCGGACCGACGATGCCGATCAGAAGGCGCGACTTCTAGAGCGTTTGGGCGAACTTCTCCAGGACATGCTCGACGATTCCGAGGCGGCCGTTGCCGTCCTCGACCAGGCGATTCTCCTCGACAGTCAGTCGCTCGTGGCGCTCGACCGGCTGATTTGGCTCCACGAAGCTCGCGACCCACGTCGGTTGGCTTTGCTCCTTGAGCAGCGCATCGACGCCACCGAGGACGACGACGAGCGTCGCCAGGAATTGTGCGTGCGTGCCGCGGAGGTCTATGAGCGCGAGCTCGAGCGGCCGACCGAGGCGGTGCGAATGCTGGAGCAGGCCCGCGACATTACGCCAAACGACCTGCCGGTCCTCGCGACCCTCGAGCGACTCTACGCGAGCGGTGAACGTTGGTCCGACCTCATCGACAATCTGGGCGCCCAAGCGGAGTTGGTCGGGGAGGTTGAGAAACGCGCGGCGATCCGCAATCGACTCGGCGATCTGTGTTTGAACGTCCTTGGTCGCTCAATCGATGCGCTCGAGCACTTTCGCCAGGTCCTCGAGGAAGCGCCGGAAGATGCACACGCCATCGCCGCTGTGCATAAGCTCGGCCGCGAGGACTCCGATCTGCGCCTCGAGGTGACGGCGTTGCTCGAGCCCATCTATGCCAATGGGGGCCGGTTCGAAGAGCTCACCGAGGTGTTGGAGTTGCGCGTCTTGGCACAGGCCGATGCACTCGATCGTGCGGAGACTTTGCTTGGCATCGCGCGGATTTTAGAAGAGCAACTCGACGCACTCGAACGCGCGCGCGACACCGCGATTCGCGCGCTTCTCGAGGTCTACTCGGAGGGCACTCCGACGGACGCTGGGCTTCACGATGAAATCGAGCGTCTGTGCGAGGCGACGGCTGACTTCAAAAACTACGCCGACGCGCTCGAGAGGTTGGCACCGGAGGTTTACGACGCGGCGGCCCAAGCAGACCTCTACGAGCGCCTCGGCATCCTCGCTGAGACTCACCTTGGCGACACTGCGCGAGCGACCGAAGCGTATCGGAAGGCGGCGGAGCAATCGGAGTCACCGGCCGCACTGCTCGCGGCGCTCGACCGCTTGTACGTCGCGAGTGCCGACAATCAGCGGCTCGCTGGCATCCTCGAGCGGCGGCTCGAAAACGAGCCCGACGACGCGGCTCGGGCGGCATTGCATTACCGCCTCGCCGTGCTCAGCATCGATCACTTTCACGAACTCGGAGGTGCCGTCGATCAACTCGAGCGCTGCACCGAGCTTGCGCCGGATCATGCGGCGGCAATACAGAAACTCGAGCAACTCACCGAAGACCGCGAGATGTTTGAGCGCGTCTCCGAGATCCTCGACGGCCTGTACCGCGCAGCAGGGGACGGCGACTCGCGGGTTCGCTTGCGCAACAAGCGCATCGACCACACCACACTCACCACCGAGCGCCTCCGCCTCCGCCTCGAGCTTGCGCAAGTACTCGAAGAGGAGAACGAGAACCCGGCTGCCGCTCAACGCGCCGTCGAACTCGCGCTTGCCGATGGGCCGGTCGACGAAGACGTTCTCGAGCAACTCGAGCGTTTGGCCGGCATCAACGGTGCCGGCGACGATGGCGCGCGCGCCTGGATCCGGGCCGGAAATGCGGTGACGAAGGCTCTTGGTTCCGCGCTTGCCAAGGCCGTCGCGGAGCCGGCGTCGTCCGAGGGGATTCGGGCCGATCTCGCCCGTGATGTCTACCTGCGCGTCGCCACCTGGTACGAGGAAAACGTCGAGGAAATCGAGCTCGCGGAATACGCGCTCAATGCCGCACTTGGGCAAGATCCCGAGTGCGCCGGTGCGCTCGTCCGTCTCGAGAGCCTGCAGCGGGGTCAGGGGCGTGACCGGGAACTCGTAGCCACGCTTCGCAAGCTCGCGGAGTTGATCGAGAACGGTGGCGGTTCCGTTGATCGCGAGGCGAGCGAGGTGCGGCGCGAGGCAAAAGAATTGGCCGAGACGTCGCTCCACGATCTCGAGCTCGTCGAGGTCGTGTTGCGAGAGATGCTCGCCGCCTCGGACAATGATGCGTGGGCGCTGGCTGAACTGTCGGAGCTCTGCGAGCAAAAAGGCGCCGATGAAGAGCTCTTCAAGCTCTTGAAGCGGCGAATCGATCTGACGAGCGAGTCGGACGAGCTGCGGCGTTTGCGCCATGCCGCAGCTGTCGTGGGTGAGAAAAAGCTCGACGATCGGAAGGCCGCAATTGAGCTCTACGAACACGCCTTTGAAGACGATGCGTCCGACGGTGTGGCGGCGACGGCTCTGCGCCGGCTCTACTCTGCCGGGCGTCGATTCGAAGATCTCGTGCGGCTCCTCGAACGCTTAGTTGAGGGCGAGGCTGACTCCAATGCGCGGGTGGAATTGCGTCTCGAAAGCGCACGTATTGCTCTCGAGGAACTCGATTCGCCCTCCGATGCTATCGAGCGTCTGACGGCGGTCCTCGATGAGGTCCCAGGGCATCCACGGTCGGTTGCGCTGCTGACCGAGCTGTTCGAAAAGAGCGGTCGTGACGATGAGCTGGTGGAGTTGGTCGAGAGGCAAATCGACGTCGCTCGCGAAACGGGCGACCGTGAAGGTGGGCTCACGCTGCGGTTGCGGCTCGCCGACCTATGCGAGACGCGTCTGCATGATGTTGACCGCGCAATCGATGGGTGCTTGGCGGTGCTCGATGCCGATGCCGAATGCCGGCCCGCGCTCGAGGCGCTCGCTCGCCTGTACGAAGCGCAAGGCCGCACTACGGACGCTGCCGAGACGTACGAACGGCTGCTCGATGGTGCACAGACGAGTGATGTCCTGCGGCTTGCATTGAAGGCTCGTGATCTGCACGGTGACGACGACGAAGCCGCCTCGAGGGCACTCGAAGTTGCGTTGGTGACGGATGATCTCGGTGCGGCGGCAGTGAGCGCGCTCCGCGAAGCGCTCGAGGTTATCTATGCCAAGCTCAAGATGTGGCAAGAGCTCGCAACCTTGATCACGCAGCGAGCGGATGAAGGCGAGGATGCGACAGTGCGGGAGGTGCTCTACCGTCGCGCAGCCGAGGTCCACGCCAAGGAGCGCGGCGACCACGGCTCGGCGGCCGACTTGCTCGAGAAGGCGTTCGACCTGAACCCGGAGAGTCGAGAGCTGATGTTGGCACTGGCCGCTGCGTTCGAAGCGGCGGGTCGAGCGGATGACGCGCTCGGCATGTTGCAGAAGGTCGTGGGCTCGTTTGGCGGCAAGCGGAGCAAAGAGCTCGCCGACATCCATGTCCGTATCGCGGCGGTGCAGCTCGCGAGGGGCGAGGAGGCCGCGTGTCTCGAGGAGCTCGACTCGGCCCGCAAGCTCGACCCCGCGAATCTGAAGGTCTCCGCGGAGCTCGGACGGATTTCGCTCGCGATGCATGACTCGGCCACCGACGGCGCGGCCAAGGCGGAGCATCTCAAGCGAGCGGAGACGGTCTACAAGGCCCTGCTGCTTCAGAAGTTGGACGAGGGCTCGGCCGTTGTTAAGGCGGAAGTGTTCGTCGGCATGGCGAAGGTCCTCGTTCGAATGGACGACACGAAGAAGGCGATTCACAACCTTGAACGCGCCATCGCGGCAGACCCGCACTTCGAGCCAGCGCACGCGATGCTCGACGAGTTGAACGTCTGATTCAGGTGTCGTCGTAACGAGGCGGGGGGGCGCCTGCACGGCGTCGAAACGCATTGTGGAGACGCTGGGTCCAGGGGCCCGGCGTTTTCGCGATGCGGTGTTCGTCGACCGTCGCAACCCCCACGAGCTCACGCAACGTCGAGGTGACGAAGACCTCGTCTGAGCGGCCGAGCTCGTCCGGTGTCATCGCCCGCAACTCAATGGTCATCCCTTCGAGTTGCGCGAGTTCAAGAACGATGCGCCGCGTGATGCCGTCGAGGACTCCGAAACCTGTAGGCGGCGTCAGCAATCGCGTCCCGATCACCGCGAACACGTTGAAGGTGGTGCCCTCGAGGACCCGTCCGTCGGAGTCGAGAATCAACGCTTCGTCAGCGCCGGCGGCTCGCGCGTCGCGGGTCGCGAGAACGGAGGCGAGGTAACTCGTGAGCTTCGCACTCTGAACTGCATCCGAGGCGCGGATGGTGCGGAAGGTGCGCGTACGGATGCCGTGACGGAGTAGCCTGGGCGAGGGAGGGTCCAGCGCGTCGATGGTGACAATGCGCACAGGGCAGCCGGCTTGCGATGGATCGAGCCCGCCCGGCCCCTCACCGCGGGTGACGATGACGCGCAGCACGCTCTCGTCATTTTGCGCGACCCTGAGCGCCGTGTTGATGTCCGTTTCGAATGCTTCACGCGAGTCCGGTAGCGCGATCGCGATGGCCTCGAGGCTCTGCGCGAGTCGAGTGAGGTGCGCTCCCAGCTCGAATGCGCGCCCGCCGTAGGTTCGCAATGTCTCCAGCACGCTGTCGCCGTACAACAGGCCTCGATCGAATACCGAAATAGTCGCTTCGTGTGCGGGCCGCACGGTCCCATCGATGATCGCAAGTCGCATCGGGATTTGAATGATCGGGCTTGTGCCTTGAATGGCAAATCCGGGCTTCGGTCAGTTGATTTCGGTAAGCCGCACGTCGCGAAGCTCGGCCCGCAAAAGCTCGATCGCGGCGGCGACGACGGGGTGCTCGGCGACCCGTTTTTTCGCAGCGTCGAGTTGCAGTTGACGCTCGGCGCCCCGCGCGGACGCTGCGGTTTGCAGGTCAGAGAGTCGTGCTGTTGTGTCGATCACGACCTCGGTCGGACAACCTAGCGTTGCTGTCGCGACGCGGCCCGCATCGAGCAATGCGGCTTCCGTCATTTGAGCGAGGGCGAACGAGTCCCCGTCGTAGCCAAGAACGATTCGGCCGCCATCGCATGCGAGCAGCGCCCCGTGTTCGAGCACCGATGCGACGAGGGGTTTTTCCGCTGCGAGGCGGTCGAGGATTTTTCGCCAAGCGTCCATCGGCGCCGCCGCGTCGGGTGACGGACTCGTTGCGAGGTTGGTGATTGGAGCGAGAGGGGGAGGCTCGCCGTTGTCGTCACGGGGTCGATCGCCAAGGTGCGCGGAGTGCGGCGTGGCAAGAGCAGGTGCGGGTGCCGGTGCGGGTGCGATCGCGGCAGCCGGTGCCGGAGTGGGTGCCGGTGCCGGTGCGGGTGCCGGTGCGATCGCGGCAGCCGGTGGCCTGGCCGGGCGAGTCTCTACGAGCGGCGCGGCTGCGGGGTCATACCCCGCTTGGCCTTTTGGGCCGGCATTCTCCCCGGGGCGCGCCGTGCTCTCTGCTGCGAGCCTGCGTTCGAGCTCGGCGAGGCGCGACATGAGGTCGTCGAGGGCGACGATCGGGGGCCGATGCGCGAGCCGTACGAGCGCCATCTCAAAGGCACTTCGGGGTTGTGCGCTTCGCGCTACGTCGTCGAATGCTCGCGAAAATCCAAGGAAAATACGGGATAAATCATCAAGCTCTGCCCGGGACGCCAAGGCGCGAATGTCGCCTAGCTCCGCATCCGCGAGATCGAGGCGATTGGGATCTCCGCCGACCTTGACCGCGACGAGATCGCGTAGGTGTTGGAGAAAGTCTCGCGCGACGTGGGTCAGTGAGAACCCTTGTTCGGCGAATTCTCCGATGACCGAGAGACACGTCGCCGCATCGCCCCCGATCAGCGCTGCGCTCAGGCGATGCAGCACACTGCGCTCGGCTACACCGAGCACGCGAGCAACGGCATCGCCGGTCAGACCTTCGTCGCCCGCCCAAGCGATCACTTGATCGAGCAGGCTCATCGCATCGCGCATGCTGCCGGCGGCTTCGCGCGCGACGATCCGAATCGCATCGTCGTCTGCCTCCACCTTCTCGACGGTGAGCACGTGGCGCAGTCTGGCCGCGATGTCGGTCGTGCCGATCAGCTTGAAGTCGTAGCGTTGGCAGCGGCTCAAGATCGTGACTGGAACCTTGTGAGCCTCGGTCGTAGCGAAGATGAACTTCACGTGCGGAGGTGGCTCTTCGAGCGTCTTCAGGAACGCGTTCCACGCGGCTTGGGAGAGCATGTGAACTTCGTCGACGATGAAGATTTTGAAGCGGTCGCGCGACGGTCGGTACGGAAGACTTTCTTGGAGCTCGCGCACCTTGTCGATGCCCGTATAGGTCGCGCCGTCGATTTCGAGCACGTCCAGATCACTGCCGTTGCCAATCTCACGGCACGGATTGCATTCGAGGCAAGGCGACGCCGTGGGCCCTTTCGCGCAGTTCAACGCCTTCGCGAGGATCCGGGCGCTCGTCGTCTTGCCCACGCCTCGGACTCCAGTAAAAAGAAAGGCGTGCGCAACGCGGCCTGCCGCGATCGCGTTACCTAAAGTGCGCGACACGTGGCCTTGTCCGATCAAATCATCGAAGGTCTGTGGCCGCCATTTTCGCGCCAGGACGACGTAGCTCACGGAATCACCTCCCGAACGAAGGTGAGGTTGTTACCACCGCTTGCGCCGCGGCGCACTTCTTGGCAAAAGGTCCGCATGCGTCTCATGGTTCATGGACAGCCGGGCTGATGCTGCCCCCGAAGGTCCAAGAGCTCGTGCAGCTCTTCGCGCGGTTACCAAGCGTGGGAGAGAAGACGGCGCAACGCTTCGTGTTGTTCTTGCTTACGCGTGAGCCTGACACCGCTCGGGTGCTTGGGTCGGCACTGCTCGACATCACCGGAACGATCCTCCCTTGCGTGCGCTGCGGTAATTTGGCGGAGGTCGATGCCGCGCGCGCGTCGGCGCCCGTGTGTGGAATTTGTCGCGACTCGCGCCGCGATCCCGGCGTCTTGTGTGTGGTGGCGCGGGTCCAAGACTTGATGTCCATCGAGCGCAGCCGCGCGTTCCGCGGAACCTACTTCGTCCTTGGGCGGCTCTTGTCACCGCTCGAAGGAATCGGCGCCGACCAGTTGCCGATAGAGGAGCTGAAGCTGCGCGTGCGCGGCGGTGAGGACAGTCCCGTCGTGAAGGAGGTGCTTGTCGCGACGCCGCCCTCGGTTGACGGCGAAGCCACGGCCCTCTTTCTCGCACAAGAGCTCAAGCCGCTCGGCGTTCGCGTGACGCGCCTCGCGAGCGGCGTGCCGCACGGCGGCGATATCGAGTTCGCCGACCCCGTCACGATTGGGCGGGCGATAGCCGGTCGCCGTGGCCTTGATTGATGACAGTCTGAGCCTTCGAGGAGGGCCGCCCGCATCGGGGTGACCTTCGGCCACGTTCTGGCTGGTGTTTTCGGGGTAAACCCACGCGCGCTCACGTGCTATGCCCCGGCGCTCGGCTGGGCGGTGCTGCCCGGTTTTGTGAACACCAACCATGTCGAAATCGGTCATCGCCACCACCCGCGCTCCGGCGGCGATTGGGCCCTATTCCCAGGCGGTTCGAGTTGGCTCCCTCTTGTTTTGCAGCGGCCAGATCGCCCTCGATCCTGCGACCGGTGCGATGGTCGAGGGTGACATCGAAGCGCAGACCCGACAGGTCCTCACGAACATGCGAGCTGTGCTCGATGCTGCGGGCATCGGCCTTGATTCTGTGGTGAAGACGACAATTTTTCTTGTCGATCTCGCCGATTTTGAGACAGTGAACGCGATTTATGCCGAACATTTTCACGTCGCGCCGCCGGCCCGTTCCACCGTTGAGGTGTCACGGTTGCCGCGGGATGCGCGCGTCGAAATCGAGGCGATCGCTAGCCTAGCCGAGCGCTAGTCGGAGAAGACAATGACGGACGAGAAGGACACTGAGACCACTACACACATCGACTCGACGGGCGCGACGCTGCTGCGGCGCGTGCGTCGGACACGGCAGGTCGACGACGTCGATGCCCCCGCGCCCGAGTCCGCCGAGGCCGCGCCGCCCATCGCCAGTGCGATCGAGGCCGCCCCCGTGGCTGTTGCCGTCGACCCCGCGCAGGCTTCTCCGCCGGCTGCGAGCCCGGTGCGTGCGCCGCTCACTTCCCGTGGTGGACCGCCACGTGATTCTCGCGCAGCCTCGGGCCCGCGCCCTGATCATCGTGTCGGGAATCGCCCCGATGCTCGTCCCGGCGCTCGTCCCGATGGCCGCAGCGATGCTCGTCCCGGTGCTCGCCCCGATGGCCGCCGCGATGCTCGTCCCGGCGCTCGCCCCGATGGCCGCCGCGATGCTCGTCCCGACGCTCGCCCCGACGCTCGTCCCGACGCTCGTCCCGACGCTCGTCCCGAGGCTCGCCCCGAGGGTCGTCGCGAATCCTCGCGGCAACGAAGCACCTCGCCGGTCAACTCCGGTCCACGCGCTCCCTCGGGGGATGCGCGCCCGAGTGCGCTTGCGGTCAACCGCTCGAACAAGCGTACGGTGTATCGGCAGGACGTCGTCGGCACGCCGCCGGTGCTCGCCGCTGTGGAGCCGAAGAAGTCGTCCGACCAGTTGCTGCTGGTCTGGCACCCGGCGCCCAAGGTCATGGCGCCCGTGAAGAAGCACGACAAGCCCCTCACCGCGAAGGAAGCGATGAAGGCGAAGCTCGCGAAGCTCGGCACCGTGGCCAAGGATGCACCGAGTGCTGAGCCTACGACTCGGGTGGAGGCCGAGCTCCAAGCGGCTTGGCTCGTGGTTTCGGCCGACGGCGCGCTCGACGCTGCACGCGCGGCTGGGAACGCCGGAGAGGCGCTCGTCGAGAGCTGGCTGAAGTCGGGCAACGTGGCCGCGATCACCGCGCTCGCATCCCTCGAGCTTGCACCTGCCGCGGCGCGCAAAGCGGCGCGTCGTGCCTTGAACGTGCTGAAATCGCGCGGCGTTGCGCTCGAGGCCACCGCAGCAACGACCGTGAACGCACTCACAGAGGCGTCTCCTTCGGACTGCATCGCCAGCTTTATTCCGCCCGACGGGAACGGCTCGACGTTCTTCTCGTTCAGCCAGCGACAACCAGGGGGGCGCTTCCGTGTCGCCGATGTCATGGTGCGAGAGCACGCGGGCGTGGTGCATGCAAGCGTCGGTCAGCTGGCCGGAAAGCACATCCGTCGCTGGAAGGATCGCGTGGAAGACAGCATGGGCGTTCCGCCGATCGAGGTGCCGCTCGATTGGGCACGTTACGCCGTCGCCGAAGGTCGCAAGCTGAACGGTGTCTCGAAGCAGATCGTCCCGATGGGGTTTGACGCGTGCCTTGCGCTCGTCGCGCCGCCACCGGTCGTCGCGCCTGCGCACCCCATGGCTGCCTTCCTGCACGAGCCTTCGAAAGCTGAGCTCGAGACGGCGCTCGTCGATGCCGACCTCCTGCACAACGAACCGGAGTTCGGAACGTGGGTCGTCGGTCGCGGGGCCCTTCAGGAGCTCGTCGCGAAGGTTGCAGAGCGGTTGTCGGCAGCCGATGCGGAAAATCGCGACGCCGTCGACAAGGTCCTCGAGGATGAAGCGCGCGCGGCAACGGATCGCTACTTCACCGTTGAGCGTCGCGAAGCTATCGCCGTGCGCATGCGCGACGTCGCAATCTCGATCCGTGCGCGGCGCGGCGATGAGTTGGCGCGGCGGGTCCTCGTCGTTGCCGACGCGATTCGTCGAGCAGGCCTCGTCACCGACGCTCCGCGTGAAAACGCGTTCTTGCGCGCGTTCTTTCAAAAGGGAATGGCGATGATGGCTCGCGAGAACCAGGGTCGCATCGCGGGTTCGTCGCGGTCTGCACCGGTCTGATGCGGCTGAGGCACGGGGTGATCACTTGGCAGACGGCGGGCGCGGTGGCGCTCGCGTGCTCCTTCTTCGCGGGCTGCCGTTCCGGGGGGAAGGGGACTCCGCCGCCGTCGGAGGATTCCGCGGCGGCGACGAGTAGCGCCTCCGCTGAGGAGACTTCGAGTGCCGAGGCCCCGTCCCGCGAGGTGCCGCCCGCGCGCCCCGGCCCAATGAACGTGCTGCTGCTCACGGTCGACAGCCTGCGCGCCGACATGCCGTGGCAGGGGTATCCGCGCGAGATTGCCCCGAACCTGACGAAGCTCGCCCGCGAAGGGGCGATCTATCCGCGGGCCTATTCGGTATCGAGTTACACGGCGAAGAGCGTCGGTGCACTCTTGTCGGGTCGGTACCCGTCGCAGCTTTATCGGAACTGGTCGTTCTTCGCCGAGTACTCGCTCGCGAACGAATTTTTCCCCGAGCTATTGAAGGCGAACGGCGTGCGGACCCTGGCTGGTCACGCGCACTTCTACTTCGATCACGGAAAGAACCTGAATCAAGGCTTCGATGTTTGGCGCCTCGTGCCCGGAATCAAGGTCAACAATTCGACCGACGAGTCGGTCACCGGCGACAAGATGACCGACCTCGCCATCGAGATGCTCGGCGCTCCAGCCAACACCGGTGGGCCGTTCTTCATGTGGCTCCATTACATGGATCCCCACGACCAATATCGGACGCACGCCGAGTCACCGAAGTTCGGTCGTGACACCCGCGATCACTACGACTCCGAGGTCTTCTACACCGACCTCCAGATCGAGAGGCTGCTCGCGTACGCACGCACGCAGGCGTGGTGGAGCCGCACGGCCGTCATCGTCAGCGCCGACCACGGTGAGGCTTTCGGCGAGCACAAGATGTACCGCCATGCCTTCGCGCTCTGGGAGGTGCTGACGCGCGTGCCGCTCTTCATTCGGGCGCCGGGAATTGCGCCGAAGACCATCGAAGCGCGCCGCTCGGACATCGACCTCGCGCCGACGATAGTCGACCTCATGGGGCTGCCTGTTCCGTCCGGATTCGTAGGTAAATCGCTGGTTCCCGAGCTTTTCGGTCTCGAGCCACCGGGTGACCGTGAGCCCATCCTCACCGACCTCCCCGCCGACAGCAACAACCCTCCAACGCGCGCGCTGGTCAAAGGCAACTTCAAGCTCATCGTCGATGGTGAAGGCCAGCGTCTGAGCCTGTACGACCTCGTACGTGACCCCGGCGAAAAGAAGAATCTCGCGCGCGACAAGAAGCATGCGGCCGACCTCGCCGCGATGAAGGAGCTCTTCGAGGCGTCGTGGGCCAAGCTGCCGCGAGTCGCACCCTACGGCGGCGGCAAGCTCGTCGGAGGCGGGACCGCCAACGGACCGAAAGGGCCTCCATCGTGATGCGGGACCCGGTCGAGACGCTGCTGTAAGGCGCCGACTCGGTGTAGCGTTGCAACCATCATGCTTCGCCGCGCGCTCTTCGCTGTCCTCCTCTCGACTTGCACACCGTTCGCGGTGGGTTGTTCTGCCGCGTCACGTGCGGCGGCGTCGCCTGAGCAGAGCCCGTCTCAAGCAAGCGGCTCCTCCGAGGATTCCCCGGCCCCAAGTGAGGCGCCCATGATGCCCGGTTTGGGCAGGTTTGGAAGCGCCGCGCCCACGGCCCCGGCCCCGGCTTCGGCTGGCGCTCAGGCTGCGGGAGGCGCTGTCGCCCGCAATGCGAAGGGGATCGCCAATGACAAGGCGACCTCGAGTGATGAAGCGACCGCGGCGCCGATCATCATCTACGCGGGGGCGCTCGCGTTGCTCGTCGATCCGGTCACGTTCGCGACAACCATCGACGCGACGATCGAGCTCGCGACGAGCCTTGGCGGATTCGTGGGCCGCCACGATGACCGAACCGTCACCTTGCGCGTCCCGTCGATTCGCTTCCGCGAGGCCATGCGCGCGCTCGAGAAACTCGGCACCGTGCAGAGCCGACTTGTCGAAGCCCAGGATGTCACCGAGGAGTTCCACGACCTCGATGTTCGGTTAAAAAGCTTGGTCGCGACTCGCAAGCGCCTCGAAGAACTTCTTCAGAAAGCTGCGAACATCAAGGACGTCCTCGAAGTAGAAGAGCAGCTTAGTCGGGTGACCGGAGAGATCGACCGCATCGAAGGTCGCATTCGGTATCTGCAGTCACACGCCGCGCTCTCGACCATCACCATTTCGCTGGCCGCGAAGACCGCGACAGCGCTGACGATCCTCGCGCCGCCGCCCGCGCGCACGACCCCGCTGCCGATCCCTTGGCTGTCCTCGCTGGGCGTCGACCGCTTGCTCGAGCTCTCTCGCTGATTTGTTCCGAGGTGCCCCATGTTCCCGATTTTATCTCGCTCGTCGTCGCTTCGCGTTCTCGGTTTTGCCTTGCTTGGATGCGTTGGCATCACCGGGTGTCATCCCATCCGCATCGCTCCGCCGCCCGGCTTCGCGGTCCTCGAGCCCGGTGAGGATTACAGCTACCGCGCGGTCAGCCCCCAGGGCGTCGTGCTCACCGTGCGCCGTGAGAAGAACGAGCCTGAAGGCGACCTTGGCTTTTGGTCCGGCGCGATCGACGCGAAGCTCCGACGCGATGGCTACCGTGCCTACGAGGCGCACGATGTCGTCTCCAAAGGCGTGAAGGGTAAGCAGGTTCGCTACGCGATCGAGCGCGAACAACGCGAGCATACGTACTGGGTGACGGTCTTTGTCACGAGCTCCGCGGTGATTACCGTCGAGGCCGGCGGTGACCACGAGCTGTTCGCCCGCGAAGGCGAGGCTGTCGGCCGATCGATTGCGACGCTCGATGTCGACTGAACCCGTCGCGCTTCTTGCGGCGTGAACCGCGGACCGCTTCGCGTTGGCGATTGGAGGCGGCGCTAAGGAAGCTTGAGGCCTTTTGGTAACGCGAGGTGGAGTTGCGGCGCGCGGAGATCGCGGGCGAGTCGGACTTCGAAGAGGTCGACTAGCGGATTCTCGGAGAGCTTCTTCAAGCGCGCCTCACTGTCGGCGGCGTTTGCGGCGCGAGCGCGGAGTGCCAGGTAAAAAGCAACCTCGACGCGATCAGCGTGGCTGCGGGCAGCTTTCTCGAGCTCGACGTCGGAGAGCGATCCTCCCGCCCACCGAGCGAGCCGCGCAGTCCAGCCGTCACCGTTGACTGCGTCCGCGAGCACGCGGTCGACCTTGCCATCGGAGGCTTCGCCAACCAAGCGTTCGAGTGCGCTGACCCACAACGCTCCGTAGACGAGTGAGTCGCGGTCGGTGTCCGCCTTGATGCCCAATCCGAGTGCCACCCGCGCGCTCGATAAGTCGCGTGCCGTAAGGGCGCGGGCAATCGCCGCCAGCATCGTCTGTGGCAGGACGCTGCGGTGGTGATCCGCAAGGTCCAGCGCACGTTCCATCGCTCGAGCGCCTCGCTCGTGCTCGCCATAGCCGTCGAAAATTCGAGCGAGCAACGTCTCGGCTCGCGCCGCAAGTTCGCTCGCTCCCGCCGAAGCTCGAAGCGCGAGCACGACTCGCAGCGCGTCATCGAGCGCCTGCCGTGCCGCATCTTCGGAGTGAGCGTCGCGGAGAAGTTCGAATGACAAATACCGCGCGTTCGCGGCGTCGAGATCCGGTTCGTCCTTCGGCACGAGATGGAACGCGCGCTCGGCGGATTCGAGCGCCGCGCGGGGATCGCCGAGCTGCCGCTCCAGTGTCGCGAGCGAGGTCATGCCCCATGCAGTGGGCTCGGCTCGCAGGGCCTCGACCATGAGCTTCCGCGCGGCACCCGCGTTGTCGGCCCGCAGCTCAAGTCCGCCCATTCGCTGTCGAAGCTCCGCCGCGGTCGTGCGGAGTTGCCCCTCGTAGCGCGGCGAGTCCGCGAGCGCGAACAGCGGTGCGGAGGCTGCGAAGACCCGACGTGCCGATTCGACGGACCCTTCGTTCACGTCCGTCCCGAGCGCCTCGGCGACGAGCTCGAGGGCGCCACTTAGGGATGCGGCGGTCGGTTCGGTGCCGAGCGCGTCGGCGAGGACGAGCGGGGCCACTTCGGGCATCTCGTGTTCGACCAGTTGATTGGCCAAGAGGTGCGCGATGGCGAGGCTCGTTCGGTCGAGTCGGTACGCTTCGAGTGCGACGCCGAACAGTGCCGCATCGAGCACTTCTGGATCGAGTGGACCCTCTTCCGCTTCCGTGTCGGAGCCGACTTGACCTAGCTCGCGGGCGAGCATCCGCCAATCGTCGGCTCGTCCTTCCGAGGCGGCTGCCCGCAGCTTCGAGAAGAAGCTTGGCCGCGTGATTCGGCTCGCCGAAGAGGCCTCGACCGCGGCGAGCGATTCGGCCGCGCGACCCTGCCTCAAATACAGCGCCGCCATCACGTAAGCCCCGCATTGAAGGGCGCGGAAGGCCTCGATGGCCTCGTCGCGTTCGGGCATCTGCCGTGTTTCCTGAAACGCGACGTTGATCTCGACGGCTCGCTCGATCCACTTCGAGACCGCACGAGCTGCGGTCGTCACGTTGTCGTCGGTGGGTTCGAAGAGGGCCCTCGAGACCGCTTGTTTTTGCTCCGCGTTCAAGAGCTGCATTGGACCGCCGGTCCGCGTCTCTTGCGTCCAAGTTCGCAGCGCCTCCACGTGCGCGTTGAGCTCTCGTCCTTCCGGACTTCCGGGCGAGACGAGCCCACGTTTTAGACCCAGGAGCGCGAGCGTTCGGCCCTCCTCGCCGCGGGCGCTGAAGCGGCGGATCGCTCCGTCGAGCGCGGGTAGGCTCTTCGCGTCGACGAGTGCCCCGCGCGCTTCGCCGCTACGCAGAAGGAAGAACGCTCCGAGGACCCCATTTGCACCGCGGACGTCCTGCCCGCGCGTGAACAAAGCTCCAGCGTGTTCGAGTTGTTTTCGCACCACCGATGAAAGCCGCGCCGCGCGTTCGGGCGTGGCTTTGCCATCGCGAAGCAGCTCGTGGGCCGCGCTCGCAAATCGCCCGTCCTCGAGGGTATTCGGAGAGACGGTGGCCACGTCGCCGCCGTTCGATGGGTGGGCGGCAACGGCTCCGTCATGACAGCCCGTTGCCCCAATAAAGAGCGCGCCCGCGAGGACTCGGGTGGAGACGAAGCGGCGGATCGGGGCGAGGCTCGAACGACGCACGGCGTCACAGTAGCACGACCTCGATGACGCGGTATTTACCGGCATCTCCTTCGGCATTTCGGGGTTAAGGTGCCGCCGATGCTCGACCCGTCTCGCGTGTGGAAGGCTGGACGCGACTTCGGTCGTGACGAGCTGCTCCGCGCCGTGAAGGGTCGCCGTTTTCTCACACAGACGGGGATCCTCGACGAGCTCAATCTCGCGGGCATCGCGGCTCTGCTGCGCGGTCGGGGACGCATGACCCCGTCGATGACGGTGCGTTTTCATGCGGCGAACTCACCGCATCGCACGGCCCTCATCGATGCTCAAACGGGCCGAAGCTTCTCGTTTGCCGAGTTCGATATCACGGTCGATCGCTCCGTTCGAATGCTCGAGCGGTTAGGCGTCCGTCCCGGTGATCCGGTGCTCGTGATGCTCGAGAACAGCGCCGAGTTCATGTTCCTTCAGCTGGCGATAGGTCGCCTCGGCGGCTCTGCGGTGAGCGTTTCCTGGCGCTCGACCGCGCCGGAGCTCGCCTATTTGTTTGAAAACTCTCAGGCGCGCGCCGTCTTTTTTACGGCCGGACGTGCGGACGTGGTTCGTGAAGCCCTCGCCGCATCACGGCATGCTGTCTCCGGCCGCGTCGTCCGTGTCGGTGTGCACGCGTCCGAGTTTCCGAGTTACGAGGAGCTCCTCAGCGGCGTAAGCGATCGGGTGGTCGTCGACGAGGCGGCGAGCGAAGATGCTTCGTTCGTCATCTACACGTCAGGGACGACGGGCAAGCCGAAAGGCGCGGTTCGAAAATTCGACCGCCATTCCACCCTGCAGATCCTTGGATTTCTCGCCGAGACCCCCTTTCGGATCGGCCAGCGCCATCTCGCGGTGTGTCCGCTCTACCACGCGACGGCGTTCGCATTTGTAGGGATTTCGTTGCTTCTCGGCAACACCGTGGTGCTGCTCGACTTCGAGCCTGCGTCCTTCCTTGCCGCCCTCGAACGCTACCGAATTCACCACACGGCCGTCGTCCCTACCCAGCTTTTTCGTACGCTCGAGCTCGGCGTGGAGGCCGTTCGCGCGACCGATACTTCGAGCCTTGTCGCCATGTTCACCGGCGGTGCTCCACTCTCCGGCGTTCTAGCGTCGCGGATCATGGAGGCCTACGGCGACAAGCTCTTCAACTTTTATGGGGCGACCGAGACCGGGTTCGTCACGCTCGCGAAGCCCCACGACCTGCGCGTTGCGCCAGGGACGATAGGCCGCGTCATCCCAGGCAATGACGTACGTCTGCTCGATGACGCCGGTCGTCCCGTGGCGGAAGGCGAGGCGGGCGAGCTCTACGTGAAGAGCGGCAACCTCGTGACGGGTTACTACGCCAACCGCGGTGCGACGAATGAGGCGATGCGTGAAGGCTATTTCTCCGTCGGTGATCTCGCGCGAAAAGACGCTCGCGGGTATCTCTTCATCGAAGGGCGCAAGCGGGACATGATCATCTCCGGGGGAGTGAACGTGTACCCCCGGGAGGTCGAGGCGGTGATGGCCGAGTTCCCGTCCGTTGGGGACGTGGCCGTGGTGGGTCTCCCCGATCCCGAATGGGGTGAGCGCGTGCACGCGTTCGTAGAGCCACGTGTCGGTGAGACGATAGACGAGCGGGCTTTGCTCGAGTTTTGCCGGACGCGGCTCTCGGGGCCAAAGCGCCCCCGTGGCGTGACGGTGCTCGATGTCCTGCCGCGGAATCCGACCGGAAAGATTCTGAAGCGCGAGTTACGGGAGCTGGCCGACGGGTCCCATCGAGGGTCGGTTGCGGACTCCGCGTCGGAGGGCCGCTCGCCATGAAGGACCCTTACGAAATTCTCGGCGTTGCGCGTGGCGCGTCGGAGGTCGACATCAAGGGTGCGTTCCGCAAGCTAGGCAAGGAGCACCATCCCGATCGCAATCCCGGGGATGAGCTCGCGATTCAGCGCTTCAAAGAGATCAACGCGGCGTACCAAATCCTCAGCGATCCGAAGAAACGCGCGGTGTACGACCGATTTGGGGCCGCGGGGTTGGGTGGCTCCGGTAGCCCGTTCCCGGGGATGCCGATCGATTTAGGTGACCTCAACATCGACGGCATTTTCGGTGATTTGCTGGACGCGCTCGGCATACGCGTCGGCGACCGCGGCGGTCTGCAGGTCGAGATTCAGGTCACGTTCGAGGAAGCGGCCTTCGGGTGCACGAAGACCATCGCCTACGATCGCGTGGTTTCCTGCGATGACTGCAGCGGCTCGGGCGGGGTCCCAGGCAGCGCGCTGGCTTCGTGCTCGGCGTGTGGCGGTCGAGGAAAAGTTCGTTTTCAGCAAGGTGTTTTCCCGATCACGGTCGAGCGCCCATGCAGCCGATGCAGCGGCTCGGGCCGCATTGTTTCGGATCCTTGCCGCGGCTGCAGTGGGGTGGGCCTCCGCTCGAAGCGAGGCAACCTCGAGGTCGACATTCCGCCCGGCATCGAGCCTGCATCGACCCGCCGCATCGAAGGCAAAGGCAACACGATGAAGAATCGGCGCGTCGGAGATCTCGACCTGCTCGTGACCGTGAAACCGCACGAGTTCTTTCGGCGCGCTGGCGACAATGTTCTCTGCGGTTTGCCGATCACGTTTGCTCAGGCGGTCCTAGGTGACGAGGTCGAAATTCCGACTCTCGACGGCAAGGGCACCCTTCGCGTTCCTCAAGGAACACAGCCAGGGACGACCTTGCGCGTCCGCGGCAAGGGGATCCCGAAGCGCGTCATGGGCGGCCGTGGAGACCAGCTCGTCGAGATCCAGGTGGAGATCCCGACGAATTTGACGGAACGGCAAAAGACGCTGGTCGAGGAACTGGCCCGAGAACTTGGTGAGGCTGTTCAACCGCAGCAACGGACTTTTTTGGACAAGCTGAAAGATCTTTTCAACTAGCGCGAGCGACGAGATGCCCCAGATACGTTACATCGATGTGCTTAGTGACTCGACGGGGGAGACCGCCGAGCGCGTCATCCGCGCCGCTTTGCTCCAATTTCCACGCGGCGACGTCGAGGTTCGGCGCCATGCGCGAGTCCGAACGAAGGAGCGTGCCGAGCCAATCTTGAAGCAGGTCGCGGGCGACGGCGCGCTGCTCATCTTTTCGGTGGTGAGCCCCGAACTGTCGAGCTTCCTTCACACCCAGACGGCCGAGCTTGGCATCGAGGCTATCGACGTTATCGGAGCGGTCATCGGCAAGCTCCAGGCGTTCCTTGGCGATGAGCCGGTGCAGCGCCCGGGTGCACTCTTGCCACTCAGCGCGGAGTACTTTCGGCGCATCGAGGCCGTCGAATTTACGGTCCGCAGCGACGCGGGCCGTGACCCACAGAATTTGGCAAAGGCCGACGTCGTGATCGTCGGTTTGCCGCGGACGTCGAAGACCCCGGTCGCGATGGTGCTCGCTCAGCGCGGCCTGAAGGTCGCCAACTACACACTGCACGCTGGAAAATTGCTGGCCGCGGAGCTCGAAGAGCTTCCGCCCGGGCGCGTGGTCGGCCTGACCATCGCGGTCGATCGCCTGACCGAAATGCGTCAGCAACAGTTGAGTCGGCTCGGGATGCCGAGCGACGAGCGGATTCGCAGCCACGTCGAGAAGGAGATCCGCGACGTCGAGGCGGTGTTCGCGAAGCACCCGGGCTGGCCTACCGTGGACATGACGTCGCGCACGGTCGAGGAGACGGCTGCGATCATCGTCGAGCTTATGGCGGCGGCGCTGACGGCGGGCCCGAAACCTGTGGGCTGAGCATCGCGGCCTTCGTCCCGGGCACCGCTTCAGGGATGCGGAGTGATCGCGACAATCGTGATCACATCCTTGCCGGGGCCGTAGTGCCAGAAGATGCGGTACGCGGCGGCAGTCTTGTTCTCCGCGTAGGCTTCCCACACCTTCTCGCCGTTCGCGCCCGAGATCGACTCGTACTCGTGAGTGTTCAGGCTCTGGTGGCGAGGGTTCGTCTCCAGGTACCCCAGCGCCTTCCGAACGGCCTTCAGCCGCTTTGCCAACCCCTTGTTCCGTTCGAGGCTGGTCAGATCGGCGTCCGCCTGTGACGAGAACCTGAGCGTGCTCACTCATCCGCCTCGTCGGCGTACGGCGCGAAGGTGCCGCGGTCGACGAGCTTGCCTTCAGCGGAGTCCTTCAGGCCTTGCTGCACGGCCTTCATGGCGACGGGGTTCTTCCAAAGCCAAGCCTCGGCTGCAGGGACCTCGACCTGCGGCTCAAGGACGATGCACCCCTTCTTGTTCTTGTAGGCCTTGAAGCTGCTCGCGCCGCTGGCGAGGCTCCCGAGTGTGATTCGACCCTTGCTGTCAGGGCGAAGCGTCTTGCGTGGGGCGGACGTAGGCATCGAGAACCTCCGTGAACGAACTTACCGTCGGTGGGAACCTGACGCAAGTGGGCATTCCCACTCTGCCGGCTGCGATCATCGTCGAGCTTATGGCGGCGGCGCTGACGGCGAGGCCGAAAACTGGGGGCTGAGCATCGCGGCCATTTGTCGCAGCCCGGCCTGATGGATGCGCGTCACGGTGGCTTTGCTGCGCTCGACCTCGATCGCCAGAAACTCGAGGCTTTGTCCGCCGAAGTAGTGCCCGACCAAGACCGCGCGCGTCTCCGCGGGCAGCGCGCTTAAGGCCTTGTGCAGGCGCTCGTGGAGGCGGCGTTGGTCGGTCGCAACTTCCGGATCGATGTGCGGCTCGCCGTTCTCCTCGGGCGCCTCGCAGTCCCCCTCGTGGTCGGTCGCTTCGCCTCGTGCCACCCGTCTGGTTCCGGTCGCTTCATCGAGCAACCGCTCTCGTCGCGCGAGCCGTCGGGCGTCGCTCACCATGGCCCAGCGGAGCCGCCCGACCAGGTACGGAGTGAAGGCTGAACGCGACGGGTCGTGGTGCCGCGCCGCGTCGCACAAAACGACGAGCCCGAGGCTCTCGAGGTCGCACACGTTCGGTCGGTTCCATAGGCGTCGCGCCATCGCCCGCGCAACCCGACCTACGACCGCGAGTTCGTCGCGGCCGAGGGTTCGAGGAACCGGCCAGCCAAGCGCCAGCGTCATGGCTGCCACACGCTCTGTTTCACCGTGTCGTTCGCTGCTTGCTGAAGTGCGCCCGGCAAGTCTCGCAAGAGGCAGTCGATGAAATCGGTGTCGTTCGCCGCCTGAGTCGCGGAGCGAACGAGCACCGCCGCGCCGGCATCGATAAGCGCGTCGAGGTCGCATGCACAGCGCCTCGCCGACCAGGTGCGGCACGCTGCGGTTCGGACCATTGGAACGCCTGTACGCAGGCGGGACTCGAAGGTGTCGTCGTTGATGTCGTGATTCATTGTGGCTCCCGAGGGGTCTATCGGTGCCAACACCGAAGCGTTACGGCACCGGCACGAATCGCGCATGTGTGGAGAAGGCCTGGCCGCGCCGATGCCGCTTACGTGACCTGTTCGCGTGCTCGGCTGAAGCGTTCGGGAAGGGCAATCTTATCGGGGTGTTAACTTGGCCATTGGCCGTCAGAAGTGCGAACCCAGGGGTGTCATGCTGGGCCGTCTCGTCTGGTTGCTCGTCGCGTTCGCGTGCTTCGCGTTCGCGCGCCCGGCGTGGGCCTGGAGCGATAACCGCATCACCGGTGATGACGTGCGCGTGGTGGTCGAGGCAAGCGGCACCGCCACCGTCGAGCACCGCCTTGCGGTACGGCTCAATGGAAACGAGCGGCAGCGGAGTGTCGTCTTAGAGGGCGTCGATCCGGACGCGCTGCCACTCTCCAACGCCTATGTGATCCCGGCCGCGGACGCGCTCGGCAATTCACTCGCCTCCGCCGTGCCACTCAAGCTCGCGCTCGCCCAAGCTCCGGTCAATCCCGACGGCACGGAGGGCGGCGCCGAGCAGCGCGATCTTCAAATCGATGTCGACGACACCAAGGGCCTCGCTCGTGGAGCTTACGTGTTCGTCTTCCGCTACCGCACCGACCTCAAGGCACGGGGCCTCGTGCGCCGTGAAGGTGCGCTCATGCTCGTCGAATGGCACGGACCGCGCATCGGGGTCGGGCTCGACAACGCGCGCGTCGTGTTCTCGCTGCCGCCTGCGCCGACTCCCCCGCGAGCCGCGGAGCTGCACAATGAAACCGAGGGCAGCGCCTTTTTGAGTGACGTTCGCCGTACGACCGAGGCTGATGAAATCGAACTCGTTCGTACTTACGCTCCCGAAGGCGCTCGCATCGTGTGGGTCATCCGAGCCGATCCGCGCGCAATTGAAGGGCTCCCGCTCCCGAGTGACGAGGGCGGGCCGCTCCAGACACCGCCGCCTCCTGTTCGGGCATGGCTCCCACGGCCGCTCGTTCGCGGCCTTGGAGCCGCGCTCTTTTTGCTGTTCGCCGTACTCGTTGGCTTGAAAGGCCGTCAGGTTCGAAGGCTCGCGGCCGCGGCGCGCTCGACGATGCCCCCCGTCGTGCCCGTGCCCGAGTGGCTGCGGGTGCCTATGGCTGCGGTCGCGCTCGTCGCCGGCCTCGGTTTGCAGCTCCTCTTCGAGCGGCCCGTGCTCGGCGCTCTCGCCATCGTCGCGAGCGTCATCCTCTCTGCGCACGGCATCGGTCGGCTCGATTCGACCGTTTCGCTGCGCGGACCGGGACGCTGGCTCACGGTGTGCGAGCGCGACGCCCTCGTTCCACCGGCACGGCCCCGCGGCGCTGCGCTCGATGTCGCGACGCGCGCCGGAAAAGCTGTGTTTTTGTTGGCGCTCTCGCCATTTGCTCTGGCCGTCGTGCTCCTCTGGTCGCGAGCGCCGCACCAAGCTTTGCTCGTTGCACTCGACGCGGTGGTGGTGCTCGCAGTCTTCACGACGGGGCGCATGCGCACGCTGCCTCCCGACCTCGCCGTCGAGCCGACGCCGTTCTTCCGACGCCTGATGAAGGCCCTTCGCAAACGCCAAGCTCCAGACGCACTGCGCCTCGTTCCGCGCGTCCGGATCCCGACCGGTGAAGTCGATGCCGATGAGCTTCGCTTGCTCGTCGTCCCGCGCCTCCCGCTGCGCGGCTTTACCTCGATTGAGGTCGCGATGACCTACGCCGTAGGGTGGGGCGCACGGGTTGCGATGCCTGAAATCCTCGTTCGAGTTGTCAGCGGTTCGGTATGCGACCAAGCGTTGGCCTCTCTCAGTCGGCACGCTCGCATCACGCCGGGGCGCAAGGCCGATGAACGCGTCTTCACCCTTGCGCCGCGTCTTCCCACCGTGGCGATGACCGCCGAGATTCTCCTCGCGCTCGCTTCGCGCGTGACCGACGTCGCCGCCATTCGTTCGGCCATGCCCGCGAGTCCGCTCACCCGCGAGGCGCTTCGGCAACGCCCCAAAGCCAAGGCAGCCTGAGGGTCGCGCATGCGTGTTGTCGTGGCCATCGGAGCCGCCGCACGCTAGGACTCCGTTCATGCTTGGTGTGCTCCTCAGTTATCACGGCACCGTGTCGAACTCGGATGACGTGCCCGAGTTCGTGCGGAACATTCGGCATGGCCACGCGGCACCCGCTGAGGTGATCGCCGAGGTGCGTCGGCGCCTCGAATTCATCGGCGGCTCGCCGCTCACCCGCATCACCGAGGAGCAAGCGCAGGCACTCGAAGCCAGGCTTGGTATCCCCGTGCGATCGGCCGCGCGGCTCTGGCATCCCTACCCCAAAGATGTGGTCCGCGAGCTTGCCGCCCTCGGCGTGACGCGGCTCGTTTCGTTGCCGCTCGCCCCTCAGTCGGTCGCGATCTACCACCCCTCGGTTGTCGCTGCTGCGAGCGAGCACGGCATCGAGGTGCTGCGCGCGGTGTCGTGGGGACACGAGCCCGCCCTGATCGAGGCGTTCGTCGAGGCTGTCTCGGAAGCCGCAAGCCGACTTTCGGTCGAGCGTGCTCGAATCGCGGTTGTTCTCAGCGCCCACAGCTTGCCGCGCCGTGTGATCGACGCGGGAGACGGCTACGAACGCGAGTTCTATGCAATGGCGCAAATCGTTGCTCGCGCGCTCGTCGTCGAGGGTTTCGCGGCCGACTCGATTCGCACTGCCTTCCAGAGCCAGGGCCTCGGAACTCGCGACGCATGGCTCGGCCCCGACCTTCAATCGACCTTCGTCGAATTGGCCGAGAAGCATCGGCACCTTCTCGTGGCGCCAATCGGATTTGTCACCGAACACGTCGAGACGCTCTACGACATTGACGTGGAGGCCCGCGCCGTTGCCGACGCGCTTGGCTTCGAAGGGTTCTCCCGCATGCCCGCGCTCGATACGCGCCCGCGCTTCATCGACGCCGTCGAAGCGGTCGCACGGCGTACTCTCGCCGGCGAAGCACCATGACCCGAACGTCCTCGTCACTCGCCGGCGCTTTCGCATGGCTCATCGTCACCCGCGCGTCTGCCGAGGACCCCGTTCAGCGTGCGCGAGAGTTGCTCGACGCGAGCCGCTACGATGAGGCGAAGGAGCTCATCGTGGCAACGCGACGCACGGCATCGACGCCGGAGATAGACCTCGTCGACGCACGCCTGAAGCTTACGACCGGGCACTACGACGATGCCGTTCGTCTGGCCCGAAAATCCGCGAAACACGGCAAACTTGGGCGGGCGGCGCTACCGATCGCCGCCGAGGCGCTGGCGCGGAGCGGACAACACGCGGAGGCCCTCCGAGAGCTCGAAGCTCTCACGTCCGACGAGGATGCTCATCGCGCCCACGTCGTTCTTGGCGAGCTGCTTATCGGGGCCGGTCGCCGTAGCGACGCCGAGGGCGTGCTCATGAAAGTGATCGAGGCGTACAACGACGACCGCATCGCTTCGACTGACGCGGAAGGGCTCGCCCTCGCTGGACGCGCGGCATTCTTGATGCGCCACGCCGAGGACGCGAATCGGCTCTACGGCACCGCCGAGGATGCGAGCGGCAAGAAGAGCGTCGAGCTCCTGCGGTGGAGGGCTGAGCTTTTTCTCGACAAGTACGATCCCGGGCACGCGGCCGACGCGATTGCTGAGGCGCGAAAGCTCGCCCCGAACGACCCTCGTGTGCGCGTTGCAATGGCCCACGTGAAACTCGATCAAGCGATGGATTTCGCCGCCGCCGAAGACGAAGTGAAAGCGGCGCTCGCGGTCGATCCGAAGCTCGCCGAGGCCTATTTCGTAAGGGCAGGTCTCGCCCTGCGGACGATGGACCTCGAGTCGGCCGAGACGTCGGTTCGCGCGGGGCTCGACGTGGACCCATCGAACTTGGACCTGCTCTCCGTGCAAGCGGCGGCGCGGTTTCTCGCCGACGACCCGCGCGCAGTGGCAGCGTTGCAGGCGAAGGTGCTCGCGCTGAATCCCTCGTTCGCGCGCTTCTTCACCGTGGTCGGAGAGTTCGCCGAGTGGGAGCACCGCTACGCGGACATCGTGACGTTGATGCACGAGGCTGTGCGTGTCGATCCGCAGGATGCCAAGGCCTACGCCGCACTCGGTTTGAACTTGATCCGCGACGGCCACGACGACGAGGGCCTTGTCGCGCTGAAGAAGGCGTTCGCGCGGGATGACTTCAACGTCCGCGTTTACAACACACTGAATTTTTACGAACAAACCGTGGCGAAAAATTACGTCACCGTCGACGGAGCGCACTTTCGAATTCGCTACCACAAGGACGAGAAGCCCATCCTTGAACGCTACCTTCCGCGCATGCTCGAACAAGCGTGGTCGTCGATGGTGGCCCGTTACCGCTTTACGCCTTCGGCGCCGGTCGGCATCGAGATGTACGCCGATCCCGAGCACTTCAGCATTCGCACGAGCGGCTTGCCGAACGTCGGGATCCAAGGCGTCTGTTTCGGGAAAACACTCGCCGCGCTGTCACCCGGAGCGGGAACCTTCAACTGGGGAATGATCGTGTGGCACGAGCTCTCGCACGTGTTTCACATTCAGCAGAGCCAGAGTCACGTTCCGCGATGGTTCACCGAGGGACTCGCCGAATACGAGACTATCCTCGCGCGTCCGGAGTGGCGTCGCGAGGAAGAGCAGTCCCTGTTCTTCGGATTGCGGGCGGGCAAGCTTCCCGAAATCGCAAATTTCAATCGCGCCTTCACGCATGTCGACAGTTCGGCCGATGTCGTCATGGCGTACTTTGCCGCGAGCCAGGTGCAAGTCTTTGCCGGCGAGCGCTTCGGCTTCGACAAGTTCCCGCGCATGCTCGAAGGCTGGGCGAAGGGCCTCCGCACGAGCGACCTTATCCGCGAAGTGTACGGCATCGAGTCCGCCGAGTTCGACCGACTCTATCGGGCATGGGAGGCTCCGCGCCTGGCACGTTACGCCAAGCAGTTCATGCCGGAGACCGAAGCTCCGGCCCTCGACGTGGCGCGGGCCTCACTCGCAGCGGATCCTAAAAGCGCGTCAAAACACGTGGTTTTTGCGCGATCCCTGCTCGTTGCGGGTCAAGCCGCCGAGGCCGACGCAACGCTCGCGCTCGCACTCGCCCTCGATCCGAAGGAACCGAATGGGCTCTTCCTACAGTTGAAGTTGGCACTCGCGCGGCACAACCTCGACGGGGCCAAAGCGCTCGTGGAGCGAATGCGAGCCGCCGGGCATGATGGCTACGCCGTGCGGATGAAGGCGGCCGATGTTGCCGAAGCGAAAGACGACAGCGATGGGATGCGGACCGAGCTCTTTGCCGCCCATGAATTCGACGTGTCGCAGGCGGAGCCGCTCCAGGCGATTCACGATCTCGCGCGAAAGCGAAAGGACCCAAACGAGCAACTCTTCGCGCTCCGTGAGCTGACCAAGCTCGATCAACACGACCGTCGCGTTTGGCGGCGTCTCCTCGCGATGCTCGTTGAGCGGGGCCTTTGGGAAGAGGCTACGCGTATCGGCGAGGCGGCGATGTTCGTCGACGTGATGAGCCCCGAGACGCACTTCTTGTACGCGCGGGCGCTCGCACGAACGGGCAAACAGGTCTCGGCAATCTTTGAGTTGAACAGCGCGCTCAAGGCGCGTCCCGAGCCCGAGCTCGCGCGGAAGATCTACGCGACGATGGCCGAGGGCTACCGTCACCTCGGCAAGGCGGATTACGCCACCGCGGCCGAGACGTTCGCCAAGGCGCTGCCCGCGACACGGCCCGATGAGGCTTCAGCGGCCGACGACGACGACATCAAAAACCAAAGCCGCTAGTTTGCGCGAACACGGCCCGTCGCAAGTCGGCATCACTCGCGGAGGCCGAGCGCTTTGCACTTCTTGTAGAGGTGGCTCCGCTCGAGATCGAGTGCGCGTGCCGTCGCCGCCATTTGGCCGTCGTTGTGCCGCAGGGCTTCGTCGATGATCGTGCGCTCGGCCTCTTCGAGGAGGACGCGCAGCGGCACTCCCGGGCGGTAAAGTCCCTTCGGACTCAGTACGCTGCTCGTGCCGAGACAGGTGCGTACGTCGGTGGCGTCGATCGTCGAATCCGGTGTGAGGATGACCAACCGCTCGATGAGGTTGCGCAGCTCGCGGACGTTGCCCGGGTAGCTGTGGACCATCATGGCGTCGAGCGCCTCCGCCGTGAGCGTAGGCTCGGCGCGGTCGTTTGCGGTCGCCACGAGTTTCAGGAACTGGGCGGCGAGCTCGGGGATGTCTTCGCGCCGGGCGCGGAGGGGCGGCACCGTGAGCGGTAGGACGTTGAGGCGGTCGTAGAGATCCGGTCGGAAGCTGCCTTTTTCGCACGCCGACTCAAGGTCGCGATTCGTTGCGGCGACGACGCGTACGTCGATCGTCAACGTCTCATTGCCCCCGACGCGTTCGATCTCTTGTTCCTGCAACACGCGTAGGAGCTTCGCCTGCATGCCGAGCGGCATGTCACCGACCTCGTCCAAGAACAGTGTCCCGGTGGTCGCGCGTTCAAATTTTCCCCGGCGCTGTTTGGTCGCGCCCGTGAAGGCTCCGGCTTCGTGCCCGAAGAGCTCGCTCTCGATCAGCTCCTGAGGAACGGCGGCGCAGTTGAGTTTTTCGAGGGGGGCGCTCGAGCGCTTCGATTCGCGGTGAATTGCGCGTGCGACGAGCTCTTTTCCCGTGCCCCGTTCGCCGCGAATGATCACGGTCGCATTCGAGTTGGCCGCTCGGGTGATCTGGGCGCGCAGGCCGACCATCTGGGCGCTCGCTCCGAGAAGCTCGCAGCCTCGCCCCGTTTGCGCCCGCAACGTGTGCGCCTCGGCCTCGGCGCGCACCATGCGAAGGATGTTCTCGATCACCAGCAGCAGGCGATCGGTCGACAACGGTTTTTCCAGAAAGTCGCTGGCACCGAGACGCGTTGCTCGCACCGCGGCGTCGACGCTCGCGTGTCCGCTCATCATGACGACGGGCACATCATTGCCGGCGGCGCGCAGGTTCGAGAGGAGGCGCACGCCGTCCCCATCGGGAAGCGCGACATCGAGAAGCAGCAGATCGTAGGCGTTTTTCTCGAGTTTTTCCTGGGCGAGCGCGAATCCGCCCGCGACGTCGATGCTGTAGCCCTCGAGCCCGAGTGCCCTGCGAAGCGATTGGAGAATGCTGACTTCGTCGTCGACGACGAGGATGTAGCCGCGTGACATGAGCGTGCCTCGGTTGAACCGTACCGTGACACCGGGGGCGAGTCGTCCGGGTATTTCGCACCTCCGAAAAGGCTGGGTTCCGTTGATTCTGCGCAACTCGGCTCATGGTAGGCTCCCCGCGTGAATTTGCTGGAAGGAGTCAGCGTGTCGCTTGGGCGAGTCCCGCTCGACCAACTCCTTTTGCGCTCACTCGACCGCCGCTTGACCGGTGCGCTGGTGCTCACCGACGAGGACGGTGCGGAGTCCGTCGTCGAGCTTTTGGGCGGTCTTCCTGGGCGTGTGCTCGTACCGGACGAACACGCGCGCCTCGGGGAGATCCTGCTCGATCGCGGGTATGTCACCGCCGAGGAGCTCGCCGCGGCGCTCGCGCTGCCAGGGAGTTTGCTCGGTGAAGCGCTCGTCGCGGTGGGGGCGGCGGACGAGGCGACGATCAAGCGGGCCCTCGTCGTGCAGGTCCTCAATCGAATGTCGCGTCTGTTCGGCTTGCCGAGTGCGGCCACGTGGTGTTTCTTCGCGAACGACGCTCGCTTTGCGGGAATGCCGCCCGGTGCGCGGGTCGATCCGCTGCGAGCACTTGCCGCGGGGCTGACGGCACACGAGCCGGACCCGCGGCGAGTCGATGCGGTGCTCGCGCTGCTTGCCGATGCGCCGCTCGTGCTTCGGAGCGATGCGCGCGTCGATCGTTTCGGTTTTCAAGGAGATTCCCTCGCGGTGGCGACGCTGATTCTCGCCAAGCAACCGACTTTTGAGGGCCTCCTTGCTTCCGCCGTTGCGGCCCCCCACGCGTGTCGTCGTGTCGTCTACCTCCTCGCCGCCACCCGTTTTCTCCAGCAGGGTGAGCGCGCGCGCACAGCACCGCTGCCCACGCCGTCCTCGCCTGGGCTCCCGTCAACCGATGGCGATGACCCTCCATCGACGCTCGGGCCCCGTCGGCTGAGCCGCCTCCAGTTGAAGCGCGTGGCGGTAAGCCGCGTGGGGGCACCTGACAGCGCGAGCGGCCCCGCGGACGACGCGTTACTCGGCGACATGTCGGCTGTCGATGCACCTCCGACGGCACCGGCATCGGCACCGGCATCGGCACCGGCACCGAATTCGTCGGTCGCGCCTCCTGAGAGTGCGCTCTCCACCGCGGAGCTCCACGATCGCATCGCGTACCATCTGGGCCGCGCCGAGCCGCAACAGGCGCACGTCCTGTGTGAGCTCGCGACCCAGCGGGATCCCGATGATTTGGCGGCCCGGTCCCACGGCTTGTGGACGCGCTCGTTGCTGCCGCGCCCTGATCTCAAGGTGCTGACGCTCGAGCTCGACGACATCTTGCTCGTTCTCCCCGAGCTCGTTGCGGCTCGCCACTACCGCGGCATGCTACGGCGGCGACTGGGTCAAGAACCCGCGGCACGCCAGGACTTCGAGCGCGTGCTTTTGCTCGAGCCAAGCCACGGTGGCGCGCGCGCTCAGCTCGCCGAGATAATGGCGCCACTCTCGTCGACGCGACGCTGACGCCGGCTGCACAAAGCCCGAGGGGGCGCTATACTACGCGCGTCTATGTCCCAGGCCATCCTCACGCCGCCGTCCGCCGTTGCTCCTTCGAATGACGCATCGTCACGAGACGCGCTCGTCGCTGCCGCCGAGGTAAACCCGGCCGATGCCCACAAGCGCGGCGTCATGCGCTGGGGCTACTTCCTCATTTTGAACGCGATAGCCTCCGTCCTCGCGGTCGCGTTTTTCGTCGGCGTCTTCTACGCCGAGAGCCTCGACCCTTACTTGCAAGGCACCTACGACTGGCTGCTCGGCCATCCCGGCGCGACGAGCGCGATGGCGTTCTCCCCGCTCGCGTGCTCGATGCTCGTCGGCTACGGGTACTCGTCTCGCGCTCGAAAACGCAAGGCCGCCCAGGCCGCGCGCGAGGCGGCGGCCGCCCGCCACCAGGCCGCGAGCACGGCAGTTGAGAGCGCGGAGTGAACGCGATGCGACCAAATAAAACCCTACTCGTTGCGGCCTTCGCGGGTTCATTGGTTTTTGGCGTGAGCGCGTTCGCGCAGTCTCGCGGCGAGCGTGTCGTTGTGACGATAGGCGACGTCAAACTCACCGTGGCGGAAGTCGAAGCACGCCTCGCGCGGATCCCGGCGTTCCGACTGCGCGAGCTCGGGGCGACCGCCGATGAGCAGCGGCGCAAAGTCATCCAGCAGGTGATCGATCTCGAGCTCTTTGCGATCGCGGCGCGTGCCGACAAACTCGACGAGCGCGACGACGTCGCCATGCGGATGCGGGGTGTGCTCGTAGGCGCCCTCGAAGCCAAGTTGCGCGAGGAGGCACTCGCATCGGCCGCGGTTACCGACGACGCCGTTCGTCAATACTATGAGCTCAATCGTGCGCGCTTCGCGTCCGAGACGCGCATCAAGATTTGGCAGATCGTCGTCAAGACTCGCGCGGACGCCGACAACGTTTTGAAGGCGATCGGCGAGGATGCCGCGTGGGACTCGGACGCCGTTGGCAAATGGGACGAGCTCACCCGCAAGTGGTCTGTCGACAAGACCTCCTCGATGAAGATGGGGAACCTCGGCTTCGTGTCGGCGAACGGCACCACGCAGGACAACATGGTGCGGGTCAACCCGGCCTTGTTTGCCGCGGCGGCCAAGCTCTCGGAGGGCAAGATCGCGACCGAGCCCGTCCAAGACGGCGACGTCTGGGTGGTCGTCTCGCGCCGCGGAACGATGACGACACCGGAGCGCACCCTCGATTCCGAGTCGCGGACGATTCGTGCATTCTTGGCCAAGCAGCAGGTGGCGCAGCGCGTCGACGGCGTGCTCGCCGGCCTTCGCAAGACCTACGTTCAAGAGCTGCATCCCGAGCGCCTCGGTGACGTCACGATCGACCTCGGTGGTGCGGTCACCGTGGCACGGCGTCCCGGTTCACTTCCGCACCGGCAGGTGGCCGAGCGCCCGGGTGCGCCTCATGCCGACCACGGTGAGCTGCGCTGACGCCTGACGCCTGACGCTTCTCTCGCGTCAGTGAAGCGTTTCGTCGCCCTCGCGGGGCTTCTTCGTGGTGAGGTCGTCGAGGTTTCCGCCGAACTTCCAAGCGTAACCAAGCGCGAAAAGTGCGAGGACCCCCGCGCTCTTGAGACCCCAACCCCATGCGAAGCGGCGTGGGATGTAACGCTGCACGGGAACGGGCAAGGAGAGTCGCAAAACGACCGTTGAGAGAACCATCGCCGCCATGATCGCCACGGCGAGCCGTGACCCGCGCATCTGGTAGACGGTACGTCGCGAGAGGACGAGCGCGAACAAGATCATCCAACCTACGCCCCCCGCCCAAATCCACGGCAAAATCCGCGCGAATTGAAGCCCCGTCAGGGTCTGGATCTCGGGCGCTCGCTCCTCGAGCCACGGCGCGTACGCGAACACGAGTAAGCCGACGACCGAGAGCACGAGCAGCGCGCCCCGCCCGCGCCCGACGTAGAACCATCCGAGATCTTCTTCTTCGGGTGGCAGCGCGAGAATCGGATCGAGTGCTTCCGCATCCATGGATGCCGGGAGCTCGGCGAGCGGCTTCAAGGCGAGGTTGCAATCAGGGCAGCTCGTGCGCTCGTGGCGGGCGAACATCTGGCGGCAGAACGGGCAGGCGAGGAGGTCGGACACTCCACGCCACCATAGCCCGGTTGGCGGAGGCTTGCCCCCGCCGCATGCTGCGGCTAGCACGTCCGCGACGGCCTGATGGACTCACGGGAAAGGGATTCGGAACGACGCGCCGCCGTGGAGCTTGCCCTCTCTCGGCTCGCGATCGATACGGCGTCCCCACACCTCGAAGAAGCGCTCACGCACCCGAGCTTCACCAACGAGCACAAGGGGCCCGCGAGCGAGGCGCCTGCCGACAACCAGCGGCTCGAGTTTCTCGGCGATTCGGTGCTTGGGCTATGCGTCAGCGAAATTTTGATGACGACCCTCGTCGGTGTCGATGAAGGCCAACTGACGATGATGCGGTCCTCGCTCGTCAACGCCAACGTGCTCGCTGAAGTCGCGCTCGAACACGATTTTGATCAGGCGCTGCGTCTCGGCCGTGGTGCCGATGCGACCGGCGAACGCCTCCGCCCGAACGTCCTTGCAGACGTCCTCGAGGCGATAGTCGGTTGTGTTTACCTGGATTCTGGTCTCGATGCCGCGCGTCGGGTCGTCTCGTCTTTGCTCGCTTCACGCATCGAGAAACTCGTGATGGAGGGCGGAGCCGAGCGTGATGCAAAGAGCCGCCTCCAAGAGTTGCTGCAGTCGCGCGCGCTGCCGCCTCCGCGCTACCGCGTCGTTGCGGAAAAGGGCCCGCCTCACGCCCGCGAGTTCTGCGTCGAGGTCGTGGTCTCTCTGCACGCTGCGCTTTCGTCCGGGTCCGAGGCGGACGAGACCGCGCCAGATGGTCAGCCTCGCTGGACCGTGTCGGCTACCGGCGATGGTCGTTCAAAGAAACTCGCCGAACAAGCGTCGGCGACCACCGCGCTCGAGTTGCTTGCGAAGGGCTGATTGCTTCCGAAGGGCTGATTGGTTGCGAAGGGCTGCGCGCTGTTCGTCTCAAAACTGGAAGTAGATGAACGCGACGTTCGAACGGTCGAACATGAACAGCAACTGGACCGCGAGCGCGTAGAGGGGCGCGCGGGCCCAGAAGGCAACGGCACCGACGTTCGGACCTTGCGGCTCACGTTGTACGAACCGCTCGACTCGTGGGGAGACGACGACGTAGCCAACGATGCAGGCGAGCACGAGCAAGTAGTCGTTTATCGAGTACGCCGGCCGTAGTCCGCGCAGCGTGAACATGGCGCGGAGCATCGCGCCCGCGGCGGCCAGCGTCGGCGCGCGGAACGGCACCCAACCTGCCACGAGCAGCACGAGCGACACGAGCCGCCCGAGCCTCTCAAGCGGAATGCGCGGCCCGTCGTCGAGGCGTCCGATGCGATTTTGCAACACGCGATGGAGGACCATCAATGTGCCGTGCCACGCCCCCCAAACGACGAAGCCCGCACCCGCGCCGTGCCACAGACCGACCAGGGTCATGACGAGGACGAGGAACACGTAACGCAGCCAGACGCGCCTGCCTGCGCGCAGATTCAGCGGAAAAAACAGGTAATCGCGGATCCAACGCGAGAGCGTCATGTGCCAACGGTTCCAGAAGTCGCTGGGACTTTCGGCGTGGTACGGCAGGTTGAAATTCTCGGGCATGCGAATGCCGACCATCCTCGATACGCCGATGGCGATGTCGCTGTAGCCCGAAAAGTCGAAGAAGATTTGCAGAGCAAATGCCACCGTGAGCGCCCACCCGTCGACTCCGCCGACCGTGCCCGGCGTCGCGCCGAAGCCCTGGTCGACGAACACCGCGAGCGAATCGGCGAAGACGACTTTTTTGACGAGTCCGATGACGACGCGGTCGAGTCCGGCGAGTGTCTCTCGCCACGTTGGCCGCCGCAAATTCTCGAGCTCGAGAGTAAATTCCTTGATGCGCAAAATCGGGCCCGCGACCAAGTGGGGCCAGTACGTCGGGAAGAGCAGGAAGCGCCGCAGCGGCAAGAGCTCGGCGGCCCCTTTCTGCACGTCGAGCAGGTAGCTCACGCATTCGAAAGTGAAGAACGAGATGCCGAGCGGCAGGATGAGCTTCGGCAGCGTGAACGCAGTCCCGAAGAGCCCGTTTTCGATGTCGACGAGCCAGCGGGTGTACTTGAACGCCGCGAGCACGAGGAGGATCGCGGCGATGGGTGCGGTGGCCGTGGCGAATCGAGGTCGCGCCTTTGCCTCGCGTGCGGCGGCGATTCGACGGCCCGCCGCGAAAGTGAACACGCCCAACGCGAGCAACACCACGAGGAAGCGCACGTCCCACGCGGCGTAGTAGACGAGGCTCGCCGCAAGCAACACGCGCTCACGCCACACGCCTTCCGTACGCCTCACGATCGGGATGACCACGCACAGAAAAAGGACGTACGTGAAGCTCGTGAACAGCACCGGTCAGCGCCCCATCCCAAGGCTCGAGCGCAAAGGCCCGAGGAGCTTTTCGTGCACGATCGCGTGGCCTACTTCGTCGAAGTGGATGGGATCGGGACCGTCGATTAAGTAGCCCCAGTGCTCGGCGGGGACGGCCCGACCGAGATCGTCGAACGTGGCGCCGTGCGCTGCCGTGAGGGCGCGCAACCTCTCCAAATACGCGGAGTATTCGTCAGCGTAGAACATGTCGACGGCGGGGTTCGTGGGGGCGTTGTAGACGACGAGCGCGCAGCCATGCTCTCTCGCGAGCGCGAGCAGGTCGCCAAGAGCTGCGAGGTTCTGTTCGAGCGGCGCACCCGCGATGTGGCGCTTCGTGCGTGGGCTGATGCCGAGCGCTCGCACGCGAATCGCGTAGAGAGTTCCCAGGAAAAACCCCTTGTTCTCTTCGCGACGTCGGAAGAGCTCGGTGTGGTTCATCGCGGCGCGCAGCATGGGTTCGGGCGACCATTGCTTCCACTCGTTGGCGTCGTCGCTCGACTCGACGGCGAGGCTCGCCGCACGCTCGCGCCACTGTTTTTCGGCGCCGATCCAGTCCGGGTGGTAAGGGCGTTCGCGCTTCGCGAGCAAGGCGCGCAGGGCGTCCCGAAAGCGTGGCTCGCCAAGGAGCGTCTGGTATCCGGCTCGAATGCCGGTCTTCCGCAGCGTATCGAAGCTCGCTTGCAGAATGAACGCGGTCGGCTTCGCGGGCGCGACTTCGAGCCAGTAGAGCGCTTGCCACAGCGCCTCGGAAAAATTTTGGTTGTCGCTGGCGCCGTTGTAGACGCGCAACCTTGTTGGGGCCTCCGCTTCCAAGCTTGCGGCGAGGCGCATGCTCGTGATGCGTGGCTTCAGGTTGTGCGGAGTCTGCGTGCCGGTCGGTGGCGGCACCGTGTATTGCTGCGAGTTGCCGAGCATCACAATCCGGCGCGCACCCGCGGGGAGCGCGGGAAGCGCGCGATATGTAGTCAGAAGCTCGGCGCCGCGTTTCTCGTCCCACGCGTCGGGTTCGGGTGGCGGCGTGACGAAGAGAGCCTCTTCGCCGGTGAGTTTCGTTGCGGCTTTCTCCAGGAGGTTTGCGCGCCCGAACGCGGTGATGCACACGAGCGTCGCGACCGCGAGGCCGAGCAGGCGCAGGCCCGAGAGCGGGCGGTTCGATTCAGGGGCGGCCGGCTCCGTTGCCATCGTGTCAGCGAAAGCGCGCCACCGTGGCGGCGATGATGGCGATTGAGTCAAAGTCGTCGGGCTGCACCTCGCTCGCAGGGATCCGCACGCCCGTGGCGGCCTCGAGATCGAGGATCACATCGATGAGCGACATCGAGTCGATGAGGCCCCCGGACACAATCGCTGTCGTGTCGTCGAAGTTTTTGGGTTTGCGCCGCAGATGCCGCGACACCGTTTCACGGATGGCTTCCAGTTCCTCGCTCATTCAAATTCCCTCGTTTCGAGTTGGTCCCAGCGTTCACACACTCGCGCGCGCGTCTCGGCGCGTGAAATCTTGCCTGCGGTGCTCTTGACGATCCAGCGTTGTGGCACGACAAACACGCGGTTCGGTGCAACACCGGCAACCGTAACGACGGCTCGTCGGATGGCTGTCTCGATTCGGTCGGCGTTCTCAAGCTCGGCCTCGGCGTTGACTTCAGCCACCACCACGAGTCGCTCGGTACCGGCCGCCACGTCTTCGATTCCCATTGCGACGACGCGACCGGCGCGAAGTCCTGCGACGTCCGACACCGCTTGCTCGATGTCTTCGGGGAACACATTCACGCCGCCGATGATGATGACGTCCTTCTTGCGACCGGTGACGTAGAGGTGCCCCTCGCGCAGGAAACCAAGGTCGCCGGTGCGATACCAACCTTCGGCGTCAAACGCCCAACGAGCCGGTGGGTCGTCGCTCGCGAGGTAGTCGTCCATCATGAACGGGCCGCGAAGCTCGATCTCGCCAACGTCGTTTTCGGCCGTTCCCGGGGAGATGCGCACCTCGACGTCCGTGAGAGGCGCGCCGCACGAAACGAGTACGCGCTCTCCGCTCTCGGTGGGCAAGACGACGCCTCGTCCAAGGCTCTCGCGCGAAACGCGCAACGTGCGTGGAGGATCGCTCCACACCGATTGCGTCACGGCGAACGTGGCCTCCGCCATCGCGTACGAAGCATGCATCGCGGTTGGATTGAGTCCGTTCGCGGCAAATCGCTCGCGAAACGCACGCATGCTCTCGTCGCGGACGGGCTCGCTGCAATTGATCACCGCGCGCAGCGTCGAGAGGTCGATGACCTCGGCCGCCCGAGTGCGCGTGGCCATGAAGCTCAAGGCGAAGTTGGGAAGCCAGCAGAGCGTCGCGCGATCACGAGCGACCGTCCCGAGAAAGCGACTCGGATCCAGCACCCATTCCATCGGCGCGAACATGCTGACCGAGAGGCGAAACGCGAACGGCAGGAGCAGGCACGCGACGAGCCCCATGTCGTGGTAGAGCGGCAGCCACGAGATCACCCGGTCGTCTGCGGTGAGCGCCATGCGTTCGTCGAACGAAGCGAGCTGGCGGTGGAGCATCGCTGCGGTGATGGGTACCGACTTCTGCGTTCCCGTCGTGCCGCCCGAGAACTGGATGAAGAGCGGGTCTTCGTCGTCGCGGGCTACGGGTGCGGGTCCGTCGTCGAGCTCCTGGTCGAGCGCGGTCGCATCGAGGACGGTCGTATCGCCGATGGATTCGCCGAGCTCCGCGGCCATGCGCGCGTCGGTGACGATGAAGCGCGCGCCGAGGCGGGAGACGACAGCGTGCACGTTGCGCCGGTATTTCTCCGGGTCCATCTTGGCTGTCGGCCAGGCGACGATCGAGGGGACCATCCCTCCGCGGATCGCGCCGAAGAACGCAGCCACGAGCAGCAGAGAGTGCGGCATCAGCAGGGCGATGCGCTCGCCGGGTTTTGCTCCGTGAACTGCGAGGGCGGATGCGGCTCCGCGTGCTCGGCGGCCAAGCTCGGTGAAGGTCACCTCTCGATGGGTGCTCTCATGGCCGAGCCTGAGCTGCAGTGCCGGGAGCGCTCCGCACGCTTCGTCGTCGGCGAAGGCGAGCCGATGGGCGAGCAACTCACGCGTGAGAGTGGTCATCGTGGATCGCCTGCGTTCGGATGCGCCGCGCGGCGTGTTCGTTCAGCGGCGGCCCCGTTCGACAATCAGCAGCTCAGAAGACGGCGCCGAGCTCGATCGCCACCGTCACCTGCGATTTCACGGCGTCCGCCTCGGCGGAGCGTGGGTCATCGGCGTAGGGGTTCACGGCGATCGTCTTGGTCGCGCTCGGATCGGTGCCGTCCGGCACGAGCTTGGTGTCGGTGTTCGCTTCGGCTACAGGAATCAGGTCGGCGAGAACATTGACGCCGAAATAGACCATCTGGAAACGGAAATCCGCGCCGATGTTGAGGCGATGGCGGGTGAGCCGGACGGGGTCGAAGACGACGTTGTTGTTGAAGTCGGCGCTCGAGCCTTCGCAGACGGGTTGCCCATCGAGTGCCGTTTTGCGGGCATCGGGGCTCGACGGGTTGTTGTCACCCTTGTAACCGCAATGGCCAACGGCTTCGGTGTTCGGCGTCATGTCCACGATGCCGGAATCGCCGAAGATGCGCAGCCACTGGTAGCCCGCGTGCGGCTGGAAAACGAGCGTCCCCGCGATCGGGAAGGGCTTCGAGACCATCGCATCGAACGAGGCGATTGTGAGCTTGAGTTGGGAAGTCCCCGTGATGGTGCGGACGCCGCCGGCAACCGCGACATCGGGAAGAAAGCCGAGCGCGGAGTTGCTGCGAAACCCTTCGAGGAGCGAGAGGCGCACGTCACCGCCGCCGGCGACCATCGAGGTGTTGACGAGGTGGCCGAAGCTCGCCCCGACCTCGAGCCCGAACGGGAACCCCTTCGCGAGTCGCACGCTGTAGAACTGCAGCATCGAGTCGGGGTCTTGATTGACGGTCGAACTCTGGTTCGTCGACTTGTCGACGGGTCCCTGCGTGCCGGTTTTCCAGTAAGGCGCGTCCGAATCGATCGTCGTGTAAGCGCCTTGGATGCCGATCTTGTATCCACCAAAACCGGTCGTTCGGGCGGAGTAGGCGGCGGTGGGCGCGATCGCGGCGCCCATTTGCGCGACGAGCTTCGAGAACGCGAGGTCATTCGGGAGGCAGCGCGTGAACCCGGCGGTCGGCGCGTAATAATTCCCGGCGCCCTTGATGCCCGTTTGGCAGCGGTTGTTCAGGACGAAGCGCTCGAGCGCCGGATCCATTTTGTCCGCGCGAGCCGATCCTGCGACCAAGGTCGAGACTGCCGCGAAGGCGAGTCCAAGGAGTTTTCCGAACGAAGGCATCCCGCTACCCGAAGAACGACGCTAGTACAGGTGGCGCTCGTCAGGTAGCCGTTTGCGTGTTGCCGGCTTAACCGGACGCGCTTAAGCCCGAGCCATGGCCAAGGAGCGCCCTCGTCTTCGAGCTCCGCGCGTTGCAGACCCGCCGCGGATTGTCCTTCTCGACCCGGAAATCCCGCAAAATACTGGAAATATCGCGCGCCTCGCCGCCGCGCTCCAGTGCCCGCTGCATCTCGTCGGTCGTCTCGGCTTTTCAATCGACGAGAAGGCCGTGCGACGTGCTGGCCTCGATTATTGGCCGCTCGTGGACCTTCATCGGCACCTCGACATGGCGCACTTTCGACATGCCCACCCCGATTCGCGGCTGCGGCTTTTTTCGGCAGTCGGCGCGAAGAGCTACCTCGAGGCCCGCTACGAGCCCGGCGATGCGCTGCTCTTCGGCTGCGAGAGCGTTGGCCTGCCCGACGCGCTGCTCGCCGAACATCCGGGCGAGGTCTACGGCATCCCGACGATCGGTGGCGTGCGCTCGCTCAACTTGGCGAACGCCGCGTCGATCGTGGTGTACGAGGCGTTCCGCCAGTTAGGCGCATTCGACGCCGCGGCGCTCGACGGGTAGGGCTCGTGGGTTGCGCCGCGCGCGACGACTTGACGGTGTTTGCAGCTTGTACATTTAGATGTACACTTAGGCATGCTTAAACGGTATTCGATTGCGCAAGCTCGGGCGGCGCTCGCCACGATCGTTGATCAGGTGGAGGCTGGCACCGACGTAGAGCTGACGAGGCGCGGCGAGCCGGTGGCCATCGTGATGTCCCCAAACGAGTACGCGCGACTCCGCGGCGGCCAGTCTGATTTCAGTCAGGAGTACCGTCGCTATCTCAAGAATCACGGGGCGGCGGACGCCGGCGTCGATGCCGCTTTCTTCGCGGAGCTACGCCAGCGGACCGACGGCCGCAGGGTGGAACTGTGAACACACCCGCGGGGTATCTACTCGATACCAGCGTCGTGTCCGTTCCGGCAATGATCGCGCCGGATCCCGAGGTGGTGCGAAAGATCGAAATGCACGGTGCCGAGTGTGCGATCGCCGCACCAGTGTGGCACGAGCTCGTGTTTGGATGTCGGCGTCTTCCGAAGGGTAAGCGACGCTCGGCGCTTGAGGAATACGTGCACGAAGTGGTGGGCAAGACATTCCGGATCTTGCCTTATGACGATCGCGCTGCTGCGTGGCACGGCAGCGAGCGCGCGCGGCTCGAGGCGGCGGGCAAGCCAGCTCCGTTCGTTGACGGACAGATAGCCGCCATCGCGGTCACGCTGGGCCTCACGCTCGTGACGTTAAATATTCGGGATTTCAGACAGTTCCAAGGATTGCAAATAGAGACATGGTCCAAGCGACCAAATAAATCCTGACAAATGAGCGGCGGCCGAGGTTGTTGCACGCTGGGGGATACGCGCGGCGATGTTCGTGACTCTTCTCCCGGCCTTCGCAGCTGCGGGGGCACAGGGCCCGACCTCATAGCTGCGCTCCGTGCTCATAACACTCGACTCAAGCCTGCCTCGATTGACGCGACGACAAGCTCATCTGCTGGGGCAAGATCGAGACGGGCCAAGCACCGATGCGGTGAGCGTCACGCGTGGTTCACCGCAAACGTCTTGAAAGCGACCTCGCGCCCGGCTGCGGCAAGGCGCGCCCGCGTGACGGTGAGGGCCTCGGCGCTCGCGTCGATGCCAATGGCGCTGCGACCCAGGGCCGCTGCGACCGCCAGGGTTGTCCCGCTGCCGCAGTAAGGATCGAGCACCGTGTCGCCCGCATCGCTGCAGCTCTCGACAATCCTCCGCAAGAGCGCCTCCGGCTTTTGTGTGGGGTAGCCGGTGCGCTCGCGTGCGACGGGGGCGATGACGCCGATCTCCCACACGTCCCCCATCGGCACGCCGGGCGAATCCGCTTCGGTGCGAGTGGAGCGCACGCGACGCCCATCGGGCCCGAAGGCCGCGAGTTGCTTGGTGTGGCCCCAGGTTGCGACGGTCGATGCGGCGAGCGGTTCGTAGAGTTGGTGAAAGCGCGGCTCGACCTTCGAGTTTCTCACGTAGCGCAGAAGCACATCGTGCACGCGCTGAAAATTACGGGTTTTTGCTGGCCATCGGCGGTAGCGCCAGATGATCTCGCTCGCGAAGGCGTCACGCCCGAAGATGCGATCGCACATCACCTTGAGGTAGTGGCTCGTCGTCGGATCGACGTGCAAGACCATCGACCCCACGTCGGCCATCACGTCACGCACGCGCACGATGCGCGCCTCCATCGCTTCGAGGTACGCGTCGAAGCAAGACCAGCGATCGTCGAACGCGACCACTTGCGTGCGCTCGAGCTCGGCCCCCCGCCCGCGGCGGACCGTGCGCAAGTGCAACCGCTGCGTATAGAAGGGTGGATCGAGGTACGCGAGCTCGACCCGCACGCCATCGTTCGCGAGCCGCTCGAGGATTGCGAGGTTGTCGCCCTCCCAGAGCCGCACGGCGATCGGGGCTTCTGCGCGTGCGACTTCGCTCATTTGCGGGCACGATGCCACGCACCTGCGCAACGACAAAAAAAGCGGCATTCGATGCTACGCGCCGCTACGCTCGCTCACGATGAGCGATGACGTTCGGCAGGCGATGAACGCCGCGAAGCGCGAGCCGCTCGACGCGTTGACCGGGCTTCGATTCTTCGCTGCCGCTTGGGTCGTGCTCTACCACTACGCGGGAGCAGCCTTGCCTGCCGGGACGCCCTCTGCGCTTCGCAATGTTGTGAGCCACGGCTACGTCGGCGTGAATTTCTTCTACCTGCTTTCGGGCTTCATCCTCGCTTACAATTACGTGCAGCGGTCGCCGTCCGCGGTCGCGATGCGCGGCACGGCTCGCGCGTTTTGGTGGAACCGCTTCTCCCGGATTTTCCCGATGTATCTCGTGGCTTGGGCTGCCGCGGCACCGTTCGTGGTTGCGCATCGTTTCGCGACCGATGCCTCGCCCGTCGTTCGGGCGCTCAAGCTCGCAGCGGCCGCATTCGTGTCGCTTGGCCTCGTTCAAGCGTGGATCCCAGGCGCGACCGCATGGTGGAATCCGCCCGGCTGGTCGATTTCGGTCGAGGCCTTTTTTTACGCCATTTTTCCATGGGTTTTGCCTCGCTTGCTCAACTCGAAACGATCGCGCCTCGGACTCGCGCTCGCGGCCTGGTTGGGCTCGCTCGTCGTGCCGAGTCTTTACGTGTGGTCCGGGTCCGGGGAGCTTGCGCTGGCGGCGGTCAAGTACGGGCCGCTCTTTCATCTGCCCACATTTGTCCTCGGCATCGTGCTTGCGGAGCTCTTCGAATCGCCTTCCCGCTCGCGCCTCGTTCGCGCGCGCCTCGTCCTCGGTGGTCTTGGCGTTTCGGCGATTGTGCTCGTCGTCACGAGGCCCCTCGGTTCGAGTTATCCGCTGATTCACAACGGCCTCCTCAGCCCCGCGTTCGGCGCGGTGATTCTCGCCGTCGCGCTGGGGGCGCCTTCTCTGGTGCGCGTGCTTTCGGCTCCCGTGCTCGTGCGATTGGGCGAGGCGAGCTTCGGCCTCTACATTCTTCAAGCCCCGCTCTGGCTTACGTGGCGCAAGAGCGTCGAAGGCTTGCCACCGAGCGTCGACTTCGCGCTCTTCTTCGTCGTGTTATGCTCGGTGTCCATGGTGGCTCACCGCCTGATCGAGCTGCCCCTCCAGCGCCGGCTGCGCGCGACATCGTCTCGTAACGCTGGATAGCGCATGACGACCGCCGCCACGCCCCCCACCGAGCCCCAGCCCCACGTGTTGGACGCCGTTACGAAGCGCACCGAAGCCAAGGGGCGCGCCGATTCTCTCCTCGCGTTCACGTTCGGCACAGCGGCGTTGGCCGCGAGCTACGTGTCGCTCATCGGCCTGTTCAACCTCGTGTTGCTCTACTTCGCTCCCGCACGGCAGCCGTTCGGGAGGCTCCTCGCGGCGTCCGCGCTCTTGTGGGTGTCGACGCTGCCGATGTTCGATGTCGTGCGTCGCAAGCCGAAGCAGGCGCCGCTCTTTCCGATCATCAACGTCCTCTACTTCATGTATTTCGGGCTGCCCGTGTTCTTGGACACCGTGCTCGTGAAGAATCGGCCCTACGAGTCCGAGGAGGTCACGGCGGCGGTGGTGGTGACTCTCGGCGGCCTGCTCTTGATGCAACTCGCCTTCTACTCGCCGCTCGGAAAAATCGTCGACGCGTTGCCTCACCTGAAGATGCACATCGAGCTCGACAGGCTCGCTTGGTATTGCATCGTGGTCTCCGCGGTCGGTGTTGCGCTCTCCGCAGTCGTGCTCACCTCATCCAAGGACATCGCCCCTTCGCTCAAGGCGATTGCGAACGTGTCGGTGCGCATGCCGCTCTTGCTGCTCGGCGGAATGCTCGTCCTTCACCTGCGAGGAAAGCTCCGGCTGCCGCAGCGCATCGCGGCCTCCCTCTGTTACCTCACCTACCTGATGTTCTCGCTCGCGAGCGGGGCGTTGGCTCAGGTCGCGTGGGCGCTCGTGCCGATGTTTTTCGTCTACGTCGCGGAGCGCGGTAACGTCCCGTGGCGCGCCGGCTTGCTCTGCATGCTTCTCTCGATGCCGTTTTCTCATAGCAAGCACGCGTTCCGTAAAGAGGTTCGCAACACCTACGTCGGTCCGTTCGATCGCGTGGCCCTCTTTCTCGAGCTGACGCTCGATCAAGCGAGCACGGATCGAGATCGCTTCATCTCGAACGCTTCCCGCACGTCGACCGAGCGCACAAGCTACCTCGGCACGTTCGCGTTCGTCATGAGTCAGACGCCCCGTCGGGTTCCTTACCTCGACGGTGACACCTACCGCGTCATGTTCTGGGCCTTCGTGCCGCGTATCCTCGCGCCGAGTCGGCCGATTCAGAACCTCGGCCAAGAGTTCGGACATCGCTACCGCTTGTTGAACCCCCTCGATCACGACACCTCGTTCAACTGCGCGCAGATAATCGAGATGTACATGAACTTCGGCATGTTCGGCGTCTTCGCCGGGATGGCCGTCGTCGGCCTTTATTACCGGGCGCTTTACGCGCTCTTCAACCACGGTCAAGGCGGGGACGGAATGCTCCTGCTCGCCTCCGCGGCGCTCGCGGGGCTTCTCAACATCGAGTCGGATGCGGCCAATGTGCTCGTCGGCGCGTTTCAAGCCGCGGCGTTCAGTTACGTTGTGCTGCGGGTGATCGTGCTCTTCGCGGAGAAGGTGATCATCCCCGGAAGAGTCGACTAAGGCGCCGCGAGGACGCGTCGGTACTCGTCCAGCATGGCCCGTCCGATGCGGTCTACGTCGTAGTCGTTTGCGAGCGTTCGTGCCGCCAAGCGCATCGTGCGTCCGCCACTTGGAGCTTCCAGGATACGGGCCAACGCGTCGGCGACGGCCCGCGGCTCGTTGTCGACCCAGAACCCGGCCCCACGTTCAGCCACGATCGCCCACGGGCATGCTTTGCTCACGACGACCGGGGTGCCGTAGGCCAACGCCTCGACGACGGTCCGACCGAAGCTCTCGCTGTGCGAGGTCAGCGCGAGCGCCGTTGCACCTGCGAGGAAGCGCGCTTTCGCGTCACCGTGGACTTCGCCTACCCAGCGAACGTTGGGTCGCGGTGAGAGTGATGCGGCGATCGCCTCGACCCGCGCGAGCTCCCCATGGTGGTCTGGTCCAGCCAGTACGAGCTCGACCTCGGGGTGACGCTGCGCGAGCAAGCTCATCGCGCGGATGAGAATGTCGAGGCCTTTGACGGGGTGCAGTCGCCCAAGAAACACGATGCGTTTCGCAGCCCGTTCGACGTTTGGGGGCGCGCTCGGGAGCTCGACGGCGTTCGGCACGACGAACACATCTTGTCCTGGAACGAGTGCGCGAAGATGCGCCGCTTCTTCGTTGCTGGTCGCATGGAGAGCCCGTGCTCCGGTGACGTTTCGGCGTTCGATCGCTCGCCAATAGGGCCATTTTTTCCACGAGCGGTGCGCGAGCGCCCACGGCTCGCACATGCCTCGCGGTGAGAGCACGTAAGGCCGGCCGAGTGCTCGCAAGAGCGCTGCGCCCGCGGTGGACGGGAAATTGAAGAGCGCGTGCACGTGGACGAGCTCGACGTCGCGCGCGATGCGACCCAGGTGGCGTAGCAAGCTCGGCGACGGTGCGAAGCCAAGCTTCGGAAACCGATTGAAATAGCGAACTGGAATCCCCTCGTAGGCGGTGGTCATACCGAGTGGCACGTCACTGTTGCGGGGACCGTCGCCGTTCGTCGTGACGATCTCGAGATCGACGCCTGCCGCAAGCAGCCCCCGTGCAAGTAGCAGGAGGCTTTCGCTCGGGCCGCCGTCCCGGGTGCTTGGGTAAAACGTCGGGTTGAGGTGGAGGATGCGCACGGGATTGCAACTCAGACCGGCAGACGCGGACACGCGGCGCAACCAATCTCGGTTGTGCCTAACGAACTCCGACCTGTAGACTGGCTAGTAGCATGCGCCCGATCGTCCAATGGATTTCCGTTTTCGCCCTCGCGAGCTTCGCCTTTCTGCAGGTCACCGCCTGCGGCGACAACGGCAGCGTCGTCGTGTTCCCGAATAACGCTACATCGGGGGGCGGGGTTGGCGGCGCGGTCGTGAGTGGAACGGGGGGCTTCGGGGGGACGTCCATAAGCGGCAGTGGCGGGGTCATCGGCAGTGGCGGCGTCCCCGGCACGGGTGGCGTCCCCGGCACGGGTGGCGCCGCGACCACATCGACGGCGGAGACGAGCGTCACCGTCAGCTCGACGGTCGCATCGACGGTCGCATCGACGGCGTCATCGTCGACCGGTGGCGGTAGCATGTGCACCCTTGCGTCCGAATGTGGCAGCCCGAGCTGCGGCTGGTCGTGCACCGCGAACATGTGCGCGCTGAAGGCCGCACCGAAGTTTACGGCCTGCTACAAAGACGGCGGTACGGGCGCCTCGTGCGATGGCAGCGGCAACTGCAAAACATGGGTCGCGATCTCGGCTGTGAACGCGCCTTCGGCTCGGTACAATCACACGGCAATCTGGACGGGCACAAAGATGCTCGTGTGGGGCGGATATGCGAAGGCGGCCCTGGAAAACACGGGCTACGCGTACGATCCGGCGACCGACGTATGGACCGCGATGTCCGTCGTCGGCGCCCCTGCGGCTCGCCACGATCACGAAGCTATTTGGACCGGCACGAAGATGCTCGTCTGGGGCGGCTACGGCATCGGTGGGTATGCCTCTGCAGGCGGAGTCTACGATCCCGCGACCGACACGTGGACGGCGATGGCGACGGCTTCTCAGCCCGCCCTCCGACAGGCACACGCCATGGTTTACACCGGCACGAAAATCATCGTGTGGGGTGGCCGGAACGCGTCGGGCGCAATCAACTCCGGCGGCGTTTACACCGTGGCAACCAACACGTGGGCGGCGATGGCGACGGCTTCCCAGCCTGGAGCACGGTTCAATTTCTCCTACGGTTGGCAGGTTCCGACCGGCCTCAAGCCCAACGGCTTCATGTTCGTCTGGGGAGGCACGGACAACTTGGATTGGTTCAACACTGGCGCGCTCTACGATCCGGTCGCGAACGCATGGACCGCGATTGACATGACCGTCGGTGCGCCACCGAACGGAGGCTCACCGCCCGCGATGCTCCTTGAGAGTGCAACTGCATTCGCCCAAGCTCCCGCCCAAGGCTCTGGTTTCTACCTCTTTGGAGGCTGGAATGGTGGCGACTACGGCGACACGCTCTACTTTTGGGATGTCCTCAACGGCGTGGCCGATGGTTATTGGTACAAGCTGAAGGCGGGCGATCCTGCCGCACCCTCGCCTCGCGCGCGCTACACCGGCTTCGTCTTGAGCGCGGGAATTTTTCTGTGGGGTGGGTGCCTTGGCGCCGGCTGCACGGATCTCGTCGGTGATGGTGGCGTGTGGCGCCCCGGTGCGAACGGCGGCACGTGGTCGGCTTTCCCCGCGGACGCAGCGTTGACGAAGCGCAGCGACACCACGGGAGTCTGGACCGGCAAGGCAACGAGCGAGGTTATCATCTGGGGTGGCTACGCGAATGGCCCCGTCGCAACGGGCGCACGTCGCGCGGTCGATCCAGGGTGAGCTCGCGCTAAGTCACGGAGCGCCACGCTCACACGGCGTGGAGACTGAGGTCTTCCGGCTGCACGGGGAAAGCCTCCGGCGGGCGTAAGCCGAGCGTCTCGAGCATCGCGACCCAGCGGTGCTCGTAGGTGTGGGCCGCGTGCGCGTGGCGCTGCGCTTTTGCGGCCATTTCTGCTCGCAGCTCGGGTCGGGCCAGGTAGAAATCGATCTTCTCGAGGAGGTCATCCACGGTGTCGTACTGTGCGACTTCTGTGGCTGGGTCGAACACGTCGGCGAGGGCGGGCGTGTCCGTAAGCTGGAAGGCTCCGATTGCGGCGAGCTCGAAGGTGCGCTTGTTCGTGCCCGCGATCTCGGCGTAGTGATTCGGGTTCAGAGCGATCTTCGCCGAAAGCATCGCTCGGCATTTTTCTTCACCGGCAACGTAGTGCCCAGTGAACATCGGCGCCGTCACGTGAGTCGCCCAGCGCGGCAAGCCTCCACCCCAAATCTTGACGTCGCGTCCCACGAGCGGCTTTAGGCACTCCGCGCGGTAGAGGTAGCCGTTGCCATAAAGCCCAACGTCGCAGCCATAGCGTCGGCGGTCGGCGTCGCTGACGGGCACCGGGTGATGAATGTGCCGATCGCAAGACTGCGGGAGGTAGTAGAGGTGCTTGGAGGGCAGCTTCGCGCGCAGCTTGTCGACGATGTAGTGGTCTTTGAAGAACAGCCGATCGTACTCGGCGACAAAGCAGTAGCCGCGTCCAAAATTCGATAGCGCGTCGCCGAATCTCCCGAGAAGCTTTGCGTTTGGGCTCGCGCGGCGGATCCGGTCGATGAGTTCGGGGCGCAAGTCGTGCACGCTATCGGTGAGGATGATGCTCGGGCTGAAGGCTTCGACTTCGCGAACGATGCGCCCTTCCGCGAGTGCGAGTTCTCCGCCCATCATCACTCGCGCAAACGTCGCGGCGACCCGGTTGACTTGCGCTCCGAAGTGCGGCCCGAATAAGCGCTTCTCGAGGTCGGCGAGAATCGAGTAAGGATCGACGACGAGCACCTCGTAGTGCGGCTCGAGCGCGCGACGATACGAGTCCATCATCATGTCGAAGATGGCTTGACCGATGATCATCACCCGCGGGCGACTCTCTTGTGACCGCAACGGCGACGCCGCGCTCGGTGCGCTGAGCTCGACGCGCGGCGTCGCACGGGACGGCATGGCGAGCTCGGGTAGTCTGCCCGGGCGGCGGCAACGGCCGAGCATGTTTTCCGTCCAAATCGCCTGACTCTTGCCAGTCTCGATGATGCGCGCGGCCTTCGCGCCGACCTTGATCACATTCCAAAGGCCGAGCCTGGCTACGCCGATAAGCGACTTCATCGCGGGGCCGGCTTCGGTGACGAGGATGTCCTCGAAGCCCGTGAGCCGCAGGACCTGCCCCAGAGAATCGGGCGTGAAGATCGTCACGTGCGTGAGGTCTCCGTAGATCACCTGGTTTGGGAAAAGACCTTGCCCATTGGGGGTCTGCATCACGAAGACGCCGCCCGGCAAGAGGCGCTCGTAGATCGCGGGCAAGAGTCGCAAGAGCTCGTCTTTCGTGAAGTGCTCGATCATGTCGAAGGCGAGAATGGCCCCGTACTTTTCGCCCGCCCCTTCGAGCACCGCGAGGGCATCGCCTTCGACGACGTCGAGGCCACGCGCATGGGCGAGCTTGACCATCTCGCCTGAGATGTCGACGCCGGAAGCGTGGTCGTAGCCTTCGGTCTTGAGCAGCGAGAGGATGTTTCCGGCGCCGCAGCCGAGCTCGAGCACCGGCATGCGTTTGTCGACGCCCTTGAGGAGCGGAAGAATCTTGAGGCGGCTCCACGCCCAGTAGGCCTTCAATCCGTCAGCGGTGTGCTCACCGACCGGGCCGGAGGCTGTCGTGATGTAGCGCTCGTAGAATCGAGACCGGAAATCCGTCACGGCACAATGATAGACTGCCAGCCATGGCGCGTCGCGTCCTCTGCGTTGGAACCGGGCTTCCGCATCATTTGCCGGCCACTTACGCCCATGCGTTCGAGGAGCTGGGTTGGCAGGCATCGAGCTTCGACCTCGACGCGGCCGTGCGCGCAAATACCCGGCTAGGTCCGCTCGGTGCGCGCTTCAACGATTACGTCCCGGTTGAGGCTTGGGTTCGCAAGGCCAACCGTGAGCTCTTGCTCGAGGCCATCGCGAAGAAGCCCGACATCGTGGCGGTGGTCGGTCACGCGAGCACGCGGGCCGGCGCGCTCAGCCAGCTACTCGCGGCGCTCCCGGCGACCCGCCTCGCCTTGATTTGGCCCGATACGCTGCTGAACCTCGGTCGCGAGGAGCTCGAGTGCTTGCCGCTCTACGATGTCGTGGCGTCGTATGGACGTGACTCGGTAGGCCCGCTCGAGCGACTTGGCGCGCGCCGTACGGAGTGGATTCCGCTCGCCGCCGATCCCAAGTTGCATCGTGCGGATGTCCTCGACGAGGCGACGCGCAAACGGTGGCAGAGCGAGGTGCTCTTCGTTGGCAGCCATCGCCCAGAGCGCGAGCGTTCGATCGTGGCGCTGCTCGACGCCGGGATCCGCGTCACCGTTTGGGGGGGCGCACCGTGGCGGAAAAATGCGCGTCACCCGGAGCGCGTCTCGTCGTATTGGCAAGGTCGTGAGCTCCACGGGCGTGAGCTCGCGACCGCGTCGAGTTGCGCGCGCGTCTGCGTGAATCTGATCGATCCGACCAACTTTCCTGCGGCCAACATGCGCCTGTTTGAGAACTTCCTGTTCGACGTCGCGACCGTCAACACGGCATGTCCCGAGATGGCGGATATTTTTCGCCACGAGGAGCACACTCTCTACGCCGCGGATGACACCGAGTTGGTCGCGTCGGTACGGAGGTTGCTCGCCGACGAGACGCTTCGTCGCCGCATTGCGCGGGCTGGCCGCGACCTTGTGCTCGCCGAACACACGTATGTGCAGCGGGCACGCGCGCTCGCTTCGGCGCTCGGCCTTGCCGGCTGACGGCGAGGATCGTTGCGCGCATGCTCAAGGTGCGCGATCCTCCCGACCGTGCGTTTTGTCGCGTTCCTGGTCGGTTGTGCCGCGATGCTCGTCGGCTGCGCGCGTAAGCCCGAGAACGTGACGCCGGAAGGAGCGGTTCGCGAGCTTACCTCTCGCCTCGAGGCTCTCGATGGTGGTGAAGGCGATGCTCGCGCCGTTTATGACCTTTTGTCGGAGCGTGCGCAGGTAAACCTCCAAGCGCGTGCCGAGCGTTACTCCAATGCGAGCGGTCGGCAGATCGCGGCATGGGCGATGATCGTCCCGTCGCGGAGCCGGCTTCGCTTCGTGCCGCAATCTTACCAAGCGAAGGTTGCGGGAAAGTACGCGCTCGTCGAGGTGCTCGGGGTCAGTGCGGATCAGGCGGCTCAGATCCCGTGCGTCAGGGAGAAGAACTTATGGCACGTCGATCTCAACTTTCCGGAGCTGGCTCCGCTCGTGAGACGAACCGGCGTGCCGACGCCCTGACTCACGAATGAGCGTCGTGGTCGGTGCGATGCCTCTCGTCGCTCGATGGGCGAATCAACCGCCAAAGTTTCGGGACCGAGCGCGGAAGGCCAACGAGACCTGCGCCGCAACACGTCACGGCCGCGAGCCATGGCTGCGTTGCGTAGGTCGCGCAGGCGAGCGCCCCGCCAAGTGAAAGTCCGTAACGTAGGATTGTCTGGCGGCGTGGCGGCGCGACATCGGCGAGCAGGGACAGCTCACCCCAGAGACCGAAAACGAAGAGCGGGATCGCCGAGAGGCTGAGTCCCAGGCCAAGTGCCCCTCGGCCCGCCCAGCCCAACGTGAGCGCGACGGCTCCAAGCCCGAGTGTTGTCGCGACGAAACGAATCACGCCAAGAAGGCGAAGGTGCCCCGCCGCGACGAACAAGATGTCGGCGGGTAGGCAGGCCGCGAGCAAGGCTTGCCAAGCAAGCACCCCGGGGAGAAGCGAATCGATGTACGGCTCCTGATTCGGGAGCCACGCGCGAAATACGGGTCGTGCAACGGCGGCCGCGACGCCGATCTGCAGGAGCTGCGATGAGGTGAGGAACGTGGCTGCGAGCTCGTAGTTGTCACGGGCATTCGCGCGCTGCTCGGCGTTGCCTGCAAGTCCGCGCGTCACGTGAACTTGCAGCAAATTCACAAACTGTTGCGTGACGAGCTTGGTCGCGTTTGCGTACGTGCGAGCCGGGATTGCGCCGGGAACGAACGCTGGTGCGAGGACCGACAGCAGGTGAGGGTACGAGGCGGTTTGAACGACCTCGGCCAACTTGAGCAAGGCTCCGGGGCCGACGACCGTGACGAGCGGTGCGGGTTCGCCGTGGGCTTCGACTCCTTCGGTCTCCCCACGGTAGACGTAGGCCGCGTGCACGCCGCGCGCGATCGATAGGAGGATCCAAGCGAGGGCCTGGGCCCATACGGCGGTCGTCAGATTCTTCGTCACGAGCAGGGCGATGACGAGGGAGGTCAGCGGCACGACGACGGTCGCGACGCCGATGAGCTGCCCGATGAGGAAGCGTCCCGTGGACAACAGCATCGCCGTCTGAAAACTTCCGAAGGCGAGATCAGACATCGCACCGATGACCAGCGCAACCGCTCCGGCGAGGAACAGGCCACCGCGACCCCCGAGCGCTTCGCGTTGAGTCGCGAGCGCCGTCGTCGCGAGGATCCCCCCAAGGCACGCCGCGATGACAAATAGCTTTCGCGAGCGCCGGGCTTCCACCAAAAAGCCCGCCCGATCTCCGGCGCCATGACGCGCGGCGAGCTCGCGCAGCAGCGAGATGAGAACGCCGCCTTCGCCTAGCCCAACGTAGGCGGCCACCGACGTCAACGCGACGTAGACTGTGTAGTCTCGCTCCGAGAGGCCGAGCTGAAGGAGCCGCGGGACCAGGATCTGAGCGGCAACGGCGATCAGCACGTTGAACACTGGAAGCGTCCAGACGGCGAGCCGCCCAAGCGACGACGGCGATGAGCCCCGCTGAGTCATTCGGCTAAGCGCGGCCCCCGTCTTGCGGTCGCGCACGGCTCACGGCGTAACGAACCGCAGCCACGGTGTTCGCTGTTGCCACGTCGTAGTTCCAGGACTGAATTCGAGTCCGCCCCTCGGTGCCCATCGTTCGCATGCGCGCGGGATCGCCGAGGCGAAGTGCCAAGAGCTGGGCGAGGGCGTCGACGTTCCCGGATGGGTAGGTGTCGCCCGTGACGCCCGGAATCACCAGGTCGCGGTGCGCGGTGACTTGATCCGAGCATATTACCGGCAAACCAAACAGCATGGCTTCGTTGATGACGATGCCCCATGTCTCTCGCTTCGACGGAAAGGCCATCAAGTCGGCGGCGGCGTAGACACAGCCGAGCTCGCTCTGGTTGCGGAAGCCGGTAATCTGCACGTCGTCGGCAAGCCCACTCGAGCGAGCCACGCGCTCGACGTCGCCGCGCAGCGGGCCGTCCCCTAGAAACACGAGGCGCGCCGGTCGTTCACGGCGGACACGAGCGAAGGCCTCGAGCAACTCGAGTGGTTCTTTGTCTGGAAATAGCTTTCCGGAGCACACGATGATCGGGCGGTCATCATGAACGCCGAGTGCGGCACGGAGCTCATGGCGCTGCGGCGCGAGACGTGTGTGTGTCTCCCCAAAGAACTCGTTGTCGGCGCAATAGTTCGCGAGGAACACCTGCTCGGGCGAAGCCCCATAGGCGAGGTACATCTCGCGCCCCATGGATCCCACGGCGAGGAAGGCCTCGCACTGTGAGAAGAGTGCCGTCAGCGTGGCGCGCCGGAGCGCCGTCTTCCATGGCGGCCGCGTGAACGGGCCGAGGTTCGATTCGGAGTGCATCAGCACCGGAACCCCGTGCGCGCGGGCTGCGGCTACCGCGATCATGGTGCTCGCGAAGCCCCAACCAAACACGATGACCGCGTCGACGTGTTTGGGGTGAATGCGGTTCCAAAGGACCGGGTTCGTGCGGCTCCAGTAGCCTTGCGGCCCTGGCTTCGGATGAAGGTTTGGCAGAAACTCGTGCCGGTAGCCGTCGGTGAGTTTGCGGTCCCACGCGAACGTGGCGTTGAAGCCGGCGTCGAAGCTCGGCTTCGTTCCGTGGTCGCACGCGAAGAGGACCTCGAGGTCGAGACCCGACGCGGCGGTAAGCTTCCGGAACCACGGCCCGTGGTATTGAACCGGGTGCGTAGTGACGATCGCGACGCGGAGATTACGCGACGGAGGCGATGACATCGCGCACGATTTCTTCTAGCCCGATCCGCGGCTCCCAGCCGATATGGGAGCGGACTTTGTCGATGCTCGGGACGCGGCGCATCATGTCTTCGAAGCCTTCGGCGTACGCTTGCTCGTACGGAATTTTCTCGATCGCGCTCGAAGAGCCTGCCTCTTTCTTGACGAGCTTCGCGAGGTCTTCAATTGAAATTTCGCGCGTGCTGCCGATGTTGAACACTTCGCCGTAGGAGCGATCGTTCTGCATAAGCCCGATAAGCGCGCGCACCGTATCCTTCACGTGGCAGAAGCACCGCGACTGCGTGCCGTCGCCGTAAACCGTGATGGGTTCGCCCGACTGCGCTTGCCGCGCGAAGCCGGGAAGCACCATGCCGTAGCGTGCGCTCTGGCGCGGACCCACCGTGTTGAAGAGACGTCCAACCACGGTGGGGAGCTTCTTTTCGCGGAAATAAGCGAGGGCGAGAAACTCATCGATCGCCTTCGAGCACGCGTACGACCAACGGCCCTTGCTCGTCGCCCCCATCACGAGGTCGCCGTCTTCGCGGAACGGGAACTCCGTCGATTTTCCGTAGACCTCGCTCGTCGAGGCGATGAACACCGGCTTCTGTTTTTTAGCGGCTGCCGCGAGGACGATCTCCGTACCACGCACGTTGGTCTCGATCGTGCGGACCGGGCTCTCGACGATCAGCTTCACCCCTACCGCGGCCGCGAGATGGTAGGTCACATCGGCACAGTCGACGAGCTCGTTCACGAGCGAAACGTCGGTGAACGAAGCGATGTGGTAGTGAAACTTCGCGTGCGTTTTGAACGGCTGGAAGTTTTCCGCCGCGCCCGTGGAGAGGTCGTCGAGAATGAAAACCTCGTGACCTTGTTCGAGCAGGGCCTCGGTCAGATGCGATCCAATGAAGCCGGCGCCACCGGTGATGAATACTTTCATAGTGTGTGTCACGCGTCGTGTGATGAGGCATCTGCTGAACCGCCGCCCGAGGAATGGCGTGGCGCTTCGCGCAGCTTGTCGGAGCGCTTCGACTCGGCCTTGTCCTCGCCGTAGTACCCGTCGCGCTTGTAGTAATAGTACGAGTACTTGTACTCGAGCTTCGAGAAATCGACGGCGTTGAGCACCCCACCGATAAGCTTGCCGCCGACGTCTTGCATCGAGCGAATCGCGTGACGCGCGAGTTCTTTCCGCGTCTTGAACGCGCGTAGGACGAGCACCGTTCCGTCGACGAGCGTCGAGAGAATGGTCGGATCCGTGACGGCGACGACGGGCGGGCTGTCGATGATTACGCGATCGAAACGCGTGCGCAGCTCCGCGATGAGCTGCTTGAAACGGTCGGTGTGGAAGAGCTCGGCTGGGTTTGGAGGGATCGGTCCGGCGGGCAGCACGAAGAGATTCGGCACCTCGGTTTGCGAGATGGCCTCGTCGAGGTTACCGCCGAGCAACGTGGTGGAGATGCCGGTCTCGGAGCCGCGATCGAAGATGCGGTGGATGCGCGGGCGGCGCAAATCGCAGTCGACGAGCAGGACGCGTTGGCCGGTTTGGGCCATCACGACGGCGATGCAGCAAGCCACGGTGGTCTTTCCCTCCGAGGGCCCCGCGCTCGTTACCAGCAACACCTGATGCGGGGTGTCCGGCGCCATGAACATCAGGTTGGTGCGGATTGCGCGAGAGGCTTCGGCGACGCTGCTCGTCGGCTGATCGTGGACGACTAGCTCCGGTTTGCCCTCCTTTTGCTGCTGTCCGCGGCGGCGCTTTTTCTTCGCGTAGCCGTACTGGTAGCCGTAGTTGCCGAACATGCCCCCGCCCACCTCCGGCAAGAGCCCGAGGAATGTGAGGCCGAACTCCTCTTCGAGGTCGTCGGGCACCTTGACCGTTCGGTCCATAAGTCCCCGAACGAATGCGGCCGCGATCCCGAGCAAGAGGCCACCGAAGATCCCCGCCGCGAGATTCAGCGGTACTTTCGGTGAGACCGGCGAGCGTGGCTGCAATGGCCGATCGACGACGCTGATATTGTTCACGCGCATCATCTGCGCAAGGTCGGCTTCCTTCGTGCGCTCGAGAACGAGCGAGTAGAGCTTCTCGGTGTTGTCCTTGTTGCGACGTAACCGATTGAACTCGATCTCGAGTTGATTCAGCCCGTGCGCCTGCTCTTTGGATTTGTTCAGCAGGCCCTGGAGGCCGCCCGCTTGTTTGCCGAGCGCTTCGAGGTCGCGGCCGACCGATTTTTTGACGTTTTGGATCTCCTTCAAGATCGCGACTTCGGAAGCCTGAACTCGCTTTTGGGCCGCCTGAACCTCGTGATGGTTCAACCCTTTGCCAGCACCGAGTAGGGCATCGCGCTCGCTCGTTGCGGACTCGTATTGGCCGCGAAGCCCGTTCAGCAGCATGCTCTTCATCAGCTCGGAGGACTGAATCGAGCGTGGGTCGCTGTCCGGCGCGCTCTCGAGCACGAGCTTGCGTGCGCCGGTTTCTTGGAGCTGGGCCTTCACTTTGGTGAGCTCGGCATTCAGCGCCTTCATCTCTTCGGAGAGCATGCTCGACTTGTCGTCGAAGGCGACCGAGAGGATGTCGTTGGTCTTCTTGTACGTGTGTAGCGCCTCTTCACTCGTCTGAAGGTCGCCGTTCAGCGTATCGAGCTGGTTGCGCAGCCAGTCGCTTGCCGTACTCGTGTTTTCGAGTGCGCCTTCGAGGTTCTGATTGACGAAGTTGTCGACCACCGACGAGAGGATTCGCTGCGCTCGGTCGGGGTTCGCATCCTTCAATTTAACGGTGGCGAGTCGGCTGTCACGCACCGGCAGCACTTCGAGGCGGCTCCGGAGCTCGTCGGCCGCGCGCTCGGGCGAGACCTTGTCGGCCATCGGCTTTGGCACGGCTCCGGGCGGCAAGTCCTGGAGGAAGGCGGCATCATTGTGGAGGCCTAGCTCATTGACTACGGTCAATGATACGCGACGCGAGCGAATGAGGTGGTACTGCGTCTCGTAGTACTCTTGGTTTCCCCAGTAGTTGTCCGTGCCCATGTCGACGATCGTCTCGACTCGGTGGCCGAGGGGCTTGGGTGGCCGCGGGTCGAAGAGGATCGTCGCTTCGGCCTGATAAATCTTGGTCTGGCCGAGGGTGTAAAAAATCGTTCCGGTGACGACCGCTACGAAGGTGGTGACCGCGGTCGGCCAATATTTTCGGACGATATGCCCGACGCTCGCGCCGGGTCGCGAGACCTTCTGCGGAGGTGACGTGGGCTCTTGTGGTGCGTTCATAGGGAGAGGTCGCTAGCCGCATTTGATGCCTGGCGAGCGGGTGACATTCAGCATGCCACATCCCCCACCGTGAACCCTAGCGTGGGTCTCTGAGCTACGCGGGTTTCTGCCCACAAAACACGTCCGGCGGCGCCTTTCGGTCACCGCCGTCGTTCGGAAGGGTTGATCGCGGGTGTGTCCGCGACGAGCCCCTCTCGCTAGCACCAGTCGAATTCAGTTCGTGAAGAAGATCGCTTCGATCTCGTTCTTCACGTTCTCTTCGGTCTGGTTCCGAGCGATCGCGATTTCTTTCACGATCAGCGTGCGGGCCGTGTCGAGCATGCGGCGCTCGCCGAAGGACAGCTGCTTGTCCGTCTTGAGGCGGTACAGATCACGAAGGACCTCGGCTACGTCGTAGATCGAGCCCGTCTTGATCTTGTCCATGAAACCGCGGTAGCGGCGATTCCAGGTCTGGTTGTCGAACGCGACCGTGCGTTCCCGCAGGATGTCGAAGATCTCCTGGATTTCCTGCTCGGAGATCACCTGCCTGAGGCCGACGGCGTTCGCATTCTTCACCGGCACCATGATTTTGCGATCGGTGTCGAGGATACGAAGCACGTAGAACTGCTGGCGGCTTCCACCGATGTCTTTCTCTTCAATGTCGATGACTTCGGCTACCCCCTGGGCGGGGTAAACTGCCTTGTCGCCGACTTTGAACTGCATGTCTGTGGTGGCCTGCATGTTCTATGCTTCTCCTTCTGATTGCCTGCTCGCGGTGGGAACGGCCGTCATGCACGCGCGGGAGTGCGCGTGGCGCTGAACCTAGGCGAAGAGGGATGCCATCGATCGAAAGGCCGGCAGAAACCGAGCTTGCGATGCGAAAGCGGCTCTTCCGCTGTTGGATAGTGGGGGGGTCTCGCTGCCGTGCAGCCTGCTACCGGGTCCCGCTGGACGTTCTCCGCGCTTAGCGCGGCGAACATTAGTAAATGAGGGGGTATCCGTCAAGAACTTTCCGCCGTACCGGAGTTCGATTAGCCGGCACGTCCCGGCGCGCATCACTCAACCGAGACCTCAGTCGAACAATTCCACAGCGAGGCCCCAACGCACTCCGCGGTCGGAAGCGAGAAGACGGTCCGCACCTGAAGCCTCGCAAATTTCGTCAGCGATCAGCGCGCCGGCCACGATGACGTCGGCGCGGTTCGGCTCGATGGCAGCCAAGCCGCGGCGTTCCGCGAGTGGCATCGCGGCGAGTCGGTCGATGGCCTCGCTGAGCTCGGTACGGGCCAGGACGGCCCCGTGCACTCGCCTCGGGTCGTAGGGCGCGATGTCGTGAACGTACGCGGTCAGCGTCGTGACGGTCCCGGCGACACCTACGAGCGGGCGACCCTTCAGGGCGGGCGCGCGCTTGAGGGCGAGCCGAATGTCCTTACGAACGGCGTCGAGTTCGCTACGGGTGGGAGGATCGTGGTGGCAGTGACGCTCGGTCAGGCGCACCGCGCCGATATCGAGGCTGACCGCACGAGCCAGCGTGCCGCGGCCTCGCCCGACCCTTGCTCCGACGATGATCTCGGTGCTGCCGCCGCCGATGTCGAAGACCGCGAGGATGCCCTGCGGCTCGAGTCCGATCAACGCACCGTCGAACGTGAGCTGCGCTTCCCGTTCGCCGCTAATCACGCTCGGTCGCACGCCGAGGATGGCTTGCGCGCGGTCGCAGAAGGCCGAGCCGCCCCGAGCGTCGCGCATGGCGCTCGTTCCGACGGCTTCCACGCGGTCGACGCTCCACTTGGCGATTTCCGAAGCGTACCGCTCGAGGCAAGCGAGCGTGCGCGCCTCCGCGGCCTCGGACAGCTCGCCGGTTGCATCGACTCCTTCGCCGAGCCGCGTGATGGTGGCCAACTCGGTGAGGGCACGGACGTGACTACCGTCACGAGCGGCCACGAGCAGCAGCACCGAATTGGTGCCGATGTCTATCGTGGCGACGCGGCTCGCTGGCGATGAAGCCTTCGATTCGCTCACGTCTCAATCCCCAGTGATCGACTTGAGATCCAGCATCTCTTCGATCTTCGGGAGAACCACCAACTCGCAGCGCCGGTTCGACTGACGGCCAGTCGCGGTATCATTCGGGGCAACCGGATCGGTGTCCCCATAGCCCGAGGCGCTCCAGCGCTGGGGGCTCAGTCCGCCGCCCTTGTTTGCCTCGCCTTTGATCAAGAAGCCGAGCACCTCGCGGGCCCGCATCACGCTGAGCCCCCAGTTGTCCTTGAACGCACCGGCTCCGTAGGTCTCGTTGTCCGTGTGGCCGGCGACTTGAAAATCGCGCTCCATCAGCGCGGCGTCACGCCGAACGATCTCGGCGACCTTGGCCAGGATGTCCTCGCCCTGCTTCTTCAAGGTTTCGCGGCCGGAGTCGAAGAGGACGTCGCCCGGAAGCTCGATCACCATTCGATTGTGGCGCACGGTCACCTTGAGCCCGAGCTTCGTGAGATCCTGGAGCTTGGCCCGCAAGAGCTCGAAGCGACGCTTGATCTCCTCGAGCTGTGCGGCCCGTCGCTTGAACTCTTCGAGGGCTCTGGCCTTCTCTTCTACGTCGCTCTTGAGGTTGGCCACATCGACGTTCGCGTCGGAGAGTTGGCTCTTCAACTGTTCGATCTGGGCCCGGGACTCGTCGAGGTCGCGTTGAAACTTCTTATTTTGGGCGCCTTCGGCCGAGAGCTGTTGCCGCAGCGCGTCAACCTCGCGGAGCTTCGCGCGCATCTCCTCTTCGGAATAGCCGCAGCCCGTCGCGACGAGCGACACCAGTGCGAGCGAGGCAAGCTGAGACTTCAGGCTCATAGGCGCCGAGCACACTACACCGAAATCAATCCGCCGATATGGCCGAACGGGTGCCGAAGTCAACGCCCGCGGAGAACTACGGAACGGGTGATCGGTAGTTGGCCATCATTTCCGTTGACGTTCTGCCATAGATGGCACTATACGTCTTGCAACATCTGTTACACCCTGCTCGTCGAACCATGCGCTGACGCATGCGAGCCGAGCCTGGCGCTGCAGATCTCAGGAGGATTGAGACATGGCTGCAAAGAAGAAGGCTGCTGCGAAGAAAGCCGCCCCCAAGAAGGCTGCTGCGAAAAAGGCTGCCCCCAAGAAGGCTGCTGTGAAGAAGGTGGCCAAGAAGGCCGCCCCCAAGAAGGCCGCAAAAAAAGCCTGAGCGCGACGCGGAAGCAGGCGGCCAAGGCGCCCGCTCGCGCTAAGAAAGCCAAGCTGACGAAAGCAGCCAAGAAGCCAGCGGCCAAAAAAGCCGCGGTTGCAAAGCCGGTCGCGAAGCCGGTTGCAAAGCCGGTTGCGAAGCCGGTTGCAAAGCCGGTTGCGAAGCCGGTTGCAAAGCCGGTCGCAAAGCCGGTTGCAAAGCCGGTCGCAAAGCCGGTTGCTGCTTCGATCGTGAAGGCCACCCCAGCTCATTCAGCAGCACCCGCCGTGTTGCCGATGCCACCGAAGTTTTCGGTGGATGACGAGTCGGAGTGACGGTCACCAGCTACCGTATCGAACGGGCTCCGCGAGGCTGATTCAGCCAAACGGTGCTCAGGAGCGGAGCGCCTTCGAGAAGTAAAGCTCCTCGAAGCGCTCCGAACGCTCCACCCCCATCGGGAGCCGATGGGAACGCGGTCTGCGCCACGACGGCAACGTCGATGGGCCGCGTCGGGTGAGGAACCGAAGGGTTCTCCCCCGCAAGCTGTCAGCGAGACACACGCCAGGGGAGGCGTGTGGACTGGCGTGTGTCTCGCTGTTTTTTTGTTTCAGCCCTGCGGCTGACGCGCAAACGCCTTGTCGTGGCGATGACGCGCGGTTGTGCAATTCAGCGCGAGAGCCGCGCCCGCAGTGGGTACTCAACGAGCGTCGCGCGCTTGCTCGGAGACGAAGGAAAAGTTCCTCGTCGGGCGGCTTCGCCGAGGCATGTGAGCGTTGCCCGTACGTCGATCGTCGTGCGGCGAGCGTCGGTGTCGGCGGACGTGACGCGACCATCGGCGTCGAGTGCGATGCGGAGGATGACGCGCGCTTCCTCTTGGGGGGACGTTTCGGCCCAAGGCTCGAAACAGCAGCGAAACGCGGGCAATTGTTCACGTAGGGCTGCGAGCACGGGACGCGTGCGGTCACCGTGGCCGGCCTCGGGGGTCGTCATGGCGTTGTCGAAGACGGGGCCCCGATCGTCGGGCAGGATCACTTCTGCGCGGGGAGAGCCGCAATCGAGGAGGGCCTTGGCTTCGAGTGGATTGCGCGGGGAGCTCAACGCGGCGCTCGACTCGCCGGCCGTGTCCGTGGGCGTGGATTGCGCGACAGCGCCTGCGGACGGGGTGGCCGCTATGGGTGCCGCAGGTCCCAAGAAAGCCGAGGCGGTGGGGGTGCCCGCGCGAGGTTCACGGCCATGACAGGCCGCGAGCGCCCACAGAAGGGGAAGCAATGAGGAGCGGCCCGGCATCGGGGTACATCGTAGCAGGACCCGATTCGGTGTAGGTACGAACGGTGTCCCGCAGTCCACGTCAAGCAGAGCCGCCGCGCGGAGGGATCTGGGACCAGCCGCTCGCGCGGACGCCGTTCGTGTTCGTCGATCTCGAGATGACCGGCCTCGACGAGACGCGCGACCGTGTACTCCAGGTGTGTGTTGAGCGCGTCGTCGGGGGGACGCTTGTCGAGCGGGTCTCATCCTACGTCGACCCCGAGGGGCCGATCGGCAACGCGGCGGTGCACGGAATTGGCGCGGAGGAGGTGGCCGGCGCTCCGACGTTCGCCGCGTTGGCTCCAGGCATTCGCACGATTCTCGAGGGCGCCATTTTCATCGCGCACGGAGCGAAATTCGATCTCGCGTTCTTGAAGGCGGAATTCGCGCGGTGTGGCATCCCGTGGGAAGCGCCCTTTTTCATCGATACGCTCCACCTCTCGCGACGAGCCTACAACTTCAAGAGTCACCGGCTCAGCGTCCTCGCACAAGAGCTCGGGATCGCGTGCCCTGCCGCGCACCGGGCCGACAACGACGTGCGCGTGTTGCGGGAGTTGTTCGAAAACGTGCTCGTCGTGTTGACGCCCACGACGGCACGCGACTTGTGGAATGTGCGCGTCGGCCTCGCGCATGCTCGTCCCGAACTCACGGCGGAGCTCGAGCAGGCGCTTGCGGCTGGCACGGGGCTTCGGCTCCGCTACCGGCCCGCGGGGCGGTCTGTCCAGGAGATCCCTTTCCATGTGACGGGCATGCGGACGGACCTCGACCCGCCGATGGTGATCGGGTATCTCAGCCACACTCGCGGTCGTCGTGAGCTTCGGATCGATCGAATCCTGAGCTTAGAGCCCGCCAATGCTCCGGGCCCCAAGCCATGAACACGCGCCTTCGTTCCTTTTCCTCGCCGTTGCTCCGGGCGGCGGCTGTCGCACTCGCGGTCTGCTCGTTCGGCTGTCCTTCGGTGAACTCGCCGCGCGCCGAACGTCCAGAAAAAGCTGAGAAATGGTACCAGCGTGCACTTGCCGAGTACCGCCAGGCGTCGATGGATGCGGCTCACGACTCCGCGCATCACGCGCTCGAACTCGTCAAGGAGGACCCCGATGTGCGGACGCTCGCGGCTCGGGTTGCGCTCGCGCGGCTCGAGTACGACGAGGTCCTTCGGTTATTGAAGGGAGTTTCCGGCTCGCAGGCGGCGTCGCTTCGCGGCCGCGCGCATTGGTACCGTGGCGATGTCGATCGCGCGGCTGAAGAGCTCGACCAACTCTTGAGCGATCCCGAGATCGATGACGGCTGGGCGAAGGCGATAAGTGCACTTGCGCACAGCGGCGCGGGGCGCAAACCATTCGATACGAGTGCGACCGAGGGCTCGCTTGTCGCGGTCGAGATGTCGCGTGTCTCCCCCGGAGGCGCGCCGCTCTACGTTGTTCCGGTTGAGATCGACGGTGAACCTGTGCTCGCGCTCGTGGCCACTGGAACGGCCGAGTTGATGCTCGATTCGGGCTCGAGTGCGAAGCCTTCGTGGGTGTCGCTGCGCTTCGGCCGCCGTCTCGAGGTGCGGGACGTGCCGGCCCTCGCGCAGGATCTCTCCGGGCTCTCGCAGCAGCTCGGTGCGCCGATAAAGGCGCTCTTGGGTGCCAACTTGCTGCGCCACCTCAACGTGACGCTCGACTTTCGCGGACGTCAGTTCGTGGCCCGCATGTTCTCTCCGCCGGCTCCGCCAATCGCGAGCCGACTCGATGTCGCGTACCTGCGCGGCGGCGGCATGACCATCACCGGCAACCTCGGCGATCGCGACGCGCTCTCTCCACTCCTCGTCGACACGAGCATGGGTTTCTCGATGGCGCTCGATGACGCCGGCTGGAAAAAAATCGGTCTCGACGCGACGAAACTCGAGCGTCTCGCGGTACCGGGGCCAGAGGTCCGTCAGGGTACGGTGCCGGCGTTGAAGCTCGGCGCGTTCACCGTGCCATCCGTTCCTGCGGTCTCGGGACCGAATTTCGACAGGCTCGAGCGCGAGCTGGAGGTCGACCTGGATGGCGCGCTCGGTGCCGCGTTTCTCGCCTCTTTTCGCCTGACTCTCTCCGACGGTGGGCGCGTGCTCTGGCTCGAGCAATCTCCGCCCGTGCCCGCCTCGCCGCCTATCCCGCTCGGACCGGACGGGATGCCCCTCGACGGCGGCGGCTACGAGATGGGGATGCCTGGCGACTCGTTGCTCCAAGGCGGCGAGCTCGCGCGATGAGCTCGCGTCCAGCCATTTACGCAGGCAGTTTCGATCCTGTGACGCTCGGTCACGTCGATCTCATGCACCGCGCCGCGAGGCTCTTCGATCGTGTGATCGTTGCGGTCGGCGTGCACCCGACGCGCACGCCGCTCTTTAACGTCGACGAGCGCATCGCGATGCTTCGCGAGGCGGCGGTGCCCCTTCCGAACGTCGAGATCGCTTCGTTCGGCGGACTCCTGATCGATTTCTGCAAGCGTGCCGATGCGCACGTCGTGATTCGCGGGCTTCGTCACTCGATGGACTTCGAATACGAGCTCCAAATCGCACAGGCGAACGCGGACATGGCGCCTGACGTCGAGACGGTGTTTTTACCGACTGCGAGCAAGTACGGATTCCTCACCGCGTCGCTCGTCCGCGAGATCGCGAGCCACAATGGCGATGTCAGCCGTTACGTTCCGCCCAACGTCGTCGCCGCGCTCGCGGGAAAATTCGGCTGACGGCTGACGTGCGCTGGTTTCAAGCAGCGCGGCTACTTCGCTTGCTCGACTGAGGCCGCATCCCGCACGTTGGACTTGTCTGCCTCGCGCATCGGGGTTGGCATGAACAGCACCGCGAACAAAATCAGACACAAGACCCCGATGGCCCGTCGGCCTGGCGTGAGGGCCTCCGTGTCGGATTCCGTAGGCGGGTGGTTGCCTCCTGTCGCACGCATGAGCAGCGCGAGGAGGACGAACCAAACCAGCCAAATCATGCCGGGTTCGAACGTGCGGAACGTGATGAGGTTGTAGAGAAATACCACCGGTAAGGTCGCGTGGATCACGCGGGCGAGTGCGTTCTGGTGCCGCCCGAAGAGCGCGTAGCCGATGTGCCCGCCATCGAGCTGCGCGACGGGCAACAAATTGAGCACCGTGACAAAAAGCCCGGCCCAACCGGCGAACGCCGTCGGGTTCAAAAGCACATCGTGACCCGCGGGGATGGGCCCCAAGATCACCCGCTTGAGCGCGAAGTAAAAGATGGACTGCCCTTCGACCCAGCCGCCGCTTGGACGCACGATTGGCGATTGCGCGAGGCCGATCGCTAGGACGGGGATGGCGACGATGAGACCCGCGAGTGGACCTGCGGCGCCGATGTCGAGCAGGGCGTTGCGCGACCGGATGCGCTCGGGCATCGATATGACGGCGCCCATCGTGCCGAACGGGCTCAAGAACGGGAGCGGGATGAAGTAGGGCAGCGAGGCGGGTACGCCATGCCAGCGCGCCGCGAAGTAATGGCCGAACTCGTGGCAGACGAGGATGCTCATCATCGGGACCGCGAAGGTCCAGCCCGCCGGCAAGTGTCGCACGAGGCCACGCCAACTGAAGGCTTCGCTCTCCGGATAGACCTGCAGCGCTCCGGTCAGAAACAGCGACGCGAGAGTCGCGAGAAAGAGCGCGAAGTGAACGCTCGGGCGCGCACCCGGATGGCGCGGCGCTTCGTGGTCTCGCTCGTGGTCCTGTGGCTCCTCGGTCATTCGGCAGTCTCGTAGCACACGCGGTCGTCAGAGCCCGAGGAGCACGCGCGCTTCGTGCAGATCGGCGAGGACGTGGGGGGTCAGCGATGCGAAACGCTCGCGGTCGAACTCGGGCACCGCAATCACAGCGATTTTGGCGGCGTTCGCGGCGCGTACGCCCGCGATGGAGTCTTCGAGAACGACGGCCTCGCGCGCTGCAACGCCGAGTTTCTCGGCCGCGACGAGGAAGATGTCGGGAGCGGGTTTCGCGTGGGTGACGGCTTCGCCCGAGACGACGACATCGAAGTGCGACCTGAGCTCGAAGCGTGCGAGCACCTTCTCGATGAGGTTCGCCGTCGAGGAGGATGCGACGGCGAGGCGGAGGCCGAAGTTGCGGCCCGCGTCGATGAGTTCAAGGCACCCTGGCTTCAGCTCGAGTTCGCTTATGCGGGTCATGAATGTTTCGACGAGGAACGTCACGCCAGCGTCGATGTTCACGCTGAGGCCGTGTCCCTGCATCGTACGGATCACGTTGGGCAAGCCGCCGCCGACGCACGACAGCGCGAGCTCATCGGTCCACGTGATGCCGTGCGCTTCCGCCAGCGCGTACTCGACCCGCCACCAGAGAGGCTCGCTGTCCACCATCAGCCCGTCCATGTCAAAAATCAGCGCGCGGAGAGCGGTGGGGAGCACGCGGAGATTGTCGCAGGTATCCTCACCGCCACAATGCTGATCGGCAGAGCGAATCCAAGGACTCGGCGCGTGCTCGTCTACGCCGCCGTGCTCGCCGCCGTGCTCGCCGCGATGTTCGCGCTTGTGCGCGGCCGATTTGAGGCGCCGGTCGCGAGAGAGAGTGCGCCGAATGGCGAGTTCGCTGCGGGTCGGGCGTTCGAAGTCTTGAGGCGTGTTCTTGGGGACGAGCGGCCTCATCCTCGAGGCAGCGAGGCGAACCGCGCGGTGCGAGCACGCATCGAAGCCGAGTTGCGGCGCCTTGGCCTCGAGCCGCGGGTCGACAGGCTCACGGGCTGCTCCGGTAAATTCTGCGCGGACGTGGAGAACGTGGTCGCGACGATCGCCGGAACTTCGGGCAAAGACGAGGCCCTGCTTCTCGCGTGTCATTACGACTCGGTGCCCACGGGCCCCGGCGCGAGCGATGATGGCGCCGGCATCGCGACGCTGCTCGAGGTGGCCCATGCGCTCGTCACGGGCGGAGCCGTCGAGCGGGATGTTGTGCTGCTCTTCGACGATGGCGAAGAGGCAGGCATGCTAGGAGCCGAGGCCTTTGTTCGAACTTCACGTGAATTTGCTCGAATTGGCGCGGTTATCAACGTCGAAGCGCGCGGCACCGAAGGGCCGAGCATGATGTTCGAGACCAAGCACGTGCGGCTCGGGGGCATTCGCGCGATGGCGCGGGCGCTCACGCGTCCGGTGACGAGCTCACTCTTCGGCGGGGTCTACGAGCGCATGCCGAACGACACGGACCTGACGGTGTTCGGGCGCGCTGGAGTTCCCGGCTTCAACTTTGCGTTTATTCGCGGAGTCGAGCGTTACCACCGACGGGATGACGACCTCCGGCATCTCTCCTCGCAGAGTCTTCAGCATCACGGTGACAACGTGCTCGGCATGACGCGCGTGTTCGGTCGCGCGGACACCCGTCTCCGCGCCGCGGAGGGCGAGCCGCGGGCGGTGTGGTTCGACGTGCTGTCCCTCTTTGTGGTTTCGTGGCCCGAGCCGTGGTCGGTCTGGCTCGCGTTAGCGGAGACCGCGTTGCTGCTTTTTGCCGTGAGAAAGCGCGTTCGTGCCGCGCGGGCTTGGGCCATTTTTGCGGGTGCGGGAGTCGTCGTCTCGCTGGCGTTCGTTCAAGCGAGCTACCTCTTCGTCGCTCCTGGGGTGGTCGCCGCGATCGGCTTCGCGAGCGTGGCGCGTGTCGCCGAGGTGCGACGCGAGCGCGCCGCCGACGTGCTGACCTTCTGCGTGTGGGCCGTGTGCGCGATGCTGTGGTTGGAAGTCATTTTGGGCGTTCGCGACGCGTTCGGATGACGCGTGCAGGCTACGTCCGCCCCTTTCTTGCCTGCGCGTGCGCCGCCTCGCTAGGACAGCGGGATGGTCCGGTGGCTCGTGACGCTCGGATTCGCCGCATTGGCGAGCGTCGTCGCGTGGTTCGTGACCGGTCGAGCGCTTGATGAACGCGCCCGTCAGGCCGCGGCGTCAGCGTGGGTGGATGCAGAACTCTGCCTGGTGGGACCTGCCCTCGCCTCGGGGGCGCGACCGAGTACGCGCATGCGCACCATTGCCCTCGGTCCCGACGCGGGCCGCGGTTGGCCGAAGCGCTGCGCCGACGTGAGCCGCCTACTCGATGAGGCTTTGAAGGCCCCACCTCTGAGCGCTTCGTTCGCGACCGCGCCGCGTCTTGTGGTGTCACTCGCCGCTTCGAGTACCGAGCGTGATGCCACGGTGGATCGTCTGTGGACGATGCTCCGCGATGCGGGCCTCCCGGCGGGCACACCTTCGTGGAAGGGCGTGAGCCCTGAGCCGACGGTGGTCGCGCTGAAACGAGCCGGGATGGAGGTCTTGGCCACAGGCTTTTCGCTCGACGCGATCACGTTTGATTGGAGCTCGGCGGACGGCGCGTTGCGCTTCTTGCTGCCCGGGGATGAGCCGCGGTGGTGTCGCGTCGACCTCGAGTCTTCGACTCCCGAGTTGCGCTGCCTCGCGCTCGGCGAAAACCTGCCAAACCCACCGCGCATGCCCTGGTCCGAAGCGAAGGCTCCCGAGTTCTTGTTCGGTCGGGTCGCGGGCCGACTCGGCTTCTTCGACGCGGCGGCAGGCACGCGGATTTGGAGTCCGCCTACGGAGGAGGCTTTTGCGGTTGTGCGCATGAGCGGCGAGGCCACGGTTTTGCAAACCGAACCCCATGAGAACGAAGAAAAGGGCGACAGCTGGCGCCTTGTGCGCCTCGTACCCGGTCAGCCGCAGGAGAGCCGTTTGCTCGAGCTGCCGGTTGGTTCGAGGGCGCTTCTCTTCCCCGCGGGGATCGTGTGGTGGCAGCCGAACAGAAGTTACACTCCCTTGTATTTTGCTGCACTTGAGCGCGATAGGCTCACGCGACGGAGCACCATCGGGAGCTTCGAGCCGCCAACGAAGATCCTCACGCGGTGCGCCCTCGGGCAGGCGCATGCGCTCGTTCTCGAGGGAGCGAAGAAGCGCAAGCTGCTGATCGGAGCGGGCAAGCGCTTTCGGCTCGACGACTTTCCTTCCGACGGCGAACTCTCCTGTTTTGGCGGACAGATCCGCAGCGTCCGGCTGGGCTCAGCGCGCATCGAGGTGCGCCGATGCGACGGGCACGAGTGCCGCAACGAGACCAGCGTCCCACCCTCCGCAGAAAACGTCGTCGTCGTGCCGGTCGGCGATGCTCTCGTCTCTCTGGTGGTGGACTCGGGCGGCATCGGGCGCGCGTATGTCTCGACATCGAAGGAGGCCCGCGCGAACCCGAAGGTCGTCTTCGAAGACGCGGCGGCGGGCGGACTTGACGCGCGAGCGATGCGTGCTGTCGGCGGACAAAAGCGGGGCATCCTGTTTTTGCAAGACGAGGAGCGTCGCATCTATGCACTGGCGTTCGACGCGAACGGTGACCCGACGGCCTTGGCTACTCGCTCGTGGTAACGTCACGGCGATGCTGCGCGCCGATTCCGAGATGTGCGACCACGCGGTCGATCTTTGCCAGCGTCTGATCCGAATCGACACGACCAATCCGCCCGGCAACGAGCGTGAAGCCGCGCACCTGCTTGCCACCGAATTCTCGGCCGCGGGACTCGACCCCAAGGTGCTCGAGAGCGCTCCGGGGCGTGCGAACGTCGTCGTTCGGCACAAGGGCACCGGAGCGAAGCCGCCGCTTCTCCTCACCGCGCACCTCGACGTCGTTGAAGCGGATGCGTCGCAATGGCGCTACCCACCGTTCTCGGGCGTGATCGCGGAGGGCTGCCTTTGGGGCCGCGGGGCCATCGACATGAAGAACCATGCGGCGATGTCGGTCGCGCTCGTCACCCGGCTCGCGAGGGAGAACATTCGCCTCGACCGCGACATCATTTTTGCGGGCGTCGCGGACGAGGAGGCCGGCTGTGAGTTCGGGTCGGCGTGGCTCTGCGACAACCATGCTGACCTCGTGCGTGCGGAGTACGCGATCGGCGAAGGCGGTGGCTTCAACCTCAATCTCGGCGGCAAGCGTTTCTTCACCGTCCAGGTGGCCGAGAAGGGATTTTGCTGGGTCCGCGCGCGCGTGCGAGGTGAACCGGGTCATGGCTCGATGCCCCGGAACGACTCCGCGATAACCAAGCTAGCCCAAGGGGTACTCCGGCTTGCGAAGGGTCTCCCGCCGCATCGGACTCGCGTCGTCTCCGACTTTCTTGCGGGCATCGCCTCGGCGCAGCCTGCGCTCGTCAAGCCGATCCTCTCCGCGATAACGAAGACGGACATCCTGCCGCGGCTCGTGAAGCTCTTGCCCGATGCGAGTGTCGCGCGCGCGCTCGGGGCCATGCTCTCCAACACCGCATCGGCTACGGTCGTGCGCGCCGGCAATAAGACGAATGTGATTCCAGGTCTCGCCGAGCTCGAGATAGACGGGCGCACGCTGCCGGGCCAATCGGACGCCGATTTCCTTCGGGAGCTCGGTGACGTGCTGGGCCCGGAGTTCGAGCTCGAGGTGATGCGGTCTGCACCGCCCGTCGAGACGGAGCCCGTCGCCTCGCCGCTCTACGACCGTATTTTGGGGGTGCTGCGCGAGCGCGAGCCGGACGCGACGCCCATCCCCTACATGATTCCAGGCTTCACCGACGCGAAGTCATTCACTCGCCTCGGTGCGCGTTGGTACGGCTTTTCACCGGTGCTGCTGCCGCCGGACATGCGTTTCGCGGACATGTTCCACGGGCACAACGAGCGCATCCCGATAGACGGCTTACGCTGGGGAACCGAGGTCCTGACGGACGTCGTGTGCGGGTTTGCGGGTGGCTGATTCACGCACCGAGGCTTGCCCGGCGGGCGCTCTTCGCCTAGAAGAACGCCTCGCCCCGGAGAGGTGACCGAGTGGCCGAAGGTGCACGACTGGAAATCGTGTGTACCGCAAGGTACCGCGGGTTCGAATCCCGCTCTCTCCGCCGAGCCCCATCCCCCACGCTGCGCAGCCTTCTGCAGCGGGGGGGAGTTCGATGAGCAGCGTGCTTGTCGGCGGGTGTTGGCTCGAGGGGCCGGATGATGCGCCTTGGCCCATGATGGATCGCGCCATCGAGGCCGCCGCGCAGGCGTTCCCCGTGTGGTCGCGTGCGCCCCGCTGCGAGCGCAAAGCGCTGCTTGAAAGGATCGCCGCTCGCGTGCTCGTCGAAGCCGACTTTCTCGCGGACACGATGGCGCGCGAGGTGCGCAAGCCTGTGACGTGGGCCCGTGCTGAGGTGACCCGTCTCGCCATCACGTTTCAGCTCGCGGCTGAGCTCGCGGGCGCGGAAGCTCGCGAAGAGCTGCCCCTTGGTTTCGACGCTCGGGGCGCCAATTACCGCTGTTTCGTGGAGCGCGTCGGTCTCGGCCCGGTCCTCGCGATCGTCCCGTACAACTGGCCCTACAATCTCGCGGCTCACAAGCTTGCGCCGGCGCTAGCCGCTGGCAATACGGTGATCCTGAAGCCGTCTCCGCTCGCGCTGCGCTCGACCTTCGCGCTCGCCCGACTGATCGAAGCGTGCGGTGTGCCGCCCGGCGTGTTGAACGTGGTCGGCTGCGACGCTGGCGTGGCGGAGCTTGCAGTCAAAGACCCGCGTGTGAAGTGCGTAAGCTTTACCGGCTCGGAGGCCGTCGGGTTTCGCGTGCGCGAGGTCGCGAAGGACAAGCCCCTCGTGCTCGAGCTTGGCGGCGATGCGAGCGCGCTCGTTTTCGCGGATGCGGAGCTCGGATGGGCGGCGTCGCGCATCGCGACAAGCGGTTACGGTTACGCAGGTCAGGTGTGCATCTCGGCGCAGCATGCGCGCGCCGAAGCCGCGATTTATCCAGCATTTCGCGAGGCGATGGTTGCCGAGACGCTCGCTATCCCCTACGGCGACCCGCTCGATCCGAACACCGTGTGCGGTCCGATGATCACGGGCGCTGCAGCCTCCCGCGCAATGGAGTGGATAAGCGAGGCCGAGAGCGCGGGGGCCAGGGTGCTCGCCGGCGGGCGACGCGAAGGTGACCTCGTGACTCCAACGCTGCTCGAGGGTGTGCCGAAGGGTTGCAGACTCGCGAGCGAAGAGGCGTTTGCGCCGGTGGTGTGCCTCGCGTCTTTCGACACCGAAGCTGAGGCCTTTGCGGCTGTGAACGCCTCGCGCTTTGGCATCCACGCGAGCGTCTTTACGAAGGACAAAGCGCGGATCGAACGAGCGTTCCGCGACCTCGATGTGGGTGGTGTGATCGTCGATGACTTTCCTACGCTGCGCTTCGACAACATGCCCTATGGCGGCGTTAAGCGAAGTGGCGTCGGCCGCGAAGGCGTGCGCTACGCGTACGAAGAGATGTCCCTTCCGAAGGTGCTGCTCGTGCGTCGTGAATCCCCATCGACGTGAGGCGGGCTCGAGCCGAGAGCCCTCAGAAATAGGCTGCGAGCGTGCCGCGAATCGTGAGCGGCCAGCCTGGCGTGTAGTTGATGTCGGCTACCGGAGACACGTCGGTTCTGAGCTTGCTCGTCGTCGCGAATTGCACTTCGCGCCACGTGCTGTTGAGAAGATTCTGCACGTCGATCGTGAGCTCGATCGGACCCTGGCGGTGACCGACCTGCGCGTCGACGATCGTGAAGCCTTCCGCCACGAGCGAGCCATCGGTCACGGCAGGTCGCTCGCCAATGTGGCGTACGCGAAGCGAGCCGAAGGTGCCCCACGGAGCTTTCGCTGCGAGGCCGGCTGTGAGCGTCCGAGTCGGAGCGAGCGCGACCACGGCGCCATGGATTGCGTTGTCGGTGTAGTTCGCGCGGTTCAACGTCATGTCCGCGTCGGCGAAGAGCCAGCGATTCAGGTTCATCCGCCCGCCTACCTCGACCCCGAGCCGCCGCGTCGCGCCCTTTGGAGCGGTCGTGCCGGCGTCGCCTACCCACACAAGTTCGCTGTCGACATCGATTCGGTATGCGGCCGCGGTGAGGGTGAGCGGCTTCCATGGGCGCGCGCGTACGCCGAATTCGTAGCTCGTTGCGGGGACGAGCAGCGTGGCCGGGTTGGTTGCTTGCGTGGCGCCGCGCGCGTCGTTCGAATGAAACCCTCGGCCGTAGTTCACGTAGAACTGAAGCTCCGAGCGGGGCGCGAGCACCAGCGAGGCTTTGGGGGACGCAAGCCACGCGCCAGCCGTGCCGTCGATTGTGTTGGCGCTGGTGGGGGAGATCCGGTCAACGACGATCGCATCCATGCGATCGATGCGGAAGCCCGCGCGCAGGGCGAGCCAATTGCGGTAGGCGAGGCGCTCTTCGGCGTAGAGGCCAATGCTCGTTTGCGAGATGTTCGCGTCGCTGAGCGCGCTGAGACGCCGCCGCGCCTCGTCGTGGTGAAGCCCATTGTCGATGGCGTCGCTTCGCACCTGAATCCCCGTGCGGGTCTCGATTTGCACGCCGTGGAAGTGCCGATGAAGGAAACGCGCGCCACCGTTCAATCCTACAAACCAGCGGTCGTCGGTCTGTTCGAGTTGGTCACCGTGTATGGGATCGTTGAGAAAATACGTGAAGTTCGAATAGAGCCGCCAACTGTAGCGCTGCGCATACGCGGTGACGTCGAGTGCGGCATCGTCGGCGATCCGCGCGTCGTAGCGGATCGCGGCGATGTGACGCTGCGTCGTGCCGCCTTCCGTTGGGTCGAGCGTACCGAAGCGAGAGACGATTCCTTGGTCGACGGCGCGCGTCGGGAGTTGACCATTCGCGTTCCAGCGACCGGTGTGGCTCATCCACGTCATCGTCACGCTGCTCGAAGGTGAGATGTCGTGCGTTGCCCGCAAGTAGGCGTTGATTCGATGGTATTTTTCAGGGTTTTTGAACGGGCCGTTCTGCGCCGCTACTTCCCCGGCGACGGTGAAACGCCAGCTGTCACCGACCGTGCGCGAGACGCCGCCGACGCCGCGAAGGATCCCGTATTGGCCTGCGGCGAGCTGGGCGAAGCTCTCGGGCAAGAGATCCGCGAGGCGCATGTCGACGCTTCCGGCGGTCGCGAAATCCCCGAGGTGCGGGTAGTACGTGCCTTTGTAAACGTCGAGTGACGTGATGAGCTCGGGGATGACGAAGTTGAGATCGGCGTAGCCTTGACCATGACCGTGGCTGACCAAGTTCACCGGGATCCCGTCGACCGAGAGAAGTAGGTCCGTGCCGTGGTCGATGTCGAACCCGCGCAAGAAATATTGATTCGCCTTGCCGCCGCCGGAGTGTTGAACGGCAACCAATCCACCCGCCGCCTGCAGCACGTCTGCCACGCGCAGCTTCGGTCGTGATTTGAGTTCTCCGCCCGTCACGGTGGTCGCGGAGGCCGAGGCTTCGGTGCGGTCACCCGACACGAAGACCTCGACGCTGTCGGCGGCTTCGGCTTCGGCTTGCTGGCGGGCGTGCTCTTCGTCGGCCTTCGCGCGTTGGGCGCTGGCATCCTCGTTTTTGTCGTGCGCGCTCGCGACGGAGGTTGAGCCAAAGCCGAGGAGGAGTGCACTCCACCGAAGAAGGTTGCGTGTCCCCCGCGTCGTCATGCCCAAGGCTATAGCGACGACCGTCTGCGAGTGAAAGCGTCACGAAAACGAGCGAATTTCGTCAGGCTGCCCGCGCGAGCCGCCGGCCGAGCAGATCGAGTCCGACGAGCGTCGGGGCTGTCGTCCGCAAGTGCTCGTAGTGCGCCCGCGCCGCGTCGGTTCGTCCGGCCCGTAGCGACACGCTGGTCAGCGCGTAGCGCTTTTCGTTGTCGTGCGGATGGGTCGCGACATAGCGCTCGAGGGCATCGGCGAGCTCGCGCCATTTTCCGATGGCAAGGCCTGCGCGGTAGAGTTCGTGGACCACGACGTCGTCTTCGGGGTGACGGCGGGCGAGCGGTTCGAGGACCGCCCAAGCGTTGGCAGGACGATTCAACCCGAGGTACGCGACACCGAGTGAGAGGCTCGCTGAGTAGCCTTCGGGTCCATTCGCGAAGGCCTGCTCGAGGACCTCGACGGCCTCGCGGCAATTGCCTCGCTCGAGGTGCTCGACGGCTCGCAGCAACGCGATCTCCTCTTTGGAGGAACTCGGGTTAGCGGCGGCTTTCTCCAAGAAAAGCTCGGCTTCCGCGTGATTTCCACGGCCGAGTTCGTCGCGTGCGCGGACAAGATCTGCGCCGTGAACGGCGGCGTGCATCGCTTTCGCGGAGACAGCGAGGAGCGCGTTGTGCTCGGCAGTCAACCAGTTGGTCGGTCGTCTTTCGGGGAGGCGGTAGACGGTGCTTCGCGGTGCGAACTCCGTCCGAATGCCGTAGATGCGAGCACGCAGGCAGAGATCGGCAATGCACGCCCACCCGTCGATCGAGCCGAAGCCGACGGTTTTTGCGATCTCGAGCGGAACGAGCACCGCTCCACTCGCCGTGGCTTCGATGCGGCCTCCGAATTCGAGCTCGGTTGCGTTTGCCTCGACGCCCCGGAAAAGCGAGCGTGCCGTTCCGTCGATTCGGCGAAACTCGAGTCCTACGTGGTCGACCAAGCCGGCGGGCGACAGGGTCTTCGCTCCGATGATGACGGGCTGGCCCGCGGTGGCTGCGGCGCGAGCGCGGAGCGCATTCAGCCAGCCGCTCTCGAAGAGCACGTCACTGCGCACGAGCGCAAGTTCGGGTGCCCGCGCGGTCGCGGTGGCTTGTGCAAGTCCTTGTGCGAGGGTTCCGTCACATTGGAGTGAGCGCACACCTGCTGTCACGAGCTCGGCGGCGGCGTCGGGGGCGAGCCCGCGGTCGAGCGCGATGATCTCGCAGGACGTGCCCGTGAGGCTCTCTCCTAGGCTCGCGAGGAAACCGCGCACATGGGCTCGGCCTTCACTCTTAAACGGCACGATGACCGAGACACTTGGGCGATGGCTTTCTGCGAGGCGCTCGAGGCTCGCCAACAATGTCTCCTGCGCGGCGAGGATGTCGGGGCGGCCGTTCGCACTCTCGGCGTAGCGAGCGAGGATGCGCCGAGCCGCCGCGAGAAAGTCACGACCGCGACGCCGCGTCACGCCATCGGGTCGCCAATTGACGGTACTGGTCGTCGTTTCGACGTGGAAAAACGCGTAGTTTCTGGAAAGTCGGAGCCAAAGCTCCCAGTCTTCGAGCACCGGCAAAGATTCATCGAACGAGCCGCACTCTTCCAGGCAGCTTCGGTGCAGCATCACCGCTTGGACCGGCAGCGGATTGTGAATGAGGAACGCGTCCGGCCCATGGTCTTGGGACCACTCAGGGCACGGGTCATCGATGCGTTGGACCACGACGTCGTCGCCATCCGGGACCTCGACTTGGCGCCGACTGTTCGCATATGCGATGCGCGTCGTGCCGTTGGAGAGTGCCGAGACCAGCGTCGTCACGTGCGTCGGATCGAGGGTGTCGTCGTCGTCGAGGAAGCCTACGTACTCGCCGCGTGCGAGGCGCAGGCCATGGTTTCGCGCGGCAGCCACGCCCCGGTTCTGTGGGAGCCGAACCTGGAGGATGTTCCCAAGCTTATCGAGCTCGCCGAGGAGCGCGTCAACGGAGTCGCCGCCATCGTTGACCACGATGAGCTCGATGTTCTCGTAGGTTTGCGCGAGCACGCTCTCCACGGCGCGTCGTAGTGCGGCGGGACGGGTTCGGGTCGGCAGGACGAGCGACACGAGCGGGCGGGGGTGAAAGGTGCGCATCGGGTCGTCCTAACGCAACCTCAGTGCCACTTTTCAGGCGTGCGATTCCGTGGACTTACGTCGCCATCGACGTTGGCGAGCTGACCCGTTCACGTCAGTCGGTTGACGCTCACGGCAGCGAGCTGCGTGCCTGCGGAATGGTCGCCAGCGCGTGATGGCTTGGCAAAAGCTCGAGCGAGGCGCGAACGAGGTCCCCCATTGTTTCGCAATAGTGGAACCGGTGGTCTTCGTAGTGCTCGGCGAGTTCGGTGCGGAGCATGCGCACGTTTTCAGGCGTGCCGAGGTTATCGCCGCTCATCGTGTCGAGAAGGTCGGCGAGTCGGTCCTTCTCGGCCTCGGCCCGGGAGGCGATCAAGGTTAGCTCCTCTTGGCGGTACTGCTCGTAGCTCTCCTGCGTCATGCACTTGATGCCGATGAACACGATGGCGTTGTTCTGCTTGTAGAACTGGGGCAGGTAAACGCGCAGGCGCCCCTCGTGGCTTTGTTGGTCAAAGTCGATCGCGCGAATTCGATAGTGCGTCTCGTCGAAGTCCGGCGTGATGTCGACGACCCAATTGCCCGAGTGCATGTCGCCGAGCAGGCGCACGAAGCAGCGGACGTTGAACTTGACGAACTCTTTGGCGAGGCGAATCTCGCTGAGTTGCTGTCCGTCGAGCCACTTCGCGATGAAGTCATCCCCGGGGATCCCGGCGATGTGCTCTTCGACAAGCGTGTGGCCGCTGCACAAAAACTCGATGCGGTTCGGCGAGAGCACGTGCTCGAGTTCGAGGCCGTAGATTCGCGAGGCGTCGGCGCGCTTGACGTAGAAGTAGTCGAAGTTCTCGTTGATCTTGTTGAGGATGCGTACGCGAAACGGCGCCGTGTTGCCCCAGGTGCAGATGTCGATCCGGTCGGTGACGAGGTGCTCCATCAGTTGCATGCGGCCTGACACTTTGAGGGTCGCGTACGTCTCGACGAGGGACTGCTCTATCTCCTCGCGGATGCTGGGCGGGTAGAGCACCGTTTGCCACAGGGTGTCGCGGCCACGCTTGTCGTAGAGCGTGATCGCGTCCTGGTAGTTCCCGAGCATCTCGAAGCTGACGGGCAGCGTCTTTATCCGCCCATGACTCTGCAAGTAGGTGCGCAGGCGCCCGCTGATTGGGTACGGCTTCTTCTTACGCGAGATAAGCGCCATGCCCGAGCAGCCTTACTACCAAGCCCTCGCGCCTGGTAGTAAGCGAGCGCCGCTTCAGTGGCTGCCGGCGCCGCCGCTGCCGCTCGGCGACCCACCGCCGGCTCCGCTCGCACTCCCGTTGCCCGTTGCCGAGCAGTCGCCTTTGGTGACCGTGATCGCGGCTGTGGCTGTCACCTCCGGAAGGAGGATTTTGTGGTCGAGTCCGTGCAGCCGCGCGATGAGCTTGTGCTCGCCGGGCTCGATGGCGCTCTCGAGCGCACACGGGAGGACTTCGTCCTTTTCGAGCTCGGCGCCGTCCGCGTCGAGTGGCGACATGTCGGTCGAGTCGACATAGAGATGGTAGTGACCGACCGATGAATCGCTCGGGAAGGTGCCCGCCTCGACGGCAGCCTCCTCCTCGGCGGTCGGCTCCCTGACGGTGTAGTTCGTGACGGTGAGCGACACATGGAAGCTCCCGTTCTGCGCGATGGACGTCGGATTGACCTTCATCGCGAGGGTAGGCGCCGGCGTGCTCGAGGTCTCGTCTTTCGAGCACGCGAACAGCAGCGCGGCGGAGGCTAGGGCGCTCAGGATGGACTTGTTGAGCATGTCAATTTGTTATGTTTTAGGCGGGTATTTGTTGAGTTTTCGCTGCAGTGAGCGGCGATGAAGGCCGAGTCGCCGGGCGGCTTCAGAGACGTTGCCGCCCGCGTCGGTGAGGACGCGGTTCATGTGCTCCCACTCGGCACGCGCGAGCGACGGTGTCTTCTCGGCAGCACTCTCGACGGCGGTGAGGGGTGGGACGTCGTCTCTTCGGAAGGCTGCGAGGATATCGTCGACCGTGGCTGGTTTCGGCAGGTAGTGGGTCGCTCCGAGTCGCATCGCCTCGATCGCGGAAGCGATGCTTCCGTAGCCCGTGAGCACAACCACTTTGGTCGCCGCGTCGATGCCCTTGAGGTCGCGCAGGAGCTCGAGGCCCGAGCCACCTGGCATGCGCAAATCGACGACCGCGAACTCCGGCGACTCGACGCGGGCATGTTCGACAGCTTCGAGCGGCGTACTCGCCGAGCGTACGTCGAAGCCGCGTTGCGCAAGCGCACGGACGAGCCGATCGCGAAAGGCCTCGTCGTCGTCGACGATGAGTATGGATGGTGCGCCAGCTTCGCTCATGGGTCCCGTCGTCACCGCTTCTCCTGCGGTGACGGGTTCTCGGCAATGTGACACTTTGTCGCGCCCCTGCGACGAAATGCCGCGTCCCGGTGCCGGCGTGTTCGTGTAAGTCAAGGGCGTGCGATCCCACGGCCCGTGCCTACTCGCTAGTGCTGTCATGTTGGCTGGGTGCGGCTCCACGGATTCGAGCGACGGGCTCGCGGCGAATTCCGCAACGGCCATCTCGTCGCTCGGTTCTTACGTTCTCGAGGCTACGGTCGATGGAGGCGCGCCGGTCGTCCGAGGTGTTCACGGTGTTGCGCTCCACGTAAAACGACTCGACACCGGTGCGCCGGCGGCGGGACTTGCGCTCGCCATTCAGTCGTGGATGCCTGCCATGGGTCACGGGTCCCCTTATGACGGGACGGTGCTCGAATCCGGGGGCGGCAACTACCGCGCGGAAGAGGTCTCGCTCTTCATGGCTGGAACTTGGGAGTTGCGCACGACGATCGAGCCAGGAGACGAGCGTGCGACGCTTTCGTTCGACGTTCGTTAGCCTTCTCGTCCTCGGCGCCGTCCTCGCTCCAGAGGAGGTCTTTGCTCAGGCGTGTTGCGCCGCTGCGAGCGCGGTCACGCCGGCCCGTCTCTCGCGGGGCGAGCGGGTGCTCGTCGGTACGGAGCTGCGAGTTCAGGCCGTAGTCGGGTCGTACGGAGCTGATGGGAGGTACTCCGCGGCGCCGCAGGGTGCGTCGGAGACAGGGTTCGCCGAGTCCTTGCTCATCGCCGCGCGCGTGACGCAACGCCTTCAGCTCGCGGGCGTCGTTCCGTGGCAGGAGACGCGGCGCGTGACGCCCAACCGTGCCGAACTTGGCGGCGGCTTCGGTGACCTCAACCTCGGCGCTCGATACGATTTCGTCCAGCAAGACGAACATCGGCGTTGGCCCGGCGTCGCGCTGCTGGCGGGGATCTCGTTTCCAGTCGGACGCCCACCCGAGCTCGCCCGTGGCCCATTGGCGACGGATGCGACCGGGATTGGCGCCTTTCAGCTGCACGCCGCCGCCGCGCTCGAAAAACGTTTCGGCCATTGGCTCGTCGGCGCAACGGGGCTTTTGGCTCAGCGTTTGCCGCGTTCGGTGGGAGGGACCGATACGACGCTCGGCACGCAGTTCTCGGGACTCATCAACGCAAGCTACCTGTTTCTGAACCTCGCAGCGGTGGCCGCTCAGGCTTCGTGGTCGAGCGAAGGTGATGCGACGATCGATGGCGCGAAGCAGCGGAACACGGGTCGAAGCGTCCTTAACCTCGGCGCATCCGGCGTCGTTCCTCTCTCGCCGCGCGTGCGACTTCAGACGTCGTTGTTCTTCACGCCGCCCGCCTCGTCGCTCGGTCGGAATCAGAACGCGGTTGCAGGTGCCACGGTGGCTGCGTTGTTCGTTTTCTAGTGCGGGTGAATTAGAGCTGCGCGCGGGTCGGCTGCTCGTCGGGCGCGAGCGGCAACACGAAGCGCACGGTCGTGCCAAGGCCAAGAGTCGATTCGAACTCGAGACGACCGCCGATTTGTTCGGCCAGCGCGTTCGTCAAATAGACACCGAGCCCCATGCCTGCGCCGGGTTCTTTCGTTGTGAAGAACGGCTCGCCAAGCCGCGCGAAAACTTCGGGAGGCATGCCGTCGCCGCTGTCGCGAATGTCGAGCCACGCCCATTCGGAATCGTGGCCAGACCCAACGGTGACCACGGTGCTTCGGCTTGCGTCGCAGGCATTTTTTACCAATGCACGCAGTCCTTGCTCGAGCGCACGGCGCGGAACGAGGACCGCTCGCGCGTGGGAGTCTCCCACGTGTGCGAGCTCGAGCCGACCGAAGCTCCGCATCGCCTCCACCACGTTTTCCGCTAGCTCCCCGAGGGTCAACCGGGAAGGGGTCTCTCCGGGGGCCTCTGCGCTGGCCATCTGATCCAGGATCGCGCGGCAGCGTTGGACCTGCTCCTGGATCAGACGTGCGTCGGCCGCGACCGACTCGCTGTCACCACGGTCGAGCGCCGTGCGCATCTCTCCCGCGGCGAGCGCGATCGTCCCGAGTGGAGTCGCGAGCTCATGGGCGGCACCGGCGGCCAACGTACCGAGTGAGGCGAGTCGTTCGCTGCGGGTCGCGAGGTGGCGGGAACGCTCGAGCTCGCCGTCGCGGTCGGCAAGGGCGCGGCGAATGCGATCCACAAAATACACGATGAACGCGGCCGCGACCGCAAATGCGACCCACATGCCGCGCAGGTGCATCTCCATCTGATCGGCGTGGTGGTCGTGTGCGCGCACCGGGAGCCCGAAGACGCCACCGAAGAGCGAGCCGAAACACGCGAGCGACAGTGCGACGAGGCTCCACGTGTAGGTCGGCCGTAAGACCACCGCGGCGAGCGCGATGTGGACGAGATAGAGGAAGTTGAACGGGTTGAAGCTGCCGCCCGAGAGGTGCAAAAGCACCGTGAGCAGAACGATGTCGAGCGCCATCACCGCCGCGAGCATCCACTCGCGCACCGCTCGTTCGCGCTGCCATCTCGCACACGCGACGTTGCTTCCAAGCTCGATGCCGATCACCGCGAACAAGGCGACGAGCGGCAGTTCAAGGGTGAAGATTCGTCGCGCAAGTAGGATCACCACCGACTGGCCGAGTGCCGCTCCCCAACGCAAGCGCACGATCCAGCGGAGGTTGATGGCGAGAGGGCCGACGTCGTTCAGCCGCGCGGCTCGGTTCATGGTGCGAAGGCGTCTTTCGGGACGCAGCCGTAACCGTCTTGCGCCTGCCACTCCAACCGGATCACCTCGAAGGTCGGGATTGACTCCGCGACGCTCGGGTCGAGATCGCCCGATGCGATGACCTCGGCGAGCACGTCCAGGCCGATGGGTTGGATACGCACGACCAAGCGGACACGGTCAGGAATGCCGCTTTTTAAAGGCAATACGTAGGTTTTTGTGAAGCGGTGATTCGGATCCGGTTTAGGTAAGAGCAGGTTTGACTCGTAGCTCGCGGTTTCCCAGAAGAGGTGGGTCTCCTTGCCACCGGCATCGAACGTGCGGTCGCCGAAGAGGAGCAAGTTCGGGTCATCGAGCTCGGTGACGGATTGGCCCGCGGTGACGACCCCGCTCTCGAAGATCGCGACGTCGGATTTGTACGCGGTGAGTTCGGCCCACACACGGCGGTCGGACGCAGCTCCGCTCGGGAACGCATGGCCCGCGAAAGCGTTCTCGAGGAGCACGTCAATGCGGACGTCGGCGAGCGGTGGACTCACGCAAAGCTGCCCGACCACGGTCTGCGAGAGCGCTTTTGCGACGGCGTTTCGCTGCGCGTCTTGGTTTGGAAATGGCGTCAGCGCAACGTCCACGGCGGGCCAGTCGTGAGCGTGTACTTCGCGCACCTTGACGCCGTCGAAGTCGGCGGCAGGCGCCTTTTTTCCCGGCATGTGGCAGTTGCCGCAAGTGAGGAGAGCGGATGTTCCGTTGCCGAATTGGCTCGCCTGCCACTCGGAGAAGGTGCGCTCGATGTGCGCGCCACCGGGCGTGACGATGTCGTGGCAGCTGCCACAGAGACTCGCCGATTCACGCGTGTCGCGGTCGAGCAGTGGCGAGTACGCGGACGTGTGAGCGGGGTTGTCGACAGGATCGCGAATGGCGGCGCGGAGCACACCATCGTCGGCGAGCGTCAGCGGATTGTTGTGGGAGCCTTCGACGGCCTCGACCGAGTGGCAAAAGTAGCAGGTGACTCCGCGCAGGTACGACGGGAGCTCCGCGAGGTTCGTGCCGTCTTTCGTTGCACCGGTGCGAAGCGCGACGGGCGCGTGGCATTTTACGCAGAAGTCGCCGAGCGCGCCGTTCGTGTCGCGTTGGCCTCGGGCGTTCAGCGCCATGAAGACCGGGTCGTCTCCTGCGTACGCGTGCATGCTGCCCGACCACTCGTCGACGTGACTCGCATGGCATTGGCGGCAGGACTCCGGATCTTTGAGTCCCTCGCCTTGTAGGAGCTTCGGCTCCGGCGATCCGCAGGCGATGAGGGACGCCGCGATGATCGTCCGGAAGGTGCCTTGGCGCGTTGAGTTCACGGTGCGGCTCCGTCTGCGATCCATTGCTCGATGGCGCAGCGTTCCGGTGCGGAGAGCGGAGAGCCTGGCGGCATTTGAAATGCTTCATCGGTGGATTCGAGTTTCTGTACGAGCAGGCTGCATCCGGCGTCGCCGGCGATCACGCGGGTGCCTCCGCTTCCGGCTGCATGCCCCACGAGTGCGTCGTAGGCCGCGGCCTGGTCCTCGAAGACAAGCCCTCCGCGGCCCCCGCTTGGCGCGTGACAGCTCGAGCCGCCGCTCGCGCACGTCGGTACGAGGGTGCGCGTGAACACGTTGGCGAAGGAAGGCGCGTAGAGTGGTGCGCAGTCAACCGGTACCGCCACACAGTCATCGGAGCAGCCGCCGAGCCCGAGCGAGCACGTGCACCCAATGGCAAGGCTGTGCGCGAGAGCCGCAAAGGTACGTCCTAGGCTCACGGCTCACCCGTCGATGCAAAAGGCGAAGGTCGCCTCATCGGTCGCTTCCTTGTTTTGTGCGGAAACCGTCACCGTCCAAACGCCGGGCATCACGAACTCGAGAGCCTTGATGGTCGCCTTGCCGTTCTCTCCCGGCGTGACCGTCGGCGTGACCCCGCTGCCGTGCCCGTGACTCGGCATCCAAAGGCGCACCTTGGTGATGGTCGCGTTGGGAAGCGGCCCGTTCGACGCATCGATGAGCTGCACCTCCCACTCGTTCGAGCCCGCGGCAGGCGGCGCGGGCAGGGCATCGAGAAGCTTCACGCCGACGGTGCCGTTCTTCCCCGCTCGCATTAGCCCTGCGACGTACTCGTCGGGCGCGAGGGTCGCATCCGAACAGGGTCCCGATGGCCCAGGGGCGGTGCTCTCACCGCTGCACGCCGAAAACAACGAGAGTGCAGCGAGCGCGAATGCGAGACGGCTAAGCATGGTGACCTCGGCGGCAGGTACGTCCCCGCCGCTCGGCGGTTACAAGCGTAGCGTTTCGGTCCGCGCGCTGCCATCACGATGGCCTCTTCGCTCTCCTTGTCGCTGAGGTCCGACGCGTTCACCACGCTAAGGGGCAAGATCCGCGAGCGGGACGATTGGACGGCGGGGGGCTCTTCGACAAGCTGACGCTGCTCCTGACAACCATCGCACAGAATGCATTTAGGGCGAAGTTGATGCCGGCTGGAACTGAAGTACTCTGCCTTCGAATGAGTTGGTTCAAGCGCGTACTCGGGGCGTTGGGTGGCGGTGAGCCGCCCGAGGTGGGAACGAAGCTGCCGCCGCCCGAGGTGGGAACGAAGCTGCCGCCGCCCGAGGTGGGAACGAAGCTGCCGCCGCCCGAGGTCTCGGCACCCGCTCCAAAACCTACGGCCTCGAGCTCGCCACAGATTAAGCGGACGATCTCCATTAAACGCGACAAAGGCAAAACGTACACGCCCACCTCAGTGGCCAGGATGTTCGCCCAGTTCGTACCCGGCGCGGTGCTCGAGGACTTCGCGGACGCGCATCGCGACGACGCTGTTTTGGCTCGCGTCACCTACGGCCACCAAGGTGTCATCGCGCGGGTCGTCATCTATCAATACGACGACGTCACGCTCACAGCCTGGATCGAGACGAAGTGCACGGGGATCTTCGGAGCGTTCGATGTCTGCCGCGCCTGTCCCGACGACGAATCGGACGCGGAGGACGACGCACGATCCGGGGCTGCGGCTGACGGCGAGACGCCGACGAGAGAGGCACGGTTCTATTTCACCCGAGAATGCTACGTCTCCGGTGAGCGGCTCCGCAACGAGGTCGCTCGCATCCGCACGCTTCCGCAGAACGTCCAGGATCGCCTCGTTGAAGCGACGCGTAACGTCGAGCTCATCAAGCTCAGCGAGGAAGTGATCTCCGCGTGTATCGGCGACATTTTTCAATTCATCGACGTCATCGAATCTCAGGGGGGCGCATCCTCGCTTCTCGCGCTCGGGAGTGAGCTCGCGTACCTCGGCAAGCAGTTACCCTCGATTACCAAAGATGTGGCCGAGCTCTTCGAGGCGCGCACGTGCCGCTTCTGCAAAGCTTCCTTCGTGTTCTCGCCGGACGCGCCGTCGTGCACGGGCTGCGGTGCGCCGGCCGAAACCGCGGACCCGATGCCCGAGCTCGCGCCGATCGAGATCGCCGACGACCCCATCGACGAAGACGGCATCGACGATCCGGAATATCTCGACGAGAAAATGGAAGGGATTCGAGCACTCGTTGTCGCGCTCCTGCCGCTCGTCGACGAACCTCGTGTTCGCGAGGACCGCGAGCGGGCGCGTATCTTTGTGGAGTACAAGCTCGACGGGCGAAGCTTCCGCGTGAAAATTATGGAGGAGAGCGTCGGTATCGGCATGACTGCGCCCGGAGTACGTGGGCACTTCAACTTGGGTTGGGGAGAGAACGATCTGGGCGGTGAGAAGGACCCCGCAAACGTCTGGAGAGAGTCGGATCGGAAGATCTTCTTCTCCAGACACCTTCGCGTCGGAAGCCCACGAACAACGAAAGAAGCCGCGCGCCTCGCTTCGCTTCCCGCGGCGGCATTGGCGCTTTTGACAAGTCTTGGCGAGGAAGATCAGGCCGCTATCCAGTTGGAGGACGGCTTTCTCGGGATGGGTCTCGGTCATGCCGCGCATGAACGAGGCATCGAGCTTGTCCTCTCGCGGAGCCGAGATCTGGCCAAACTTGCAGACGCTTTCCCCCGCGACTTCGACGACGAAGACCTTCGCTATCGCCTAAAGGCGTGTGCCTACTGCGGTTGGGCGTACTTCTGCGAAGTTGCGCAACAGTCTTGCTCCCACTGTGGTGGCCCGTCGCAGTGAGGCCCGCGAACGGCTCGCACCCTATGAGAGTGATCATGGCGAGCACACTCGAGAAACCGCGACTGGAATGATTCGCTCAAGTCCGATGCGCAGTGCGGATCGCATCACGTGTCGCAGTGTCTACGACGCCCGTGATGGGGAGTCGGTGGGCGCGTTGGAATGCGCGCACCGCGACGGCGTCCCAGTCTTGCTCGTCGGCGTTGATGTCCGACGTTCGCACCGTGCGAAAACCGTGAAAGCCAAGGTGTTCCAATCGCTGTCTCACGCCGGACACTTCTTCGATCGGATCAAGGTGCCCGAGGCGGATCGGGTACACGGTGTGCCGGCGCCATAGAACCAGCGAAACTTCGGTCGCCGTGATGGGCATCTCGATGGTTACATTGCCATCGGTGTCGGTCGTACCTTCGCGCACTTCGCCCAGGCCCTCGAGTCGATAGGGCTCGTTTGCGAGAGGTCCGTCGGTGTCGTGCAGGACAATGTGCACCGACGTAGCGGGCACTCTCGCGCGGAACGCATTTTTCTGACGCGCGCGAACGCTCTGACCCGCGAGGGGTTCCGTCGGCAGATACACGATGTCCCCCGGGTGGAGTTGATCGGGATTCGCACGTCGGCCACGGATCTCGCGATTGGCGTCGCCACTCCAGACTTCCTCCGCTTCGAAGCCGTGCCGATGCGCGAGTCCTGTCCAGAAGTCACCCTGTCGAATGATATATGGCTGCGTTCCCATCGCTCGCTCCTTGAATGGATTCTACCGGTGTTAGGCCCCCGAAAACTCAGCTCTCGTCACGTCCACCACCAGGCGGTGGTCGTCCATCCGTCGCGGGAGCCGGAAAGCGGCCCGTCGTGAGCGAGTCGATCGTATCTTCGTCGAGATGCAGCCGATCGCGAAGCCTCACGTGAATCGAGATGGTCTGGCGTGATGGTTCGGAGATGAACCGCAATAGACGCGGAATCGCGAACAGGGCGGAGTCGAAGTCGTCGAGTGCGTTCGCGAGCGGATGCGTTGTAGCTTCTCGGGGTGCGTGGGTGACGGGCGCGTTCATGGTGGGCGGGCGCGGCTGAGCGGGCGCGCGTTGCATCGCCGGCATCGCAGTTACGATTCGGAACAACGCAGATGAGTGCGTGCCTCCGCCGTGGCCGTCCGGGACAAAAACAGGGTGATACGCGACGTCGTTGGTTTGCTCGTCGGAGTACAAAGCCAGTTGCTGCCTCGCGAATAGCTTTACGTTGCTGTCGGTGAGGTCCTGCCAATTGGCGGCGACCGTTGCAACCAGACCCACGACTACGCCTGCGGCCATGAGCAACGGGACCTCGGCGGTGCTCCCGGCGAATACCGCCGCGGATCCAGCAAATTGCATCCAGAGCGAGAACATGTGCAACGAGTCGCGGTCTTCTGCGGGTTCGCCGTACGCGTCGCAGAGCACCGCGAGCGACGAGAACACCTGAAGCAACGCTGCGATGTTGCCCCATCCCGCGCGCGCTCCCGCCCTTTCTAGAAAGCCTTCTGCGCTCGTTCCAGCCCGCGTGACGAGCCGGGTCGCTTGCGAGTTTCGCTCCAGGTTCGAGATGAATTGCGACACGAGTTGCGTCGCCGTCAGTCCGGTTGCAATCGTGGTGCTCGCCAGACCAAAAAGCTCCGACAATTTTAACTCGCGGTCGCCCGGATCGTCCGACGTCATCGCGTAGAACGAGAGGATGTTGCAGAGAAGGAGAAGGCCGGTCCATCCCGGTCCTTGCGTTACGCCGCCTGTGAGCGCTCGCGCGGCTCTCTCGGCAGGTCGGATGGCGCCTTGTTCTCCGCGTCGAAATCCTTCCAGCGCTTCTCGGAAAGCACTCTGTGCCGCCGCCGACGGGCGATAAACCGAAACCAGTTCTCGGATCCACGGGCCCGTGATCGCTCCGCCGTGAGTGTGCCCGTGTCGCCACACCTTCCAGAAAACATGGAACTGCGCGATCGCCACCACGAGGCTCGCCGGTCCGGGTGTGTTCGCGACCGATGCTCCCGCAACGCTGGACATGAAGCCCAGCGCAGTTCGAAGCGACATTCCTTCGGCGCGCGGCGGCGCGTCGGCGGGACGCGGATGTTCCAAGTGCGGGTCGATCGCAGCAAGCACACGTTCGAACGCGTCGACACGGGCGCCACCGAGGGCCTGCACTGCGTCCCGGAGTTTCTCGTACGTGTCCGCGAGCAGCGTTCGCCCGTCGCGATATTCCGACTGCGTCACTTGAATCGTGTGCAGCCATTCGTCGAACGAAGCGTCGAAGAGAAGATTGACCAGACCGTGGGCGCACTGGTCTTTCTCGGTGACCCAGTCCGGGCGGACGTACTGCACTGGATTGATGCCGAGATAGTGCGCGGACTGCTCACCGAGCGTGCGCAGCTTTGTCTGGATGTCCGCGAGCCACGGAGCCGGATGACCCACTTCGACCAAGTCATCGTGCAGCAGCTCGAAGTAGCTCTGCAGGAACTCGACCCGAGCATGAAGCCGCGTGCATTGGTTCTCTACCCGACGGAAGAGTCTATTCATTGCGCGAAGCCGGTCGGTCTCCGTTCGGATCCGCGCGACATGCCGGCGAAACGCATTGATCCAGGGCGGATCGACGACAACGACGTGTGAAGCACCGGGGCCGGACGGAACCTGCGGCCCGACCATGAGTTGCGTGTACGGCAACCACAGGATCGTGTCCGGCACGAGCCTCGCGGAGTCCGGTGCCATTTCCCATTCGCGCGCCTGGTCGGGTGAAGCCGCGCCTGCGAGCGCAGCGGAACGGGCAGGTGCGTTCACCGCGTACGACCAGAGCATCGCGGGATTTACTTCCGGTTGCCCCCGACGCCCGATGGCCCGGTTTTGCGTTGCGCAAAATGCGCCGAGTGTCGGACCGTTACTCGTGATCGGTACGCATTCCCACGGCACGATCTCCACAGTCGGCGTGGGAATCGCGAAACGGTATCCATCGTCGAGTGCGAGAAGGAACTCGCGCATTGTCCGGAATGGCGGCGTGACACCGGGTGTCGGCGTCGGAGCGTTGATCGCGAAGATCGCTTGAGCGGTGGTGCCGTAGCGCCGCGCAACGGTGTCGAGCGTGCGATCGACCGAGCCGATGAACCGGTACTGGACTCTCGAGGGGCCGGTCTGAATGGTCATCGCTCGTCACAGGATGCCTCGATCCGCGGTGCCGCTGCGAGTCGGAACTCGTGCGGCAAAGAAAAGTGAAGCAGGAAGACACCCAGCTCGAAGTGCCGAAGGCGATCGATGCGGCGGCCTCGCATTCTATCCGGCCACCTGAAACCCGGATGAGTGTTATGTACTCTCGCCGCAAGGGTCCGCATTGAAGAACGAGACGCCACGACGGTCTGTCGATGTCACGAGCGCTGGCTCCTCGTTGAGTACCACTGGTGCCTCCCGCCGAGAGAGAGCACAGCTTGCCCATGTGTCGATGAACATCGCGTGGTTTTTTGCCGCGACGGCCCTCGGTGTACTGGCGTGCAATTCGCAACCTACGCCACTTGCTGGTGACGCCCCCGCGCCCCCTCGCGTCATCCAAGGGAATCCTGCGCCCTCAGCGGTCACGCCGATCACGCCGGACGCCCCCGCGCCGGAGCCCGATCGCCTCGCATGCGTCCGCGACACCGACTGCGTGGTCGCGCCTTATCCCTCAGCCTCGAACCGATGTTGCCTTGGCTTCGCCGACGCGCACAGCCATGCATGGGATCGATGGCTCCACGATTGGGTCGAACTTCATTGCCACGAAAAGCAGGATAGGTGCGCTCCCGGCGATTTTCCGTCCGCACCTGGCTCGCCGCCGCCGTGCTATTTCGTCCCTCGCTGTACGGCTGGTGGCTGCGAGGGATCTTGCGGAAGTGGCAAACCCCCTGGGGAGCGTGAGCGTAGGTAAAATCAAGCGGCTAGGAAAAGCGAACGTGGAAAACGCCGCGTTCGCAAGCGGCAACACGGCGCGCGTGTGGCCCAGGCCTGGTAGCGCCGTCGCAGCACAGCAGGGGTGCGGACACGCCAAGGAACCAGAGACGGGCCACGGTTTGGTGATGTAGCGTGGCGGGGCACGAGGTGGTCACATGACGAAGACCGGCAAGCGTCGCGGGTTCGGGTCGCTGGGAGTCGTCGTCGGTGCCGTCGCGATTGCGCTCGGAGCTGCGTGCGGTGGCTCCGAGGTCGCGCCGCCGGACGCGAGATGCACGCCGGGACAGCCGCTCGCATGCGTCGACGGGGTTTCGCTTGCTGGCTCGGGTGGCGCAGAAGCCGGCCAGGCGACGTCCGGCAGCTCGGATACGGTGGCGGGCACTGGGGGAACGGTTCTTCCGGGTCCGGAGCACGAGCTTCTTTGGGGTGAGGTGGACGTCAATCCGCTGCAGCCGTCGGTCGTCTACGACGTGCCTTTGAGCATCGATTCAACGGGCGCTACGGAGGTTTCAGCGGCGCTCATGGCGTGGCTCGCCGCGCTCCCCGCAGCCAGCGCACTCGCCCCCGCGATGATTCGCTTTGCGAAGGGCGGCACCTACTGGGTGGACTACACGATTTTGCTTCGGAACGACGGCGGCACGGGCGGGATCGAAGGCGCGATGTGGCCCGATGTCCCGGCGTTTGACCGTTCGTACACGCGGCTCGAGTTGAATGGAGCCACGCTCGAACAACGCACGAAGGTCCCTTACAAAAAAGGCACGACCGTCCTCGACCCCAGAAAACGCTGGGGAGATCCCATCTTGGTCACCGGAGGCGCGCACGATGTCGAGCTCGCGCATGGCACCCTGCGTGGACCGAACCCGAGCGCCAACTACCAGCCGGCGTTCGAGGAGTGGACGGGCCTACGGCTGAACGCCGATCCGCTCGTGGCGTCGACCGAGAACCTCTGGATCCACCATCTCTCCATCGAATCGGTGTTCGGAGATTTCATCTACCTGTCCTCCAAGACCGCGGCCGGGAGTGAGCTGAAGGACGTCCTCATCGAGGACTGCACGATGAAAGGTGCCGGTCGCCAGGGGCTGGTTCTTCACGGTGGCACGCATCTCGTCATTCGGCGCAACGAGCTGCGAAACGTCGAACGCTTGCTCATCGACTGCGAGCCGACGGCGGTGCAAGGCTGGCACTACGTTTCGATCTCGAAGAACACGGGCTCGGCGGGCGATCTTGGGTTTTTTCAGCTTTCCGGAAACACCAACACCTCCGCCGCGGACCACCTCGAGCTGGTCGACAACACGATCGACCACGGGCTGTTGACGGTCGATCTCGGCAACACGAGCCCCGGCACCAGGGCTGGCTTTCGGTTCGTCGGTAATCGCAACGTGGGCCCGGGCGTTTTCAAAAAAACGAGCATCTGGCCAGCGGTCGTGCGCACCGTGAGCTGGGATGAGCTGGATATTCGAGACAACGTGCAAGCGGTCGATCCGGTGACGATGCCGACGGCCGTGCGCTTCGACGGCGTCGCCCCGGTGAGTGCTCTCGTGACGGGAAATTGCTGGGCGAATGCCCCCGACGATCAGTGCATGAAGTGAGCTTCTTCGAGCCAGAGAAAGCGAGCAGACGTTGAAGCGTGCCATGGAAAGAAACAAACCGTCAGGTGCTCGGTGGTGGTTCGGCTGCGTGTCGGCTCTGCAGCTCGGCTTCTTCGTGAGCGCGTGCGCGCCGCGGATGCCACACGCCGCCGCGTTGGAAAAACCCGCAAGCTCCTCGTCGGTGGTGGCGCCCGTGGTCGCGAGTCTGCGTGACCGCGCTCTTTCGACCTCGCGGGCTTATGAATGGGTCACCTCGCTCGTGGACAAGGTGGGTCCGCGCCTGGCGGGTTCGCGGGGAGAGGCGGCCGCGGTGGCTTGGGCCCTCGACTTGCTGCAAAATCTCGGATTCGAGCATGTCCACGCGGAGTCCGTGGTGACGCCGCATTGGGAGCGAGGCGCTGAGCGTGCGGAGATCGTCGCGCCTTATCGGCATCCACTCGTGGTCACGGCCCTCGGTGGCAGTGAGGGTACGGCTCCCGAAGGGGTCGAGGGTGAGGTCGTCGAAGTGGGCTCCATCGAGGCGCTCGAGGCGCTCGGTCCAGACGCTTTGCAAGGAAAACTCGTATTTTTCAACCGCGTCATGGAGCGCTCTCAAGATGGCTCCGGCTACCGCAAGGCCGTGAGCGTGCGCGTGCGCGGCGCGGCGGCAGCGGGTCGTCATGGCGCGCTCGGCGTGGTTATCCGTTCGATCGGCACCGACTCGAACAGGCTGGCGCACACGGGTGCCGTCCGTTACGAAGAGGGCGGTCCTCGGCTACCAGCGGCGGCCCTGTCGATCCCGGATGCCGAGCTGCTCAGTCGGCTCGTGCAGGCGGCGATGGTCACCAAAGGCCCACCGGTAAGGTTGCGGCTTTCGCTCGGCGCCAGGGCCCTTGCGCCGGCTTCCGAAGGGGCCAATGTGCTCGCCGAGGTGGTCGGGCGCGAGCGTCCTCGGGAAGTCGTGCTCGTCGGCGCCCACCTCGACTCGTGGGATCTCGGCACCGGCGCGCTCGACGACGGGGCCGGATGTGCCATCGCGATCGAAGCTGCGCGGCAAATTTCGCTGACCGTCCCGCGACCGCGGCGGACTGTTCGGGTCGTGCTTTTCGCGAACGAGGAGAACGGCCTCGCAGGTGCCAAGGCCTACGCCGCGACGCACGCACAAGAGCTCGGGCAACACACGCTCGCCATCGAGGCCGACCTCGGCGCGGACCGAATCTACGCCGCGCGCTTTCTCGGCGCGCCCACATACGAACCCGTATTTACGCAAGTCATCGCGGCGCTTTTGCCACTTGGCATACGCATCGATTCGGCTCCCGCGCACGGCGGCGCCGATCTCTCGCCGCTGGTGCACGAGGGCGTGCCCGTCATCGATTTGCAACAGGACGCCACGCGCTATTTCGACCTGCATCACACCGCGAATGACACGCTCGACAAGGTGGATCGGGTGAATCTCGACCACGTCGTGGCGGCGTATGCCGCGCTCATTTATGCAGCAGCGGATGCCCCCGAGGGCTTCGGTCGAATTCCCGAGGCGCTGCGTCCAAAGCTCTGACGTCCCAGCTCCCTTGAGCAGCGAGCAGGGTGTTTCGGTAAATAGGAACGCACCTGCCAATGCCTCCCTGCGTCGTCAGGGCAAGCGCATCTGCGGGGCCTCTGCGAATTGAAGAACATCGAAAAAGCCCACACGGGCACTGTCATCTTCGTACAACTGAATACCGAAACGCTCAAAAAACCCGAGCAGCCGAGCTTGATACGCGTTGTGCTTCGCCGAGACGAGCGCGTAACGCGAGGTGCTGATCCGAATGCCGTAGATCGACGCGCCCGCCGCCAGCGAGAGAGCCGCTACGACCGCAAGCACCCACCACGGTCTCGCGATCCCGAGCGACGCAAGCCAACGAAACCCGCTGAACGGGTCTTTAGTTTTCTCGGAAGGCGGCGCTATGCGAGCGCACCCTATCACCCCACTGCGCCCTGGAAAAAGTCGCAGCTGCGTCAACTGGGAGGTCAGCCGTCGCTCTCGGGAGGCAGCCCACGCGCGCGGTCGCGGTCGGCACTCCATTTTTGGCGGATCTCCGGCGTGGCCGCGTTCCAAGTGAAGCGCCGCATGTCCTCGAGCCAGCGAAGGCGCTGCAGGGTGGTGCTCCTGGCGAACCGCGCCAGCATTTCGTCCGAGACGACGTAGGCGAGAGGCTCCTGCGACCGATCGCTCACGACGAGCCTCGTTGGAGGCGTTCGAGGTGGACGACGTCGGCGAGGTCCTGCGGCCGCCCCGCCGACCGCTTCATCCGGAGCAGGTCCACGAGGTTGGCCACCGCAACCTCGAAGGTGCCAGCGGACCTGATGACGCTCCGCGCGACGACACCATCGGGATCGACCGACGGCGCGACGAGGATGTCAACTTCGCGCAGGGGGTCCGCGGGATCGGTGAACGTCACGGCGATGAGGTTTCTCTCTGCTTCCAGCCGCGCGCGCTTGGCCGCATCAGCGAGCGTGGGCTGCGCGATCGGGATCCGACAGCGCAGCCCGAGCTCACCAAGTGCCTCGGCCGCCGCGCGGAGCGACGACTCGTCGGTCCGCACGACGATTTCGATGTCGTAGGTCATCCGCGGCACGCCATGAAGGTTCACCGCGACGCCCCCGACCAGGGCGTAACCCACGCCGTGTCGCGAAAGGGCACGCACGAGCTCTTCGATGAACACCCCATCGAGGCTACCATGCCTGAACTGGGACCGACCGTGCGCGCGCTCGTCTCCACGCTCCAAGCCGACCAAGCCGCGTGCCGCCGTCGGCGAGCGTCCACCTCCTCGCAAGCGGCTCGAGTCCGTTCTTTCGGTGGAGTTGCCCCCCGCCGTGCTCTACCAACCATTGTTCGATTTGTGAGCAATTGGATTGGTGTTTGAAAAGTTCCGACGGACGGCGGATACCAGCGACGCGACCTCGCGGACTTGCGCCAATTGACGAATTGCAAGTTGCGACTCGTTGGCTTCTATGGTGCTCTTGCGCACCATGAGCCCTCCAGCTAACGCATCGTTGTTCGCGGTCAAACGCACGCGTGCCCTTTTCGCCGCGGCCCTCTTCCTGGTCGCTAGCTGCTCGCTCTTGAATCGGGGCGGCGACGAGGTCACGTGCGAGGCCCTCGAGGGCGGTCGCATCAACTCTTGCGAAGGCAGCGTCATTGCAAGCTGTTCGGACGGAGTGACCGTCACCTACAAGGTGTGCGACACCAAGCTCATTGCGGGGGACGACGTCTGTGAGGCGAGCTGGCAGACCCCCGGAACCTACCGGTGTGCCCTGGCGGAGCCCGTACCTCTTCTCAACGCTTGCGGGAACGGCACAAAAGCGGACTTCGAAGGCTGCGATGACGGCAACCTTGAGAACGACGACGGCTGCGACTCGAACTGTACGGAGACCGCCTGTGGCAACGGCATCAAAGCTGGCACCGAGGCCTGCGACGACGGCAACGTTGTCGACGGCGATGGCTGCGACTCGAACTGTACGGAGACGTGGTGCGGCAACGGCGTCAAGGCGGGCACGGAGGCCTGCGACGACGGCAACTTGATGGATGATGACGGCTGCGATTCGAACTGCACGGTGACGGCGTGCGGCAACGGCGTCAAAGCGGGCACGGAGGTCTGCGACGACGGCAACGCGGTCGACGGCGATGGCTGCGACTCGAACTGCACGAAGACGGCGTGTGGAAACGGCGTCAAAGCTGGCACCGAGGTCTGCGACGACGGCAACCTTGAGAACGACGACGGCTGCGACTCCAACTGTACGGAGACGGCGTGCGGCAACGGCGTCAAAGCGGGCACCGAGGCCTGTGACGACGGCAACGTGGTCGACGGCGATGGCTGCGACTCGAACTGCATTCCCACCGGCTGCGGCAATGGCATCAAAGCTGGCACCGAGGTCTGTGACGACGGGAATATCATCGAGGGCGACGCGTGCGACCCGAACTGCAAGCTTCCTGCGTGTGGCAACGGCTACAAAGCCGCGGCAGAGGCTTGCGACGACGGCAATGTGAAGGACGGCGATGGCTGCGACTCGAACTGCACCAAGACCGCTTGCGGCAATGGCATCAAGGCGGGCACCGAGGCCTGCGATGACGGCAACCTTGCCGAGGGTGACGCGTGCGATCCGAACTGCAAGCTTCCTGCGTGTGGCAACGGCTACAAAACCGTGGCAGAGGCCTGTGACGCTGGTACAAAAAACGCAATTCTCGGAGAGTGCTCTCTTACGTGCGTAGTCAACAACGTGCTCAAAGTCGCCGACGGCTACGACCACACCTGTGCCTTGGTCACTGGAGGGAAGGTTCGCTGCTGGGGTGAAGCCTCGTACGGCCAGTTGGGGTACGGCAACACCACGGACCTGACCATCGCGAGTTATGCCGCCGGCTTCGTTTCGCTCGGCGAGGCTGCGACCGACATTGTTGCGGGAAACGCGTTCTCTTGCGCACTCCTCGCCAGCGGCTCGGTCCGTTGCTGGGGTGCCGGCGCCAACGGGCGGCTCGGTCTCGGCAACACGCTGAACATGGGCGACGACGAGACGCCCGACTCGAACCCCGTCGTTTCGCTCGGCGGAACCGTGAAATCCCTTTCCACATCGTCTTATGCAGACTTTGTCTGCGCCGTTTTGACGACCGGCGCCGTTCGTTGCTGGGGTGCCGGCGCCGGCGGACAGCTCGGTTACGGCAACACGAACGACATCGGTGACAACGAGCTGCCTTCGAGCGTCGCTGCTTTGTCCTTGGGAGGAACGGTCGACCAAGTCTCGTCCTCAAGCGACGACTACGCCTACGGTCACTCTTGCGCTGTCTTAACGACAGGCGCCGTTCGTTGCTGGGGCCTCAACTACTATGGTCAACTTGGTTACGGCAACACCACCACCATCGGTGACAACGAGCTACCTTCAAGCGTTGCCGCGGTTTCGCTCGGAGGGAACGCCAAGACGATCGCGACGAGCGGAGGTTTTTATGGTCACACCTGCGTTGTTTTAACGACCGGTGCCGTTCGTTGTTGGGGCCGCAACAACTATGGTCAACTCGGTTACGGCAACACAATCACCATCGGTGACAACGAGTTGCCTTCGAGCGTCGGCACCGTATCGCTCAGCGGTACGGTTTCCTCATTAATCCTAAACAAAAACCGGTCCTGCGCTTTCTTGACCGATGGCCGCGTGCAATGTTGGGGAACGTCTTATGAAGGATATCTAGGGTACGGGAACACAAACACCATCGGTGACGACGAACTGCCTTCGAGTGCCGGGACCGCCCCGATGAACGCGGTCGGAAGCGCCCTTTGGCCAAGTCGCCTCGGGCCCTACGTCCTTTTTGCCAACGGTACCGTCAAGCAGTTTCGATCAACCGAGTATCCGGCGTACGATCCCATTCTCGCCATCCTCGACTACACTCCGGCCACGCTTGCGGCGAGCGCCACAAAGATTGCGGCCGAAGCGGAGAGCAACAACACCCAGGCGAGCGCGGACTATCTCAATAACGCAACAGTTGACCTCGGGTGGGGGGCTACCCTGTCGCCGGTCGCAGACCAAGACTACTTCAAAATCACCGTTGCCGCCGGTAAGTCGCTCCGCCTGCGAACGACGACGCTCTTCGACGCGACGACCTGCCCCGGCAACACGCTCATCCGGCTCTACGATCCGAACGGCGCGGCACTCGGCTTCGACGATGACGATGGGCTCGCCGGGGGCTGCTCGCTCATCGATCCCGCGGTCGATGCGTTCGCCGCCAACTTGGCCGCGGGCACGTATTCCATTCGGGTCGAAGAGCAAGGCAACGACGCCACCATCGGTCCGTATCAACTGCTCGTGGAGGTGTTGTGATGAAGTCGCATAGAGTTCAGCGTGCGTTCGGAGTGACGTTATGCCTAGCGGTTTTCGGCTGCGCGACGATGCGTGAAGACCTCGTAAAAACGGACATCAATGTTCTGAAGACGACCGAGCGCCAGGATGCCAAAAAGTCTTTCCTCGTGGTCGCCATGCAGAAGGGCAATGTTTTTGAGCTCCACACGGCAGACGCGTGCTCCAGGCGGAAAGTCCTCGCGAAAGAGGAAATCAAACACTTCGAAAACAAGAATGACTCGGTCGCCGCTGACGTGACGTGGGGGATCCTTGGTGCCCTCGCGGCGGGTGGCGGCACGTACACCATTGTGGACTCACGCAACGTCGCAGCCACGAGCGATGCTGCGGCCACCTACAACCCCATCGGTGAGAAGACTGCGTTGGGGCTGGGCATTGGCGGCGTCGTACTGGGCGCGGGCCTCCTGACGATCCCGCTCGTCGATGGCATTCGTGCAAGCAAGGCGCGCGACGAGCGTCGCCTCTACAGCGAAGACGGGCCAGTCGTCGCGGAAGGTGAAACGTGCGCCGCGGCGCCGGCGTTGGTTGCAGGTGTCGCGATAGGCGCGGACGGGATCTTGCCCCCGCTCGACTTGAAGTTTGGCGATTCTAGGCCCGTTGCATTGGCTGTCGCAGTGCTCGTTCCAAACGGGCTCGTATCCGTGGATCTCGCGAAGGTCGTCCCAGATCTTGTGCTCCAAGGCGCGGCGCGACCGCCACGGATTCAGCTTCTGTCAGGAGGCGTTCTCCTGGCGGAGCTCGATTCGGCCCCGGTGTTCGAAGCCATGGATGACACGATGTGGGCGTCCATGGCGGACACCTCTCGAAGTTCCTGCGAGCGCCCCGGCAGCTTAGATGCATGCGAGCTGATCAAGGGTTACGCCGCTCATTACCCTGAAAGCAAATACGCCATCGCAGCGAAAAAGCTGGTCGTGGACGCGGAGCCGACCTTCGAGCGGTTGCGCGACGACAAGGCGTTCGCCGAGGCGAGCGCGGAGGACTGCAAGAAAGCGACGAGCGAAAACGCGTGCGACGGTGTCGAGGGCTACGTGTCGGCGCGCCCGTCAGGACTGCACATCAAAGAGGCCAAAGCGGCACTCGCGGCGGGGCAGCCAAAAGTCCGAGCCATGATCGCAAAGCGGGAGGCCGCAGAACGTGCCGAGGCGGCACAGGCGGCGCGGGAAGCAGCGCAAGAAGCCGCGCGGCAGCGGGCGGAGGAAGCGCGGGAAGCGGCGCGACAGCGAGAAGAGGACGTGAGAGCCCGCGCAGCGGCGCAGAGTCGAGCGTGGTGCGACGTGCGCGGTGCCGAGACAGGTCGTATTGATAGCGGACTTCGTTGTCACTGGGACGAAGCTTGCATGGAGCGCGAAATTGAAGAGTACGTCCGTCGGTGTGTGAGTTTTTAACACTACTGACCCAGGCTAGGTTGCCTTTGGTTGGCGGTGTTTTTTTTGTTGAGGTAGCAAAAGTATCTTGGAAACTAGGTCGCAAGTGTTTGAGTTGGTGCGAGGCGGAAGGTAATGAGGGAATCATCGAAGTGTTTTTCAGGCCGTACCTGCTAGTTCTCGTTTTATTTCAAGGGGATTGAAATTTAAACTCATAACAGAATGGCCCGTTAAGGAGTGATTGCGGACACGACAGTTTCGCGTCCCGACGTGGTTAAAATAGTTATTGAGTCGGGTAGTTTTGAAGTAGGCAAGTGCACTGATTTTGCAACAGATTTGCCGATACTCTTCAAGGTGACGTTCAAGCCTTGTGGTCAATGGCTTCTTCCCACTCCACGTCCGTTTGAGCGTTGACGACACGTCCAATATCAAGTCGCACTTCAAGCGTGAGATCGACCTGCGCCAGCAGCTCGCAAAGGTGCCGCCGATACTTGAGTGACCATTTCGACTCACTGACCGCTTGGCTGCGAAAAGCAAAAAACGGCGTCACGGGTCGCACGACGCAGCGCGACCCGATCGTCCGCAGATGCAGCTCGCGCGGACGCCGTGGCTCACGACACCCAGCTCGTTCTTCGCGCACGATGCGCATGACAATCTGCGATGATCCTGTGGTCGTGACGAAATCAAGGACGAAGCATGGAAGCATGTGGTGCCCTCCATAGATCCCAGAACGAAATTCCCGATCGAGCGAGCGATTGTGCACGACGTGTTGGGCACGAGTGCCCGCAGTGCGTGTGGCGTCGAGTCGCTCTGTGTGCTGACCAGGGGTGCGGCTTCCGAGTGAACGCTTGCGACGAGTGCGTCGAGTGTTGCTCTCGCGGCTCAGCACCCTTGGGGCTGCTAGGCGACGGCACGAGGCTAAAGTTGGTTGACCTAGCCATGGGCTGGCCACTGCTGCTCCTGCTGCTCCTCAAGGGAGGTAGAGCTGTTTTCGGCACGCTCGTCTTGTGCACGGCCAGTGAGCTGCCTGCCCGCGCTCGAAAACGCGCGCCTTACGCTTTGATGACGTTCAGCGGCGTGTTGGAATAGCCCGCGCCCGCACCGACTTCAGTGGCTCCTTCGTCGAAGCACTGCAACACCGACAACAAGATGTCACTCGTGTTTTTGGCCTGATTGCGGTCGTTCGACGAGCGATAGTGCAGATTCGACTTGAGGCGACCGCCGCCGCCGCCCGCCACGAGGAACGGCATGTCAAAGTTGGAGTGCGTGATGCCTTGAGCGGCATCGCTCACGACGGTGATGGCGCTTCGCTCGAGCAGGTTGGAGTCGCCTTCAGGCGTCGCGCGGAGCCGCTCGAGAAGGTATCCGAGGCATTTCATATTGAACACCACGGCCGCATGAATGAGGGCTTGTCCACCCGGCTCGTGACTGAGTCCGTGTTCCTCGGTCGTCGCGCCAGTCATCCAGTAAACGGTGCCGCCAACCGAGCCGCTCTGCTGCCACGTCGCCACCCGCGTGGAGTCGCAGCTGAAAGCCACGGCCACCAGGTCGGCCATCACGTGCGCGACCTCTTCGAGCGGCTCCTTACCGTCCACGTCGTCGTTCGTCTGCGTCGGCGCTGCGGGCGCGGTGCAGATGGGAGGCAGGGCGGCTACCTGCTGGCGAAGTTGCGCGACGCTCGCGATGTGCGCATCGAGGCGAAGCTGGTCGGCCTTGCCAACCCGTAGCTTCAAGCGCTTCGCGTCGTTCGCGATGGCATCGAGCATGTCCGACCGAAGCTTGCCGGATGGATCGGTAGGCGGCACGAAGTTGCTGAACAATTGGTCGTAGACCGTTTGCGGGCTGAGCACGCTGGCGATGGGCTCATCCGGACCCTTGTGGGAGATGTGCCACAGCGACGGTCCCTCGCCCTGGGTGAGCCGCTTGGAGACGCCGACGTGGAGCGAAGGCATGTAGGTGTTTACACCTTGGGCTTGCAGGCGATTGACGATCACCTGGTCGAGGGTCGGTCCGCCAAACTTCGATGAATAGCTGCCTTCTGCGGCGTCGAGGGCGATGAACGGAGTGCCCGATAAACAGCCCGCGGAACCGTCATGATGCCCGCGACGGCCGGCTGAGCCTGCACGATTGTAAAAGCCGCTCAACACCGACAAGCGGTCTTTGACGAGCAGGAGCGGCTGAAGCTCTGCGCTGAGCTGCCAAGCGTCGCCTTCGGTGAGGCCGGTCGTGAACCGCGGGTTGTCACCGTCCGGGTTGTTGCCCGCGAGCGGCGCCGAAGGGACCCATTGATCGAGACGAACACCATTGCCCCAGAACCAGCTCATGAAGCGAACGGGTAAGGGGGCCCCGCCAGCCAGCGCAGTGCCGTGGGAATTCAGCATCGCTTCAAGGACCGGGAGCCCGAGCGCCGCTATCCCCGCTCCGAAAGCTCCGCGGAGCACCGTTCTACGATTCAGTATCAATCGGCTCATTTTTCGACTCCCACGTAACGAAACGCAGCACTTCCGACGAGGTGGATGAGAAAGCCCCTCAAGCGGCGTCCTCCGTTCGTGAACTCGCCGCTGAGCTCCTCGATGGCGCCCTCTTCGCCCTCGGTTTCAAGGTGCCCAAGCGAGGCCCGCAAGACGTTCCGGACGAGGCATTCGGTGAAGGCCGGGTCGCCCGCGACGAGCTGCGCGAGCTCGGCACCGTCCGCGAAGGAGCCTTGTTTGTCAAAGTTGCCGGAAGGGTCGATGGTCACTCCATTCTCAGTGAGTCGATGGCGTCCGATCGCGTCAAAATTCTCGAAGCTGAGACCCAGGGGATCCGTCAGCAAATGGCAGCCGGCGCAGGACGGATTCTCCTGATGGTAGGCGAGTCGCTCGCGCATCGTCTTCAGGTTCGCGTTGTCTGGAAACTCAGTGGTCACGTTGTTTGGCGGTGGGTTGATCGATTGGCACAACAATCGTTCCCGGATGAACTTGCCGCGCAAGGTGGGCGAGGTCAGCTCGATGTGAGCCTGCGTCGAGAGAAAACTCGCCTGGCCGAAGAAGCCTGCGCGCGGCTGGTCCGCCGGAAACGAAACCTCCTGCCATTCTCCTGCGGGTGGCTGACTGACGCCGTAGAGTGCCGCGAGTTCGGCGTTGACGAAGGTGTGGTCCGAGCTGAAAAACTCCGTAAAGTCGCTGTTTTTCTTCCACACCACGTCGGCGAGCAAACGTAAGGTCTCCTCACGCATCGAGGCCGCGAGAGTGGGCGTAAACTCCGGATAAAGCTCATTGCTTTTCGTCAATGTTGCGAGCCGTCGGAGGCCGAGGATCTCGTCGTAGAGTGCATTGACTGCCCCCTCGGCTGCGGGGCGCGCCACGAGCACCTTCGCAGCGGCACGCGCGTCTTCGGGGGACTCGAGACCTCCCGCGTCGGCGAGGTCCAATAGCTCCCGGTCGGGCGTCGTGTCGTTCAAAAAGAAGGACATGCGGGTCGCAAGCTCGCGGGGCGTCAGCCGCCGGAAGCTCGGAGCTTCCGGGACCGGCTCGCCCACTTCAACCTGGTAGACGAAACTCGGACTCTGCAAGATCGTGGCGATCCCGTACTCGAGCGCCGAATCGAAAGACGAATAGACTTTGCCTGCCGCGAGTCCGATCTGGGTGAGTTCTTTGGCTTCGACATCGGTGATCGGTCGGCGAAACGCCAGGCTCCCGAAGTTTCGGAGGAAACTCTCCAAGCAGGCCGCGTCCTCGGCGTCGGTGGGCACGCACGCGAGGTAATCGTCCAGCTTTTCGTAGGCTTCCACGGCCGCTCGGGCCACGAGCCGCGCGGATTTCTCGTACTCGACGACGGCCAGATCACCCACCTTGAGCTGAGCCGCGCCGACCAGATCGAAACCGTTCAGCGGCTGATCGGCCGGCGGGACCGCCGCGGCTTTTGCGGTGGGGCCGAGTAGATCGCCTATCGAATTGCGATAGTGGCGCGCGAGCAACCGTCGCATCGTCGGCGCAGGTGGCTCGAAGGGTTTCGCCTTCGGCACTTCGGGAGTGGGCGTGGGTGCGGCCGGGCCATCCCCGAGCTCCCCTGCGCAGGCCACGAAACCGCTGAAAACGAGGGCCAGAAGCAGGCCGGCACGGGGGCGCAGAGGGCGTCTTTGCACGACGCGAGGATACACCGGCTCGGCGAGCTTTCGAGCTTATTCGTTGATGTGTGATACCGTGGCGGCGATGTCTCGATACCGCATCCCCAAGCTCTCACGCGTGCGGCGCTCGGTGGTTCCGCTGGCCATCGTAACGCTCGTCGCGGGTTGCGCGGAGCCATCGCTCGAGCACGCCGAGGAGGACTTGAAGGCGCGGCCGCCCTCCCAGGTCGAGCTGAAGATCACCGTGAAGTCGAATCAGATCGATAAGGCGCGCGCTGGCCTGAAGCTCGTTGCGTCGCAGGCGGAGCGTCGCGAGGTTTTCTTTTACGACACGCACGAGCTCGCTCTCTTCGAGCGCGGGGTGATCCTTCGCGCCCGGAAAAAGCTGGGTGCCAAAGACGATTCGACGGTGAAGCTCCGCCCGCTGACGGCAGGGGAGGTGGAGAAGTCTTGGTTCGCGATGGACGGTTTCAAGTGCGAGGTCGATAGCTTCGGTAACAAGTCGGTCGAGTCTTGCTCGCTGACCTCGCCGCAAGATTCGGGCGAAATCGACGAAGTTCGCGCAGGCGGGCGGGCGATTAAAAAGCTCTACGCCGCGACTCAGGAGCTTTTCCTCGCCGACTACGCTGAGACACCCGCGTGGAACGAGCTCGAGGTGCTTGGGCCGGTGGCCGTGCAAGCGTGGCAGCTCCACCGGTCCGAAGTCGCGTCGGACGTCAACGTGGAGTTGTGGACTTTGCCTGACGGAGCGCGCGTGCTCGAGGTGTCCACGCGCGCGTCGGTCAAGGCCGCGACGGCTCGCCTCGCAGAGCTCACTGCGCTGTTGAAGAAGCTCGGCCTCGACGCGAGCGGTGCGCAGGAGACCAAGACCAAAGCGGCGCTCACCTTCTTCACCGCGGACGCGCCCTGAGCTGACGAGCATCGCCTCGCCGCTGACGCTCGCGGCGTTCGCGGATTTTGTAGTGAACGACCATGCCCGAATTTCAAGTCGAAATGCACTGGCGCTGCAGCACGTGCCGCGTTGACAACCTGGGTCGCTACAAAGTCTGTCAAAACTGTGGGAAGCCGAAAGGCGACGAAGCGTATTACCGCTCAGGGACAGCTACGCCGACCCTCGCCGACGCCGTCACGGACCCCGCGCTCCTCAAGCAAGCGACGGCCGGCGAGGACTGGGCCTGCTCGTATTGTGGCTCGCAGCAGCGCCGTGATAGCGGCGAGTGTGCCGAGTGCGGGGCGGAGCAAGGCCAAGCCGAGCGCCCCGCACCCCTCGAGCCGCCGGTCATCCCGCCCAACGGTCGCCAACCGCTGTCAAAAGGGAAGCGTATCGGGATTGGCTGTGGCGCCTTGTTCCTCCTGATGTTTCTCGGCTGTTGCTGGGCGTTCCGCACGCGCCAAGTCGAGGCTCAGGTGGTCGAGCGCAGCTGGAATCACACGGTATCGGTCGAGCGCTACAAAATCGTGGACGAGGAAGGCTTCTCCAAACCAAGCGATGCCATGAACCCGAGCGCTCAAGGGCAGCGCGTCCATCACGTCGATAAGGTCCAAGACGGTACGAGGAGGGAGTCCTACACCGCGAGCGTGGCGTGCGGTGAAACCTGTTCTACGAGTCCAGTGCGCTGCACATCGAACAAAAACGGCTTTGAAAGCTGTTCGAGCGGGGACCAACGCTGTTCTACCAAGTATTGCTCGGAGACGCGCTACCGCGACGTGGCCGTTTACAAGGACGTGCCACGCTATGCAGAATGGTATGCGTGGCGCGCGTGGCGGTGGGCCCACCAACGTGACATCACCGATCAAGGCGCAAGCGAGCCGCCAACATGGGCGAGCGACGAACGCGTAGCCCTTGAAAAAGCGTGCGGAGCCGGTGAAAAAGAACGAGCGACGCGCGTCCCCAGCTATCGGATTGTTTTCGAGGAAAACAACAAGAAGAAGGCGCACCACGAGTGGAAGCCGCCGACGCAGCCCGAGTTTGACGAACTCCCCCTCGGGAGCCGCCGGACCATCGAGGTGAACGGGCTCGACGATAAAATGCGCATCCTGACGAAGCCCTGAGGATCCATCGCACCTCGACCTCGCGCCACCCACGCCTCAACTACACACTCTGCTACCCACACAAATACTGTTGCCGTTCAACAGCGCGTGAGTTCGGTGCGTTCACCGCCGCGCCGCCTTTTGCGAGACGGCTAATACTACTGCCCCACGTTTCTTGGCCCGCCGCCCTGCGACCAGCGTTTTCGAAGCATAGCCTACATCCTCAACGGCGCCGAGCAGCGTCGTCTCGACGAGTTTTTCAGCGGAATCGGCTCGATCCTACGTCGTGCCGACCGCAAAGAATCGTTCGCGCTCTACGCCTGCGGCCTCTTCGGCGACAGCGAGCGCAAGAGCATCGAGCCGATGCGGCGCGCGTGTGCGGCAAGCCGGAGCGCTGCCGCGCGGTCCACGATAAGCTGCTGCACTTCATTGGCGTTTCGCCGTGGTCCGACCGCGACATCCGACGGTTCGCGGCCGACTACGCCCTACTAGAACTAGCGAAGCGTGAGCCAAT